>NZ_JASKLT010000002.1:740257-798496 GCF_030124405.1 Sinorhizobium sp. 7-81 | reverse complement strand
GCACAGGGAGTGGCCGGGTGCGCCCGGGTGCCGGTGCGCCGCCCCCGTGTGGGTCCCCGCGCCTGATCTCGTAGCAGCCGAGTTCGAAAAGAAGGCGCGCGACGCGGGCGGTGGCCTCCGGCGCAATCGGTCCCTCGTAAGGGCACTCGACGACGCAACTGACGTAGCCGCGCATCGGAATTCCATCGTGCACGCTTGCCTCCGCGACCGGGCGGAAGCGCTCGATGCTCTCGGCGATCGAACAGTTGATATTCTTCTGCGAGAAGCTTTCCGAGGCGGAGGCAAATATCGCCACTTCGTCGACACCCGCGGCGCGCGCGGCCTCGAAGCCCCTGATGTTCGGCGTCAATGCCGCGTAACGAATGCCAGCGCGCCTCGTGATGCCGGCCATCACCGCTGGGGCATCCGCCATCTGCGGGACCCATCGCGGGCTGACGAAGCTCGTCACCTCGATGCGCTCGAAACCGCAATCCGAGAGTAGATCGACGAGCTGGATCTTGTCGTCGGTGTCGACAAGCCGCGATTCATTCTGAAGGCCGTCACGCGGCGCCATCTCGACGATCGTCACGTGTTCGCTTGCGGGCGTTGTCACTCTGCGGCCTCCTCACTGAGCGTCACAAGGACAGTTCCTTCGCTGACCTGCGTGCCCTCGGCCACATGCACGCTCGCGACTGTCCCCTGCCGCGAGGCCGAAAGCGTGAGTTCCATCTTCATGGCCTCCATCACCACCAGCGGCTGGCCCTTGGCGACCGCCTCGCCGGCGCCGACACGGACCATCTTGACGAGGCCCGGCATCGGCGCGACGAGTTCGTCATCCGCGATTTCCCCGCTGTGTCCACCGGACAACGCGTCGGGCAGATGGAACACCAAGTTCCGGCCGTTGAGAAACAATGTGAGCGTCTCGCCCTGCCGCAGGAAACGAAGCGTTTGCCTCTGTCCGGCCACTTCGAGGCGCGCACCGTTTTCGAAGCGCTCGAGGACAAGGACCGGCAAGGTGCTCTTGCCGGCACGTACAGCGAACTGATCACGGCCGCGCAATGCGAGCGTCACGGCCGCACGCCCGTTCGCATGATCGATGGAAACCGTCCGGTGCGCGTCGCCCCAGATCTGCCAATAGCCGAGCGACGTCCAGGGATCGTTGGACGAAATCGGCTGGAGCACGCCGGTCGAGACAATTGCCGCAAGCGCCAGCGCTTCATCGTCGGGATCGCTCGGCGCCGCCAGCCGCTCGACCGCCCGGTCGATCAGTCCCGTGTCCGGCCGGCCGGCGCGGAAATCCGGTTCGTCCGTCAGCCTGATCAGAAAATCGAGATTGGTAACCGTTCCGCCGATCCGGACCTCTTTCAGCGCCGCCTGCAGCCGGGCGAGCGCTGCGGACCGTGTCCCGCCATGCACGATCAGCTTGGCGATCAGCGGATCGTAGAAGGGCGTTATCGCGTCCCCCTGCGTGACGCCGGAGTCGATGCGCGCATTGTCCGGAAAGCTTAGCTGCGCCAGCCGGCCGGTCGCCGGCAGGAAGCCGCGGGCCGGATCCTCGGCATAGATGCGCGCCTCGAAAGACCAACCGTCTATGCTGATGTCTCCCTGCTTTTTCGGCAGCCGCTCGCCGGCCGCGACACGCAGTTGCCATTCGACGAGATCGAGCCCCGTAACCGCCTCAGTGACCGGATGCTCGACCTGCAGCCGCGTGTTCATTTCCATGAAATAGAAATGATCCGGCCACAGGCCGTTCGTCACGTCGGCGATGAACTCGACTGTTCCGGCGCCGACATAGCCGATCGCGTGCGCAGCCTTGACGGCGGCGTCTCCCATGGCGCGGCGCACTTCCGCGGTCATGCCCGGTGCCGGCGCCTCCTCGATTACCTTCTGGTGCCGTCGCTGCAACGAGCAGTCGCGTTCGAAGAGGTGAACGACATTGCCGTGCCGATCCCCGAAAATCTGGACCTCGATGTGACGGGGCCTCGTCAGATATTTCTCAATCAGGACCCCGCCGTCACCGAAGGAGGCGTGCGCTTCTCGCTGCGCGGATTCCAGTGCCGAAGCGAAATCCTCCCGCCGCTCGACGCGGCGCATGCCCTTTCCGCCGCCGCCGGCGCGCGCCTTGATCAGCACCGGATAGCCGATTTCCGCGGCCTGGGCCGCCAGGAATTCGGGATCCTGCCGGTCGCCGTGATAGCCCGGCACGACGGGCACGCCTGACTGCTCCATCAGCGCCTTGGCCGCGTCTTTCAGCCCCATGGCCCGGATCGCTTCCGGTGGCGGCCCCACGAAAACGATGTCTGCGGCATCAACCGCCTCGGCGAAATCGGCGTTCTCCGACAGGAAGCCATAGCCCGGATGGATAGCGTCAGCCCCGACGGCCCTCGCGGCCTCGATGACGCGATCGATCGCGAGATAGCTTTCGGCGGCGTTCGCCGGGCCGATCCGTATGGCCTCGTCGGCGAGCGTCACATGAAGCGCGTCGCCGTCCGCATCGGAATAGACGGCAACGGTGCGTATGCCGAGCCGCCGGGCGGTGCGAATGATGCGGCAGGCGATCTCGCCGCGATTGGCAATCAGGAGTTTGGTAAACATGCCCCTCGGTTCCGCTTCTATTGCGCCGCCACCACTTCGACTTCCAGGAGCCAGGCGGAATCGAAGATTCCGGCAATCACGACCGTCATCGCCGGCGCCAGCGAGCCTAGATAGTCATTGCGGATCTCACGGTTCGCCAGGACATGGTTTCTGTCGGCGAGATAGGTCGTCACCTTGACGATATTGGTCTTGGTCATGCCGGCCGCCTTGAGCTGGGCATCGACATTCAGCCAGACCTGGCGTGCCTGCGCCTCGAAGCCTTCCGGCAGTACGTCATCGGAGGTCATGGGAATCTGGCCGCTGACGAAGAGCAGCCGTTGAAAATTCTCGAGGCTGACGGCTTGCGAATAGCCGCCACGCGGCTGCGGTGCGTTGATCGCGTTGATATTGTCGCGTTTCATGGCGGGCCTCCTACATCCTGAACAATCCGAAACGTGTGTCCTCGATCGGGGCGTTGAGCGCGGCCGACAGCGACAGCCCGAGCACGTCGCGGCTTTTTCGCGGATCGACCACGCCGTCGTCCCAGAGCCGGGCCGAGGCATAGAGCGGATGGCTTTGCCGCTCGAAAAGATCGAGCACCGGCTGCCGGAAGCGCGCTTCCTCCTCCTCGCTCCAAGGCGTCCCGGCTCGACGCATGGCTTCGCCGCGCACGGTCGAGAGCACGCCGGCCGCCTGTTCGCCGCCCATTACCGATATGCGGCTGTTCGGCCAGGTCCAGAGGAAGCGCGGTGAAAAGGCCCGCCCGCACATGCCGTAGTTGCCGGCGCCGAACGATCCGCCGACCAACATAGTGACCTTCGGCACCTTCACCGTCGCCACTGCCGTCACGAGCTTGGCGCCGTGCTTGGCGATGCCCTCGGTTTCATATTTGCGGCCGACCATGAAGCCGGTGATGTTCTGTAGAAAAACCAGCGGGATCTTGCGCTGGGCGCAGAGCTCGACGAAATGGCTCCCTTTCAGCGCCGACTCCGAAAACAGCACCCCGTTGTTGGCGACGATGCCGACCGGTATGCCATGAATGTGGGCGAAGCCGCAGATGAGCGTGGTTCCGAAGCGGGCCTTGAATTCGTCGAAACGCGACCCGTCGACGATCCGAGCGATCACCTCGCGAATTTCATAGGGCGTCCTGAGATCGGCGGGCACGATGCCGGCGATTTCCTCCGGATCGTAGAGCGGTGGCTCAGGCGTACGAAGCTCCACCGACGACGGTTTCTCGCGGTTCAATGCCGATACCGCGCGTCGCGCTAGCGCCAGCGCATGGGCGTCGTCACGCGCTAGGTGATCGGCGACGCCCGACAGCCGTGTGTGCACGTCGGCGCCGCCGAGATCCTCGGCCGAGACCACTTCACCGGTCGCCGCGCGCACGAGCGGAGGACCGGCCAGAAAGATCGTGCCCTGCCCCTCGACGATGATCGCCTCGTCGGACATGGCCGGCACATAGGCGCCGCCCGCCGTGCAGGATCCCATAACGACGGCGATCTGCGGGATGCCGGCAGCCGACATGTTCGCCTGGTTGTAGAAGATGCGACCGAAATGCTCGCGGTCGGGAAAAACCTCGTCCTGGTTCGGCAGGTTGGCGCCGCCGGAATCGACCAGATAGACACAGGGAAGCCGGTTTTCGGCGGCAATTTCCTGCGCTCTCAGATGCTTCTTGACCGTAATCGGGTAATATGTGCCGCCTTTGACCGTCGGGTCGTTGCAGACGATCATGCATTCGCGCCCGGCAACCCGGCCGATGCCGGCGATCAGGCCTGCACCCGGCGCGTCGCCATTGTACATGCCGTGCGCAGCGGTGGCGCCGACCTCCAGAAAGGGCGTGCCCGGATCGATGAGGGACGCGACCCGGTCGCGCGGCAGCAGCTTTCCGCGGCCGACATGCCGTTCCCGCGCCGCCTCGCCGCCACCGTTGACGGCGAGCCGCACCGCCTCTTCGATCGGCGCGATGGCGTCCGTCATGGCTGCACGGTTGGTCTTATAAACGTCGGAGGATGTCGAGATATGCGATCTCAGGATTGTCATGAAGCCCTCAAGGACGGGGTTTGACCTGCACGCGAAAGACGGCTGCCGCCGTTCGGCTATTTCGTTTCCGCAAACAGTTCGCGCCCGATCAGCATGCGGCGGATCTCGCTGGTGCCGGCGCCGATCTCGTAGAGCTTGGCGTCGCGCAACAGGCGGCCGGCCGGATAGTCGTTGGTGTAGCCGTTGCCGCCAAGCGCCTGGATCGCCTCAAGCGCCAATGCGGTCGCCTTTTCCGCCGCATAGAGGATACAGCCGGCAGCATCCTTGCGCGCGGTTTCGCCCCGATCGCACGCTGCCGCCACCGCATACACATAAGCGCGCGCCGCGTTCATCGTCACATACATGTCGGCAAGCTTTCCCTGCATCAACTGGAACTCGCCGATCGGCTGGCCGAACTGTTTGCGTTCATGGAGATAGGGGACGACAACATCGAGGCAAGCCGCCATGATCCCGAGCGGGCCTGCCGAAAGCACCACCCGCTCGTAGTCAAGGCCGGACATCAGCACGTTGACGCCGCTGCCGACCTCGCCGAGCACGTTTGCTTCCGGTACCTCGCAATCCCTGAAGATGAGCTCTGAGGTGTTGGAGCCGCGCATGCCGAGCTTGTCGAGCTTCTCGCCGGTCGAGAAGCCTGCGAACCCCCTTTCCACGAGAAAGGCGGTGATGCCGCGCGGGCCGGCGGCCGGATCGGTCTTGGCATAGACCACCAGCACATCAGCGTCCGGGCCATTGGTGATCCACATCTTGTTGCCGTTCAGCACGTAACGGTCGCCGCGCTTGTCGGCCCTGAGCGCCATCGAGACCACGTCGGAGCCGGCGCCCGGTTCGGACATGGCGAGCGCGCCGACATGTTCGCCGGAAATCAGCTTCGGCAGATATTTGGCTTTTTGGGCAGGCGTGCCGTTGCGGTTGATCTGGTTGACGCAAAGATTGGAGTGGGCGCCGTAGCTTAAGCCCACCGAGGCGGATGCGCGGCTGATTTCCTCCATGGCGACGCAGTGGGCGAGATAGCCCATGCCGGCACCGCCATAGGCCTCGTCGGCGGTGATGCCGAGCACACCGAGTTCTCCCATTTCCCGCCAGAGCTGCGCTGGAAAGGCATTGTTCCGGTCAGTCTCTTCCGCAAGCGGCGCGATCCGCTCGCTCGCAAATCGGCGTACGCTGTCGCGCAATGCGTCGATGTCATCGCCAAGGGCGAAACTCAGTCCACCTTGATACATGTCTTCCTCTCCTCCGCATGCCCCTGCCTACGATCTCCTCATCGCCAGCAGAAACAGACCTCGCAGGCACTTCCGAAGCACGACCACAACAGCGCCGCGCGTCGCTTCAGACGCGCAAAGGTCACTGTGCAATTCTCATCGCTGCATCGTAACGCCGCACGACCATTGCCGCGAACGATAACATCGCGCTTGGCTAATTTCCTTCCAAAGAGCCGGGCAGCCAAGCACGATTTGAAAAGGGGAAGGCTCACATACGGCAGATCGATGCTTCGTGGTCGGCGCGAGCCTCGCTCATCCGGCGGCCGCGATTTGAGGGTTCTTCTGCCTCGACGGACATCGACCGAAGTGGAACAGGCATCAACCTACGGCGCGCGCGATTACATCTTGCCGAGGGCGGCAAGCGCCTCCTCGACGATCGCATCCAGCGGTTGGTCGATGTTGATCGTCACCGTGTTCGCCTCTCCCGTCGGATCCTCCAGGGTCGCAAGCTGAGTCTTCAACAAGGACGTCGGCATGAAATGACCGGTGCGATGCTGCATCCGCTCCGCCAATACCGCCTCGGCTCCATGAAGATGAACGAAGGCCAGCCGCTTCGGCGTGCCCTCTCGCAGCTTCTCCCGGTAACTGAGTTTTAGCGCTGAGCAGGCAACGACGACCGGCCCGGGGGTTTCCGCCAGCAAACGGCCGATCGCCTCAAGCCATGGCCAGCGGTCATGGTCCGTCAGCGGAATGCCTTCGGACATCTTCCTGATGTTCTCGGGCGGATGCAGGGCGTCCCCCTCGATGAATGGATAGCCGTAGGCTTCCGCGATGCGTTCGCCCACGGACGATTTTCCGCTGCCCGACACGCCCATAACGACGATCGAGCTGGGAAATCGGCGCCCCGGCCTGCTGGGTCTGTGCCTGTTCTCGATCATGATCATGGACCTGATGCCCCTGTTCTGCCGGCGAGAGATTGTGCTCTCGGTCATAGCTCCCTCCCTCCCTGCGGACAAGCGGCGTAGCGCTCGGCGACAAACGCATGCCGCGCAGCCCATCTCCGCAGCTGCGCACTACACTGCAAGAACGCTTGAATTTCGCTTATTTTCCGTGTATTTTTCTCTTATGGACGATCTTGACAGAAAAATCATTGGAATCCTCGCCTCTGACGCGCGATCGTCGCTGACCGACATCGGCGCGGCGATCGACCTCTCCCCCTCGGCAGTCAACGAGCGCATCCGCCGCCTCGTCGCCAGTGGCACGATCCGCCGCTTTACGCTCGACGTGGATCATCGCGCCCTCGGTCTCGACGTTCTCGCCTTTGTCTGGATCGCCCTTTCGGCCGATGCCGATGAAACCGAATTCCGCGCATTCATGGTGGCGCACCCGGCTGTCGCGGAGTGCCATCACGTGACGGGCTCATGGTCCTATTGCGTCAAGATCCGCATGCCGACGCTCGGCGACATCGAACCGTTTCTCGCTGAACTTAAGGCACGGCGATATCTCGCCCGCAGCGAGACAGTCATCGCGCTTTCGACCGTCGCCGATAACCTCTTCACAGAACCGGAGGTCCGATAGCATGTCCGTGCTGCTTTTCGGAAAAGGCCTCCTGCTCGGCCTCGCAATTGCCGCGCCGCTCGGGCCGATCGGCGCGCTTTGCATCAGCCGCACGCTTCAGCGCGGCTTTTGGGCCGGCGTCGCCGGCGGCCTCGGGACAGCGCTCGCGGATGCGGCCTACGCGATGCTGGCGGCGGTGGGTTTCGCGGCATTCGCTGCCGCGTTGTCCGTAATCGCGACACCGCTCAGCCTCGTGGGTGGTCTGTTCATGATCTGGCTTGGCTGGCGCGGGCTTGCCCCGAAACCACTTGCCGCAGTCGCTGAAATCAATGCACGCGATCTCGTTCACACGACGACCGCTACCTTCTTCCTGACGATCGCCAACCCGGCGACGATCTTGTCCTTCGCCGCCATCTTCGCGGGGTTAGGGCTTTCGGCTGTCGGCGACGGAACAAAAGGTGCGATTGTCGTCGCGGGCGTCTTTCTCGGTTCGCTTGCTTGGTGGTTCTTCTTGAGCGGCGGCATCGCGCTTGCAAAGACGCGGCTGCCGGACGGTTTCGCGACGTGGGTGTCGCGCATTTCCGGGCTTGTGCTCATCGGATTTGGGGTCGTCGCGCTTGCCTCGACGGCAACGGGGCTTGTCTGATGGCTTCGCAAGCACAGCAATGAAAACCCCAGAACCCCTAAAATTGCTGCGTTGCAGCAATGCTCAACGCGCGCTAGCTTCCTTGCATTCCGGCGACCATGACGGCCTTCCCGCAAGGGAACGCCGTCGTCGCGTACGAGGGGACATGAAATGCTCGACTCACGCGCTTCGGGGTCAAAGGATCTCGAGACGATCGCGCGCAGCGGCGGCCGGCTCAGTCGCATGCTGGCGCGGGTGCCCACCTATTGGGCGGACGTGCGGGAGAACCCGGCCTGGCTGCCGATGTTTCTTCTCGCCCGTACGATGCCGGTGCGCAACGCTCATTGGCTGACAGCCAGGCCGGCTCCTTCGACAGTGGGTACGATACCTTCCATGTTCGACGGCATCGCCACCGGAGCGGTGGTGGCCGCCTTGCGCGAGAAAGGACTTTTCTCTGGCTTGATGCTGCCGCCGGCCGTATGCGACGAGATCGCGCGTTTCGCGAACGAAACGCCCTGCTTCGGCAATTTCGATCGGCGGCTTGAGTTTCTCGCGGGCGAACATTCCGCGGCGGAAAAACGCTTCGGTCGGGCGATCCTCAGCGGTCACCATTTCGAGCGAGTCCTGCAATGCGATGCCGCGGTCGCCGTGCAACGCGACCCGCTTCTTCTCGACGTGGCCAAGCACTATCTCGGCGGTGAAGCGCAATTGATCACCACTCGGGTCTGGTGGAGCTTCCCAACGAAATCCGCCTCCGATGCCGACATCAGCCTCGCGTCGTTCAAGTATCACTTCGATCTCGACGATTGGCGCATGCTGAAGTTCTTCTTCTATTTGTCCGATGTCGACGAAAATGCCGGCCCGCACATCTATGTGCTGGGCAGCCATCGCCGTCGCCGCCTGAAGCACCAACTGACGCTGCTCGTCGGCCATCCGGCAAACGAAGTTCTGGAATTCTACGGTGAGCAGAACGCGATCACGCTTACCGGCCAAGCCGGGCTCGGCTTTGTCGAGGATCCATTCGGGTTCCACATGGGCACGGTTGCAAAGCAGACACCGCGGCTGATGATGGAAGTCGGGTTCGGCGTATCGAAGCCTTCGCGGCGCCGGTTTCATGGCGAACCGGTCGTCCGGTGAGGCTATGGCGCCGGGCAGGCTGCAAACGAAGCCGGCGCGCAACACAATCACAAAATGTGTCTCCGCCGATGGAATCTGGCGCGCACTGATTGCATGGGAGCATTTATTCAAGCAAACTTATACGCATGAGGTTGAACCGTTCCGAGGAGAATCACTGAGATGAACAAGAAGGATCCAAACCCGATTGATACCTTCGTCGGTTCTCGCGTCAGAATGCGCAGATTGATGGTCGGTCTGAGCCAGGAGAAGCTGGCCGATGGCCTGGGCATCACCTTCCAGCAGGTACAGAAATACGAAAAAGGCACAAACCGCATCGGCGCCAGCCGGTTGCAGGCGATTGCTGACATCCTGGGAGTCCATCCAAGCTTTTTCTTCCAACGCGAGGATGACAAGGCGCCGGCACGAGACGGCGTCAGCGACGTCCAGGAATCGAACGAGATTTCTTCCTTCGTGGCCTCGAAGGAGGGTATCGCACTCAACAGGGCCTTCCTGAAGATTGCCGACCCCGTGTTGCGGAAGAAGATCATCTCGCTCGTCGCAGCCATGGCCCAGGCACCGGATACGGAGTCGTCAAGTGTCGCTTCGGGAGCTCGTCGCACGGAGCCCCTGCACGGCTAGACACTAAAATAGCGTCAGCGAGGGGGCCGCATGACCTACAGGTTGCAGACTCTGGGACGATTGCGCCTCCTTAACGAAGCGGGCCGCGAAGTCGCTTTCCCTGAGAAGGGACTGCTCATCCTGTGTCTTGCCATTGCCAACGGCTACCGCGAGCAGTCCCGGGCGGACATGGCGAAGCTGCTCTGGGACGATGTCGAACCCAGCCAGGCCTATGTCAACCTGCGCAAGACGATTTCCCGCATCGCCGCGCGACAGACGGAACTCGGGCGAACCCTCCTGACCTTTTCGCAATTATCGATCCTGCTCAACCCGGGAACGCTGACGAGCGATCTGGACGCAGTCACGGACGAGAGCGGCGATGCCGTCGCTTGCTTCTGTCGTATCGCCATGGCGCTTCGCGACGATTTCCTGAAGGATGTGAGATCGCACGGCAAGGCACTCGACGCCTGGGTCAGCCGGCAACGGGAGACACAGATGTCGCGGCTGCGGGAGAGCCTGCTTGCCGCAGCACCCGCTGCGGCGGGCAAACATCGCGAACTTCTCAAGTTAGCGGCAATGCGATTGCTCGAGCGCAGTCCCTCGGACGAGGACGTCCGCAAGGTCTTGAAGAGCGCGCTGGAGTCCGAGGGACGGCACCATGATGCGCAGTTGATCTTCGACAGCGTCAGCCAATCGGTGCCGATCGTCCGCCAGCCGTCGGGGCCCGTGGAGGTCCTCGTCCGGGACGACCCGCACCAGAAAAAGCCGCCGCGGCTCGTCCTGCTGCCGCCGAACGCGGACCGCATGCACGACGCCGCAGCAATCTTTGCGAGCTCCCTCATCGAAGACGTGACGATTGGCCTTTGCGCCCTTCGGTCCGTCAGCGTGATCGCGCCCTACACCGCGGCTCAGATCGGTCTGCAGGCCGACAAGGCGAACACCTACGAACGGCATACCATCAGCTATATCCTCGATACCCGCTTGACGGACGAAGGTGGCCGCCAGAGCCTGTTTGCCCAACTCATCTTCTTCGCAAGCGACGAGGTCATCTGGGCCGACCGGTTCAATCTCATCGGCGACGGGCTGATGCAGTCGCGCCGGGGCATTGCGCACCGGATCGCATCGGCCATCGCAAGCCAGGTCGAGCGGAACGAAGCCGCGCGCGACGCCTACGAGCGCAACGGAGACTCCTACCGCAGCTTTCTCCTCGGTCAGCGGTATCTCAAGCATCTGAACCTTCCCGAGGTCCGCCGTGCCCGCAAGAGCTTCCGCGAGGCGCTGAGCGGTCAAGGAGACTTTGCCCCCGCCATGAGCGGGCTTGCCCGAAGCTATTTCGTCGAATGGCTGCTGACGGCGCGTGGCGATCGGGAATTGCTGATGCTTGCCGAGAAACATGCGCGCGAAGCCGTAGCCGCAGACGAGACGCTCGCCTCCGGCTACCGGGAGCTCGGCGTCGTCAAGCTCTATCTGCGCGAATTCGACGAGAGCGCCGAATTCCACGACAGGGCGGAAGAGCTCAGCCCGCATTACGCCAATGTCATTGCCAGTTACGCCGATACGCTCGTGCAGGCCTCCCGTCCCGGCGAGGGATTGCAGAAGATCGGGGCGGCGATCGATCTCAATCCGATCGCCCCGGACGAATATTTCTGGACGGCCGCCGGGGCCAGCTACTCTCTTGGCCAATACGAACAGGCTCTCGCCTATATCGACCGGATGCGGGATCGCACCCCGGCCGACCGGCTATCGGCGGCAAGCTGGGGCATGCTCGGCGATCGCAGGAAAGCTCGCCAATTCGTGCGCAAGACTCTCGAAGTCCATCCGGATTTCGATCTCGACAGATGGATGGCGATCGTGCCCTTCCGCGAGGAATGGCAGAAGGAACATTACCGGGAAGGTTTGATGAAGGCGGGTTTTTGAGGCGCAATTCCGCGCGACAGCAAGAGGGGTAAGTAATGGCTGGAGTTGTTGTTTTCGGCATTGCCGGCGAGGATCATTTGTGGCTTGCGGATCTCAAGGCGGGGACCGTCACCAGGATCGATCCGCCCAAGCAGGGCGCGCTGGCCGACGCCGATGCCTTGCGTAAGTCCGGGTCCACGGTCGTCAAAACCGTCAATCTTGCAGCTGCGGCAAGCACCGCCGACGCCGTTTTCGGGGGCTTCATGGACGGCTGACCGCCGGCCATGCGCGCGACGGGCGGCAGACCAAAGGGACTGCCGCCCAGGCGTCTCTTCAAAGCCATGTCCGATTCAATCCGCTATTCCGATCGGATCTGCAGCGCCGAAACCACCTTCGGCCGGATCGAGCCTCTTTTGCCGGAGTTCGGCATCACGCGGCTTGCGCGCCTGACCCGACTGGATTGCATCGGCATACCGGTCTGGAATGCCGTTTGTCCGAATTCGAAGTCGCTGGTCATCAATCAGGGCAAGGGTATAACGGACATCGACGCCAAGGTCTCGGCCGCCATGGAGGCGCTCGAACGCGCCGTCGCATGTGCGCCGCATGTACCGGCAACAGTTGCAAGCCGTAGAGAACTGTTGACCAAAGGCGACGAGGCCCTGGCTCTGCCGGGGCTGATCGCCAGCGCACAGCCCGACCTTGGCGATGACGAGCCCATCCGCTGGATCCTCGGCCGCAACCTTGACGGAGGGGCCGCAACATGGGTTCCGCTGGAAGCGAGCCTGCTCGACAGAACGCTCGAGAACTGCCGCTACTGGCAATCGTCCGATGGACTTGCCTCCGGCAATACGGAAACGGAGGCGGTGCTGCACGGTGTCCTTGAACGGATCGAGCGTGATGCGGAGGTCCTTTGGCGCCTTTCGCCGTTGCCCGCGCGGCTTCGAGGTTGCGTCGCGCCGCAGTCGCTCGGCGATCCGGTGCTCGACGCCATGGCCGGGAAGATCGCCGCGGCCGATCTCGAGCTGCGCCTCTTCGACATCACCAGCGACATCGGCATACCGTGCTTCACCGCCGTGCTCGCCGGAAAAGACATCCTCACGGCGAAGGCGCCGCTTTTCCACAATGTCACTGTCGGGCATGGGGCGCATCCGAATGCACCGCGGGCGGCTATCCGCGCCGTGACCGAAGCGGCCCAATCGAGGCTTACCTATATCAGCGGCGCGCGTGACGACGTCTATCCGGAAACGTTCGTTCGGCCCCTGCCGGAGCAGACGCGAAGGCTGTTCGAGGCTGTGCCTCACGAAACGACGCCGGTATGGGCCTTTCAGGCAGGAGGGCCGGATGCGCTCTTGTCCTTCGTCTTGCAGCGGCTCCGGGAGGTTGGCGTCGGTCCGGTCGTCTCCGTGCCGCTGCTTGGCAATGGTCTGCCATTTTCCGTTGTCAAAGTCTTCGTTCCGGACCTGGAGAACCCGGAGGGCGACCGCAAGCGTCGCTTCGGTACCCGGGCGCTGTCCTGGGCACTGGCGGTTGCATGAAGGTCGTGTTTGTCGGTCCGACCGTCCCCGATGCGCGCGAACTCGCCGGTGCGGCTTTTGCGGTCCGGCCGCCGGCGATGCAGGGCGACATCTTGCGCGCCGTACGCGCCGGCGCAACGGTTATCGGCCTTGTCGACGGCAACTTCGAACATGTCGCACCGGTCTGGCACAAAGAGATACTGTTCGCCCTTTCGCAGGGTGTGCAGGTCCTTGGGGCAGCGAGCATGGGTGCCCTGCGCGCGGCCGAATGTGCGTCCTTCGGAATGATCGGGGTCGGAGAAATATATCGCCGGTATGCCGCAGGAGAGTTGGCGGACGACTCGGATGTGGCTCTGCTTCACGCCCCCGCCGAACTCGGCTACGCGCCCCTGACAGTTCCATTGGTCAACGTGCACGCGACGCTTGCCCGCCTGCGGCAGAACGGCTCGATTACCGCCGGAGATGCTGCGAGGATCGAGGCGGCAGCCGGGCAAATATTCTACAAGCGGCGCACATGGGCGGCCATCGTTGCCGACGCGGACCTTCAAACGGACGGCGATCGCGTCGCTCTAGCGGCCAGGTTGCATCAGGGATTGGTCGATCAGAAGCGTGCTGATGCGCTTGAGCTTTTCGAAATGGTCAGGGCTCAACCGGACGAACTCCGCGGCGGAAGGCCGGATTGGGAGTTCAACTCGACAAGTATGTGGAAGGTCTTGCTTAATCAACCTCAGACGTAGCAATGCCCGCATTTCCCATTCAGCGTGTGTCACGCTCGTGTCACGCCCACAGCGCCAAAGTCACGCTATATTTGCGCATGAGAGCGGGTCGCAGTGACCCGGAATGAACTGGGGGCAGTCATGCAGCAAGCCATTACGCTATCCATCGACGTGGAAGACAAGGAGAAGGAACTCCTCGCCCTTGCCCGGCTCGTCAGCTATGCACGAGACACCGCCAAGACGTTGAACGTCGAAGGCGTGCAATATTGCTTGGAATTGGCCTTGGCCTCCCTGCTCCAGGAAGTCGAATACATCGCCGACAAGAACGTCCTTCCAACGGTCGACCTGATGGCGCTGGGCAGCCTGGGCCGCTGCTAAGCCGTTTCGGGAAACGTGTGAAACGGTTTTCCGTTCGGAACAGCGTCGTTTTCAAGAGGGGTCACTGCGTGTGGAGCGGTTTCCGTCGGGATACCGCTCCACCGCTTCACGGTTGGCAAGTCGCCTGCAGCGCCGCGCGTCTAATTGGACGCGCAGGGTCGCTGTAAATCGATTCCGATTCAAAGAATCATGCAGTAGGCCGCTCACGAACGCGCGACCGGCACCAGCGTCCTCGTTTCGATCTTGCCCGCCACTGAGAAGATCAGGAATTCGGTCGCCTGACCGATCCTGCTGCCGTCCATCAGTCTCACGACGTCGTCAACGCCGCTGACGGGCTTGCCGTCGATCGCCAGGACGTAGTCGCCTTCCCGAAGGCCGCCGCGCTCGGCCGGCCCGCCGGGTTCCAGCCGTCTCAGCCGAACCGATGTCGTCTGATCGGTCCCCGCCGCCAGGGCGATCCTGCGCGGCAGTTCGATCGTATCGCCGGCGATGCCGATGAACGCCCGCCTGACATGGCCGTATCTGAGTATCTCGGAAATCACGAAATTTGCCGTGTTCGAGGCGATCGCGAAGGCAATGCTCTGCGCGCCCTGGATCACGGCCGTGTTCACCCCGATCACCTCGCCGCTCGAGGAGAC
Organism: Sinorhizobium sp. 7-81; assembly: GCF_030124405.1. Lineage (NCBI taxonomy): Bacteria > Pseudomonadati > Pseudomonadota > Alphaproteobacteria > Hyphomicrobiales > Rhizobiaceae > Sinorhizobium > Sinorhizobium sp. 7-81. The sequence goes on along the minus strand of NZ_JASKLT010000002.1, from coordinate 783,646 downwards.
CAACGGCCCTCCCGAATTTCCAGGGTTGAGGGCAGCGTCGGTCTGGATCACGTCGTCCATCAGCCGCCCGCTTGCCGCCCGCATCGTGCGCCCGAGCGCCGAAACGATGCCGGCGGTGACGGTCCATTCGAAACCTAGCGGATTGCCGATGGCAATTGCGATGTGCCCGCGCCGCAGCCGTTTCGAATCCCCGAGGCGCGCCCAGGCTCCGACGCCCGAGTTCGCCCGGATGAGCGCGATGTCGGTGTCGACGTCGCGGCCGAGCACGCGACCTTCCGTCACGAACTCGTCCGGCGTCGTGATGCGGACGGCCCTGGAATCCCCGACGACGTGATTGTTCGTCACGATCAGCCCGTCGGAAGAGATGGCGAAGCCCGAACCGTGACCGGCCCTGCCACCCACTCGCTCGATGCGGCTGACCGCAGGGCCGACCACGTCGACCGCCCCGGCAATCGCATGCGAATAGGCGTCCGTCAGCGCGCCGTCATCGACGGGCGCTATTTCCTTGTCCATGAAACCCATGATCTGATCCTCAAACAGCAGTGACCATCGCCGCTCACCAAGGACCGAAAGAATTGGCACGCTGTGTTCAAAATAGATGGAGGGGCGTGCAGATCAGTTCAAGTCTCAGCGGTTTTGAGCGATGCCGAGCTCCCCTCCGCCTTAAATTCATGCAACCTGCGGAAGCGCAAATTTTTTAGGCAGGTATGTTGCGAAATTTGCTGCACTGCATCATGATCGCCGCATGAATCACCGCGACCTGACCATTCTCGTGATTGACGAGAACGCCATCCGCGCCTCGATCATCGAGGCGGGACTGCGCGATGCCGGCCACAGCCGCGTAAGCGTCGTGCACGACGTCCATGGTGTCGGGCGCGTGATCGAACGGTTGCAGCCGGACGTGATCGTCATCGATCTCGAAAATCCCAATCGCGATTTGCTGGAGAGCATGTTCCAGCTCTCTCGCTCGGTTAAGCGCCCGATCGCCATGTTCGTCGATCGCTCCGACAGCAGCATGATCGAGGCGGCGATCGATGCCGGCGTTTCGGCTTATGTCGTGGACGGGCTGCGGCAGGAACGCGTGAAGCCGATCCTCGACATGGCGATCAGCCGCTTCAACGCCTTTTCACGCATGGAACGCGAACTGGCGGACGCTCGCAGCGAGCTTGCAGACCGCAAGGTGATCGATCGCGCCAAGGGCATCTTGATGAACTCGCGCGGCATCGGCGAAGAGGAGGCCTACAAACTCCTGCGCACGACCGCGATGAACCAGAACCGCAAAATAGCCGAAATCGCACAAAGCCTGGTACTGGCGGCGGGATTGCTGGAGGATCTGTGAATGGCTGCCACCGCCGATATCACCCTTGGTTTCATGCCCCTCTTCGACAGCGCAGTGCTGGTCGCGGCCATCGAGAAGGGTTTCGCCGGCGACGAGGGCCTGTCGGTGCATCTGGTCCGCGAAACCTCCTGGGCCAATATCCGCGATCGGATCGCCGTCGGCCATTTCCAGGCGGCCCACATGCTGGCGCCAATGCCGATTGCATCCAATCTCGGCCTGACGCCGCTGTCGCTGGAACTCGTGGCGCCCCTTGCACTCGGACTTGGCGGCAATGCGGTGACGGTCTCGCAGGACCTTTGGGGCCGCATGGCTGCCGAGGACGCCGGCCCCGGCACTGACCCGAGCGCCAATGGCGAAGCACTCAGGCGCGTCGTCGAACGCCGCCGCGCCTCGGGCGAGCCGCCGCTGCGTTTTGCCGTCGTGCACCCTTTCTCCGGCCATAACTACGAACTGCGTTACTGGCTCGCGGGCTGCGGCATCGACCCGGAAAGGCACGTCGAGATCGTGGTGGTCCCGCCGCCGCTGATGGCGGATGCGCTCTCGACCGGCGCGATAGACGGCTTCTGCGTCGGCGAACCGTGGAACAGCGTTGCGGTCGCAAGCAATGCCGGGCGCATTGTCACCACCAAAGCATCGATCTGGCGGCTGAGCCCGGAAAAGGTGCTCGGCGTTTCGGCCCGGTTCGCCTCGGAAAACCGCCCGGCGCTGGACGCCCTGCTGCGCGCGCTTTACCGAAGCTCGATGTGGTGCGGCGAAAGCGCCAACCATGAAGAACTCGCGGCACTGATGAGCACGCCTGCCTATCTTGATCTGCCACACGAGAGGCTCATGCCGATCCTTACGGGCCGACTGACGCTCGGCAGTGGCGCGACCGGCTATATTCCGGAGTTCTTCGTCCCGCACGCCAAGGGCGCAACCTTTCCCTGGCAGAGCCATGCCCTCTGGTTCTACAGCCAGATGGTGCGCTGGGGACACACGCCGCATTCGGCGGCGCTGGCCGAGCGCGCGCGTGACACCTACCGGCCCGACATCTACCGACAGGCGTTGAAGCCGATCGCCGCGCCGATGCCCGGCGCCAATATGAAGGTCGAAGGCGCCCTGACCGTCGCGGCGCCGGTCGGCGCTTCGGAAAAGGGACTTGTTCTAGGCCCCGACGGCTTCTTCGATGGCCGGATCTTCGACCCGGACCGGCTCGACGACTACGTCGCGAGCCAGCGCTGAACCCGCCTCCTGCCGTTGCTCGATTATTGTGCACTGCGCAAAATTTATTCAAGGAACAGCTTAAGAGCCGCTCACCAGTGAATCGGCGCTTTGGGTACATCCCTGAAAAACCGAAGAAATCGGCACAGTCCCGAACTGGCACGGATCCTGCATTGAGGAAAGCGTAGGGCCATAGAGGTCCGCTCGAAATAACCCGCGTCCAATGAAGGGCGCAGAAGGCAAGGCTGCCAAACCGGGAACGCGCTCTGAACGAGGCAGAGCGTCGGATTCGGTTTTGGCAGCCTTTTTCTTTTGTCCCGAACGTCGCAACCGCAGGCGAACCTCCCATCGCCGATAAACAGGAGAACAGCATGAGCAGGCCTTCCATTGGAAAAATCGCGAAGTGTTCGACCGTCGCCACCTGGGCGGCCGCGCTCTACGTCGGCGCCAGCTCTTTCGCGTCCGCCGAAATGCTGGAGCTCGAGAAGGACGAACTCAAGCTCGGCTTCATAAAGCTCACCGACATGGCGCCCCTCGCGATCGCCTATGAGAAGGGCTTCTTCGAGGAAGAGGGTCTGTTCGTCACGCTCGAACCGCAGGCCAACTGGAAGGTGCTGCTCGATCGCGTGATAACCGGCGAACTGGACGGCGCGCATATGCTCGCCGGTCAGCCGCTCGCCGCCACCATCGGCTTCGGCACCAAGGCGCATATCGTCACGCCCTTCTCCATGGACTTGAATGGCAACGGCATCACCGTCTCGAACGACGTCTGGGCGATGATGAAGGAGAACATTCCGCTCGGCGACGACGGCAAACCGGTCCATCCCATCAAGGCCGACGCACTGAAGCCCGTCGTGGAGGCTTTCAAGGCCGAGGGCAAGCCGTTCAATCTCGGCATGGTCTTTCCGGTTTCCACCCACAATTACGAGCTTCGCTACTGGCTGGCTGCCGGCGGCATCCATCCGGGGTTCTATTCACCGGAAAATGTCGCGGGACAGATCAGAGCGGATGCACTCCTTTCGGTGACGCCGCCGCCACAGATGCCCTCCACCCTCGAGGCCGGCACGATCGTCGGCTATAGCGTGGGCGAGCCCTGGAACCAGGCTGCAGTCTTCAAGGGCATCGGCGTACCGGTCGTGACCGACTACGAAATCTGGAAGAACAATCCGGAGAAGGTCTTCGGGCTGACCAAGGACTTCACCGAAAAATACCCGAACACGACGCTTGCGCTCACCAAGGCGCTCATTCGCGCAGCCAAATGGCTGGACGAAAACAACAATGCTAACAGGGCCGAGGCCGTCGAAATTCTGTCGCGCAGCGAATATGTCGGCGCCGACGCCGCCGTTATCGCGAACTCGATGACCGGCACTTTCGAATACGAGCGAGGCGACAAGCGCGACGTTCCGGACTTCAACGTGTTCTTCCGCCACAACGCGACCTATCCGTTCTACTCCGATGCCATCTGGTACCTGACGCAGATGCGCCGTTGGGGTCAGATCGCCGAGCACAAGGACGATGCCTGGTATGCGGAAACGGCCAAATCCGTCTACCTGCCGGACATCTACATGAAGGCAGCCGAGATGCTGGTTGAAGAGGGTACCGCCGACAAGGGCGACTTCCCCTTCGGCACCGACGGCTACAGGGCGCCGACCACCGACTTTATCGACGGTGTCGCCTTCGATGCGAAGGCGCCGAACGCATACATCGACTCCCTCAAGATCGGGCTGAAGAACGGACAGACGATATCCGGGTCGGACGTCGTCGGCGGCTGAACTTCGAGCCGGCGGCGCGAAATCCGTGGCCGCCGGTTCCGAGACCACAATTCCAACAGATGAGACAAATCCATGACTCAAGCGATCACCGTGGCTCAATCGAAACTAGCGCGACGCGAGCGTCTGTTTCAGGGGATCAATAAGGCCGCCGGTTGGCTCAACGTGCTCGGGCTTGGTTGGGTGACCCCGATCCTGCGCATGGCCGCCGGCGACAATGTCGCCGAGCAGATGTCAGAGATCCGCAAAGTGCTGCTGGTACCGCTTGCCGGCATCCTGTGTTTTCTGGCCCTCTGGGGCTTTCTTGCGCCCAAGGTTCAAACCTCGCTTGGTGCCATTCCGGGGCCTGCCGCCGTTTTCAGCCAGGCGAACGTGCTCCTCCAGGACCACTTTGCGGAACGGAGCAAGGCAGCCGCCTTCTATGCCCGGCAGGACGAACGCAACGCCAAGCTCGTCGCCGAGGGCAAGCCCGACCAGGTGAAGCATCGTGTGTTCACCGGCAAGCCAACCTATATCGATCAGATCGCGACGTCGCTGATGACGGTCGGACTCGGCTTCGTAATCGCGACCCTGGTCGCCGTACCGCTCGGAATCGCTTCGGGTCTCTCCAAGACGATCAGCGGCGCGATCAATCCGCTGATCCAGATCTTCAAGCCGGTCTCGCCGCTGGCATGGCTGCCGATCGTGACCATGGTCGTCTCGGCACTTTATGCGGATCCGTCGAGCCTGCTGCCGAAGTCCCTGGTGATCTCGGCGGTGACCGTGACCCTCTGTTCGCTGTGGCCGACGCTCATCAACACCGCGCTCGGCGTCGCCTCGATCGACAAGGACCTGGTCAACGTCGGCAAGGTCCTGCAGCTTTCGACCGCGACAACGATCCGCAAGCTGGTTCTGCCGTCCGCCCTTCCGTTGATCTTCACCGGCCTCAGGCTGTCGCTGGGCGTGGGCTGGATGGTGTTGATTGCGGCTGAGATGCTCGCCCAGAACCCAGGCCTCGGAAAGTTCGTATGGGACGAGTTCCAGAACGGCTCGTCCGACTCGCTCGCCCGCATCATGGTCGCGGTGCTGTCGATCGGCATCATCGGCTTCATTCTGGACCGGGTCATGTATGCCCTCCAGTCCGCCTTCACCTTCACGTCGAACCGGTAGGAGGCGCCCGTGACAATTCTTCAACTGAGCGACGTCTCGAAGTCCTTCGGCGAGGGCAAGTCGCGCAACGACGTCCTCTCGGGCGTGAACCTCAAGGTTCAGGAAGGCGAGTTCATTGCCATCGTCGGCTTTTCCGGCTCCGGCAAATCGACGCTGATTTCCCTCCTCGCCGGCCTGACGATGCCGGATCTGGGCGCGGTGCTCTTCCGCGACAAGGAAGTGTCGGGTCCCGGGCCAGAGCGCGGGGTCGTCTTCCAGTCCTATTCGCTGATGCCCTGGCTCTCGGTCCGCGCCAATGTCGCCCTTGCGGTCGACGCGGTGCACTCCGGCAAGAGCAAGGCCGAACGGACGAGGATCGTTCAGTACTATATCGAGATGGTCGGCCTGTCCCATGCGACGGAACGGCGGCCTGCGGAGCTCTCGGGCGGCATGCGCCAGCGCGTTGCCGTGGCAAGAGCTCTTGCGATGCAGCCCGACGTGCTCCTGCTCGACGAGCCGCTCTCGGCGCTCGACGCGCTCACCCGCTCGAAGCTTCAGGACGAACTCGCAGAGATTTCGTCAAAGGAAAAGAAGACCATCATCCTCATCACCAACGACGTCGACGAGGCGATCCTGCTTGCCGACCGGATCATTCCCTTGACGCCCGGCCCGATGGCATCGCTGGGGCCGAGCTTCGAGGTGAACCTGCCGCGCCCGCGCGAACGCGCGGAAATGAACTCGAACGCCGAGTTCATCCGCCTTCGCGGCGCCGTCACCGAATATCTGATGGATCTGGGCGCAGGGCGCAGCACGGCCGAAAGCGGCGCCGTGGCCTTGCCGAACGTCGTGCCGATCACGCAGAAGCTGGCCGGCGCCAAGCTGCCGGACGCCTATGCCCGAAAGGCGCGTTCCGCGATCGAGAAGAGCTATGTCGAGTTTTTCGAGGTGCGGAAGGTCTATCCGACGCCGAAAGGTCCCCTGACGGTGGTCGACGGCTTCAACCTCAAGATGAACAGGGGTGAATTCGTCTCGATCATCGGGCATTCCGGATGCGGCAAGTCGACCGTTCTGTCGATGATGGCCGGCCTCAACCCTATCTCGTCCGGCGGCATCATCCTTGACGGACGGGAAATTTCGGGCGCCGGCCCGGACCGGGCGGTGGTTTTCCAGGCTCCGTCCCTGCTTCCCTGGCTGACCGCCCGTGAAAACGTCGCGCTCGGCGTCGACCGGGTCTATCCCGATGCCACACCGGCCGAGCGGCGCGACGTCGTCGAATATTACCTGCAGCGCGTCGGCCTCGGCGATGCGACGCACCGGCTCGCGGCCGACCTGTCGAACGGCATGAAGCAGCGTGTCGGCATCGCGCGGGCGTTCGCTCTGTCGCCGAAACTGCTCCTCCTCGACGAACCCTTCGGCATGCTCGACAGCCTCACCCGCTGGGAGCTTCAGGAAGTGCTGATGGACGTGTGGAAGCGGACCCAGGTGACGGCAATCTGCGTCACGCACGACGTCGACGAAGCGATCCTGCTCGCAGACCGGGTGGTGATGATGTCGAACGGTCCGAACGCGCGGATCGGCAACATCATGGAAGTGAACCTGCCGCGGCCGCGCTCGCGCAAGGAGCTTCTGTCGCACCCCGACTACTACGCCTACCGCGAGGAACTCCTGGACTTCCTGGAAGCCTATGAAGGCGGCGCCAACCCCGATCCCGAACATCTCGAAGCGATCCGGAACAAGCGCGCCGCACGAACCATGTTGTCCGCCCAAACTCTCAAGAAACAAGCCGCGGAGTGAAATGATGACAGAGAAACTGGTGATCGTTGGCAACGGCATGGCGCCGGGCCGCATGCTGGAAGAACTCTTCGAAAAGGCGCCCGGGCGCTATGAAGTAACGATCTTCAACGCCGAACCGCGCGTCAATTACGACCGCATCATGCTGTCGCCGGTTCTTTCCGGGGAAAAGACCTACGAGCAGATCGTCATTCACGGCGACGGCTGGTACATCCAGCACGGCATCACCCTCTACAAGGGTCACAAGATCGTTGCGATCGATCGCAACGCCAAGACGGTCACCTCCGACCACGGCGTCACGGAAAGCTACGACAAGCTGGTGATCGCCACCGGTTCGGTGCCCTTCATCATTCCCGTTCCCGGCAAGGATCTACGCGGCGTCATCACCTATCGCGATCTCGACGACGTGCAGGCGATGCTGCTTGCCGCCCAGTCGCGCGAAAAGGCGATCGTCATCGGTGGCGGCCTGCTCGGCCTGGAGGCGGCAGCCGGTCTGAAGGCGCGCGGCATGGAGGTCACCGTGCTGCACGTCATGTCGACGCTGATGGAGCGCCAGCTGGATCCGGCCGCCGGTTATCTCTTGCAGAAGGCGGTCGAGGAGCGCGGCATCAAGGTCATCACCAAGGCAAATACCAAACGGATCGTTGGCGAGGGCAAGGTCGAGGGCATCGAGCTCGACGACGGGCGCATCATTCCGGCAACGCTGGTCGTGATGGCGGTCGGCATCAGGCCGAATGTCGGCCTTGCCAAGGAAGCTGGGCTCGCCGTCAACCGCGGCATAGTCGTCGACGCCGGCATGCAGACCTCGGACGGGGATATCATGGCGCTCGGCGAATGCGCCGAAGTCGGAGGCATGGTCTACGGTCTCGTCGCGCCGCTTTATGAAATGGCGCGGGTTGCCGCCGCCCATCTTGCCGGAGAACGCAGCGCCGCCTTCGTGCATTCCGATACGCCGACGAAGCTCAAGGTGACCGGCATCAATCTCTTTTCGGTTGGCGACTTTGCCGATGGCGACGGACGAGAGGAAATCGTGCTGCGCGATGCCACTGCCGGCATCTACAAGCGTCTGGTGCTCAAGGAGAACCGCATCATCGGCACGGTGCTCTACGGCGAGACCGCGGACGGTGCCTGGTTCAACGACCTCATGAAGCGCGGCACCGACATCACCGAGATGCGCGACACGCTGATCTTCGGCCAGGCCTACCAGGGAGGGTCCCCGCTGGACCCTATGGCGGCCGTTGCAGCCTTGCCGGATGATGCGGAGATCTGCGGCTGCAACGGCGTCTGCAAGGGCAAGATCGTCGGGGCGATCACCGGGAAGGGCCTGACGTCGCTGGACGACGTGCGCGCCCACACCAAGGCGTCCGCCTCCTGCGGCTCCTGCACCGGTCTTGTCGAGCAACTGATGTCGTTGACGCTCGGCGACAGCTACAACCCGGCCGCCGTCCAGCCGATGTGCAACTGCACAGAACTCGGGCACGACGACGTCCGCCGCCTGATCAAGGCGAAGAAGCTGAAGTCCATTCCCGCCGTCATGCAGGAGCTCGAATGGAAGACGTCCTGCGGCTGCGCCAAGTGCCGGCCGGCGCTCAACTACTATCTCGTCTGCGACTGGCCGGACGAATATGCCGACGACTACCAGTCACGCTTCATCAACGAGCGCGTCCACGCGAATATCCAGAAGGACGGCACCTATTCGGTGGTCCCGCGCATGTGGGGCGGGGTCACCAGTTCGAAGGAATTGCGCGCCATCGCCGACGTCGTCGACAAGTTCAACGTGCCGATGGTCAAGGTGACCGGCGGCCAGCGCATCGACCTGCTCGGCATCGAGAAAGAGGACCTGCCCGCCGTCTGGGCCGACCTCGGCAAGGCCGGCTTCGTCTCCGGCCAAGCCTATGCCAAAGGCCTCAGGACGGTGAAGACCTGCGTTGGCGAGCAATGGTGCCGCTTCGGCACCCAGGACTCGACCGGGCTCGGCATCCGCATCGAGAAGTTCATGTGGGGCTCGTGGACGCCGGCCAAGGTGAAGATGGCCGTCTCCGGCTGTCCAAGGAATTGCGCGGAAGCGACCTGCAAGGACGTCGGCGTCATCTGCGTCGACTCCGGCTTCGAGATCCATTTCGCCGGTGCGGCCGGACTCGACATCAAGGGCACGGAGGTCCTCGGGCTCGTCAAGACCGAGGACGAGGCGCTGGAGCACATCGTCGCGCTGACGCAGATGTACCGCGAGCAGGCCCGCTATCTCGAACGCATCTACAAATGGGCGAAACGCATCGGTCTCGACGAGATCCGTCGCCAGATCATGGACGACGCCGACAAGCGCAAGGCCTATTTCGACCGCTTCGTCTTCAGCCAGAAATTCGCTCAGGTCGATCCCTGGTCGGAGCGCGTCTCCGGCAAGGACAAGCATGAGTTCAGGCCGATGGCCGTCATCCAGAAGGAAGCAGCGGAATGAATGCTCACAATCTTAGAACTGAGGCCGCGTGGATTCTGGTCGGCACCGTCGACGATATCCCACGCCAGGGCTCACGGCGCGTCCACAAGGGCGAAACGAAGATTGCTGTCTTCAGGACCGTCGATGATCGCATCTTCGCATTGGAAGACAAATGCCCGCACAAGAACGGGCCGCTCAGCGAGGGGATCGTTCATGACGGCTGCGTCACATGTCCGCTCCACAACTGGGTGATTTCACTTGAAACGGGCGAAGCTCAAGGCGCGGACGATGGAAGGACATCAACCTTCCCGGTCCGGATCGAGGGTCGAGAAATCTATCTCGACCTTGCAAACAACCATGCGGCTCGCTGAGCCGTTCCTGAACGCGAAAAGGAAGCGCGATGTCCTACGTAGCACCCCAGGAATTCGCCACGAAGATGATCGATGCGGGCGAGTCCAAAGTCTTCATGTCCACAAAGGACACTCTGATCCGTGCCTATATGGCCGGTGCCATTCTGGCGCTCGCGGCGGCGTTCGCGGTCACCATCAACGTCAATACGGGAGAGCCGCTGATCGGAGCCCTGCTCTTTCCGGTCGGGTTCTGCATGCTTTACCTCATGGGCTTTGATCTGCTGACGGGCGTGTTTACGCTGGCGCCGCTGGCGCTGATCGCCAAACGTCCCGGCGTGACCATCGGTGGGGTGCTGCGCAACTGGGGCCTCGTCTTTGTCGGAAACTTCGCGGGCGCAATGACTACCGCCGTCTTCATGGCGATCATCTTCACCATGGGTTTTTCGCAGGAGCCCAACGCAATCGGGCAAAAGATAGGCACCATCGGCGAGTCGCGAACGCTCGGCTATGCGGCCGCCGGAGCCGCCGGCATGTTGACGCTCTTCGTGCGGGCCGTCATGTGCAACTGGATGGTCTCGACGGGCGTCATCGCGGCAATGATGTCGAACTCGGTCTCCGGCAAGGTGATTGCCATGTGGATGCCGATCCTGATCTTCTTCTATCTCGGCTTCGAGCACTCGATCGTCAACATGTACCTCTTCCCTTCGGGCATCATGCTCGGCGGTCAGTTCACGTGGATGGACTACTTTCTCTGGAACGAAATCCCGACCGTCATCGGAAACCTCGTCGGCGGCCTTACCTTCGTCGGTGGCATGATCTACGCCACCCATTACAAGACCTCGCCGAGCCGCAAGGGAACCGAACAGCCCGCCACGCGACTCGTCGCCGCCGAATGATGTGAAAACGTGACCTGCTGGTCCCGCCGGAAGACGGCGGGACCGCTTCCTGTTGGGAAGATTGGATGTTGAAGTCTCTCGAGTCGGGCAAGCTCAAGGTCTCACTCGGCCAGTATTCGGCAGCGGGCCGCAAGGCGATCAATCAGGATTTCCATGGCGCGATCGTCCCGGGCGGCGCCGGCCTCATGATGAAGGGTGTCGCCCTCGCGATTGCCGATGGCATTTCCTCGAGCCCGGTCAGTCATATTGCCGCGGAGACTGCGGTCAAGAGCTTCCTGACAGACTATTACTGTACTTCCGATGCCTGGACCGTAAAGACCGCCGCAAGCCGTGTTATCGACGCGACCAACTCCTGGCTCAACGCGCAGAACCGGGGCATCGAGGATCGCGACCACGCTCATGTGACAACGTTTTCGGCGCTCGTCTTGAAGGGTCGAAGAGCGCACCTCTTCCATGTCGGCGACAGCCGCATCTGGCGACTCTCCGACCGTAATCTCGAGCCATTGACCACCGACCACCGCCTGGCGCCGTCACAGAGCGAAAGCTATCTCGGTCGGGCGCTAGGGCTGCTGCCGTCTGTCGAAATCGATTACCGCCGGCTGGATGTCCAGCCCGGGGATGTTTTCGTGCTGACCACCGACGGAATCCACCACAGCATTTCGTCCCGCAAGATCGCCGCAATCATCGCATCGAGCACCGACCTTGCTGCGTCAGCGACAGATATTGCCGCGTCGGCATATGAGGCGGGAAGCAGCGATAACCTGACGATCCAGATCGTCCGGATCGAGGGCTTGCCTGACGACGATCTGGAGCCGGTTTTCGACAGGACGGATTCGTTGGCTCCGGCACCCTTGCCCCGAGTGCCTGGAGAGTTCGAAGGCTACCGGATTCATCGGCAAATCCATGCGAGTAACCGCAGCCATATCTTTCTCGCCACCGATCCGCATACCGGCGAGAGCGTGACATTGAAATTTACATCGGCTGACATGCGAGAGGACGAGAACTACCTTCGGCGCTTCGCAATGGAGGAATGGATCGCACGGCGCATTTCGAGCGTGCATGTGTTGAGGAGCCGGCATCCGCTGACGCCGCGCCAATCTCTCTACCTCGTTAATGAGTTCGTCGACGGCGAGACCCTTGCCCAATGGATGGCCGACCGCCCGCGAGCCGAGCTACGCGCTGTGCGCGACATCATTGGTCAGATTGCTGACGGGCTTCGCGCCCTTCATCGCAAGGAAATCATCCACCAGGACCTGCGGCCTGAGAACCTCATGATCGATCGGAACGGCACGGTGAAAATCATCGACTTCGGCTCGGCGCTGGTGGCCGGCGTCATTGAAGCGGCGCCGGATCTCGATCGCGGCGATATACTCGGTACTGTGCAGTATGCGGCGCCGGAGTATTTTGTCGGAGAGCGGGGCAGCGAGCTGTCGGACCTCTATTCGCTCGGCGTAATCGCCTACCAGATGCTGACCGGCCGTTTGCCCTACGGCGCCGCCGTCGCGCGAACAAGAAACCGGAAACAGCAGCAGAAACTGCGATTCGACAGCCTGTGCGAGATTCGGCTAGACGTGCCGGACTGGGTGGAGGCCGCGATCCGCAAGGCGATCCACCCCGACCCGGGCCAGCGATATCAGGCCTTGTCGGAGTTCGTGTACGACCTGTCGCATCCAAATTCAAAGCTGGTCGGGGCTCGTCCGCAGTCGCTGATGGAACGCAATCCTCTGCTGTTCTGGCAGTGCCTGACGATCCTCCTGAGCCTGATAATTCTCGGCATGCTTCTGAAAGACTTCGGCTGACCGTGCATTTGCTCATTTTTTATGCACTAGACGCGAATCATTAAATCTTGTGCAATCACCTGTCTTTTGCCAATATACGAATGAAGCAAGTCAGGCCGCGATAGTCGCGCTGACCACATTACAAACGGTGCATCCGCAACGGAGCGGAACCACCGCCAGCCTATAAATCCAGGCGCCAGCATCGACGCTGTGTAATTCGTCCTTGTCCTTTGTGACTTGGCTGATTGCATGGCGTTTTTGTTTTGCGCGCCTGCCTGATTTGCCGGGAAGGGTCCACGACAGGAATCACTTTCCCAGGCGATGCTACGGCCGCGACCCCGGGGTCCAAACGAGGAATTGGTAAGATCGAATGCCAGAACCGGTCCATGAGAAAAGCGTAAAGACCACCTGCCCCTATTGCGGCGTCGGCTGCGGCGTCATCGCCCGCGTGGGCGATGACGGTGCGGTCAGCGTCAAGGGCGATCCCGAGCATCCGGCCAATTTCGGCCGGCTCTGTTCCAAGGGTTCGGCGCTTGCCGAAACCATCGATCTCGACGGCCGCCTCCTTCATCCGGAGATCAGCGGCCGCCGCGCAGGCTGGGACGAAGCGCTGGATCTCGTCGCCAGCCGCTTCGCGGAAAGCATTGCCGAGCACGGCCCGGATTCGGTCGCCTTTTACGTCTCCGGGCAATTGCTGACGGAAGACTATTACCTCGCCAACAAGCTGATGAAGGGCTTTATCGGTTCGGCGAACATCGACACGAACTCACGCCTCTGCATGTCCTCCTCTGTTGCCGGTCACCGTCGCGCCTTTGGCTCCGACACGGTTCCCGGTGCTTACGAAGACCTGGAGCTTGCCGATCTCGTCGTGCTCACCGGGTCCAACCTCGCCTGGTGCCATCCGGTCCTTTATCAGCGCCTTGCCGCGGCCAAGGCGAACCGCCCGGAGATGAAGGTCGTCGTCATCGATCCGCGCCGCACGATGACCGCCGACATCGCCGACATGCATCTGGCGCTTGCGCCCGACAGCGACGTGGCGCTCTTCAATGGCCTGTTCGCCCATCTCGCTGCGAGCGGCGCCGTCGATCAGAACTATATCTCCGCGCACACAAGAGGCTTCGCCGAAGCCTTTGCGGTCGCTTCCGCGCTGGATGTCGCGGAACTCTCGGCCCTGACCGGGCTTTCGCAGACGCAGCTGCTCGATTTCTTCCGGCTGTTCGAGACAACCGAAAAGGTCGTCACCTGCTATAGCCAGGGCGTGAACCAGTCGGCCTCCGGCACCGATAAGGTGAATGCGATTATCAATTGCCATCTTGCAACAGGCCGGATCGGCCGGCCGGGCATGGGTCCGTTCTCGCTGACCGGCCAGCCCAATGCCATGGGCGGGCGCGAGGTGGGCGGACTCGCCAACATGCTCGCTGCCCATCTCGACATCGAAAAACCCCTTCACCGTGATCTCGTCCAGCGCTTCTGGGACGCACCGGCGGTCGCGAGCAAACCCGGCCTCAAGGCCGTCGACATGTTTCGCGCCGTCGCCGACGGGCGGATCAAGGCGCTCTGGATCATGGCGACAAACCCGGTCGTCTCGATGCCCGATGCGGATGCGGTCGAGGCCGCGATCAAGGCCTGTCCCTTCGTCGTCGTCTCCGATATCCTGCGGGAGACCGATACGAGCCGCCACGCCCACGTGCTTCTGCCTTCGCTTGGGTGGGGTGAGAAGGACGGCACGGTCACCAATTCCGAACGGCGCATTTCCCGCCAGCGCGCCTTCCTCGATGCGCCCGGCGAGGCACGCCCTGATTGGTGGCAACTGGCGGAGGTCGGGCGGCGCATGGGCTTCGCCAAGGCCTTCGCCCATGCCTCCGCCGCCGAGGTCTTCGCCGAACATGCCGCCCTTTCCGGCTTCGAGAACGACGGCCGCCGCGATTTCGACATCGGCGCGCACGCGGCGATCGACAAGGCGACTTACGACGATCTGAAGCCTTTCCAGTGGCCGCGGGCCCGGGGTACGCAGCCCCAAGGAAGACGTTTTTTCGCCGACGGCGGGTTCTACCATCCGGATCGGCGTGCCAGCTTCGTCGCGATCAGCGCGTCGGTCTCGAAACGGGCAAACGATGCCTATCCCTACACGCTCAACACCGGCCGCGTCCGCGACCATTGGCACACGATGACCCGGACCGGAAAGAGCGCCCGACTCTCCGCCCACATCGCCGAACCGTTTGCCGAAATCCACCCGCGCGACGCACAAAAGCTCGCCGTCGCTGATGCCGATCTGGTGATGATCGAGAGCCCGTTCGGACGAGCGATCGTCCGGGCGCTTCTCACGGAGCGGCAGGCAGAGGGAAGCCTCTTCGTGCCGATGCACTGGAACGACCAGTTCGCTTCGAGGGCCCGCATCGACGCGCTGGTGCCGCCGATTACCGACCCGTTGTCCGGGCAACCGGCGTCGAAAAACGTGGCCGTCAAGGCTGCCCGTTTCGCCGCCCGGGCCTATGGTTTCGCGGTCTCCGCCCGGAAACCCGGAGCAATGGATGCCGCCTATTGGGCACTCGCCAAGGCCGAGGGCGGCTGGCGCGTCGAGCTTGCCTTCGCCGAACCGGAATTGGACTGGATCGGCTGGTGCCGGCAAAGCTTTTCCATTCCTGCCGGAATCGAGCCGATCGGCTACACCGACCGTCAGTCCGGCGAGCTTCGCCTCGCATTCTTTGACGGCGATCGCCTGCTTGCGGCCCTGTTCCTCTCGTCGCGGCCGGTGGCGGTCGCCCGCAACTGGGCAGTCTCCCAGCTTTGCACCTCGCATGCCGACCTCAGCATGCGCTTTGCGGTCGCCGCGGGGCGCCCCGGCGCCGGCAGAGAGGACCCGGGCGCGACCGTCTGCTCCTGCTTCGGCGTCGGCGTCAACCACATCACGGGCGCAATTCGAGACGGCTGCCACAGTGTCGAGGCGATCGGCGAGAGGCTTAGCGCCGGCACCAACTGCGGCTCCTGCCGCGCAGAGATCAGGGGGATCATCGATGGATGTCTTGCCGCTGCCGCTGAATGACCGGACCGCACGACCCTCGTCGCAACGCGTCGCTCCGCTCGCCACCCTGCCGTTGTTTTGGAGCTTGAAGAAGAAGCGCGTCGTGATTGCCGGCGGCAGCGACGCCGCCGCCTGGAAGGCCGAACTCCTGGCAGCCTGTGGGGCGGAGGTTCATCTTCACGCGCCGCGCTCGCAATTGAGCGGCGTCTTTCTGGGTCTCCTGAAGCGCGGCGCCGCACACGAGGACGGCCGCCTCGTCCATCACGACCAAATCTGGCACGGCGGCGTTTTCTCCGGCGCCGCCCTGGCGATCGGCGATTGCGATGGCGATGCCGAAGCGGAGGCGTTCTTCAATGCCGCGCGTTCGGCGGGCGTTCCCGTCAATGTCATCGACAAGCCGGCCTTCTGCCAGTTCCAGTTCGGATCGATCGTCAATCGCTCGCCGGTCGTCGTCTCGATCTCGACCGACGGCGCGGCGCCAATCCTGGCGCAAGCCATCCGCCGCCGGATCGAAGCCCTGCTGCCGCCGGCGATCAAGGGCTGGGCGGCGATTGCGCAGGCGATCCGCGAACGGGTCAACGCTCGACTGAATCCCGGCGCTCCGCGCCGCGCCTTCTGGGAGCGGTTCGTCGATCGCGCGTTTCTGGAGACACCGGAGGAGGGTGTCGAGGCGCGGCTGATGGAGGAGGTGGATCGCTTGCACGCGACCTCCGTCTCCATCGGCTGCGTCACGATCGTCGGCATGGGACCGGGCGATGCCGAACTCCTGACGTTGAAGGCCGTTCGTACCTTGCAGGCGGCTGATGTCATTCTCTTCGACGAACCGATCTCGAACGAGGTGCTCGAACTCGCCCGCCGGGAAGCAAAGCGCTTTTTCGTCAATCGACAGAGCAGCCGCGCCCCGGGTGGCGACGAGGAGATTCACAATGCGATGACAGGGCTTGTCCGGGCAGGCAAGCGCGTGGTGCGCCTCAAATCCGGCGACCCCACCGCATCTGCCGGAATGCGCAAGGAAATCCGACGGCTGGACGGCGAAGGCATTCCCGTTGAGATCGTACCGGGCGTATCGGTCGAGCGTCATCGAGCTGGAGCGCACGAGCTTACCAGAATCGACGGCTTAGTCGGTATCGCGAGCCTTGCCGGTGCTGCTACATCGCCGCGCGCCCAATCGGACGCGCTAAGATCGCTACCGCAGGCCGGCTGAGTTCCGGAGGGCCTGCCATGCGGGCGCACAAGGAGAACATCTGACAATAGTGGCCGCAACCGGTGGGATCCGGAAATCGCAGCCAGAGTGAAAGGCAGCATCCTTCAGTGCATCGTTCGGGCGGCCCGATTCGCCGGAAGCGTCACGACGAAGCAGGCGCCGCCGTCCGAAGGAGATTCGTAACGGACCGCGCCGCCGTGGCGCTCGGCGATCTGGCGCACCAGCGCCAGCCCCAAGCCCCAGCCGCCCGTCGCCTCGCTGCGCCCCGAGGGTCGATAGAACGGCTCAAAAACGCGGGCGCTCTCGCTATCCGGTATGCCCGGCCCGTGATCGCGGACCCTGAGTTCCACCATGCTGCCTGCCTGCGCGACAGTGGCT
This sequence comes from Sinorhizobium sp. 7-81, assembly GCF_030124405.1. Taxonomy (NCBI): domain Bacteria; kingdom Pseudomonadati; phylum Pseudomonadota; class Alphaproteobacteria; order Hyphomicrobiales; family Rhizobiaceae; genus Sinorhizobium; species Sinorhizobium sp. 7-81. Next base: position 766,357 of record NZ_JASKLT010000002.1, on the reverse strand, counting down.
GTGACCGGCGGGGCGCCGTGGCGCAGCGCGTTCTGCATGAGATTGCGAACCAGCCTTCCGAGCAGGCGCGCATCGCCTGTGACAGTCGCCGGCGTGCCGGAGACCTCGACGCCGTTGCGCGCCCCCTCTTCCGAGACCAGGGCCAGGAGGTCGACGGACTCGGGCGCATCGAGCTTCTCGACATGGTCGAGCCTGCTCGCCAGCAGGATCTCCTCGACCAGCGTGTCCAGTTCGGCGAGGTTGCGGACTATCTCCTCCTTGCGGCTCTTGTCCGGCGCCTGCTCATAGAGATCGATCGCCATGCGCAGGCGCGCAAGCGGCGAGCGCAATTCGTGGCTGGCATTGGCGAGCAGAGCGCGGTGTGACTTGATCAATCGCTCGACATGATCGGCCGCCCTGTTGAAACTTTTCGCCACCGCCGCGACCTCGTCGCTGCCGTCCTCCGGCACACGCGCCACGAAATCGCCCCTGCCCCAGGCATCCACGCCCCCGCGGAGCCGCTCCAGCCGGCGGGTCAGGTGACGCACCACGGGATAGGCGGCGAGCCCGATGACGCCGGCGATCAACGCCAGATAGGCGAGCGGATTGCGGCCGGCCGGGCGAAAAGGCCGCTCCATGCGCGCGGCTACCGCGCGACCGTCGGGCAACTCGGTCACCATGGTGTGAAAGTTGCCCCTGCCGTGGTGCCAGGGCCGGTCGACGATGTCGGGCGGCAGCGGACGGCCGGCGCTCGCGATCAGCTTGCCGCCCGGATCGTAGACCGCTATGTCGGCATCGAAGGCCCGAGAAAACCGCTCCAACGTCGCCTCGACCGACCGCCGGTCCATATCGGGCGGAATCAGCGCGGTGACAAACCGCGCGCGTTGGCTCTGCCAACTGGACTCCTCCTCGCCCTGCCCCAGCCACACGAAGGCGGCGCTGGCGACGGCGACCGCCGCAAGACTCGCCAGCAGCGTTAGGTATATTTTCAGAAACAGCCGACTGCGCATCACTCTAGGTCTCTGTTTTCATGCACGTCGTTGCACACTTTTGGGCGACATGCTTTGTCTTGATGCATGTCGTTGCCCCAAAACCGCTGCACACTTTTGGGCGACATGCTTTGTCTTGATGCATGTCGTTGCCCCAAAACCGCTGCACACTTTTGGGCGACATGCATCCCTGGTTTTACGCATGTCGTTGCCCTAAAAACCGCTGCATACTTTTGGGCGACATGCTTTACCTCTCGTCGTCCTGGAAACGGGCGAAGACATAGCCGGCGCCGCGCACGGTGATGATGCGCCTCGGATGCTTGGGATCGTTCTCGATGGCCGCCCTGATGCGTGAGATGTGGACATCGATGGAGCGGTCGAACGCATCCAGCTCCTCGCCTTTGACCGCGTCCATCAACTGCTCGCGCGACAGCGTGCGGCCGGCATTTTCGGCAAGCGCCACAAGCAGGTCGAACTGGTAACTGGTCAGCGCACATTCGCGGCCGTCGATCCGGACCGAGCGGGATCCCGGATCGATCTCCAGCCGTCCGAAGCGAAAAGTGCGCGAAACCGTCGCGCTGCCGTTGCGGCGGCGCAGGATCGCCTTCAGCCGCGCCAGCAGTTCGCGGGGATTGAACGGCTTCGGCAGATAGTCGTCGGCCCCGAGCTCCAGCCCGACGATGCGGTCTGTCTCTTCGCCCTTGGCCGTGAGCATCAGGATCGGCACGTCCGAGACGGCACGCATGCGCCGGCAGGTCTCGAAACCGTCGAGATCGGGAAGCATGACGTCGAGGATCACGGCGTCCGGCCCATGGCGACCGAGATCAGCGAGTCCCGCCGTAGCCGTCGCCGCGGTGTGGACGATGTATCCGTTTCCGGAGAGATAGTCGGCAAGCATGGCGGAGAGGCGCGTGTCGTCGTCAACGATCAAGACCCGTTCCGCCATTTCTTGCGCTCCGTTTGAGTTGCCTACAGCGCGCCCGTCCTATCAGACGCGCAAAGGTCGCTGTAGCGCTTTTGAATTGTTGCATGTTCTTAAGGAAACATGCAGTAGCCGGGCAAGTCTTACCACCGACCGTGACCCCTGCGCTCCTTCAGATGCTCGACGAGCTTGGCGCGCTGCTCCGGCGTCAGCACTTCCGCGGCGTCGAGGAGCGCGGTCGTCATCTTGCGCGAGGCCTCGTCGATGGCCGCAATGCGCTCACTGCGCAGTTTCTCGGCGGCGGTGCGGTCGATGGTCGACGCGCCGAGGAGTTCGATAACCTCCTCACGCGTCTCGCGGAAGTCCCGGAATGTCGGCCTGATCTCAGAGCGCGCCTTGTCGATGATGTCCCAAAGCTTGTCTTCCTGCTCGGGTGTCGCATCGAGTTCGTCGAGCACGGAGCCGATCCGGTGTTCCATAAAGCCGCCTCCCATATGCGCGTGCATCATCTGGCCGCCCATGCCGAAACGACCCATGCCGAAGCCGAAATCGTCGCTGCGCGCGGCTGCATAACCGATCCCGCCGACAACCGTGACGGCTGCGAGACCGCCGATCGCGGCGCGCCGACCCCAGCCCTTCGAAGCGGGTTCGCTGGCGTTCGGGCTCGACAGGTTCTTGTCATCGTTTTCCATCGTTAGTCTCCTTTGCTCCGCAGCGCCTGCTGCAATGGAGGAAAGCTAGCTGAGCGATGTTTCGAGCGTTCTGGGCGAATGTAAAGAAATGTAAAGCCGGAGTGGCCCGCGAAATCACGGGCGGTTCTCGCGCATCAGATCGAAAGCGGTCTTTATCGGCGACGTCCTTCGGCGGCTTCTGTCCACCGTCCCGGTTCAATTCGCATGCGTCAGCGCGGCCACCGCGTCTGCGCCGAACAACGCTTTGACCGCCTCGTTCGGCGTCGCGCCGGCGCGTGCCGCAAAGGAAATTTTCTTCAGCTCACAAGAAAATTCAGCGGCGACACTCTCCCGGCGTCCGATCGAAAAGTGCCTTGAACGCGCGTGAGAAATGGGCCGGGCTGGAGAAACCGGTGGCAAACGCGATCTCCGAGATCGAGAGAGGGCTCTGTTCGAGAAGGCGCCTGGCGTGGCGCAACCGCGTCTGCCGGTAGGTTTCGAGGAACCCCGATCGGAGATGCTGCGCAAAAAGCCTGTCCAGATGCCGCGGGCTGATACCGGCAAAGCGCGCCATGGCGGCGCGCTCAAGAGGCTGCTCGATCGTTGCCTCCATCTTTTCGAGTATCGCGAGAAGCGCAGGATGCGTGGTGCCGAAGCGCTCCGCCGACGACGCCCTCTGCGGATCCGCCGGTTCCGCGATGGCGGTATGAAGATACCAGTCGCTGACGCGGCGGGCGAAGTGCGAACCCATCCGTTCCGAGATCAGCGCATGCATCATGTCGAGCGGCGCAACGCCGCCGCCGCAGGTGATGCGATCGCCGTCGAGCACATAGCGCGCCTGGCGAGGGCTGAGATCCGGGAATGCCTCTCGCAACACCGGCGCATGTTCCCAGTGGATGGTGAAATCACGATTGTTGAGGAGACCGGCCGCCGCAAGAATGAAAGCGCCGCTGGAAATGCCGCCGATCCGCACGCCTTCGCGCGAGAGCCTGCGGAGTGCTGGATAGAGGGGGGCGGCTTCTTCCCAGTCTGCCCGCCCACCGCCGGCGCAAACGAAGACCGTGTGAAAATGTTTCGCGTTTGCGGCGGCGTCTTCGCAATCGACGGCGACTCCGGAGGAACTGACGACCGATCTGCCGGCGAAGGACAAGGGCTTCACCTGATAGAGATCGCGGCCGGCGATCAGATTTGCCGCGCGCAACGGCTCGATCGCGGAGGCATAGGACATCAGCGCAAAATTCCGGATCAGGACAAAGCCCATTTTCTGGATATTTTTCGCCTCGGTCATCGCAGTGGCCCATTTGTGCAGGAAATCGTCTCGTTTCTGCAGTTCATTCCATTCCGACCGCGTTATCAAGAGGGCAGATGCTCAGGGATTCCCGCGATGCGCTACTCAGCTCTCTCCATTCTGTTAAACGGCCTTACCGGTAACCGCGGTTGGCGCGCCGCATGGCGGGACCCTCAGCCCAAGGCGCATTACGACGTGGTGATCGTCGGCGGCGGCGGTCACGGGCTGGCGACAGCCTATTATCTCGCCAGGGAATTCGGAATTGCCAATGTCGCGGTGCTCGAGAAGAACTATGTCGGCTCGGGCAATGTCGGCCGCAACACGACGATCATCCGCTCCAACTATCTGCTACCTGGAAACAACCCGTTTTACGAGCTCTCCATGAAGCTCTGGGAGGGGTTGGAGCGGGACTTCAATTTCAATGCGATGGTCTCGCAGCGCGGCGTGCTCAATCTCTATCATTCCGATGCGCAGCGCGATGCCTATACCCGCCGCGGTAACGCAATGCGGCTGCATGCCGTCGACGCCGAACTCCTCGACCAGGCCGCCGTGCGCGAGATGCTGCCTTTCCTGGATTTCGACAATGCCCGCTTTCCAATCCAGGGCGGCCTTCTGCAACGGCGCGGCGGCACGGTGCGCCACGACGCCGTCGCCTGGGGCTACGCGCGCGGAGCCGACAGCCGCGGCGTCGACATCATTCAGAACTGCGAGGTCACCGCGATCAGGCGCGAAAGCGGCCGCGTCACCGGCGTCGAAACGACGAGGGGCTTCATCGGCTGCGGCAAGCTGGCGCTTGCGGCGGCCGGCAATTCCTCGCAGGTGGCGGCGATGGCGGATCTGCGCCTGCCGATCGAAAGCCATGTGCTTCAGGCCTTCGTCTCGGAAGGCCTGAAGCCCTTCATCGATTGCGTCGTCACCTTCGGCGCCGGCCATTTTTACGTGTCGCAATCGGACAAGGGCGGGCTCGTCTTCGGCGGCGACCTCGACGGCTATAATTCCTACGCCCAGCGCGGCAATCTCGCGACGGTCGAGCATGTCGCGGAAGCCGGCAAGGCTATGATCCCGGCGTTGTCGCGCGTGCGTGTCCTACGCTCCTGGGGCGGCATCATGGACATGAGCATGGACGGCTCGCCGATAATCGACCGCACCCATCTCGACAATCTCTATCTGAATGCCGGCTGGTGCTATGGCGGCTTCAAGGCGACGCCCGCCTCCGGCTATTGCTTCGCCCATCTGATCGCCCGCGATCAGGCGCAGAAGACCGCAAGAGCATTTCGCCTCGACCGGTTCGAGAGGGGCTTCCTTATCGACGAAAAGGGTATGGGGGCGCAGCCCAACCTTCACTGAGCAACCCGCAAAAGAGGATAGACAAGCGTGGCAAGTCTCATTTCGTGCCCTCATTGCGGCGCACGGCCCAAGGAAGAGTTCGCGATCAAGGGTGCGGTTCTATCCCGCCCAGCGCCCGACGCCGGCCATCAGGCGTGGACGGAGTATGTCTATCTGCGCGACAATCCGAGGGGCATCCATCGGGAATACTGGCATCATACCTCCGGTTGCCGCCGCTGGCTGGTGGTGACCCGGGACACGGCAAGCCATGAGGTCGAACTCTGTCTGGATGCCGCCGCCGCAAAACTGGCGGGGGTCCGGCCATGACCTCCTATCGCCTCGCCAAGGGTGGTCTTGTCGATCGCGGCGCGCCGCTCGCCTTCAGCTTCGATGGCAAGCCTATGCAGGGTTTTGAAGGCGACACGCTTGCCTCCGCCCTGCTTGCCAATGGACAGATGCTCGTCGGCCGGAGCTTTAAATATCATCGCCCACGCGGCATTCTGACAGCGGGCGCGTCCGAGCCGAATGCGCTCGTCACCATCGGCCGCCGCGGACGCACCGAGCCAAACACGCGTGCCACCGTCCAGGAACTTTATGAGGGACTTGAAGCCAGGAGCCAGAACCGTTGGCCGTCGCTCGATTTCGACGTCGGCGCCCTGAATGGACTCCTGTCGCCATTCCTTGGCGCCGGTTTCTACTACAAGACATTCATGTGGCCGGCGCCGCTTTGGGAGAAACTCTACGAACCCTTCATCCGAAGGGCCGCCGGCCTCGGCACGGCAACTTATGAAGCGGACCCCGACAGTTACGAGAAGAGTTGGGCGCATTGCGACCTGCTCGTCGTCGGCGCCGGTCCGGCCGGGCTCGCCGCGGCGCTGACTGCCGGGCGCGCCGGCGCCAGGGTCATTCTCATCGATGAAGGCTCGATGCCGGGCGGATCGCTCCTTTTCGACACCTCCATGATCGATGGCAAGACGGCAAGCGACTTTGCAGGCGGGGCGAGCGCCGAACTGCAGTCGATGCCCAACGTCCGGCTGATGACGCGAACGACCGTCTTCGGCTGGTACGACGGCAACGTCTTCGGTGCGGTGGAACGCGTGCAGAAGCATGTGCGCGACCCGGCGAGCCATCTGCCGGTCGAGCGGCTGTGGCGCATCGTCGCGAAACAGGCTCTGCTTGCGACCGGCGCCGAAGAGCGCCCGCTGGTCTTCGGCGGCAACGACCGCCCCGGCGTGATGATGGCGAGCGCAATGCGCGCCTATCTCAACCGATATGGGGTCGCACCAGGCAAGGCGACCGCCATCTTCACCTCCAACGACAGCGGCTATCTTCTCGCGCGCGATCTCGAAGCGGCCGGCGTCGACGTCACTGCCATCGTCGATAGCCGACCGACGGCGGCCCCCAGCTATCGCGGAAAGGCGCGGGTTATCGCAAACGCGGTCGTGTCCCGAACAAAGGGCAGCAAATCGGTGTCGGCCATCGAGGTCCTGCGCGACGGCCGGTCGGAAACGATAGCGGTGGATGCCCTCGCCATGGCGGGGGGCTTCAGCCCGATCATCCATCTCGCCTGTCATCGCGGCAGCAAGCCGTGCTGGTCGGAAGAAAAGGCCGCCTTTCTCGCGCCTAAAGACCTGAAGGGCCTCAGGATCGCCGGCGCCGCGGCTGCGACGGCCGGCATTGCCGCGTGCATGCAGGAGGGTTCCGCGCAAGCCACGGCAATCCTCTGCGAGCTCGGTTTCTCCTGCCGGCCGGCGACATTGCCGAACGTCGAGGCGGAAGAGGAAAACCGCCCGGCAAAACCTCTCTGGTCGATCCCCGGCATCAAGGGCAAGGCCTTCGTCGACTTTCAGAACGACGTGCATCTCAAGGATATCGGCCTTGCGGTCCGCGAGGGCTACGGCCATGTGGAACTCGCCAAGCGCTATACGACCAGCGGCATGGCGACCGATCAGGGCAAGCTCTCGAACGTAAACGCGATGGGGCTTCTCGCCGAAGCACGCGGCGTTTCTCCTGCCGAGGTCGGAACGACGACATTCCGCCCCTTCTATACCCCGGTGTCGTTCGGTGCGCTGACCGGCGCACATTCCGGGTACCATTTCCAGCCGGTCCGCAAGTCGCCGCTGCATGACTGGGCCGCCAAGAACGGCGCGATCTTCGTCGAGACCGGCCTCTGGTATCGGTCGGCCTGGTTTCCGCGCGGCGGCGAAAAGACCTGGCGCGAAAGTGTCGATCGCGAGGTCGTCAACGTCCGGCAGAACGTCGGGCTCTGCGACGTCTCGACGCTCGGCAAGATCGAGATCTTCGGGGCGGACGCCGCGGAATTCCTGAACCGGATCTATTGCAACGCTTTCTTGAAGCTGCCGGTCGGCAAGGCGCGCTACGGGCTCATGCTTCGCGAGGACGGCTTCATCTACGACGACGGCACGACGAGCCGGCTCGGCGAAGAGCATTTCTTCATGACGTCGACGACCGCCTATGCGGCGGGTGTCATGAACCATCTCGAATTTTGCGCCCAGGCACTTTGGCCCGAGCTCGATGTCCGTCTCGCCTCGGCCACCGATCAATGGGCGCAGATGGCGATCGCCGGACCGAAGGCTCGGCTGGTCCTGGAGAAGATCGTCGACGACGACATCTCCAGTGCGGCTTTCCCGTTCCTTGCTGCGAAGGAAGTCTCGCTTTGCGGCGGCAAATTGCACGCACGCCTCTTCCGCATCTCCTTCTCGGGCGAGCTTGCCTATGAACTGGCCGTACCCGCCGGCTATGCGGAAAGCGTCGCCGATATCTTGATGGATGCGGGCGCCGAATACGGTCTCCAGCCGTACGGGACGGAAGCGCTCGGTGTCTTGCGCATCGAGAAGGGCCATGTCACCCATTCGGAAATAAACGGCACCGTCATCCCGGATGATCTCGGCTTCGGCAAGCTGGTCTCCGCGACAAAGGCTGATTTCATCGGCAAGGCTATGCTGGAGCGGGAAGGCTTGAAGGCCTCCGACCGGCTCCGTCTCGTCGGTGTGCGCCCTCTTGACCCAACCGCATCGTTCAAGACGGGCTCGCACATCCTGGAGAAAAACGCAGCGGCGACGCTCGAGAACGATCAAGGCCATGTCACCTCGAGCGCCTTCTCGCCGCATGTCGGCTGCACGATCGGCCTCGCGCTCGTCAAACGCGGACCGGAGCGCCTCGGCGAGGAAGTCGTGGTCTGGAATGGGCTGAAAAGCGAATACACGCCCGCCATCCTCTGCGATCCGACCTTCGTCGATCCCACGAACGAGAGGCTCCATGTCTGATTTCCGAATTGCACTTCGCCCGGCGCTCGGTTCGGCGACCGGACCGGCTTCACGCGGCGTCTCATTAACCGCCATGCCGGAAGGCCACGTCGTTCAGGTTCTCGGCCGGCGGCCCCATGCTCCCGACCTCTCCGGCGTGCTGGAAAAAGCCGCCGGGCCCGCGCACCGTGCCGTGCATGCCGCCGGCCCCGGGCAATGGTTCATCGTCGGCGACGCGCCGCTCTCTCGGGACGAGTTCGCTGCGCTCTCGGCAGCGCTTCAGCCGCATGCGACGGCCGTCGACCAGAGCCACGGGCGCATTCGCATCCGCGTCGAAGGCACTATGGTGGAGCGAATGCTCGCCAAGGGCACGGCGGTTGATCTCGATCCCGGCGCATTCCCCGTCGGCACTTCCGCCATGACCCTGCTCGGGCATGTCTCCGTGCATCTCACGCGCATCGAGATTGCCGTTTTCGAGATCATGGTCCTGCGCGGCTTTGCCGAAAGTCTGTGGGAAGACCTCGTGCGTATGAGCGCGGAATTCGCCTGAACTGCGTCTTTTCAAAACGACGCGATCACTCCCCGGCTTTCGCCGACTGCGCTTTGCCTTGCGGATTCCTTTAGCCTGAGCGGTAAGGAGCCGAGTTAACGTCAGCGATAGGCATCGTAATCGTCGACGATCGCCCGCGCCAATTTCCTGGCGTAGAAATGCCCAGCATAGTTGGCAGCGGCGATGATCCCGGGGGCGAGACAGTCCCCGATCCTTTCGACGGTTTCGATGCCGTGGTCAGCCCAGCCGTCCGATACCGCGGCGAGTTCATGCCAGAGCCGATCGGAAGGAAGTCTTGCCGTGACGGGGACGACTGCCGCGCAGGCAATCTCCCGCTTCCTGCCGGAATAGATGCATTCGATCGTCAAGACGCTTTGCGTCAGTCCGCTCAACTGATGCAGCGGGATGATGTCGATGCCGAGGTCGATCAGCCGGGTTTGGACCCGCCGCTGCTCCAGCGTATGCTCCGTCCAGGGCGCAACGATCGACGCAGGGGTGACGAAGGTGACCTTCCGCCCTGATAGCGCGATCATTTCTGCCAGGACGCTCACCATGTAGTAGCGGTCGTCATCGAAGACGACGACCGGACCATCATTGACCAAAGCCGATGCCCCTTCGCTGAGGAGCGCATCGACGCCGACGACCGCGTCGCCGTTGAGAAACGGTAACGGCGAACGATGGGTGCGCCCGACCCCGTCGGTCCGCCACCGGGCGCCGGTCGCGATCGCGACGTGCTGGATCCCGTAAGACAGCACGTCGTCCGCCGTGAGTGGGCTATCGAGATAGAGCTCCACATTGGGGGCCTGGCGAAGCTGGTTCATTCGCCAGTCCCGAACGCGGGCCCAGGTTGCAAGACCCGGCAGCCTGGCTTCCTTGGTGACGCGTCCCCCCATTCGCGGGATGCCTCCGCAACCGTCACGTCGGCCCCCCGCTGGGCGAGCGCCCGCGCGGCTTCGAGACCGGCCGGGCCTCCGCCGATGACGAGCACCGATTGGGGCCGGGCCAGCGGCGGAATGATTTCCGGATGCCATCCCTTGCGCCACTCTTCCCCAACCGTGGGGTTCTGGGTGCAACGAAGCGGAACGACGGTGTTGTCGCTTGCGGTGCAGATGTTGCAACCGATGCATTCGCGAATGTCGTCGATCCGGCCTTCTTCGATCTTCTTCGGCAGGAAGGGATCGGAGATCGAGGGGCGCGCGGCACCGATGAGATCAAGTACGCCCGTCTTGATTGCCCGGACCATGGCATCGGGCGACGTGTAGCGGCCGACGCCGACGACGGGCTTCGTCGTGAGCTTCTTGACGAAGGAGACATACTCTTCCTGAAAGCCCTCCTGGGAGAAACGGGCGGTCTGGCTGTCGTTGGACCAGTTCGAGAGGTTGACGTCCCATAGATCGGGTTCGTCGGCGAGGGCTGCGACGACGTCATGCCCTTCGCCATCATGCTGCAATCCGTCGGCGCCGAGCAGTTCCTCGACGGCGAAACGGACAGCGACGGCGCAGCGGTCGCCGACCGCGTCGCGGGTGTCGGCAAGCACCTCCCGGAACAGTCTCAGACGATTTTCGAAGCTGCCGCCATACTCGTCAGTGCGCGAATTGTGCCGTTTCAGCAGGAAATGCTGGAGCAGCGTCATGTCGTGCCGGCATAGACATATATGATGTCGAAGCCGGCACGTTTGGCCCTGAGCGCCGCATCGCGATGCCATTGACGGAAGGCCGCGATGTCGCTCTTGTCCATCGCGCGGGCCTGCACCGGGTCCTCGACATCCACCACCATATCCGAAGGGCCGTAGGGCGCGATGCGGGTCAGCCGATTGGCGGTATGGATGCCGTTATGGACGAGCTGGATCGCTGCGAGGCTGCCGCGCTCGTGAACCGCCTCCGTCAGTTCTTTCAGTCTATCAGCATCGCGGTCGTCCCAGATCCGTCCCTGGTTGGACGGGGAAATGTCGGAAGAGGGATGTATTTCCGTTTCCTGCGTCGAGACCACTCCCCAGCCGCCCTCGGCCTTCATCCGCCGCATGTACAGATCGGCCTCTGGATAGCGATGCCCCATGCCGCTGCAGTGCGGTACCTGGTAGAAACGGTTGCGCGTCGTGACAGGGCCGATTTTCACGGGTTCGAAGAGAATGTCGTAACGTCTGTTGGCAGTCTCGTTCGCTGTCATTCGCCTCATCCCGATAGAGCCGGCGAGCACAGCCTGCCGGCGGACTTCTTCAGGCACGACGGAACCTTTCGCGTCGCGATCGTAGCGACGCGGGCAATGCCCGATCCAGCCATGAAGAAGAATGCTGTTCCCGTGTTCCCTTTTCAGGCGCGCCTTCCCCGGCTGCCCTTGATTGACAGCGACACTATACACTTGCATAGCGCTATGCAAGTGTATAGTCGAAGGAATGTATTCTCTCTGCCAATCGGGTATATAAGGCCGAGCAGGGGGAGCGTACGGATATGCAGAGTTCCGACAACGGGTTGCCAGACAGCGGACGGCAGCGTGACCTTATCGAGGCGACGCTCGAGTGCATTGCCGAGCTTGGCATCCAGGCGACGTCCGTTCGTGCCGTCGCCGCGCGCGCTGGGGTGTCGAACGGTTTGATCCGGCATCATTTCGACGCCAAGGCGAACCTGATTGTGGCCGCCTACCGCAGGACGATCGAGCTCATAACTGCTGCATCGATGCGGGAGCTGACCTCAACCGAAGGCACACCGCATGAGCGCCTTCGCCGCTTCATCGTCGCGACCCTGGATGCTCCCGCCTCGGACTACAGGATGCTTTCTCTCTGGGCCACGTTCGTGAGCCAAAGCAGGGTCGATCCGCTGATCGCGGCCGTGCGTGACCAGAGCTATCTAGACCTGCGACGCGCCACCGAACCTCTGATAGCAGCCGTCTTCGAAGCAGAAGGCCGGCCGCTTTCCGCCGCGGAAGTAGAAAACACGACCGTCATCGTCCACGCCGTCCTCGATGGCTTGTGGATTGAGGCGTGCTTGAATGAAGCTCCGAGCGGTGTCGAGAAGCTGATTCAGTTGGGAATCGACTCGATTGCAAAGCTCTTGGATGTCCGGCTGTAAGTCCGTCACTGAATGCGTGAACGCCAACAACACACGGCGTTCCGCCCCTACAGCAATGGTCCAAGGCCCGGGTAAACGAAGCCACTCGTTACGTCCGGAGCCCTCGCCTCTGCCAGTTGCGAGAGAAACTGGTCCATGAGCGGAGAGGCGCCGAAGCGACGATTGGCGCGCTCATCCGCAAGTGAAAACTCAGGTTTCACGTCCGTCAGCCGCGCCATCGTGCGCTGCGCTTCTTGCACGTCTCCGCGCTGGCTCTGGACCGCCGTGTGTATCAGCAGGCAGTCTGCCTCGCGCGGCGCACGGATCAGGCATTCCCGCAAGACCTGGTCGGCTTCGTCCAGACGACCGGCAGCATAGAGCGCCTGGCCGTAGACATAGGTATAGTACTCTGGTGCCATGGGATGCAGCCGGCGCGCCCGCTCGGCGTTGCGCACCGCCTCGTCATAGCTGCCAAATCGCACCTGCGCCTTCGCCAGCGCCATCAGGCTGTCCGGATCGTTCGGATTGAGCTCGACCGAGCGTTGTGCAGCCTGCATGGCACCGGCGTAGTCGCCGGTAACGGAGAGGCCGAAACTGAGGACCTGATAGCCGACAGCGAGATTTGGATCTAGCCGAACGGCCTGGCGCGTCTCGCTGAGACCCGTTTCCACATCGGTCATGGTCGCTCTGCCGCTGATTTTCTGCGCGAAGTCGACGATATATGTCATTCCGAGATTGGCGCGCGCAGCGGCGTAGCCGGGATCAAGCTCGAGGGCCCGATGAAGCAGCGCACGGGCGGCAATCAGCGCCCCGGCATCCTTCGAGCCGTGTTTGTAACGGTCACGCGCCTGCAGGACGAGGTCGTAGGCCTGAAGGTTTTCGGTCGGGCGTTCAGCCGCATTCGAGACCTCCGATTCACGAACATAGGACACAAGATGCGACACGATCTCGGCCGTCAGGTCGGTCTGGACCGAGAAGATGTCCTCGACGCGGCGGTCATAACTGCGAGACCAAAGATGCGCGCCGCTGCGCGCGTCGATCAACTGTGCCACCACACGAAGCTGGTCGCCGGAGCGTCGAGCACTGCCTTCCACCACATAGCCCGCGCCCAGTCTTTCCCCAATCCTGCGGATGTCCTCCGCCTGACCGCGCAGGGCGAACGTCGAATTGCGTGCGATCACCTGAAGTTCGGGATTGCGCGCAAGATTGGCGATGATGTCCTCGGTCAGCCCGTCGGCGAAATAGTCCTGGTCGGCTTCGCCACTCATATTGTCAAAGGGCAGCACCGCGACAGACGGCCGGGCATCTGCAGGCTCGCCGCCTGACAGGCGCAGAAGACTGTCGCTGATATCCGCGCCGATTGCTCTCAATGCGGGCATTTGGGGCAAGGCGACGACAAGGACAAGCGCTGCCACCCCCGCCGCGTAAGGCAAAGAGGCTCGCCCCCGGCCAATCCGCCGTATCCAATTCCGGCCGCTGCCTTGGCCGGGTTCGATCCGAACGGCATACACGGCAAGCGGCTCGCGTATGTTCTTGGCCTGCCTTCTGCCGACACTGTAGAAAAGCTTGCTGCGGCTCCGGTCGGCGCTACGGACCACCGCCTCGCTGACAAAAATGCTGGCTGGCTCGGCCATGGCCTCCAGCCGGGAAGCGACGTTCACGCCATCACCGAACATGTCGCCATTGTCTTCTATGACGTCGCCGAGGTTGATGCCGAGACGCATGTCAAACGGCCGCTCGAGGAATCCGTTCTGGATTTCGATCGCCGCATCGAGGGCCTCGTTGACGCTCGGGAATGTCGCGAGAAAGCCGTCCCCGGTCGTCTTGAAGGTTCGACCACCGTGTTTCTCAACGGTAGGGATGATCAGTCCGCTAAAGGCCGCGCGCAATGCGGCGTAGGTCGAGGACTCGTCCTCAGACATCAGGCGCGTGTAGCCGACGATGTCGCCTGCTACGATTGCTGCGAGTTTGCGTTCCATCACGAGCCTCGGCAGTCCTCACAAGCATCTATAGTGAGCAGCGCTTGCCCGTCCACTCAAAACTCTGTGTGGAAGCGCCCCTGATCCAATTAAGCGCCTCTGCCACGCGACGTTCGCAGCTCCTCACGGGCTCGCGTCCGCAGCCAGAACATCGCGAAGCCTGACCAGGAACGGGCACATATTCCCTTAGGCGGCCGCTGATCACCTCAGGAACATTTCTAGAGTCCTCGGGTTCTATCCTGCAAGGAACAAAGGACGAAGGGAAGCGAGGATGGGTTACGCCGACCGAAGTCATCCTGCAGCAGGACCTGTCGATGGCACAATGGCTCGATGAACATACCGCCGCGATCACCCGCAAGTGCCTCGAACCCGACCAGCAAGATCGGACCGCCAAGGATTAGCGGAGCCGTTTCGGGACAGGAAGGAACATCCATGGAAGCCGCTTTGCTCATTGTTGTCATGGTATCACCGCTCGAGTTGGTATTGACGCTGTTGTGGTTCGGGCCACTGCGCGGAGAGCAAACAAGGCCCCCGAAACATTCAGCGATTTGGGGCCATACGCCGCAAGCCTCCGGCCTTGATGATGGACAGCAGATGCCTCATCGCGTCGCATTCCACAAACGCTGACATGCTCGGGCGCGCGAATGATCCGGCGTCATTGGAGCAGCAGGAAACCTGACGCTACCTTACGCCTGAAGTCGCCACTCTTTTTGCAGTTGCAAAGGTAGCGCCACTTTGGCGAGGACGTTGCCTTGCCGCTGAACGGCTTGGGCCGGATGTCGGCACCCTCGAATGCGGTGGCAAGCAGGACGAAGTCATCGGCGTAATTATCGACCGGCTCGCGCTTCAAAGGCCCTCGGAGCGCCGCCCGCGATGGCCTGTAAAGGTTTCAAATGTGGGTTGTGTCCGAAATGCAACTCCATTCCGCCATATACTGCTGCTTGGTGGTTCGCTTCCGACACCTGGCTATTGGGGTACGATGCTGATGCCCCCATCGGCCTCGAGAATAGCGAACCTTATCTGGTCGAGCCGAGCCAGGCCGTGCTGCTCCCGTGCGGCAGCCAGCACCTCCTCCAGGTCCACCCTCGCTCGTTTCAATGCATGCGTGTCGATCTTACCTTCCGCAATGAGGACAGTGGGCGTACCGTCCAGAAGCAGCGCCACCTTGGGCATCGACCGCTTTACATAGGACAAGAGAATGTCGAGGCCGAAGAGAGTAAGTATGAGAACCGTCGCGTTCGTGATGGAGAAGTCTTCTCCCAACAGCGCCTGTTGAGTCGTCTCGGCAATGATCAGTAGCAGCACAAAATCGAAGGTCGTCATCTGCGCAACGGTGCGTCGGCCGGAAAGGCGCAGCACGATGAGCAAGATGAAGTAGATAGCCGCGCCGCGGGCAACAGATTCCATGCGATCACTCCTAGAGCAATTCCAGGAAAAGTGCGTGACGGCTTCCCGTCATGAACTGCTTCATTTCAAAGGGTTAGATCATTTCGCTGTTTCGATGAAAACAATGAGATGATCTAGGGCCAAACGATCGTCCGAACGTCTTGAACAGGCTCCCGGTTTATTCCCACCCGATAACTGGCGATGCCGGGCCGGTACGGTCGAACGTGGAGGGTGAGCAAGACGTCCTGCCCCGGTACCGAGTGGAAGTGATAGGTCATGCCATGGTCGCCCGCTTCGGCGGAGATCGGCGCTGGATGGATCGTCTCCACTCGGAAGCTCCGGAAGAATTCCCGGCTGAACGTGACCTTCGCACCCTGTTCTCGAGCTGACAGCAATGCTGTTATGGCCTCAGGCGCTTCCCAGCGGCTGAAACGAGGAAACTCCGCGGTGCCTTCCTGGAAACGGATAGCTTGTTTCGAGAATATCCCACCGGAGCCGCTGAGGCCGAGGATGACGAGAACGAGAACGCTAGCAAATCCTAACCATGCGAGCCTTTCGGCACTCCAGAATGCTTCCTGGAACTGCCGATGCTCTTCAACCTGCAGCCCATCGCTGCGAACTTGCGGCTCGTTCAACGGCATAACTCCTCAAGAGCGCAAAACGTTGAGACAAGGATGAATGTTCCCTTAGCCGGTCGCGGCCGGCATCGTTGAATTGTGGAGGGTCGGCCGCGGCCGCCCCGTACCCGCGCAGCCGCGCTCGAGGCATCATCGGCGCGACCGTGAGATACGCGTGTCGCGCAGGAAACAGTGACGAGCGACATGTGTTGTTATGTGTGCTGCCACTTGCTTTTTGTTCCACCTCTCATAGTTGAAGCTTCATGCAGCAAGCACTCGAGGCGGTTAGCATGTCGATACTGATCAGCATCCTGATTACCTTTCTCGTCGTCATTCTCGTGCTCTATCTCGTGAACCGCCTCCCGATCGAGGGGCGCACCAAGCAGCTCGTTCAGGCCATCGTGATCATCATCGGCATCTTGTCCCTGCTGAGATACCTGGCGGTGTTCTGACCAGCCAAGCGGTGGAAGAGGGCAGGCGGGTTCGTCCGCCATCGGTCTTCAGGGTGCAGGGCACCTTCCTGCGCTCGCAAGCCAGCAATCGCGTTTGCCCAGGAACATGTTATAAATGGCAATGGCTGAAAACGAACAGCAGTACGAGTTTTCTGAATTCTCCGGCGAATTTGTCGACGACGGCGTGATGGTCATTATCGGTATATATCGCCCGGCGGGCACGAATGGGGATTGGACGCTCGAGGTCGTCGATCAAGAAGGATACTCGACCGTCTGGGACGATCTGTTCGCCACCGATCGTGAAGCGTTTGAAGAATTCCTGGCGACCATCCAGCGGGACGGCATCCGCAGCTTTCTCGACCAATCCATTCACACGGTGCATTGACGCTTCGTGACGCCAGCGATCCTATCCAGCCCCGTCCGCGCCAACGTCGAGGTACCGGCCAATTGACCGCAGGTAGCTGACGATCTCGAGCTTGAGGAAATCGCGATCGCCATAGATCTCGTCAATCTTCGCCAGCTTCCGCCCCACTCTTTCCTGTTCAAGCGCCGGCAGGTCGGCCTCCCCGATGAGGTACTTGTCATGACCGACAGCGCAGATATTGCAGCCGGTCTTGATGACGTCGTCAACGAAGTCGGGAATCTCACTCGCCTTCATCAGCTTATGCTTGATATGCTCCGCCATGGAGATTACTCCCGTTCACAATCGATACCGGCCTCTGGGCCGCGCCGTCGCCACGTTTGCCGCAAGTCCACGCAAGGACAGCCTGCAGCCTAAACTCGCCAAAACGCGTAGCCGCCGTACCGTGACGTTAAAATCTTGAACAGCCCGGATCGGTTCCGCGCTCCTACCGGCGCCGCTCATCCACGCCCTGAAGGAGGAGAAGTGCAAGCGCTCCTGATTGGGTCCCTTAAGAGTGGAACGATTCAATCGAGGGCAAGTTTGGAAAGTGTCGCGATCCCAAGCGACAACCAAGCCGGCTCCGAAGCTGCCCTCGAGATTGGAGCCCGCAACGAGCAATGCCCGCGCATTTACCTCCCTAATCCGCGGGCATCGCTCAACACATTGCTTGCAACTGACGGCTTCTGATCAAGGCCGCGAAAGCGCCAAGGGCTTCACTTACGCAGCGCTGGCCCATCTATGGGTTTTCTCGCTACTGACTAGGTCGAGCGCCCAATGGACGAAGCTCCAAGGCATTCGCCTTCTCGCGGGAGTTGCTGGGCCAAACGTCGGTTCGATGGACCTCAGTCGCACTGGAATGAGGCTTCAATCGCCGCGGCAATAAAGGCTTGGCGGGAGAGTGCCAGGTCTCCCCTCATCTCCAAGGCAGCGTAGCAACGGTTCTTCGCGCGTTCATAGAACCAGCCGCCGCCTTCCGGCCACTCCGAAAGGCACTGCAGCGCCTCGTGAGGACCGTTAATGCAGCGCTCGCGGCCCCCGAAATTGCCTACCTTTACGGGCTTGTCCCACAGGAACTCCTGCATGGCTCCCTCCATGGTTTGCGCAAGAACGTTTTCGGAGCTTCGTTGTTCCTGAAGCTGGCGACATCTCCATTGCGGAACATTGCCTCGTCGGGGCTGTTTGACGTCTGCACATTCAGACGAAGGGCGGAAATGCCGTCCGGGACAAGGGCCGAGCCGAAGCTCCCACGAAAGCTTGGCGGCGCCTCCGACAAGGTCAGGAATGTGCGCAAGACGGTGCTATCATTACGGTAGCCCCCAAAATGCGAGATTCACGCGATGGCAGATGCCGCAAACGACCGCCCGCATTTTCCGACAGCAACAAGCCCCCTGTTCGGGCTTGAGTTCGCCGACTTCCTTGATGGGGTCGCACTGCATCAATTGCTTCACGGCTGCCGTCTGCTGACCAGTGGCGGTTACCCGCTGGCTGCCGGGACACCCAAGTCCCGGCTGCTCCAGCAGCGGCAATCCCGGCCGGCGCGTGATTCATCGTCTGAACCTCGCTTGATGACGGATGTTTGCCCATGAAGATCGCGCAGATTGCACCCCTATTCGAACGCATCCCACCGAAGCTCTACGGCGGAACGGAACGGGTCGTCTACAACCTCACGGAAGAGCTCGTTGCGCAAGGCCATGAGGTCACGCTCTTCGCGAGCGGAGATTCGACGACGTCAGCAAAGCTCGTCCCTTGCTCGAACATGGCGCTGCGATTGAACCCTGCCGTTCAGGATCCGATCCCCTATCACATGATAATGCTCGAAGAAGTGCGCAGGCAAGCGGAGAGCTTTGATGTCCTGCACTTCCATATTGACCTCCTCCACTTCCCCCTTATTCGGAGCCTCGCAAGGAAAACGGTGACGACGCTGCACGGTCGGCTCGATCTGCCCGACCTCAAGCCGTTCTACGCTTCCTTCCCGGATATTCCCCTGGTTTCGATTTCGGACGACCAGCGAAAGCCAATGCCCCCCGTCAATTGGGTCGCCACGGTGCATCACGGGCTGGCGCCTGAAGTGCTGCCGTTCACCAGCGCTCCGAAGGGCGATTATCTCGCCTTCCTTGGGCGCATCTCGCCGGAAAAGCGGCCCGATCGCGCCATCGAAATTGCTGCTCGGGTTGATATGCCGCTCAAGATCGCCGCCAAGGTCGACAAGGTCGACGAGCCCTATTGGCGCAGCGAGATCGAACCGCTTGTCCAGCTGCATGCGAACGTCGAGTTCATCGGAGAAATCAATGAGCAGCAGAAGGCCGAATTCCTCGGAAATGCGCGCGCCCTGCTATTTCCGATCGACTGGCCGGAACCCTTCGGACTGGTGATGATCGAGGCGATGGCCTGCGGTACGCCGGTGGTCGCCTTCCGCTGCGGCTCGGTGCCCGAAGTCATCGACCACGGCGTCTCGGGCTTCCTCGTCGACAGCATGGAGGAGGCGGTGAAGGCGGTCCAGGATCTCGACCGCATCAATCGTCGCACTGTCCGGGCGACGTTCGAGGAGCGGTTCACGGCGCGGCGCATGGCGAACGACTATCTCGATATCTATCGCGGCCTCACGGGCGGACGTCAAAAGGTCATGCCGATCAATGCGACCGACGAAAGCGGCGTCCACACTGCCTTCACCAGGGTCGCCTGAGCCTGATGTAACGGAGATCGAACCTATGGGAGCCGATATCTACGGGGGACCGGCCGAAGCCCTCCCCGACGAAGCGAATACGGGCAACCTGGTGCCTGCAGCAGTTTCGCGCTACGAGCGGACCTCGAGATCCTTGAAGCACGGCGACACCTTCGCCGTGTTCGACCACAATGGCGATGCGCTCTCCTCTCCGTCCAATCCGGAGGGGATCTTCCACCGCGACACCCGCCATCTATCGCAGTTCGTGCTGACGTTGAACGGCGTTCGGCCGCTGTTGCTGAGTTCCACGCTGCGAGACGACAATGCCACACTCGAGTGCGATCTCACCAATCCGGCGCTCGTGCTCGATACGGGTGGCGAGGTGCTGAAGCACGACCTCATTCACGTGCGGCGCACCCGTTTCCTTTGGAAAGAGGCCTGCTACGAGCGCCTCGTGCTCCGCAACTATGATGAAATGCCGAGAACGGTGAACGTCGAGCTAGACTTCGCCGCCGACTTCGCCGATCTTTTCGAAGTACGCGGCACCTCAAGGTCACGCCGCGGTAGCTATCATAGCCCGCTTGTCGGCAACGATCGGGTCTTGTTGGCCTATGACGGTCTCGACCGCCGGACCCGCAGCACAGCCCTGCGCTTCGACCCAGTGCCACAGACACTTTCTGGCGCAAAGGCACGCTTCGTCGTCGCTCTCGCACCTCATCAGGCGCAATCGATCTTCATCGAGATCATCTGCCATGACCGTCAGGAGAACCGGAATGCTTCCTCCTTCAACTTCTTTCTGGCGCTTCGCGACGCCAGGAGGGCGCTGCGCTACTCGTCCTCGCGCGCCGCCGCGATCGTCTCCTCCAACGCAGTGTTCAACGAGGCTGTGAGACGCAGCGCCGCCGATCTCTACGTGCTGCTCACCGAAACTCCTGAAGGCCCCTACCCTTACGCGGGCATTCCCTGGTTCAGCACCGTCTTCGGCCGCGACGCGCTCATCACCGCACTCGAGACCCTGTGGCTGGACCCGGAGATCGCAAAAGGCGTGCTCAGGCATCTCGCAGCGAACCAGGCTACCCACTTCGATCCTGTCGCCGATGCGGAACCGGGCAAGATCCTGCATGAGATGCGCTACGGCGAAATGGCGGAACTCGGCGAAGTGCCTTTCCGGCGTTACTACGGCAGCATCGATTCGACACCTCTCTTCATCATCCTTGCCGGCGCCTATCTCGATCGCACCGGCGATCTGCAGACGGTGCGAAGCCTCTGGCCACACGTGGTGGCAGCGCTCGACTGGATCGACCGTTTCGGTGACCGCGACGCCGACGGCTTCGTCGAATATGGAAGCCGGACCGCAAAGGGCCTCGTGAACCAGGGCTGGAAGGACAGCCACGATTCGATCTTTCATGCAGATGGGAGATTGGCCGCTGGGCCGATCGCGCTTGCCGAAGTACAGGCCTATGTCTTCGGCGCCTGGCAGGCGGCCGCTGGCCTGTCGCGGAAGCTCGGCCATGTCGACGACGCGCTGAGGTTCGAGCAACGGGCGGAAGATCTGCGCATCCGCTTCGACAAGGCGTTCTTCGACGAGGAACTCGCGACCTATGTGCTGGCCCTCGACGGCGAGAAGAATCCTTGCCGCGTCCGTTCCTCCAACGCGGGCCATGCGCTCTTCACCGGCATCGCCCTCCCCGAGCGCGCCGGAAAGGTCGTGTCGACCTTGATGGCGCAATCCTCCTTCTGCGGCTGGGGCGTGCGCACGATCGCTGCCTCGGAGGCCCGCTACAATCCGATGAGCTACCACAACGGCTCAGTCTGGCCGCATGACAACGCGCTGATTGCATCAGGCTTCGTGCGCTATGGATTCCGTATCGAAGCGGCCAGCATCTTCGAAGGGCTGTTCGCGGCGTCGACCTATATAGACCTCAGACGCCTGCCAGAACTCTTCTGCGGCTTCGCGCGCAAGCGCGCCCGCGGTCCGACTTTCTACCCGGTTTCCTGTGTTCCGCAGGCTTGGGCGGCAGCAGCACCGCTCTATCTGCTTCAATCGATGATCGGCCTCGGTTTCGATCCCGACAGGGGACATGTGACCCTGAACGAGCCGACGCTCCCACCCTTCCTGGACGAGGTCGTGCTAACACGCCTGCGGACCAGTTCGGGCCTCGTCGACGTAGCGCTGAGACGCGCGAGATCCCAGGTCGTTGTCGATGTCCTGGAACGGAAGGGACAAGTGAAGGTAACGACGACGCACTGAGGTCACACAAGGAGCCGGGATAGTTTCAAGGAAATGATCTAAGCCGCGACGGATTGCGACAATGGCCTAACTCTTCTTCTTGGCAGTTGCGAGCGGCTCGGTGGTCAGCTTGAAATCGGCCATCTCCTTCGCCGTCAGGTAATAGAGTCGGTCCGGCGGCGTTTCGAGAGCATTGATCCAGAGCCCTGCGCCGATACCCATTGCATCGAAATGGCGGGCGACCCGGGCGGTGGTGGACTGCGCGGTCGACATGGCCTGTTCTGCTGTCGACCGGTCCTTGCTGCCATTGAAAAACTGGTGCACGCCGACCACCGCATCCTTTTCAGCCAGGCGCCCCACGCCGCCGGCAAAGACGATCGGGCAGGAGGAGGCGCAGAGCGCTTTTGACGCCACTTTGGTATCGAGCTTCTTTTCGCGGATCAGCTTCGAAATGGCCAGAGCGTCTTCCACGGAGCCCCCAGGAGAATTGAGCGCCACCGTCTTTACGTATTCGCCGCGTACCTCGATCTCCCGGGCGAAGCGCGCTCCTGCCCCAAGGTCGATGGTGCCTTCGGCGAGCAATACGCCGCCGGATGTGAGCTCAAACTTCATCGGCTGGCGCAGCACTTCATGGGAGCTTGCCGGTTGTACCGAGGGAGGGTTGGGCATGCCCTCCGTCAGGGCCGGAGGCAGAATGGGTTCATGCAGCGGATCGAAACCCGGCACTTCGGCATTCATTGCCGCGATGTCGCGCATGTCAATCAGCAGGAAGACCGCCGCAGCCGACAGCAAGATGAAAAAGGCGCCGCGCATCAGCACACCGTCGTCGAGCCGCATCAGCGCCTTGAACGGCTCATCGATCCTCATGCGGCCGATCCTTGACACGCGTTCTCGGGTCGAGACTGGTGATATTGCTCGGCTCCTCGACGTTGCTCTCTGTTTTCGCCTGGGCACCCATCTCCTCAAGGTTTATCCCGTTTGCCGTTACCGCTCGCTGCACTTGCAGCGCTTGCAGAAGTTCCGCAGCCGTGATGCGCTCGGCAAAGGGCAGCCTCTCCTCCTGTTTGCGGATGGCGCCATGCACGGCGGCGAGAATGAAGACCAACACGCCCGGCAGCAGGTCGATGGAAATGGCACCGGCCCAAGCGGGAATGAAATCAGTCGCATAGCGCAACACGGCTTCGGCCGAAGACAGCGGGACGAAACGCCGCTCCGACACCGGCGCCCGGGTAAGGATTTCGTCGGCCGCCTCAGAGAGCACCTTGGACTGGGCTGCAACCGAAGTCCGCACCGTCTCCATCACCCTGTCCTGCCGGTTGATGAGATCGGCATCACCGCCATCAGCCACCGGTGCGATAAAGCCGAGGGACAGGTCATCTGCCGCGCGACGGATCGAGGGCGCGATGGAAGTCTGTCCCAGCGAGGCTATTACGCCTGTGAGCGCCACCACTTCGGAGGAAAACTGGTCGGCTCGCGGTTCGATAGCACCGGGCGCCGAGACCAGCGTGCGCATGGTTTCGAGCCGCTTCTGCCCTTCGTTGAACAGCATCGTGAGCTGTTCGCGGGAGGCGTTGATGCCATTTTCGAGCTCCTTCATCTGCGCCGACATTTGCGACAGAAGCTGCACCACGCTTCCCGATCCGGTCGTGCCGGTGAGCGCTCCCGATTGCCGCTCCGAGGCGGCAAGCTGCGCGAAGCGTTCGGATGCCCGCTGGATATCGGGCAGCAGGCTTTGGGCCGCAAGCGCATTCTGGTGCGCCTGGTCGAGGTCGGCGGTATAGTCCTCCACCGTTTCGGCGAGGTGCTGTTCGAGCGCCGCCGAACCCGCCAGCGCCGCCGCATTGAGCCAGCTCGACATCGCAATGATCATGGCAGCGCCCAATGCCATCACACCCAACATGGCAGCCCTGCCCGTATGGGTGGTCACATGCGGATAGAAGCGGGCCATGTAGGACCAGAAGGCATAGATGCCGACGGAGACCGAGGCCGAGTAGATGATCGCCGCGAAGAAGATCGCGGTCGGCGAGCCGTCGAGAATGCTGCGTACGCCGAGATAGGTATAGACTCCCGAGGCAAGCGCCAGCACTGCAAGCGCAAAACGCGTCATGGTTTCGACGGCCGCAACGCCGTCGTGCAAACGTTGGGATGCGCCGAGCGCCATGGACAAGATCTCCGCAAAGGAATGTATTCCTTAACAGAAGATGAAGAAGCGGGCGGAATAAAGGCCGCCTCTTGGCGTATTGGACCGTGCATCCGTGTTCGAGCTGCTGTGTTGAGACGCGCGGCGCTGTAGAGCGGCGTCAAACACGCAGTAGCGTTTTAATCGCGCGGCGCTCGTCCATGGCACGATACCCTTCGGCCACATCGACAAGCGGCACTTCAAGGTCGAATACCTTGCCGGGATTGATGATGCGGTTCAGCACCAAATCCATGAGATATGGAAGATAACAGAGGTAATGCCTATGGATTAGTGGCCATAGTTCGCTTAGATTTATCGACGTGAAGCATAAATCGAAGACGCGCATCCGGACGTAAGCGATGGCCAGGGAAGACTTCAATGATCTGTTATGGTTCCTGGCAGTGGCCGAGGAACGCAGCTTCACGAAAGCGGCTGCCAAGCTCGGCATAACCCAGTCGACACTCAGTCACACGATCAAGCGCCTGGAAACGCGCATGGGCCTCAGGCTGTTGGCCCGGACCACCCGGAGCGTTGCATTGACGGAAGCTGGCGAGCGCCTGCTGCATTCGCTGGCGCCGCGGGTATCCGCCATACGCGACGATCTAGCGGCGCTCATGGCCCTGCGCGACACGCCGTCCGGCACGATCAGGATCACGCTGTCGGACCACGCTTTGGAGAGCCTGGTCTGGCCCAAACTGGAGCCGATCCTCTCGCAGTATCCCGACATCAAGCTTGAACTGGGCAGGGACAACGGCTTGCGTAATATCGTGGAAGATGGGTTTGACGCAGGCATTCGCCTTGGCGAGAGCATCGAAAAGGACATGATCGCGGTCCGGATCGGGCCGGACTGGCGCCTTCTGGCCGTCGCGTCGCCCGAATATCTGGCAAATCGCCCGCTACCGCGGCATCCCCAGGAACTGATCCAGCACAACTGCATCAACCAGCGCCAGACAACGAGCGGTGGGCTTTATGTCTGGGAGTTCGAGAAGGACGGGCAAGAGCTCCGCGTCAGGGTCGACGGACAATTAACCTTCAATAGCTCCTACGCTATAGTCGATGCCGCCCTGCAAGGTCACGGCATAGGTTATGTGCCGGACGACCTTGTCAGGGAACACATCATGGCGGGACGCTTGGTACCCCTGCTCGAGTCCTGGTCGCCCCCGTTCGCCGGGTACTACATCTATTATCCCAGCCGACATCAGAACTCCCCGGCATTCAAGGTCGTGGTCGATGCGTTGCGTTACCGCGAGGATTGAAGCTCGGAAGAGCGGTCTTCCGGAGAGTCGAAAATCATTGATGCCTGCAGTATCGCCCCTCCATTTGCTGAAGGTCATTCGGGGGGCGGCGTCTTGCCGTGCAACGTTTCAAGGCGATCTATAAACGGCAGCTGCGACGCGTTTATCTTCTCCCGCGCTTCCGGCACGCTGAACCATCCGGCACGATCGACTTCCGGAAAGGCCTGCGTCTTTCCGCTGTGCGGCGGCCATTCCATCTCGAACATATTGCTGCGGATATCGGTGATGTCGAGGTCGCTCTCGCCGGCATAGGCGGTGACGAGCTTGCCGCTTTTCTGGCGCAGTTCCCCAAGGAGCTCCAACGCCCCATTCATCGCGATGCCGGTTTCCTCGAGGAATTCGCGCCGCGCGGCTGCCTCCGGCTGCTCATCCGGGTCGTATTCCCCCTTGGGGATCGACCATGCACCAAGATCCCTGTTGCTCCAGAAGGGACCGCCGGGATGGACGAGCAGGACACGGAGCGCCCCATTCTCATGTTTATAAAGCAGGATGCCCGCGCTTCTTTTCGGCATTTGCGATCCTTCCGAAGCCGATGGCTGTCTTGATGAAACCGGTGAAACTGCGATGCGATGGAAACAGGCTATCCGCCACCCATCACGAAAGGATATCATTGCCGAGCAGCGTTTCGAACAGCACGAACTGCGACGAGATTTTGCAACTCCAGGGAGGCCGAAGCGGATGCGCGCGATGGTCCTCGAGAGGATCGGTGAACCCTTGCAAGCGGTGGAGCGGCCGCTTCCAGAGCCGCTTGCCGGTGAGATCCGGTTGCGCGTCGAAGCCTGTGCCGTCTGCCGCACCGATCTGCATGTGGTCGATGGCGACCTGCCGCAGCCGAAGCTGCCGCTCGTTCCGGGTCATGAGA
>NZ_JASKLT010000002.1:428434-740247 GCF_030124405.1 Sinorhizobium sp. 7-81 | reverse complement strand
ATCGTCGAAGCCGTCGGCAGCGGTGTCGATCCGGCACGCATCGGCCGGCGCGCGGGTGTCCCTTGGCTCGGCCATACCTGCCAGAGCTGCTTCTATTGCCGCTCGAACGCGGAAAATCTCTGCGATGATCCGCTGTTCACCGGCTATACCCGCGACGGCGGTTTTGCCACGGATGTCATCGCGGATGCCGACTATGCTTTCGATCTTGATCCCGGTGGCGATCCCGTATCACTTGCACCGCTCCTCTGCGCGGGCCTCATCGGCTGGCGCTCGCTGAAGCGGGCCGGCGACGGCAGGAGGATCGGGATCTACGGCTTTGGTGCCGCTGCACACATAATCACTCAGATCTGCGTCTGGCAGGGGCGGCAGGTTTACGCCTTTACCCGCCCGGAGGACGCGGCGGCGCAACGCTTTGCCCTCGACCTCGGGGCGCTTTGGGTTGGCGGTTCGGCCGAGCTTCCGCCGGAACCGCTCGACGCGGCAATCATCTTCGCGCCCGTCGGAAGCCTCGTACCGGCAGCGCTGAAAGTAGTCCGCAAAGGCGGTCGGGTGGTCTGCGGCGGCATCCATATGAGCGATATCCCCGCCATGCCCTATGCCGTCCTTTGGGGAGAACGCGAACTCGTTTCGGTCGCGAACCTCACGCGCCAGGATGCCCGCGAGTTTTTCGCAATCGCGGCAGCAGCCGGCGTCAAGACGCACACCATCGCTTATCCGCTGGAGGAAGCCAATCGCGCCCTCGCCGATCTTCGCGCCGGCAGGCTCAGCGGGGCAGCGGTACTCGTCCCTTGATTACGGCGCCGTGGGGCTTTTGAGACGCACAAAGGAACGCGGTCTATATCTGTAGACTACGCGGAAGCAGGCCCGCCTTCCGCCGATTTCAGATAGCTGATGACCGCATCCGCGATCATCGCGCGGTGCCGTTCGATCGTCGTCTTTTCCGAGAGGTCGCGGCGGAAAATCGTGCCGAATGTATAGCGGTTCGAGACACGGAAGAAGCAGAAGGCGCTGATCAGCATGTGGACGTCGATCGGGTCGGCCTTGCGGCGAAAGGTGCCGTCGGCGAGACCGCGCGCGATGATGGCCTCGATCATCTGGATGACCGAGACGTTGAGGTCGCGGATTGCCTCCGAACGCAGCATATGCGCGGCATGGTGGATGTTCTCGATGCTGACCAAGCGGACGAAGTCGGGATTGGCTTCGTCATGGTCGAAGGTGGTTGCGATCAGCGTACGAAGCGCTTCTTCGGGGGCAAGGTTCGCGAGTTCCAGATCGGCTTCGAGCGTGCGGATCTTGCGATAGGATCGCTCGAGCACTGCGAGATACAGCGCTTCCTTGCTGCCGAAGTAATAATAGATCATCCGCTTCGAGGTGCGGGTGCGCTCGGCGATCTGATCGACGCGCGCGCCCGCCAGACCGTGGGTAGAAAATTCCTCCGTCGCAACTTCGAGGATGTCTTCCTGCGTCCGCTGCGGATCGTTCTTCCTGCCGTTCGCCTGCCGCTCCGCCATTTTCATCGCCTGCCCCCGCTTTTCCCCAAGTTCTTGTTTCGTCGATCTTATTGCCAGAACGGGCAGCGTCGACCCACGGATCTCCCGGGGGATACATCAAGACATATTCACCTTGGCCTTTCCTTTCAACCTTAGCCTATCTTGATTTTCCGAACTAGTTAGTACATTTTTGTTCAAGAACATGCCGAGCTTGCGCGGAGGAGCGCGGGTCCCGGCCGTCAGGCCGAACGTCCGGCTTGGGTAGGAGAAGCCACCGGCGAGTGCACAATGCTAGCATTGACGCTCGTTCGACGCTTGGGAGGAGCGAATGGCCCGCATCATCGATTTCTATTTCCTCGCGCTGAAGGTGACGATTGCCCTGCTGCTTGCCGGCATGGTCGTGCTCGTCTTCGGCAATGTCGTCCTGCGCTATGCCTTCAACCAGGGAATCACGGTTTCCGAGGAGCTGTCGCGCATGTTCTTCGTCTGGCTCACGTTTCTCGGCGCCGTCGTCGCCATGCGCGAGCATGGCCACCTCGGCGTGGACTCCCTCATCAAGCGCTTGCCGCCATTCGGTGCAAAGCTTGCTGTCCTTTGCGGCCATGCGCTGATGCTCTACGCCACGTGGCTGGTGATCAGTGGTAGCTGGACGCAGACGCTGATCAACCTCCATGTCGGTGCGCCGGCGACCGGCATTCCAATGGCCTTCTTCTACGGCGCCGGTCTCGCCTTCGGCATACCGGCCTTCCTGATCCTTCTTTCCGACGCCTTCGCGATCGCGACCGGCCGCATCGACCTGACGACGGTCGACCTCGTGCGCGAGAGCGAGGATGAGGCCGCCATCGATGATCTGCCCAAGCCCGTGCTCGGCCAGCTCTCGCCGAAGCATTGAGGAGGCGACGATGACAGTCACCATCTTTCTCGGCGCGCTTCTCGGACCCATGGCACTCGGTGTGCCGATCGCCTTCGCTCTGATCTTGAGCGGCGTGGCACTGATGCTCTATCTCGGCATGTTCGATGCTCAAATCGTCGCGCAGAACGTCTTGAACGGTGCCGACAGCTTCCCGCTGATGGCCGTTCCCTTCTTCCTGCTGGCCGGCGAGGTCATGAACACCGGCGGCCTTTCCCGCCGCATCGTCGCCCTGGCGATGGCGATGGTCGGCCATATCCGCGGCGGCCTCGGATTCGTGGCGATCTTCGCAGCCTGCATCCTTTCGAGCCTCTCTGGCTCGGCTGTCGCCGATGCGGCCGCACTCGGCGCCCTCCTCTTGCCGATGATGCTCAAAAGCGGACACAACCCGGCGCGCGCCGGCGGACTGCTGGCATCGGCCTCGGTCATCGGCCCGATCATTCCGCCGTCGATCGGCTTCATCCTTTACGGGGTGGTCGGTGGCGTCTCGATCACCAAGCTCTTCCTCGCCGGCATTTT
The DNA here is from genome assembly GCF_030124405.1 of Sinorhizobium sp. 7-81. Lineage (NCBI taxonomy): Bacteria > Pseudomonadati > Pseudomonadota > Alphaproteobacteria > Hyphomicrobiales > Rhizobiaceae > Sinorhizobium > Sinorhizobium sp. 7-81. Next base: position 737,328 of record NZ_JASKLT010000002.1, on the reverse strand, counting down.
CCCTGGGCTGATGATCGCCGCCGCCCTTTGCGTCACCTGGCTACTCGTCGCCCGCAATGAGCAGTTCGAGCTGCCGCCGAGAGAGAGTGGCGCCGTGCGCCTCAAGGCCTTCATCGACAGCTTCTGGGCGCTCATGCTGCCGGTGATCATCATCGTCGGGCTGAAGTTCGGCGTCTTTACGCCGACGGAAGCGGGCGTGGTCGCTGCCGTCTACTCGCTCTTCGTCTCGATGGTCGTCTATCGCGAATTGCCGCCGGCGCAGCTCTTCCACGTATTCGTCTCGGCCGCGAAGATCACCGCTGTGGTCATGTTCCTGGTCGCTTGCGCGGCAGTCTCGGCCTGGCTGATCACCGTCGCCGATGTGCCCGGCGCGCTCGCCGCGCTCGTCGAGCCGCTGATGGACAACCAGACGGCGCTGCTCATCGCCATCATGGTTCTGATCGTCATCGTCGGCACCGCCATGGACATGACGCCGACCATCCTGGTCATGACACCGGTACTTATGCCGATCATCAAGCAGGCGGGCATCGACCCGGTTTATTTCGGCGTGCTCTTCATCATCAACAACTCGATCGGTCTCATCACGCCGCCCGTCGGCACGGTCCTGAACGTCATCTGCGGCGTTTCGAAACTGTCGATGGAAGATCTGATGAAGGGCGTGATGCCCTTCCTCATCGCGGAGCTGATCGTTCTTTTCCTGCTCGTCCTGTTCCCTCAGCTGGTGACCGTTCCGGTCTCCTGGTTCGGGCACTGACGGGCGCGACTTCTGACTGTCAACACGGCCGGCGTGACACCGGTCAAACCTGGGAGGAAAACATGTTGAACAGACTGACGAAACTGGCATTGGGCCTCGCCCTGCCCCTGGCACTGCTGACGGCCGGACCGGCACTGGCGGAAATCCGCGACCAGACCATCAAATTCGCCTCGGCGAACAACAAGGGCCACCCGCAGGTGACCGGCATGGAGAAATTCGCCGAGCTCGCGAAGGAGAAGAGCGGCGGCAAGATCGAGGTAAAGCTCTTCCCGGGCGGCACGCTCGGCGGTGACGTGCAGACCGTCTCGGCGCTGCAAGGCGGCGTCATCGAGATGACGGTGCTGAACGCCGGCATTCTTGCAAGCAATGTCAAGGAGTTCGGCGCCGTCGACCTTCCCTTCCTCTTCAACAGCGGCGAGGAGGCCGACAAGGTGATGGACGGCCCGTTCGGCACCGGCCTGATGGAGCGCCTGCCCGACACCGGGCTCGTCGGCCTTGCCTATTGGGAACTCGGCTTCCGCAACCTCACCAACAACCGCCACGCGGTCACGAAGCTCGAAGACATCAAGGGCCTGAAGATCCGCACGATCCAGTCGCCGATCCCGGTCGAGCTCTTCAACTCGCTCGGGGCGAACGCGGTACCCCTCCCCTACACCGAGCTCTACACCGCGCTCGAAACGGGAACCGTCGACGGCCAGGAGAACCCGTCCGCAAACATCCTCAACGCGAAGTTCTACGAGGTGCAGAAATACATGACGCTGACCCGTCACCAGTACAACCCGCAGATCGTGCTGATCTCGAAGAAGTTCTGGGACGGCCTCAATGACGAGGAGAAGGCGGTTCTGCAGCAGGCCGCGGTCGAGGCACGCGACTTCCAGCGCAAGGTGTCGCGCGAGCAGGATGCAGCAGCGCTCGAGGAAATCCGCAAGACCGGCATGGAGATCAGCGAACTCAGCCCCGAGGAGACGCAGCGCCTGCGCGACGCGGTCAAGCCGATGATCGAGAAGTTCAGCGCCGACATCGGCCAGGAGACGGTGCAGGCCCTCTTCAAGGAAATCGGCGCCGTACGCGGCCAGTAACGAGGAAGCCGCAGGCCCGTCTCGCGAAAGGACGGGCCTGCCCAGCGCCCGCGGACCTCGTTGGTACGAACACATGGAACCGGAGACCATGACCGATACGCTTGTAAGATCCTTGAAGGCCGGCCTGATCGGCGCCGGCATACAGGCCTCGCTGACGCCGGCGATGCACATGGCGGAGGGCGCGGCCCAAGGGCTCGACTACGAATACGAGCTGATCGATCTCAATATGCTGGGCGCGAGCGAGAAGGACCTTTCGCGACTGCTCGCCGACGCCGAGAAGCGAGGGCTTGCCGGCGTCAACATCACCCACCCGTGCAAGCAGGCGGTGATCCCGCACCTTGACGAACTCGCCGCCGAGGCGCGATCGCTCGGCGCCGTCAACACCGTGGTGCTGAAGGGCGGGCGGCGCTATGGCCATAATACGGACTGGTGGGGTTTTGCCGAGAGCTTCCGTCGCGGCCTCCCCGGAGCCGACCTCTCCTCGGTCGTGCAACTCGGCGCCGGCGGCGCAGGCGTCGCGACAGCCTATGCGGCACTGTCACTTGGCGTGCGGCACCTGACCGTATTCGACCGTGAACCGGAGCGGGCGCCGTCCCTCGCCCGCATGCTCTCCGGATATTTCCCGAATGCTGAAATCATGGCGGGAACCGACCTCACCGAAGCCATGCGAGCAGCCGCCGGCCTCATTCACGCGACGCCGACGGGCATGGCCAAATATCCCGGTCTGCCGCTTGACGCCGAACTTCTCGAGCGCCGCCACTGGGTGGCGGAGATCGTCTATTTTCCGCTGGAAACGGCGCTTCTGAAGGAGGCGCGTCGGCGCGGATGCCTGACGCTCGACGGCGGCGGCATGGCCGTGTTCCAGGCGGTCGGCGCCTTTCGGCTCTTTACCGGGCTCGAGCCCGACGCGACGCGCATGCTCGGCCATTTCAGGACGATGACCGGCTGACGCGCAGGCGCATCCGGCGTTGAGCCCAAACGAGGACAGGACGATGAAGACCTCGATAGCCACCGTTTCGCTCAGCGGCGATCTCAAGGACAAGCTGCAGGCAATCGCCAAAGCCGGCTTCGACGGCGTGGAAATATTCGAGAACGATTTCCTCGCTTTCGACGAGGGCCCGCGCGAGGTCGGCCGGATGGCACGTGACTTCGGCCTCAATATCACCTTGTTCCAGCCGTTCCGGGATTTCGAGGGCATGCCGGAGCCGCTTCGCACGCGAACCTTCGACCGTGCCGAACGCAAGTTCGACGTGATGCAGGAGCTTGGAACCGATCTGGTGCTCGTCTGCTCCAATGTGTCGCCTGCGGCGCAGGGCGGCATCGACAGGGCGGCTGCCGATTTCCGCGAGCTCGGCGAGCGGGCGGCGAAGCGGAACCTCAGGGTCGGCTACGAGGCCCTCGCCTGGGGACGGCACATCAACGATCATCGCGATGCCTGGGAGATCGTCCGGCGCGCCGATCACCCCAATGTCGGCCTCATCCTCGACAGCTTTCACACGCTGTCTCGCAAGATCGAGGTCAACTCGATCCGCTCGATCCCGAAGGAGAAAATCTTCATCATTCAACTCGCCGACGCGCCGTTGATCGACATGGACCTGCTCTACTGGAGCCGGCACTTCCGCAACATGCCCGGCGAGGGCGACCTTCCCGTCACCGACTTCATGCGTGCCGTCGCGGCGACGGGCTATGATGGCTACCTGTCGCTCGAAATCTTCAACGACCAGTTCCGCGGCGGCAACGCCGGCGCCATTGCTGTCGATGGCCGCCGCTCGCTGATCTATCTCGGCGATCAGGTCAAGCGCGCCGAGCCCGATACACCCTTGTCGGTACCGGCGATGCCGGCGCCGGCCGAGGTGAAAGGCGTCGCCTTCATCGAATTTGCGGCCGACGAAGAGCAGGCGGCCGAACTGGAAGCGCTGGTGAAAACGCTCGGTTTCCGCAAAGCCGCGAAGCACAAGACCAAACGCGTCGCGCTTTACCGGCAGGGCGCAATCAATCTGGTCATCAACACCGAACGCGAGGGGTTCGCCAATGCCTCCTACCTCGTGCATGGCACCTCCGCCTACGCCATTGGGCTGATGGTCGACGATGCCGCGGCGACCGTCGAGCGCGCAAAGGCGCTTGGCGCCGAACCCTTCGCACAGGCCGTCGCCCCCGGTGAGCTTTCGGTACCGGCAATACGCGGCGTCGGCGGCGGCATCATCTATTTCCTCGATGAACGGTCGGAGCTTGCGCGCATCTGGGAGATCGAATTCGAACCGGCGGAGGACGACCAATCGACGACGCCGGCCGGCCTCATCTCCGTCGACCATGTCGCGCAAACCGTCAAATACGAGGAAATGCTGACTTGGCTTCTCTTCTACAACTCCCTGCTCAACGTGCATAAAACACCGATGGTCGACATCATCGACCCGGCCGGGCTGGTGCGCAGCCAGGTGGTGGAGAATGACGCAGGATCGTTGCGCATCACGCTGAACGGCGCCGAAAACCGCAACACCCTCGCCGGCCACTTCATCGCCGAGACCTTCGGCTCCGGCGTCCAGCATCTCGCCTTTGCAACGAACGATATCTTCGCGGCGGCCGGGGCATTGCAGACGAATGGTTTTCGCGCGCTGCCGATCTCACCGAACTACTACGACGACATCGAGGCCCGCTTCGCGCTTGAGCCGGAACTGATCGAGCGCTTGAAAAAGGCAAATATTCTCTACGACCGCGATGAGCACGGAGAGTATTTTCAGCTCTACAGTCCGACATACGGCGAGGGGTTCTTCTTCGAGATCGTGGAGCGGCGCGGCTACCGCGGCTACGGCGCCGCCAATGCCATCTTCCGCATCGCCGCGCTGAAGAAACAATTGCGGCCGGCGGGTTTGCCACGAGATTGAGCAGCGCGTTTCTCGTGTGCTTTATTGCGAGGAATCGCCCGTCTTGGTTGCGAGAATGTTCGCCAGTTCCATCGGGAACGGGAAGATGATCGTCGAGTTCTTTTCGCCGGCGATGACGTTGAGGGTGCTGAGATAACGCAGCTGCATCGCCTGCGGCTGCTGGGCGAGGATCTGGGCCGCTTCGAGCAACTTCGCCGCCGCCTGCTGTTCGCCCTCGGCGTTGATGACCTTCGCGCGGCGTTCGCGTTCTGCTTCCGCCTGGCGTGCGATCGCCCGGATCATCGATTCATTGATGTCGACATGCTTGATCTCGACGGTGGCGACCTTGATGCCCCAGGCATCCGTCTGGACGTCGAGTATCTTCTGGATATCATCATTGAGCCTGTCGCGCTCGGCCAGCATTTCGTCGAGGTCGTGCTTGCCGAGCACGGACCGCAAGGTCGTCTGGGCAAGCTGGCTCGTCGCCGCCATGAAGTCCTCGACCTGGATTGTCGATTTTTCAGCATCGATCACCCGGAAATAAATGACCGCGCTGACGCGGACCGAAACGTTGTCGTGCGAAATGACGTCCTGGCTCGGAACGTCGAGCACCCGCGTCCTGAGATCGACCCGCACCATCTGCTGGACATAGGGAACGAGCAGGATCAGCCCCGGTCCTTTGACGCCGGTGAACCGCCCTAGTGTGAAGACGACGCCGCGTTCATATTCACGCAGGATCCTGATTGCGTAGGCAATGACGATGAGCAGCACCACAAGCGCCGCGATGAAGGGGGTAAGACTTCCGACTATGTCCATGACCTTCTCCTGCCGAGGCGCTTAGCTTTGCGATTCACTGCGCGCGACTTTCAGCGTCAATCCGTTGCGTCCGACGACCGTCACGTCTTCTCCCGCGGCGAGCGGCTCGCCGCTGATGGCCTTCCAGCGTTCGCCATGGGCGATGACGTAGCCCGTGGCGCCCGTCCAGCTATCGACGGTGCCGGAGATGCCTATCATTTGCTCCGCCCCGGTGGCCACCTTGTGCCGGCGCGAGATGAAGGCAAGACGCGCGACAAGCAGGCTGAAGGCGAGGCTTGCGATGGCGACGCCGCCAAGCACCGGCCAGGAGACCTGCAGGCCCGGGACATCCGTGTCGAACAGGATGGCTGCGCCGAGCACAAGCGCGACCCCGCCGCCGAGGCCGAGCGCCCCGAACGACGGCGCATGCGCCTCGGCCACCAAGAGCCCCACGCCGAGGATGATCAACCCGATGCCGGCATAACTCACCGGTAGCACCGCAAGGGCATAGAGCCCGAGCAGGAGGCTTATGCCGCCGATCGTGCCGGGCAGGACCGTTCCGGGGGTCAGAAACTCGAAGATCAACCCGTAGATGCCGACGATCATCAAAAGCAGGGCGACGTTTGGATCGGTGATCACGGACAAGAGGCGTGTCCGCCAATCAGGCAGCAGGTCCTCGATGGCAAGACCAGCCGTATCGAGGCGGATATCGGTCTGGCCGACACGAACCGTGCGGCCATGCGCCTGCTTCAGAAGGTCGCCGACGGTGGCAGCCGTGAAATCGATAACCTTTTCGCGAACGGCAGCCGTCGACGAAAGGCTCGCGGCCTCGCGCACTGCCCGCTCCGCCCAATCGGCGTTGCGGTTGCGCAGTTCGGCGAGGCCGCGGATATAGGCGACCGCATCGTTTATCATTTTTGCTTCACCAGCATTGGCTGGCTGCTTCGCGCCACTCGGCCGGTCCGCCTCGCCGGAACCATCTTTGTCGCCTTCTTCATCGCCGCCGAAAAGACCGCCGCCGATGGCGATCGGCGTTGCGGCGCCGAGATTGGTGCCCGGCGCCATCGCCGCAATGTGGCTGGCGTAGAGGATATAGGTACCGGCGCTCGCCGCCCTCGCCCCACTCGGCGCTACGAAGCTTGCGACCGGTACGGAAGAATCGAGGATGGCGCGAATGATGTCGCGCATCGATGTGTCGAGGCCGCCTGGCGTGTCCATCTGCAATACGACCAGGGATGCGCCACGCGTCTTGGCCCGCTCGAGCCCTCGCGTCACATATTCGGCAGTTGCCGGGCTGATCGCGCCGTTCACGTGCAAGACCACCGCGCGGCGCTCGGCTCCGGATGCAGGCGGGTCGGGAAACGCGAACACCGATAACAATGTCATGAGCAGGATGAGGATTCGGGACATTCGCCGCCATAACCTCAGGGTCGTTTCGGATCACGGTGATCTCAAGCCTGAACGACCCGAATGCATAAACGTGATCGCCGTTTAATATAGGTCAGAACTGCCGAAAGGGGTAGGCGTCTCGCAACCTGCCGTGGAAGTGCTGCCGAAAGCTCAGCCAATGCGGCGGCTCACGGCAACAGCAGCGCAGACAAGCATTGCTCATGAACCGGCCGTCCGGGACAAGTTCGTCGCCCAGGCGAGTTCCGCGCCTTCGAGGCCGTCCTTCGCGACAAACTCCCATTCGGTGCGTGGTCGTGTTCGCACCGGCACGCAGCGTTAAGGCGAGTTTGATTGACGTTATCGGGAGGCTCTCATACGCTGAGTTCGCGGCTCTGCTACATCTCCTCGGGAGGAGAGAATGGAAAGCAAGGCTATCGCCGTCATCGGCGCTGGTATGATCGGCGCCGCGCACGCATTCGGCTACCGGACAAATTTGCCGCGCTTCAGGGACCGCATTCCCGGTCTGCGCCTTGCAACCGTCTGCGACGGCAACGGGGCGCTGGCCGGCCGGCTTGCCGCAACCTGGGGCTTCGAAAAGACGGAGACCGACCTCCATGCGGTTCTCGACGATCCTGGTGTCGGCATCGTCAGCATCTGCCTGCCGAACGCGCTCCATGCGGAGGTGACGCTGGCGGCGATCGCCGCCGGAAAGCACGTCCTTTGTGAAAAGCCGCTCGCCCTCAATGCCGATGAGGCGCTGCGCATCCATCGCGCCGCGACGGCATCGCTAGTCGTTTCCGCGACGGTCTTCAACTACCGCCGCATTCCTGCCGTCGCGGCGATGCGCGAGATCATCATCGCGGGAGAAATCGGCGATCTCGTCAACGCTCTGATCCAGTACGAAAGCGAATACGCGGCCGATCCCAATCTGCCGCACAGCTGGCGTTATGAGCGGAGCCGCGCCGGCCCCGGCGCGCTGCTCGATCTCGGAACCCATGCGATCGATACGGCCCGCTTTCTCTGCGGAGAAGTGTCAGATGTCGTCGGCGCCATCGCCACGATTTCCGTCAAGGAGCGGTTTCTGCCGGCGTCCGCCAGCATCGGTCACGACAAGGTTGCACTCAGCACCGAAAGCAGACCGGTCGACAACGACGATGTCACATCCGCCCTGCTTCGCTTCGAAAGCGGCTGCCAGGGCATGTTCATGGCAAGCCGGGTCGCGGTCGGCATGGGCAACACGCTGTCCTTGTCGATCACCGGCACCAGGGGCGCGCTGCGCTACAATTCTCGCATGCCATCCCATTATGAGATCGCGCGTTTCGACGGGAGCGGGCAATCCCCCTTTGCGCTCGTCGCGAACAACCCGGCCCTGCCCTATGCCGGCCTGCTTCCCGTTCCCCACGATGGCGTCGCGATCGGTTACGCAGAAGTGTTCGGGTTCATGATCCACGAGTTTCTCGAAGCGATCGCCGAGAACCGCCCGATGCGGAACGGATCGACCCTCGACGGCCTGCGCGCCGCCCAGATTCTCGACGCAATCCAATTGGCCGCGGACACCGGTGCAGCGACGAAGGTATCGCACGCCGAGTGAGACGCGGCTGCCGCGTCGATTACGAACCGGGGCAGACAGCAGTCGCCTCGACTTTTCACAATTTCATTTGGCTTCTGCGCGGGCGGTCAACTGATAGTCGTTGCAGCCCGTAATGTCTCCGATCCGTCGTCTCGCGACAGAGCGACGTTCGTCGCTCTTTGCCCCCGCGCGAGCGCAGCCACCTGCGCCGCCACGAAGATCGCGTGATCGTTGACCTGCGGCAGCCCCATCAGCTCACCGAAGGTTCCGCGGGCGAGCGGTCCGGCGATGAAAAGGGTCTCCGTTTCCCGCCCTTGCCTGTCGAGCGCCCGGCTCGACTCGCTGCAGGCAAGGCCGAGCCCGACCGCGTCCGGCTGCAGATGGCCATCCGCCGAAAGTGTTTCGAGCCAGATCTGGCTCTTCAACACGGATTTGTGTGCCGGGCCGGTTGTGATGACCACGGCATCGACATTCCACTGCTCGATCCCTGCCCCATGCCGCCGCCGGAACGTGGCAGCGATCTCGTCGCCGTTTCGCTCGAGCCTATCGATCGAACCCGCCAGAATGCGAATGTCGCCCGACTGCAATCCGGCTCTGACGATCGCGTCGATTTGCGGCGCGACGCGAAAGCGGTGAACGTCCCAGAAGGGGCGCAGATGACGTAGCAGCCGCCGCTGTTCCGCCACCGGGAGATTGCGCCAGATCTCTCCGCCTTGGCTGCGCAGCGCATCGAACACCGCATGCCAGGAAAAGCCGTCCGCTTCCGCACATGCGACAACCCTGCGCACCCGCACGAGGAGATCTGTCGCCGTTGCCGATAGCGGCGACGTGAAATCGCCATAGGGATCCTGGGCGCGGCTCGCATGCCCGCGCGAGCGCAGGCCGCGGCGGGAAAAGGCGGTGATCGGGCCTGTTCGGCCCGTCGTGCGCAACGAGGCGATGACGTCCGCCGCCGTGAGGCCGGTGCCGATGATCAGGACATGGTCGTCAGGGCGAATGGCCGCAAGGGCGCCGGGCACGGTGGTATCCGCCACATAGCGCGGGTGCCCCCGTAACACGTCGTCGATGCCTGCTGGCGCCGCAGGAGCGGGATGCGTGGTCGCGACCACCAGCACGTCGGCGCGAAGTGTTGTGCCAGCATCCCCACGGATTTCCCAGTCGGCGCCGCGCCGCGCGACGCTGATGACCCGCTGCCGGTGGTGGGTGATGCGGCCGTTGCCAAGGAACGGCGCCACGGCATCGGCGACATAGCGGCCGAAGAGGCCGCGGCGTGGATAGAGATGGCCGTCCGGCGCCAGCGCCTCCGCGTCGTCACGCGGTTCTCCCTGAAGCTGCATCCAGCGGACGAACTGGTCGGCATCGTCCGCATCGAGGCTCATGCGCCCTGCCGGCACATTGACCCGATGCGCCGGGTCGTCGGTATCGTAGGCAAGGCCGCAGCCGAGACGTTCGCGCGGCTCGAAGACGGCGATCTGCCATCCTTCCATGCTACTGTCGCGGGCGAGACTTGCCGCGACGACGGCCCCGGTAAAGCCGCCGCCGATGATGACGACCGAGGGGCGCCGTTCGATCACGATTGCGAGACCTTGCTCTGGCCGACGGAATCCATTCTCTCGAAGACCTCCTGTGCCGCAGTGATGGTTTCGTTATCGACATACTGAATAAGCTTGTCCGCCGCCTTTTTTAGGCCGCCTCGGCGGTCGCGCGAAGCGCTTCGGCACGAACTTCTGCGATCTTTTTTCGCCACGTCCTGCGGAGGCTCGCCTCATGTCCGGTATTTGTCAATGGTGGGCGCCAGCGGCTCTGCGGCAGCGGCATCGCCGTTGGTTCCTTGCCGCACGGCAAAGCTGAAACCCCATTGGCGTAACTGCCTGAACGTGCGAAGCCCGCTTGCCATTGAAGATGATTTGAGGGAGAATTTGACACTGGCCCTCGAGGCCTGGGCAATCTCCCGTGATTGGAGAAAACCATGCCTCTTAGATTTCTGATTGCTGCCGTAGCGCTTCTGGCACTTTCGGCATGCGCAAGCACCGGTTCTGGCGATATCAACACAACCTATGCTCAATGGCAGGGCGCCTATCCTGAGCCTGAGTTCACCGCGACCGACACGGGTAGCATTCGAATTTCTTACTGATGTCCGCCGCGCTCAATCGGCCTCATCTTGGTGAGCGCAGGAAGCATCTGTGCCATCTGCATTTGCCGCCGAGGGCGCGCCACTCGGGCAGACCGGCTGAGATCCCGCATGCTCGATTGTGGATTATTCTTGCCTGATTCTCTCGAAATCAAAATAATGTGATAAGAAATGTGACCCAGGTTGCGATAGAGAACGGTCAAGGCCCAGGAGTGACAATGAGCAAGACCATGTTCCAGAAGCGGGACCTGCGCGAGGAAACTGCGCCGCTTCGCGCGCAAATTCTCGACAAGCTTTCGCAACTGCCCTGGGATGGGATCTCCTTCAAGCACACGATTCCTGGACTTTCGCTCTATCGTGTCGTCGAGCCGGCCGGACCGTTTTCCGGTGTCTACGAACCCAGCGTCTCCCTGATCATCAAGGGAAGCAAGAATGTCCATGTGGGCAACGAAACGCTCATCTACGATGAATCCTGCTTCTTCTTGACCGCCATCGGCCTGCCCGTGACCGCCCAGATTTGTGCGGCAAGCGAGGCCCAACCCTATGTCGCAGCCTCGCTGCGGCTTGATTTGGAGAAGCTGCGGCGCATCATAGCCGACCACGACATACACCCGACCGGTATGCCGGAGCGCGACCTCGGCGTCGCCGTCGGCACCGCCACGCCGGAACTGTTCGACGCCTTGCTTCGCCTGATTTCACTCGCGAATTCGCCGAAGGACATACCGTTCCTCGCCAATCATATCCAAAACGAAATCCTCTACCGGCTGCTTACCGGCGAGCAGGGGGCGCGGCTGCGCCGCTTCGCGCTTGCGGGCACGAACAGCAACCGGGTGGCAAAGGCGGTTGCATGGCTGAAGGAGAACTATACCAGTCCGCTGCGGGTCGAAGAGTTGGCGGAGATCGCCAATATGGGCGTCTCGACGTTGCACCATCATTTCCGCGCGATGACAGCGATGAGCCCCTTGCAGTTCCAGAAACATCTGCGGCTCCATCACGCACGAGAACTGATGCTTGCTCAGTCGGTTGACGCTGCAACGGCCGCGTTGCGGGTTGGCTACGAGAGCCCGACACAGTTCAGCCGGGAATATCGTCGCGCATTCGGGCATCCGCCGTTGCGTGACATCAAGGCGATCCTGAACTCCAATGATTCGACAAAGCGCAATCCAGTCGGGTAGCGCCGGCACCGCCGGAACAGGACAGGCCACTATCAGGCAGACATGCAGCGCCCTCGCCCCATGATCACAATTGCGTCAAGTCGGCAGGAATGGGCAACAATTCGACAGGATTGAATCTTCCGGCCTCAAGGATGGTCTCCTAAGCTGCTGCGGCGGTCTGGTGGCCGCCGGGTGCGAAGCGCCCTGCCGCGTTGCGCGGCCCGCGACCACGGCATAACGCAAGGAGAACACCATGGTGAATGTTACGATCAACGGTGTCGAACGTACGTTCGACGCCGAAGCGGATATGCCGCTTCTCTGGGTTATCCGCGACCTTGTCGGGCTGACCGGGACGAAATTCGGCTGCGGCATGGCGCAATGCGGCGCCTGCACGGTCTATGTGGACGGGTCGCCGGTACGGTCCTGTCAAACCTTCATCGGTGACATCGAAGGGGCCAAGGTGACGACAATCGAGGGGCTGAAGGGGAAGGTTGCCGAAACGGTGCAGGCGGTCTGGGCCGATCTCGACGTTCCCCAGTGCGGCTACTGTCAGTCAGGCCAGATCATGTCTGCAACGGACCTCCTGACGACCAATCAGAAACCCACCGACGCGGACATCGACGCGGCCATGTCGGGCAATCTCTGTCGTTGCGCCACCTATCATCGAATCCGTGCCGGCATTCACGAAGCCGCAAAGCGTCTGGAGGCCTGAGCCATGATCCCGAAACTGATGCAATCGGTTGCCCTTCCTACCGCCCGGATCGAGGCGTCGCGGCGGCAGTTCCTGCTCGGCGCGCTCGCGGCCGGTACCGGAATCGCCGTCGGCTATCGCCTGCTGGCAGCATCGCCAGTGGCCGCCGCCGAAACGACGAGCACGCGCGAGGCGCATTCCTTTTCCCCCTACCTGACGATCGACGGGGATGGAAAGGTGACTGTGCTCTCCTCCCAGTTCGAAATGGGTCAGGGCTCCTATAACGGTATTGCCACGCTCGTCGCCGAGGAACTCGACGCCGACTGGTCTACGATCGACGTGATCGGTGCCGCCGGCAATGTGAAGGTCTACGGCAATATCGCCTTCGGTGGCGCCCTCCAGGGCACCGGCGGCTCCACTTCCATGGCTTCGTCCTGGGAACGCTATCGCAAGGCGGGTGCTGCGGCCCGCGCCATGCTGGTCGCCGCCGCCGCCTCCGAATGGGGCGTCGGCGCAGCGGAGATCACTGTCGAAAACGGCGTCCTGTCACACCCGTCCGGCAAGAGCGGCGGTTTCGGCGTCTTCGCCGCGAAGGCGGCAACCATGCCGGTACCGGCCGATGTGCCGCTCAAGCAGCCGTCGGACTGGAAACTTATCGGCAATGCCGGGCTGAAGCGCTTCGACAGCGCCCGCAAGGCGAACGGCACGGAGCAGTACACGATCGACGTCAAGCTTCCCGGCATGCTGACGGCGGTGATGATCCATCCGCCGTTTTTCGGAGCGAAGGTGAAGTCCTTCGATGCTTCGGCCGCAAAGGCTCTCAAGGGCGTGGTCGACGTCGTCGAAACGCCGCGCGGCATCGCCGTGATCGGCGAGCACATGTGGGTGGCGATCAAGGGCCGTGACGCCGTCACCGTCGAATGGGACGAAACGGCGGCGGAAAAGCGCGGCACGGATGAGCTCATGTCCATGTACCGCGACCTGGCCAAGAAACCGCCGGCGGCGGTCGCCCGCAAGGACGGCGACGCCGAAGCCGCCTTCGCGAGCGCCGCAAAGGTCATCGAGGGAAGCTTCGAATTCCCCTATCTCGCTCATGCGGCGATGGAGCCCTTGAACGCGGTCGCGCGGATGAACGAGGACGGCACGCTTGAGGTCTGGGGTGGGCATCAGTTCCCGGACGTCTATCAGCGCCTTTCCGCCGAGATTGCGGGCATTGCTCCGGAAAAGGTGCGCCTCAATGTCATGAAGTCCGGCGGCAGCTTCGGCCGGCGGGCGGTGTTCGACGGCGATGTCGTCGTTGAGTCCGTCTATGCGGCCAAGGCCATCGGGTTCCGCGCGCCTGTAAAGGTGCAATGGACCCGCGAGGATGACATGCACGCCGGCCGCTATCGGCCCGCCTACGTGCACAGCCTCAAGGCCGGGCTAGACGAGAACGGAAAGCTCGTGGCTTGGGACGATCATATCGTCGGCCAGTCGATCGTGGCAAAGACCGCCTTCCAGGGCATGATCCAGAATGGCGTCGACCCGACTTCGGTCGAAGGCGCCCACAACCTTCCCTACGCCATTCCGAACCAGACGGTCGGCCTGACAACCACTGAGGTCGGGGTGCCGGTTCTGTGGTGGCGCTCCGTCGGCTCAACGCATACCGCTTTTGCGGCCGAAACCTTTATCGACGAGGTGGCCGAGGCGGCAGGCCGCGATCCGGTCGAGTTCCGCCTCTCCATGCTCGAACCGGAGTCGCGTCACGCAAAGGTCCTGAAGCTCGCGGCCGAAAAGGCGGAATGGGAGAAGCCGCTCGCCGAAGGCCGCTTCCGCGGCGTCGCCATCGCCGAAAGCTTCGGCTCCGTCGTGGCCGAGATCGCCGAGGTTTCGAGCGATGGGAATGGCGGCATCAAGGTCGAGCGCGTCGTCGCTGCCGTGGACTGCGGACTGGCAATCAATCCCGACCAGGTCCGGGCGCAGGTCGAGGGCGGCATTGGTTTCGGGCTGGGTGCCATACTCGGCGAGGAAATCACGCTCACGGATGGCAAGGTCGATCAGGGCAATTTCGACATGTACACGCCGCTGAGGATCGATGCGATGCCGAAGGTCGAGGTTCACATCGTGCCCTCCGCCAATCCGCCCTCGGGCATCGGCGAGCCCGGAGTTCCGCCGATCGGCCCAGCAGTTGCAAACGCAGCCTACAAGGCGCTCGGCAAGCGGATCCGCGTCATGCCGTTTGCAAAATCGCTCAATGCCTGATCCCTGCACACCCGGCGGCCGGCTGACCGACCGCCGGGGCGGGGATCCCTCGAGAAGTTGGATGGTCCACCCGGTAAGCCAGGTGGACCTCCGGCAAGGCGCTACGCGATGATGACCACGATCTCCAGCGATGACGGGTCCACGATGGCTATCCGGCCGTCCGCCAGCACGAAGAACAGGTAGCCTTCGTATTCCGGTACGATCCTCACGATGCGCGTCGGAAGCGGTTTCAGCTTGACCTTGACGGTCTCGGGAACCGCTACCCCCACGGACACGTCGAAATCAACGTCGATGGGTTCGACGTTTTCTTCCCTTATGACCTGGGTGATTTCGGTCTTCTGCTCCACCGTCACGTTAACGTCTCCGGATGAACCGGATGTCTGACCCTGCTGCTGTGACGGCTGAGTTTCGCCTTGGGCGGGTTGTTCCGATTCCCCTTGCGACGGCTGCTGTTCAGTTTCACCCTGTGCGGGCTGCTGCTGATCTGTGCCCTGTTGCGGAGTCTGAGTGTCGGTGCCCTGCTGCTCGGTTTGCGAGCCGCCCTGATCCGGCTTCGGGGTCGTGCCAGTCTCGCCCTGCTGGTCCTGCTGCTGGTCCGGTTGTTGCTGGCCGGCGCCCCCTTGGTCGGTCGGCTGCTGTTGATCAGGGGTCTGTTGCTGCTGGCCCTCACCCGCCTGCCCAGGATCCGGTTGGCCTGTTCCTCCTTGAGCATCAGGCTGCTG
Source organism: Sinorhizobium sp. 7-81 (assembly GCF_030124405.1). Classification (NCBI taxonomy): domain Bacteria; kingdom Pseudomonadati; phylum Pseudomonadota; class Alphaproteobacteria; order Hyphomicrobiales; family Rhizobiaceae; genus Sinorhizobium; species Sinorhizobium sp. 7-81. Next base: position 721,941 of record NZ_JASKLT010000002.1, on the reverse strand, counting down.
ACCCTGTTGTGCCCCGCCCTGCGGGCATTCCGTTCCGGCGGGGCAATCGCTGGATTGGCCCTGCGCCGGCTGCTCGGTTTGCGCGAAGGCTGGACTGCACGCGACGCCGAGGCCCAAGGCAACTGCACTCTTGATGAGAATACTCGTCATCGGAAGTTCTCCAATTGATTGTCCCTTCCGACAGCCAACCGCTTATCGGCAGGTTTGTTCCGTGGCAATGGCTCGTCGGTTGCGCCATCCGCCGAACTTTCGAAGGAAAGACCAGGCATAAAGGGCGTTTTCTTGCCCTAAACGCCGAGAATGCGAATCTGTTAGACATGACTGATATACCGTGTTGCGGCAGGAGCTAATCCTCGTCACAGCCGGTCAGATGGAGTATTCTCTTCGGTCTGCCGTCACCGGCCACGACGTGGGGTGTAGGGCGCCCGGACGGCGGACGGTAGGGGTTTATCACCGAGCCGGTCGCCTGCAGAGCGCAAAAATAAGGGGGGCGCGAGGTGGAGGAGTCGAGCCTCAGCATCGGACGTCAGATCGAATTGCTGGAGCGGGAGCTTGGCGAAGCGCTCGAACAGCAGACCGCGACAAGCGAAATCCTGCGCGTCATCTCGACCTCGCCCACCGACATACAGCCGGTGTTCGATGCGATAGCGCAAAACGCCGCGAGGCTGTGCGGCGCAGAGTTCTGCTTCGTTTTCCGGTTTGACGGAGAACTCCTGCACCCTGTTGCCTATCACGGCATTTCGGGCGAAGGCATCGAAGCGGTACGTGCCAATTTTCCGCAGCAACCAAATAGAGGCAATGTCACAGGACGGGCCTTCATCAGCGGCGCCATCGAGCAAATTCCCGATGTTTTTGCCGACGCTGATTACCGGATGCTCTCGCTGGCGAAAATCGTGTCCTACCGCAGCGCCATCGGCGTGCCGCTGGTGCGGAAAGGACACCCAATCGGATCAATCGCCGTCACTCGAGGCGCTGTCGGATTCTTTCCAGAGCGGCAGGTCGAGTTACTGCAAACCTTCGCCGACCAGGCGGTGATCGCCATCGAGAACGTCCGCCTTTTCGAAGAGGCGCAGGCGCGCAATCGAGAGATCATAGAAGCGCTCGAACAGCAGACCGCGACAAGCGAGATCCTGCGCGTCATCTCGACCTCGCCCACCGACATACAGCCGGTGTTCGACACGATCGCGTTGCGTGCCGCCAGACTCTGCGGAGCGCAGTTCTGCCACGTGTTCCGTTACGATGGCGAACTTCTCCACTTCGTGGCGTATCACCGGCTGGAGCCGGAAGGCGTCGAAGCGGTGCGCGCGATGTTTCCGGCCCCGCCTGATCGAGGCAGTGCCGCCGGGCGTTCGATCCTCAGTCGATCGGTGGAGCAGATACCGGACCGGCTCGCCGATCCTGAATATCAGGCCCACACCACCCTTGGCGCCCAGTCCGCGAACTACAGAAGCCTGATCGCGGTACCGATCACGCGCGACAGCAGGCCGATTGGAACCATTGTCGTCGCACGAACCCAGCCCGGAGTGTTTCCTGATCGGCAAGTCGAACTCCTGCAGACCTTCGCCGATCAGGCCGCGATAGCGATCGAGAATGTTCGGCTGTTTACCGATCTGGAAAAAAGAAACCTTGAGCTGAAGGAATCTCTACAGCAGCAGACTGCGACAGCGGATGTTCTCAAGGTAATCAACCGGTCGCCGTTCGATCTTCAGGCCGTGCTCGACACCTTGGTCGAGTCCGCAGCGCAACTCTGCGACGCTTACGACGCGGTAATATTCCTGAAGGACGGAGATACTCTCCATGTCAGGGCGCATCACGGGCCGATCCCAATCGATTTCCCCGGCTGGCCGGTATCACGGAACTGGGTCACGGGCCGGGCCGTGGTAGAGCGAAGGCCCATCCATGTGCCTGATCTGAGCGCCACGCCCGACGAGTTTCCGGACGGCCACAGCATGGCCGTACGCATGGGCCACCGCACAATTGTGGCGGTGCCTTTGATGCGGCAGCGGGAGGCGATCGGGGGGCTCGTCATCCGCCGGACAGAAGTCAGGCCGTTCACAGAAAAGCAGATCGAGCTCGTCCAGACCTTTGCAGACCAAGCCGTCATCGCGATCGAGAATGTGCGGCTGTTCGACGAAGTGACGGCGCGAACCGCTGAACTGACCGAGGCGCTGGAGCAGCAGACTGCGACGGCTGACGTTCTGAAAGTTATTAGCCGCTCCGCATTCGACCTGCAGGCGGTCCTCGACACTCTTGTGACGTCCGCTGCCCGTCTTTGCGAGGCCGATATGGCAACGATGACGCGGCCGATGGGTGACGCGCACTATCCGGTCGCCAGCTACGGCCTCTCGCAGGAATTCGGCCAATATCTTCGGGCTCTTCCGCTGGAGCCGGGACGCGGCACCATCGTGGGGCGGACCTTGCTTGAGGTTCGGCCGGTCCAGGTCGCGGACGTCCTCGATGATCCCGAGTACGCGCTGCACGAGGGACAGAGACTCGCGGGATTTCGCACTGTGCTCGGCGTGCCGCTCTTGCGCGAAGGCAGCCCGATCGGAGTGCTCGCATTGACCCGCTCGATCGTGCGCCCCTTCACCGAAAAACAGATCGACTTGGCGTCGACCTTCGCCGACCAGGCCGTGATCGCCATCGAAAACGTCCGCCTATTCCAGGAGGTGCAGTCGAGAACCGAGGAACTGTCACGGTCGCTGGAGGAGCTCAAGGCCGCCCAAGACCGGTTGATCCAGACCGAGAAACTCGCGTCGCTCGGGCAGCTGACCGCCGGAATTGCGCACGAGATCAAAAACCCGTTGAATTTCGTCAACAATTTCTCGGCGCTGTCCGTCGAGTTGATCGAAGAGTTGCAGCAAGTGCTCGATGGCGCCGTAGGTGACAGCGCCGCTCGCTCCGAGATCGACGAACTCACTGCCATGCTCAGGGGCAACCTTGAAAAGATCGTCCAGCACGGCAAGCGCGCCGACTCGATCGTCAAGAACATGCTCCTGCACTCACGCCAAGGGGCGGGCGAGCGCAGGCCGGCCGATATCAATGCAATCCTCGAGGAGAGCCTCAATCTCGCTTATCACGGTGCCCGTGCCGGGGAGCAGGGCTTCAACATCACGCTCGAGAAATCCTTCGATCCGGCAGCCGGCGAGATTGACCTCTACCCGCAGGAGATCACACGTGTGCTCCTCAATCTCATCTCCAATGGCTTCTATGCCACCAGCAAACGCGCGGCTTCCGAATCTGCCGACGGGTACGAGCCGAAGTTGGCCGCGGTGACCAGAAACCTCGGAGACAGCGTTGAAATCATCATCCGCGACAATGGGCTCGGCATTCCACCGGAAGTGAAAGAGAAGATCTTCAATCCCTTCTTCACGACCAAGCCTGCTGGCGAGGGCACGGGGCTCGGCCTTTCGCTCAGCCACGACATCATCGTCAAGCAGCATGCCGGTTCAATCGAGGTGGACACGGAACCGGGTCACTATACCGAGTTTCGCATCCGGCTGCCGCGGATTGCCGCTGCGATCATAAAATCGGAGGGCAGATCATGAGCCTCCTTATCCTGGTGGTCGACGACGAGCCTGACATCGAGTTGCTTTTCAGGCAGCAATTCCGCCGGGACCTGCGCGCCGGCCGCTTCGCAATGGAGTTTGCGCAGTCGGCGCCAACCGCGCTTGAGCGGATCGCCGATGTCGTCGACGTCACGCTTATTCTCATACTGTCCGACGTCAACATGCCGGGAATGAGCGGGCTCGAACTGCTTCCGAAGGCACGGAATTTACGGCCTGACGTGCCGGTGATCATGATCACCGCTTACGGCGATGCGGACACGAAGCGGAGAGCTCTCGAAAGCGGCGCGGAAGCGCTTTTGACCAAGCCGATCGACTTCGTCGCACTACGGGAAGAAATCGACATGCGAATTGGGCGCGCCGCATGAGCACCAGCATACTCGTTGTTGACGACGAGCCGGACCTGGAGCGCCTGCTTGTCCAAAAATTCCGGAGGCAGATCCGCGACAGCACGCTGCGTTTTCTGTTTGCCCGTGACGGAGTCGAGGCCTTGGCCGTACTGGCTGCAAACCAGGACGTGGACATGGTGCTGAGCGATATCAACATGCCGCGGATGGATGGCTTGTCGCTGCTCGCGAAACTTCAGGAGAGGGACGCGGAGTTGTCCACGATCATCGTCTCCGCCTACAGCGATATGGCCAATATCCGAACCGCGATGAACCGCGGCGCTTATGATTTCGTGACGAAGCCGATCGATTTTCCGGATCTGGAGGCGACGATCGTCAAGACGATCCACCATGTGGAAGCGCTGCGCGAGGCACAGCGCCGGCAGTCGGCGGCCGAGCAGGCCCGTGCGTCGCTTTCCCGCTATTTCTCGCCTAATCTCGCCGAGCGCTTAGCAAGCAGCGCCGAGACCCTTGATCTTGGCGGCACGCGCCGGGAGGTTGCCTCACTTTTTACCGATCTGACGGGTTTCACCACGCTCGTCGAGACGATAGAGCCAAGCGTGCTCGGACCACTCGTTAATGATTACATCGTCGGCATGACCGACATCGTGTTCGCCCATGACGGTACTGTCGCAAAGATCATCGGCGACGCGCTCCACGTGCTGTTCGGGGCTCCTGCCGACCAGCCGGATCATGCCGGTCGCGCCATCGCCTGTTCGCTCGCTCTCGACGCCTTCGCGCGGTCCTTCCGCGGAGACTGGAGCAGAAAAGGGATAATCCTTGGCGACACCCGGATCGGCGCGCACGCCGGCACGGCTGTTGTGGGCAATTTCGGCGGAGGACGGTTTTTTGACTATAGCGCCTATGGCGACACGATCAACGTCGCCGCGCGCCTGGAAGTGGCCAACAAAACGCTAGGCACCCGCATTTGCGTGAGCGGCAGCCTCGCCACCAAGGCGCAGGATTTCCGCGGCCGGCCGGTAGGCGACCTCCTCCTCAGAGGCAGGGCCGAGCCGATCCGCGCTTTCGAGCCCCTTGACGCCGCAATTTATGCGAGCGCGGAAACTCAGGCCTACATGGAGGCCTTCGGAAAGCTCGAGGCCCGCGACCACGGTGCACTCGCTTCGTTTGCCGCGCTGGTTGGTCGCAATGCGGAGGACCGGCTTGCGAGCTTTCACCTCAAGCGTCTGCTGAACGGCGAAACGACGACGATAATTACGCTTTGAATGACCGGCTACATTGGCGGCAGATCGTACGCAGCTAGATTGGCGCATAGGGACGACGTTCTAAAGTGATGCATTATCCGGCGCCTGGCGAACGAGAGCCGAGCGCTTGCCCCCGTAAAGCTCGGCGGCAAAAACGCACGCAGCATTGTGATCTGGCGAGAGACCGTATGACGGCGGCGTGCCTCGGGCGCACTCGTCGAAAGCGAGTGAACAGCGCGTTCTGAATCTGCAGCCGGAAGGGGGGCTCGTCGGACTGGGTACTTCTCCCACCATCAATGGTGCCCTACGGAGTTTTTCAACGCGTGGATCGACCTCGGGAACTGACGCCAACAGCATCTGCGAGTAAGGATGGCTGGGACGGTCGTAAAGCTCCTGGGACGGCCCATGCTCCACGATCTTGCCGAGATACATCACGTAGACGCGTGACGCCGCCTGCCTTACCAGCGAAAGATCGTGGGCGATAAACAAGCATGCCACGCCCAGCTCCTTCTGCAGTCGTAGGAAAAGGTTCATCACCTGCGCTCGGATGGAAAGATCGAGAGCGCTTACCGGCTCGTCGCAGATCAGCACCCTCGGGTTCACCGCAAGCGATCGGGCAATGGCAACGCGCTGGCGCTGGCCGCCCGAAAGCTCACGGGTGTGACGGTCCTTGATCGCGTGCGCCAAGCCGACGTGATCCAGCAGTTCCTTGGTCCGGCGATTTCGCTCGTGCTGCGACCTAAGGCCACCGATGAGCAACGCTTCATCGAGAGCCTCGCCAGCCGTTTGCCGCTCGTTCAGAGATGAATATGGATCCTGGAAGACGTATTGGAGCGCCCGCCGACTGTTGCGCAATGCGGCTCCTGAAAGTCCGCTGAGGTCTACTCCATCGAGCAACACCCGCCCGCCGCTCGCCTTCTCGAGCCCCACGATGGTTCGCCCGAGCGTCGACTTTCCACAACCGGATTCGCCCACCAGTCCGACGATCTCGCCCGGGTAAAGCTCGAGCGAGACGTCATCGACCGCGTGCACATATTTGCCCCGCTGGACGCTTTTGAAGCGCGTCTGCAGGTTCTCGACTTTAAGTACGGGCGCGTGTGTCATGCGGCAGCCTTTCCTTGATTGACGACCGAGCAGGCCACGGAAACCTTTCTGTCCGAGATTGGAACCATTGAAGGCCGGATGCGCGTGCATGCAGCAACCGCAAGCTCGCAGCGCGGTGCGAAAGCGCAGCCCTTGATCGGCGCACCAAGCATCGGCGGCACGCCGGGAAGACCCCGGAACTCGGAACCAATCGGGTCGTCCCGCCGAGGAATCGCATTGATCAAGCCCTTGGTGTAGGGGTGACGAGGATTGACCAGGACCTTGTCCACCGGACCGCATTCGGCGGCGCGTGCCGCGTACATGACGACGATGTCGTCGGCAGCCCCGGCGACCACACCCATGTCGTGGGTGATCAACACCATGGCCATGTTGAGGCGTTGCTGGAGATCTTTGAGCAATCGAAGTATCTGCGCTTGGACCGTCACGTCGAGGGCCGTTGTCGGTTCGTCCGCGATGAGGAGCTTCGGCTCGCCGGCAAGTGCAATGGCGATGACGATGCGCTGCCTCAAGCCGCCCGACAGTTCATGCGGGAACTGCCTGAGCCGTGCGGCGGGATCTGATATCCCGACAAGCTTGACGAGATCGAGTGCTCTCGCTTCTGCTGAGCGCGGACTCATGTTGAGGTGCAGTTCCGCCATTTCAGCGATCTGTCGTCCGATACGACGCACAGGATTGAGCGCACTCATCGGGTCCTGGAAGATGAAGCCGATGGATTTTCCGCGGAATTTGCGGATCTCGGGTTCGGCGAGGCCGATCAACTCCCGGCCGTCAAACCGCACTGAGCCGGAAAGGTTCGTCGTCACACCCGTCGGCATCAGCCCAAGCGGAGCAAAGTTCATCACTGTCTTGCCGCTGCCACTTTCGCCGACGATCGCAAGACATTCGCCTTGCCGGACCGAGTAGCTGACGCCGTCGACCGGGCGCACCGCCGACTTGGCAGTCAGCAGATCAACCGTCAGATTGTTGACGGACAATAGTGGTTCGTCATGCATCGACATTCTCCCTTGCCCAGCCGGCAACCTCGATCCGACGTGCAGCAAGCATGCGTCGCGTGAGTGGTTTGGGGATGCGGTTGAGCGCAATCGATTCTCCGAGTGTGTTGAAACCGATGACCGCAGCCGTCAGCGCCAGCCCCGGCAGGAGAACCTGGCGCGGGTCGGACTCGAGATAGGGCAGCGCGTCGACCAGCATCTGGCCCCACTCGGGCGTGGGCGGCTGGATGCCCAAGCCCAGGAAGCTGAGCGTTGCGACAGCGAGCGCTGCCACGCCCGCGTCGGCGGTCGCATAGACCATCACGGCACCGATCGTGCCGGGAAGGAGATGATTGAAGTAGATGCGCCAAGGGCTGGCGCCCAGCACACGCAACGCCTCGATGTGAGGCTTGCTCATGATGCTAACGGCAACGGCGCGGCTGATACGGCCACTCATAGGCCACCAGGCAAGCGCCAGCGCCAACACCATCGTCCAGTATCCCGGGCCAACGATGCCGATCACTGCCAGTGCGATGATCAGACTCGGTATGGACAGACCGACATCGACTACACGCATCAAAAGATCGTCCACCCAACCTCGGTGATAGCCGGCGATCGTGCCCATAGCGATGCCAATCGTCATGGCTATGCCGAGGACGGAACCGACGCTCACCAGCGACGTGTTCGCAGCGATGATCAGCCTGCTGAACGTGTCGCGCCCAAGATGGTCTGTACCGAGCCAGTGGGCAGCACTTGGCCCACCGCCAGCCTCCAGCAGGTTCTGGGCGCTGGGGTCCTGGGACGCCAGCCAGGGAGCGAATGTACCGAGGGCGATAAACAGGCCGATGGTGATCAATGCCGCTCTGGGCATCTTGTTCAGTCTGGTCAGGATAGGGTGCAGTCTCTTCATGATCAGCTCCATTGGCGCCTGATGCGAGGGTCGGTCAAAAGCACCGCAACGTCGACGACCAGGTTCACGAGGATGAAGAAGGTGAGAAAGATGAGCAGGCACGCCTGCACCACCATGAAGTCGCGAAAGCGCACGCCGGCGAGGAAGTAATCGCCGAGGCCCTGCCATGCGAAGAGCGGCTCGACAATGATCGCGGTGGCAGTCATCAGCCCAACTTGAGTGCCAAGTGCGTTGATGAAGATGGGCGTGATATTCGGCAACGCATCGCGGAACAGGATCGCGGTGCGACTCAGCCCCTTGCTCTTCGCGGTTAGAACAAAGGGGCTCGCCATCGCCTCTTCCAGCCCTACTCGCACGACGCGACTGAGGACCGCAGCGGGCAGGACACTGACAGTGAGCCACGGCAGGATCCAGCTTAGCGGACCGGCGAAGCCGAAGGATGGCAGGAGCTGGAAGGTGACCGAGAAGCCGTAAATCATCAACGCGCCGACGAAGAATGTCGGTGTCGACGCGCCGAGCAACGCCAGACCGCGGGAAACGCGGTCTGGCAGTTTGTATTGCCACAGGGCGCCCACGACGCCGAGCGCCAGGCTCATCAAGGTCGCTATGGCGGCCCCGCCGGCAATCAGTGTTCCGGTGATGAGCATGCGGGCGGCGAGGTCCGCACTAACAGCCTGGCCCGTCCTGTAGGAGATGCCGAAGTCGCCGCCGACCGCATCGCCGAGCCAGTCCACATAGCGCATCAGCAATGGCTTGTTCAGTCCTATCTCTTCGGCAACCTGCTCGACATAACCCGGTGTCGCGACGGCTCCTCGAAGTTCGGCAATCAGGACCGCAACATTCCCCGGAGCCGACACGACGAGGGTGAAGCACACCAAGGATGCCAAGAAAAGCAGGATCAGGGAGTGCTTCAGCCGCTTGCTGATGAAGTGCAACAAGGCGCGCTCCTCCCTACTCGGCCAACACGATGTTTTCGTACGGCATGTCGTATTCGGTGACGGGACTCGTGAAGCCCTGGACCCGCCTGGAATGCGCCCAGACGCTCGGCACGTAGACCAGCGGCGCGATCGCATCGTTGTCCCGCAGCCAGTCGTAGACCTTCTGAATCGTCGGCTGGATCTGGTCTCCGGTCGCCGCGGTCGCCGCATTGATCAGCGGATCCAGATTGGCCGGATCAGTGACCAGCTTGCCCTCGACGTCGTTGTGGAAGGTCGAGAGACACAGCCCCACGATCGAGCCAAACGGATCATAAGGCGCGCCGTAGGTCAGGAAGAAGCCGAGGTCGTACTTCTGTTCCAGCATGTCGGTGTGCTTGGAGGCATGGTCGACCGAGCGGATCACCAGGTCGATGCCGATCTCCTTCATCTCGGACTGGATGACTTCGGCAATCACGCGTGATCCCGGCACGGCGTCCGGGCTGACGACCAATTCGAGCGTCAGTGGCTTGCCGTTCTTGGATCGGATGGGACTTCCCGTCCAGCCGGCCTTTTCGAGCAGCGCCGATGCGGCGACAGCATCGCGGACGGGTGCATCATGTTGCGTCCCGGCGTAGGGCAAAGCGTCCGAGAACAGGTTGCCGGCGGGCTTCGCGTAGCCGTGATAGAGCACCTTGGAGATAGCCGCGCGATCGATACCGATGCTGACAGCCTTACGGACCTGAGAATCCTTAAGTGCCTCGGCGCGGTCGGGATTGAACGCCATCACCAGCGTGACGTTGCCCGGATCGACGACGACGTTGAAACCGGCCGCCTCGAGCTGTTTGCCCTCTTCCGGGGTCAGGGGCGCGATCCAGAACCCCCCGACCAGGTCGATTTCGCCGGCACGCAACGCCGCAACCCGTGAACGCGCATCGGGGATGACCTTGGCCTCGAGGCGCTCATAGGTCGGCTTGTCGCCCCAGTAGCCGTCGTAGCGCTCGAAGACGCTCTGGGTGTCGTCCGCGCTGATCTGAACCCAGGGTCCTGTTCCAACGGGCTCCTTGAACTTGCCATCAGCGCCAACCGATTTGGGGCTAAGGAAGCGCGTCGGTCGCGTGTAGGAGAGTTCCTGCATGAGCGCGAGGACCGGTTCCTTGAAATGCAGGGTGACGCGGTAGTCGTCGACCACCTCGAGCGACTGGAAATACTTGGAGCAGTTCATCCAGCTGAACTGGTCGAGGCCCATCCAGCGCTCGAGGTTCCATTTGCACGCAGCAGCGTCGAACTTGGTGCCGTCCTGGAACGTAACACCCTCGCGCAACGTCAGATACAGCGTCTTGCCGCCGTCCTCGATCTGCCAGTCGGTCGCCAGGCAAGGTTCGATCCGGCCACCCTTGCCGTACTTCACAAGCGGCTCGAACATCAGGTCCTGGATGGCCCAGATCGCGTAATGGCTTTGCGGGTCGAGATTGCCGGCGGGCTTAGCGATGGCAACGCGTAAGGTGCCGTTTGCACCCTGTGCATATGCAAGTTTGCACAGCGCGCTTTGCGCCAAGACTAGCCCAAGGGCGCCGGATGCCCCGTGCAGGAAGGTACGCCTCGTCAATGACATTTGTTGTTCCTCCTTTTTGGTGTTCCCTGAGCCCATCACGGCCACTGTGTTTTGGGCGTTACTTTTGTATAGACAAAACGATCGTCTCATGTACACAAACCATAGTCAACATTGTATTCATCAGGTTTGCGACATTTACCGGATGGTAAAGAACTGAACCCAAGAGAAATGGCGTCTTGTTGGCAGGATCGGCCGATGGAATGCGGGCCGTCTGGGACTCTTCGCAAGATTGTGCGCCTACGCCGCGCGAGGTTTACTCACGACGTCACATCCAAACCTATGGCTATTGTATACAATGTGTAGCCCAGATCTGCCGAAACTGCCGTTGCAGATGGCATCCGCAGGCTACCGAACCAATCAGGGCTGGGTCGGGAGGTTGGTGGCGGTAGACAAGCCGCTCCACAGGCGCGGGAGGACGACCGCCAGCTCCCCGGAACCCGGTGCGTTCGGCACAGAGAGCCTCATGCTAACGGCTTGCGCCTGTCCTCGGGGGGCTTCCGCTTTCCGGGCGAACCTGACGGAACGCGGAAAAGCGTCACCTCATTTCGGAATTGCAGCAATACGGAAAACTTTATTGAAATCAGCGCATCGGCACTCTACGTTGCGCCGAATCAGACAGTCCCGTAGGTCGCGTGCGAGAGGGCTCGTTCGATGCCGCGCAGTTCCGCGAGCCCCTTCAGCCGGCCGATCGCCGGATAGCCGGGCTGGGCGCCGCGTGAGAGATCGTCGAGGATTTCCTGGCCGTGATCCGGCCGCATCGGAATCTGGTGGTCCGCTCGCCCGACGGCGCGCCGCCGTTGCTCTTCCTTGAGCAGTTCGGCGATAACCGCCACCATGTCGGTGTCGCCCTCCAGATGCTCGTCCTCGTAGAACGAGCACGGGGTCCGCTCCTCCTCGCGGCGGACATTGCGAAGGTGGACGAAATGGATGCGCGGCGCGAACTGGCGAACCATCACCGGCAGATCGTTGGCCGCAAGAGCGCCAAGCGAGCCCGTGCAGAATGTGACCCCATTGGCCGGACTGTCGACCTCCCGCAGCATGAAGGCATAGTCCTCCGCAGTCGACAGGATGCGCGGCAGACCCAGCAGCGCCCATGGCGGATCGTCCGGATGGGCGCAGATGTTGATGCCGACCCGTTCCGCAACCGGCGTCACCTCGGCAAGGAAATCGACCAGGTGACGCTTGAGCTTTTCACGGCCGATGCCGGCATAGGTTTGTAGATGTTGGCGCAGTTGCGGCAGGCTGTATCCGTCGGCGGAGCCCGGCAGACCCGCGCCGATGTTGCGCGAGAGCGCGAGCCGGCGCTCTTCCGTCATCTCGCGAAAGCGCCGCTCGGCCTGCTCGGCGGTCTCCTCATCATAATCGTCGATCGCGCCAGGACGCTCTAGCAGATGGAGATCGAAGGCGGCAAAGTCGATCCGGTCGAAGCGCATGGCTTTCGCCCCATGCCGGGCGGTCCAGCGCAGATCCGTGCGGGTCCAATCGAGAATCGGCATGAAATTGTAGCAAACCGTGCGTATGCCGGCGGAAGAAAGGCGGCGCAGCGTCTCCTGCCAATTGGCAACATGCTCGCGCCAGGGGCCTGTTTGCGTTTTGATGCTTTCGGACACCGGGACGCTTTCCACGACCTCCCATTCCAGACCACCCGCGCGGACCTCCTGTTGCCGCTTTTCGATCTCCGCAACCGGCCATACGTCCCCTGTCGGAATGTGATGGAGCGCGCTGACGATGCCGCGCGCACCGGCTTGCGCCGCATCCCGCACGCTCACGCGATCCACTGGTCCGAACCAACGCCAAGTATGTCTCATCTAGGACTCCCTCAGGGCAGAAATGTCAGTTGCACCTTACACGCAGCCGAGCGGTCTCCGGCCTGCTCGAAAGCCTCGACGGCCCGATCAACCGGGAACGCGTGCGAAATGATCGGGCGTATATCGATCCGTCGCTCGGCGATGAGTCGGACGGCAAGGGCGAACTCGCCGTCAAACCGCTGTGATCCGATCAGCCGCAATTCCTTGCCTACCAGCGCATTGAGCGGAAGGGTGATATCGCCCGTCACCCCAACCTGCACGATCAGGCCGCGCGGTCTGACCGCCGCGATCGCGCTCCGAAGCGCCGGTTCGGCGGCCGAGCACTCGAAGACGACGTCGAATTGGCCTTTGTCAGCCTCATAGGCGGCAAGGCCCGCGGGATCATGGCGGACGTTGACCACCCGCGTCGCGCCCATTGCCATCGCCCGATCGAGTGCCGCATCGGCAAGATCCGTGACGACGATTGTCTCAGCGCCCGCGTGGCGCGCAGCCGCGACCACGAGGGCGCCGATCGGCCCCGCGCCGGTGACCAGCACATGCTTGGCCTTGAGATCGCCGGCCTGCCCGACCGCATGAAGGCAGACGGCGAGCGGTTCGGCGCAGGCGGCCTCGCCAGCGCTGACCAGCGTACCCGCCGGGAAACACTGGTTCGCCGGAACCACCAGCCAGTCGCGGAACATGCCCTGGGTATGGGGAAAGCGCATGGCACTGCCCAGGAACTGCATGTTCAGGCAATGAATGGGAAGCCCCTCCCCGCAAAAACGGCAGGTTCCGCAGGGTTGGCTCGGATTGACCGCCACCAGATCGCCAATCGCAAGCCCGGACACGCCGGCGCCGAGTGCGGCGACATGGCCGGACGCCTCATGACCAGGAATAATGGGCTCGCGCACCCGGATGGGACCGAAGCCCCCATCCTGGTAATAATGAAGATCGGAGCCGCAAATGCCACCGGCCGCCATCTTCAAGAGGACCTCGCCTTCACCTGGCGCGGAGACCTCGGCAACTTCGAGCCGGAGGTCCCGTTGGCCATAAAGCCGGGCAAGACGCGTGCGCATGGATACCCCTGCCATCAGCGGATCAGCCCGACCGCGCTCGGCAGCCACAGCGTGATCGCCGGAACGAAGGTGATCAGGATCAGCGCGATGAAGAGCGGCAGGAGCCAAGGCAGGATCGCCATGGTCGTCCGCTCGACCGAGAGCTTGGCGACGCGCGACAGAACGAAGAGCACCATGCCAAGCGGCGGGTGGAGCAGGCCGATCATCAGATTGAGAGTCATGATCAGGCCGAAATGCACGGGATCGATACCGAATTGAGCCGACAAAGGTAAGAGGATCGGCACCAGGATGGTGATCGCGGCGATCGTGTCGAGAAAGCAGCCGACGAACAGCATCAAAAGGTTCACGAGGATCAGGAAGACCCATTTGTTTTCGGTGATCGTCAGGATCGCGCCGGAAAGCATCTGGGCGGCTTGGCTTACCGTCAGGAGCCACGCGAAGATCGATGCCGCCGTGACGATGAAAAGCACCGAGGCAGTGGTCTCGATCGTATCGAAGGTCGCCCGCGTCAGTGTCGACATGGTCATCGTCCGGTAGCGCACCAAGCCCAGGAACAGCGACCAGAGAACGGCAGCAACGGCGGCTTCCGTTGGCGTGAACCAGCCCATCGTCATGCCGCCGATCAGGATCACGGGAGTCATCAGCGCCATGACGGCGGAGAAATCGAAATACCAGTCAAGGGCGAGGAGGGCGAGGAGCGCGATACCGGCGGCGACATTTATCGACAGGCCCGCCGACATCAGGAGATAGATGAAGATCGGCACCGCGAGCACGACGACGACCTCGAGCGAAGCCGACAGCAACCGCTTCACTTCGAAAGGCGTGTCCGAACCCCAGCCGCGCTTGTAAGCGAAGATGGCGACCGTCAGCATCATCAGAACGGTCATCACCACGCCAGGGACGATACCGGCCATGAACAGCGCGCCGATCGAGACATTCGCCATCATGCCGTAGATGACGAAGGGCAGCGACGGCGGAAAGATGGGACCGAGCGTTGCCGACGCGGCCGTCACGCCGACGGCGGCCTCGACCGGGTAGCCGTGATCCTTCATCGCCTTGATTTCGATCGTGCCGATGCCGGCAGCGTCGGCAAGCGCCGTGCCCGACATGCCGGAGAAAATCACCGAACCGATGATGTTGACCTGTGCGAGGCCGCCCTTCATCCAACCGACAAGAGCGACGGCGAAGGAATAGATGCGGCCGGTGACGCCGGCGGAGTTCATCAGGTTGCCGGCGAGAATGAAGAACGGCACTGCAAGCAGCGGGAAACTCTCGACGCCGGCGATCATCCGCTGCGCCGCGATAATGTCGGGTGCGACATTGTAGAAGACCAGATAGAGGACCGATGCAGCGGCCATCGAGATGGCGACCGGCACCCCGACCAGCATCAGCAGGAGAAACGAACCAACGAGCAGCAGCATGGATCAGCCCTCAACCTTATGGAATTCCTCGGGCTTTTCGAGAACCGAATAGCCGCGGCGCTGATTGGCGATAAAGACCTGGATCGAGCGGACGAGCATCAGCACGAACCCGGCCATCACGCTGTAGAAGACGATGTTGCGGGGCAGATTGACGGTCACCATGCGCTCGTTGGCGACGATCGCTACGTAGCGCCACATCAACCAGCAGGCATAGGTGAAGAAGCCGATCCGCACGAGATCGACGAAGATCGCCATGGCGCGCGCGATCGTCCGCGGCAGATAGTGATAAAGCACGTCGACCTGGATGTGCCGCGAAACCCGAACGCACATGACGGAGCCGAGAAACACGACGCCAATCAGGCAGTTTGTGGCGATCTCCTCCGTCCAGGCGTAGGAATCATTGAGGACATAGCGAGTGAAGAACTGCAGGAACACGCATGCCGTCATCACCCAGAAGATGGCAAGCGTCACCCAATCCTCGAAGGCATAGTTCGAAATATCCGCAGCCGGCGGAGCCTCATCGAAGGAATGGGCGATTTCCTCCGGCGTCGTCTGCAAATGGACTTCCTGTGACATGGGCAATCATCCGGTGAATGTGGGCGGAACGCCGGCCGCTCTGCCGAGCGGCTGGCTTTGCAGCACCGCGCATTCATGAATGCGCTCAGTCGCTGCAACGTTTTTGACCGCAGAACGGGATCAGGAGAAGCATGCGCGGCTCTCCCGCGTCCCGTTCTGATCTGCGCGTAGCGGTCACGCATTGGGCCGGTACGAACCCAAGTCTTCGTGCGATCACTTGACGGCGCGGACAGCCTCCCAGTCTTCCTTGGTGTAGCCGAAGTCCTCAAGCTTGACCTTGTCCATCACGGTCGACTCGAAATCGGCCTTGTCGACTTCGGTCACTTCGATGCCGCGTTCCTTGAAGGTCTCGACGAGTTTGTTCTCACGCTCCTCGATGATCTTGGTGGCGCGCTCCGCGGCCTCCTGCATCACTTCGGTGAAGATCTGCTTGTCGGCATCGGAAAGCTGCGACCACAGGTTCTTCGAAACGACCGTGTTCAGATGATCGACGATGTGGCCGGTCAACACGATGTGCTTCTGCACCTCGTAGAACTTCTTCGCCTCGATCGTCGTCAACGGGTTTTCCTGGGCCTCAACCGTGCCGTTCTGGAGCGCGAGATAGACCTCGGCAAAGGCGATCGGCGTCGTGTTGGCGCCGCAGGCGCGCGGCATGGCGAGATAGGCCGGAACGTCCGGCACGCGCATCTTCAGCCCCTGCATGTCGGCACATTTGGCAATCGGCCGGTTCGACGTCGTGTGACGGGTGCCATAATAGGTGACGGCGGTGATGTGGTTGCCCGAGGCCTCCTCGTATCCTTGAGCCAATCGCTTGAAAACGTCGGTCTTGGTGTAGGCGATCAGATGGGCCGGGTCGCGGAAGATATAGGGGAAATAGGTGACGCCGATCGGCGCATATTCGCGCGCGGCGAAGCTCGAACCCGAAATGATGATATCGACGGTGCCGAGCTTCAGGCCCTGGTTGATATCGGCCTCCTTGCCGAGCTGCGAAGCCGGAAAGACATCGATCTTGTAACGCCCCTCGGTGCGCTTGCCGATCTCCTCGGCAGCCCAGACGGATTCCGTGTGGAACGGCTCCGAGGTCTCGTAGACATGCGCCCATTTGAGCGCGGTCTGCGCCTGCGCGGTCAGCGCCGAAGCCAGAATGGCGGCGGTCGCACCTAACAGCGTCAACAGTTTGAACTTCATCTTCTTCCTCCTCCCAAGGTGAAATGATTGAACAAAAGCGCTAATTGCCCCCGGTACGCCTCCACGCGGCGGGTATCGTGCTGTCGGACGGCTCCTCCCCGAAGCTCGCCGACAGGCGAAGTTGAGATTGGTCGAGGTGCGCACGCATCGCGGCGCGTGCGGCGGGCGGATCGCCGGCAGCGATCGCGTCACGGATCGTGCGATGTTCCTCCATCGCGGCGCGCCAGGTCTCGGTGTTTTCGAAATAGCTCGCGAGCTTCTCGAAATACGGCGTCATGCGCATGTCGTGGATGCTGCCGACGAAACGGTTCAGCGTCTGATTGGCGATAATGCTCGAGACGATGACATGGAACTCGCGATCGAGCGCAAGCGACTGGCGCCGGTCTTCGAGCGCCGCAGCCATCCGCGCCAGATTGTCGTCCATGACGGTTATATGCTCGGGCCGGGCCAGCCGGGCAGCCTCCTCGGCGATCGCGCACTCGACCACCGCCCGCGCCCTAAGCAATTCGAAGGGACCTTCGAAATCCTCTGGCGGCGTATCCGATGCTGCGTCCTTGCGTGCCGTAACATAGATGCCCGACCCCATGCGGATGTCGATGAAGCCCTCGACCTCGAGCACGATCAACGCCTCGCGGATGGTGGGGCGGGAAACCCCCAGCTTCTGTGCGAGTTCCCGCTCAGCCGGAAGCCGCGAGCCGGGCGCCAACTCGCCACGCTCGATCAGGGCTCGCATCTGGTCCGCGACCTGACGATACAGGCGGCGCGATTCCACGGCAGAGAACATCGTGTCCCTCGAATACAGCCTTGCGATTACCGGCGGCCAAGTGGCCAAGTGGTCATACCAATCGCGATAGTACCAACCCGTGCGAGCGAGTCAACTGTGTCCGAGACCACGAAGCCGACACAGCTATCGCGGCTCTATCTCTTTTCGGCAGGCTTGAGGGGCTTACCCAACCGGTGGCCGGCCGATGCACGCAGCACCGCTATCGCCGCGACGTGCCTTTTTAAGACGCCTCTGACGAAAATCAGGCTTCGCCTGACCACTACCGCATCGACAATGACCCGACCCACCGTTTCAAACCTGCCGCTCGCGGCCCAAACTGTGGCGCAACTTGCCAGAGATGGTTCTTCCAGTGCCCTTCCTGTGGTATGTTTCCGGATTGCGCTTCCTCCCGGAGGGACACCAAAATGGAAGCTCTTACCGCCTTGGCGCGAAACTGTGTTTTCGCATTTTTAACCGGTTGCATCCTCCTCTTGCCTCCAGCGGCGGCTGAAGAGGCCGCTGATGTAGCGACCGGGACGCGGCTTGCGGAATTGCTCAGAGCCGCCCGAAGCGTCCTTTCGAATTATCAGTCGGTGATTAACGATCCAGCCGTCGGAGACAAGCATCTCGATGGCGAGCGTTTCACGGCGGAGGCGATTGCCCTCTATGGCAAGCGTACCGGTGTTGACTTGATCTCCGGTGATCTCGAGGCGCGCGACCACAAACTGCTCCGGGCACAGGTCGAGGCTATGCGTGAAGTCGTCGACCAGCGGCAGGACGACATAAACCGCCGCGGCATCGGCTTTAAGGGTTTCGTCCCAGCGGTTTTCGCGCGCCTGATGAACGAGAAATTCGCCACCAAAGTGGGAAACGAGGCGCTGGTCCGCGTGACTGCGCCGGAGGTCCTCGTCCGGAACCGCAAGTCGCTGCCGGATACTTGGGAGACACGCGTCATCAATGAAGTCTTCTCGGACCCAAAGAGGCCGAAGGGTGATGCCTATACGGAAGCGGCTCAGGTCAACGGCCGCCCTGCTTTCCGGATGCTGCTGCCGGAATACTACACGGAATCCTGTCTTTCCTGTCACGGTGAACCGAAGGGCGAGATCGACATCACCGGCTATCCCAAAGAAGGCGGCAAAGCGGGCGATCTGGGCGGTGCGATCAGCATCGTCTTGTTCAAATGAGCGCGCTCGGGCAACAGGAGCGGGCGTTCGAGGCAGCCCCGGCATCGGCCAAGAAGCGCGCCAGCCGGCTCGCCAACCTGCCGATCTCCGCCCGCGTCGCTACACTGACTGCAGCCGGCCTGATCAGCCTTATCCTGTCATCCGTTTTTCTCACACAGGCGCTCTATCGCAGCGCCGAGCGCATGGCCGAAACCAGAGAACTATTCGACCGCGCAGCATCAGCGGCCACGGCGCATGTCGCCTTCGGCGATCTACGGTATTGGCTGACCGATCTCTCGGTCAGCCTGCTGATGAATTCGCAGCGCAATGCCGATGAGGCCCGAGAACGCCTGCAGGTCCAGTTAGAGCGGCTTGCGAAGCACTCGCCCGAAGCGGTCGAGGAAATCCGCGCGCAGGTCGATGCCTATGTCGAAACGGCGCTGCAGGCAACGGACAGCTATACGCAAGACAACCGCATCGTCGGCAACGCTCTTCTGGCAAAGGCACGCACCCACAGCGGCAAGGTCGATGCGGATCTCAACAAACTCGTCGAGCAGGTAAAGGCGGATGCGGAGGCGGCCCGCAACGAGGTCGTCGCGCAAACTGAGCGGACCGCCACGGCCGCCGCCATCCTGGTGGGTGTCCTAGTCCTGATCGGCTCTTTCCTCACGCTTCTTGTCCTGCGCTCGATCGTCGGACCGCTCAGGCGTCTCAATCGCGTGATCGGAGATCTGACGGAAGGACGCTACGACGTCGAGATTCCTGAGGAGAGCGGCGATGAATTCGGAGCAATGGCGAAGACGCTTTTGCTCTTCCAGCAAAGCGCGATCGAAAAGAAAAGGCTCGAAGACGAGGCAGAGCGGCAGAGGCGGACGATAGCCGCGGCGCTCGAGGCGATTTCCGATGGGTTCGTTCTCTATGATCCGGACGACAGGATCCTGGTCGCCAACAGCAAATATTGCGAAATTTTCCCCAATCACAACCCGAACGAGCTTCGCGGCAAGAGCTTCCGCGAAATCCTCGAGCAGAACCTGGCAAAAGGGCAAGTGGACCTCGAAGGCAAATCGCCGGAAGAATGGATTGAGGATCGCCTGCGCCTTCATAGGGATCCTGCGGGCCTCGTCGACGAGAAGCGGTTCGGCGACAAGTGGGTCCGCATTACCAAACGCAAGATTCCCGATGGCGGGACGGTCGCAGTCTACACGGACATCACCGAACTCAAGCAGAGGCAAGTCGAGCTCGAGCGAGCCAAGAGCAACGCAGAATCGGCAAGCGAGGCGAAAAGTCGTTTTCTCGCTTCCATGAGCCACGAATTGCGTACGCCACTGAACGCGATCATCGGCTACAGCGAGATGCTGATAGAGGAAGCGCGCGACCACAACGACGACGAACTCGTCCCGGACCTTGACAAAATAGCGTCTGCCGGCCGGCATCTGCTGTCGCTTATTAACGATATCCTCGACCTTTCGAAGATCGAGGCCAACAAGATGGAAATCTTTCTGGAAACCTTCGACGTCGCGGACTTGCTCCGCGACGTAAGCGCTACCGTCGCGCCGCTAATGGCGAAGAACCGGAACGAGTTCATTGAGGACGTCCACGACGACCTTGGCGAGATGCACTCCGACCAGACCAAGCTGCGCCAAAATCTCTTCAACCTGCTCAGCAACGCGGCCAAATTCACCAATGGCGGCAGGGTAACGCTCTCAGTTCGACGCGAAAGGCGAACGGATCGCGATTGGCTCGTGTTCAAAGTGTCCGATACTGGGATCGGCATGACCCCGGAACAGCAGCAACGGCTTTTCAATGCCTTCACCCAGGCCGATGCTTCCACGACCCGGAATTACGGCGGTACAGGTTTGGGCTTGAGCATTACCCGCAGCTTCTGCCGCATGATAGGCGGCGTCGTCAAAGTCGAAAGCCAGGCCGGAAAAGGCTCGGTCTTCACGATGGAAGTGCCGGCGCAATGCAGGCGGGAAGCTGACGAACCTCGGGCAGCAGAGCCGCCGCCGATCGTTCAGCCGGGTCGCACCGCACTCATCATCGACGACGAACCGGCTGCCCGCGACCTAATCGCGAAAGCGCTTGCAGAAGCGGGGCTTGCCTCGATAGAGGCGGCAAGCGGAGCGGAAGGAATAGCCGCCGCACGGGAGCATCGTCCCGCCGCAATCATTCTCGACATCATCATGCCGCATCAGGACGGCTGGTCGGTGCTGCGCACGTTGAAGAGCGATCCCGAACTGTGCACGATTCCTGTGATCCTTGCGACGATCCTGGCGGATCGCGAACTCGGCCTCTCACTCGGCGCGGTCGAATATATGACCAAGCCCATCGACACGGAAAAGCTCATACGGACCATCGAGGCTTACGGCAGCGGCAACCGCGACGTACTGGTCATCGACGACGATCAGGCTTCCCGCGAATTCCTCCGCCGCATTCTGGTAAAGCGGGATTGGAGGGTGCACGAGGCAGCCGACGGCGTCCGCGGCCTCGAACTGATGAAACGGCTTATGCCGCGCCTGGTCCTGCTCGATCTTCTCATGCCGGAAATGGATGGATTCCAGACACTCAACGAGATGCAGAGGATTCCGGAACTCCAGAACATTCCGGTGGTCGTGGTCACTTCGAAGGACCTTTCTGCAAACGAGTTGAGTTGGCTGCGCGACCGGGCGGTCGCTGTCGTGAACAAAGGCGCAAACAGCAGGTCCCAACTGGTCGAGGCTCTCGAGCGCCAGATAGGATCACGCGAAACGGCTGGTGAGGCCATTACCCACGGCTGAAGCGCAAGACAGGAGGAGACCCGGAAATGACGACAATCCTTCTGGTGGAAGACAATGAAATGAACCGCGACATGCTTTCGCGGCGGTTGTCTCGTCGCGGCTTCGATGTGCTGATTGCAGAAAACGGAAAGGCCGGCGTCGAGCTTGCCGCTTTGGAAAAGCCGGATCTGATCCTGATGGACATGAGCCTGCCGGTGATGGACGGCTGGGAAGCGACCAGACTGATCAAGGCCAATCCGGTGACGTCCAGGATTCCCGTCATCGCGCTGACTGCCCACGCAATGGCGAGCGATCGGGACATGGCTCTTGAGGCCGGCTGCGACGATTATGACAGCAAGCCAGTCGACCTTTCGCAGCTTGTCCGGAAGATCGAGCAACTGCTCGCGACACCTCATTGAGCGGCCATTGCCATGAGTATCGGCAACCAATTCCAGCGCCAAGCCATCGCCGCCCACGTGGAACAGCGGCTGGCCGGGCCAGCGCGGGCGATCATGGGCTTTCAAGAGCTGCTGCTCGAGCAGGCGCGGGAGCTCGGCTTGCCCCATATGCAGGCAGACCTGGAGCGGATCGGCGCCGCGGCGCGGCAACTGAACGACCTCATCGATCGCCTAATTGACGGCAACACCGGCTCTGGGAAAGGTGGGGAGACGGAGGCCAGGCTCCGCCATGATCTGCGCACGCCTCTCAACGCCATCATTGGCTATTCCGAAATGATCCTTGAGGATGCCGGGGATCTGCGAGAGCTCACGCTGAGAGAGGATCTCGGTGTGATATTGGCGGCGGCGGCCGAGCTTTTGAAGCAGGTCGACGCCATCGCCGGTCTTTCGCGCGGAGAAGCAATCGAGACCCTTCACCCAGGGGATCAAGCCAAGATCGACGCGGCGGAACTTGAACGGCTGCTCTTCAAGGCCGATCGTGGCGCATGGCCCGAGCAGGCCGGCAGGATTCTGGTCGTCGACGACGTCGCCAGCAATCGCGATCTTCTCTCCCGCCGCCTACGGCGTGAAGGTCATCACGTCGCCACTGCTGATTCCGGTCTGTCCGCGCTCAAGAGACTGGACGAAGATGAATTCGATCTTATCCTGCTCGACATATTGATGCCGGACATGAACGGCATCGAGATTCTCTCGCGGCTGAAGGGTGAAAACCGGTGGCGGCATGTCCCGGTGATCATGATATCGGGCTTAAGTGAAGTTGCGGCGGTAGCCCGCTGTATCGAGGCGGGAGCCGATGATTATCTTACAAAGCCCTTCAATCCGATACTGCTGCGGGCGCGCATCAACTCCGCTCTCGAGAAGAAGCGCTGGCTTGATCGCGAGCACCGCTATCTGCAGCGTATCGAAATGGAGAAGCGGCGTGCTGATTCGCTGATCCACGCGATCCTGCCCGACCAGATCGTTGCCCGATTGCAGGGCGGCGAGGAGGTTATCGCCGACCGTTTCGAAGAGGTTTCCATTCTGTTCGCGGATATCGTCGGTTTCTCGCCCATTGCAGCAAGGCTGCCACCCTCCGATCTAGTCAGGCGGCTGGATGGGATGTTCAGGACATTCGATTTCTTGGCTGAGCAGCATCGTGTGGAAAAGATCAAGACCATCGGAGATGCCTATATGGCCGCCTGCGGCATTCCAGAACCTACAGCGGATCACGCCGACAGGATCGTGGCTCTCGGGAAGTCAATGCAGAAAGCGTTGGGCGACATGCCCCCGGACAGCGACCGCTTTCGAGTCCGCATCGGGATCCATTCGGGACCGGTCGTCGCCGGTCTGATCGGCCGGCTCCGTTTTGTCTACGACGTGTGGGGAGAAACTGTGAACATCGCAAGCCGCCTGGAATCGCAGGGCGTTGCCGATCGCGTTCAGATCTCGGAAGCGACGAGGCGCGCCCTTCACGGTCAGTGGGCGCTCGAGCCACGTTGCGTACTGGATCTGCGGGGCATCGGTCCCACCGAGACTTACCTCGTGGAATAGAGGTGCGCGGCGGCAGGCCGACACTCACCCGCTCATCGTCCTCCTCAATCCTGTTGTGGACCTGTCCTCGTCTCCACGGTTCGAACCACGACGCCATCGCACGAACGGACGACGCCGTCGGGACCTATTCCCGACTGGCGAGAATTTTCGGCATCCTTGGGCTCGGGGAAGTGTTTAGAGATGCTGCGTCTGGCCGCTTTCGGCGGCACTGAGAATGGAGGCAATGAAGCGGTGAACCTTTAGCGCTTCGCGCCCGTTCACGCGCGGCTCTCGCCCGCCGGCGATGGCATCGAGGAAATCGGCAAGCACCGCGCGATGATGGTGGTGCGGGAACGCCATAGGATCGGCGCCGGCACCGCCGGCCGCGTCGTCTTCGAGCGACGATTCCGATCCATCGTGGAAGGAAGCGGTAAGGCTTCGCCCGCCGAGACGGGCCATGCCACGCGTGCCGATGATGTCGATTTCGTCCGGATAGCCGGGATAGGCGCAGGTGGTGGCACTCACCGTTCCGATCGCTCCGTTTGCGAAACGGATGGCCGCCATTGCCAGGTCCTCGGTTTCCATGCGGTGCACCTTGCTGGTCGCCGCATAGGCCCTGACCTCCTCCGGAAGGCCAGCGAGCGAGATCAGAAGGTCGAGAGTGTGGATGGCCTGAGTGAGCAGCACGCCGCCGCCATCGCGAGCCAGTGTCCCGCGTCCCGGCTGATCGTAATAGCTCTGTGGCCGCCAGTTGTGGAGACGCGCCGAGGCACTGACGATCTCGCCAAGGCGCCCCTCGTTGATCAGCTTCGCAAGCGCCTCACCGACAGGGCGGAAGCGGTGCTGAAGCACGATGCCAAGCTTTATCCTTGCGCGCTCCGCCGTTTCGACCAGGGCCTCCGCTCGCTCGTGTATGATCTCCAGCGGTTTTTCGAGAAGCACATGCTTGCCCGCTTCGGCGGCCCGCCGCACGAGCTCGAGATGCGTATTGGGCGGCGTCAGCACCATGACCGCGGCAATCGACGGATCACGGAATATCGTTTCGGCGACGTCACAGGTCGCGAAACCATAGGTCTCGGAAAATGTCTTCCGCCTCGCAGGCGTCGGGCTGAAGGCGGCAGCGACCTCAACCCTGTCTTTGAGGTCGAGCAGGCTTTTGGCATGCGGCGCCGCCGCCATGCCAAGCCCGATCACACCAATGCGCAGCTTTGCCATTTCGGTCTCTCCGTCAGCCAAGCGTTCCAAGCGTGCGCATGATCCCTCCCCAACGCGCTTTCTCCTCCGCTCTGTCTACGACGAGATGTCGTCCGACGCAAGAAATTCATCATACAACTTGATGAATTTCGTATGTTGACATTATACCTTACAAGCTCTAGCCATAGAAAACCTGTTGGAGGAGCGGGTCAAAATGAAGGGGCTGATCGATCCAGATCTTCTGTTTCCGGGAGAAGCGCGCGGCCTTTCGACCGGCGTCGACGCCCGGCCGATCGTAAGCCCGCATGGGCATACCGAGCCACGCTGGAATGCGATCAACGCGCCCTTTCCCGGTCCTGCGCAACGCCTCGTCGTGCCGGACCACGGTGTGTTTCACATGCTGTTCAATCAGGGTGTGACGCTGGAAAAGGGCATCAGGGGCGTTTCCGTTCACCCTCGCGCGCCGCGATATTGCGCGCCGGATGGGTGGACTGCGCATCGCGCGACACCGCCTCAGGGAGGCGCATAGGAGCTTGCGCCGGACCTTGCCTATGGTCCCGCAAAGATTCGAGACATCAAATCATGCAAAACGGGAGGAAAGCATGAAAATCTTAGTCAAATTTGCGGCAGGTCTGTTGGCTGCCGCTTCATTCATCGCCAGCGCGGCCAGTGCCGAGACGGTGCTGCGTTCATCCGACACGCATCCGGACGGCTATCCGACGGTCGAGGCGGTCGAATATTTCGGTGAACTGGTCAAGGAACGCACAGCTGGCCGCTACGCCGTCGAGGTCTACCATTCTGCGCAGCTCGGCGAGGAAAAGGACACGATCGAGCAGGTGCGTTCCGGCGTCATCGAGCTGAACCGCGTTTCGATGGCGCCCTTCAACGGCACGGTGAAGGAAACGATCGTTCCGGCGCTGCCTTACCTTTTCCGTTCTGAAGAGCACATGCACAAGGTCATGGACGGCGCTGTTGGCGACCAGATCAAGACCGCGTTCGAAAGCGCCGGACTGGTGGTCCTTGCTTACTACGATGCCGGCGCGCGCTCCTTCTATAACAAGCAGAAGCCGATCAATTCCGTCGCCGACATGAAGGGACTCAAGTTCCGCGTCATCCAGTCCGACATCTTCGTGGACATGGTGGCCGCGCTTGGGGCCAATGCCACGCCGATGCCCTATGGCGAAGTCTATTCGGCGATCGAAACCGGTGTCATCGACGGCGCGGAGAACAATTTCCCGAGCTACGACACCGCCAAGCATTTCGAAGTGGCCAAGAACTTCTCGCTCGACGAACACACCATCCTTCCGGAAGTGTTCGTGATGAACAAGGCTGCCTTCGACAAGCTTGCTCCGGAAGACCAGGAAATATTCAAACAGGCCGCCAAGGACAGCGTCGCCAAGCAGCGTGAGCTCTGGGTCGCCAAGGTCAAGGAGTCGCGTGCCAAGATCGAAGCGGCCGGTGCGACGATCACCACGCCCGACAAACAAGGTTTCATCGACGCCATGAAGCCGGTCTACGAAAAGCACGCCGCCGACCCGGTCCTGAAGAAGTTGGTCGAAGACGTGCAGGCGGTGCAATGACGAGTCCGATGGGCGGGCCTACAGCGTTGCGCGTCATTAGACGCGCAACGCTCACTGGAAAGATGCAGCAGCCTGCCCATCCCTTCGAGGGAATGAAACCTTGTCCAACGGATTGACAAAAATAGGCGGCGCGCTGTCCTGGCTGGGCACGCTCTCGCTCTGGTCGGCCGGCGTCGGCCTCGTCGTGATGACGGCCATCGTGGCGTGGCAGGTGTTCTGCCGCTATGTGCTGAACGACTCGCCGAGCTGGACCGAGCCTGGCGCAGTCATGCTGATGAGCTGGTTCATCTTTCTTGGTGCCGCGGTCGGCGTTCGCGAAAACTATCATCTCGGATTCGACGTGCTGCTCTACGTCGTCCCGAAAAGCGGCAAGAAATGGCTGCGCATGATCTCGGATCTCGTCGCCCTCGCCTTCGGCGCCGGGATGATCTGGTACGGGGGTCAGCTCGTCGCACTCACCTGGAACACCACCCTGCCCTCGCTCCAGATCTCCGGCGGCTGGAGCTACGTGCCGCTGGTTGCCGGCGGTGTCCTCATCAGCCTGTTTGCCCTGGAGCGCATCGTTCTGCGCCTTGCCGGCGAACCCATCGACGACCTTCTCGACGAAATGCCGCCGGCGGAGGTCGCCGCCGAACTCGACACCGCGAACGTAAAGGCGTGATCATATGGATATGATGATCCTCTTCGGCGTATTCACGCTCCTGATGCTGATCGGAACGCCGATCGCCTTCTGCCTTGGCGTCGCGTCTTTTGCGACCGTGCTTTATCTGGGGCTGCCGCCGCTGGTGATCTTTCAGCGGCTGAATTCCGGCATGAGCGTGTTTTCCCTGCTCGCCATCCCATTCTTCATCTATGCCGGCGACCTGATGGTGCGCGGCGGCATCGCCCAGAAAATCGTCACCTTTGCCGCCTCGCTGGTCGGGCATATCCGCGGCGGGCTGGGGCAAGTGAACATCGTCACGGCCACCCTGTTCGGGGGGATTTCCGGCTCCGCAGTCGCGGAAGCCGCGGCCGTTGGCGGGCTCATGATCCCGCAGATGAAGGAGCGCGGCTACGGCGCCGACTATGCCGTCAACGTCACCTCCATGGCGGCACTGATCGCGCTGATGTTGCCTCCATCGCACAACATGATCATCTATTCGATCTCGGCGGGCGGAAAGATCTCGATCGCAGATCTCTTCACCGCCGGTATCCTTCCCGGCCTCCTCTATGCGGCTGCCCTGATGGTCACCGCCTATTTCGTGGCGCGCCGGCGCGGCTACCCCACCGAGACCTTTCCCGGGTTTGGCAGGGTCGGCCGATATCTGCTGGTCTCGGTTCCCGGCTTGTTGCTCATCGGCATCATCTTCGGCGGCGTCCGCTCGGGCATATTCACGGCAACCGAGAGTTCCTGCATCGCCGTTCTCTATGCGCTCGCGGTAACCGTCTTTGTCTATCGGCAGATGACCTGGCAGGATTTCGTCCACGCCACCTTCGGCGCCGTGCGCACGACCGCCATGGTCCTGCTCATCATCGGCATGGCAGCCGCTTTCTCCTGGCTGATGGCGTTCCTGAGAGTGCCCGCCGCGCTGATCGACTGGATGAACACGATCTCGGACAATCCGATCATCGTGCTCCTCTTGATCAACGTCCTGATGCTGTTCCTCGGCACCTTTATGGACATGGGGCCGACCATCATCATCTGCACGCCGATCTTCCTGCCGGTAGCGATGGCCTATGGCGTCGATCCGGTTCATTTCGGGGTGATCATGATCCTGAACTTCGGCATCGGCCTCAACACGCCGCCCGTTGGCGCTGTGCAGTTCGTGGCCTGCGCGGTCGGAAGAATCTCCGTCTGGGAGGCCATGCGTAGCATCTGGCCCTTCTATCTGGCGGGGTTGATCGTCCTCGGGCTCGTCACCTATGTTCCGGCCCTTTCGCTCTGGTTGCCGAGCGTATTCAAAGGGTAATAGCATCATGGGCCACCTGGCCGAATTCAAGATCGAGCGCAAACCGAAACTTTCCGAGCGCGTCGCGAGCGCGCTCCGGCAGCAGGTGCTGAAAGGCGAAATCCCGCCAGGCCAGAAGCTGCCGACCGAAAGCCGGATGAGCGACATTTTCGGCGTCAGCCGCACCGTGGTCCGCGAGGCAATTGCGACCCTTGCGGCCGATGGCCTTGTCGAGCCGCGGCAGGGCGCCGGAGTCTTCGTCAAGGATCACCCGACGCTTGCCTTCGGTTCGATCAGCCTCGACGTCGGCAACAAGATCTCCCATGCGCTGAATGTGATCGAGGTGCGGATGGGGCTTGAGATCGAAAGCGCGGGTCTTGCAGCGCTTCGACGCAACGCCGCCCAGGAGGCGCAGATCCAAGAGGCCTTCTTCGAATTCGACCGCCTGCTCGAGCGCGGCGAGGCGACGGGCAAGAGCGACTTCGCCTTCCACCGGGCGATCGCGGCCGCCACCAACAATCCCTATTATGTCGAGGTGCTCGACGCACTCGGCATGCGGGCCATCCCCTGCGACGTCGCCTCGCCCTGGGGTACCGACAGCGTTCTGTCGCGTGAATATCAGGAAAGCCTGCAGCGCGAGCATCTGGCAATCCTGAAAGCCATTTCCGCCAGTGACCCGGAAGCCGCCCGCGCCGCCATGCGCGCCCATCTGACCGCCAGCCAGGAGCGGTATCGCGTCCGGCTGAGCGGTCAGCAGGCCGAGTGGGGCGCCGCCAAACGCCGGGTCTGATTTCCTTTCCCCAACCGAGAGCGAGCCGATGACCGCAAGCCATATCGACTACACCATCCGTTACGCCATCGACCCGGCCACCGCCGCACACATGGATACCGATGCACTGCGCGCGAATTTCCACATTGGCGATCTCTTCCGCCAGGGCCGAATATCGCTCACCTATACCCACTACGACCGCATGGTCGTCGGCGGCGCGATGCCGGTGGATGAGCCTCTGGCGCTCGAGACCATCCGTCCTACCGGCACGTCTCACTTCCTCGACCGGCGCGAACTCATTGCCGTCAACATTGGCGGCGCCGGCCGCATCGAATTGCGCGGGGAGAGCTTCCGGCTCGAGCCGCGCGACATGGTTTATGCGGGTTTGGGCGAAGAGGTCACCTTTTCGTCCGAAGATCCGACGGCACCTGCCAAATTCTACCTGCTTAGCGCGCCAGCTCATCGGGCGCTGCCGAGCCGCCATATCCGCATCGGCGATGCCAAGCGGCTCGATCTCGGCAGCGCCGCCACCTCGAACGAGCGCTCGATCTTCCAGTTCATCCACCCGGAAGGCGTGAAGACCTGCCAGCTCGTTGTCGGAATGACGCAGCTTGCTCCAGGATCGGTCTGGAACACCATGCCCTGCCACGTGCACGACCGGCGGATGGAAGCCTATCTCTATTTCGATCTCGCTGACGGCGCGCGCGTCCTGCATCTGATGGGCGAGCCGGCAGAAACTCGCCACATCGTGATGGCGAAGGACGAGGCGGTGCTTTCGCCGCCCTGGTCCATTCATTCCGGCTGCGGAACGTCGAGCTACGCCTTCATCTGGGCCATGGCGGGCGACAATGTCGACTACACCGATGTGGACATGGTGCCGATGGAGGCACTCAGATGAGCATGCCGTCCGCTTTCAGCCTTGCCGGACGCCGCATCATCGTCACCGGTGCCAATACCGGCATCGGCCAGGGAATTGCGGTCGCGATCGGCCGCGCCGGCGGCACGGTGATCGGCGTGGGCCGCTCCACCATGGACGACACCGTGGAGAAGGTCGCCGAAGCCGGCGGAAGCTTCATTCCCGCCAACGCCGATCTTTCGGACCGGGAAGCGACCCGCTCGCTGATCGACGGATTGTGGAACGAGCATGGTCCGCTGGACGGCCTGGTCAACAATGCCGGGATCATCCGCCGCGCCGACGCGGTGGATTTCACCGAGGCAGACTGGGACGACGTGATCGACGTCAATCTCGGATCGCTGTTCTTCCTGAGCCAGGCCTACGGTCGCCGCCTGCTCGCCGAGCAAAGACGGGGCAAGATCGTCAATATTGCTTCGCTGCTTTCCTTCCAGGGTGGCATACGCGTGGCTTCCTATACCGCGTCCAAGCATGGCGCGCTGGGCATCACCAGGATTCTTGCCTGCGAATGGGCTGCCAAGGGCATCAATGTGAACGCGGTGGCGCCCGGCTATATCATTACCAACAACACCGAGGCGCTCCGCGCCGACGCCAAGCGCAGTGCCGCAATTCTGGAGCGCATTCCCGCCGGGCGTTGGGGCACGCCGGATGACATCGGCGACGCGACGGTGTTCCTGCTCGCCCCGGCCTCGGACTACATGCATGGCGCCGTTATCCCGGTCGACGGCGGCTGGCTCGCGAGATGAGGAGACGATGATGGAAACGAAACTTTTCGCCCGCGGCGACGAAGGTGAATGGGTCGATCTCGGACAGGGCAACCGACGCCGGGTCATCCTGCACACGGACGAGCTGATGATGGTAGAATTCGCCTTCGAAAAAGGCGGTATCGGCGCGCCGCACTCGCACCCGCACGTTCAGGCGAGCTATGTCGCGCAAGGCAAGTTCGAAGTCACGGTCGGCGGGCATAGCACGGTTCTTTCCGCAGGCGACAGCTTCATCGCACCGTCGGGCGTGGTCCATGGCGTCATAGCGCTGGAGGCAGGCCGGCTCATTGACAGCTTCACGCCGCATCGCGCCGATTTCCTGAAAACAGGAAGCTAATCTGCGGTAATATGTGCGCGTGGCGGCTTCGCTACTTTGCCGTCCTAGGGTTCCACAGGCGCCTAGGCCGCTGCCGCTTTCTTGCTCATTCGCGCTGCTTGACACAATTTTGGGCACGCCCTAAAAATTCTACCAGTTGGTAAAGAGGGGACGCCATCCATGACAAGAGATCTGATGATGAGCCGGCGCAGTGTGCTTGCGTCGGGCTTGGCGCTCGGCGTGAGCGCTTTCGTGCCGACAGTTCACGCCAGCACGGCTATAAAGGTCGCCGGCATCCACGCGTCCCCTGTCGAGAACGCCTGGAACTCGGTCCTCCACAAGGCGCTGCAGGATGCGGCTGCTGAAGGCGTGATCGAATATGTTTTCTCGGAAGGCGTTTCGGGCACGGACTATCCCCGGGCAATGCGTGAATATGCCGAACAGGGCGCAAAACTCATCATTGGCGAGGCATACGCCGTCGAAAAGCAGGCCCGCGAAGTGGCGTCCGAATACCCCGAAACCGCCTTCGTCCTCGGCTCGAGCGGCAAGGAATCGGGCGACAACTTCGGCGTTTTCGGCACCTGGAACCATGACGGCGCCTATCTGGCAGGCATGCTTGCCGGCAAGATGACGAAGTCGAACGTCGTCGGCTCCGTCGGCGCCATGCCTATCCCGGAAGTCAACATGCTGATCAACGCCTTCGCCGCAGGGGTGAAGGCCGTCAACCCGGACGCCAAGCACCTTGTAACCTTCATCGGCACCTTCTTCGATCCGCCGAAGGCGCGCGAAGCGGGCCTCGCCCAGATCGATGCTGGCGCCGACATCCTCTTCGGCGAGCGCATCGGAACGGCCGACGCGGCGAAGGAACGCGGAATCAGGTCCGTGGGTTCGCTGATTGACTACACCCCGCGCTATCCCGAGACGGTCTTCGCCAACGCCCTGTGGGGCTTCCGCCCCATCCTCAACGCCGCGATTGCCGACGCGACCGCCGGCAAGCCGGTCGGTAAGGATTACACCCCATTCGGCCTGCTCAAGGAGGGCGGCAGTGACGTCGCCTATGTGAAGGGCGTTGCCCCCGCGGATGCCGAAGCGGCCATGGAAGCCAAGCGCTCCGAGATCAAATCCGGTGCCTTCGAAGTTCCGCGCATCACGGACGAGCCGAAGTAGCCGGCTTGTCGATGGCCGGCGATGCAACGTCTCTGGCAGAGGCGCTTCGGATGGGGCGCCTCACCGCTTCCGAAGCCATGGAAGCGTCCTTGGCGGCCGCGAGCCGATGCGCTGAAATAGGCGCGATCGTCCACCTCGACGCGACGCTCGGAAGAGCTGCAGCGAAAAATGCCGACGCCCGCCTGAGCCGGGTGCCGAACGGCGGGCAGCCCACGCCGCTTCTCGGCGTCCCGAGTCTTGCCAAGGATCTGGGCGGCCCCTTCACCGGTCTTCCGGTTGCGGCCGGTTCAAACCTGGTCGACCGCGGTGCTGACATGGCAGACGACAGCGATCTGGCGGCCCGGCTTCGCGCGGCCGGCCTTTGTTTCTTCGGACTGACCACAGTGCCGGAAATGGGCTTGTCGCTTGCGAGCGAGCCGGCGACAGGGCCAGTCTGCCGCAACCCCCTCGATCCTGGTCGGACGCCTGGCGGCTCCTCCGGCGGGGCGGCGGCGGCCGTTGCGGCGGGCATCGTGGCGATCGCCCATGCGACCGATGCCGGCGGATCGATCCGGGTGCCTGCGGCCTGTTGCGGCCTCTTCGGTCTGAAGGCGACCCGAGGCGTCATGCCGGCAGGACCGTCCTTTGGCAATCATCTCGGCGGCATCGCCAGCGAACTGGCGCTGTGCCGCTCCGTCCGCGACCTTGAGGCGATCTTCGGCGCGGCGGCCGGAAACGCCAGGGGACCGTTTGCCGATCCGTCCCTCGCACCTGCCCCGGCAGGCCCATTGCGCATCGGCCTTCTGGTCGAGACCGGCGAAGACTACCCGACCGAACCGAAACGCAGCGAGGCCGTCGAAGCGGCCGCCCACGTCCTTGAGGCGGAAGGCCACAGCATCGTCGCCATGCAGTGGGAAGCCTTCGCCGCAGGCGTCGCCGCAAGTGGCCGGGCGCTGCGCGACATCATCGCCGTCAATCTTGGCAATTTCGTCAGGTCCACCGGACTTGATGCCTCACGTGCGGAACGGCTGACGCAGGCGTTCATCAGCCACGGATCACGGCTCGAGGCGACCGCGCTCTGGGCGACGCTTGACGCCGCCGTCCACGCGAGCCGCGCGATCTGGTCGCTCTTCGACCGGGTGGACTGCATCCTGATGCCGATGCTCGCGTCGGCGCCCCTGCCGATCGGTGCCTTCCCCTTCGACCACGACGACATCGACCTGCAGATCCATCGCATGACGGCGTTTGCGCCCCTCGCCGCGCTTGCCAATGTGACCGGCTTTCCAGCGCTCACGCTTCCCTTCGGGGCCGACGGCGATGGTTTGCCGCTGCCGGTGCAGATCTTGGCTCCGATGGGATGCGACCGCCTCCTCTTCAGCCTTGCGGCACGCCTCGAGCGGCAGGGACGCTGGCAGCATCGCTTTGCAGTCGCGGGACTTACATAATGACCACCGCCGCTCTCGACATTTCCGGCATCAGCAAGCGCTTCGGCGATAACCTGGCCAATGACGACATTTCGCTGAGCCTTGGAAAGGGCGAGATCGTCGCCCTCCTCGGCGAAAACGGCGCTGGCAAGACCACGCTGATGAACATCCTGTTCGGCCACTACGTGCCGGACAGCGGCAAGGTGCTGATCGAAGGACAGGAATTGCCACCGGGCAAGCCGCGCGCGGCGATCCGCGCCGGCATCGGCATGGTGCACCAGCATTTCTCGCTCGCTCCCAACCTGACGGTGCTGGAAAACGTGATGGCCGGCACTGAGAGCCTTTGGCGGCTTCGATCTGGCACGGATGCGGCGCGGCAAAAGCTTCAGGGCATTTGCCCGCGGTTCGGCCTGACGGTGGACCCGGACGCGCGCCTCGGTGACCTCTCGGTCGGCGAACAGCAGCGCGTCGAGATCCTCAAGGCGCTCTACAACGATGCGCGCATCCTGGTCCTTGACGAACCGACTGCGGTGCTGACCAATCTGGAGTCCGAGCGGCTATTCTCGACGCTGAAATACATGGCGCGCGAGGGGCTTTCGCTGATCTTCATTTCGCACAAACTGGACGAGGTCATGGCCGCGGCCGACAGGATCGTCGTGCTGCGCCGCGGCCGCAAGGTGGCGGAGCGTCTGGCGAGCCATACGAACAAGGCGGAGCTTGCCGAACTGATGGTCGGCCGCAAGGTTGCCCGTCCCGTGCGCGAGCCGTCGGCGCCCGGCGAAGTAGTGCTGGAGGTCGCCGGCGTCAGCGTCAGCATCGACGGGGTGGAGCGGTTGAAGTCAATCGATTTCACCCTGCGCGCCGGCGAGGTTCTTGGCATCATCGGCGTGTCGGGCAATGGCCAGACGACGCTGGCGCATCTGCTGTCGGGCACGGTCAGGCGTGACAAGGGCGGCATCGTGCTGTTCGGTGAGCCGATCGGCGACCTGTCGGTGGAAGGCGCTGTGCTGGCGGGAATCGGCCGCGTCCCGGAAGACCGCAACAACGAAGGCGCGATCGGCGAGATGGCCATATGGGAGAACGCGATTCTCGAGCGCCTGCCACGATTTTCGCGCCACGGCCTCGTCGACCGGTCGGCGGGCCAGGCATTCGCCCGCAAGATCATCGATGCTTTCGACGTGCGCGGAGGCAAGCCGACGACGCGGACTCGCCTGCTTTCGGGCGGCAACATGCAGAAACTCATCCTCGGGCGCAATCTGATCGAGCGACCGCGCATCCTGATTGCGGCGCAGCCGGCGCGCGGGCTCGACGAGGGTGCGGTCGCCGCCGTGCACGAACGCCTGCTTCAGGCAAGGCGCGAAGGGACGGCAGTGCTGTTGATCTCGGAAGACCTGGATGAAGTCATGGCACTTGCCGACCGCATTCAGGCCATCGTCAACGGACGGCTTTCGCCTCCTGTTGCAGCGCAAGAGGCCGATGCCACGAAACTCGGCCTGATGATGGCCGGCGAATGGAACGAGGAGCACGAGATTTCCGATGCGCTTTGAACGACGCGAACATCGTTCGGTCGCACTGGTGATCGCAACGCCTGTGCTTGCCGTCCTCTGCGCGCTGGCGCTGGCGGGAATACTCATTGCCATTGCCGGCGCGCCCGTCCTGGAGGCCTATTGGCGCATTCTCGTCGGCGCTTTCGGTTCGCGGCTTTCGGCGACAGAGACCCTGACCCGCGCAAGCCCGCTCATTCTGACGGGCCTCGCCGCGGCCGTCGCGTTCCGGGCGCGGCTCTGGAATATCGGCGGCGAGGGCCAGTTTTATCTCGGCGCGATCTCGGTTGCCGCCGCGAGCTCACAGCTCCTCGCCGGCCTGCCCTCGGCGGTGCAGATCCCGTTGCTTCTCGCGGTCGGTGCAGCGGCCGGCATCGTGCTGCTGCTCGTACCACTGTGGCTGAGGCTGTCCTTTTCCGTCGACGAAGTCGTGACCACACTTCTCCTCAATTTCGTCGCCCTGCTCTTCGTCTCCATGCTGATCGATGGCGTTCTGAAGGACCCGATGGCCTTCGGCTGGCCACAATCCCAACCGGTCGCCGACGACGCGGTCCTGCCTAAACTTCTCGCCCGATCCCGCCTCCATATCGGCCTGGGGATCGGGCTCATGCTCGCCGTCGCCGTCCATCTCGTGCAGTCGCGCACGGTGTTCGGCATGCAGTCGCGCGCGGCCGGCCTCAATCCCGCCGGGGCAGTATTCGCCGGCGTGCCACTCGGCCGCACGCTGGTGAAGGTGGCTTGCATCTCAGGCGGACTCGCCGGCCTCGCGGGGGCCATCGAAGTCATGGGCGTGCAGGGCTACGTGACGACGGACCTGTCGCCGGGTTACGGCTATTCCGGCATCGTCGTGGCCATGCTCGCCAATCTCAATCCTTTGGGCGTCGTGCTGGCCGCCCTGTTCACGGCCGTCATGTTCGTCGGCGCCGACGGGATGAGCCGCAGCATGGGCATTCCCACATATATTGCCGATGTGACGGTGGCCCTGTCGCTGATCAGTATGCTGGTCGGCGTCTTCTTCACCCAGTACAGGATTCGCCGATGAACGCCGTGATCGACATTTTCGCTTCGGCGGGCCTCTGGGCGGCTGTCCTGCGCATTGCGACGCCGCTGATCCTTGGCACGCTCGGGGCGCTCCTTTGCGAGCGCTCCGGCGTCCTGAACCTCGGCATAGAGGGCATCATGACCTTCGGCGCGATGATCGGTTGGCTGGCAGTTTATAACGGCGCCAATCTCTGGACCGGCCTGCTGGTCGCGGCCCTCGCCGGCGGGGTCTTCGGCCTGCTGCACGCGGCGCTGACGGTGACGCTCGGCCTGTCTCAGCATGTCTCCGGTCTCGGCGTGACGCTTTTCGCCTCGAGCTTCAGCTACTACGTCTTCCGGTTATTGGTGCCGGTGGCAGGCACACCGCCGACAATCGAGCCGTTCCAGCCGATAGACCTGCCGGCGCTCTCATTCCTCCCCTTCATTGGTCCGGCACTCTTCACGCAGACGCTGCCGACCTACGGGGCGATCGCGTTGGCGCTGGTCCTCGGCTACGTGCTCTTCCGCACGCCGCTCGGGCTTGCCATCCGCATGACAGGCGAAAATCCGCACGCCGCCGAGGCACAGGGTATCAACCCGATGGTGATGCGCTACGGCGCCGTCATCTTCGGCAGCGCGGTGATGGGTGTCGGCGGGGCCTTCCTGACACTCTCGGCCTTCAACAGCTTCTTCCCGACCATGGTGCAGGGACGGGGCTGGATCTGCATCGCGCTCGTCGTTTTCGCCTCCTGGCGTCCGGGCCGTGCGCTCATCGGCGCTTTGCTGTTTGCGCTATTCGACGGCTTCCAGCTCCGCTTGCAAGCGGTGCTGGGCGGCGGCGTCCCCTACCAGATCTTCCTGATGATCCCCTATCTGCTGTCGATCGCGGCGCTGGCGCTGATGGCCCGGCGCGCCCGCGTCCCCCAGGCTCTGATGCA
This sequence comes from Sinorhizobium sp. 7-81, assembly GCF_030124405.1. NCBI lineage: Bacteria > Pseudomonadati > Pseudomonadota > Alphaproteobacteria > Hyphomicrobiales > Rhizobiaceae > Sinorhizobium > Sinorhizobium sp. 7-81. The sequence goes on along the minus strand of NZ_JASKLT010000002.1, from coordinate 685,037 downwards.
ACCTTACCGGCGCGGCGAGCGCTGAGCGAACACCCGGAGAACTGATTCATGTTCGACCTGATCATCCGCAACGCCAACCTTCCGGACGGCCGCCAAGGTCTTGATATCGGCCTTGCAGGTGGCAGGATCGCCGCCATCGAGAAATCGATTGCCGCGACCGCCGGCGAGGAGATCGACGCGAGCGGTCGCCTCGTCAGCCCGCCGTTCTGCGATCCGCATTTTCATATGGATGCGACGCTGTCGCTCGGCATGCCGCGAATGAACGTCTCCGGGACGCTGCTGGAGGGTATCGGGCTGTGGGGCGAACTGCGCCCGCTCTTGACGAAGGAAGCGTTGGTCGAGCGGGCGCTGCGTTATTGCGACCTCGCCGTCAGCCAGGGCCTTCTCTATATTCGCAGCCATGTGGACACTTCCGATCCGCGCCTTGTGACAGCCGAAGCGCTGCTGGAGGTCAAGGAAAAGGTCGCTCCCTATATTAACCTGCAACTCGTCGCCTTCCCCCAGGACGGCTACTACCGCGCCCCGGACGGGATAGCTTCGCTTGAGCGCGCACTCGACATGGGTGTCGACATCGTCGGCGGCATTCCGCATTTCGAACGGACGATGGAAGACGGCGCCCGCTCGGTCGAGGCGCTGTGCCGCGTTGCCGCCGACCGTGGGCTGCCGGTCGACATGCATTGTGACGAGACCGACGATCCGATGTCGCGCCACATCGAAACGCTGGCGGCCCAGACGGTGCGTTTCGGCCTCCAGGGACGCGTCGCCGGTTCACATCTCACCTCGATGCACTCCATGGACAACTATTACGTTTCCAAGCTCATCCCTCTTATGGCCGAGGCGGAGATCAACGTGATCCCCAATCCGTTGATCAACATCATGCTGCAGGGCCGTCACGACACCTACCCGAAGCGGCGCGGCATGACACGGGTGCGGGAGCTGATGGCGGCCGGCCTCAACGTCTCCTTCGGGCATGACTGCGTCATGGACCCCTGGTACTCGATGGGCTCGGGCGATATGCTGGAGGTGGCCCACATGGCAATCCATGTGGCGCAGATGGCCGGGATCGAGGACAAGCACAAGATCTTCGACGCGATTACCGTCAATTCGGCAAAGACCATGGGGCTCGAAGGTTACGGCCTCGAAGTCGGCTGCAAGGCGGATCTCATCGTGCTGCAGGCGGCCGACGTCATCGAGGCGCTGAGATTGAAGGCGAACCGCCTGTTCGTTATCAAGTCCGGCAAGGTCATCAGCAGGACCGCGCCCCGCATCAGCGAGCTTTTCCTTGGCGGGCGCCCGGCGTCGATCGACATAGGAAGCGATTACGTGCCCTCAGCGCCCGGGCGCTGACAGGATCGGCGCGCTTCCGCCCTTGGCGCGATTCCAGGAAAAGCATGGAGCGGTGTTCCGTCCGGAATTGGGTCATTTCAAAGAGTTAGATCTTCGCACGGCCACAAGTTGGAAGAGGAGGCGCTCGTCGCGCTTCATAACAATCCGTTATATTGACTCGCGCGGAAATCATTAACGGATACGTCCCGCCTGTTACACTCCCTTGCGTTCGTCATCTTGGGAGGAAAGGACGACTGCAACGCCGCAGACGCTTTACGAGGAGAACTCGTCTGCCGCCGGCCGGTTACAATTTTGTTCCTTCAAAGCAGAAGAACCCGACCGCGAGATGAACGCTCACGGCGCTGCACCCCAGCATGCGACCCTTCTGTTCATGTGTCCGAATGGCAAGAACAACCCCCGGCCGGCGGAAGGGTATTCAAGCGGCGGTGATGCTGGGGAATGAAAGCGAATGAGGTCAGACTGGGGAGGATGACCAAGTGACGGCGACTATTAGGCGCGCGAGAAAGCTTCGCTACGGTGGACTGGAGCAATTTCCGGCACGCGGCAGCTACGGCGGCATCGACTACTGCATTGCGGGCGCGCAACCCTATACGCTTGAGTTCGCCAATGAGGTCGACGTCATATGCCTGCTCCTCGGAGACATCTTTTCGAAAGCCAAGTTCGAGGATGACAGTGAGGAAGCGCTGCTATTCCACGGCGAAACCGCCGCCTTTCACCCCCGCAAAGGCAACGTCCGCGTCGCGACAAGTACGGTCCATCATGGTTTCATCGCCTTCTCCTACTCCGATGAGTTCCAGGGCTCCATAAGCGACCGCAGCCTCGATGGAGCGCGAAGCGCCGGAAGCACCAACAATATTCGGCTGAGATCGATCAGTCATCTTGCCAGCTATGCCCGCGAGCGCCTCCGCTTCAACCGGCCGCTCGATCCGCTGGAGATCAACTATCTCGGCGGCCTGGTCTATCTCGAGACGATGCGCGGCCTTCATTCCGTCAAGCCCGCGCGTGCCGCCGCGCTTTCGGATGCCGAGTTCGACCGCCTCACTGCCTTCATTGATGCTGAACTTGAGAGCGACATTAGCTGCGCCCGCCTGAGCCGGATCGTCGAGTTGCCGTTGCGCGTGGTATTCGAGGGCATAAAGGCGCGTACGGGGCTGCCGCCGTACCAGTTCGTCCTGAAACGGCGGGTCGAGCAAGCGCAGAAGCTTCTCTCCCAATCTGACCTTTCGATCGCCGAAGTCGCTTTCCGCTGCGGTTTCTCATCGCAGCAACACATGACATCGGTCTTGAACCGAAAGCTGGGTTGTACCCCCGGTCAGGTTCGCTTCAAAGGTCTCGGGTGACCTCTTACGGCCTGCCTGACCGCAAGCCGGGACGTCCCTCCCGCCACGTCGATACGGCGCCGATCACCCTACAGGAATTTGTAAAGCGCAAAGACCTGAAAGACGTGCGCGCCGCGAATTGGCAGCGTCGGCATGAACGGGATCAACTGTGCCCGGATGTTGACATCAGGAGGAGGAGCCCATGTCGACGATTCTCAGAAAATCGGCTCTGCCGGCCAAGCGGTCCGCCTTCGATGTGGAGGCCGATATCGTGGTTGTGGGCGGCGGCGCGGCGGGTCTTGCTTCCGCGCTGTTTGCCCGCTGGCAGGGAAACGAGGTCGTGCTGCTCGAGAAGGCCGACGAGCTCGGCGGCACCACCAGGAAGGCCGCCTTCTGGTACTGGGTACCGAACAACAGGCACATGCAGGAGATCGGCGTCGAGGACAGAAAGGAGGACTGCATCCGCTACATGGCGCGCCTGGCGCGCCCGGAAACCTACGATCCCGATCACCCGACCTTCGGCATGTCGCGGTGGGAGTATGATTCCTTCGCTGCCATCTACGACAACGCCTCGCCGGCAACCGAGCTACTCGCCGAGAAAGGCGCGCTCGAATACCGGCACTGCGACTTCGTGCCCGACTATTGGGCGGAACTGCCGGAGGACAAGGCGCCGAAAGGCCGCGTGCTCTTGCCCAAGGATGCCCGCGAATCCATGTCGGACGGCGGCGAGGTGGCGATCCGTACCATGAGCGCCAAGGCGCGTGCCGACGGGGTCGATATCCGCACCGGGCATCGCGTGCAGCGCACGAATGTCGACGAGAACGGCGCGGTAATCGGCGTCGAGGCCGATACGGCCCTCGGCGAGCCCGTCGCGTTTAAAGCGCGCAAGGCCGTGATCTTCGCCTCCGGCGGTTTCACTCACGACGTCGGCATGCGCAAGAATTTCCTGAGCGTGCCGGTTTTCGGTGGCTGCGCCGCGCGTACCAACGAGGGCGACTTCGTCAATATCGGCGCGGCTGCCGGTGCCGAGCTCCGCAATATGAACTACGCCTGGATGTGCCCGATCGTGCTCGAGAAGGCGTTGAACGACGATCCGTCGTTGATCGGCACCTTCTCTCCATCCGGCGACTCCATGATCTACGTCGACCGGAACGGTCGCCGAGTCACCAACGAGAAGCTTGCTTACAACGAATCCGCGCAGGCCTTCTTCACCTGGGATCCGACGAAATCCGAGTACCCAAACCTGGTGCTGATCGCAATCTGGGATTCGCGCAGCCAGCAATATTCGGCAAGCGACGAGTACGGCCGCTTCATCGTGCCCGAGGGCAGGGACGATGGTCACGTCATCAAGGGCGACACGCTCGCCGAACTGACAAACAGCATCCGTGCGCGCTTCAAAAAATATGCGAACCGCATTGGCAATATGAAAATCGCCGATGACTTCGAAGAGACGCTGAAGTCAACAATCCGACGCTTCAACAAGTTTGCCATGGAAGGCAAGGATCTCGATTTCAACCGCGGCGAGCGGCAGGTGGAGCTTCTGTTCAACGGGCCGGCGGCCGAAAGCCCGGCCATGCCGAATCCGACAATGTATCCCATCAGCGATGGCGGTCCCTACTACGCCGCGCTGCTGACCGGCGGCAGTCTCGACACCAAGGGCGGACCGGTCACCAACCCCGACGGCCAGGTCCTCGACCATACGGGCAGGCCGATCCCCGGCCTCTACGGTGTCGGCAACTGTGTGGCCTCGGCCTCTGCCCGGGCCTACTGGGCCGGCGGAGCGACGCTGGGCCCCATCCTCGCCTTCGCCTATCTCGCGGCCAAGGCCGCCAACACTGAGCCTTCTGCATGATTCCTTAGATCGGAACCGATTTAAGGAGGAAATAGTGCAGAAATTCAAAGCGCTACAGCGACCTTTGCGCGTCTCAAAAGACGCGCGGCGCTGTAGACGCTGATCGTTTCGCAGTTCATTCAGGGAGGAATAAGATGGCAGTAACGACGCAGACGATGACGGACGAGCAGCGAAAATCGGTCGCGCTCGAATATCTGAAGGCCTTCGACAGCGGCGGAGTGACTTCCACCGGCGACTCAATTCTCGACCTTTTCGCCGACGACGCGCAGGTATACTTCCCGAAATGGGGCTTGGCGAACGGCAAGGAACAGATCGGCAAGTTGTTCGGCGATGTCGGCGCGACCCTCAAGTCGATCGTCCACCACTACTCGCACTTCAACTGGATCTTCTCCGGCTCCGATCTCGTGGTCTGCGAGGGCACAAGCCACGGCGAGCACCGCGACGGCCCGTGGCGCGCCGGCGTTCCGGAATGGCAGGCAGGGCATTGGTGCGACGTGTTCGAGATCCGCGACTGGAAGATACAGCGCTGCTTCATCTACCTCGACCCGGACTACGCCGGCAAGGACACCGCCCGCTATCCGTGGCTGGAAAAATAGCCTGCTTACTGCCCTCACCTGCCGATGAGGGTAGCATCATTCGGGATGGGGGCTCACGGCGCAACCGAGAGCTCTGTGTTCGTTACCGCCAGCAAAACCGGACGCGCCGTGGCGAAACAGCTGCGGGAGAGTTGCGAGCTCCCGCAGATTTTCAGCCCTTGAATGCGCTGTTGATCGCGTCGAGCGCCGGCTTGCCATCCAACGTCGTCACGCCTTCCAGCCACGGTTCGATCACGCCTGGATTGGCCTTCAGCCAGTCGGTTGCGGCAGCCTTCGGATCTTTGCCGTCATTGAGGATGCCGTTCATGATCTCGTTTTCCATATCCAATGTGAAGCGAAGGTTGGTGACGAATTTCGCAACGTTCGGGCACTCGGCGGCGTAACCCGCGCGAATGTTGGTATAGACCTCGGCGCCGCCGTAGTTCGGTCCGAAATAGGCGTCGCCGCCCGCGAGATAATCGATCTTGTACCGCGTGTTCATCGGATGCGGCGCCCATCCGAGAAAGACGACCCACTGGTTGGCCTTGATCGCCCTTTCGACCTCGGCAAGCATGCCTTGCTCCGATGATTCGACGAGTTCCCAGTCCTTCAGGCCGAAATCACCCTTGTTGATCATGTCGAGGATCATGCGGTTGCCGTTGTTGCCGGGCTCGATGCCATAGATCTTGTGGCCGAACCTGTCGGCGAATTTCTGGAGATCTGAAAAATCCTTGACGCCTGCGTCGGCGACGTATTTCGGCACGGCGAAAGTGTATTTGGCGCCTGTGAGGTTCGGACCGATGACCTCGATCGATTTGTCCTCGAGGAACGGCTTGCGGTCGGCTTCCATGCTCGGTTGCCAGTCGCCGAGATAGACGTCGATATCCCTGTTCTTCATGCTGGTGTAGGTGACAGGTATCGACAAGAGCTTGCTCTCCGGCTGATAGCCAAGCGCTTCGAGAATTGCCGAGGCGGCGGCGGTCGTCGAGGTGATGTCCGTCCAGCCGACATCGGAGAAACGTACGGCCCTGCAGCTATCGGGCTCGCCAGCGAAAGCGGCGCCCGTCGTCAAAAGCAGTCCTGTGGTCATTGCAGCAATATGTTTCAGCATTGTCCTGTTCCCTGTTTTTAGGTTTGTGTGCACTGCGAAACTCACGTCAAAAGACCGAAAAGGCGGCTCACCAAAGTGCGCCGCCCGTAACCTGAATGTTCTCCATGGTGATGCCCCGTGCTCCCTCGCCGCACAGAAAGGCGGCAAGGGCGGCGATCTCGTCGGGCTGGATGATGCGGTTTTGCGGATTTTGCGCGGCGATGTCCGCCATCGCCTCCTCCATCGTCCGCCCCTTGCCTTCTCGTTCGACAACCTGCTGCACGTTGCGGCGCATCAGTTCCGTTTCCACCCAGGTCGGACTGATCATCACGCAGGTGACCCCGTGCGGTGCTCCTTCGAGCGCCACGCAGCGCGTGAGGCCGAGAAGCCCCGATTTCGAGGCGCAATAGGCGGGATTATCCTTCCAGCCAACGGTCGCAGCCGTCGAACCTATGTTGATGATCCGGCCCGCCTTGCGCTCGATCATCTGCGGCAGCAGCTTCCGCGTCATGCGAAACGCGCCGTTGAGGTTGGTGTCGATGATCTTCAGCCACAGTTCGTCGGAATGGCCTGAGACCGGCTGCTCGGCCGTCGTGCCGGCGGCGTTGACGAGAATGTCGGCCGGGCCGCAGACCTCTTCCGCCGCACGCACGAAATCGTCGATCGCGCCGCTGTCGCGGACATCGAGATGGCCTGCGTAAACTGCCGTTCCGGAAGCGGCGAGCCGCTCGCGGACCTCGACGATCTCCTGCGGATCAGGATAAGCCGCCGCGTCGCCCTGTCGGCCGGCCGCTTCGCGGACAAACGAGCCAACAGCGACATTGGCGCCCTCGGCGGCGAGCGCTTGCGCAATCGCCAGCCCCTGGCCCGTCAACCCGCCGGTAATGACCGCGCTGCGGCCCTTGAGCTTGCCTGTCATGCCACCTCCTTCAACGGCCTGCCGAGCCAGTCGCGATAAAAGCCTTCCAGATCCGGTTCGAAATCATGCACGATCGGATAGCCGGGTGCTGCCGCTTCCACCTCGTGCAGATGCGCGCAGTTCGGGCAGAAGAATTCGCGGATCTCCATCCAGCTCGGATCGGGAATATCGCTGTTCGGGTAGATTTCGCGCAGGCTTTCCTCGGTGTTGCGGACGTTGATCAGCGCCTTGAGCTTCCAGTTCTTGCGGTAATCTCCGAAGGAATGCCCGCATTCGCAGCGGGTGATCCGGCCCTCGGCGCTTTCGCAGATGAAGAGGTGGTCGCTGACCGGCAGCAGGATCGGATCGCTCCACGAAACGCGATCCTGCAACACTGCGAGATACTTGAAGAAACGGTCGTCATCCTTGTAGGCGCTCATGATCCGCCGCGTCTGCGGCCAGGGTAGTGTGCCGTTGACGAGGTCGTTGATGACTTCCTTCGAATATCCGGTCATGGCTCATTTCTCCCCAGCAATGGCGAAATCGGAGGCGAGGCCCCAGAATTCTTTGAAATCCTTGGCAAAGCGCGGCGAGAGCTTCATCGCGCTGCGGTACATCTTTGCGACTTCGGGTGCGAAATCGGACGTCCTGACGCGCTCGCTTTCCCTGGCGATCCACTCGGATACGGGAACGGCTCTTTTCAGCCGCTCCTCGCGCATTTCGGCGCGGCGAGCGACGGTCGCGTCGATATCGGCCTGCGGATAGCCGTCCGCGTCGTCCGTGAGGATGATGCCGAATACCTTCTCGGCGGCTTCGCGCGTGAGGAAGCCGTTTTCGACGTCCCATGCGGTCTTGATCGGATCTCGCTCGAGCACATCGCCGAAACCGCCGCCGCCATTATAGGCATGGCTGAAGATGTCGCCGGCCTTGTGCGGACGGGTGATATAGGGCCCCTCCTCCCATACCTGCTCGCCTTGGTAGGTGCGCTCGAAATCAGAGACCAGCGGATCGGTACCGGGCGCATGCGCGAGCGGCTCGCGGCGTTCGGCTCGCTCGAAGATGTCCGAGTTCCTGACAGCATGATGCTTCTCGCAGGTGGGCGCCGGATAGCCGCCGCACATGCCGCCATTGTCGAACACGCGCGAGGAATGCTCCGACGTCACGAGACGAAGGTGATTCGTCTTGTTGATGAGCCAGGTTGAGATGAAGGCACAACCGCCGCGATATTTGCCGGCCCCGCCCGAGTTCGGCACGATCGACCGGCCGATATAGATCATCGGCATGTTCTGTTCCCAGATCTCGATATTGCCCATGTCGGACTCAGGATTCCAGCCGACATAGGCCGTGTCGAGACCGTCCTTGATCGCCAGCGCCCCTGAGCCAGCGGCGGCGCATTCGAAATGCGCCATGCCGAACCCGGTGCCATATTGGCTGGTGCCACCCATCTCGATCATCGGCGAGTTGACCTGACCGACAAAGGCTTCCTCGACGAAGCCCCGGGCGATGAAGCCGCGCGACAGCAGCCGCTGGAAAACGCCGTAGGCCGGCAGCAGCAATGCCCAGGAGGTGGCGGTCGCCGCCATTTCGTTGTCCGGATTGGTCCACGTGCCGTGCGGGATGTTGATTTCGGTCGCCATCCAGGCGCCGTCATTGACCAGCCCCTCGAAGTTCATGTGCTGGGTGAGCGTCACGAACATGCCGCCGTCCATGCCGGCCGGCGTGCAGTTCATCGAGTGATAACCCCATGGCTGAGTACCGTCGAAATCCAGCCGGATCCTGCCCTCGCTGGTGATCTCCATCTCGATCGGGATGTTGTACAGCCAATTCGGATCGGCGAGCGGCTGGAAGCCGGGCTTGCCTTCAGTGACATGGCCGTAGAACGTGTGGCCGCGATAGATGCCGGGCACTGTGAGCTGCCGCGTGCGGGCAAGCTGCGCTCTCCGGCCCTCCTCGATATATTCCTTGGAAAGCTGCTGCCAATAGCCGAGACCGATCTCGCCGATGAGCTGCTTGACGCTCTCGCGCATGTCGATGCAGGCCGCGACCTTGGCCTTCTCGTCCAGGACCCAATAGATCGGCATGCGCAAGTTGCGCTCGCAGCGGATGACGTAATCGCGGCGGATCTCGTCGTTCTCGCCGATCTTTTCGGCACACACGAACAAGCCTTCGGTGAAGCGTTCCTGCGCAAGGCAAACATCGCCGCCGGGCGTGATGCCGCCGGCCTCTAGCTCATGGCAGACCGCACCCGCCCAGCCGACCAGCGTGCCCTCGAAGAAGATCGGCACGACATCCATGACGTCGGGCACCTGCACGGTGCCGATGAAGGCATCGTTGTTGGCGAAGATGTCGCCGTGGCGGATGCCGGGATTCTGCTCGTACCCGTTCCTGATCATCCATTTGATGAAACGGCTCATCGTATGCACATGCACCATGATGCCGTTCGAAAGTGCGATCGCGTCGCCTTCGGGCGTGTAGATCGCCACCACCATTTCGCCCACCTCGCGGACGCCGGGCGAGGCGGAGATGCGCCGGGCCATTTCACGAGCAGAGACGCAATAGGCGCGCAGCTTGGTGTGCAGCGTCTCGAACTTCAGCGGGTCCTCTTTGCGCAGCCGAAGTTCGGTAATGCCGTCATAGCAGCCGGTCTCGTCCATCAGCCGCTCCGACTCGAGCAGCCGCTGCTGCAGGGAATTTGCCGTTCTGTCCAGCATAGTCATAACCTCCAGCTCAGGCGTGGTTGTAGTGAAGCAGCGTCCATTCATCGATGAAGACGCGATCGTCGGGATGCACGACGAGGGTCGTTGCCGGGTGCTCGATGATCGCCGGGCCGATCACCTCGTGTCCGGGCTGAAGCAGATCCATCTCGTAGAGGTTGGCCCTGTGCCAGCGGCCGCCGATATAGGCCTCGCGAACGCCCTTGTGAGCCGATTGCGGATTGGAGGTTCCGAGCGGCCGCTTGACGAGCACCGGCTTGATCTTGTCGGCCGTGGCAATGACGCCAAGTTCCATCAACGAAAAGCCCGCCTCGCCATATCGCGATACGCGATGATTGGCTTTGGCGTAGACTTCTTCGAACTGCGCCAACACCGTCCGCATGTCGTCGGCCGTTTCGATGGACGACAGCGGCGCGATAACCTCTACGTCCTCCAATTGACCGGTATAGCGGGCCATGAAGAAGGGAACAGTCCTGATCTTCTCCCGCGCGTGGCCGTCGACGAGCATTTCGTCGACCGCGGCCTTTTCGAGGTCACGCCACACGTGCGTCACCTGCGCGCCGGCAGCAACCAGTTGATCCTCGGAGGCACGGGCGCCGATATCGATCTGGGTCGAGACCGAATGGCGGCGCATATAGTCGGCCGTCGTACAGCCGAAGGCGGAGAAGGCGGCAGCGAACTGGAACGTGATGATATCCTTGAAGCCGATGCCCCGCGAGCAGCCGGCAAGATGCAGCGGCCCCGAACCGCCGTAGGAAAGCAGGGTGAATTCCGACGGGTGGATGCCCTGGCCCGAGATGACGCGACGCAGCGCGTTGTTGGCGTCCTGCTCCAGCATGTCGATCATGCCCTCGGCCGCTTCCTCGACGCCGACGCCGAGCACGTCGGCGCATTTCTCCTTGAACGCCGCACGCGCCTTCTCGACCTGAAGCACCACCTTGCCGCCGAGGAAGTAATGGGGGTTCAGCCGGCCGAGAATCGCATCGCAATCCGCAATGGTTGGCTCGGTACCGCCCTTGGCAAAGCAGATCGGGCCGGGATCGGAACCGGCGCTTTCCGGCCCGAGCGAAACCTTCTTCGTCAGCGGATCGACCTTCAGGATCATCCCCGCGCCCGCGCCGATTGTGTCGAGATGGAGCGTCGGCACGTTCAGCTTGAAGCGGTCCATCAGCGGCTCGTTTTCGATGCGGGTCTGGCCGCGCGAAATGACGCCCATGTCGAAGGATGTGCCGCCCATGTCCGAGCAGATGAGCGAGTCGTTGCCGATCAGCTTGCCGACATAGGCCGCGCCGAGAATGCCGCCGATCGGGCCGGAGATCATCGTCTCGTGCAGGCGCGGATGGTTGATTGAGGTGAGCCCGCCGAAGGAGAGCAGCGTCTGCACGCCATATTTGAAGCCGTATTTTTGAGAAGCCTCCTCGATGCCCTTGAGCTGCCGGCGCCCCCGTGACGTCGCATAAGCCTCGATCAGCACAGAGTTCAGCCTCGATTGTTCCCGGATCACCGGGCGCACCTCATGGCTGGTATAGACGCCGATCTCGACGCCGGCGGCCTCGATCACCTCGCGGCAGATTTCGGCGATGCGCTTCTCATGCACCGGATTGACGTGGGAGAAGATCGTCATGATGCAGATCGCGTCGACCTTGTCGCGGATCAGTGCACGGGCCGCCGCGATCACCTCCTGCTCGTAAAGCGGCAGGATGATATCGCCGAAATGGTCGATGCGCTCGGTCACGCCGTGAGTGCGGCGGCGCGGCACCAGTGGATCAGGATGGGCATGGGTGACGGCATGCAGCCTGTCGGCATAGGAATAGTCGGCCCAGGCCTGCAGGCCGCGGCCCATCAGCACCATGTCCTCCATGCCCTTAGTGGTGATGAGGCCGAGCTTTCGGCCGGTGCGCGATAGAAGCGTATTGAGCATGCCGGTGCCGGAATAAAGCACCACGTCGAGGCCCGAAAACAGGCTTTCAAGCGAGATGCCCCAAGCATCCGCTGCGTCCTGGGAGGAGGCGATGAAGCCTTCAGCCTCGTTTCTCGGGGTGGTGGCGGCCTTGCCGATCTTGAAGTGTCCGTGCTGATCGACAAGGATGGTGTCGGTCATCGTGCCGCCCGCGTCAATGCCGATCACGATTGGGTTTTCCAAGGTTCACCCTCCATGGCTCTGATGATGGAGGCAGCCTATTGGCGGTTTGGGAGGCAGGAAATAGGCCAAAAGGCACAATGACCGGCAGGGGGAAGGGTGCTAGACGACGCCATGACCAGCAATGGATTCTGGAAAACCTTGGCCGATGCGATCGCTGCGACGGGCACAGACAGCCACGTCGATCGATTGATCGACATGATCGGATCGTCCGTGCCGCAGGATTTGGTGACGGTCGTGCGCTACTCCGTCACCCGCAAGCCAGAATTTATCAAACATCGCCGCTATTCAGACGAAATGGCCGGCCGCTACCTCGACACCTATTACGTCTTTGACCCCTTTTATGCCTATTGGCGGCGTGAGCGGCGACCTGGGATCGTCCCGCTGAATAGCCTTGCGGATGGCGAAGCCAAACGCGGCCGCTATATCGCGGAGTTCCTGGCGCAATCGGAAATCTGTGACGAGGTTGGCGTCCTGCTCGAGGACGGCGAGGACTGGTGCCTTGGCATCTTCCTCGACCGCTCGACGAAAATGTATCGCGACGACGAGATCGAGACGCTTCGCAACCGCTTTGCGGTCTTCGCCGCGCTGCATGAACTCGACACGCGCGCACAGGCGCCCGATTTCCGGCGCACCGATGTACCCGCCGTGCCGGGGGCAGCGCCGGTCAATGCCTCGCAGGCGTCAGCCACGCTGTGGCCGGAGCTTTCCACACGCGAGCGCGAGCTCGTCGATTTGATCCTCAAAGGCCATCCGAACGCGACTATCGCCAGCAAGCTTGGCATTGCGGCGGGCACGGTGAAGAACCATCGCGCCAGGATCTACGAGAAGCTCGACATCACCACCGAGCGCGAACTCTTCCTCCAGGTGTTCCAGCAGTATCACATTCCGTGACGAGCGGACGTCACCGCAACTTGCGTGCCTCGCCCAAAAGCCGATTGCGCAGGCATCATGTTCTCAAGCTGCGCATTTCATCCTGCAACCACTCGAGAACTTGTCGTGTGTCGCGGTCAGCCCGTGTCCGGTTTGGCACCAGGATGCGGTAGCAATGGCCGGGAATCGAGACGTCAGGCAGGACGTCTTCAAGGAGCGCACTGGAGACCAGGTGCTGTGCAAGCACGTCGCTGAGGACGACGATCCCCTTGCCCGAGACAGCGGCGAGGGCTGCATGATGCTCGTCGTCATAGGAAATGACCTTGAAGGATCCGTGTTGCCCCAGAGCCGTTTCCCATGGATCGAGCGCAAGCTTCTCCAGACCGCGCGATCGCCAGCGATACGAGAGGACTGCCACGCTCCGGGTCTCGGCCTGGCGCGCAAAGGTTCCGGGTGACGCGAAGGCCCTGAACCGCTCGCGCACCAGGAGTTGGCCCTCGCCGGAGGTACTGGGCGAATACCTTACGGCGGCGTCTATGCCTCGCGTCCGCTCAAGATCGATTGACGTGTGGCTGGCCTCGGTCCGCAGCGACAGGTTCGGGAACTGCGCCTGAAACTCGGAAATCCGGGGCGCTAACCACAGAGTTGCAAAGGCTGGCGTTGTCGTCAATGTCACGCTGCGCGTTTCGCTGCTGATCCGGTCAATCGCGTTATCGAGCAGCGATACGGCGGCGCGAGCGGCTTCCAGGAGTTCCGCGCCCGCCTGCGTCAACTCGACTTTCCTGTGCGAGCGCCGGAACAGGTCGACGCCCAGATCAACCTCGAGGCCGCGAACCCTGTGAGACACGGCAGTGGATGTCAAGCCAAGCTCGCCCGCAGCGTCCTTGAAACTGCCAAGCCGGGCTGCGGCCTCGAAGACTCGAATTGCAGAGAGAGAAGCTCGCACTGAGATGAGTTTCCTTCATTCGAACGGGTGGATTTCTCGTTTTAAAGATTGCCTTGGAAGCCGCATATTGCACGAGGAAAATTCACCACAGGAATAACTCGATGACAACCCTTCTGCGCCTCGATGCAAGCGCCCGTCGCTCTCGGTCCCTCAGCCGCACCCTGGGCGATACATTCGAAAGAGAATGGAGAAAGCATCGTCCCGACGATGCCTGGATCATTCGCGATCTGGCGGAACAACCGCCAGCCCATATCACGGAGCCATGGATCGCAGCTGCCTTTACCCCGCTCGAGGCGCGCACGCCGGAGCAGCATCAGATCCTTGCCGCCTCCGATGACCTCATTGACGAGCTCGCCGCGGCCGACGTTCTGGTCGTCAACGTTCCGATGTACAACTACGGCATGCCCTCCGCCCTGAAGGCCTGGGTCGACAATGTGGTCCGCGTCGGCCGGACCTTCTCCTTCGACCTCGGTCGCGGCGACTTCCCCCTACGGCCGATCATGTCCGGGAAGCAGATGGTAGTGCTGAGTTCTTCAGGTGAGTTTGGGTTCGACCCGGCAGGCATCCGGGGCGATATGGATCAGCTCATCCCGCACCTGAGAACAGTGAAACACTATCTCGGTGTTTCGGATATGCATATCGTCCGCGTCGAGTACCAGGAATTCGGCGATGCCCGGCACAAGCAATCCATGAGTGATGCCATCGCCTCGTCCAAGCGCTTAGCGGGAGCGGTGGCGCAGGCCATAACCGCCCCAGCGGCAGCGGCCGAATGACACCGGGCTCAACGAGGTTGCTCTCCCGACTGGGCTTCGGGCGGGACGCTCGTCGCGGGCCAGCCATCTCCGGCTGCCCGATCCGGAGGTCCGGACGGGACAATGCGATCCAAGCGGCGCCTACAGTTCCTCGATCGAATCCACCCGATCCGGATAGAACGCCACGTGGTCCTTGATTTCCCGTACCGCCGCATGGGGATCTTCATAGGTCCAGACGGCGTTTTTCGAGCGCTCGCCACCGGGCGTGATGCTGTAGTAGGAAGCATCGCCCTTGTACGGGCAATGCGTCGAATGATCGGTGCGTGCAAGCAGCGACATGTCGACGTCCTTGCGGGGGATATACTGCACCGCCGGGTAGGACGCCTCGCGCAACGTCAGCGCATCGCGCGTGTCGGCGACGACGCGACCGTCAAGCTTGACGACGACGCGCGCTGGATTGTGATCGATGCTGATAGGATGATCGGGCCCGGGAATTCTGATCGACTTGTCTGACATGAGCGATCGCCTTCGAAGATTGGGACCAGTCTTAGATAGGATCATGGCTCTCGCTTCCCAAGGGCGGCGGTAGTCGTCGATGCGCTTTTATGGACGGAATGCTCAGGCGCGATGGCACGATCTGCCAGGACCTTCTTGGCCGCGCGAGCGAAGATCGTATTCCGAGATGGCGAGCGCGCCGCGGATCGCTGCGTCGGCAGGGGCCGGCGCAAGATTCACGCCAAAGGCCTTGGACACGGCCCCGTAAACCTCGACCAGGTCGTCATCGCCAACAATCGCGATCGTGTCGCCCTCTTTGAACCAGCCCCCGGCACGCGCCTCGGCGAACTCCCACCCGACGATCAGACCTGACAGCCGGCTTTTCATCTCCTCCGGCGTGATCTTGCCAGCGAGCCAGCCGGTGCGCACGGCAAAGAGGCGGGTCAACAGGCCGCCGGCCCTTCCGCTTTCGTCGCGGGCAAGCGCAAGGCCTTCGGCAAAAGCCGCGCTGGCGTGGTCCGCCTCCGCCGTCGCGACCTTCGACAGAAAGGAATGGTTCGCGAGCGTGTTGAAGATCTCGCCAGTAACGAAAGTGCGGAATCGTTCGATGCGGCCGTGGCGGATCTCGGCCCATTTGGAATGGGTGCCGGGAAGAACGACGACGATGTCCTGTTCCAGCCCGAAGCCCACAAGCTGGGTCTCCTCGCCGCGCATGACGTCGGGAAACGGAAAGGCGGACGGATCAGTCAGCCCCGGAAGGAACCGGAGCCGGTCTCCTTCGGGAAGTTCGATGGTGCGGCTGACCGCAGCGAAATCCGCGGCCGTCGCCGGCGTCGGCACATATGGCATCTCGAGCCAGCCATTGCGGCTGCCGATCATTCCTGCCGCCACGACGCGAAGAGAACCGTGTTTGCTGCGCCAGGGTGCGAGCGCATCGGAAAGCACGCCTGCATGCTCCCCCTTCGGCACGGCCTGGACGCCTTGCCGGCTTTCCTTGGCGTCGACGATCAGGCCTTCCCGATCCACCAGCACGGCACGGAAGCCCATGGCTCCCCAATCGAGCACCACTGTGACTGAATCAGTCGGATCGATGGACAAGACAGGTCTCCTTCAATCGCGGATCACGATTGACACCCCCTACCATTTTCACTTATGGTCCACAATATAAAAAGATAGTCTCATTATATGGACCTCTCGCGATTATGCTTCTGACAGGAATACTTCCGGTGCTCCCGACGCCCTTTGCCGATGCTGGCGTCGATCTGGAAGCGATGCGCCGCGTCGTCCGCTTCGCGCTGCGAGCCGGGGTCGACGGAGTCGTATTTCCGGGATTTGCCAGCGAAGTGGAAACACTGACTGTCGACGAGCGCGCAGCGCTTCTTCAACTCGTCGCCACCGAAGTGGACGGTCGAGTGCCGATCGTGGCGGGCGCCAGCGCGCCGACGATCGATGAAGTCGTCAAATACGGCAGCCAGGCGCTTGCACTGGGGATCAAGCGGCTGATGATTCAACCGCCGAAATCGATCGGTGCCGGTGCCGACGCGGTGGCATCCTTTCTCTCGGCCGTGGCGGCGCAGTTGCCGGGCGCCGAAATCATTCTTCAAAATGCGCCGGCACCGCGCGGCTCCGACCTCTCGCCTCAGGCGGTCTTGCAGGTCGTCCGCCGGGTCGCCGCCGTTCGCTACGTGAAGGAGGAGACGCTGCCGGCGGGTCCGGCAATCACGGCGATCCTCGCCGAGGCGCCCGAGCATCTGTTGGGTGTCATCGGAGGCGGCGGCGCCCGCTACATCCTGGACGAGTACGATCGTGGCGCCTGTGCTGCGATGCCGGCGCTCGAGATAGCCGATTTGCATGTTGCCCTCGACCGAGATTACCGCGCCGGACGTAGAAGCGAAGCGAGGGCGCTCTACGTTAAATCGTTGCCTTTGTTGGTTTTGCAGGCCGTCTACCGCATGCGTCTCACCAAGCATGTACTCGGGCTTCGCGGCGTTTTGGACAATCGCGCCGTGCGCGCACCTACCCCGGAGCTCGACCCGTTCGCCATGCAGGACATCGAAAGCTGCTTCGCCGAATGTGGGCTACAATCGGGGGTATTGGCACCCGAGCGGAAGGGAATTGGCGCATGAGTGACCCTGTCCGGAAAATCGAGACGTTTACGCTCACCCTGCCGCGCGACAGGCCCTATCTCGGAAAGCCCCGCCCCGGCGAGGATCCCAACCAGCGCGGTTATCTGGTGCGCAAGGGCAATCGCACGGTCTATACGACCTTCGATCGCAGCGTGCTCGTCCGGATCGAGACAGCGAACGGTGCGGTTGGCTGGGGCGAGACCTATGGACTGGCTGCTCCCGGAGCCACTATGGAAATCATCGACGACCTTCTGGCCGACTTCACCATCGGCCGCGACCCGTTCGATGCCTCGGCGATACACGACGATCTCTACGACCTGATGCGCGTGCGGGGCTACACCGGCGGTTTCTATCTCGACGCCCTCGCCGCGATCGACATCGCGTTGTGGGATCTCGCCGGCAAGCTCGCGGGTCTGCCCATCTGCAAGCTGCTTGGCGGGCAGCGCCGCGATCGGATAGCCGCCTATGTCTCCGGCCTGCCGGAGGACACGCGCGCCAAGCGCGCCGAACTCGCCGCGCACTGGCAAGCCAAGGGCTTTTCTTCCTTCAAATTTGCCTCTCCCGTTGCCGACGACGGCGTTGCGAAGGAGATCGAAACGCTGCGCGAAAGGCTGGGTCCTCAGGCACGCATCGCCTGCGACATGCATTGGACGCAAACCGCAAGCGAGGCGATCGCGCTCGTCAAGACGATGGAGCCGCATGGGCTGTGGTTCGCCGAAGCGCCGGTGCGCACCGAGGATCTCGACGGCTTGGCGCGGGTGGCGGCCGGCGTGTCGACCGCGATTGCAGTCGGGGAGGAGTGGCGCACGGTCTACGACATGGTGCCGCGCGTCGCGCGCGGTGCGGTAGCAATCGTGCAGCCGGAAATGGGACACAAGGGCATCACGCAATTCATGCGCATCGGGGAATATGCCCAGGCGCACCACATCAAGATCATCCCGCATGCAACGATCGGCTCCGGCATTTTCCTGGCTGCAAGCCTGCAGGCGAGTGCGGCGCTCGCCAATGTCGACTGCCACGAGTTCCAGCATTCGATTTTCGAACCCAACCGCCGGCTTCTCGATGGCGACATGGATTGCGCCGCGGGCGAATACGTCCTGCCGACAGGACCCGGCCTCGGCGTCGAGCCGTCCAGGGAGGCTCGCGAACTGCTCAAGAAGCACTGAACAAAGATACTTCGCGGAGGAGTGGAGGAGAACATGAAGACCATAGCAAAACAAATCGCTGCGTCGGCTGTCGCCGCGATGCTCGTCAGCACCGCCTTGCCCGTCTCAGCCAGCGCGGAGGTGCTCAAATTCGTTTCCTGGCAGAAGGACGAGAAAGGCGTCGGCGACTGGTGGGCTTCGGTAATCAAGGAGTGGGAAGCCAAGCACCCCGGCGATACCATCGAATGGACCAAGGTCGAACGCAGCGCCTATGCCGACACTATGACAACGCTGTTCGCAGGAGGCACGCCGCCCGACATCGTCCACCTGGCCTCGTTCGAGTTCCAGGCCTTCGCCAACAATGGCTGGCTGGAAGATCTTGGTCCCTGGATCGAAAAGGCAGGACTCGATCTCAACGGCTGGAGCGGCCAGGACATCTGCAGGTTCCAGGAGACGACCGTCTGCGTAATGATGCTCTATTACGGCACCATATTCGGCTACAACGAGGAGATCCTGAAACAGGCGGGGATGTCGGTTCCCAAGACCTATGCGGAGTTCCTCGCAGCCGCCAAGGCGACGACCAAGGATCTGAACGGCGACGGCATCGTCGACCAATTCGGCACGGGCCACGAGACCAAGGGCGGCGGTGGTCAATACATCGCGGAAATGGCGAGCTACCTGTTCGATGCCGGCGCACGCTTCACCAATGCTGAAGGCGAGGTAACGATCGACACGCCCGAGATGGTCGAAGGCCTGACACGCTGGAAGACGATCGTCAGTGAAAACCTGACGCCGCGCGACCTTTCGGCGGGTGAGGTGCGCAAGCTCTTCGCCGATGGCAAGATCGCGCTGAAGGTCGATGGTCCGTGGATCTATTCCATCATGCAGCAGGGGGCGGCCAAGGACAAACTGAAGCTGGCGAGCGTACCCTTCGACCCGCCGCTTGGCGGCTCGTCGAACGTGCTCGCGATGCCGAGCGAGATTTCGGACGAGAAGAAGCAACTGGTCTGGGACTTCATCGCCATCGCCGCCTCGGACAAATTCCAGACCAGCTTTGCGACGCTCGCCGCGTCCACGCCTCCGAGTCCGCGCGCGGATCTGGCCGATGCCAAGGCGAAAATCCCGCATTTCGATCTCATGGTGGAATCGCAGCAGGCCGCGGCAGAGAACAAGATCGACCGTATTCCGATCGGCCTTGAGGTTCAGTTCAACGAATTCTCGAAAATGATCCAGGAGGAGGCGCAGCGGATGATCATCGAGGACCTCGATCCGGCGACCGTCGCCAAGACGATGCACGAAAAGGCAAAGGCGCTTCAATAGAACGCTTTGCCGACCAGTGAAGAGTCCCGGGCGCTCGCATGGCAGCGCCCGTCCTTTTAAATCCTGAAGGCAGAGACATGAGCCTACGCTTCCTCGATCTGGCACGCCCAAGCCGACAGCACTGGCTGGGCTACCTGCTGCTGCTACCGGCCGTCGCACTGGTGGCTCTGATCATCGTCTATCCGCTCTTCGTGTCGCTTGACCTGTCGTTTCAGAAGATCGGCATGGCCACGCTCAAAGCGCCGCGCAAGCCCTTCACCCTGGAGAACTACAGCAAGCTTTTCACGTCGCCGGATTTCTGGAACGCCTGCTGGGTGACGATCAAACTCGTGGTGGTCGTCAGCGCCGCCTGCTTTGCGGTCGGTCTCGGCACGGCCCTTCTGGTTAACAATCGCTTCAAGGGGCGGACACTCGCACGGCTCTTCGTCGCCCTGCCCTGGGCCGTTCCGGAAGTGATTGCCGTCGTCATCTTTGCCTGGATTTTCGATTCTTCCTTCGGCCTCATGAACTGGCTCTTCATCAAGCTCGGGGTTACGAGCCAGATGATCAACTGGTTCTCCGAGCCGACCGCCGCCTTCTGGGTGGTGGCAATAACCATGATCTGGAAGGGCTATCCCTTTGTTTCGATCATGACGCTTGCGGGCCTGCAATCTATCCCGGAGGACTTCTACAATGCCGCCAAGGTCGATGGCGCCAGTGCCTTGCAGCGCTTCCGGTACATCACGATCCCCGTGCTGATGCCCGTGCTCGGGGTGACGTTGGTGCTCGTCATCCTTTGGGTGTTCCGCGATTTTTCGATCATCAAGGTGCTGACCGACGGCGGACCGCTGAAGGCGACCCAGACGCTGTCCATCATGACCTACGATCAGGCCTTCGGCTTCTTCAACATGGGCTACGCCTCTGCGATCGGCATCGTGACGCTCGTCCTGTGCGTCATCGCCAGCCTTCTGATGCTCGGCCGCAAATCCCAGGCGATGTACTAGGAGGCTCAAAACGATGGAACGTACCGGCTTTCAATCCCTCGCGCTCTATGTGGGCCTCGCGGTCGTCTGCGGCATCCTGCTCTTCCCGATCTACTGGCTGTTCGTCACCGCACTCTCGACGCTCGCCGAGATCCGTCAGTTGCCACCGTCCTTCTGGCCGGCCGAGCCGCAGTGGAGCACCTTTACCAAGGTCGCCTCCGAGCGGCCGATCCTGCTGTGGCTGTGGAATTCGACGCTTGCTGCCGTCGGTTCGGTCGGCCTGTCGATGGTCGTTTCGGTCTTCGCCGGCTACAGCCTCTCGCGCTTCAGCCTCAGAGGCGGGCGATCGCTCGGCCTGTTCATTCTCACAGCGAAGATGCTGCCGGCAACGCTGCTTGTGATCCCGCTCTTCGGCATCTTCCGCTCGATCGGGCTGATCGGCAGCCTCTGGTCGCTCGTCCTGGCCCACGCGACGCTGATCATCCCCTTCACCACCTGGATGCTGAAGGGCTATTTCGATACGATCCCGCGCGAACTCGAGCAGGCCGCCATGGTCGATGGCTGCTCTCCGCTCGGCGCCATGTTCCGGGTCGTGCTGCCGGTCGCCACCCCGGGGCTCGCAGCGACGGCTCTCTATGCCTTCGTGCTCTCCTGGGCGGACTATGCCTATGCCCGCACCTTCCTCACCAACGCACAGGGCAGTTGGACGGCCAATCTCGGCATCACCACGATGAAAGGCGAATATGTAACCGACTGGAACGAGATCTCCGCTGCTGCCGTGTTCATCGCGCTGCCGATCCTCGTCATCTACCTGTTCCTGGAACGCTATTTGGTCGGCGGCCTCACAGCCGGCGCGGAGAAGTGAAATGGCCGGCATAAGCATTCAAAACGTCTACAAAAACTACGGCGCGCTGAACGTGCTCAAGGAGTTTTCACTGGAGATCGCAGACGGCGAGTTCGTGGTCCTCGTTGGCCCCTCGGGCTGCGGCAAGTCGACGATGCTGAAAATCCTCGCCGGGCTTGAACCGGCAAGCGGCGGCAAGATCCTGATCGGCGACAGGGACGTCACCGACCTCGCGCCGGGTGACCGCGACATCGCCATGGTGTTCCAGAACTATGCTCTTTATCCGCACCTGACCGTCGGGCAGAACATTGGTTTCGGCCTGAAGATGCGCGGCACCCCGAAGGCGGAGATCGACAAGCGCGTTCGCGAGGTGGCAAAAATCCTCGCTGTCGACCATTTGCTCGAGCGCCGCCCGAAGGCGCTGTCGGGCGGGCAGCGCCAGCGCGTCGCACTCGGGCGCGCCATTGTGCGCGAACCGCGCGCCTTCCTGATGGATGAGCCGCTTTCCAATCTCGACGCCAAGCTGCGTGTCCATACCCGCGCGGAGATCAGCGCGCTTCACAAGCGCATCGGCGTCACCACGGTCTACGTCACCCATGACCAGATCGAGGCGATGACAATGGCCGACCGCGTCGTCATCATGCGCGACGGCGTCATTCAGCAGATCGCCGATCCCGATGCGTTGTTTGCGAGACCAGCCAACCTCTTTGTCGCCGGTTTCATCGGCTCGCCGGGCATGAACTTCCTGCGTGCCACGGTGGAAGGCGGCAGGCTGACTCTCTTCGGCCAGACCTTCGACGCCCCTGCGGGCGTTGGTGCCGGCGAGATCATCGTCGGCATCCGGCCCGAACACCTCGCGCTCGGTCAGGGCAACGTCACATTCACCGTGAAGCCGGCGCTGGTAGAAAGCCTTGGCTCGGAGAAATATGTCTACTTCGAGCCCGGCGCACATGCCTATGCGGCTTCGCGCGACGAAGAGCGCGGCAAGGGTTTGATCGCCCGCATCGCGCATGCTGGCCCGATCCGTGAGGGCGAAGAGCTCACGCTCTCCTTCAATGCCTCCGAGATCCATCTTTTCGACGCAAAGACAGAAAAGGCAATGAACTGACATGAAGGTCCTTGTAACCGGCTCCGCCGGCAGGGTCGGCTCCTTTGTCGCGCGGCAACTACTCGCTTCAGGACACCAGGTGCGGGGCTTCGACCTGCGCTCGGCCAGTGTAGAAGATGCAGCCTTCGAGGAGGTCGTCGGCGCCTTTGACGACCGCGAGACGGCAAGCCGTGCCTGCGAGGGCGTCGACGCCGTTCTCCATCTCGGCGCCTTCATGTCGTGGCTTCCGGCTGACCGCGACAAGCTCTTCCGCGCCAATGTCGAGGGCACGCGGATCGTGCTCGAGGCGGCAGCCGACGCGAAGGTCGGGCGCTTCGTCTTTGCAAGTTCGGGCGAGGTCTATCCCGAGAACAAGCCGGAGCTCCAACCGATCACCGAGGACCACCCGACGAAGCCGCTCTCGGCCTATGGCATGACCAAGCTCATCGGCGAGGGATTTGTGAAGTTCCAGGGACGCGTATCGCCGATGGAGACGGTGATCCTGCGCTTCTCGCACACGCAGAACGCCAGCGAACTGCTCGATCCGGACAGCTTTTTCTCCGGTCCGCGCTTCTTCCTGCGTCCAAAAATCAAGCAGCAAGAGGGGTTCGGCAACCGGGCCGCAGCCGATCTCCTCAGAGCGGCCGATCCCGGGCAGCCGGCGCTGATTCTCACCCGCAACGAAAACGGCCGGCCGTTCCGCATGCACATCACCGACACCCGCGACATGGCCAAGGGAGTGCTCATCTCACTCACCCATCCGAAAGCGGCCGGCGGCGTCTTCAATCTGGGAGTAACCGATCCTGTTGACTTCGCAGACATCCTGCCCGTAATGGCCGAAAAGACCGGGCTGCCGCTTGTGACCGTTGATCTTCCAGGCGCCGGTGTGTGGTATCACACGTCCAACCAGCGCATGCGCGAAACGCTCGGCTTCGAGCCGGAATGGCCGATCACGCGCATGCTAGACGAGGCGGTAAAGGCATGGAAGAGAAGGCAGGTGTAGGCGGGCTCGAAGATCGTGGAGCCCCCGCCGGCGCGGCAGCGCTTGCCAAGGGCCTCGCTCTTCTCGACCTCATCGCGGAATCGGCGAAGCCGCTGCGCTTCGCTGACTTGCAGAAGCTCAGCGGCGTACCGAAGCCGACGCTGGCGCGCATGCTCAAGACGCTGATGGTCTACCGCCTGATCCGCCAGGACGAAGCAAGCGGCGCCTATCTGCTCGGCCATCGCTTTCTCGAGCTTTCACATCGGGTCTGGGACAAATTCGATCTCGTAAGCGCTGCCATCCCGGAACTCGAACGCCTCTCGGTCGAACTCGGCGAGACGGTGGCCCTTTGCCGGCTGGACGGTCAACGTGTCGTCTATCTGGAAGAGCGGTCGAGCGACGGGCTCGGCGTGCTGATCGATGTCGGCCGCCGTGTGCCGATACATTGCACCGCCGCCGGCAAGGCTCTGCTCGCCTTTCAGGAACCTTCCTTCGCCCGCGCATTGACCGGCCAGATCGTCTACGATCGCTTTACGCCGCAGACAATCACCGACCCGCATGCGCTGGAGGCCGATCTGCTCCTGACACGCGCCCGTGGCTATGCCGTTTCCTACGAGGAGCACCTGGCTGGCGTCAATTCGGTCGCCGCGCCGATCGCCGGACGCGACGGGGTTCCGCTCGGTGTGCTGGTGGTGCTCGGACCGGCGTCCCGCCTTGACAATTCCGCCATCCATCCGGTTGGCCGCGAGCTGATGGCGGCCGCGCGGCGCATCACCGGCTCGGTCGGTGCTGTGGCGATCAGCTCCGGTCCGCGGCCCCGCGCGCGGTCCGGCGGCTTCAGCGGCGTGCATTGCGTGCTGCCCTGGGGCGCGCAACTCGGCGAGGCGCCCGCATGGGTCGAGAGCGAAAGGCGGCTCTATTGGGTCGATATCCTGCATCCGGCCATCCATCGCTTCGACCCGATTTCCGGCAAGAACGAGAGCTGTAACGTCTCCAAGCTTGTCAGCGCCGTCCTTCCGACGCGTGATGGCGGACTGCTCGTGGCATCGCAGGACGGCATCGAGCGCTTCGATTTCGATCGCGGTCTCTTTACCTCCTTCGCAGAGCCGGAGCCCGGTCTGCCGGAAAACCGTCTGAACGATGCCAAGGTCGATCCGAGCGGCCGGCTCTGGGTCGGCTCGATGCGTCTAGACGTGAGCCGCCCCAGCGGCAGTCTCTACTGCCTCACAGGCGCGGGCGACGTTGTCCGCGCCGATAGCGGCTTCACCGTCGCCAACGGGCTCGCCTGGAGTCCCGACGGCGGCACATTCTATTTTGTCGATACCGTTCCGGGCATCGTCTACGCCTATGACTTCGACGCGCGAAAAGGGCTTATCTCCAACCGGCGCGTCTTCGTGACCGTGCCCGAGTCCGAAGGTCGTCCGGACGGGCTTGCCGTCGATGCGGACGGCGGCGTCTGGTGTGCCATCTGGGACGGTTGGCGCGTGAACCGCTACTTGCCGGATGGCCGGCTCGACCGCGCCATCGACCTGCCCATCCCGCGACCGACCAGCGTGGCTTTCGGCGGTGCCGATCTCGCGACACTGTTCATCACCAGCGCCCGCACGCGACTGCCCGCCTCGACCTTGGCCGAAGCCCCGCTTTCGGGTGGAATTTTCGCCTGCGAACCCGGCGAGCGCGGCCTGCCCACCAATCTGTTCGCCGGATGAGGAGGTCTCGTGACGAAATATTTGGACATCTTCTCGCTGAAGGACCGGACCGCTCTCGTCACGGGATCGAGCCGCGGCATCGGCGCGTCGATCGCGCATGGGTTTGCCGCCTATGGGGCGCGGGTGGTTCTGCACGGCCAAAGACCTGGCGCTACAGATGAGGTCGAGCAGGCGATCCGCGCAGGCGGAGGGAATGCTGTTTCGATCCACGGGGAATTATCGCCGCCGGGCGCCGGCCGGGAAATTGTCGCCGCGGCGGTAGCAGCCGCCGGTCCCTTGGACATACTGGTCGTCAATGCGTCTGCCCAAATCAATGGGACATTCGAAGACGTCACGATCGAGGATTTCGCAACACAGATCGACGTCAATCTGCGCGCGACGGTCGAGATGCTGCAGGCCGTCCTGCCGGGCATGGCCGAGCGTGGCTGGGGTCGCGTCGTCAACATCGGCAGCATCAACCAGCTGCGGCCGAAATCGATCGTCTCGATTTACGCGGCGACGAAAGCCGCTCAGCACAATCTGATCCAGAGTCTTGCCCGCGACTACGCGGCTCGCGGCGTATTGCTGAACACGCTTGCCCCCGGTCTCGTCGACACCGATCGCAACGCCGCCCGTCGCGACAGCGACCCCGAAGGCTGGGCGAATTATGTCCGCACACTCAACTGGATGGGCCGCGCCGGCACTCCCGATGAAATGGTGGGCGCCGCGCTCTTCCTTGCCTCGGACGCCTGCAGCTTCATGACTGGCGAGGCCGTCTTCGTGTCGGGTGGCTACTAGGCAACAGCCAACCATGTCTGCAGCCGCAGACTCAAGCCCGACAGTGTTGAAGCGACACCCTGATATCGGTTGAGATTCTCATCAGCGAATGAGAACATCTAGTGAACAAACCGGAGGCCGCCATGACCCGTGCGGAGGAAGTAATCGAGCGAGCTATGGCTGCCGTCGCCGCAGCGCGACGTCAGCGAGAACGCCATCAAGAGCGACGGAAACAGATCTTCGGGCGAATTCAATTAAGCGGTCCGCTGCCTACGCTGAAACGCGGCGGGGTGCAGCTTTCGTTGCGACTGGACAGCCCGGATCAACGGTGACGTCCCGCGCGGGCAGGCGCATCCCTGTATTCCCCCGGGAGAACGCCGTCGTGCACAATCGGCCGCCGCCATATCCGGCAGGTCGTCAGTGAGCGACGCCCAAGCGGCCAGTCATTCCTCCCATCCCCGCGCTATGGCCGGATGATCTAAGGCCGCATGAAAGTCTGAATCTCTTCGGGAGAAGCCTTCCCGTCCTTGCTTGCATCGCGCCGGGTGACCGCGGAACCGCGATAGCATTGTATGTGGTGCGTGGCCGTTGTACCGTGCATCCAGACAGGTGAGCAAAGTGCTCACAGCCGGAGCAGGTCCGGCTGCGTTTCAACCGTTGGACAAGTAGCCGCGGATCATGGAACTTATCGTCGCCCTTGGCCTGATCATCTTCAAAGTGGCGTTGCTGATTGCAATCCTGCTGCTGCTGCCCTTGCCGCTAACATGGCTGGAACGCAAGATCGCCGGGCACATCCAGCAGCGGATGGGACCGATGCGCGTCGGATGGCACGGGCTGCTGCAGCCGGTGGCGGATGGCATCAAGCTCTTGACCAAAGAGGACCACATCCCGGCCGATGCCGACCGCTTCCTGTTCAAACTGGCTCCAATCCTGGCGCTCGCCCCGCCCTTCGTGGTGTTCGTCGCGGTCCCTTTCGGCGAAACCGTCTCGGTCCTCGGCAACGAGATCACGCTCTACGTTTCCAACCTGAACGTGGCGCTCCTTTTCGTCTTCGCCGTGATCGGCCTGGAGGTCTACGGCATCATCTTCGGCGGCTGGGCCGCGAACAGCAAATACGCGGTCCTGGGCAGCCTCAGGACCTGCGCGCAGATGATCAGCTACGAGATCCCGATGGGGTTCGCGGTCATCGGCGTGGTAATGATGGCGCAGTCCATGAGCCTTCTGGACATCGTGCGGGCCCAGGCCGATGTCTGGAACGTCGTCTATCAACCGGTCGGTTTCTTTGTCTTCTTCGTCGCGGGGCTGGCCGAAGCCCAGCGCATTCCCTTTGATCTGGCGGAAGCTGAAGGCGATCTCGGGGCCGGATTCCATACTGAATACAGTGGCATCCGCTTCGCGTTCTTCATGGCCAGCGAATACGCCATCATGCTCTTGGTGTCGGTCCTGGTTGTGATCCTGTTCTTCGGCGGCTGGAACGGCGTGCTGCTGCCATTGCCGCCGCTCGTCTGGTTCGTGCTCAAGGTGGCGTTTTTCGTCTATCTGTTCATGTGGCTTCGCTTCACTCTCCCCCGCTACCGCTACGACCAGCTGATGGCGATCGGATGGAAAGTCTTGCTTCCTTTGTCGATGGCGAACATAATTATCACCGGTATTGCATTCTCTTAGGGGCCGCAGCGGCTCAGCAATTCAAAGGCTGCAGCGGCGCCTATGCGTCCGAATAGGCGCATGATGCTGAGAGCGAGGCGGCGATGTCGCGCGCACGGAACACGATTGGAACATGGATCGGTTGGGCGTTTTTTGCTGATCTGGCGAACGGCCTGGCGCTGACTTTCGGCTATATGTTCTCCAGATCCGTGACCATGCAGTATCCGGACAAGGAGAAATGGCTGCCCTATCCGCGTTATCGCGGGCATCACTTCCTGAAGCGCGACGAAGAGGGCGAGATCAAGTGCGTGGCCTGCGAGCTCTGCGCGCGGATCTGTCCCTGCTATTGCATCGAAGTCGTCCCCTACGAAGACGAGAAGGGCAACCGGCGCCCGGCCAAGTTCGAAATCGACACGGCCCGCTGCCTGTTCTGCGGGCTATGCGAGGACGCCTGCCCGGCGGATGCGATCGCGCTTGGCCAACAATATGAATTCTCAAGTTTTTCCTCGCGAGATTTGGTGATCGGGCGCGACGACCTGCTCACCAAACCAGGCAAGGCTGCGACCGGCGGCGGCGTGGTCGCTGCGCGCCTGAACACGAAGAAGGATGTGCTGGTGGAGGCAAACGAGCCACAGGGTTACAACTGGTGGCGGAATATCCGGCGAACGTGAACGCCTGCCAGCTGTCAAACCGGGGCGCTCGGATAGGAGGCTCAGATGTTTGTCGGCGAAATCGTGAAGAACAAGGGGGTCGGAGTCATCGCGGTCGGTCCCGATCAGACGATGGTGGAAGTCCTGCGGCTATTTCGCGACAACAATATAGGCTTTGTGGTCGTCAGTCCCTTGCCCGGGGAATACATGGGCACGCTTTCCGAACGCGATTGCTGCAATGCCGTGGCGGAATACGGGCCCGAGGCAACGATGATGCGGGTCGGCGACATAATGAACCGCAGCGTGGCGACCTGTTCGACACAGGACCTGCTGCCCTTTGCGATGGCGATCATGACCCAGCGGCGTACGCGCCATGTGCTGGTCACGGATGGCGACGTCGTTGTCGGCGTGGTCAGCATCGGCGACGTGGTCAAGCACAGGCTCGATGAAGCATTGCGCACGGAGCAGGAACTGCACGATTACATTTGCGGGGTCAACTATCACTGACAATACTGAGCGCCGCGCGCCTGTTGAGACGCGCAAGGGTCGCGCTCCCGATTCAAGAGAGGATGCGCTCGGTGTGCGATGCAGGGTCAGGGCAAGCCACCGGCCATGCCTTGGTCGACATCCTCAGCGCTCGCCGCCGCATCGGCTGGGAGGGATGATCCCGAAGATGCCCTTGCTTCGTGAACCTCCACCGGACATGGATATTCTCCCCGCCGCATCAAGCTGTTGAGGCGCAAATCCCTGTAGTTTTCGGGAACAAACACGAGGCCTCTCGGAAAGCGCCGGTTGACCTTGAGCTTCGCCGTCAGTTCGCCATGAGCGGACCGCACGGCCACCTGATCCTGATCGGAAAGGCCAAGCTCAGCGGCATCCTGCGCGCTCATCTCGACATAGGGATCGTCTGCGATCGTATTCAGGATCTCCGAGCGTTCGGAAAGATATCCATTGTGAAACAGGCCGTTGCCGGTGACCAGCATGAACTGGCTGGTTGCTTTGGGGACAGGTGGTGCTGCGAAGAACTCATGAGCCGGCGGCGTCGGGGCCGCTTTTGTGAAGGCGCCGTCTGCGCCAAGCCCATCCTGCGTCAACCCCTGATAGGCCGGAACGAGCCGGGCGATCTCGTTGAAAACCTCACCCTGCGTCGATGGTCGCAGCGCTTGATTACGGAGCGCCGCGACGAAGTCGAAGACCGCCAGGTTGCCCCGCGCGTCGGAGGCGGGCTCGCGAAATTTGCTGATCTTCTGCGTCCGGCCCTCGTTGTTGGTAAACGTGCCGGATTCCTCGCCGTAACCCGCCGCGGGCAGTACGACGTCGGCCAGACCCGCCGTTTCCGTGAGAAAGCTGTCCTGCACGATCACGAGATCGGCGGCGCCAAGCGCCCGTGTCACGAAATCCCTGTCGGGATAGCTGACCAGGGGGTCGGTTCCGGCGATGTGGAGCACGCCCATCCGGCCGCCGACGCAGAGCTCCAGCATGGCGTCGAGATCCGCGCCCGGTTCAGACGGGATTTCGGCGCCCCAGCTCCGAGCGAGCGCTGTGCGCGCCGCGTCATCGGAGACCGCACGCAGGCCCGGCAGAGCCGCCGGCAGGACTCCCATGTCCCAGGCACCCATCTGATTGGCACGGTCGAAGAGGAACTGCATCGCCACGTCCTTGCCGAGCAGACGAAGAACCTGGAGCAGATTGTTGAGCTGTTGCAGTGTCGCACGCGCTTCAGGTGATCTCAGGAGGTCGACGCTGACAAGCAGGGTGACGCTGCGGCCTTCCTTAAGCGCCGTGGCCAGACGATCCGGTCCGTCATGGCCGGTGATCACCGCCGGACCGCCGATTGCCGCACCAATGTCCGCAAGAACGTCGCCCGGCAAGCTCTCACCAGCCGTTGCCACGAGCGCGGCGACCACGGCCGCAAGGCTCGCCGCTTCTCCACCCGGAGGGACGCGAACCACCGCCCGGGCATCGGCATCCAGACGGGATGGCCGCGCCGAGAGCATGAGCAAGCCGGTTTGTCGCTGCCGCGCGGCGTCGCGCAGCAGGTATTCCGTGACCGGGTTCTCCTCGGTCACGTTGCCGCCGACGACGAGCACGCAGTCGCTGCCGATGACCTCGTCCAGCGGCGCGCGGGTATGGAAACCGGCAACGAATGGCCCGAGCGCATCGAATGGCGTGGACCAGCGCGTCGAACAGTCGATGTTGTTCGTCCGGAACACCGTCCGCATCAGCTTCTGGAACTGGTAGAGCACCTCGTTCGGAAGGCGTGGCGAGGCCAGCCCGCCGGCAACCTTGTCCTCGACGGCCGACAGTCGCCGGCGCAAATAATCCCCCGCTTCGTCCCAGGAAACCGCAACGAGGACGCCATCGCGACGGATCATCGGCCGCTTGATCCGATCCCGGCTCTCAATGAAGTCGAGGCCGAAGCGCCCGCGCGCGCAGAGCGTTTCGCGATTGACCCCGTGCTCCCAGTCTGAGCGGACTCGCATGAACTCGCCCTTGCGCGCGCCGACGGTCAGCTGGCACCCGGTGCCACAATGCGGGCAGATCGTGTCGGTCTCGGCCAGATCCCAAGGCCGCGCCTTGTAGCGATAAGGGAAGCTCATCAGCGCGCCGACCGGGCAGACCTCGACGCAGTTGCCGCACTGGTCGCAGCTCGCGAGGCTGCCCTCGAAGCCGGTGACGGCGGTATCCATGCCTTTTTCGACGGTGCCCAGGGCGACCGCGCCGACGACTTCCTCGCACATCCGCACACAGCGCTGGCACTGGATGCAGCGGTTGACGTTCATGATGATGACCGGGCTCAGACGGATGTCCTTCGAGTGGAACACACGCTTGGGATCGTGGAACTCGCTTTTGCGCGGCCCGTATGCCATCACCATGTCCTGAAGCTCGCACTCGCCGCCCTTGTCGCAGATCGGGCAGTCGAGCGGATGATTGGCGAGCAGCATGTCGAGCATGGAAGAACGCGTTTCGTCGATCTGAGGCGTGTTCGTCCGCACCACCATTCCGTCGGTGATCACGGTGGCGCAGGACGGTTGCAATCGCCGCAGCCCCTCGACCTCCACCAGGCACATGCGGCACGAGGCCAGCGCCGGCAGCCGTTTCCAATAGCAGAAGGTCGGGATGTCGATGCCCAAGCGTTCAGCAGCCTGCAGCACCGTGGAGCCAGCCTCCACTTCCAGCGTTTGTCCGTCGATCGTGATGCTAACCATATTTCCTCCCAGCCCCATCCTTCAGTGGAACGGGCACCTCCGCTCCTCGATATGGGTGACGAATTCGTCGCGGAAATGCTTAAGGGCGGCCCGCAAGCCCATCGCGGCGCCGTCGCCCAAGGCGCAAAACGTGTTGCCGAAAATGCCCTTGCAGAGCATCTCCAGTTGCTCCAGATCGCCGGGTTCGCCCTCTCCCGCCTCAATCCGGCGCAGGACTTTCACGACCCAGTTCAATCCCTCCCGGCACGGCGTGCACTTGCCGCAGGACTCGTGATGGAAGAACTCGATGATCCGGGTGGCGACGTTGACCATGCAGGTGGAGTCGTCGACCACGATCACGCCGGCCGAGCCGAGCATCGATCCGGCGGCGGCCAGCGAGTCGAAATCCATCCCCACTTCCAGCCCGGACTCCGGGATAACCGGTGCCGAGACGCCGCCCGGAATCACCGCCTTGATCCTGCGTCCCGGCAGCGGACCGCCGGCGTGGTTCTCGACGAGCTCGCGCAGCGGTATGCCCATCGGCAACTCGTAGAGACCGGGTTTGCGCACCTGCCCGCTCACGCAATAGAGTTTCGGACCGGGGCTCTTGTTCGGACCGATGTCCCGGAACCATTCCGGCCCGCGCATTACGATATGCGGCACGCAAGCGAGCGTCTCGACATTGTTGATCACCGTGGGGCTTGCGTAGAGCCCGGCCACGGCCGGGAACGGCGGTTTCAATCGCGGCTGCGCCCGTTTGCCCTCGAGCGACTCGAGCATCGCGGTCTCCTCGCCGCAGATATATGCGCCGGCGCCGCAGTGAATGTGCACGGCGAAATTGAAATCCGATCCCAGAATACTCGATCCCAGATAGCCCCTTTCATGAGCCTCGGCGATCGCCTGCTCCAGGCGACGGATCGCGGTCACATATTCCCCGCGGATGTAGACATAGGCGGTTTCGGCGCCGATCGCGTAGGCGCTGACCGCCAGCCCCTCGATGAGCTGGTGCGGATCGCGCTCCATTATGATCCGGTCCTTGAAGGTGCCGGGCTCTCCTTCGTCCGCGTTGCAGCACAGGTACTTCGGCTTGTCGGCCCCTTTCGGCACGAAACTCCATTTCATGCCGGTCGGAAATCCGGCACCGCCGCGACCGCGCAGGTTGGACTGCTTGACGAGCTCCACGACCTCGTCGGGCGTGTACTCGTTGAGCGCCTTTGCCAGCGCCTTGTAGCCGCCGCCAGCCTCATAGGTCGACAGCAAATGACCGTCCGGCATGTCGATATTCTTGAGAAGAACCGGCTCGAACATGGCGCTATTCTCCCGGTGATCCTGCGGCGGCGAGATCGGCGCCAGTCGCCTGCCGCACCGTCGCGCGCAGCCTGTCCAGAAGCGCGTCGACCCGGGCGATGTCGAGGTCGCCATGATAGTCATCGCCGACCTGCATCACCGGAGCCATCTCGCAAGCGCCGAGGCATTCCACGGTCGAAAGCGTGAACAGCCCGTCCGTGGTCGTGCCGCCCTTCTTGACCCCGAGGACATCTTCCAGATGCTTCAGCAGGTTCTCGCAGCCGCACAGCATACAGGAGACATTGTCGCAGAGCTGCAGATGGAACATGCCCACTGGCTCGGTATGGAAGAGGGTGTAGAAGGTCGCCAGTTCGTAGACCCAGATCCGCTCGACGCCGAGGATGTCGGCGACCTCTTCCAGCACCGGGCCGGGCAGATGGCCATGTTCCTTCTGCGCGATCAGGAGCGCGGGCATGATCGCCGAGCGCTGGTCGGGATACCGCGCCGCCGCCTGTTCGATCTCTTCGCGCATGGTCATTGCGTTTAAATCTCCTGCTACTTGTCCACCTCCGCCATGACAGGATCGAGGCTGCCGAGCACGGCGATCATGTCCGCCAGGTAATGGGCGTTGGTGACCCCGAAGAGTGCCTGAAGGTTGACGAACGAGGGTGCCCGCACCTTCATGCGGAACGGTTTCGGCGACCCGTCGCTGATGATGTAGAAGCCGAGTTCGCCCTTTGGCGCCTCGATCGCCGAATAGACCTCGCCCTTCGGCACATTGAAGCCATAGGCCGACAGGTCGAAATGCTGGATCAGCGCCTCCATCGAGCAGTGCACCCGCTCCTTGTCCACTGGGAAGGCGATGGTCGGCATGTCGATCTGGAACGGGCCCTCGGGCATCTGGTCGAGACATTGCTCGATGATCCGGACGCTTTCGCGCATCTCCTCGACCCGGCATTGCCAGCGCGCATAACAATCGCCCTCGTCGCGGGTAATGACCTTAAAGTCGAGCCGATCGTAGATCTCGTAGGGCTCGTCGCGCCGGATATCCCAGTCGACGCCCGAGGCGCGCAGGTTCGGGCCGCTCAGGCCAAGATCGATGCCGTCCTCGGCGGAGATCACCCCGATCCCCTCGGTGCGCTTCAGGAACACGCGGTTGTTATCGAGCAGCCGTTCGTAGTCGCGGATCCGGTTCGGGAAGATGTCGCAGAATTCCCTGATCTTCGGGAAGAAGGCGTCCGGAAGGTCCTCGCGCACACCGCCAACCCGGCAGAAGGAGGTATGCATCCGCGCCCCGCTGACCATCTCCAACAGGTCCATGATCATTTCGCGCTCGCGCATGGCATAAAGCAGCGCGGTCATGGCGCCGAGATCCATCGGCAGCGCGCCGGTGATCAGGAGATGGCCGGAGATCCGCGCCAGTTCCGCCATGAGCACGCGTATATATTGCGCGCGGATCGGCGCTTCGATGCCCAGGAGCTTCTCGACTGCCAGCGCGAAGGCCAGGTTGTTCGAGGGCGGGCAGACATAGTCGAGCCTGTCGGTGAGCGGGAATATCTGGGTGTAGGTGAAGCTCTCGGCCAGTTTCTCGGTGCCGCGGTGCAGATAACCGATATGCGGGTCGACGCGGGAGACATACTCGCCGTCCAGCTCGAGGACGAGCCGCAGCACCCCATGCGTGCTGGGATGTTGCGGGCCGAGATTGAGAAGCACCTCCTTGGTGTCGAGTGCCTCGCCTTGCGGCCTCATGAGCTCAGTGACTTCGGTCATCTCACATTTCCCGGTGTCGAGCGGCCTCCGTTAAATCAGTTGATGCGGGATGCGGGCGGAAAACCGCACACACTTTTCCTCATCCCGCTCTAAGGGATGTCCTTGGTGGCAAGGTCCGGCTGGGTCGGCGGTGCGCCTTCGGCGCCGAACGGGTTCAGCTCGTCCTTGTAGCCCCGGAGCGGAAAATCCTTGCGCTGCGGGAAGCCCTCGAACCCTTCCCACATGTAGATCCGGCGCAGGTCGGGATGGCCATCGAACCTGATCCCGTACATGTCCCAGGCCTCGCGCTCATGCCAGTTGGCGGTGCGCCAGACCCCCGTCACCGAGGGTACCCGCGGCGGATCGCCGAGGCGGCACTTGATCCGAACGCGCCATTTGTTCGGCAGCGAATAGAGGTGGTACACCGCCTCATATCGCGGTGCCTCCGGGTGGTGATCGACCCCGCAGATATCGGACAGGAAATCGAACCGCAACGCCGGGTGTTCCTTCAGGAATCGGCAAAGCTCGACGATCCTGTCGGGCGGAGAGGCAAAAGCGTGAACCCCGTGCGAGAAGCCGAGCTCTTCGATTGCCCCTCCGAAACGTTCCGTGATCAAGGTGCGGATGAGAGACGTCTCCGCGCTCATGGCAGGGCGATCCTCTCCAGCGGCGTCCCGGCGAGCGCCCTGGACTTCTTGATCTTCTCCTGAAGCAGAAGGAAGCCGTGCATAAGCGCCTCGGGCCGCGGCGGACAGCCGGGCACATGCACGTCCACCGGCACGAAGGTTTCCGCGCCCTGTACCACCGCATAGGTGTTGTAGACCCCACCCGAGATGGCGCAGGTGCCCATGGCGATGACCCAGCGCGGCTCCGGCATCTGGTCGTAGAGCCGGCGCACCACTGGCGCGAACTTCCGCGTTATGGTGCCGGCGATGATCATCACATCCGATTGACGCGGCGACGGCCGGAACACCACGCCGAACCGGTCGAGATCGTAGCGGGCACACCCCGCCGAGATCATCTCGATGGCGCAGCAGGCAATTCCGAAGGTCTCTGGCCACAGCGCCGATCTTCGGCCCCAGTTGATGATGCTGTCGGCCGTGGTGAACAGAACGCTGTCGCGGATCGCGTTGTTTACGCCTCCCATTCCAGCGCCCCTTTCAGCCAGGCGTAGGCGAAGCCCACGATAAGCAGCAACATGAAGACGAACATCTCGACATAGCCTACCAGCCCGATCTCTTTCAGGACGACGGCCCAGGGAAAGAGGAACATCGCCTCGACATCGAAGACGACCAGCAGGATCGCAAGAATGAAGAACTGCACCCTCAGGCGGCCGCCGGCGGCCTCGCCAGCCGGGTCCATGCCGCATTCATAGGGCATGTTCTTCGCGGGATAGGGATTGGACGGGCGCAGCAGCGAAGAGACAAAAAGCGTCGCCAGCGCCACCAGAACAATTCCGGCGACCATGAAAAGAACCGGCAGGAATTCCATTGGGGTCATAATTCCGTCCCCGTCAGCCACCTACGGCGCCGCGCGTCTTCTCGGACGCGCAAAGGACGCTGTAGCACTTTGAATGCTGCATGTTTTACTCTTAAACCGGCTAGGGTTTAAGGAAACATGCAGTAGGGCTTTGCTCGCGCCGAGACCGATCCAGTTCGGGACCGGTGATGCGGTCGCCCGGAAAGCCGACTTGGGCAATCCTTCCTTGACCAGTCAGTCTATTCCGCCGGGCGGATCATTGCAAATCCAATCGATTAGCCGCCGAAGACCGAGCGCTGAGCAAGCCCCAGAAACCACGCCGGAAACAGGCCGATGCCGATGGTGCCGGCGGCGGTGAAGGCGAGCGTGGCGCGGACCAGGGGCGTCAACGCCGGTTCGAACGTTCTCTCCGGCTCGCGCATGTAGATCACCATGACAATGCGGATGTAAAAGTAGGCGGCGACGGCACTCAGCAACACGGCAATCACCGCCAGCAAGACGAAACCTTGCTCGACAAGTGCTACCAGCACGTAGAACTTGGCAAAGAATCCGGCCGTCGGCGGAATGCCGGCCAGCGAGAACAGAAAGAGCAGCATCAGAAACGCCAGACCGGGATGCGACTTGGCGAAACCCGCGTAATCTTCGATGACCTCGCCCGAGAAATCGCCGTTCCGCATCATGATGACGGTGCCGAAGATGCCGAGGTTCATGAAAGCGTAGATCAGCAGATAGAACATCACGCTGGCGATGCCGTCCTGACCGCCGGCCACCACGCCGAGGATGGCGAAGCCGGCATGGGCGATGCTCGAATAGGCGAGGACGCGCTTGAAATTATCCTGCACCAGCGCCACGAAACTGCCGAGCGCCATTGTCACCACCGCAATCACCGCGACGATGATCCAAACTTCCGAGGCTGCGACCAGAGGGTTGAGGAACACGCGCAGGATCACCGCAAAGCCCGCCGCCTTGGGGCCGACCGACATGAAGGCGGTGATCGTCGTCGGCGCGCCTTCATAGACGTCCGGCACCCACATATGGAACGGCACCGCGCCGACCTTGAAGACCAGCCCGGCAACGATGAAGACCACCGCCAGCAACAATCCCGGATCGAGTGGATCGCCGCTCACCGCCGCAGCCATCGCGTCCAGTTGTGTGGTGCCGGTAAGGCCATAGACCAGCGAAACGCCGTAAAGAAAGATCCCGGTCGAGGCAGCGCCAAGGATGACGTATTTCAGCGCCGCTTCGTTGGACCGCCGCTCTCCCCGCAGAAAGCCGGTCAGTACATAGGTGCAGAGCACCATCAGTTCGAGGCCTACATAGATCGACAGGAGATCGGTCGCCGAGGCTAGGATCATCATGCCCGAAAGTGCGAAGAGCAGCAGGACGTAATATTCGCTGCTCCCGATCCCTTCTATGTCGGCATATTTTCGCGAAAGCAGGAATGTGAGGACGGTCGCAAGGTAGAACACGAACTTGAAGAAGACCGCGAAGCGGTCGGCGATGAACATGCCCGTGTAGGCGGGCCGCACTTCGCCCGCCAGCATGAGTGTCAGCAAGGCGGCAATCAGCACCACCGCCACGGAAGCCCAGACATGGAAAAATTCCTGCCCCTTCGGCACAAGCTGTCCAACGATCAGCAGGATGCAGGCCCCGGTGACCACGGCGATCTCGGGCAGGCTTGCCAGAACCGACTGGAAAAGCTCAGCGGCGGTCATTGGCCGCTCTCTCTGTCATGCACCTGCGTCAGCAGATGTTTCACCGAGGCGTCCATGACGTCGAGAAAGGGCTTTGGATAGAGCCCGACCCAAAGCACGAAGACGGCCAGCGGTAGGATCGCAGTGATCTCGCGACCGTTCACGTCGCGTATCTTGAATTGGGCGCGGGCGCTGACCGGACCAAGCGCGACCTTCCTGTACATGCCGAGCAGGTAGGCTGCGCCCAGCAATGCGCCCAGGACGGCGGCAGCGCCGACGGCGAGGTTTGCCGCAAACCCGCCCGACAGCACGAGCAACTCGCCCACGAACGAATTCGTTCCCGGTAGCGCCATCGACGACAGCGTGAATAACGCAAGGAACGCGGTATAGACCGGCGCCACCTTCATCAGCCCGCCATAGTCGGCGATGCTTCGGGTATGGGTCCGTTCGTAGATCAGGCCGACGAACAGGAAAAGGGCGCCCGTCGTCACGCCGTGATTGAACATCTGCAGGATGCCGCCTTCGAGCCCGCGGAGGTTCAGCGCAAAGATGCCCATGGTGACAAAGCCCATGTGGCTGATGCTCGAATAGGCCACCAGTTTCTTCAGATCGTCCTGCGCCAGCGCGAGAAACCCGCCATAAACGATCGCAAGCGCCGAAAGCGCCAGCATCAGCGTCGAATAATACACCGACGCCTCCGGTAGCATCGGCAGCGAGAACCGCAGGAACCCGTAGGCGCCCATCTTCAGGAGCACGCCGGCAAGAATGATGCTGCCCGCCGTCGGCGCCTGCACATGGGCGTCCGGCAGCCAGGTATGGACCGGAACCATGGGTACCTTGACCGCAAAAGCGATGAGGAAGGCGAAGAACAGCCAGGACTGAACCTGGAACGGCAGATCCTGCGCTGTCAGAGCGAGGATGTCGAAGGTCTCGCCGCCCTGGAAATAGAGAACAATGACGCCGACCAGGAACAGGAGGCTGCCCGCCAGCGTGTAAAGGAAGAACTTGAACGCCGCATAGACCCGACCGTCGCCGCCCCAGACACCGATGATCAGATACATCGGGATCAGCATCGCCTCCCAGAAGACATAGAACAGGAAAAGGTCGAGCGCGCAGAATACCCCCAGCATCAGCGCCTGCATGGCAAGCAGACTGATCATGAACTCCTTCACCTTGCGGTCGATAGCGACCCATGAGGCAAGCACGCAGATCCAGCCCAACAGCGCGGTCAGGAACACGAAAAGCGCGCTGATCCCGTCGACGCCGAGCGCATAGGTGATGCCGAGCGCGGGCACCCACGGGCGCCTCTCGGTGAACTGCATCTCGTGCGTCGTGGTGTCGAAGCCGGCAAGCATCACGATCGAGAGAGCGAAATCGAGAACGGTGAAACCGAGCGCCGTCCACCGGACCGCATCGTCGTTGCGCAGAAACATCAGGAGCGCCGCCCCGACGGCCGGCATGAAGACGATGAGGCTGAGCAGTGGGACCGTCATCGCACCCCCTATTGCCACGCAACGGCGAATATGGCCGTAGCCGCGATCACACCGGCGATCATCGCCAGCGCGTAATGTGTCACGACGCCGGTCTGGAGGCGCCGCAACGTCCCGCCGCCATTGAGGATCGCGCGGGCGACGCCATTCACCACGGCATCCACGGCGTTGAGATCGACCCGCAGCCCCGCCCGCGCGGTCCCATGCAGGAAGGGCAGCGCCGCGGTCTCGGACACGTTGCTGACCGCCTTCTCGTAGCGGGCCAGCGGTTTTTCGGCGAGCCACATGAAGGTTCGCGCGCCCTTGCGGTAGAACCAGTCGGTGTCGATGCTGATCGTGTTCTCCGGATCGAGCGCCCTGAGGAACAACACAAAACCCAGTGCGGTGAACATCAGCACGCCGAGGCTCTCGGTGATATGAACGCCGGTATAGGGTTCGAAGTCGACCGGATAGGGAAGAAGCGCGTAAAGCGGCTGAGGGAAAACCCCGATCGCGATACAGAGTGCGGCCGCCATGCCCATCGCAACCAGCATGTTTCCGGGCGGCTCCCGCGCCTCCAGCTTCCGGTCCGTGCCGAAGAACATATAGTATGGGAGCTTGAGCCCCGTGTGCAGGAACGTCCCGGACGACGCCATCGTCAACGCCAGCAACACCAGCGCGCGGTGATCCTGCCCGGCAGCGGCCACCACCATCGACTTGGTGACGAAGCCCGAGAAGAACGGAAATGCCGAGATGGCAAAGGCGCCGACCATGTAGAGCGCCACCGTCAGCGGCATGCTTCTGTAGAGCCCGCCGAGCTCGGTGAGCTTGCGCCGCCCGGTGACGTGGATCACCGCGCCGGCCCCCATGAACAGGAGCCCCTTGTAGAGGATATGCGCGAAAGCATGACTGGTGGCACCGTTCACCGCCATTTCGGTCCCGATGCCGACGCCTGCCACCATGTAGCCCACCTGGCTGACGATGTGATAGGCGAGAAGCCGCCGGCTGTCGTTTTCGAGCACCGCGTAGACGACGCCGTATAGCGCCATCGCGGTGCCGAGCCAGACCAGCAGTTCGGTGCCGGGAAACGCTCGCGCCAGCACATAGACGGCGGTCTTGGTGGTGAAGGCGCTCATGAACACCGCCCCGGTGACGGTCGCCTCCGGATAGGCATCGGTGAGCCAGGCGTTGAGCGGCGGCACGGCTGCATTGAGCAGGAACCCGGCAAGAATCAGATAGGCGCCGGCGCCCATTCCTCCCCCGACTGGGCCTCCTTCTATTGGACCGAAGAGTAGCGAGCCGGTGGCGAGCCCGTGGAGAACGATGCCGCCCAGCAGGGCGACTCCGCCGGTGATATGGACCATGAGGTAGCGGAACGCGGCGCGGGTCGCGCGCTCGCCTCCCTGGGCGAAAACCAGATAGGCAGAGGCAAACGCCATGCCCTCCCAGAACAGGTAAAGGTTGAGGTAGTCGCCGGCAAACACCACGCCGAGCGCACTGCCGACATAGACGAATGCCGCCACGTGCTGGCCGGGGCGCGTCAGATGCAGCGCATAGACCATGCCGATCAGGGCCATGATGGTGAAAACGGTGGCAAAGACGATCGTCAGCCTGTCGATCTTCGCAACGAGGATTTCTTGCCCGATGAACTGCGCCGCGCCATAGCTGCCTGGTTGCACGGTGAGCACAGCAAGGATAGCCAGCACCGGGATCAGCACCAGATAGGCCTTGCGGAGCGTCCCTTTCAGGAAGGGGATCGGCACGGCGCCAAGAATGAACAGCAGGGCGGGATGGACAAAGTCAATCATAATAGCCCTCGCGCCGCATGAGGCCACCCTGATGGCCGAGGAACTTGGAAACGAAAATCAGCAGCACGCAGGAGCCGAAGCCGTAGACGGCCGACCAGCCAGGCAGGCGCTCCCACAGGTATTCGGCATGTTCGCGGGAGACGAGAAAGTCGGCGACGACGATCAGGACGAGCACCAGATAGAACAACCGGCGCCGCCGGGTCGCATGCGTCTCGTCGCCAAAGAAACCGACGATCCGCTCGATCATCTGACCACTCCTTCCGCCAAAGCGAGGAAATAGCCGGGGAAGACGCCCATCAAAACCGACAGGATGGCGGTCGCAACCAGAGGGATCGTCACCAGCGGAATTTCACGGATCGTCGCCCGGCTCTCCGGCGCCTCCGTCCCGAAAAAGGCGACGTAGCTTACCGGCAGGAAATAGGCGGCGTTCAGGACCGAACTCGCCAGCAGCACGATCAGGAACGCCACCTCCCCCGCCTGGACCGAGCCTAACGTCAGATACCACTTACTGACGAAGCCTGCGGTCGGCGGCACGCCTATCATGCTGAGCGAGGCGACGAAGAACGCCCCCATGGTCCAGGGCAGCCTGCGGCCGATGCCGGCCATATCGCTGATGTTTCGCTTGCCGGACGCGCAATAGATCGACCCGGCGCAAAAAAAGAGAGTGATCTTGGAAAACGCGTGCGCCGCGATGTGGATGATTCCGCCGACCATCGCGACGGGCGAGAGGAGCACCGCGCCCAGCACCACGTAGGAGAGCTGGCTCACCGTCGAATAGGCGAGCCGCGCCTTCAGGTCGTCCCGCGTCAGCGCGTAGACGGACGCCATCAGGAT
Source organism: Sinorhizobium sp. 7-81 (assembly GCF_030124405.1). Classification (NCBI taxonomy): domain Bacteria; kingdom Pseudomonadati; phylum Pseudomonadota; class Alphaproteobacteria; order Hyphomicrobiales; family Rhizobiaceae; genus Sinorhizobium; species Sinorhizobium sp. 7-81. Next base: position 643,303 of record NZ_JASKLT010000002.1, on the reverse strand, counting down.
GGTGAACGAGACCAGATAGGCCGTGGCGATGCCCAGTCCCAACCCGCCAACGAGCCCCACGCCGAAGACATGGAACACCACCCGCAGCACGCAGAACACGCCCATCTTGACCACGGCGACCGCATGCAGGAGCGCGCTGACCGGTGTCGGCGCCACCATCGCGGCAGGCAGCCAGGCGTGCATCGGCATCACAGCGGCCTTGGCGAAACCGAAGAGATAGCAGAAATAGACGACCGTCAGCAGCGGGCCCGACGCATCGGCACCCGCCAGCAGCCCCCCCGCCACGAAATCGAGTGAACCCGCGATATGGTAGGTCAGCGCCAGCGCGGCAAGCAGCACGCTTTTCGATGCGCCCATCAGGTAGACGAGGTACTTGCGGCTGCCCTTCCACCCCTCTTCGTCCTCGTGATGGTAGACGAGCGGGTAGGTCACGAGGCTTAAGACCTCGTAGAAGATCACCAGCGTGAACAGATTGGCGGAGAAAGCGCCGCCGACGGCCGCCGCGAGGCTCGTGGCGAAACAGGCGAAGAATCGGGTCTGCGCGTGCTCGTTCAGGTGCCGCATGTAGCCGATCGAATAGATCGCCGCGACGATCCACAGCAGAGACGAGACGGTGGCAAACACCATGCCGAGCGCATCGACCCGGAAGGCGAAGTCGATCCCCGGCAGAATCTCGAACAGGCGCAAATCGACCGTTCCGCCTGCGAGCACCGTCGGCGCCATCGAGGCGACAATTGCGAACATGACGATCGCGGCCAGTGGCGAGACGAGATCGCGGAGTTTTTCGCGCTTGTTCAAAAGGAGAACTGCAAGGGCCGCCAGACCTGCGACGGTAACGGCAGCCAGCGGCCGGATTGATATCACCGGGTCCAAGCCGCTATCCTTTCATCACGGTCACGTCGTCGACCTTGAGGGTGGATTTGTTCCTCACGAGGGCGACCAGGATGCCGAGGGCGACGGCAACCTCCGCTGCAGTGGTTGCGATGACGAAGATCGCAAATATCTGCCCGCGGAAATCGGCGTAGTAGCGCCCGAAAGCGATGAAATTGATATTGACCGAGTTGAGCAGCAGCTCCAGCGACATCAGCACGATCAGGATATTACGCCTGACCAGCACGCCCGCCGCTCCGATCACGAACAGGACCACCCCGAGCAAAACATACCACCAGAGCGGAACCATCACCCCGACTCCTTCCGCGCCAGCATGATGGCGCCAACGAGCGCCGCCAGAAGGATGACGGAGGCGACTTCAAACGGCAGGAGATAGTCGGCGAAGAGTGTCGTGCTGAGTTCTCTGATCTGATCGCCGCCTCGCGCGGCAACGGGCTCTGTGGCCGAAAAGCGGTCGCTCCAGAGCACCAGCACGAGCATTTCTATCCCGAGCAGGACGAGCAACACCAGAGCCGGCAGGTTTCCGCCCGGCAAAAACCTCTGCAGCACTGCTTCGCGCACGTCGATCATCATGATCACGAACAGGAACAGGACCATGATCGCGCCGACGTAGACGAAAATCTGGATGACGGCGAGCAACGGCGCCCCAAGCAGGACGAAGAGCGCCGAGATTTGCAGGAAACAGGTCATCAGTGCCAACGCGCTGTGGACCGGATTGCGCGCGAGAACCACAGTCAGGGCCGTGATCACGGACACCGCAGCGAACAGAAGAAAGAACCCCTGGTCCATCGACGCCGACCCTCCGACGCGAACTGTCGCCCGGCGCGAGACGGCCGGATTTTAGATAGCGCCGCACCCACAAATTGTGCCCTAGTATCGGATGTTCCACAAGATTATTCATCGGCGGTGTCGACGGTCCGCCTGATCAGCGACACCGACGTTGCCGCGGCGTCGCTGCGTTCCTCGGCGACGATCAGGCATGAAGCGCGCCGAACTCGCCTGTCATGCCTGATCGACTCGAACAGTATCAGTTGGTGTGGGCGGTCGGTGTCGGCCGAACGCATAGAAGACCAAAGCCGAGGCGGATCCAAGAACGCGTCCCCTCAGGAGTTGCAGGACACCGATCCCGGCCAGAGTCGAAGCCAGCATAGGGCTCCGCAGGAGCGACCTTTGCGCGTCTGAAAGGACGCGCGGCGCTGTAGGGTGACCAACACGGACGGATCGGAGTATCGTCGGATACTCACGCTTGGCCGGGCGGCAGCGCCCGCCCGAACAACATGCATCATAGCAGCTCTTGCCATGCTTTTTGATTGGGCGGTCGTCGAGCGTTGAAAGATTTTCCCCGCGACGACCCAAAAGACGCGTCAATGCAAAAGAGGTTGAGCCATGGCCCCTGATCGTATTCGATCACTTGACACCCCAACCCCATCCTCCTCTCCCGGCACTATTCCGCCGCTCCGTGCCGAAGATGCCCTGCGACGTCGGCTGAAACGCAATCGCGCCCTGGCGACATCCCTTCTCATCGGCATGGGCGCCGTCTTCGTTGGAACACACTTCATCGCCGATCCCGGCTTCTCGATCGGACTGCTGCGCGCAACGAGCGAAGCCGGAATCGTAGGCGGTCTTGCCGACTGGTTCGCAGTGACCGCGCTCTTTCGGCACCCGCTGGGCCTCCCCATTCCGCACACGGCTATTGTGCCTAAGAGCAAGGATCGCATCGGACAGACCCTGGGCCGTTTCATCGAACGTCACTTCTTTACCCAGGAGGTGCTGATAAAGAAGTTGCGGAACGCTCACGCCGCGCAGCGTTTTGCGACCTGGCTCTCGGCCCCGGCGACTGCACCGGTTATCGCCAATGCTGTCGTCGCCGCGATGCCATATCTCGTTCGCTCACTGGACAGCCACGATCTGCGCGAGTTCGTCCGCCGGACCCTGGGCAAGCAGATTCGGCAAGCCGACATCGCGCCGGTGATAGGACGCGCGATTCACATGATTACCGAAAGCGGCGAGGCGGATGTCCTGTTCGAGCGCACCCTTGGTGTTGCCGCCCGATGGTTGGAAGAGAACCGCAACCAGATCTATTCCCTCGTTCAACAACGCAGTCGCTGGTGGATACCGCGGACCATTAACCGAAAAATTGCCGACGCAATCATCACCGGTTGTGCCGATCTCCTCAACGATTTGCGGGAGCCGGAGAGCGAGGTCCGGCTGAAATTTCGCCAGGCACTCGCCGGGTTGATCGATGAGCTCCTCAACTCCGCGGAGCAGCGCAAGCAAATCAACGCTTTCAAGAATCGTATCCTCGAGCATCCGGATGTTAAGGCATGGGTTGCGGCGGTGTGGCGCGAAACATCACGGGTGACGCTTGAGGATCTGTCGCAGCCAAACTCAAAAGCACGCGCAGCCGTTGAGAAAATCTGCATGCTCATCGGCAGGACCCTTGCGAACGACAAGGCGATGTTGAGACATATCGATGCGTTTCTGGAGGAACTTGCGGTCTACCTCGTCTCCTGGCGTCATGAGATTGGCACGTTCGTGGCAGAGGTGGTCAGAAGCTGGGACAGCCCGACGCTCGTCGAGCGCCTGGAACCGGTCGTCGGCAGCGATCTCCAGTACATCCGCATGAACGGTACGATCGTGGGCGCCCTGGCTGGCGGCCTCATCTTCCTCGGCTCCCAGTTGATCGGTTGACGGCATGCGGGATGCCCGCGCGGAAAAGCACCAGCGCTCACTGTAGTCAATTGAGGAACGGCCGCCGACAGCCATCATCGTGACCGACGCAGCGCAGCCACGCCGGAGATCGTCGCGGTCGTTCCCCGCTGGACCAACGGCCCGTCGACCTTGATCGTCATCGGGCGCGGCCTCTTACCGTGGATCGCCATGTCGATCAGGATCTCAGCCGCCTTCTGGCCCATTTCGTAGTTCGGCAGCACCAGTGTCGAAAGCGGCGGATGGGTGTAGCGCGCGAGTTCCTGATCGTCATAGCCCATCACCGACAGGTCCTCCGGCACGCGCAGCCCGCGCTCCGAGGCTGCTTCGAGCACTCCGATCGCCATCAGGTCGTTGCCGCAGAAGATCGCGGTTGGCGGATTGTCCATCGCAAGCAGGTCGAGGCCTGCCTCGTAGCCGCGCAATGGCAGCCAGTCGCCATCGCGCACCAATGTCTCGTCGAAGGCGATGTCGGCGGTGGCGAGCGCCTGCTTGTAGCCTTTGAGGCGGTCGATCGCCGCGTCCATCCACGGCTCGCCGTTGATAAAGCCGATGCGTCGATGGCCGAGGGACGTCAGATGCGCGGTTGCGGCGAAGCCGCCGGCGACCTCTCCCGGCACGATCGCCATATGCTGGCGCGGCTCGGCATAACAATTCAACAGCACCGTCGGAATATCCGCCAGTTCGCGCGGGACGCTCACCCGGCGGGTGAAGATGGTCGCGTAGATGACGCCGGCGATTGCCGGATCGCGCAAGACGGCGCGCAGCACCGCGCTTTCAAGATCGGGGTTGGAGCGGGTCGCATGGGCAGAGACGAGCAGCCCCTGCTCGAAGGCATAGTCGCGAATGCCGTCAAGGCTGACGACCGGATGCGGGCTGGTCGATATCTCGTCGACAATGAAGGCGATCGTGTCCTTCTCGATCGCCGGTGCCCGGGCGAGGTCCTGACGTGTGTTCGGCAATCGGTAGCCGATCTTCTGCGCGGCTTCGCGCACGCGGGTTCTCGTTTCTGCCGAGATGCGGGCACCGGACATTTCGTTCAGCACGAGGGATACGCTCGATTGCGACACGCCCGCGATGCGCGCCACGTCCGTCATAGTCGGCCGGCCGCCGCTCGTTTCTTTCGGCGACGCGTTGCGTCCGTTGCCCTTCGCCATTTCGGCCCCCTGTCGGCGCTGCAGCGCCGCATTGATTTTTGCAAGTGCTAATAACTTTAGCCTTGACTGCTAATATTATTAGCGCAAGGTTTGCCCATGTGAAGCACAAAGTGCTCGCATCCGGTAGAGGAGTACCGGCAAACCGGGAGGAGAGAACACGATGAACAGGATCTCACGTCGCGCCTTCATGCTTGCCGCCACGGCGGCCGGCGCAATCGCCGTCGCCGGCACGGTCGCCTTCGCTGAGCTGCCCAAACTCGCACAGAAGGAAACCTATAAGGTCGGCTTCGCACAAACGGAGTCCAACAATCCCTGGCGCATCGCCCAGACCAACAGCATGAAAGCGGAGGCCGAGAAGCTCGGCCATCAGCTCGTCTACACCGATGCCGCCGGATCCGCCGCCAAGCAGGTCGCCGACGTCAACTCGATGATCGCCCAGGGCGTCGACCTGATTTTCCTGGCGCCGCGCGAAGAAAAGCCGTTGATCCCGGCCGTCATGGCCGCCAAGAAGGCTGGCATCCCCGTCATTCTGCTCGACCGCAGCGTCGACCCGTCGCTTGCCAAGGCCGGTGAGGATTACGTCACCTTCATCGGCTCGGATTTCATCGAGGAAGGCAAGCGCGTCGCCGAGTGGCTGGTGAAGAATGCCAACGGCAAGTCGAAGATCATCGAGCTTGAAGGCACGACCGGCTCGTCGCCCGCCAATGACCGCAAGAAAGGCTTCGACGAAGCGATCAAGGCGGCAGGCGGCTTCGAGATCGTTGCCTCGCAGACAGGCGATTTCGCACGCGACAAGGGCAGGCAGGTCGCCGAAGCCCTGCTGCAGGCACATCCGGATGCCGACATCGTCTATGCGCACAACGACGAAATGGCGATAGGTGCGATTGCCGCAATCGAAGCGGCGGGCAAGGTCCCGGGCAAGGACGTGCTGGTCTTGTCGATCGACGGCGGCAAGGAAGCGGTTCAGGCTGTAATCGATGGGAAGATCGCTGCGGTCGTCGAGTGCAATCCGCGCTTCGGGCCCAGGGCCTTCGAGACGATGCTGCGCTATGCCAAGGGTGAGAAGATCGATCCCTGGGTCATAAACGAGGACAAGTTCTACGACTCGTCCAACGCGGCTGCCGAACTCGCCAACGCTTACTGACATCCGCCTTCCCAGGCCGGCGCGGCAACGCCGCTCCGGCCGGTGGCGAGCTGCTGCAGCGACCTTTGCGAGTCTATTCGGGCGCGCGGCGCTCTAGGCGTGGTACAATCAGCGATGCCCAGGCGCAATCATCGGCGGTCCGCGGCAGAAGACAGATCGGCATCCGGAGGGACTTATGCTTCTGTCCATGCAGGGCATTTCCAAGTCGTTCAACGGCATTCCCGCGCTGCGCTCGGCCTCTCTTGAGGTGGGCGAAGCCGAGGTGATGGCGCTTGTCGGGCAGAACGGCGCAGGCAAGTCGACACTGATCAAGATACTCACCGGCGCCTACCGGCGCGATGAGGGGACGATCGTCTTTGCCGGAGATGAGGTCGCCTTCTCCATGCCAGCGGAAAGCCAGGCCCGGGGCATCGCGACGATTTACCAGGAGATCAATCTCGCCCCGCAGCGATCCGTTGCAGAGAATATCTATCTGTCGCGCGAGCCGCGGCGCTTCGGCTTGATCGATCGCCGCACGATGCGCGAGGGTGCCGCTGCGGTGCTGCGGAACTTCAATCTGGAGATCGATGTCGACGCATCCGTCGCGCGCTTCAGCGCAGCCACCCGGCAAATGGTGGCGATCGCGCGCGCCGTCACACAAAGGGCGCGGCTGGTGATCATGGACGAGCCGACCTCGTCTCTCGATGAACGCGAAGTGGCCATTCTCTTTGATACGATCCGAACGCTGAAACGGGGCGGCGTCTCGGTCATCTTCATCGGCCATCGCCTCGACGAGCTCTACCGGATTTGCGACCGGGTCACGATCATGCGGGACGGCAAGACCGTCGCCACGAGCGCGATGGCGGACATGCCCAAGCTTGCACTGGTGCGGCACATGCTAGGGAAGGAACTTGCAGCCTTCGAAGCGATCGCCAAGGATGCAGACGAAGGCACGCGGAAGCCGGTGCGGCTGTCGGTGCAGAATGCAGGTTCCGGCGTCCGTGTCCGGGACGTCAGTCTTTCGGTTCGCGAAGGCGAGATCTCGGGACTTGCCGGCCTGCTCGGCTCCGGCCGCACCGAAACCGCCAACCTGATCTTCGGCGCCGACCGCCTGGAACGCGGCGAAATCTGCTACAACGGCCAAACGCGCTCCTATCGCCAGCCCGCGGACGCCATCGCCGACGGCATCGGGTTCGTCGCCGAGGATCGGAAGGTCGACGGCATCATCCCCGACATGAGCATCCGCGAAAACATGACGCTCGCGCTTTTGCCGAAGCTGAGCCGTGCCGGCATCATCGATCGTGCGCGCCAGGATGAAATCGTAGAACGCTACATCACTGCGCTCGGGATCAAGTGCGCCTCGCCGGACCAACCGATCAAGGAACTCTCTGGAGGCAACCAGCAGAAGGTCCTGCTTGGCCGATGGCTCTGCACCGACCCGAAGCTGCTGATCGTCGACGAACCGACCCGCGGCATCGACATCGGCGCGAAATCGGAAATCCTCCGCCTCTTGCGCCGGCTCGCCGACGAAGGCCTCGGCGTGCTGATGATTTCCTCCGAACTCGAGGAACTGCTGGCCGCGGCCGACCAGGTCACCGTTCTCAGCGACGGGACATCGGTCGCCGTACTGCCGCGCAAGGACCTAAGCGAGGCGGCGCTCTTTGCCGCCATGGCGCACCAGGTGGAATAGCATGACGACGATCGAGACACAGGCTGCCGCAGACACGGTTCCTTCCGGCAAACGTTTCTTCACACTCGCCGGACGTTACGGCACATTCGCCGCCTTCCTGGCACTGATCCTTTTCAACGTCGTCTTCACTCCGAACTTCCTGTCGCTGCAGACGCTCAACGTCAATCTCACCCAGGTTGCGACCATCGTGATCGTCGCCACCGGCATGACATTGGTGATCGCCACCGGCGGCATCGACCTCTCCGTCGGCTCCCTGATGGCAATCGCCGGTGCGCTCGCGCCGATGATTTTCATGGGAACGCTCTTTCCGATATCGAACATGCCGGTCGCCGTGGCGCTCGCGCTGGTTCTGCCGGTCGTCGTCGCGGGGCTGCTTGGTCTCTTCAATGGTTTCCTGGTGACCCGTTTCGCAATCCAGCCGATCATCGCGACCCTCGTGCTCTTTATCGCCGGCCGCGGCATCGCCCAGGTGATGACCAACGGCAACCTGCAGGTTTTCAGGAACGAAGGCTTCCAGTTCATCGCGATGGGACGCGTCGCCGGCATTCCTGCGCAGGTGATCCTCATGGCGGTGATCGCGGCGATCGCCTGGGCCGCGATCCGCTATACGGTTTTCGGGCGGCAGATCATCGCGGTCGGCGGCAACGAGAAGGCAGCCCGGCTGACCGGCATGCCCGTCCCGCGCGTCAAGCTCATCGTCTACATGATCAGCGGCGCGCTTGCCGGGGTGGCCGGGCTGATCGTCGTCGCACGCAATTCCGCGAGTGACGCGAACCTCGTCGGCCTCGGCATGGAACTCGACGCGATCGCCGCGGTCGCCGTCGGCGGCACTCTGCTGACCGGCGGCCGAGCGAATGTCATCGGTACGGTGGTCGGTGCCCTGGTGATCCAGCTGGTGCGCTACACCCTGCTTGCCAACGGCGTGCCGGACGCCGCCGCGCTGATCGTCAAAGCAGCCCTGATCGTGCTCGCGGTGTTCATTCAGCAGCGCGCCGGCAAGTCATGAAGGAGGCGAGTCGTGAAGGAGAAATGTCGATGGACGCATTCCTCAAGGCTCTAGCGCCCAGATCCTCCGGCGACATGGCCCGTCTCGGCGTCATCCTGGCGCTGTTCGGACTGATCCTGTTCGGAGCGCTGCGCTACGACAATTTCCTGTCTCAATACAACATATTGAGCTTCCTGCGTTACAATTCGATGTTTGCCCTGATCGCGCTCGGCATGGCCTTCGTCATCATGACCGGCGGCATCGATCTATCCGTCGGCGGCACGGCGGCCATGGCGAGCGTCATCGCCGCGCTTCTGTCGCCCTATCACTGGGCGGCAGGTCTCTTCGGCGGTATTGCAGCCGGCCTCGCGGTCGGCGCGCTGAACGGCTTCATCGTAACGGTCATGCGCATCCAGCCCTTTATCGCGACACTCGCAACCATGCTCGCAGCCTATGGCACCGGCTTGCTGCTTGCCGGAAACCAGTCGGTCTCAGTTTCCTACGACAGCGGCTTCACGGCGATCGGCCAGGACGATTTCCTCGGCTTTCCCATTCCGGCCTGGATCGCCCTTCTCGCTTATATCGCGGGCTGGCTGGTGCTGGAGCGTCTGCCCATCGGCCGCCACGTGCTTGCGATCGGCGACGGCGAAGCCACAGCCGCGCTGATGGGCCTCAAAGTCAGGCGAACGCTGGCCGCCGTCTATCTCGGCTCCGGCGCGCTTGCGGGGCTCGCAGGCGTCATCCTCGCCTCGCAGTTCGGCGCCGGGCAACCAACCGAGGGCGTCGGCTGGGAACTCTTCGCGATCGCCTCCGTGGTGGTCGGCGGCACGCTTCTGACCGGCGGCTCCGGCTCCGTCGGGGCAACGTTGGCGGGTGCCTTGCTGCTCGCGATGGTGTTCAACATCCTGAATTTCGAGAACGGCCTCGGGTGGATTTCGCTCTCCGCCTATTGGCAGTCCGTCATCCGGGGCGGCTTCCTGCTCATCGTCGTCGTCCTTCAGGCGCGGCTGATGTCGCGTCGCACGGGTGAGGAGAGCGTTTGAGCGGCGGCACCGGCATCAGCTGGGTGACGCGTCCCAAGCAGCACGAAAACCAAGAGGAGATAGGATGAATACGACCGCAACACGCGAAGCCCGACTGGACTATGATCTCGCCGCTTGCGTCGAAGCTTTGCAACGGGACGGTATTACCGGGCTGAAGGGCGCCTTCTCGCGCGAATGGGCGGAGGCCATGCGCGAGGATATGATGACCGCTTTCTGGTCGGCCATTCAGCGGCCGGGCGGCGCCGTCGGCCGAGGGCCTCGCCGCTGGTATGTAGAGATCCATCCGCAGGACTTTTCCGGCTTCGTCGATCTCGTCACCCATCCCTGGGTCGTAGACATGTGCGAGGCGGCCCTCGGACCCGATTACCAGATCGTCGAAATCGGTTTCGACGTGCCTTTTCAGGGCGCCAAATACCAACCGTGGCATCGCGACTTCCCCTCCCCGTCGGAGACCTATGTCGAGCGCTGCATCACCTCGCTTGCCTTCAACCTGACGGGCGTGGACGTCACCGAGGACATGGGGCCGTTCGAGATCGCACCTGGAACCCAATGGCTCGACGGTCGGGAATGGAAGCATGAAATGTTTCCGCCCAAGGAGGTATGGCCGGAGTTTCAGAAGCTCGCGACCCGCAAGTACCCGCAGCTCGGCGATATTTCATGCCGCTCCGCGCTCACCATCCATCGGGGGACGGAGCACGGCTCGCCGATCGCCCGCCCCGTCCTGGTTCTCGGCGCCGACGCGCCCGGCGCGGGCCACGCCGAATTGCACGACATGATGGTGACGAGGGATTATTACGACACCCTGCCAGAGATGGTGAAGAAACATCTGGTCTGCAGGGTCGTCGACGAGCTGATCCCGGTCACCCAGAAACACGACATCGAAGGTTTGGTGATGGGCTCGACGCCAACCTGACATGCCGGCCGCTTGCTGCGCCCGACGCCGGGCCGCAGCACCTGATGGCCGCGGGCCCGTGACAGAACCGCGCAGGTGTTATCACATGCCAAAAGATATATTGCTTATGAATCTTTAATCGCCTAATCGCTTCGACATCGACCATCGCACAAAGAATGGAGACATGATGTCGAAGCCCTTGAGCGAAACCACCAAGGCAATTATCCGCGCGACAGTGCCTGCGCTTGCGGCCCATGGCACGGCAATAACGGCGGCAATGTACAAACGCCTCTTTCAGGATCCCGAAGTGCGGGAACTCTTCAACCAGTCCAATCAGGGCGAAGAAGGGCGGCAGACCAAGGCATTGGCGCATGCGATCCTTGCCTACGCGCAGAATATCGACAATCTTGACGTGCTTGCCGGGGCAGTCGAGCGCATCGCCCAGAAGCATGTCGGGTTGAACATTCGGCCGGACCACTATCCGCATGTCGCAACCGCGCTGCTCGGTGCGATCAAGGAAGTCCTCGCGGACGCCGCAACCGATGACGTGCTGACGGCCTGGGGCGAAGCCTTCTGGTTTCTCGCCCACATTCTCATCGGCCGCGAGGAACAGATCTATGGCGATCTTCATTCTTCGGTTGGCGGCTGGACCGGATGGCGCCGCTTTCGTATCGACGCCAAGATCCCCGAAAGCGATATCATCACCTCATTCATCCTGCGTCCGGTAGACGCTGGCCCGGTCATCCGTCACCGGCCGGGTCAGTATCTGACCTTTCGTGTCGCCGTTGGGGGCCTGCCGTTGCAGCGCCGCAACTACAGCATCTCATCCGCGCCAAATGGCGAGAGCTACCGTATTTCCGTAAAACGCGAGCCCCACGGCCTGATCTCCAACCTCCTGCACGACGACTTGCAGGTCGGATCCGTCCTGGACGTCGCTCCGCCGACGGGTGATTTCTACCTCGCCGAGGAACAGGAAAGACCGGTCGTTCTGCTCTCGGGCGGGGTCGGGTTGACGCCCATGGTGGCCATGCTCGAGGCTATTGCCGCGAACGGCAACCGACGGCCGGTCCATTATATCCACGGCGCGCAGGATGGACGCGTGCACGCCATGGCCAAGCACGTTCGTGCCCTGACGGCAAAGCAACCGCACATCACGTCGGCGGTCTTCTATCAGTCGCCTGGGACAGGGGACCAAAAGGGCGTGCACTACGACCATGACGGCTTCATCACCCTGGACTGGCTTGCCACCAACACGCCGATCAAAGAAGCGGACTACTACATCTGCGGTCCGAAGCCGTTTCTGGCGACCTTCGTCAACGGTCTTGCGAAATCCGGCGTGCCGAACGACAGAATTCATTACGAGTTCTTCGGGCCGGCCGACCAGCTGGCCGCATAGGCGCTCTCTCCCGCCAACCCGTCTGCTGCAACGATGCGTTTCAGACGCACAAAGGCCGCTGTAGCGTTTTCAGTCGCCGCAGGTTTTCCGGAGCGCATCGATCGCGCTCCGGCTATTCCCTCGGTGACCGGGGAATCTTCCTTGTTCTTCCAGATTTGCATTTAAATAATGGACGAACGAGATATCTTTAGACCGTAATCGCTCTTCGAACTTGGACCCCCCAATATGCGGCTAACAGTCTATTCTGACTATGCGCTTCGCCTGATGATGTATCTCGGGCTGAACGATGGCCGCCTTTCGACGATCGCGGAGATCGCGGAAGCCTACGACATCTCTCGCGCCCACCTCATGAAGATTACACACGAGCTCGGCCAGAAGGGCCTCGTCCGCACGGTGCGTGGACGCCACGGCGGCATGCAGCTTGGCCGCGCCTCTTCCGAGATCAGCGTCGGCGATATCGTCAGGGCCTGCGAACCCGACTTTGCGGTCGTCCCTTGCCTCGAAGCGGGTGCCGGTATCGTTTGTGCCGTTCAGCCCGCCTGCGTGCTGAAGCGCGCCCTTGCCGCGGCCGCCGCGGCGTTCCTCGACGTCCTTGACGGCTACACCTTGGCCGATCTGCTTCGTCCTTCCGTTCCGCTTCGGCAATTGCTCGGGATCGAAGGACCAAAGCCGGCGCCCGCTGGCGCATGAGGCTAGGAGCGGATGGCAGGGTCGCGCATCTTGTCGAACGCGTAAAGGTCGCTGTAGCCATTTGAATTGCTGCATGTTCTTATCCGTGCAGTGGGAAGGCAGCACACGGGAGGACGGGGCCTTGGTAGACAATCCGCTTTACGACATTCGCGACGAACGTTTCCGCGCCCTGACCGTCGGCAGCGCGGCGCTCGAAGAACTTTATCGCGGCTGCCGCTGGGCGGAAGGACCGGTCTGGTTTTCCGATCTGAACTGCCTGATCTGGAGCGATATTCCGAACGAACGCATGCTGCGATGGACGCCGGAGGGAGGCGCTTCCGTCTTCCGCTCGCCCTCGAATTATGTGAACGGCAATACCCGCGACCGCCAGGGCCGGCTGATCTCCTGCGAACACGGCGGCCGGCGCGTGACGCGTACCGAATATGACGGCCGCATCACCGTGCTCGCCGACAGCTACCAGGGCAAGCGGCTGAACTCGCCAAATGATGTCGTGGTGCGGTCCGACGGTTCGATCTGGTTCACCGATCCGACCTACGGGATCATGTCGGACTATGAGGGCCACAAGGCAGAGGCGGAACAGGCGACGCGTAACGTCTATCGCATAGACCCTCTGTCCGGCGCCATCGAAGCCGTAGTCACCGATTTCATCCAGCCGAACGGCCTCGCCTTCTCCCCGGACCAAAAGCAGCTCTATATCGCCGACTCGGGATCGGCTAGCCATGAAGTCCCAAGCCATATCCGCGTTTTCGATGTGGCCGATGATGGCACACTGATAAACAGCCGTTATTTCTGCTCCATCGACAACGGCAACCCGGATGGCTTTCGCTTCGACGTCGACGGAAATCTGTGGTGCAGCGCTGCCGACGGGGTTCATTGCTTCGCACCGGATGGCAAGCTGCTTGGCAAGATCCTCGTGCCGCAGACGGTATCAAACCTCACATTCGGTGGTCCGAAGAAGAACCGCCTTTTTATAACCGCAACCCAGTCGCTCTATTCGATCTACACGACGACGAACGGCGTGCAATATCCGTAGTCATCAGCGCTTTCACGATGCGCCGTTGAGGTCCGCTTTTGTTCGTCTCCGTCATTAAGCCGGCGATAGGCAGCGCGAAACACGCACTCAGTGCAGGCCGAACTCACGAAACAAATCCTTGCGATACTGGACGAAGCGCGTCTCGCTTCGATCGCGTGGCCGGGCGAGATCGATCTCTATGGTCTTCGGGTGGCCGTCCTTGTTCTTGGGAAGAACCAGGACACGATCTGCGAGGTAGATCGCTTCCTCGAGGTCGTGCGTGACGAGAACCATCGTTACGTTCTCATCCCGCCATATTCGCTCCAGTTCCTCCTGCATCGTCAGCTTGGTCATCGCATCGAGCGCGCCGAATGGCTCATCCAGCAGCAGGATTTCCGGCTGGACCGTCAGCGCCCGCGCGATGCCGACCCTTTGCGCCATGCCGCCGGAGAGCTGCTTGGGGTAGGCATCGGCGAATTCAGCCAATCCGACCAGGGAGATGTAATGGCGCGCTCGTTCCTTGGCATGACGGGCGTCGCCACCTCTGACCTCCAGCCCGAACGCGACGTTCTCGAGGACCGTCAGCCAGGGAAGCAGGCGTGGCTCCTGGAAGATGACGGCGCGTTCGTTCCCAACGCCCGTGATCGGCTCGTTGCCGATGAGCACCTTGCCCGCATCTGCGGCTTCGAGACCCGCGAGAATGCGCAGCAAGGTCGTCTTGCCCGATCCGCTGGCCCCGACGATTGCGAGGCATTCGCCGGAACGGATATCCAGATTGACGTTTCTCAGAACTCTGAGCGAGCGCCCGCTGATCTGGAAGGATTTCGAGAGATCGCGGAGTGCAATCTCTCCCTTTCGCGAAGTCTGGACATATTCCATGACTGGACCTCAGTTTGCCGCGGCGCTGGCGCTGGTCTGGAGCAGAAGATCGGATGCCTTGTACTTGCCCTGGGGCAGGCTGCCCTCGCGCTCGAGAACGCCGATCCAGAAATCGAGATCTCTTTCGGTCGCGCGCGCGCCCGGCCGCAGCCCGAAGCCGGTCCAGTGCTTGGCCAGTGCGCCGTTCTCGCCGCGTTTCTCGAGAATTTTTGCAAGCAGCGCCCGTGCTTCTTCCGGGTTCTCTCTCGACCAGTCGGCCGCGCGGGCGGACTGTTCGACGAAATTCCTGGCCGCGTCCGGGTGTTCCTCGACAAAGTCGCGGCGAAGAACGGCAAAGCCGCCGGCAATCTCACCAAGCACGTCGGTATCATCGAAGACCGCGCGTACGCCACCATTGGCTACGATCTGGCCGTTGAACGTTGCCTGCCAATATCCGACAGCCGCGATGTCGACCTGCTTCGAGCGCAACGTCTGCTCCAGCTGCGGACCTGGCACGGTGACGAGGTTGGCGGCATTCTGCGGCAAGCCCTTGCTGTGCAGCGCTTCCCGTATCGCATAGTCGAGGTGGGCGCCGAGCGTATTCACCGCAATGGTCTTGCCGGCGATATCCTCGATGGATTTGATCGGGCTGTCCTCGAGCACGTAGAATATGCTCTTGACCTGCTCGTTGATGCCGTTGGTCGGATAGGCGGCGACAAAATCGTTGCCGCTGGCGATCGAGTTGATAACAGCCGACGTCGCTGCAGACCCGATGTCGACACTACCGGATGCGAGCCCGAAGAGCGACTCCGGGCCGCCGCTCGCATAGCCGACGTTCTCGAGCTTGATACCCGTGCCGTCGAAATAGCCAAGCTCGGACGCGAGCTCGTGCGCTGATAGGCTGCCATGGCTCGCCAGGTAGCGCAGGGTCACCTGATCGGGCGACTGCGCTGCCGCATATCCGGAGAGGCCGATGGCAAGCACGGTGCCAAGACCGAGGGAGCGTATGGTCATATGTTCGTCTTTCCTTGTTGAAGAGGTGAGCTCGAAGCGCAGTGCTAAAGCGCGTCGCACGCGCTTTAGGTCTTTGTTTGCGTGCATGTCGTTGTCCCGAAACCGCTGCACACTTTCCGGCGACATGCATTAGATCGAAACATCACTCCAACGGCACAGCCGGCGCTGCGCGAACACAAGAGCGTAGTTGGCGATGAGCCCAAGCCCCGCGAGGATGAAGATCGCCGCGAACATGAGGGGTATCTGGAAGTTGTACTGGGCGTTCATGACCTGGAAGCCGACCCCCTTGTTCGCGCCGATCATCTCGGAGGCGATCAGCAACAGGAGTGCGGTCGTGGCGCTCAATCGCAGGCCGACGAAGATGGAGGGAATGGCTCCGGGCAGGACGACACGCCGGAACACGGTCGACCGAGACGCCCGGTAGACGCGCGCCATCTCGATCAGCTTCGAATCCACTTCCTTGACCCCGCTGATCGTGTTCAAAAGCAGCGGAAACAATGTCGCCCAGAAGATGACGAAAACCTTGGATGCCTCACCAAGCCCGAGGAGCAGGATGAACACCGGATAGAGCGCGAGCGCCGATGTCTGCCTGAACAGCTGAAGGATCGGGTCGAGTGCGTTTTCGATCGGGCGTACCTGTCCCATGAAGAGCCCGAGCGGTATCGCCACAACCACGGCCGCGACGAACGCCAGGCCCGATCGCTGAAGGCTGATGGCGATATCGTCGAGCAGGGCTCCGCCGAAGACACCTGTCCACATGGCAGAAAGGATCGCGTCGATCGGCGGGAAAACGGCGGGATTAAGCCAGCCGCTGCTGCTGGCAGCCTGCCACAGGACGAGGAAGGCGAGCAGAACTCCGTACCGCGACAGCCAGTGGCGAAGTTTTATGCCTGCCCGCTGAAAATACTCTTCGGCCTTCGCGCCATCGGCGCCGCCGAGGATTGATCTATCGACATCCTGCAAGCTCATCTGCGAGCCCTCCTCGTTGGCGTTTCATTCGGCGGCCTGGACGGTGTCGCGAGATTGCGACCACGGGTTTGCCGGTCTGGGGAGGCCGAGGTTTTCGCGAAGCGTGCGGCCTTCGTATGCGGTTCGGAACAGCCCGCGACGCTGCAGTTCGGGGATCACCAGATCGACAAAATCGTCGAGCGCGCCGGGAAGCCACGGCGGCAGAATGTTGAACCCGTCAGCGGCGTCGTTGCGGAACCACTCCTCGAGCTGATCGGCCACCTGCTCGACGCTGCCGACGCCGGTGTAATGTCCTCCCGCCGTCGCGATCCACTGGTAGAGCTGCCGGATCGTGAAACCGTGCTCGTCGGCGATCTTGCGGATCAACGCCTGGCGGCTCTTCATGCCTTCCGTCTCCTGGCTGACGGGAAGCGGACCGTCGATCGGATATCCCGTGAGATCGAGCGTTCCGCCGGTCAATCCGTTAAGCAGAGCGACGCCGTCTTCAGGCACGATCAGCGCATTGAGCCGATCGTACTTGCTGCGCGCTTCTTCTTCGGTTCGGCCGACAAAGGGCGCGACCCCGGGCATGATCAGCACGTGCTCGGGGTTGCGTCCCGCCCGTTGGACGCGAGCCTTGATGTCCCGGTAGAACTCCTGGGCGGAACTCAGATTCTGGTGCGCGGTGAAGATCACTTCCGCTGTCGCGGCGGCAAGCCTGCGTCCGTCCTCCGATTGTCCCGCTTGGACGACAACCGGATGGCCCTGTATCGGGCGCGGCACGTTCAGGGGTCCTTTCACCGAAAAATGCTTGCCCCGATGATTGATGTCGTGAACGCGTCCGGCGTCGAAGAAGCGGCCGGTCGCCTTGTCGCGGATGAAGGCGTCGTCCTCCCAACTGTCCCAGAGCGCCTTGACCGTTTCGACATGCTCGTGCGCCCGCTCATAGCGCTCGGCATGGCTTGGCTGCGTTTCCCTGTTGAAATTGCGAGCCGTCTCATCTCCCGCCGATGTCACCACGTTCCACCCTGCCCGGCCGCCGGAAAGAAGGTCGAGCGACGCAAATTTGCGGGCGAGCGTATAGGGCTCCTCGTAGGTGGTTGACGCGGTCGCGATGAAGCCGAGATGCGTCGTGAGCGGCGCGAGTGCAGCAAAGAGCGTAACGGGTTCGAACCCTGCGATCTTGGCGTTCCCGCCTTCACGCCCCCCTAGTCCTACGGAGAGATTGTCCGCCAGGAAGTAGGCGTCGAACAGGCCGCGTTCAGCCGTCTGTGCAAGCTTCTTGTGGAATTCGAAGCTTGTCGCGCCGTCTGCCGGAGCCTCCGGGTGTCTCCAGGCGGCGACATGCTGGCCGCCACCGGGCAGAAAGGCGCCGAGCTTGATCTTTCTGGTCATTGAACCCTCCGAGAATTTGGCCGATCGGCCACGAGTTGATGGCTGCTTCACGATGTCTGTTCTGGCTCTAGGCAGCGATGCTCCGCCAATCGGAGCGCGCCACGGCCCGCGTCGCTTCGTCGACCGCCTGCCCTACCCGCGCATGGATCGCTTCGGAGAGCAGAACGCCGTCCGCAAAGTCCTTGTCCGACGCATAGATTGCCGTCGGCATCGCAAGGGCTTCAAAGAAGCCGAACAGAGGGCGTAGCTGATGCTCCACGATCAGCGAATGACGTTCGCCACCGCCCGTCGCCGCGATGATGATCGGCTTGCCGCGCAACGACGTGGGATCGAAGAGGTCGAAGCAGTGCTTGAAGAGCCCGGTGTAGCTGCCTTTGAAAGTCGGTGAACCGACGACCAGCACGTCAGCCTCGATGACCTGGCTGACGAGATATCGTGCTTCTGGGGCGAGATCGTCCAGCCGCCTCGCATTGGGAAGCGAGGGACCGAAGTCCTCGATGTCGAATGTCTGTGCGGAAGCCCCGATGCTCAGCGCGAGCCGATGAACGATATGATCGACGAACCCTCGGGTTTTGGACGGGCGTGTGATGTTTCCCGAGATTCCGGCTACTCTTTTATCCGGCATCTTGACCTCCGTCGGCGCCACTTCAGATGTCATCATCTAAATCTATAATTTTTGTTATTTATAGAAACGAAGTTCTATTCCGCGCCGTTAGAGGAGAAGAGTTTCCCATGATGCAGGCCCTGACTGCAGCGACCTTGGCGCAACCAATCTTTCCGCCGTATTTGGCCTGACTGTCATCGTGTTCTGGAAAGGCAACAAGTGCCGGCTCGGAGAGGACCTACCTCCCTCGGGCCGGTAAGACGGCACCGGCCGCAGGGGGACCCGCGCCGCGAGGTTTCCGCACAAGCGGGTTGAACGACCAGTTGTTCGAGATCATTGTCCAAAGCGGCGGCACGCGGACGCGATTGGGGCAGTCCGCTCGGTCTGGCCCCTACAGCGCCGCGCGTCTTATTCGACGCACAAAGGACGCTAATCGGCTACGATTTAAGGAAACGGCAGTAGATCAAGCGCGTCCGACCGCGTTTCGTAGTCGCTCTCTGGTAAATGGCAAATCATAGAGACGCTTGCCGGTGGCGTTCCTGATCGCATTGGCGACAGCCGCGGCCGCAGGTCCCTGGGCTGCCTCGCCGGTACCGAGGAACGGTTCCCCGGGGCGCTCGACGATATGGACCTCAACGCTGTCCGGGACACTTGCAAAACGAAGAATCGGATAGCTCGACCAGTCGGTGCTGGTAATCCTCATCCTGTCGAATGCCACGGCCTCGTAGAGCGTCCAGCTGATGGATTGCAGGATCCCGCCTTCGGTCTGGTTGCGGATGCCGTCCGGGTTGACGATCTCGCCGCTGTCGATGGCGGAAACGGCGCGTACCACGCGAACGCGGCCGGTCTCCGGCTCGACTTCCGCTTCCATCGCCACCGCCAGGTAAGCGGCCAGATTCTTGTAGCGCGCGAAGCCGAAACCACGTCCGCGATTCCTCGGCATCTGGGCCTTGTCCCAGCCGAAGCGCTCTGCAGCCAGTTCGATTACGGCACGCGCACGCGGATCCTCCATGTGCCGCAACCGGAATTCGACCGGATCGGCTTCGGTCATCAGTGCCAATTCGTCGATCGTGCTTTCGATCGCGAAGACATTGGCATAGCCGCCTAGCGCCCGGAGCGCTGAGACGCGCAGCGGCATGTCGGGCAGGAAGTGCCAAAGCACACGCTTGTTCGAAATGGTGTAGAGCGGATTGGCGTTTCGGTCGCCGTTGCCGGAGGGACTGATTCTGAGCTCGGCCGGCTCCGGCTGGAAAGCTTGAGCCTTATGGCGCGCTGCGAGCAGCGCACCGGCACCGCCGGGGCGCGTGGAGTGGGTATTGCTCCAAAGATCGTAGGCCCAGCTCGCGATTTTGCCTTCATCGTCGAGTGTTGCGCTGACTTTCATGAGCATCGCGGGACCGTAGGGTTCCCAGCTGTGCTCCTGCTCGCGCATCCACTGAACCCGAACCGGTCTTCCGGGAACCTTGGTGGCGATGAGCGCGGCATCGGCAGCTGCGTCGTCGGCACCATTGTGGCCGTAGCATCCCGACCCTTCCATATGGATGACATGGACCTTTTCTTCCGGCATGGCGAGCATCTCGGCGATCGCCGCACGATCGGGAAAGACCCCTTGCGTGTGCGACCAGACGTCCAATGTCCCGTCCGCCTTCATCTGCGCGACGGCGCAGGAGGGGCCGATCGAGCCATGGATCTGATAGGGCCGCGTGTAGGTCGCCTCGAACACCTTGCCGCTGGATGAGAGCACACCCGCTTCGGCGACGGTTCCCACCTCGCGCTCGAGCCTCTGCAGTTCCGCCGGCAGATCGGTCTGATCGGGGAGCGTCTCCCTTTCCTGCCACCGCGCAGCCCCTGCCAACGTCCGCATGGCATTTACCGCCTGAAACTCCTTCTCGGCGACAACGGCAAGGAAATTGCCGTCGCGCACGACGGAGACGACGCCGGGCATCCCCTCGGCTGCGCCTTGATCGAGTTCCGTCAACGTAGCTGCCGAGCTCGGGGGACGCACGACGCGCGCATGCAGCATGCCATCCAGACGCAGGTCGTGCACATAGGCGGGCTGGCCCGTCACTTTCGCCGGGATATCGACGCGAGGAAGCGGTTTGCCCATCACGCGGAAGCTACCGGGCTGCTTCAAGGCCGACTGCGGCTGCGCTTCCACGTGCAGCATCTGGCCGGAAACAAGTTCGCCATAGGTGACGCTTCTCCCGTCTTTTGCCAGCACGGATTTGTTTTCGGCCTTGAGCTCCGCTGGCGCTATGCCGAAGCGCTTGGCGGCTTCCGCCAAAAGCAGCGCGCGCACCTGTGCTGCGGCGTTTCTGATGGCGGTACCGCTGTTTTGCATCGACTGGCTGCCGGCCGTGAAGCCTTCGTTCGGCGTGCGACCCGTGTCGGCCGTGATGAACTCGATGTCCGCGAGGTCCACCTCCAGCTCTTCGGCAGCAACCTGTAGAAGCGCTGTGCGGATGCCTTGGCCGAGCTCTGCCTTGCCGGTGAAGACGGTAATCGAATTGTCGGGATCGATCCGGATCCAGGAATCGAGGAAGCGGTCGTCGTCAAGACTGCCCGGCAGGGACGCGGGTGGTGCCGGTGGCGTCGTCGGCGGTGCCGGCGGCGCGGGCGCCTGGGCAAATGCGCGGCCAAGCGAAAAGCTGACAACGAGGCAGCCGGTACCGGCGATCACGCTGCGGCGAGTGATTTGGCCCTGGAGGATGCTCATCAACCTGCCCTCCCTTCATCGGACTCGGGCAAGGAGGCGGCCTTCATCAATTCGCCTGCCCGTCTGATCGCGGCGAGAATCCGCATATGCGTGCCGCAACGACAGAGGTTCGTTGCCAGCGCCTCGCGGATGTCCTCGTCGCTTGGCTGCGCATTGCGGCGCAAGAGCGCGTGCGCACTCATCATCATGCCCGGAATGCAGTAACCGCATTGCGCCGCCTGCAGCTCGATGAACGCCTGCTGCAACGGTCCCGGCTCGTCGATGGTGCCTAAACCTTCGATGGTCGTGATTTCGCGGCCTTCCAGCAGCATGATCGGCACCATGCAGGAAAGCACCGCCTCGCCATCCACCACCACGGTGCAGGAGCCGCACTGGCCGAGCCCGCAGCCGTATTTGGCACCATTCAAGGCCAGGTCGTCGCGAAGGACGTAGAGGAGAGGCGTCGACGGATCGGCGTCAACCTGATGCGGGCTGCCGTTTACTGTCAGCGATATGCTCATCATCCCTCCTCGGCACCGACATTGTGCGGCGCCCTTTCAATGCCGTCCGACGGCCGGACGGTCACCTTGTGCGCGCCGGAACGGGTATTGGCGACCAGTTCCACGAGGCCCGCCCATGCCGGCTCCTCGGAGAAGCGCTCGCGCATGTAAGCGAGAACGTCGGCCACCTGTTGGTCATTGAGCAGATGTCGGAAGGCCGGCATCACCGCGCTGGCCTCACCGTCCGCCGGCGGAAGGCCGAACAGGACGATGTTGACGATGTTTTGCGGGTTCGGCGCATTGACGGCGGTGCTGAGTTCGAAGTTCAGGCCGCCGAAGGGCTGGCGCTGGCGGCCTTCATGGCAACTTGCACAGGCGGCAATATAGATCGCTTCGCCGGAACCGGCCCCGGAAGTACTCACGAGCGAACTCTGGCTATCGGCCGTCTGCTCCAGGCGATCCCCTTCGAACTGCTCACGCAATTGCGCCGCCTTTTGCCCGCGTTCGGGCGTCGGATCGCCCATGATCGACCTGACATAGGTGGCGATCGCCATGATATCGGTATCCGGAAGGGCCGAGAGATTGCCCGTCACCTCGGCCATCGGTCCGCGCGAAACGCCGTGGAATTCATGCCAGCCGTTGCGCAGGTAAAAGGCGAGGCTTTGCTCGTCCCACGGGATAGGGGCCTTGGAATCCTTGTTGATCGCGTAAGCCTGCCAGCCCTCCGCCTCGCCGCCGCCGAAGTTCCGGTCGCGATCTTCAGCGCCGAAGGCGTTGCGTGGCGTGTGGCAAGCGCCACAGTGGCCGAGCCCTTCGGCAAGATAGCGCCCGCGCGTCCACGCCTCGCTCTGGCCGCTGTCCGGTTCCAGTTTGCCCCTGTCGAAGAAGAGCAGCTTCCAGCCGGCAAGCAGGGGGCGGAACGTCAGCGGGAACTGGAGGTCGTTCTCAGGAGCCTCAGCCTTTACCGCGGCACGCGTCATCAGGAAGGCATAGAGGGCGCGATTGTCCTCTTCCGAGACGCGCGTGAAATGGTCGTAGGGGAATGCTGGATAGAGGTGGCTGCCGTTCCGGTCGACGCCCTCGTTCATGGCGCGCTGGAAGGCCGCCTCGTTCCAGCCGCCAATGCCCGTTTCGCGATCGGGGGTGATGTTGGTGGAGTAAATCGTGCCAAAAGGGGTCGGCACGGCGAGGCCGCCCGAAAATGCGGGTTTGCCGGGAACGGTGTGGCACGCGATGCAATTGCCAAGCGCCGCCAATTGCGCGCCCTTCGCGACGAGATCCGGGGCAAAACTCGCCTGCGCAGCAGCGGCGTCCTCGGGGATCTCGGAACGCCACGCCAACAGAAAGAACACACCTGCAGCCACAAATACGGCCGCTATGAAAACGATCGCCGCCCTCAAGGCCCACATCGCAGATCTCCGCCGATCGGAAGAAACGCCGCACTTCCCGATCTGTTCCGAGCGGCGAAATGACGTGTGCGTGAGTGCGGAAATCCCGTGAACGTGTTCTTGGACAGGAGGTTGGTCCGGCTGCTGCATGTCGGGAACGATCAATGACGCCGGACCGTTGCAGCCGCAAAGCGTTCGCGAGCGGCTTGATCTCGTTACGATCGCCTCTTCCGCGACCGTTCCAGATCCGCATCGAGCAACGAAACGAGAGGAAGGACGTCAGGGACGTCCTTCCTCTGCTTCCGACGGTTTGCCGTCCTGCATAGCGAGGCACCTTAAAGCCGGACATCCCAAAGGGGAAATCTGGCTTCCAGGAGCGTGTCCCCGCTCTCCGGAAGACCGATATCGCGGCGCATGCGGTTTGACAGATGGGCGGTCCGGTTCGTTGTTTGACGACGTCTCCAGGCGGCCCGGATCAACGCACCCGCGGTCTTCCAGATGCCGAATTTCCGGGACAGGTCATCGACCGTTGCGGCAAGGGTATCAACAACCAAAAATTGTGCTTCACGCATGATTTTTCCGTCCCGGCGCGACAACGCGGCCAGGTCCTCTCGAAGATCAAAAAAGACGCGCGGATGCGGACGCGGAAATGCGAACAATCGCTCCGTCAGCCGGTCACGTCAGGTCAAATGGGAAAGCGCCAATCGGCAGAAATCCGGGGCTTAGAGACCCTGGAAGCAAAATCGGCTCGAGCAAGATGTGCGATACATCGTCGTGCTGCCAGCCGTCCCGCCAGAGAGGCGCATAATCACGAGAACAGATATCATTTCACGCCTCCTCTGATTTGAATTGCGAGTGTGGTGACTTTACACGAGACCGACCAATCTGCAAAGGCACAATTCGGGATTGCAGAAAACATGCCAAATCCGTTGCAGGAATGCAACACTCTCAGTGACGCTTTGTGCCGGCGACGGCGAGCAGAAGCGCCACTTGCTTGTTCCAAACGTGGCGGCTCGCGGGACAAGCAAGAGACGACTGGAGGCCGCCGAAGGAAGCGGTCTGGGCATCAGCCGCTCCGTGGATTCTCATTGCCGGGTGCCGTTCCCAGCAGACCGATCACCTTTGATCGGCCTCGTTCCCAAGAAGCGCATCGATTTCCGCCATGGTCGCGGACGGTAACGGACCTTTCTCCAGCGCGGCCAGATTTTCGCGCACCTGCGCCTCCGTCTTGAAGCCGGGGATGGGAAAGGTGTTGGGCGAGCGGGCCAGAATCCACCCGAGTGCCCCTTGCGCCAAGGTCCTGCCGCCGGTCTGGAGGAGCTCTCGTACCTCTGCGAGGCGGTGGAGATAATCGGTTCGAGGCCGCCCGTCCTCGAAGAACCGCACCCAGCTATGACCGGCTGCGCGCACGTCGCTTGGCGGCAGACGCGTCTCGGGACTGAACTTGCCGCTCAGGAACCCCATCGCCAAGGGTGATCGATTGAGACTGGCGAGATTGTTGCCCTCACACATCGCCAGCATGGCCGGTCCATCCGTAAAGACGTTCAGTTCCTGCTGCACCGCGACGAAATGCGGGAATTTCACCATTCGTTTCGCCGCTGCGGCGTTGTCCGTGCTCCAGCCCCAGAAACGGATGGCGCCTATCTCCGCCAGCTTCTCGAGCGTCTCGCCGGCCGCATCCGCCAGATCGGCCGAAAGCTCTCCGACATGGATTTGATAGAGGTCGATATAGTCAGTGCTCAGACGCTCAAGCGATGCTGCGCAGGCCTGTTCGATGTAGGCGGGACTGACATCGGTGCTGACGAGGGCACGGGCGGCGCGATCGTAAGTGTATCCGAACTTGGTTGCGATGATTGCATCAGCTCTTCGTCCGCCCAGTGCCCGGCCGATCACCTCCTCGCTGTGCCCGGTTCCATAAGCATCAGCCGTGTCGATCAGCGAAGCCCCCATCTCAAGCCCGAGATGAATGGCGCGGATCGACTGTTCGTCGTCGACCTCTCCCCAGCCGTCCGGTTTTCCGTCGAGTGTGAAATAACCTCCAATCGCCCAGCAGCCTAAACCGATAGGTGCGGCCGCGAGGCCGGAGCGTCCCAATTGCCTGCGGTTGATCGCAGAGATGTCGCTGGCAAGCATGGCATTCCTTTCCATTCATGGTGATGCCAGCGAACTATGCCACCGCGTGCGCGGCGATCAGAAGCTTCGATTCCGCAGGGGGTTTTTCAACAATGAAAAACCGATCCCCATAGCGCCGCGCGAGACTTGGTATTCGGCGTGAGGGGGCGGGGTCGCAAGTTTGTCGCCGCGCCGTTGACGGCAGCGGGCGCCCGTCCGCCGGTCAGAGGGGATATGGTTCCGCTTGGAGCCATTCACCACCGGCGCGGGTGTTAGGGCCGGCGACTCAGCGCCGGCCGCATGAGAGGTGCTTATACCGGTGCCGACGTCAGGCTGATTCTGCATTGCCGTCCATGACGGCTTGAGGATCCATCCACGCCAACTCGAATACATGCCCGTCGGGATCTTCGAACGCGCGGTTGTACATGAAGCCCATGTCCATCGGTTCACGAATGTCTGCCTTGCCTCCGGCCTTCCCTGCGGTTTCGGTGAGCGAGTCCACCTCTTCGCGGCTGTCGCAGGAGAGGCAAAGCAGCACCTGGCAGGTCGTATGCGCGTCCGGAATCTCTTTCGACGTGAAGGTTGCGAAATAGTCGCGCGTCAGCAGCTGGAAGGTGATCACGTCCGACCAGACCATCGAGGATGCCTTCTCGTCGCTGAACTGCTCGTTCTTTTGGCACCCGATCGCTTGATAGAAGCGGGTCGAGGCGGCGATGTCCTTCACCGGCAGATTCACGAAAATCATCTTGGGCATTGCTGTCTCCTTCAATCGAAGTTGGTGGCCGTTGCGCCGTCGCAACGAACGCTCTCGTCGCCAGCGCGGACGCTGGGCGACCGCTGCAGAACGAATACGCTCAAGACCCACTTGGCTGAAACCGTCGAGGGGAGCTGCACTGCAGGTCGCCGGTGCGTCCATCCCGCTTATTGGCTGGAAACAGGCAACGCTGCCACGTCCCTCGAACGAGGTGGAGCGGAAGGCTCTCGCGCAAGCGGAAACAGAGCCCTGAGGCGCTGGTCGCGGAGCCATAGGCCACCCCACATGAACAGCCCGAGATAGATGCTGAACAGGATGTGGCTGAAGAGTGGGCTGCCCGCGCGGATCTGGGTCGCCATAGCGCCGCCGAGCAGCCCCATCATCATCACCGCACCGAGCACGCTTGTGCGCGGAATCAGGTAAAGCACGAGGCAGGTCAGCTCGATGAGGCCGATCAAGAACGAATAGCCGGCAGGCCAGCCGAGCTCAGCCATCGTCGCTTCCGCCACAGGCATTTGGAGCAGCTTGGGCGCGATCGAGGCACCAAGCATGAACAGGGCAAAAAGCCCGGTGAGAATCCGACCGGTCCAGAGCATCGCGGGCGTGTTCAAACTGTCCTCCCGTAGGTGTGCAGCCACTGATCGAGACGGGCGAAGGTGCCCGTCCAGCCGTGGCGATGTCCGGCAAGACTTTGCTCGGACTTCAATCCCTGCTGCGTGAACTCCATCTGCGTCTGCCCGTCGGGCAGTTCGGTGAGGAGCATGGTGACGAGCGTGTCGACCGGAGTGCCGTCCTCGTGATCGTCGCTCTCCCACTTGAAGCTGAACACCAGCCGCTCGGGCGGAACCACCTCGCGATAGACGCCGCCCTGCCAGAGCACGCGATCTTCCGACGTCGAGCGCAGGCAGGCACGCCAGGTGCCGCCCGGACGCAGGTCCTGCTCGGTGCGGACCGCGGGCCATTCAGGCGGCCCGAACCATGCGACAAGCATCTCCGGCCGCGTCCAGGCGCGCCAGACCAGCTCTCGCGGCGCATTGAAGATGCGACGCAGGTTCAGCGTGTGCGCTGCAAGCCTGTCAGTGACGGGAGCCATCGTCGCTCCCCGATTGGATGCTCTTCAGATAGGCATCCAGCCGGTCGAAGCTCGATTCCCAGAAGTGGCGATACTGATCGATCCAGTCGGCGACCCCCTTCATCGCAAGCGGCTCGAGCTTGGCGGGCCGCCACTGCGCGGTGCGGCTGCGGCTGACGAGCCCGGCACTCTCCAGCACCTTCAGATGCCGCGAGATGGCCGGCAGGCTCATCGCAAACGGAGCGGCGAGATCGTTCACCGACGTCTCGCCCTCGCTCAACCGGGCAAGGATCGCGCGGCGCGTGGGATCGGCAAGGGCAGCGAACTGGGCGCTCAGGGGATCGGTGTGCATGACATATCCTTGTATTTAACATGGATGTTAAATATGCTGTGAAAGGCTGTCAAGGGCTCGGCTATCTTGAGCATCGGGTTGTTCGACGGCGAGCAAAAATGGTCCTCGCTGCAACAGGCGCCATAATGAAGTATAATCGCGTAGACCCCCAACCGATCTTAGAGGGAGCGAAAGAACAAATGTCCGTGGGCGCGGGTCCGCGAAAAGCGGACGCTGAATATGCGATTGAATACTTCCAGGAGAACCCGGAAGCCGGCCTTTGCTACGAGGATCGGCGCTGGTGGATTACGCCGAACGCAAACGAGACCGATCAGCAGGTCCTGCTACTTGACGTGAATGAGGCCGAACGGCTCAAGGATAATCCTCGCCTTCAACTCGTGTCGGGAATCGCTCATGCGGAACGGTCGCTCTGGGTCGTTCGAAGAATGACATAGATAGCTATCCGCCGTCTGTCTCTGAGCGCTAGCACGGCTTGGCAGGTTCGAGCGGGTGTTGTGCGAATTCGACGTCGCGCCGATCTAGAAAAATACGCAGCCACGCAAAGTGCGACAGCACCTGCACGTCTAAAAAGACGCACGGGTGCTGTAGCCTACATCGTCGCGGTTCCGATCACCCCGCCTTCAGTGCTACGCGCTTGCCGGTCGCGATCAGGCGTGCCGCCGCATAGGTCTGGGTGACGATCTCCGGGACGAGGTCGATGTCGGGCAAGCTGCCTACTCCGAGCGGACCGATCGCAAAGAGGTTCGGCGTGCGGCCGCCGCTGCCGAGCACCTCTCCGGTGGGGCTGACGGCAATGCCGAGTTCGAGCTCGTCCGGCATGGCCAATCCGCCGGCAAAAAGGCTTTGAAGCAACGGCGCCTGGAGGTCCGGCGCCGAGCAGCGGCAGTCGATCACCTGGTCGGCCCGCAGCAGTTCCTCCGTTGGCTCGCCGGACCAGCGAACCATCAGTCCTTCCGGCACCCGCCGCCCGGCCCATCCGCGACGAAGTATCGTCCGGCCCTCGGCAAGCTCCTGCTGGAGGCGAGCATGGACGGCCGCCGGCAGGCGGTTTCTGTGGCTGTCGTAGATGGCGCGCAGATGCCGGTTGAACTGGCGCTTTTCCCGCGCGGGGAGCGCCTGCCAGAGCGAGCGCGCACGGCGGCGAAGCCCGTTCATCGCCGACTGCCAGCTCTGCCCCTTGGCCTCCGCATCGGCGCAGGCCTTGCGGACGAACCGGACGATCTCCCGGAGGCTCGACGGCATCGGGTCGACCGGGAAACTCGGGGCCGCCGACAGGCGCGTATGCGTCTGCGGAAGAAAGCCATGTCGCGACAGGAGCGTGACCGTTCCCGCGTAGCCGTTGTCACGCAACTGGAAGAGCTGATCGACGACACGAATGCCGCTGCCAAGAAGGATCGCATGCCGCGGATCGACAAGCCGGCGGGCTCTGACGACCGGCCGCTCCTCGTCGGGAACATCGACGTCGCGAGGCCTCATGCCAAAGCCGGTCGCGAGCACGACGACATCGCATTCGTCGGTTCCGGCATCGTGAACGAGCGTAAAGCGACCTGTGGCGAGCTTGTGCAGACCACGGACTGGCTGGTGGGAGAACTTCACGGTGATATCGGAACGGCGTGCAAGCGCCTCGGAAAAACGCTGATGGACGTAGTCGCTGAAAATGCCCCTGGGCACGAAAATCTGCTGGAAGCCAGGTATCGCCGCCGGTACCGCCGCCCGGAATTCGCCATTGGTGCAAAGCCAGTCGTTGAAATCGTCAGGCTGCCCGGCGGCAACCGAGAGATCACGCACGCGGCTGTTGAGTATCTCGCAGCTCTGCGCCGAGGATAGGGCCTGGCCACCGCTGATCGACGGGTGAGGATCGTACATGGTCAAATGGAAGGATACGCGGACCGACTTCATGAGCGCGATCGCCATCATGATGCCTGAAAATCCACGCCCGACGATGGCAATCTCGGGCTTCGAGGATAGGCCGGCCGCCGCGGGCGGCTTCGTTGCAAACAATCCGTAAACAGTCATGTGAGCTCCTTTGCGTCCGGCCGCAGCCGTATCAGTCGTGGGCAACCCCTACGCAGGACTTCGAGACACACAAATAGCTGCCGTTTGAATTTTCAGGGATATCAAGACTGGATGCCGCTCGGCTACCGGGAAGTCTGCGCTCCTTTGGCTGCCTCCAGCGCCGCGCCTCCTATCAGACGCATGCTTATGCGGCATAGTCTATCAAGTTAGTATTTTATGACAAAGAGACCGATCGGCAAGCGTTTTGTTCGACCGCTCGTCTCAACCACTCGTCTCAAGCAGTCGCCGCCGAACAACATCACGCGGCGCTTCCGATTGAAACCAAGCCACGATTGCCCCTCGACAGCAGTGCGCCAAACGGCTTCGCCCGTCGCCGCCTTTACAGCCTTCTCCACCGCGACCGGACGTACAATTGGCGAATGCAAGAAAACAGTCCATGCTTCATGATATGAGAGTGGATCGACGCGAGCGAAGCAAAGAAAGTTCAATATCCATAAATTCTATAGAACAAGCTTCCTTACCGGATGTAAGGTGATCGTTCAGTGATACGGGCCAATGTCGGAGCGGACTCCTGGGCGTGAAAACGGCTTCCGCCCGCACCGACGTTCTTGGAACCGATTGCGAGTGTTCCGGATTGATGCGATCCAGGGACGTCGCGATCTATGGAGGATCGATATGGGAACCATCTCGCAGTTCGCCGAGAAGACGAGATCGCCCGCGCAGCGCATCGAAAGCGAGGAAGAGGCCTTGTCGGTTGCAAGAGATCTGGCAAGGCAGTTTGCGGTACGTGCCAGCGAGCGTGATCTGGAGCGCGTTCTTCCCCATGAAGAACTCGATCAACTCGCGCAATCGGGCCTGCTGGCGATCAGCGTTCCATCGGATTACGACGGGATCGATGTATCGAACGCCGTGCTCGCCGAGGTCGCGGCGATCCTCTCCGAAGCCGACAGCTCGATCGGCCAGATTCCCCAGAACCATTTCTATGTCCTGGAGGCGCTTCGTCACGACGGGACGGAGGAGCAGAAGAAGTTCTTTTTCGGGCGGGTGCTTGCTGGCGACCGGTTCGGCAATGCGCTCGCCGAAACCGGTACGGAGACCGTCGGCGATTACGACACGCGCCTGACCGAAGACGGTGCCGGATACCGGATCAACGGCCGCAAATATTATTCGACCGGCGTTCTCTTTGCCGATTGGATCGCAATTTTCGCGCTCGATCCTGCCGACCAGTTGACAATGTCCTTCGTCCCGCGCGGCACCGAAGGCGTGCAGATCATCGACGACTGGGACAGTTTCGGGCAACGCGTCACCGGCAGCGGCACGACCGTACTGCAGAATGTCTATGTGAACGCCGGATCCGTCGTCCGGTTTCACCGCGGATTCGAACGTCCCGGCACCATCGGCTCCGTCGGCCAGATCATCCATGCCGGCGTGGATCTCGGCATTGCGCGCGCCGCTTTCCGGGAGACCGTCGACTCCGTCCGCACCAAGGCGCGGCCGTGGACGGGCAGCGGCGTGGAACGGGCGTCGGAAGACCCATTGACGATCGCCCGGGTCGGCGAGATCGCCATCCGCCTGGAGGCGGCGTCGGCAGTCGTCGAACATGCGGGAAGAAAGGTCGACATCGCCCAAATCGATCCGACGGAGCAACACGCAATCGAAGCGAGCCTTGCTGTCGCCGCCGCCCAGGTTCTGACGACAGAGGTCGCGCTCGACGCCACCAACACGCTCTTCGAACTTGCCGGCACCGCCTCGACCAAGGTCGCACTCAATCTCGACCGCTACTGGCGCAATGCGCGCACGCACACACTGCACGATCCGGTGCGCTGGAAATATCACGTGGTCGGCAACTACCATCTCAACGACGTGACGCCACCTCGAAATGGATCGCCGTGACTGATTTCGCTCGGCGAGGACCGAATCAAGCTCATGGGCTGGCGATTGCAGTTGTCAGTTTAGCTCAAGGATCCGCATGAGGAGCCTGGTCGGCAAGGCCTGCCCGGAACTCTTCAATCAGCGATTGTTCCCGACCGAGATAGCGCGGTGAGAAATGCATGGGAACAGCCCTTGTCACAAGGGCGGCTGCAGCGATACTGCCGGCCTGCAATGCGGTCAGGTGCCTTTTGGAAGCTGCAATCGCCTTGTCCTCATCAAGGAAGCCGCCCTCGATAAAGAGGTAGTCCGACCCTCCCGCCAACGCAAGCAAGCGTGAGACGTTCGCGTCGGTAAATGCCAGGTCCGTTGCGTAGCAGACTCGTTCTCCCGGGCCGGTGACGAGCGCCTTGGCACTGAGGAGGTCGCCCAGTGTCACGTCGCGGTGGCCGGGAATTTGCACGACCGCGCCCGGGCCCCCGTGAGACCTCACGAGACGTTTGGCCTCCGTCAGCCAGGGGCCTACCGGAAGGCCAAGCTGATCCAGCACCGTCTTATGCACGTTTACCCGCAGGCTCTCCTGAAACGCGAATGCCAGGCACGGAATCCCGTGATCGAGCTCGATCGCTTCGATGTGGAAGTCTGGCTCCACGAGGAGACGCGGGGAAGCCAGCACCTCGACGCCGAGCGTCTCGCGATCGAGTCTACTGCGTGCCTTGAACCGGGATCGGGTCAGCTCATCCTTGAGATTCCACTCTGCCGCAATGATCGAGAAATCCTCGGAAGTCTCATTGAGAAGATTCCAGGTGTACGATCGCAGCTTTGCCTCGACGGCGTCTGTCAGACCGGGAGGACCGAATATTTGAAGCTCCGCCGTCCGGTTGAGGTGGAACCGGAGCATCCGGTCGAAGCCCGCGAAATGATCCATATGCATGTGAGACACAAATACGTGCCGGATCTTGGAAACGGTGCCAGCCGGAAGAGGAGACAGATCGCCGAGATCGAACAGGATCGCACGCGACTTGAAAGTGAAATCAAGCAGAACGCCCGCATCGCCGAAAGGCTCATTGACCAGCCTGGGTTGAACAAGGAACACCACATGCCGCTCCTGCAGAATACGACCCGGCAAACCGCCTCGTGCGTGGAATCTTGCGTTCGGGAAGTGCCGCGCAGCGCAGTTCTCAAGTCATCTGACGCTCACAGGCTCGCCCGTGTCAACCGCCCGGCCTGGAGCGCCGCGCGTCCACCGGACGCGCAAAGGCAGCGGCAGCATTTCGTACTGCGGCATGTTCTTGTCCTTGTCGGCTCCGGTGGACGATCAGGAGGCGTGCCCTAGATAAACGCGGCATGTGTAGCGACTTAGGCACGTCGTTGAGTACGCACATGAAGATGGGCTCCCAGCACGAGGCCCTCGCCTATTTCGATAGCCTGGACGCGGTGCCGGTGACCGAGATGGTGGGGCTTTGGAAAGGCCGCGGAATTGCGACCGGGCATCCGCTGGACGGGGTGCTGGAGAACCTGGGTTGGTTCGGTAAACGCTTCCGCCCCGACATGCGCGCCGACGCTCTGTTGTTCAATACGTACGGCAACCGCCTCGTGCCGATCGATCCATCTCCAGTCCCGCTTCATCTGGCCTTTCGCTTCCATCGGTTAGGTCGCACCAGCGCCGCCAGGAATTTGTTCTCCCATTTGGTCAAACATCTGCGCGCGCGAGGCCCGACAGCTATTCTGCGGACGTCACGCTTTCGAGACCGGACCAGCGCGGCCATGCTCTACGACCGCAAGCCCATCATCGACCATTTCCGAAGGATCGGTCCGGAGAGGGTGCTCGGGTTAATGGCGGTGGAGGGAGACGACCGCTGCTTCTTCTTTCAGCTCGACTACGTGAATGATCCCGATCCATCGCTGCGGTACGATTACAGCGCCGCGCGCCTATGATGCCTTTGCTCCATCTCACCGGAGCAGCGCCATGCCAAGGTAAAGTAAGCAGAGCACGACGGGCGTTCGCGACATGCGCCAGCCGCATGGTAGCTATTCCTTGCATCCATCGCCCTCGATCCCGATCTAATGGCCTGGGAGCGGCCTTCGGCCTCCCGGACTCCAATCATCGAAGCAATCAACGCAATAGACGTCCGTCCGGCTGCCTGGCCGCGCGCGACCAATTCCGACTAAGAACAGAGGAGCTAGCCATGAGGGATTCTGCCAAGACCCTGGACGCGATGACGCTTCGCGAGCGTTCGGACATGATGACATTGGTCGCAGACGCGCTTGAGGCGACTGCCGAGGAGGCGCAGGAAATCGGCGACGACAGGTTTGCAGCAAACTCGATCAGTCTGGCCAGGACCATAAGCGGTTGCGCCAGCGAGGTCGTGACAAGGGACCTGCCAGCGGCTGAGCTTCTCTTGCAGCACGGCATCGCGCTGATCGCGCAATTTCAAGGCCGGGCGCCGCGGTCCACCGTGCACTAAAGCGTGCAGCAGGCCATCCGACAGCGACGTAACGGGCTCGCGAGGGAACGTATGCGCTGCCGGCTCTGCCATCTGGAGCGGAACAGTCTCGGCAACCAGTCGTTACCACGTCTATGACGACATGCGGGAATGCGCAGAAACGAGCTGGTGGACGAAGGTCCACCAGCGCGCTTCCCCGCATCTTGCATTGGGAAGCGTCCCCGGCGCCGATATCCGCAACCGGAATGCGAGAAGGGTGCAGCCCTGCGTCCCATTTGCCGGTGGCGGAGCTACAGCTGGAGGCTGGCAACGGGGCGCGAAAATCCATGGCAGCGTGGGCCCCGCCTTGTCGGACACGGTGATGCAGAGGCAGGCTTATTGCAGATCCTGCTGCCGTTCAGGAGGAAGAAATGTTAGATGAGAAACAGAAATTGCTACTCGAGGAAGAAGTCCGCAGGGTCCTGCAGGAGTTCGATCAGAGCGGTGCGGCATTCACGCCCTCAATGCTCATTTCCGCAATGAGGGACACTGGAAGACTTGCCGACGGCAACGCGCTTGACGAGGATGATGCCGAGGCCTTCGTCGCCGACGTCGTAACCCGGCGGCTGGACGAACTGGAAGGGCGCCGGAGACAGATCGTTCCGCTGGAAAGCGAGCCCGAGCAGAAATGGCGCTTCAAGGATGCGTAACAATCGGTGTGGTAGAAAGCCTCTCGGTCGACTGCCCCGGCAAGCTGCTCCGTTTCGTCCTCTGCATCAATCGGCAAGTCGTCAGACTGTCTCGTAAGTGCCGATTGAGAATCGCGGCCGGGATCTCGCTTCCGCTCATCACCAGGCTTGAGAGGAGCTATCAGTGCAATTTCACGCAGGGGCGGCAACGACAACAAGTCGGTGTGAGGAGCCGCATCCTACCCGCCAAGTTCAAACTGCTACAGCGTCCTTTGCGCGTCTGATAAGGCGCGCGGCGCTTTAGGATATTGATCCGCTTACCGGGGCAGTTCTCTAATCAAGCTCACTTGCGCACGAGGCTGAAGGAGAAATGGCTGCCGCGGTGATAGTCGATCGCGTAGTTCACTGGCGTGCCGGCAGCATTGAAGCAGGTCTCGGTGATGAGCAGCGCCGGTCCGAAATCGCGCAGGTCGTTGCGCTGGACGACCTCGTCGGGCAGCATGACGGCAGAGACCGTGGCAGCCGACATGCGTGGCCGGTTCTTGTATTCCTCCAGCAGGGAAAGCAGCGAACCACTCCAGTCGATGTCATAGAGCCTGGCCGGAATGATGCTGCGCGGCACGTAATCGAGGCAGTAGAGGATCGGCTCATCGCCCTGCAGCCGCAGCCGCTCGATGCGGATGACGCGGTCCGTCGCCGTCAGTTGCAGCTGTGCGGCCACGTGCTTGTCAGCGGTCTCCTCGGCGATCGAAAGCACCTTGCTGACCGGCTTGTAGCCGTAATGGTGCGCCATGTCGGTCACGCTCTCGAAGACCGTGATAGGCCGGTCGACGTGGACGGCGGAGATCGCCGAGACGAAGCGGCCCCGGCCGTGCTCGACGTAAATCAGATCATCCTGTTCCAGCAGCTTCAGCGCCTCGCGCAACGCGGGCCGGGAAATCTTGAAGCGCTGGGTTAACTGCGCTTCCGTCGGCAGCTTGTCGCCCGGCTTCAGGCCTTCGCTGCGAATGAGATCGGCGATGCGGTCACGAAGCTGGATCGCCAGGGTACGTGAATCGCGAAGAGGTTCGTCCATGGCGGCCTCGAGCAAGAATGATCTCAGTCTTGTTCTTGTCTGACAAATTCGAGGAGGTCAAGCGAATGAAGAGCGCTCCGTCCATCATGGGGACCTCTTGTCACAGGTAACTGCAGCGGAAATCAGAAGGTACGGCTTGACTTGACTGCATCATGATGTCAGTTGTCTTACAACATTGAAACAACAAAACTCCGACAATCACCACCCGTTGCACCGAGAGCAAGACCATGCTGAATTTTGACGAACAGAGATTTCTCCGCATCCAGTCGGGGGCCATCGCGCTACAGAAGCGCCTCGAAACGGTGATCGCGTCCTGCCTTTCGGCCGGTGCCGAAAATATCTTCTTTCTTGGCACCGGCGGAGCGGCGATTCTGATGCAGCCGGCCGCTCAACTGCTGCAACGCCGCTCGCGCTTCCCTGCCTTCGTCGACATGCCGGCCGAACTCGTCGTTACCGGCTGCGCGCATCTTACGGAAAAGTCGATCGTCGTGATGCCGTCGCTCTCCGGTACGACGAAGGAGAGCGTCGCGTTGCTTGCCAGGCTCAAGGAGGTCGGGGCGACCGTCGTCACGCTGGTCGGCCACGAGGAAACGCCACTAGGCAAGGGCGGCGATCATGTCTTCGTCAACTTCGCCGAGGACGACACGTCCTGCGAGTCCTTCTATCTGCAGTCGCTCTTCATCGCACTCGCCATCCTGAAGCAGCGCGGCGAGATTGCGAACCACGACGGGATCATCGCCGAATTGGCACGGATGCCGGAACTGCTTCTCGATGTGAAACGCGCCTACGAACCGAAGGCGGAGGCATTCGCGAAGATCCTCGCGGGGTCCGACTATCACATAATCACCGGCGCGGGGAACGTATGGCCGCAAGCCTTCTACTACGGCATGTGCATTTTGGAAGAGATGCAGTGGATCCGCACCCGGCCGGTGCATGCCTCCGACTTCTTCCATGGCACTCTGGAACTGGTCGAAAAGGGCGTCAGTGTCGTCCTCTTCAAGGGCGAGGATGCGCTCCGCCCGCTCGCCGAACGCGTCGAGAACTTCGCGCCGAACTACACCGACAAGCTGACGGTACTCGACACGGCGGATTTTGCGCTGCCTGGCATTTCGCCCGAGGTCCGCGCGCTCGTCTCGCCGGTACTGCTCGCCACCGTCCTCGAACGGATCAGTGCCCATCTCGAGGTCATGCGCAACCATCCGCTCACGACTCGCCGCTACTACAAGCGCGTCGCCTACTGACGCCGACGCTTGATTCCCGAGGCCGCTACAGCGCGGCGCGTCTGATCAGACGCGGAAAGGTCGCTGTACAGCTTTGAGTCTCTGCGTGATTTTGTCCTTAAATCGATTCCGATTTAAGGAACCAGGCAGTAGCCGCGAATGCACATCGTCGCATTCGCGGCTTAATGTCCGATCACGAGGCCTGTATGAAATCCCTTCGCTTCGCCACAGTCGGCGACAATTGCATCGACCGCTTCCAGCCGCCCCTCTCGCAGTCACTCGTCGGCGGCAACGCGGTGAACGTTGCCGTACAGCTCGCCCGGAAGGGGCATGTCGCCCACTACTTCGGTGCGGTCGGGCGTGATGCAGACGGGGTGCGCACGCGCCGCCTGCTGCAGAGCAACGGGGTGGCCCTGGATTATCTCCAGGAGCGGTCGGGCATCACCGCCTATACGAACATCGACGTGCTGCCGTCGGGCGAGCGCATCATTTCCTACGAGGATTTTGGCGTCTGTGCCGGCTATGCACCGGACGACGCGGAGGTGGCTGTGCTGAAGACGTTCGACCATGTCCATATCGGCTGGATGGACGACGGCGGCGCGCTCAGGCGCAGGCTGGTGGCGGAAGGGGTCAGCCTGTCGCAGGACGTTTCGGTGAATGCCGCCCCGGACGATCTCGGAGTTGCGGGGCTTGCTATCGCCTTCGCCTCGGCCGGACCAGACGAAGCGGCGGCCGAGCGGATAGCGGCGGAACTTCTGGCGCAGGGCGCCCGTATCGCCGTCGTCACGCGCGGATCGAATGGTTCCATGGCAACCGACGGAATTATCCGCGCTGAAGCCGGCATCAGGCCGGTCGCGGTCGTCGATACGACGGGCGCTGGCGACAGTTTCATCGCTGCGTTTCTCGCGGCCCATCTCGCTGGCAAGCCGCTCTCCGCATGCCTCGCGGACGGGCGGGACTGGGCCGCCGAGACCTGCACCCATATCGGCGGTTTTCCGCAGGAACCTTTGCCATTTTAGGCCGCGGGGCGGCGCCAGAGCTCAGTGGAGGAGCTGGCTGAGGAACAGGCTTGCACGCTCCGTCCTGGGGCGCGCGAAGAACTCGTCCGGCGTGCCCTCTTCGACGATCCGGCCGCGGTCCATGAAGATCACGCGATCGGCAACCTGGCGGGCGAAGCCCATCTCGTGCGTGACGCAGACCATCGTCATGCCCTCGCCGGCAAGCGCCACCATCGTATCGAGCACTTCCTTGACCATTTCCGGATCGAGCGCGGAGGTCGGCTCATCGAAGAGCATGACGCGCGGGTTCATGCAGAGCGCCCGGGCGATCGCGACGCGCTGCTGCTGGCCACCGGACAGTTGGCCCGGATACTTGTTCGCCTGTTCGGGAATGCGCACACGCTCCAGGAAATGCATCGCAATCTGGCGCGCCTCCTTCTTCGGCATCTTCTTCACCCACATCGGTGCCAGCGTGCAGTTTTCGAGGATTGTCAGATGCGGAAAGAGGTTGAACTGCTGAAACACCATGCCGACCTCGCGGCGGATCGCCTCCACCCGCTTCTCGTCATGATCTAGTTCGACTCCCGCGACGACTATCCGGCCGCTTTCATGCGCCTACAGACGATTGACGCAGCGGATGAGCGTCGACTTTCCCGAGCCCGAGGGGCCGCAGATCACGACTTTTTCGCGCGGAGCGATCGAAAGGTTTATGTCGTCAAGCGCATGATAGTGGCCGTACCACTTGTGAACGCCGCAAAGCTGGATTTCCGACAGTCCTTCGGTGGACGAGGGCATGATAAGTCTCCCGGATCACTTGAGTACGAGCCAGCCGGACAGGACGATAATCCCGGCGCCGACCAGCGTGTGGAATTCGAGGGGTGTTGCGAAGAGGAACACGCCGTAGAGGCCGCCCCAGACGATCTGGCTATATTGGAATGGAGCGACGACCGAAGCTTCGCCGATGCGGAAGGCCCGGACGAGCAGAGCGTGGCCGCCAAGAAGTAACGCTCCGCCGGCGCACGCGAGCGCGAAGTCTTGCGTGCTGATGGGAACGATGCCGCCGCCGACAAGTGCCACGCCGAGCGAAAGAGGCGTTAGAACGACGAGCAGGCTCGCGACGAGGGCCTCATCGGTCTCCGCCGTCTTCGTCCGGCGCAGGAGAACGAGCGAGAGCGCGAAAAGAACCGCCGAGCCGAGTGCGGCAGCATGGCCGAGGTTAAGCGGCGCGACGCCAGGCTTCAACGCCACCGCCACGCCAGCGAAGCCGATCACCACGCCTGCCCAGCCGATCGGCGAAAGCCGTTCCCCGAGCAGCACAAATCCAAGCATTGCCACGAGAATCGGCGTCAGGAAGGCAAGCAGATAGGCCTCGGCGAGCGGCAGGGCCGCAAAGGCATAGTGGATGAGCAAGGTGTCGCCCGCTAAAAGAAGGGCACGCAACAGCGCGAGACCGGGCTGACGCGGCACGAGCCGCCGGAGGCGTCCAGCGACACCAGCATGACAGAAGAGGATGACTAGCGCCGCCGCCGTTACCAGAAACGTCACCTGCGGGGCCGCGATTCCGGCGGCAAGCACTTTCACGATCGCGTCCGTGCCGGAAAAGACGGCGAAGGCCAGAAGCACCACGATCGCGGCCCGCCCGTTGGCGGCGGGCGCCGCGCCGTCGGCACCCGCGGAGGAGACCTCAGCGGACATCGAAGCGTCCAAAGCGTTCCTCGATGCGAGCCTGGGCGTATTCGAGGCAGATCGAGAGGATCCAGTAGATCATCGAGGCGGTGATCAGCATCTCGATATGGCGGAACTCGGTCTGGCCTTGGGTACGCGCGAGATACATGATTTCCCAGACGCCGACGACCGACACAAGTGAGGAGTCCTTCAGCATCGCGATGAACTGGTTGCCGGTCGGCGGGATGATGACGCGCATCGCCTGTGGCAGGATCACGAGGCCCATTGTCTGGGCAGGGCTGAGACCGAGCGCGGTCGCGCCTTCCGTCTGACCGCGTGGAATGCTCTCGATTCCGGCGCGGAAAATCTCGGTCATGTAGGCGCCGTAGCAGAGCGAGAGCGCCAGGATACCAGCAGGAACAGCGCTGATCACGTAGCCGACCTGCGGCAGACCTAGGTAGATGATGTAGATTTGCATGAGCAGCGGAAGGCCGCGGAAGAGCGAAGTGTAGAAGGTAGCGAGCCCGTAGACGACGCCGTTTCTGGAGAGCTTCGCAATGGCGCCGGCAAGCGCAATGACGGTCGCGATCACGATCGAAATCGCCGAGATGTAAAGCGTCGTCACGACGCCCTGCGAGATGAGGAATCCGATCTTCTTTGCGATGAAGGCGAAGGACAGATCGAAGGAATAGAAGAACAACATCAGGAGCGCGAAGAGTTCGGCCCAAACGGCGACGATCTGCTGACGCCGGGAAAGCTGGCGTAGCGCCTTCCAGTTCGCCGCCACAATCAGCGCAATCAGGAGTGCCGAGACCAGGCGACCGGCCGCCGGATTCTCCCCGAGCCAGCCTTGCGACGCCGGTAGCAACCGGCCGATCCAGGCGGAGCTTATGCCGAGCTGGTAAAGCGCAAGCGTCACGAGGGCGAGCACGAGAAGGGCGCCGGCCCGCCGCGATG
Organism: Sinorhizobium sp. 7-81; assembly: GCF_030124405.1. Taxonomy (NCBI): domain Bacteria; kingdom Pseudomonadati; phylum Pseudomonadota; class Alphaproteobacteria; order Hyphomicrobiales; family Rhizobiaceae; genus Sinorhizobium; species Sinorhizobium sp. 7-81. Next base: position 603,108 of record NZ_JASKLT010000002.1, on the reverse strand, counting down.
CTTCCGGATAGGTGAGGATCAATCGACCGATCATGGTTGTGGTCTTTCCTGTCTCAGGCGGCGCGTTCGCGCCACCAGTCCTGCGCCTGGAGTTTCCAATAGGTGAGCTGAGCGACGGCGAGCCCGGCGAGCCCGCCCGCCCAAACGAGCCCGAACGGCTGATAGAATTTGTAGCGCTCCGATTGGCCAAGAATGCCCTCGGCGACGACCTTGCCGCCGATTGCGGTCGTGTTGAGTCCATGTCCACCAAAGGCCGTGCAGTACCATACGCCCGGGCTCATCTGCCCGATCTGTGGCATCAGGTGCCGGGCATAGGACATGAGGCCCGACCAGGCGAGCTCGGTCTTCAGGCCGGAAAGCTGCGGATAGGTACCTACCATCTCCGCCCTCAGCTCCCGGACGAGCGCATCCGTCGAGGCCGCGCGCGTGGTGATACGCCCACCCCACAGCAGGCGCTTCCCCCCGTCGACGACGCGGTAATAATCGCCGGCACGGCGGTTGTCGCCGATCGCGTCGGCGGTCGCGATCGCCGAAGCGATGAGATCGGGCGCTTCCTCGCTGACCATCACGTAGGTCGCGATCGGCAGGAAGGCGCGCTTGAGCCTGCCATGAAGCGATCCCGTGTAGCCGCCCGTCGTGAAGACGACGGTGCGGGCGCGGACCTCGCCACTCTCGGTCAAGACCCGCTTCTCGGCGCCGTCGAGCACCACCTTCGTCACAGCAGAGGACTCGTAGATCAGGCCGCCGAGGCGCTCGATCTCGCCGGCAAGCGCGCGCAAATAGTTGAGCGGATGCATGTGGAAGGCCCGCCTGTCGCGCAGCGCCTGGAAATAGCGATCGGACTTCAGCACTGAACGCACCTGGTCGCGGTCGAGGTAGTCGAGTTCGTAGTCGTACAGCCGACGCATTTTCTCCGCATGCGCCTTCATGCTGGCACCGTCCGCATAGCGCAGCACGCTTGTGATTCCGCGTGTCGGCAGGGCATCGCGGATCGCCAGCGCCTCGATCGTCTCGCGCACGAAGTCCATGCCTTCGATCGACAGCAGATGGAGGCGGCGGGCGGCATCCTCGCCGGCAATCCGTGCGATCTCGGCGCTGCCAGTCGCATAGCCGGGACTGACGAAGCCACCGTTACGGCCGGAGGCTCCGAAGCCGATGCTCTCGGCTTCCAGGACGGCAACTGCCTGCCCGCCGCGCGCAAGCTGCAGTGCCGTGGTGAGGCCCGCGAGGCCCCCGCCGATGATAACGGTGTCGCAATCCACGTTGCCCGCGAGCGACGGGCGCACCGTATGGTCCGCCATGGTTCGTCTGTAATAGCTATCTGGGTAGGTCATGCCGTGCCGGTCCGCTGAAAATGCAGGGGCGCGAGCGAAAATCGCCCGCGCCCATCCTGTCAGTCCGCGCTGTAGTCCTTGCCGTACCACTTGGTGGTCAGCGTCGCCAGCGTTCCGTCCTTCTTCATCTCTTCGATGATGCCACCGACCTTCTCGGTCCACTCCGGATCGACTTTCTCTGCGATGACGACCAGCGGCTCCTTGAAGGCGTATTCGCCGTCCAGCACGCGCAGCGGATAGCCGTTCTTGATCGCGTTGAGCGCGGTCTGCTCAGGTGCGATCACCGCATCGAGGCGCACACCGTTGCCGAGGCGCAGGTCATCGAAGGGCAGCATGGAGTCGGCAAAGGTGCGCACTTCGCCCGGCTCCAGCTTGTACTCGATCGGCGGCAAGCCCGGCGCGTCGATTTCGAGCCGGCGGTTGATGAAATCTTCCGAGGTCGTCGCCGTCTCGACGCCGATAACCTTGCCCTTCAGATCGTCCACCGCCTTCGCCTCGCTGTCCTTGTGCAGGACGTAGACGTATGGGCTGTAGTAGTAGATGCCGGCGAAATCGATGACCTGGGCGCGCGCCTTGGTGGGTGTCACCGAGCCGACGCCGAGGTCGTAGCGGCCCTGCCAACGGCCGCCGGTGAGCGTCGCCCAGTCCGGCGTCTCGAAGCTCACCTCGACGCCGAGGCGCTTGGCGATCTCACGCGAGACATCGATGTCGAAGCCGACCATCTCGTTGTTATCATCCAGATAGCTTTGGGGCGGCCAGCCGCTGTTGGTCGCGACGACCATCGCCTTCTTTTCCATGACCCGGTCGAGCGTCTGCCCCGCATGGGCAGAGACCGCAGCGGCGACGAATACAACCCCGATGGCAAGTCGTGCGATGAGCTTTTTCACATGATCCTCCTGTTCGATCCGTCAGCCACGATCCCTCTTTATGTAAGATGTCTGACAACTCTATGTGTAAAGGCGCACCGTCAGGAGTCAAGGGCATGCCAGGATGCGAATCATGAAACGATTAGATGAGACGATGCAATTCCGTGATGAATGATGTCGACGGTTGGCGGGTCTGCGCGACCGACACTTCACCGAGAGAAGTCGGCCGCAATGGTCCGCCGTTGCTCGTTGGAACCGACCGGTATCTTGGCTGCGAGTGCGAAGCGTTAGCGCCAGGAAAGCGCGCCAACAGCACGAAGCGGTTGGGCCGCGCGCTGCCAGCCGCACGCCCCGACTAACGATTGGCTTGGGGGCCTCGGCAAGCGATGCGAATGAGCGGCCCTTGAAGTTAGCGACGTTGGGTAGGACGAAGAACGTATCCGACCGCGAAGCCAATACCGGCGAGCAACAAGACAGTGCGAAGTGCACTGCGGTGCTTCGCGGTAGGGTGTCCTATCCCGTGCTGAACGCTTGGTGTATCGACGACTTCGGTACGGGGACGGTCGAGACCGGAGGCGACTTGCTCTTGCCAGTGGCCGGCGGAATCCTGGAATTCGATATTCTCGGTCGAACCGGGAGCCTCGTGGTGACGCGCCGCAATTTCCGCGGCGGCAAGTGCGTCGGCGTGGTTGGGAAAAGTTTCAGAGAAGACGTCGTCGACTTTGTAGGCCCACCCCCCGTCGTGCTCCACGATCTCATACCTTACCTTTGCCATCGCGCTGCTCCCGTTGAATGAAGCAAAAACATCCGACACTGATCTTGGTTCCGCGGGATCTCGGGATCCGAAAAAACACTGGCGAGCAGATGCCGCCCCGAGAGCAGTCGCCGCCGGCGGGCAGATGTTCTGGAAGGTTCGCGAGCAGTTGTTCGACGCGTTCACAGCGACGCACCGTACCGCGGACCCATTACGAGTCGGGCGAGCCCGGAAAAAGCGTCGGCAATTTGTGCTCGGCGGCAGCCCAGGCGCGCATGTGGTAGCGCCGTAACAGCAAGCTGCTTGTTGCAAAAGCACAAATCCCGAAGATTACGCCGAGCGCCATCCCCGAACTGAATACGGATGTTGCCACTATTCCCGTGAAAACGCCTGCGATTGCGCCGTTTATCGTACTCACCATGCCTGAGACACTCATGAAGTACTGCTGGGGCGATGGTTTAAAGCCTTTGTCGACGAGCACCGCCGAACGATCGTCATGGGTGGAGTGGATCAGATACTTCTGCATGACTGGCGCGAATTCGGTGTAATAGTGCCGGATCCGAGCCATGCCGCGGGCGTGCACCATGTCCTCAATGGCGACCTGCACGGCGCGCACGAAGGTGACCAGGCCTATGAAAAAGAGGCAGGGTAGCAGAATCAGGCTGAACAGCACGAAAGGCGGGCCCATCTCAGTAACTTGTGCGACAAAGGCCAGAGCGATCGTCGCGCTCGAAACCGAAGTCAGGAACAGGTTGGCACGCTGGTTCGCTTCCTGAATTGTGGCTGTACGGGCGGTCTGCAGCACGAAATGCTCGGTTGTCATGCACTGCAAGACTTGCTGCGTGTTATCGCCTTCGGTCATTGTGTTCTCCTTGATCGACCTCGCCGCTCACGACCGGGCGACTATGTGCGACTACCCGCTTCGCGTCTCACGTGGTCGACCCGGAGGTTTTCGGGCCCGAACTCTTCTCGAAGATGCTCCGGAGAAAGGTCAATTCTTCAGGCCCGAAAGGCTCGCTTGATCACACCCAATAAGGCGGAATTCCATAGTAGTCATAGACGCGACGACCGCTCTCGGGACTCCAGTCAAATTCCTGGTTTGCCGAATACCGGGGAGCTCCTTCGACCTGCTCTTTGGTGATGTTCACCTGAAAGCCGTCAAGATCCGTGTTGTAGTCGAGCATTTCCCAGGGAAGCGGATAATGGTCATGCCCAATTCCCAGGAAACCGCCGAAGCTCATCACCGCATACGCGACGCGTCCGCCGCGTTTCTCGAGGATTATTCTCTCGACCGATCCGATGTGGTCGCCGTTCATGTCGTAGACATTTGTCCCCACCACCATGTCACTGGCAATGAGATCATGAGATTGATGCAGATCAGGGTTGGCCATCGTCTTTCCTCCTTCTGGTCAGCCAACGCTCGCGCAAACCAGTTGTTCCCTTTGAAGGTCATCTGCGCCGCGTGTCATCCAGCCCGCCCGTTGCAGCCGCCCAGTCCAGCCCCAGCGTGACGACACACGCCGATGTCCGCACGTGGTACCGCGGGCCGTCGATCGGCGCATGAGGCCGAGGCTGATTAGGACGAAGACGGCTCGAACGACGCGCAAAGCGCCACCGCGCCCGGCGAGCCTCGCGCAGCGCGCCTTGGCAACCTCTCTGTCGAGGTCTAGCATATGCCCTGCGCAGGGAGGGTAACATGACCTCGAGTTTCACTGTCCACGACGCGGCCGGCTATGAGCAGCTCATGGGCCGCTGGAGCCGAAAACTTGCGCCGCTCTTCATTGACTTCGCGGGGCTTGCCGATGGCGAAAAGATTCTCGATGTCGGCTGTGGCACCGGCAGCCTGACCTTCGCGCTCGCCAGCACAGCCAATCTCAGCGAGATCGCCGCAATCGACTATTCGCCGGTCTTCGTCGAGGAGGCAAACCGACGCAATACCGACACCCGCATAAAGATCCGCCAGGCGGATGCCTGCGCCCTGCCCTTCGAAAACGGTACGTTCGACCGCGCCTTGGCGCTGCTCGTGCTCCACTTCGTGCCCGAAGCCGGAAAGGCGGTCGCCGAGATGCGTCGCGTCGTGCGCCCGGGCGGTGTTGTCGCGGCGGCCGTCTGGGACCATCTCGGCGGCATGCCCGGGATGCGCATGATGGTCGACACGGTGGCCGCACTCAGCGAAGGCGGGCGCCAGCTGCGCGCCCGCTATTGCTTTCAGCCGATGATGCAGCCCGGCGAAATGAACCGGACTTTTATCGAGCAAGGTCTCGTTGACGTTGCAGAAACCCAGCTGATGATCCGCATGGACTACCAAAGCTTCGACGACTATTGGGGGCCGATTGCCGCGGGCGAAGGACCGCTTGGCAAATACGTGGCAACACTCGACGCCACGGAGCGGGCGCGCACTGAGGCGGCCGTGCGCGACGCCTATGAGGCCGGCCGGCCAGACGGCCCCCGATCGTTTGCAAACATCGCCTGGGCCTGCCGGGGCATCGTTCCCTGACCCCACCGTGGGCACAAAGCGGAGCTTCATCTGGCTCGTCACGGGACGGCCCCGCGATGAAGCATTCCATTGAAAGTCGGGAAATTCAGCTTTCAAGCGAGCCGTAGCCTTGGCCACCTCGCCGGGTATCCCCCGCGACCGCATGCGCAAGTGCCAGGAACATAAGCACGTCCGGCGAATGCGACGCGCTTCTTTGGAGCACCGCAATCGCCTCCGCATGCTGCCGGCGACGAAGTGCACCCTGGACGAAAATGACATTGACAGATCGGCCTTGCGCATGAACAAGTCTGACAACCTGATAACTACGAGGAAGCACGCGTCATGACGTCCCTGAAAGACAAGAAGGCCGTAGTCACCGCCGCCGGGCAAGGCATTGGCCGCGCGAGCGTCATTGCCTTTGCACGCGCCGGCGCCCGCGTTCTTGCGACCGACATCAACGCGGCCGCACTTTCGACGCTCGCAGCCGAAGCCGGCCCTGGCACTCTCGTCGAGACGGCCGTGCTAGACGTCTTGGACGAGGCACAAGTCAAATCGGTACTCGGCAGCTTCGGCGACGTGGAGGTGCTGTTCAACTGCGCGGGCGTGGTTCATGGCGGCAACGTCATGGAGATGGCCGACAATGATCTCGACTTTGCCATGGACCTCAACGTGCGCGCCATGATCCGCACCATCCGGGCAGTTCTTCCCGGCATGATCGCCCGTGGTGGCGGCTCGATCATCAACATGTCCTCGGTCGCTTCCAGCGTTAAGGGCGTGCCGAACCGCTGCGCCTACGGCATTTCCAAGGCGGCCGTCATCGGCCTCACCAAGTCGGTCGCCGCCGACTACGTGGCCCAAGGCATCCGCTGCAACGCCATCTGCCCCGGCACGGTCGAAAGCCCTTCCCTGCAGGATCGCATGAAGGCCCAGGGCGACTATGACACGGCTCGTGCGGCCTTCATTGCCCGCCAGCCGATGGGCCGCCTCGGAACGCCGGAAGAGATCGCGGACCTCGCCCTGCATCTCGCCGGCGCCACCTACACATCCGGCCAAGCCTACGCCATCGACGGCGGCTGGACGATCTGACGACAACGAAGACAGGAGAAACACTTAATGAAGCTCATGCGCGTCGGCCCGCTTGGCCAGGAAAGGCCCGCCCTGCTCGACAAGAACGGCAAGATCCGCGATCTCTCCACCCACGTGAAGGATATCGGCGGCGCCGATATCTCGCCCGAGGGTCTGGCGAAGATTGCCGCCCTCGACGCGGCCTCCCTGCCGGAAATCCAGGCGGACCGCATCGGTGCCTGCGTCGCCGGTACGGGCAAGTTTATCTGCATCGGCCTCAACTACTCCGATCACGCCGCTGAAAGCGGCATGGCGGTGCCACCGGAGCCGGTAATCTTCATGAAGGCCACCTCCGCCATCTGCGGCCCGAATGACGGCGTGCTGATCCCGCGCAAATCCGAAAAGACCGACTGGGAAGTCGAGCTCGGCGTCGTCATCGGCAAGACCGCAAAATACGTCTCCGAAGCAGAAGCTCTCGACTACGTCGCCGGCTACTGCGTCAGCCACGACGTGTCCGAACGCGGCTTCCAGACCGAACGTTCCGGCCAGTGGACCAAGGGCAAGTCCTGCGACACCTTCGGCCCGATCGGCCCGTGGCTGGTGACCAAGGACGAGATCGCCGATCCGCAGAACCTCGGCATGTGGCTGACCGTGAACGGCGAGAAGATGCAGGACGGGACCTCCAAGACCATGGTCTACGGCGTCGCCTTCCTCGTGTCCTACCTCAGCCGGTTCATGTCGCTGCAACCCGGCGACATCATCTCCACCGGCACGCCTCCGGGCGTGGGCATGGGAATGAAGCCGCCGCGCTACCTGAAGCCAGGCGACGTCGTTGAACTCGGGATCGAAGGCCTCGGCACGCAGAAGCAGACCTTCAAGGCCGACGTCTGATCGAGACGAGACATTGGAGGAAGGGGTGGCGCTTCGCCGCCCCTTTTTACGTTTGCCGTTATCCTTTTGCTCTTGGCTTTTGCGCAAACCTATAATACAGGTTTGCAAAAGTCATAGGATAGAGAATGAGCGAAACGGACACGACCACGCCATCTTCCGGTGACCTCGTCGCAGGCGCGGTCTCGCAGATTTCCGCCTTCATTCGCAAAAACCAGTTGAAGCCGGGGGATCGCCTGCCCTCCGAAGCAGCCCTGACGGAAAGCCTCAGCGTGTCCCGCACCGTGGTTCGCGAGGCTCTGCGTTCGCTCGCCGCGATGCGACTGATCGACCTCGGCGCCGGCAAGCGGCCCACCGTCGCCGAACTCGACGACAGTTCCATTGCCATGACCTTCCGGCACGGCCTCTTCACCGACCAGATCGACATCCGCCAGATCTATGACGCGCGCCGCACCATCGAGGGGCGTACGGCAACGCTTGCCGCCCTGCTGCGCACCGAGCAGGAGGCGGACGAGATCCTTGGCTTCGCCCGCGCCATGCAGAACCGCCTCGACCAACCGGCCGTCGTCATGGAAAACGACCTCGCCCTTCATCTGGCGATCGCGCGCGCCTCGAAGAACCCCGTCTTCGCCCTCATGATCGGCGCGTTTCAGGGCGTGATCGTCGAGAGCTGGCCGATCGGCTGGAAGGCCCGCGCCAGCGACGACGAACGCGAAGCCGTGAACCGCCTGCACCTCGAGCTCGCCGAGGCGATCGCCACCGCCGATCCTCAGGTGGCCTCGACCATCATGGACCGGCATTTCGACCAGAGCCTCAAGGCTCTCGGCCGTGCCGGCCTGACCTGAACCAAGAAACTGGAGTTCCCATGAAAATCACAGGTCTCGAAACCGTGCGCGTCGCCGAGCGCGCCAATCTCCTCTGGCTGCTCGTGCACACCGACGAAGGTATCACCGGCCTCGGGGAAACCTTCTTCGGCGCGGAGACCGTCGAAGCCTACATCCACGAATACATCGCGCCCCGCGTGATCGGCCGCGATCCGCTGGAGATCGACCGCCTCGCAGCCGACCTCGTCGGCTATATCGGCTTCCGTTCCTCCGGCGCTGAAGTGCGCGGCAACTCCGCCTTCGACATCGCGCTCTGGGACATTTTCGGAAAGGCGACGGGGCAGCCAATCGCCCAGCTTCTCGGCGGCTTCACGCGGCGCGAGATCCGCACCTATAACACCTGCGCCGGCACCGAATACATCAAGAAGGCGACCGGCCAGACGACATCCAACTACGGCCTTTCGACCGGCAAGGACTATGACGACCTGAACGGTTTCCTGCACCGCGCCGACGAACTGGCGCTCTCACTGCTCGAAGACGGCATCACCGCCATGAAGATTTGGCCGTTCGACGCGGCCGCCGAAAAGACACGTGGCCAGTACATCTCGGTCCCCGACCTCAAGCAGGCACTCGTTCCCTTCGAAAAGATCCGGGCGGCGGTCGGCGACAAGATGGACATCATGGTCGAGTTCCACTCCATGTGGCAGTTGCTGCCGGCCATGCAGATCGCCAAGGCGCTCGCTCCCTTCAACACCTTCTGGCATGAAGATCCGATCAAGATGGACAGCCTTTCGAGCCTGAAGCGCTATGCCGAAGTCTCCCCGGCCCCGATCTCGGCCTCCGAAACGCTCGCCACGCGGTGGGGTTTCCGCGACTATCTCGAAACCGGCGCGGCCGGCATTGTCATGCTCGACATATCCTGGTGCGGCGGGCTCTCGGAAGCCCGCAAGATCGCGTCGATGGCCGAAGCCTGGCACCTGCCCGTCGCCCCCCATGACTGCACCGGCCCGGTGGTGCTCTGCGCCTCGACCCACCTGTCGCTCAACGCGCCCAATGCGCTGGTCCAGGAAAGCGTGCGCGCCTTCTACAACACCTGGTATCGCGATCTTGTGACCGCGCTGCCGGAGGTGAAGAACGGGATGATCACGGTTCCCCCCGGTCCGGGGCTTGGCATGGAGCTTCATCCCGACATGGAGAAGACCTTCACAGTCAGCCGCCGCATGTCCGATGCCTCGGGCATCTGATTGAAGTAACGGCTCAGCCCTTAGGAAAAACCGACGACAAAACCAATAGGCTTCGGCGGAAGCCCTTGGGCTCGCCGCCTTCGCCGGCCCGCGGTAATGCCGCTCGGCAGGTGCTGCTCGCGCTGAACGACGTAATGGGCACGCCAGAGCCGGCGCGAAACTTCCCCGGCACCGGCATCCATGCGGGACAAGCCTTCTCGAGAGCACAACATGAAAGAAGCCCGCAGCGGAGACCACTGCGGGCTCTTTTTTGGCGCGGTCCCGAAGGACCGCCACTACAGCGCCGCACGTCTTGTCAGACGCGCAAAGGACGCTGTAGCACTTTGAATTGCTGCATGTTCTTAGTCTTAAATCGGCTGCGATTTAAGAAAACATGCAGCAGGGAGATTACTTGCGGATCTCGGTGAGTTCGGCAAGGACCGCGTCCACGACGTCCGCACCGATCTCGTCCATGTGCTTCTGGTAAACAACCATCGACTTCTCGCGGATGCGGGTCTGTTCTTCCGGAGACAGGACGTTCACTTCGAGACCGGCAGCCTTGATCTTTTCCAGCGACTTCTTGTTCAGGTCGGCGATGACCTGACGCTCGACGTCGCGACCAACGACGGCGCATTCACGAAGGGCTGCCTGCTCTTCCGGGGTGTAGGTGTCGAAGATGGCCTTCGAGAACAGGAAGAGGAACGGCGTGTAGGCGTGGTTGGTCTCGGTGATGTACTTCTGCACTTCGAAGAACTTCGAGGTGTCGATCGTCACATAGGGGTTCTCCTGGGCGTCGATCGTCTTGGTTTCGAGAGCCGAGAACACCTCGCCGAAGGCCATCGGCGTGGCGTTCGCGCCGAGGTTCTGGAACGTGTCGAGGAAGATGTTGTTCTGCATGACGCGGACCTTCAGGCCCGAGAAGTCTTCCCACTTCGTGACCGGACGAACGGAGTTCGACAGGTTACGGAACCCGTTTTCCCAGTAAGCGAGGTTGACGAGGCCGACGGCTGCCAGCTTCTCGTCCATCATCTTGCCGAACTTGCCGTCGAGAACCTTGTAGGCTTCCTCGGCATTGGCGAAGAGGAACGGCAGATCGAAGACGCCGAGCGCCGGCTCGATGCCGACGAGCGGCGAGGACGAGGTCACGACAGCTTCCTGAACGCCCGAACGGAGCGCCTGGGTGGCCTGCAGGTCGCCGCCGAGAGCACCGCCCCAGAACGCGGTCAGCTTGAGCTTGCCGCCGGACTTTTCGTCCAGGCACTTCTGCATGGCTTCGATGCCGTTGCCGACCGGGTGGTCGGCGTTGATGCCGTTCGACACACGGATGTTGCGGTCGTTGAATTCGGCGAACGCCGGAGCCGAAGCCGTGCAGGCGAATGCAATGGCGGTTGTGGCGAGTAGAAGTTTTCTCATGATATCCCTCCCGAGGATGATTGTTTGAGAAGATTGAGGGTTGTCCATCACCGCAGCCACTGCGCGGGTACGGTGATGATTTCAGGGAACAGTACGAGCAGCATCAGCAGCGCCGTCTGGGCCAGCAGGAAGGGCAGAATGCCGACCGTGACCTTTCCGAGCGGAACTCGACCAACGCCGCTCACGACGTTCAGAACGACGCCCACCGGCGGGGTGATCAGGCCGATGCAGCAGTTCATGACGAACATCACGCCGAAGTAGATCGGATCGATGCCCGCCTGCTTGATGATCGGCATCAGTACCGGCGTGAGGATCAGGATCGACGGCGTCAGGTCGAGAGCCGTGCCGACGATCAGGATCAGGATCATGATCGCCAACATCAGGAGCTTCGGACGGTCGATCAGCGGTTCAATATAGCCCGTGATCTCATTCGGAATGTTCGCGGCCGTGATAAGCCATGCGGAGACGAGCGCCGCGCAGACCAGGAACATGATGACCGCAGTCGTCTTGGCAGCCTGCAGGATGACCTTCGGCAGGTCGCGCGGCTTCAGTTCGCGGTAGATGAACATGCCGACGAACAGGGCATAGAAGGCCGCGATCACGGCAGCTTCGGTCGGCGTCACGACCCCGGCCTTGATGCCGCCGAGAATGATCACCGGCATGCCGAGTGCCCAGGCGGCGCGCCCGGTCGCGTTGAGACGTGCGGACATCGGAGCCTTGGGCAGCGGCTGGATGTTGTCCTTGCGTACGACGAACTGCCAGGTGAGGATCAACGACAGGCCCATCATAAGGCCAGGTACGATACCCGCCATGAAGAGCTGGGTGATCGATACGTTGGCCGACACGCCGAACACGATGAACGCCATGGACGGCGGGATGACGGGGGCAATGATGCCGCCGGACGCAATCAGGCCTGCGGAACGCGGCACATTGTAGCCGGCCTTCGCCATCATGGGGATCAGGATCGCGGCAAGGGCAGCGGTGTCGGCAGCGGCCGAACCCGAAATACTCGCCATGATGACGGCAGCCATGATCGCCACGATGCCGAGACCGCCACGAATGTGGCCGACGCAGGCGATCGCGAACTCGATGATGCGCTTGGACAGACCGCCCGAGTTCATCAACTCGCCGGCGAGAACGAAGAACGGGATGGCCAGCAGCGTGAAGGTGTCGGCACCGATGATCATGTTCTGCGCGATGATCTGGCTGTTGAACATCCCCATGAACCACATGAGGACGACGCCACAGAACATCAGGGCAAATGCAACCGGCACGCCGATCGCCATGGCTCCGACGAGGGAGGCAATAAATACGAGAAGAGTCATCAGCTACGCTCGGCCAGATGTTCGAGGGACATGTTTTCGCCGGCGAAGGCGGCAAGTTCTTCCTCGGTCACGCGACCTGTCAGAAGGCGAATGAGGCGTTCCAGGGCGATGATCACGCAGCCGGCGCCGGTGAAGAAGCCGATGCCGTAAACGAAGCCCATGGAAAGGCCCGTCACCGGTGCACTCATGCTCCAGTTGATCGGGAGCTGCTTCCAGGTCCCCCAGAAGAAGATGGCGGAAACGCCGATGATCACGATGTTGCTGACGGCCATGCAGATAATGCGACCCTTGCGGCCAAACAGTGCCACGAGGGTCTCCACGCCCATGTGTCCGTGTTCTCGGAACGCCACCACGGCGCCGATGAAGGTCACCCAGACGAAGAAGTAACGCGCCAATTCATCCGACACGGTCAGGCCGGAATTCATGGCATAGCGCATGACGACGTTGACGAAAACCATGACCGCCATCCCCGAAAGAAGGATGATCAGCAGGAATTCGAGAACTTTGTAGAATAGATCGATTGCCTTTTGCACTCGGTCCTCCCCGTTTCGAAAATTACAAGAGGCCGCGCTTGGCGAGGTTTCGCATGAGGGCGCCGACCCCGAAGGTCCATTCCGGGCAGGCATCGCAGCGATCAACCCAGTTCACCAGGCGTCCGAGCTTCGGCGTCGATATTTCCACCCGGTCGCCCACTTCGTGCGTGAAGCCCTGTCCGACGCCGCGGCGATCCTTCACCGGCGCGAACATGGTGCCGAGGAACAGCACCGCGCCGTCCGGGTACTGGTGATTGCGGTTGCGCAGTTGCGATACCAGGTTTTCCGGGCTGCGGCTGATCGCTTCCATCGGGCTTTCGCCGTTCATCTCGAAACCGTCCTCGCCCTTGACCAGCAGCGTGACGCGAACCTTGCGCAGGTCGTCGATGGTGAAGTTCTCGTCGAACAGGCGAATGAACGGGCCGATCGAGCAGGACGCATTGTTGTCCTTCGCTTTGCCGAGCAGCAAGGCAGAACGGCCTTCGACATCACGAAGGTTCACGTCGTTGCCGAGCGTGGCGCCGAGGATCGTGCCGTCGGAACGAACTGCGAGCACGACTTCCGGCTCGGGATTGTTCCACTGCGAGATCGGATGAATACCGACCGTGTCGCCACAGCCGACGGAGGACATGGGCTGCGACTTGGTGAAGATCTCGGCGTCGGGGCCGATTCCGACTTCGAGGTACTGCGACCAGAGATTCATGTCCTGCAGCAGCGCCTTGACCTTCGCCGCCTGCTCCGAACCGGCCACGAGACCGCGCAAACTGTCGCCGAGCACCGGCGCCAGCCGTTCGCGGATTTCGCGTGCCCGGGAGGAATCGCCCTTGGCCTGCTCCTCGATCACCCGCTCGAGCATGCTGTCGGCGAAGGTGACGCCGGCCGCCTTGATCGCCTGAAGGTCGATCGGCGCCAGAAGTTCGCCCGCCTTGCCGGAGAGGAAATCGTCGAGAGAGCCGAGATCGGCAAGACCGGTCGCGGATTTCAGCCTGTCGACCAGCCGATCCTGCTCGAACAGGAAGGAAACGGTGGCGGCGATGGTTGTCAGGTCAAGCAAGCGTCCATCGCGCAGCAGTACCGGGCAAGGGCCGTCGACGGCCTTCGACCACACGCGCCCGACCAGAACGGCCTGCGCTGCGTCTTCCGGCAAAATCACGGCTGCGGATAGTGAATGCCTGGAAACCAAGTCCATCCTCCCTTTTTGAATGTCTCCCAGGCAGCGGCCTCCTGCTGCCTTGCCTTATTGTCAGGGTGTCTGACAACGCTCCTGAATCGTTTTAGTCGGACTCCGTCGCAGTGTCCAGCATTCAAATGACGGCTTGCTCAAAAAGCCCCCACGAATGAGGTTCTCACCACCATTTTGGCAGACTTTCGACGATACTGGCCTCGAGTTTATTCAGATGCGACCTCATAGCCCTCGAGCGTCAGGTCGAGCCGCTTCGCCGCCCCCAACAGGTGCATCTTCATCGCTTCGCGCGCCCGCTTCGGATCCCGGCTGGCAATGGCACCGCGCAAGGCGACATGCTCCTCGATCGTCACCTCGACGATCTCCTCGAGAACCGCAGCCGCCCGCGCGGCATCGATCGCCAGGCTGATGCGCTCCGCGATGAACCCGATGAAGACCGAGAAGTACTCGTTTCCGGTGGCGGCAGCGACCGCGCGGTGAAACGCAAGGTCGGCGACGATGCCTTCCGCCGTCCACTTTTCCCCGCCGCTCATGCTGGCGAGCGCCTCGTCGATACGCCGAAGATCGTCGGCCGTATGGTGCAGCGCGGCCAGGCCTGCGGCCTCGATCTCCAGCGGCACGCGCAATTGAAAAAGGTCGCGGAAGCTTTGGCGGTCGGCCAGGTCATCCTGCTCGATACGGATCGGCCGTGCGTGGGCCTCGGTGACGAAGGCACCGACACCCTGGCGCGTCTCGACCAGTCCTTCGTTGCGGAGCTGGGCAATCGCCTCGCGCACCACGGACCGGCTCACGCCGAGCGCCTTGGCCAGAAAGTGTTCGGTCGGCAGCTTCTCGCCGGGACGCATCCGGCCTTCCGTGATGTCGCGCGCAATCTGACCGGCAATGCGCGCCGGCAGATGTTCACTTCGCCTGATATGTCCGAATTCCATGGTCTTTACGTCCCGCCTCCTCCGCGTCACGTGAGGGTTTTCTATCAATCCCTCGCGAAACTCAATTGGCAACCGGGGTTCATCCGAAGATCCGGATCGATCGCCGTCTTCGCAGCGGTCAGCAGCTTGCGCCGAACCTCGGACAGACGCATGTCGAAGTCGGACGTCTTCAGGCGACCGATGCCGTGCTCGGCACTAATCGAGCCGTGATAGCCGTCGAGCACTTCGTTGATGATCTTCTTCGCCTTGTAGATCCGCGCATCGATCTCACTACGCGGCAGGTCACCCGGCGGCAGCACGTTCAGGTGCACATTGCCGTCGCCGACATGGCCGTAGGAGACGCAGACGCATTCCGGAAGCGCGTCATGGACGGCCTTCTCAGCATCGCGCACGAAATCGGCGAGCCGCGACAGCGGAACGGAAACGTCGGTGCGCAAGTGCGGACCGCGCTTGGCCTGCCCCTCGTTCATGCCCTCGCGGAAAAGCCAGAGATTGCGCGACTGCGCCTTGGACGTGGCGACCACGCCGTCGACCACGAGACCGTCGGCCATGACACCTTCGAGGAAACGCTCCATCAGATCCGACACGTCGACCAGCCCCGAGCCCGAGATTTCGAGCAGCGCATAGGCCGCGTGGTCGCCCGACATCGGCATGGCGAGGTCCGGCATCGCCTCGCGCGCCAGTGTGAAGGCGAGCGGCGGCATGAACTCGAAGGCCGACAGGAGGTCGCAGCAGTCGCGACGGGCACGGCGGTAGAGCGCGATTACGTCGTCGAGCGAATTCAATCCCAGAAGTGCGGTGGCCACCTGATCCGGCATCGGCATCAGCTTCACCGCGACCGCCGTGATGATCCCGAGGGTACCTTCGGCTCCGATGAACAACTGCTTCAGATCAATGCCGCGGTTGTCCTTGCGCAGCGTCGACAACCCTTCGAACACCGAACCATCGGGCAGGACGACTTCCAGCCCCAGCACCAGTTCGCGCGTCATGCCGTAGCGCAGGACGTTGATGCCGCCGGCATTGGTGGAGACATTGCCGCCGATTCGGCAGGACCCCTGCGCACCGAGCGCGAGCGGGAAGAACATTCCGGCTTCCTCGACCTTGTCCTTGAATTCGGACAGGATAGCGCCCCCCTCGACGACGGCCGAAAAATCGTCGACGTCAATCCGGCGGATGGCATTCATGCGCTCGAGGCTGAGTACGACCTGGCTTTCCGGCGCATCCGGCGTGGCACCCAGCACGAGGCCGGTATTGCCGCCCTGCGGCACGATCGCGACGCCGAGTTCGGCGCAGACGCGCACCGCCTTCGAGACATCCTCAGTAGAGCGCGGACGGAGAACGGCGATCGCTCCGGTGGTCACATCGCCGTGCCAGTCTCGACAATAGCGCTCCACCTCTTCCCCGAGGAGAACCAGGTCCGCTCCGAGGGCGTCCACGAATTTCTGCTGATATGACTGGATACTCACGCTCACGTGTCCCTCCCGGACCCGGCGCTGACGACCTGTGCGGGATGCCAATTATTCTGTTTTCAAATGCACCATATAAGGTTATCAGACAACCTTACAATGTCTTTTTTCGGCTGAGTGGTTCGCACCTTCGTCGGAAGGTGGGAACGAAAGCATGGAGGAGGTAATCACATGCACATTCTGATCATCGGCGCCGCCGGCATGGTGGGTCGCAAGCTCGCTGCACGTCTTGCAAAGGACGGAAACCTCGACGGCCGCGCAATCGAAGCGATGACGCTGGTCGACGTCGTCACCCCGGAAGCGCCGGCTGGTTTCACCGGCAAGACCGTCCTTGAAACCGTCGATCTTTCGGCTGCCGGCGAAGCGGAGCGCCTCATCGCCAGACGGCCGGACGTGATCTTCCACCTCGCCGCCATTGTGTCGGGCGAAGCCGAACTCGACTTCGACAAGGGCTACCGCATCAACCTCGACGGCACCCGTTACCTGTTCGACGCGATTCGCATCGCCCACGGCCAGGACGGCTACAAGCCGCGTGTCGTCTTCACCTCGTCGATCGCCGTTTTCGGCGCTCCCCTGCCCTATCCGATTCCGGACGAGTTCCACACCACGCCGCTGACCAGCTACGGCACCCAGAAGGCCATCTGCGAACTCTTGCTGTCGGACTATTCGCGTCGCGGCTTCTTCGACGGCATCGGCATCCGCCTTCCGACCATCTGCATCCGTCCGGGCAAGCCCAACAAGGCCGCCTCCGGCTTCTTCTCCAACATCCTGCGCGAGCCGCTGGTCGGCCAGGAAGCCGTACTTCCGGTCTCCGAGGACGTCCGCCACTGGCACGCCTCGCCGCGCTCGGCCGTCGGCTTCCTGATCCACGCCGCGACCATCGATGTCGAAAAGGTCGGCCCGCGCCGCAACCTTTCCATGCCGGGCCTCAGCGCCACCGTCGGCGAACAGATCGACGCTCTGCGCCGCATCGCCGGCGAGAAGGCCGTGTCGCTCATCCGTCGCGAGCCCGACGAGATGATCATGCGCATGTGCGCCGGTTGGGCGCCCGGTTTCGAAGCCAAGCGCGCCACCGAACTCGGCTTCACCGCTGAAGAATCCTTCGACGAGATCATCAAGGTCCACATCGAGGACGAACTGGGAGGCAAGCTCTGATGACCGCGGACAGAGCGAATGCGTCCCGGCGCATTGCCTTTCTCGGCACCGGACTCATGGGCGCGCCGATGGCGCGCCGCCTGCTGAGGGCAGGTTTCCCCGTCACCGTCTGGAACCGTGACGCCTCCAAAGCTGAACCCCTGGCCACCGACGGCGCAAGCCTCGCCGCCACGGCCGCAGACGCTGCGCGTGATGCCGACATCGTCTTCACCATGCTGAGCGACGGAAACGCGGTTGGCCAGGTTCTGTTCGAAGCCGGCGTCGCCGAAGTCCTGAAGGCCGGCGCGACTGTCGTCGATTCCTCGTCGATTGCTCCGCCGACCGCCCGCGATCACGCCGCCCGCCTCGCCGAGTTCGACGTCGCCCACGTCGATGCCCCGGTCTCCGGCGGCGTCGTCGGCGCCGAAGCCGGAACGCTCGCCATTATGGCTGGCGGCAAAGCCGAGGTTGTCGCCGGCCTTACGGACGTCTTTGCAGCGCTTGGCCGCGTCACGCATGTCGGCCCCGCCGGCGCCGGCCAGGTCTGCAAGCTGGCCAACCAGCAGATCGTCGCCATCACCATCGGCGCGGTTGCAGAGGCGATGATCCTCGTGGAAGCTGGCGGCGCGGATCGCGGCAGTTTCCGCGACGCCATTCGCGGCGGCTTCGCCGAGAGTCGGATTCTTGACCTGCACGGCGCCCGCATGGTGAACCGCACCTTCGCCCCCGGCGGTCCATCTCGGCTGCAGCTGAAGGACCTGGATGCGGTTGCCGCCATGGCCGATCTCCTCGATCTGGAATTGCCATTGACGGCCATGGTACGGAGCGAATTCCGTGACTTCGTCACCGATGGCGGCGGCGAAAAGGATCACAGCGCGCTTCTGTTGCATCTGGAGAAGGTCAACGGAAGAGAACGGGAGAACGATCAATGACCGACGACAGGAAGGCAACCCGGCGGCTGCGCTCGCAGGACTGGTTCGATAACCCCGAGCACCTGGACCTGACCGCGCTCTACCTGGAGCGCTTCATGAACTACGGCACCACACCGGAAGAGCTGCGGTCCGGCAAACCGATCATCGGCATCGCCCAGTCGGGCAGCGATCTCAACCCCTGCAACCGCCACCATCTGGAGCTGGCGAAGCGCCTGCGCGACGGCATCCGCGATGCAGGCGGCATTCCGATCGAGTTCCCGACCCATCCGCTGTTCGAGAATTGCAAGAGGCCGACGGCGGCGCTCGACCGCAACCTCGCCTATCTCGGGCTGGTCGAGATCCTCTACGGCTATCCGCTCGATGGCGTGATCCTGACGACCGGCTGCGACAAGACCACCCCGTCGGCATTGATGGCCGCCTCGACTGTCGACATTCCGGCCATCGTCTTCTCCGGCGGACCGATGCTCGACGGCTGGCACGACGGCGATCTCGTCGGCTCCGGCACCGTGATCTGGCGTTCGCGCCGCAAATATGCCGCCGGCGAAATAACCCGCGAGGAGTTCCTCGAAGCGGCCCTCGATTCCGCTCCCTCGGTCGGTCATTGCAACACCATGGGTACGGCGTCCACGATGAACGCCATGGCCGAAGCGCTTGGCATGTCGCTGACCGGCTGTGCGGCGATCCCGGCAGCCTACCGCGAACGTGGACAGATGGCCTATCGCACCGGCCGCCGCGCCGTTGAGCTCGTACTTCAAGACGTCAAGCCATCCGACATCCTGACGCGCGAGGCGTTCCTGAACGCGATCAAGGTCAACTCCGCCATCGGCGGCTCGACCAATGCTCAGCCGCACCTGATGGCAATGGCCAAGCACGCGGGAGTGACGCTCAACCCGGACGATTGGCAGGTTCATGGCTACGACATACCCCTGCTCGCCAATGTCCAGCCGGCGGGTGCCTATCTCGGCGAACGTTTCCATCGTGCCGGCGGTGTGCCCGCAATCATGTGGGAACTGCTCAAGGCCGGCAAGATCGACGGCAGCTGTCCGACGGTGACCGGCAAGACCATGGCAGAAAACCTCGAAGGCCGCGAATCCGACGACCGCGAAGTGATCAGGCCTTTTGCCGAGCCGCTGCGCGAACGCGCCGGCTTCCTCGTCCTCAAGGGCAATCTCTTCGACTTCGCCATCATGAAGATGAGCGTCGTTTCCGACGGCTTCCGCAAGCGCTACCTGCAGGAGCCGGGACGCGAGGGCGTATTCGAGGGTCGCGCGATCGTCTTCGACGGGTCTGAGGAGTACCACAAGCGGATCAATGATCCCTCGCTCGAAATCGATGAGAACTGCATCCTGGTGATCCGCGGCAGCGGTCCCAGGGGTTGGCCTGGCTCGGCCGAAGTGGTCAACATGCAGCCGCCGGATCACCTGCTGAAACGCGGCATCATGAGCCTTCCGACGATCGGCGACGGCCGCCAGTCCGGCACGGCTGACAGCCCGTCGATCCTGAACGCCTCGCCCGAAAGCGCGGCCGGCGGCGGCCTTGCCTGGGTACGCACCGGCGACACCATACGCATCGACTTCAACGAAGGCCTCTGCGACATGTTGGTGGACGATGCCGAGATCGAGCGCCGGAAGGCCGAGGGTATTCCGAAGGTACCGGAGGACGCCACTCCCTGGCAGATGATCTACCGCCAGACCGTGACCCAGCTCGCCGACGGCGCGACGATCAGGAAGGCGGACGAGTTCCGTAAAATCTCCAAGACGCCGCCGCGGCACAACCACTGACGATCTGGCACTGACGATCTGGCCATCGCACGGGGCAAACCGCTCGCGTGCGATCGCCAGATCCGACTAGGCCCTTGCGCGCGAGCTTCGAGGACATCGGGCTGATCTTTAACGGATATCGCGGCATCGTAGTCGCTCACCCCGGCGACCGCCTCCATAGGGGCTACTGGTTTCTTTCCGCCGCATTTGCCGCCGGTGTGATCATTGGAGTTGCAATCGCGCATCCGGTGGCGCCGGTTCGAGGTTGGCCGCGCATATTCGGTGCGTTTTGATCATTGTCGGTCGTATCGGGCATACGATAACACCTATCAGCCCTATGATGGCGCATGAGCAGTGCCGGTCACCATACAGCTGAGGACCCACGTGACGAACAGGACGACACTCAAATCGGACCTTCACGCGCTCGGCATAGAGACAGGCGATGCCGTGATGGTGCATGCGTCGCTGAAGGCGATTGGCGTGGTCGAAGGAGGGGCCGAAAGCGTGGTTGCAGCGCTGCGTGATGCCATAGGACCAACCGGGACCTTGATGGGCTATGCCTCTTGGGATCGGTCTCCCTATGAGGAGACGTTGAACGGCGCTCAGATGGCGGAGGAGGTGCGGCGCAACTGGCCGCCGTTCGATCCCGCGACCGCCCGAACCTATCGTGGTTTCGGTCTGCTGAACCAGTTCCTGGCCGAGGCGCCCGGCGCATTGCGCAGTGCGCATCCCGATGCGTCAATGATAGCAATCGGCGCGCTTGCGAAAGAGCTGATCGAGCCGCACAGACTGGGCCATGCTCTGGGCCGCGGTTCTCCTGTCGAACGCTTTGTCCGGCGCGGCGGAAAAGTGCTCTTGCTTGGAGCTCCCCTCGATACGGTCACCGCGCTGCATTACGCAGAGGCGATAGCCGATATCCCGGGCAAACGCCGTGTGACCTATGAGATGCCGATGCTTGGACCGAACGGGGAAGTAATTTGGGAGACCGCTGAAGACTTCGATACGAACGGCTTCCTTGATTGCTTCGCCATTGACGGAGAACCGGATGAAGTCGAGACGATCGCGAAAGCGTACGTCTCGCAGGGGCGGCATCGCGAAGGCCAAGTGGGAGACGCACGTTCCTACCTGCTCGATGCGCAAGATGTCGTCTCTTTCGGGGTGAACTATCTTGAAACGCGGTTTGGTCACAAGGACGGAAGAAACAGGTGATTGTCTGGTTCTTGGTGGCGCGAGGCGAGTCGACGCCAACATCATCCATCCGTTCCTGACGCTGGACGAGCGCCTTTTGCGCGAGCGGATCGACGCCCCAGAATTTGAATCCGTCCTGCTACAGCGCAGCCCTCGGGAGTCGACTATGCATCCGTCGCCTTGTCAGGATTCGAACCGCCGACCCTATCATTCAAGGTCTTGAAGGTTCGAGCCGGCGAACGTTTTTCCCAGGTCAGCGAACATCGAGCAGATCACACGATAAAACTGCACTTGGTACAGCAGACCGCACCCCGCAAACTGGCTTTGGCTGCGCAAACCTCCCTCGGGCCGACCGCCCGAGGGCGAAGCTGTTATCGATCTCAGGTCAATCGACTACGTGTGCGTGATCTTCGTGCCCAGCACGTTCAGGCACTCGCGCATGAAAGCCGCAAGGCCCGTCCACCCTTTGGCCGAGACCATGTTGCCGTCGACATAGGCCTCGGTGGGCTTCACGTCGATGTAGGTGCCGCCGACAGCCGTCACCTCCGGTTCGCAGGCGCCAAGACCCGCGACTTTGCGGCCTTCCAGCACGCCAGGCACGGCCATGAGGATCTGCACGCCATGGCAGATTGTGAAGATCGGCTTGCCCGTCTCATGAAAATGGCGGACTATGTTTTGGACGCGTTTGTCTGTGCGGATGTATTCCGGGCCGCGGCCGCCCGCTGCATAGACTGCGTCATAATCCTCGACCCGCACTTCGGAAAAGGTCTTGTTGATGTCGGCGTAGTGGCCGAGCTTTTCCGTGTAGGTCTGGTCGCCCTCGAAGTCGTGCAGGGAGGTCTTGATACGGTCCCCGGCCTTTTTGTCCGGGCAAACGACGTGCACCGTATGGCCCACCGCCTCCATTCCCTGCTGGAAGACATAGATTTCGTATTCCTCGGTGAATTCGCCGGTCAGCATGAGGATCTTCTTGCCGCTCATGTCGTGTCTCCTGTTGTCATGAATTTCGGACGAGTGCCCGGCGGCCGGCCGGGCACCGTTTCGGATCAGAATGGGGAATCGGGGAAATAGAACTGGTCGGCGTTTTCCGGGGTGATCAGCGGCGCACCGAGCAGGAATGAACCGCGCATGGGCGCCTGCCCAGCGAATTGTGCCGCTGTCATGTAGATGGCCGACTTGATCATCGACGGCGGATAGGGAGTCGAGACCGGTGTGCGCTCGTTGCCTTCCTTCACCATTTCGATGACCTGCTTCATGCCGTTGCCGCCGAGCGCATACTTGATGTCCTTGCGACCCGCACGATCGACGGCCTCGATCACGCCGAGCAGCATGTCGTCGTCGTTGGCCCAGACGGCATCGATCTTCGGGTACTTTGCTAGATAGTCCTGCATCAACTTGAAGGCTTCGTCCTGGTTCCAGTTGGCATACTGGATATCGAGGATCTTGATGTTCGTCTTGTTGATGACGTCCGAGAAGCCTTTTATGCGTTCGTCGTCGATGACGGTCGGGATACCGCGCAACACGACGATCTCGCCCTCGCCACCAAGCTTGTCGGAAAGCCAGCGCGCCGTATTGGCACCCACGGCGATGTTGTCGCCAGCGACATAGAGGTCCTGGATCGTTGGGTCGGCGAGGCCACGGTCGACCACGGAAATGAAGGTGCCCTTTTCCTTGATCTGCTCGACCGGCCCCGTCAGTTCCTCCGACGTAAAGGGTAGGATGACCAGCGCGTCGAGCTTCCGGGTCGCCGACAGATCTTCGAGCGCCGAGACCTGCGCGGTCGCCGACGACGCGGTCGACAGCACGACGTCTACATTTGCAAACGCAGCCTCGACCTCTTTTTCAGCCTGCTCTGCATGGTAGACGACCCCTCCGGTCCATCCATGCGTTGCGGCCGGAATCGAGACGGCGACAGTCACGTTCCTCTCCTGGGCCTGAGTGCTGCCTAGCGGTAGAGCGAGGACCAGGGTAGCCGTCGATAACAAGAGTCCAGCCTTATGGATAACAGACTTCATTTTCTCCTCCTTTGAAGTCGGTGCTGTTTTCAGCGGTTGGCAGTAAAGCGGTGCGCCAGCATGGCGATGATGATGATCGCTCCCTGAACGGCGGCGACGAGATATTCCGAGACTATGTCCGACAGAACCATGACGTTGGCGATCACCTCGAGGATGAGGGCGCCGGCCACTGTGCCGCCAATGCGCCCCCGCCCGCCGCGGAGCAGGGTGCCGCCGATCACGACTGCAGTGATGACCTGCAGCTCCCAGAGCTGCCCGGTGGTGGGCGTCGCCGCGCCGAGCCGCGGCACATAGCAGATGGCGGCGACGGAGACGCAGACGCCCTGGATGACGTAGGCAACGGTGCGCACGGCAGAGACATTGACGCCGGAAAAGCGCGCGACCTCGACATTGGATCCCGCCGATGTCAAGCGGCGGCCATACTTCGTCTTGTAGAGCAGGAAGGCGCCAAGCATGACGACGACGAAGGTGATGAGCACCGGATAAGGGATACCGAAGATGCTGCCGAAATAGACCGGCCGATAGGCTTCCCGGAGGCTGCGATCGATCGGCAACGAGCCGCCATCGGTCATGAAGGTGATGAAGGCGCGGAAAATGCCCATCGTGCCCAACGTGACGATGAAGGGTTCTATTCGCCCGACTGTCACGATGAGTCCGTTGAAGAGGCCGCATAGCGATCCGACCAGCAGCGCCACGCCCGCTCCCATCGGGATCGCCCAGTTTCCAAATGCCGGGGCGAGATAGTTCATCACCATGATCATGAGGCCGGTGACGAAGGCCATCATCGAACCCACCGACAGGTCCAGCCCGCCGGACGAGATCACGAATGTCGCCCCGACCGCGATGATCGCGATGAAGGCGCTCCGCGTAATAACGTTGATGAGATTGGCCGACGACACGAAGTTTGAATTCACCAGCGCCCCGAACAGCACGATCACCGCAAGGGCGATGAAGGGCGCCAGATCGGCCCAGCGAAAGCGCGCTCCGTCATCCGTGGGCGCGATTGTTACGGTCGCTACGGTCATGTTTCTCCTCCCCGACGTCTGCATGCCCCCCGGTCGTGGCGGCGTAGACGACATTTTCCTCATTGATATCAGTGCCGCGAAGCTCGGCGGCGATCCTCCCGGCCCGCATCACCAGCACGCGGTCGGCAAGGCCCACGAGCTCCGGCATTTCCGACGAGATGACGATGCAGGCCTTGCCGGCGCGCACCATCCCGTCGATGAAGTCATAGATCTGGCTCTTGTTGCCGATGTCGATTCCGCGCGTCGGCTCATCGATGATGATCACGGAGGGATTGGCCATCATGACCTTGGCAAGAAGCAGCTTCTGCTGGTTCCCGCCCGAAAGCTTGCTGGCCTCAAGGCGCAGCGAGCGCACGCGAATATCGTAATCGACGACCGCCTTCTGAAGGCAGGAAAGCTCTCCCCGCTTGTCCAGAAAGACACCCGGATTGATCGTATCAAGCGCCTGCAGGGTGAGGTTAGGGCCGAGCTTCTCCTCCAGGAGCAGGCCTTTGCCCTTGCGGTCCTCGGTCAGGTAGACGAGGCCGGCGTCCATTAGGGTACGGACGGAGCGGTTCCCGATCTCCCGGCCGTTCAGGACGACGCTTTCCACCTCTGACGGACGAAGGCCCATCAGGCCCTCGATCAGTTCGGTACGACCCGCCCCGATCATGCCGCCGATACCCAGCACTTCGCCGGGGCTGACGCTGAAGGAGACCCTCTGCGAGCCGTTGTCGACGGCAAGGTTGGTGACCGACAGAATTGGAGCAGCGGTCGTGGCAGGTCGCTTATGCGGATAGAGCATGTCCAGCTCTCGCCCGACCATCAGTTCCGCCATTTCACGCTGCCCAAGGCCTGCCGCCGGCCAGGTCCCGATCATGCGGCCGTCACGAAGCACGGTGATGCGGTCGGCAAGCGCCTGAACCTCGTCGAGACGATGGGAGATGTAGAGCACCGCAACCCCGTGGTCGCGCAAGCTGCGTACGATGTCGAGCAGCGCCGCCACCTCGTCGTTTGCGAGAACCGCAGTCGGCTCATCGAAGATGATGACCTTGCGCTCATCCAGAAGGGCGCGCGCGATCTGCACGAGCTGGCGCTGGGCGAGTGGCAGTTCACCCACACGGTCGCGCGGCCGGGCCGTTGAACCGACCCGCGCGAGCAGTTCGGCCGTGCGTCGGTTCATCGCCCGGTCGTTGACCATCGGACCACGGCCAACCTCGCGTCCCAGAAACAGGTTTTCCGCAACCGTGAGGTCGGCAGCAAGCAGGATTTCCTGGTGCACGAGTACGATGCCGGCATTTTCGGCTTCCACCGCATTTCGGAACTCAACCGACCTCCCCTCCATGAGCAGGCGGCCGGCCGTTGGGGCGACATGGCCGGAAAGGAGCTTCATCAGCGTCGATTTTCCGGCGCCGTTCTCACCGATAATGGCGTGAACCTCTCCGGCTTCAACCTCAAGCGTGACGTCCGACAGGACGGTGATCGGACCATAGGCCTTGCCAAGCCCTTCGGCCCTGAGCGCGGCAACAGCCGGGTTTGGTAGCGCCGCGACCGGATTGGGAGACGGGACCGCGTTCATTCGAAAGCCGAAAGCAAGCGGTCACGCGAGCGCTCGATGTGGACACGCATGGCATCATATGCGGCCTGTGGATCGCGCGCCCGGAAGGCAGCCAGCAGGTTCTCATGCTCCTCGAGCGCCTCCTGAGTCACCCGGGTGTGGAACATCAGCCGGAAGATGTGCAGGTGGACATGCTGGTTCGACAAAGTGCTGCGGATCACGTCGTTTCCGGCGATTTTCAGGATCGCGTCATGGAACTGCGCATCGGCGCGGGCAAAGCGCGAGTAGCGCGTGTTGCGATCGACCGGCGCCTCGCCGTGGCCCATGTCGGCGGCGGAATTCTCGAGCTGCTGGAGCGCCTCAGGAGTCATATTGATCGCGGCAAGCCGGGCAGCTTCGGGTTCGATCAGGAGGCGAAAAGCATAGAGGTCCTCGAACTGCTTGCGCGTCCATTGAGGGGCTGCGCTATAGCCGATCAGATGCTCCTTGCGAACAAGGCCCTCACGTTCCAGACGGCTCAGGGCCTCGCGGATCGGCGTCTGCGAAACGCCGAGTTCGCGAGCGAGGACATCAATCGGAATGCGTGCACCAGGCGCAATCTCAAGCGACATTAGCCGATGATAGATGCCGTCGTAGACGCCATCGACCACGCTCATCGGGCGTATGCCGGTCGCCCTGCCTTCCCGCGCCGCTGCATTTGTCACTTCGATTCTCCGACTGCTTATTGACATGCGATCTTTTGTTGCAAATAAGATATCGTATGTCAAATATAATATCGTATAGGATCTGATATAGGATTTGAAATGAAGCTCCCGCCTACTCGGCTGAGGAATTTGACCGTGGCCCTGCTCGAAAAGCGGGGAGTTCCGGCCGACTCCGCTCGCCTTCAGGCAGACCTCCTCTTGGAGGCCGAACTGCGCGGATTGCCCTCCCACGGCCTGCAACGCCTGCCATTGCTTCTTTCCCGTCTGGATAACGGGCTGGCGAATCCCACAACGCGTGGACAAGGAACCTGGCAACGAGATGCATTTCTGAGCATCGACGGCGAACGCGGCCTGGGCCCGGTTGTGGTCATGAACGCCATGCGCGTCATGCAAGGCGCCCTGAAGGACACGGGGCTCGCCGTTGCTGCGATCCGCAACGCCAATCACATCGGAATGCTTGCCTACTATGCGGAGGCCGCCGCAAGCGACGGCCTGATCGCTATTGTCATGTCGACCAGCGAAGCGCTCGTGCACCCATTCGGCGGAACGCAAGCCATGCTCGGCACCAATCCGGTCGCGATCGGCATTCCTGCTGATGGCGATCCTTTCGTGCTGGATCTCGCAACCAGCGTCGTTCCCATGGGCAAGATCAACAACCATGCGATGCGCGGCCTACCGATCCCACCCGGCTGGGCAGTGGACCGAGACGGTCGCCCGACAACCGATCCGCACGCAGCAAAGGCAGGCGCGATCGCGCCCTTCGGCGACGCCAAGGGATATGGCCTGGGCCTTGCGATCGAGCTTCTAGCCGCGGCGCTTGCCGGATCCGATCTCGCACCTGAGGTGCATGGAACGCTCGACGACATTCATCCCGCCAACAAAGGCGACCTTGTCATTCTGATCGATCCGTCGGCAGGTTCGGGTAGTACAGCAGCACTTGCCGCCTATCTCGACCGCCTGCGCCTATCCCGCCCGCACGACCCCACCCAACCAGTCGCCATTCCGGGCGATGGTGCACGAGCACGTCGCGCTGCAACCGCGAAAACCGGGATCGAACTGCCGCAGCCGCTTTTCGAACACCTTACGGCCCTCGAGGCCGCCTGAATTCAGCGAGGAGACACGGAATGAACCTATTCGGCATACTGAGGGCGCCGCGCGAACTGCTTTTCGGCGCCGGACAGCGCCATGCCCTTGGCGGCATCGCCGCCAGGCTCGGCCAACGCGCGCTGGTCGTCACGGACACGCGCCTTGCCGCGGATGCCGATTTGCTCGCGCTGGTGCGGCAACTCGAAGAAGCAGGGCTCGCGGTTATGGTGGACAGTTCCACCCTGCCGGACGTCCCGGTCGAATCGGCCATCGCCAGCGCTACACGGGCCAGGGTCTTTGCTCCTGACCTCGTCATCGGCGTCGGTGGCGGGTCATGTCTCGACATGGCAAAATGCGTCGCCCTCCTCCTTACCCACGGCGGACGGCCGCAGGACTATTATGGCGAACATACCGTGCCGGGACCTGTGATGCCGTTGATCGCCATCCCCACCACCGCCGGCACCGGCTCGGAGGTGACGCCCGTCGCCGTGCTTTCGGATGCCGAGCGCAGCCTGAAGGTCGGCATTTCCAGCCCCCACCTGATCCCGGCGGTATCGATCTGCGACC
This sequence comes from Sinorhizobium sp. 7-81, assembly GCF_030124405.1. NCBI lineage: Bacteria > Pseudomonadati > Pseudomonadota > Alphaproteobacteria > Hyphomicrobiales > Rhizobiaceae > Sinorhizobium > Sinorhizobium sp. 7-81. The sequence goes on along the minus strand of NZ_JASKLT010000002.1, from coordinate 574,881 downwards.
CAGAACTCACCCTCTCCTGCCCGCCTGGCCTGACGGCAATCGCCGGCGCGGACGCCCTGACACATGCGATCGAAGCCTTCACCGCGATCCGGCGCAAGCCCGTTCCCGGCATCGCGCAGCAGCGCGTCTTCGTCGGTAAGAACGAGCTTTCCGACCATTTTGCCCTTGGCGCCATTGCCCTCCTGTGGCAGGGGCTGGAAGCTGCCTGCAAGAACGGCGCCGACCATGGCGCGCGCGAAAAGGTCATGCTCGGCGCAACTCTTGCCGGCCTTGCATTCGGCGTGGCCGGCACCGCCGCGGCCCATGCCATCCAGTACCCCGTCGGCGCGCTTACCCATACGGCGCATGGCCTCGGCGTCGCCTGCCTCATGCCCTATGTCATGACTTGGAACGCGCCACTCATCCGCGACGAACTTGCGAAGATCGCGCTTGCGGCCAGGCTCAACGGACCGGATGACGTGATACCTGCCCTCGTTTCGCTCTTTGAACGCATCGGCATTCCCGCCACGCTGCGGGATCTCGGCCTTGAAGAAGACCGGATCGACTGGGTGGCAGAGCAAAGCTCGGGCATTGCGCGCCTCATCCAGAACAATCCCCGCCCGCTGAACCCGCACGAGATGCGCAACCTCGTTGCCGCCGCCTATTTCGGCGATCGCTACAGCCTGAACTGAGTCGAAAGGACCCCTTCATGACGTTCCATGCCAAGTTTTCCGGTTACGCCGATCCTGCCCTGCATGCCGAGGGCCTCTACATCGGCGGCAAATGGCAAAGCGGCAGCGGTATAACCGTTCTCGATCCTTCGACCGGTAATCTGCTGGCCGAGGTTGCCGACGCTTCTATCGAAGATGCACGGCGCGCAGTCGATGCCGCGGATGCCGCTGCCGCCGAGTGGCGCTCCACTCCCGCTCGCCAGCGATCGGAAATCCTGCGACGCTGGTTCCAGCTGATGACGCAGCACGCTGAGGAGCTTGCAACGCTCATCGCACTGGAAAATGGCAAGGCCCTGCCCGACGCGCGCGGCGAAGTCGCCTATGCCGCCGAATTCTTCCGCTGGTACGCTGAAGAGGCGACCCGCATTCCAGGCGAATTCCGGCGCACCCCCTCCGGGTCGCACAATATCCTCGTCGACCATGAGCCGATCGGCATCGCCGTCCTGATCACGCCTTGGAATTTTCCCGCCGCGATGGCGACCCGCAAGATCGGACCTGCCCTTGCCGCTGGCTGCACGGTGATCCTGAAACCTGCCTCGGAGACGCCGCTGACGGCCTATGCCATGGCCCGTCTCGGCGAAGAGGCGGGCGTCCCGCCTGGCGTCGTCAACGTGCTGACCACAAGCAATCCAAGCGGAATAACGAATGCGATGCTCGCCGATCCACGCGTTCGCAAGCTCTCCTTCACCGGCTCCACCGGCGTTGGCCGCGTTCTTCTTGCCGAAGCCGCCAAGTCGGTCGTCAGTTGCTCGATGGAACTCGGCGGCAATGCGCCCTTCATCGTGTTCGACGACGCTGACCTCGAGGCGGCACTCGACGGTGCGATGATCGCCAAAATGCGAAACGCCGGAGAAGCCTGCACTGCCGCCAATCGTTTCTATGTCCAGGCGGGCATCTATGATGCGTTCGTCGCCGGCCTCACTGCGCGGATGATGGCACTGAAGATCGGTCCCGGCTACGATCCCGAGACGCAATGTGGACCGATGATCACGCAAAACGCCGTCCGCAAGATCGACCGGCTCGTCTCCGACGCACTCGCCGCGGGTGCGCGGGCGACCACCGGCGGCAAACCGCTTATGGAAAACGGCTATTTCTATCCGCCGACTGTACTCGAAAACGTCCCCGTAAACGCGTCAATCGCACGTGAGGAAATCTTCGGGCCGGTCGCGCCTGTCTACAGGTTCGAAAGCGACGACGAGGCGATCCGCCTTGCAAACGATACGGAGTATGGCCTCGCCGCGTACATCTACTCGCGCGACCTCAAACGTGCGATGAAGGTAGGCAAGCGCATTGAAACGGGCATGCTCGGCATCAACAGGGGCCTGATGTCAGACCCCGCAGCTCCCTTCGGCGGCGTTAAACAGAGCGGCCTTGGCCGCGAAGGCGGCGTGACGGGCATTCTGGAATTCATGGAGGCAAAATATTACGCAGTTGATTATTGATCGGCGGAGCAGACGATGACAGCACAGGACCTTTACCTCATTCGCGACTTCGTGCCCGATTTCGACACCATCGCCGCAGAGTTCGCCGAACGCAGTCGTGCCCTTTCGGCGCGCGCGGACGTGCGGGCAGACATAGCGTACGGCCCGGGCGCCCGGGAGGTCCTGGACGTCATCTTGCCGGAACGCCCGCGGGCCGGCGCGCCCCTGCACGTGTTCGTTCACGGCGGATATTGGCGCTCCGGCGAAAAGGCCAACTATCGTTTCGTCGCCGCACCGGTTCTTGCGGCCGGCGGCATTGCTGCCTTGGTCGAATACGACCTGATGCCTGGCAAACGCCTGGACGTGCTGGTGGATCAGGTTCGGCGATCGGTGCTCTGGCTTCAGGCCCATGCCAGGGATTTCGGAGCAGATCCTGCGCGGCTGACCGTCAGCGGTCATTCGGCAGGCGCGCACCTCGCCTCCTTCCTCGCCGCAACTGGGCCTGAGGAAGCCTACCCGCCCTCCCTGCCGACGCTTCAAGGCTTGCTGCTCCTAAGCGGCATCTACGACCTGTCGGGGATACCGGACAGCTTCCTTCGACACGAAGCGGAGATGACACCGATGGAGGCGGCCGCATGGTCGCCTCTCACCAGCTCGCAACACCCCTGCCCGTCGCGCATCATCGCCTATGGAGCGGATGAGACGGCGCCGTTCCAGGATCAGGCGACCGGGCTATGCGAGCGGCTGCGTGCACAGGATGAATGCGCCAAACTGCTCCCGGTTCCTGGCCTCAACCACATGAACATCGTCCTGGACCTTGCCGATTGCGACGGCGTACTCGGACGGCAGCTTCACGATCTTGTGGCTCGACGTACCGATGAGCCATGAAGGGGCTTTGGAGCCAAGCTCGAATACGCGACATAGGCGTCAAGCTGATCCAAGCCGTGGGATATGGTGTCCTGGCAGGTTCGCGCCTCGACAATTCGTGAGTTCAGCATATCATCGTGCACGGGCTTAATCGCGAGATGGGCGAACGCGACAGAACTTTTGCGGGCAGGAAGAAGCCGGGGCGACATGCGATCCAGCGGGTGGCATCCGGCGACAGCCCCCGCCGGGCACGATGATGTGCACATGCGGGTAATGGGCCAGCGCCGATCCCCAGGCATGACCGTCAAGCGATAAGTCGCTTCCTTTTCTTGGTGCGCCAGAAGCGAGCGCGCGGCTAGCGGAGTCACCGTGCACCAGTTGCTTCAGCAGCTATTGACCCGACTGAGCGGCCAGCAGGCGAAAGAAGCGCTCGGTGATGATTTGGCAAGGATTGGCCGAACGACGATGGTGGTGACGGCAACTCGTCGCGCCCAAACGGCAATAGAGCTGCAGATGGATCGGTCCGCTGCAGCTCCGATCGCGACGTATTCATCATGTAGCTGGGGCTCATTCGCCCTGTTCCATCCAAGGGAACCGCTTCGAACGTCGCTACCCCTAGAGAGTTAGAGACGGCACAGGTGAAATCAAGCGCAATGCCTCTACTCGGGAAAATGCCGACGGTTATACGCCGTGTTCACCGGATGGATTCATCGTTCCGGTGTTCTTTAAGCAGGAACAAATAAGAACGCGGTTCAGTTAGTTCGGTGGCTCGACTCTCGAACGGGCGGTATCTATGTCTTCAACTGCATCAGCACGTCGCCCGATCAACACTCGGAGAACACATTGGCCGACTCCCTCGACCACGTACCGGCACATGCGAACAATCTGCCGCGGTTTCTGGCGCTGACCATTGGGGCAATCGGCGTGGTCTACGGTGATATCGGGACCAGTCCTCTCTACGCCTTCCGTGAGGCACTGCGTCCATTGGACCAGGTGGGGTCGGGCGAGACGAGGTCATCGGCCTCGTCTCGCTCGTGATCTGGACGCTCACAGCCATCGTTACCATCAAGTACGTGCTCTTTCTGCTTCGTGCCGATAACGATGGTGAGGGAGGCACCTTGTCCCTGCTCGCCCTGTTGATGAAGAGGGGAACCAAGTATCCTATCGTGATGTTTTTTGCCGGCGTTCTCGGTGCCGCCCTGTTCATCGGTGACGCGATGATCACGCCAGCGCTGTCGGTGCTCTCGGCCGTCGAGGGATTGAAACTCGTGACGCCGGCGCTTCACGATTATGTCCTTCCGATCTCCGTCGCGATAATCGTGTTGCTTTTCGCCGTGCAATCCCGTGGTACCGGGGCCGTCTCGATATTCTTCGGCCCAATCACTCTAATTTGGTTTCTCGTCATGGCGGCTGCCGGCGTTGCGCATATAGGCGACGACTTGGCAATTCTATCCGCATTCAACCCGCTCAATGCGGTTGCCTTCTTATGGAATGCCGGTCTCGTAGGCTTTATCGTGCTCGGCGCCATCTTCCTCACGGTGACCGGAGCCGAGGCGCTTTATGCCGATCTAGGCCATTTCGGACGCCTCCCCATCCAGACGGCTTGGTTTGCCGTGGTGTTTCCGGCTCTTGCGTTGAACTACCTCGGACAGGGCGCCCTGGTGTTGTCCCATCCTGATGCTCTCTCCAACCCGTTTTTCTTAATGTTCCCGAACTGGGCCCTGTTGCCGATGGTGATCCTTGCCACTGCCGCAACGATCATCGCCAGCCAGTCCGTGATCACCGGAGCGTTCTCGCTCATAAGGCAAGCGATCCACCTCGGCTTCCTGCCAAGGTTCGAGATCTGCTACACCTCGGAAACGCAGACAGGTCAGATCTACCTGCCTTTGGTCAACAGCATTCTGCTGATTGGCGTGCTGGCCCTCATGCTGTTGTTCGGTAGTTCCGAAGCCCTTGCCCCCGCATACGGCGTATCGATCACCGGCGCGATGGTGATTGATACTATCCTCGCCTTCGAATTCGTCCGCCGCCAATGGGCTTGGCCCGCGTTGACAGCAATAGCCGTCCTGCTTCCATTGTTCAGCCTCGAACTGGTCTTTCTTGGCGCCAACTTGTTCAAGGTTCACCATGGGGGTTACGTGCCCATCCTCATTGCCGGCACCTTGATTACGATGATGTGGACCTGGCGCAAGGGTGTCAGACTGCTGCGTGAAAAGACGGCCCGCCAGGACATTCCGCTCAGCCAGTTCATAGCCATGGTCGAACGAAAGTCTGAGCATGCTCCTGTCGACGTGCCCGGAACAGCTATCTTCCTGACGGCCACGCCCGACACGACTCCGGCTGTTCTGTTGCACAACATCAAGCACAATCATGTGCTGCACCAGCACAATGTCATTCTGACCATCAAAACCGCCAGGGTTCCGTACGTGCCTGAGAAGGACCGCTACACAATTACAAAGCTCTCGGACCGGTTCAGCCTACTGGAGCTGAGATTCGGCTTCATGGACGATCAGAATGTCTCAAGGGCCCTGGCGCGCTGCCGAAAGGAAGGGCTCAAGTTCGAGATCATGTCGACGTCCTTCTATCTCGGCCGGCGCAAGCTGATAGCAGACTCCCAATCAGGACTGCCCCAGTGGCAGGACAAGCTCTTCATCGTTATGGCCGACTCGGCGATTGATCCAACCGAGTACTTCCATCTGCCTCCAAATCGTGTCGTCGAGTTGGGAGAGCAAGTCATCATCTAGGCCAGCCGGTGGGGAGGCCCCCGGCACTTGCTGTAACCAGGCATCCTCGATGGCGAGGCAATTGTGCTCGATGACAAGGGTCGATCCATGTTCGACACGCGTTTGGGCCGCCGGCGCTGTCGTCGACCGTCTGTAGCCGCCGCGCATCGTCAGCGATCGAAGGGAAGCGCTCAGTCCAGTGCAGCCGACGCGCGTGACAATTCGACGTGCCGAGACTCGACGTGACTGCCGCGCATGTTGCAAGTCATGGGCGGCAACAAGAAGCGAGAAGTTCAGGTCGCATATTCGGTAACGCGATCCAGCACGTCACTTGCGCCACTTAATGCCGCAGTTGTCGCCTAACCCCTGATCAACCTCGCCCCTGCGGGATTTTTATCGCCTGAGCTGCCCCGACTGCTGCCCGCCATCCTCAAGGCGCTGCAGGATTTCGCGCACGAGCCGCATGTCCGAGCTGAGATTGTTCAGCAAGTTCTCTACGGCCGGCATCGAGGTTGCGGCCTCGGGAGGCCGAGGATGCCGGCACGTGCCGCCTCAGCGTAAAGCTCGGAAAGCGGGTGTGGCGGGCTATCCTGGACAGCCGGATCGGATCGCGAGCGAAGAAATGACCATTCTTGGCAAAGGCGTGCGGCCCTGATCCTACAGCGCCGCTCGTCTTATCAGGCGCGCAAAGGACGCTGCCTACCCGAAGCGGGTGCGTTCACCCGCGTTGGAAACGAGGTCAACGGTAAGATCAGGGTGTCGTTCGCCCATGAGGCGAATGCTGGACATGTCCATCAGGCTGAACGCAGTTGAGAAAGCATCCGCCTCCGTCGCCGTCGGAGCTATGACACTGACCCTCTTGAAGAGTTTCGGCGCTCCCCCGCTGTGCGGATCGATAATGTGGCCGTAGCGGCCGGAGCCGCCGAAAAGCAAGCCGTCCTGGCTCGACGTGGCGACGGCCTTGCTGTCCGGTGCCGGCGCATCTTCCCTTGACGCAAGACCGACCCGCCATGGGTTGCCGTCGCCCTGCGCTCCGATTGCGCGCATCTCCCCCATGCTGACGAGGCTGTTTGCGATGCCCGCGTCCTTGAGCAACTCGACGACGCGGTCGGTTATGTAGCCTTGCGCGACGCCGTTTAGCGTCAGGGCCATTCCTGGCCGGATGAACACCACGCGGTCGCGGCCGAGCCTGACCTTGTCGAAGCCGACCCGCGCCAACGCCTGCACCTTCTCGTCATCGGGCGGGCCCGCGGGATCGGGACCCTCTACGGAGAAATGCCTTGCGTAAAGCGCCCACAGCGGCTGGACGGTGGGGTCGAAGGCGCCATTCGTCGCCTTCCAGTATTTGCGGCACGCCTCAAGCAGGCGCACCAGATCCGAAGGCGGAGCAGCAATTGCTCCCGCCCGGTTCAGCTCCGAGAGGACCGAGTCGCTCCGGTAGAGGCTGAACACGCTCTCGAGCCGCGAAACCTCCGCGATAACGCGGTCGATCAGACGGGCGGCTTGTGCCTCGTCATCTACGTGCAAAATTATTGTCGCCGGCGCTCCCAAGGCCTGGCCCTTCCAGGTGACCACGGGGGCAGCGGCCCTCGCTTGCGTGCCGGGTCCCAGCAATGGAAGTCCGGCAGCGGCGGCCATGATGCAGACAGCCCGGCGGCGCGTAATCGGATTATCCATGAGTTTGCCCCCCGCCATGGCTGTCGATTTCCAAACCCGCGTCCCGATCGGGAGCATCGGTCCCCAGCACGTAGTCCCTCGGAATTTCGGTAAATCCTGTCACCTGCCCGCCGTTCTTCGCGGCAAAATTCCTCGCGGCGCCTTCATCGAGGAACGGCACTGCTTCCTCGGCACCCATGCCGCTCTTCACGCTGCTGCGGATGACGTAGAACGCCTTCTTCGCGTCGATCCAATTCTCGGCACCAGGATCTTCCCAGCTCTTTGCAGCGCCCATGTCGGAAACATAGATCGCGGCAATGTCCTTCGGCTCCTCCGGCAGCATGCTGAATGCCACGGTGTCGCGCGCCGAGGAGAACCAGATCGGCTCAGGAATGTCCCGGAGGATGACCTGCCCCTTCGGCCCGGGATGTTCGAGGACGTTCATGCCGCAATAGCGCCCCATGGCATCGGCCGTAAGCGCGTATGGAGCGGGCGTTTTCGCCTCCTCCTTTTCACAACCACCGAGGAGAAACATTGTGGTCAGCATTGCCGCAGTAAGCGCCAGCCTCATAATTCCCTCCTTGAGAAGTTCACCGTGGCGAAACCGAGCGGAGCAAGCGCCCAGAGCCCGAGAGCGGCGAGCAGAACCGATGAGGAAAGGCCCGTGTGGTCGGCCACACCCCCCATGGCAGAAAGCGCACTCGCACCGCCGGAACCGAGATTCAGCAGCCGATAGACATCGGTGGGATTGGCGAGCAGGAGTGCGTTGAGAACGGCCCTCGGTATTGTTTGCCCTTGAGCGGCAACCAGGCCGCCGAGCAGCGCCATATCGTAGATCAGTACGAAGAACAGCCAGATCCCGATCGCGATGCCGCCGGCCGTGGTCCGCTCGCTCGCCAAGGAACTCGTCAGGTATCCGATTGCGGCGAACACTGCGCCCAGCAGGATCGAGGATGCTATCATCGATGCGAAGGCGCGCCAGCTTTCCGGTCCGATCTGGCTTCCTGTCGCCATCAAGGCTATGGCGGCCACGCCGTAGCCGAATAGCGTCGCGAAGGCGAGTATCGCCAGGTGACCGAGGAACTTGCCGAAGACGATCTCGCGACGTCCGATGGGATAGCTCAGAAGAAGAAGCATCGTCCCCCGCTCCATCTCCCCGACAATGGCGTCATGGGAAAGAAGGAGCGCGATCAGGGGCACGAGGAAGATCGTGAGACTTGAGAGGCTGACGATGACGACATCGAGCCTGTTGACGCCGACCGTGCCGGTCGGCGCGCTTCCAAGAAACGTCAACGTCAAGGCAAGTGCCGCCATCAGCAGCGTCGTTGCCAGGACCCAACGGTTGCGGGTGCCTTCCTGTATCTCCTTCCCGGCGATCGTCAGAACATTTCTCATTTCATCACCTGGGCTTTGAGAAAATGGGCGTAGAGGTCATCGAGCGTCGGCTCGGTGATCGTCAAACCGGAGATCAGCGCCGCATCTGCGGTGATGTCGTGCAGCAAGCGGATTTTCCGATCGGGCAATATTTCCGCGTCGAGGACACCGTCCGCACTCCGGCGCCAGTTCATGCCATCATTCGCCCATCGAGGTGCTGCGTCGATTTGCGAAAGGTTGACGCTGATGCGTGTGGGCAGTTGCGCGATGCGACGTAAATCGTCGAGCGTGCCGTCCGCAATCGCCACGCCGTTGTTGAGGATGATGACGCGATCCGTGCGTCCTTCGAGCTCCGTCAGCGCATGCGACGAGAGCAATACCGTGGTGCCCTTCTCTTGCAACTCCGCGATCAGATCGTAGAAGTTCCTCCTGAGCGCCGGGTCGAGCCCGCTGGTCGGTTCGTCGAGCAGCAGGATCCGTGGCGCTCCGAGCAAAGCTTGAGCGAGCCCGAGGCGCTGCCGCATGCCCTTCGAATAGGTCCGGACAGGCCGGTCAACGGCTTCCGCTGCGAGACCTACGCGCTCGAAGAGTTCCTCTGCGGCGGTAGCATCGACGCGCTTTAGTCGCGCATAGAAGCGCAAGGTCTCGCGTCCAGATAGTGCCATGTTGAACGACACGCTTTCCGGCAGGTAGCCGAGGCGTTGACGCACCGCGAAGTCGCCAGTGGCAGGATTCTCGCCGAGGACACGCACTGTGCCCGCCGTGGGCCGGATCAAGCCGAGCATCAGCTTGATGAGCGTCGTCTTGCCGGCGCCGTTATGCCCGACGAGCGCGACCGTCTCTCCCGCGCGGAGCGTGAAGGATACGTCCCGGACGACGGTCGACTTCCCATAGCGCTTGGCTATGCCTGAAACCTGGACGGTCTCATTCATTGTGTAGCTTCCTTGCGTTGGGTCGGAAGCATCAGCGGATGGCTGTCGACGACACCTCCTGGCAGAATCGCCGGAAACTGCGCCTGGGCCCAGCGGATGACCTGAACGGCGGGGCTGCTCGTCAGAAGTTTGGCCTGGGGCGAAGTCCAAAGCACCCTGTCGATGAGATCGTTGGGCCTATAGGGACTGTCTCCGACCCCGTCCCCGTTGAGATCGAATGCCGGATTGTCGCTCCAGTAGTTGCCTCTGCCGTCCGCCGACCAATCGAGGTGACGCGTTCCGACATATTTGACCTGGTTGCGATTGTTTATGAACGCGTTGCCACTGATGCCGTTGCCTTCCGATCCTGCCGTGAAGTGAATGCCGATCGCGCACCCCTCGAACACGTTGTCCCGGAAGCGATTTTTGTTGGCGTTGTAGATGAAGACGCATTTTTCCGGTCCAAGACGGCGGTTTCCGTCGGCGACCGCGCTCCCCTCCTCTGTCTTGGGCATGCCGTGTTCGCTGGATCGGGCTCCTGCCGTTAGCCAGCGCTCGGTCGGTTGCAGGCGACCGACGACGACATTGCCGGTGATTTCGGAACCGTTCGCGTAGTTCAGCAGCAGACCGTGGTCGCGATCCCCATCCGAGCGATTGCCTTTTATTTTCAGGCGGTTGGAAAACATGATCGCATAGCCGACGGCATTGCCGGTCGACACGTTGTTGCTGATCTCGCTGTCGTTTGTGTACATGTAGTGAACCCCGAAACGCAGGTCGCGGAAGCGATTTCCGCTGAAGACATTCCGCCTGCTCGCGTTGGTCGAGATTCCGTCGCGCCCGAAGCTGATATCGTTGTCGAGAACCATCGAGCCTGGCGCATTCCATACCGTGACGCCATTCCCTGCTTCACTCAGGCGGCCTTCCTGCAGGCCGGCAATGCGATTTCCCCTGACGATGCTTTCTGATGCTCCGTGAAGATACACCCCAAAGAGATTGCCGGTAATCGTGTTGTCCTCGATCACGGCGCGCTTGGCGGTCTTTGCAGCAAAGATCCCCGAATCGAGCTTTGTAAGATCAATACCGGAACCGCTCACCTGCAGGCGGCGAATCGTAACGCCCTCCGCGGTGATCGTGATGACGCTGCCCTTGCCATTCCCGACGACCGATGCGCGCCCCTGTCCTACGAGCGACAAGGCTTTGTCGATCGTGACGGGCCCCATGTGTTCCCCGGCCTGCAACGTGATTACGTCGCCGGGTGTCGCCGCATCGATCACCGTTTGGAGGGGCCGCCCCTCGTCCGGTGCAACGGAACGGCTTTCCGCACGCGCGAGCACCGGTAAGGCGGCCATTATAGCCGCCGTCCCGATTCGCAATGTCAGGGCTCGCAAGCTCATCATGCTGCCGTAGGTTCGACGAACATGCGTCCCTTCATTTCCATATGCATGGCGTGGCAGAACCACGAGCAATAATACCAGTAGACGCCTGGCTTGCTGGCCTTGAAGGTGACAGAAGCGGTCGCCTGTGGAGCCACTTCCATGTTGACGCCGTAATTGACGATGGCGAAACCGTGGGTCAGGTCTTCGACCTCGTCGATGTTGGTCACATAGACGGTGACCTCATCGCCCTGCTTCACGGTGAAGGTTTCCAGGCCGAAGGCCGGAGCGGAGGACGTCATATAGACGCGCACCTTGTTGCCGTCTCGAATGACTTCCGAATCGACCATGAGATCGATGTTGTCCGCCTTTGCCTGGGCTACCGCGTCCGAGAAGAAGGGATCCTCGCGGTTCCAGACGTGCACGGGGTTGATCTTGGAGGCATGCACGATCGTCGCGTCATGCGGCTCGGCAAAGGTCGGGTTGTCGTGGACGATGACCATTTCTTCCCCCGAAATGTCGATCAGCTGATCGTTTTCCGGTTTCAGAGGGCCGACGTTCAGGTAACGGTCCTTGGAGAACTTGTTCAGCGAGATCAGCCACTTGCCGTCGGCGTCCTTGGTCTGCCCCATGGACGTGTGGTTGTGGCCAGGTTGGTAGTGGACATCGAGCTTCTGGCGAATGGGATCAACCTTCTCACCCGCATAGGCACGCTTGGCGTCCTCGATATTCCATTTGCAGACCTGGCTGTCGATGAACAGCGTCGTATAGGCGTTGCCCTTGCCATCGTAAGCGGTGTGCAATGGGCCGAGGCCAAGTTCTGGTTCAGCAACGACCGTGTCGCGCGGCTTGATCTTGTCCTCGAACAGGTCATCAAACTTGCGCACGTCGAAGACGGTCACGGTCGGAGACAGCTTGCCGTTCGCGACGACGTGGATCCCGTCAGGTGCCGTGTTGATGCCGTGCGGGCTGTTCGAAACCGGGATATAGCGCGTGTAGGGTGAGCCCTTGCGACCATCGAGAACAGGCACACCGCCCATTTCCTTGTAGTCGCCCTTGGCGACCGCTTCCTCGATCCGCTTGAGATCGAACACGACGACCCAGTCCTGCTCGCTGGCCATCATCTCCGCGAGGTTGACGCCCTCTTCGGAGTTGTAGCAGGTGGCAAAGCAATACTTGCCCTGATAGTCGGCATCGACGTTGTCGAGGTTGCCGTCGACCATGACTTGCCACGCGACCTTCATGGTTTCGCCGTCGACCGCGGTGAAAATCGCGCTGTACTGCTTATGATCGTCCAGAACCTTGCCGTCGTTCGGGATCGGCACGCGATCCTCGCCGTTGCAGAAGACGTATCCGGTTTTCGGATACTTCTGAACCCGCATGCCGTGAACAGTGTGCTGGTTGGGAAGCTGGATGATCTTGTCGCACTTCATCACGTCGAGCCGGATGCGGCAAATGCGTGTATTCGCCTTGTCGTTGGCGAAGAGATAGCGCCCGTCATAGGTCCCGTCGGTGAACGAAGGATGCGGGTGGTGAAGATCGCCATTGAGATAGAGGCCGCCCTGCTCCTTCAGGAACTCCACGGTCTCGGGAAGCAGCCCTTCGGTCAGGATCTTTCGGCTTTCATTCGTCTGGCCCCAGCCCGTGGCGCTGCACCGGTTGAAGACGGGGATCCGCATCATTTCACGCATTGATGGTGCGCCGACGACGCGGACTTCGCCTGTCTGCCCCGATGAGAAGAAGACGTAGTATTCATCGAGCTCACCCGGCTTCACTTCGTAGCTGGAGCCGGATGCTTCCTGCGCCTTTGCCGGCGTTGCCGTGCCACCCGAGAGCGTCAGCGCGCCACCGGCGCCCATTGCGCCGGCGGCCGCCACAAACGCGGACGTGCCCAGCATTTGTCGTCTGTTCAGACGCATTTTGGTTTCTTCGTTTGACATTGTGCCTCTCCTTGGATGTTGGCGTCAGACGGGATTTTCCGGTGCCTTCTCATGTCTCCTGATCGGGACACCCTTGTGGGTCACGGCGGTCTTCGCCGGCGCCTCCCCCCGCGAAGCCGGGGTGGAAAGCGCCATGAACTTCTCGCGTTTCAGCCGCACCTGGATCATGTGCGGACAGCGCTGATCGTCGTGGTAAAGCTCCTGGCAGTGCATGCAGTAGATGCACTCGTTGACATTGATGCCGCCCTCCGGGTGGATCGATTGGACGGGGCATTCTTTCGTGCATCGCTGGCAGGGCGAGCCGCATTCCGGCCACCGCTTCAGCCACTCGAACATGCGGATTCGCCCAGGAATCGCGAGAGCGGCGCCCAGCGGGCAAAGGTAGCGGCAATAGAACCGTTCGATGAACAGCCCGGCGGCGAGCAGGGTCAGTGCAAAGATGACGAAGGGCCATTCGCGCGCGAATTTGAGAATGATGGCCGTCTTGAACGGTTCCACTTCCGAGAACATTTCAGCAAGCGCGAGCGAATAGAGCGACAGCCCGAACAGGCCGAGGAAAATGATGTACTTGATCGGCCAGAGACGTTCATGCAGTCCCCAGGGCACGCGGACCTGCGGCACTTTCCGCCACCGGGCAATATTGTTGGTCAATTCCTGCAAGGCGCCGAACGGGCACAGCCATCCGCAGAAAGGACCGCGCCCCCAGAAAAGTAACGCGGCGGCAACGCTTGCCCACAGGAGAAAGACCAAGGGGGCAGAGAGAAAGAACTCCCACTGGAAGCCGGTCACGAGCGAGTTGAAGAATGTCAGGACGTTGACGACGGAGAGTTGCGCGTTGGCGTACCAGCCGAGCCACACGAGCGTGAAGGTGAGATAGCCACGCCTCACCCACCCGAACAACACCGGTCGTTTCACGAGCCAGTCCTGAAAGAAGAAGATGAGGGTGAGGACAGGCACCGCTGCAATCGCGATCGCGACCGATATGCGGTTCATATCCCACATCTTCATCCAAAGTGGCGCGCTTGCCGCAAGCGGATCGTCAGGCGCGATCTGCTCGACGGCACCTGGCTCCGCTTGCGGGGGCGGTGCCGGTGCAGCTTCGAACTTCACGTAGGCATCGGGGAGCGTGTAGCCGAGATTATAGGGAAGCACCGCCTTTTCGCGCCCCACCGAACTGCGCTGGACCAGCAGTTGCAGTTCCCAGGGAGCCGTCACATCGAAGCCGAACTCGGCCGGAACCACGAAAAGCGCAATTTCGCGAAGATGCGGAGCCCCTGCGGCGGCAAGTGCGGGGAGCCGCGTGTGATTGCGGTCGCGGAACCGCAGGCCCTGGCCATCCTGGAGAAGCTCGATGCGGTCGAAGATGCCGCCTCGAACGTAACCTGATCCCTTGAATGAATAGGCTCCGTCCCCCGCCACGACGATCGCTTCTTCACCGGGTTTGAGTTTGGCGCGCATCTGCTCATAGCGCGCTTCGCCCAGGAGCGACCTTCCAATGCTCGGGACGCTGACCGGTGCGATGTAAAGGTCGATGAACCTGTCGCTTGGCTTGCGTGTCTCCGGGTGCGCGGCCGGGCTTGCTTGCCCCGCCTGCCGGAATGCGCCCGAGACCTCTCCGACCGTCAGCCGGAGGCTTCTGATCGAACCGTCGCCGACGAGCGTCTGCCAATCGCTGAGGTCGCTTTTGTGAAGATCCACCCTGCGGATCTCGGAGGAAGGTCCGGACGCGGCGGCGATGTCCGCGCCGAGCCTGTTGCTGCGGATGAGCTTGAGAGCGGAGCGGACGATGCTGTCGCCCATGACGAGGACGGTCACGGTTGCGCCGCTGACGATATCGACCTGCGGCGGCCGTTCGGCACCCGCCGAGACGCGCCCCAGATCTTTGCCGATCAATGAATTGACCGAAGCAACAACCTTGGCCTCCGGAATGCCGATGAGGACGATCGGCTCCTTGTGCTCGATGAGTTTCAGCCCGCGTACGATACCCTTGGGATCAATGCCGACGACGATATGGATGGGCTTGCCGGAATAACCGACCGAACTCGTAACGTCGGAGTTGAGGAAGGCGTATCCCAACAACTCGTCGCCGTGAAAGATGGGCGCGATCGGAGGGTCCCCCGTCGCCTCGCCGAAACGGGTGGCGCCAGGGAAGATTTCCCCGGGCTGCACCTTCTGAAGCTGGGCAGACAGCTGGCCGGCGGCCATGCTTGGAAAGGCAACGAACAACGCGATGCAGAAAACGGTGAGACCGCGGACAAGGCTTTGGAAATACATTTGACTGATCGCTGTCTGGCACATCGATTTCTGGGCCGTAGGCGCCCACTGCATCGCGTCCATCTGACATGACCGAGAAGGAACTTCTTTGCGCCAAATCAACCCCATCCAATTCGTCTCGGGCCAGTCTGCCCCTGTTAGAGGAATCGTTTCGCGCGCCAGCCGGGAGAGCAGAAGATGCCGGAGAAGAAGACGGAACCATGGGCAATGGCGTCGATGGACGAATTGCTCGCCTTCGCGTGGGCCATGGAACAAGAGGCGATCGACGGCTACGTTTCGCTCGCAGCCCGCATGCGGGCCGAAAACCGCCCCGATCTTGCCGCGGTCTTCGAGCGTCTAATCGCGGAAGAAAGGGGACACATTGGCAAGGTGGACCAATGGCTCGGTGACAGGACGCCGGAGCCCATCACCCTGGCCAAGCCGCTCTTCGACGACGAAGGAGCGGGCGTTGTTGCTCCCGAGCTACTGACCTCGTACCGCGCCTTCTCCATTGCCGTGCGCAACGAGGAACGAGCCTTTGTGTTTTGGACCTATGCGGCGGCGCATGCACCTTCCGATGAAATCAGACAGGCGGCCGAACGAATGGCAAGGGAGGAACTCAGCCACGTGGCGACGCTGCGCCGCGAGCGGCGGATGGCATTTCATGAAATGCGCCGCGCCGATTCCGACTCCATGAAGGGCGACTTGCCGGCATTCGAAGAGCGGCTTTCGGAACTGTTGTCTCACGTCCCAGCGCCGGCATTTGGTGAGCGTGCGGAGCGATTGCGCGGCTTCGCGAACGAGGCGCTGGAGCGGGCAAGCGCTCTGAGAGTGGTGCCACCCGCGGAAACGCTTCTCTTGCAGCACGTTCCGAAGAACGTGACCGGTCGTATTGTCCCGCTTTGCGAATTCCTGCTCGATTGTTATCTGGACCTTGCGGAGCGCGAACGCACGGAGCCGGTGAGGGCGCGGATGCAGACGTTCGCCAGCGAGGTCATTCGCTGCCTCTATGCAGCACGGGAGCAGTAGGCGCTGCCACCCGCAGGAGGCACGCAGTTGCTGTGGTTGCTGGAACTCAAACCGCCGCGAGCGGTTGTGCGTGCGGAAAAGTCACCTTTCCAAATTTGCGTTATGTCAAAAGTCGATGGTGTCAGCCGGGCTAAACCGTGCCGCGACACCAAGATGCGAGTGTCTTCCAACAAGGAGAGCTGAGAGTCGCAAGGGCAAGACGCGGCTTTCGCCCGCTCGCGGTCCAAGGCATATGGCATATGCCGTAGTCGTTCTGGCGGTTATGTTCGCTTGGTTTGCCGACGGGCCAGCACCTTTGCCGGCGGCGAAACAGGTGCCTATACCAGGCCTGAGTGGCTCTACCGTCCGCGGTAGCTCAACGTGGCCGACGACATCGCCGAAAGCCGTTCCGTGTCCCGCGTCAGGCGATCGCGAAGCGGCGAGCGGATACGAACCGGATCGGTTGCGCTGGCGTCGCCGGCAAGCGCCATGCCCTGGCAACGGCAGCCGCCGAAGTCCAGCTTCTTTCGCTCGCAGCTCCGGCACAGGTCCGGCATCCAGTCCTCGCCGCGATGGGCGTTGAACGCGTCGCTCTCGTACCAGATCGTGGCGAGCGCGCCTTCGCGCACATTCTCGAAAGATAGGCTCGGGATCGTTTCCACGGCACGCCCCGAAGGCGTGACGTTCAGGCCGACACGGCCCCAGCCGCCCATGCAGGCCCTTTGGATAGCTGGAGTAGTAGTCAGCCGGCACATAGTCGATCACCAAGATGCCCTGATATCTTTCGCGCGCCGCCGCGACCGTTTGCGTCGCCTGTTCGACCTGTTCGCGCGTCGGCATGAGCGCCGCCTTGTTGCGCTCGGCCCAGCCGTGAAACTGCACCGTTGCGACTTCGATACGGCGCGCCTTCAGCCGTATCGCCAGTTCAATCATGGCCTCGATCTCGCCCATGTTCTGCTTGTGGCAGACGGCATTGAGCGTCAGCGGGATCCCGGCATCCGCCACCCAGCCCGCGACCGCGATCTTTCTTTCATATCCGCCGCTGTAGCCGCCGATCCGGTCGGCGCTTTCGGGCGAAACGCCGAAGACGGCCCAGGCCTCGCCGTCGAGGCTGACGGCCAGCGACGATTGGGTCTGCGGCCTGACGGCCGAGGCAGGATCGCGCGCCATCGTGCAATTCAAACAGCCGCAATTCCATTGCGGGAGACCGCCGCCGGCGGCGGCCCCCAAGACGACAAGACGAAGATCGGACGCTTCATTCACTGGTCTATCCCGAGACGCGTTGTGAGCCGACCATCGTGCGGCGGAGCGTCAGAAGAGGATGGGCTCATCTCCGTCCGCAGGAGCGTAGCGGGTGATTTCCATCGCGCAGCTGACTTCGATGAATTTTGGTTTATGCCAGGACATGTTTCCTCCATTCGTCCGATTGGTGTGCTCGCTCCCGCATTTGCAGGCGCCCTTGCATCTGGATCGAACACGAAACAAGCTTTGCTCGCAAAGAGCGCTGCTTGGGTGAAAGGCCGGAACGGCTTTCTCCCGCACCAGCAAGACCCGGCGGCGCCGTCGCCGGGGATTGGCAAATCGTTTCCTTGACGAAAGTTGCCGATCGCAGACCGTCATTGGCTGGTAACGCACTCCTTACCCGAAGCCGTAACGAAAAGCTCTTGGCTGGTCGCCTTCTGAGATCGAACCTACTTCCGTAAGCAAATGGTAACGACCGCGCAGATCTCCGCAATACGACCTAGGGACAATCGACATCGGGCCCGCCATGGGTAACGCGCGGAGCCACAAGGGCCGCCGACACTACGACCAAGGTGCAATAGCCCACGGCTTTGTCGTGGGAGGATGATCGATGCCGCTAGACGGTTGCGGCTTACGCGACCGATTGCGAGGGAAGGAGATCGATATGAACAGATTGATGCTGGCTGCCGTGACGGTCCTGTCACTGGCGGGACTGGCCCAGGCGGAGGTGACGGAGGAAGACCTCGCCAAGGACGCCACTACGGTCGGCGATGTGCTGACGAACGGCATGGGGAGGGGTCTGCAGCGCTTCTCCCCGCTCGAGACGCTCAACAAGACCAACGTCAAGAACCTTGTGCCCGCTTGGGCATTCAGCCTCGGCGGCGAAAAACAGCGGGGGCAGGAAAGCCAGCCGATCGTCTATGACGGGATCATGTATATCACCGCCTCCTACAGCCGCCTTTTCGCCATCGATATCAAGACCGGTAAGGAGCTCTGGCAGTTCGACGCCCGCCTACCGGAAGGCATCCTTCCCTGCTGCGACGTGGTGAACCGGGGTGCTGCAATCTATGGCGACAATATCTACTTCGGAACGCTCGACGCCCGCCTCGTCGCACTGAACCGCAAGACGGGCGATGTGGTCTGGAACAAGAAGATCGCCAATTACAAGGAGGGCTACAGCTACACCGCCGCGCCGCTGATCGTGAACGGCCTCGTCATTACCGGCAATTCCGGCGGCGAGTTCGGCGTCGTCGGCGAGGTGCAGGCGCGCGACGCCAAGACAGGCGAGCTTGTCTGGACTCGGCCCGTCATAGAAGGGCACATGGGCACCTACAAGGGCAAGGAAAGCACCATGACCGGGACGCTGAACGCGACCTGGCCCGGCGACATTTGGAAGACCGGCGGCGGTGCCACCTGGCTCGGTGGTTCCTACGACGCCGATACCGACACGCTTGTCTTCGGCGCCGGCAACCCCGCCCCCTGGAACAGCCACCTGCGTGGTGCCGGCAAGCCGGTCGAGGGTAACAAGGGCGACAATCTCTATGCCGCGAGCCGCCTCGGCATCAATCCCGAGAATGGCGAGATCAAGTGGCACTTCCAGACAACGCCTCGGGAAGGATGGGACTTTGACGGCGTCAACGAGGTCGTTCCCTTCGTCTCCAAGGATGGCAAGAAGCGGTTCGCAACCGCCGACCGAAACGGCTTCTTCTATATTCTCGATCGCGAGGACGGGAAGTTCGTCACCGCCTATCCCTTCGTCAAGAACATAACCTGGGCCAAGGGCATCGATAAGAACGGTCGTCCGATTTATGTGGAGGAAAACCGTCCTGGAGATCCCACTGCGGCGGCCGACGGCGGTAAGGGTCAGCAGGTCTTCGCGGTCCCATCGTTCCTCGGTGGCAAGAACTGGATGCCGATGGCCTACAGCCAGAAGACCGAGCTTTTCTATGTGCCCTCGAACGAATGGGGCATGGACATCTGGAACGAGCCGATCTCCTATAAAAAGGGCGCGGCCTATCTCGGTGCCGGCTTCACCATCAAGCCGCTTTTCGAGGACTATATAGGCTCGCTGAAAGCGATCGACCCCGACAGCGGTGAGATCAAGTGGGAATACAAAAATAGCGCTCCGCTCTGGGGCGGGGTGATGGCAACGGCAGGCGGCCTTGTCTTCGTCGGGACGCCCGAGGGTGAGTTCAAGGCTCTCGACGATGAGACCGGCGAGGTCCTCTGGACGTTCCAGACCGGTTCCGGGGTCGTCGGCCAGCCCGTCACCTGGGAGCAGGACGGAGAGCAATATGTGTCGGTCATTTCCGGCTGGGGCGGTGCCGTTCCGCTCTGGGGCGGCGAAGTCGCCAAGAAGGTCAATTACCTCAACCAGGGTGGAATGGTGTGGACCTTCCGTTTGCCAAAACAGTTGGCTTTGGCACAATAGGCACAAGGGCCGGGCTTTGGCAGCCCGGCCCTCGAACGCCGTGACTACGGCAGAATAATGCGGAGCGCTCGCACATGATCATCATCCGCAACTCCTTCCATGGACCGCGTCCGAACCTGGCGGTGCCGCCTCTACTTAAGCCCATCGAGTTGCGATCGGCGCTGATCGTGGACGATCACCCCTTGTTCTGTGATGCCCTGGCGATGACATTGACCGGTCTTGTCGGCATCGAATCCACCGATTCCGTAGGAACGCTTGACGCCGCCCTTGCACGGCTTGACGGCGATACGCCGCCGGATGTCGTGGTGCTCGATCTCAATCTGCCGGACGTCAATGGACTCGACGGCGTCGTCCGCCTGAGACAGGCGGTCCCCGGGGTCCCAATCGTCGTTGTCTCGTCGCTGGACGAATTGAAGATCATCCGGGCCTTGCTCAAGGCCGGGATCAATGGCTTCGTGCCAAAGCATGCGGTTCGAGACGAGTTTCGTGCCGCCTTCGCGGCGATCGCTCGGGGCGAAATCTATGCGCCACAGATGGCGCTGGAGCCGGGCAGCCCTTCCTTGTCCGACGAAGCAATTGCCAGGCTGGGGCTGCTGACGCGCCAACAGGCGAAGATCCTGCAGCTCGTCTGCGCCGGCCTGATGAACAAGCAGATCGCCTATGAGCTTTCCATCGCCGAAACCACGGTGAAGGCGCATGTCACTGCGATCATGCGCAAACTCGGCGTCCAGACGCGGATGCAGGCGGTATTGTTCGCACAGGAGGCTCGCTTCACGGCATTAACGCCGGAGGAATGACGCCCGCGACCTGCGGTGGCCCTCCAAAGTTCACTGGATTCCAGACCGATTACGGTTTTACTGTAGTTTCGGGAGGAAGAGGGAATGAGAATATTCGGTGGGAGCGGCTTCGCGTGCGAGGCGATTGTCCCGCGCGGCAGCGTTTCGGCGCGCGATCCGAACGCCTTGGAGACACTGGCACGGCAACTGGGGCCGGGGCCTTTTTCGCTAATCATGCTTTTCGTTTCGCCGGCGGGCGACCTGGAGCATCTGCCCGGCGAGGCAGTGCGGGTCTTCGGTGACATCCCGATCGTTGGCTGCACCACCGCAGGCGAGATTTCCGACGCCGGCTACAGCGAGGACTCCATCGTCGCGATTGCCCTGCCCGCAGAGTACTTCCGCGTCGATACGCTGACGATCCCCGACCTGATGCGGCTCGACCCGCCCGCTCTCGCCGCCGCCCTTGTCCGAACGCGCACGGCGATGGCTCAGCGCTATCCCGAGCTTGCACACGAGTTTGCCATCCTCCTGGTGGATGGGCTTTCGCAGAAGGAAGACGAACTGACCTCGGCACTTGCGGCTGGCATGGGAGCAACACCGATGCTCGGCGGCTCGGCCGGCGACGGGACACGCTTTGCCCAGACCTTCGTGCTCGAGGGCCACCGGGTGAAAGAGAACGCGGCCGTGCTGGCGCTGGTGCGCACGGAGTGTCCGATCCGCGTCTTCAATTTCGATCACCTCGTGCCGACAGAAAAACGCATGGTGGTCACCGAGGCCGATCCCGGCCACCGCATCGTCCGCCAGATCAACGCCGAGCCCGCCGCACGAGAATACGCGCGCCTCGTCGACATGGATCCCGAGCAGCTCAGCACCTTTACGTTCGCCGCCCATCCGGTCGCGGTCCGCATGGGAATGCGACATCACGTGCGCGCCATCCGTCAGGTCATGGAAAACGGCGACCTTGTTTTCTTCTCGGCGATCGACGAAGGCGTGGTGCTGACGATCACCGAACCCGGTGACATGGTCGGTCAGCTCAACCGCGAGCTCACTCGCCTTTCCTTGCCCGAGCGTCCGACAGCGATCCTTGCCTTCGATTGCATCCTGCGCCGGTTGGAGGCTGAGGAAAAGCAGATCGCTGGCCGCGTCTCCGAGCTCTTGCGCCGCCACGGCGTTGTTGGCTTCTGCACCTATGGCGAGCAGTTCGGACCGATGCACGTGAACCAGACGATGACCGGCGTCGCCATCTATCCGCCAGGCACTGTGCTACCCGAAAAGGTTCCGTAATGGCCCGCATCTCTGATTGGCTGATTGATCCCGACGCCCATCCCGAACGCAACACCGAGAAGCTTTTGACCATCGCCGAAGTGCTTATGCGTCAGGTCGAGCAGGCATCTGGCGAACGCGGGATCGCCTATGAGCAGTTCCAGCGCGCCGCCCAACTGGAAGAGCGGGTTCGGCAACGCACGTCCGATCTCGAAGCGACGCTGAAGGTGCTCAACGATACGAATGCGCGGCTGGCTGAGGCCAACCATGCGACCGAGCGCGCTCGCCGCGACCTGGCCGATGCCATCGAGGCGGTGGAGGAAGGTTTCGCCCTCTTCGATGCCGGCGAAATCCTGGTGATGTACAACTCCCGATTTTGCTGCGATCTTCAGGACGTGCGAGCCGTGCTTCATCCCGGGCTGCCGTTTGCGGATTATATCGAAGCCTGCAGCCGGTCGAGCTTTCTGGCCCTACCGGAGGGCGAGGCACCGGCTGGCTGGATGGCAACGAGGATGCAGCGCCATCACGCGCGCAGCGTGTTCCAGGTGGCGCTCGTCGGCGACCGCTGGCTGCAGGTGAGCGAACAGCCCACCTCCAACGGCGGTACGGTCGTGCTCCAGACGGATGTCACCGAGATCATTCGCATGGAGCGGACGGAACGCGGCAGGATGCTGGACGATCAGGCCCGCCTAATCCGTGCGACGCTGGAACATATCAACCAGGGAATTTGCATCTTCGACGCGGGCGGTCGGCTGGTCGGCTGGAACGAGCGGCTCCGCCTGCTGCTCGATATTCCGGTGACCGTCCTGCGCACTGGCATCGGCTTCGACACGCTGCAGCGCTGGATCCGTCGCGACAGCGAACTGGTCAGCGCCCTCGCTCCTTCGGCCCTTTCCGCCTGGGCAGCCCAAACGACAACGCGGCCCCCCTTGTTCCTGGAGATCCGTCGCACTTCGGGAATGATTCTCGTCGTGTTTGCAGAGGAGACGCCGGATCGAGGCTTCGTGATGTCGTTCAGCGACGTGACGCGCGAACGGCAGGCGATCCAGGCGATGCAGCGCGCCAACGCTTCTCTGGAGGCGCGGGTGGCGGCCCGTACGGAAGACTTGCGCGCCGCGCTGGCGGATGCGGAACGGGCCAATTCCACGCGCGCGCGTTTCGTCGCAGCCGCCAGCCACGATCTCTTGCAGCCGCTCTCCGCCGCAAAGCTCTTCGTAGCCTCGGCCCGCGACGAGACAGAGAACGATCACGCCGGCAGCACACTCGACAAGGCCCACAAGGCGCTAGCAAGCGTCGAGGCGATCCTCGGAGCGCTGCTCGATATCTCGCGGCTGGACGAGGCTGTCGTCGAGATTTCGCCTGTGCGCCTTGCACCGCTGATCGCCCAACTCACCGACGAATTTGCGCCGACGGCCGAGCGCAAGGGTCTGAAACTTGCCATGCTGCCTTGCACGCTGACGGTTTACAGCGATCCGGCCTACCTGAGGCGGATCCTGCAAAACCTGATCAGCAATGCGATCCGCTACACGCGCACCGGCCGCGTCCTCGTGGGACCGCGGCGCATACCGGGCGGCGTGCGCATCGAGGTGCATGACACAGGTCCCGGCATTCCCGCCGAGGAGCAGCGGGCGATCTTCCGCGAGTTCCACCGATTGAATGCCACGGCATCCGCCTCCGAGGGCCTCGGACTTGGCCTCGCCATCGTCGAGCGCGCCTGTGCGCTTCTCAACCATCGACTGGCTTTGCGCTCGACGCCGGGCCGCGGCACATGTTTTGCGATCGAGCTGGAGCAGGCGGCCGCACACACCGCCGTCGGCTACCATCGTGGCGACGCCGTGGAGGACGGATGGTCAGGCGACGGCGGCGATCGGATCGCACTTCTCATCGAGAACGACGAGGAGCTGCGCCATGCGATAAGCCTGCTCCTGGAGCGACGACGCATCACAGTTCTGGAGGTGGCGAGCGGCGAGGAGGCATTGGAACTGGTCGATGAGATGGGCATTGTGCCCGATCTTTATCTGGTCGACCAACAGCTCGGCGACGGACTGACGGGCATCGAAACCTTGATGGCTCTGAAGATGCGTCACGGCGACCGGCCGGCAAGGATCATCACCGCCGACCGGACGCCGAGCGTGCGCGAGGCCTGCGCCGCGGCTGAGATAGAGATCATCTACAAGCCGATTGACCCTGACGTACTCGAAGCCTTCATCGCCCGAGCGGGATGAGTTTGCGCCTCGCATCCGATGCTCATCGCGATTGGCACCAAGGTCGCATTGCGTCGCCCTGCCCTTTCGATATTTGCTTTTGTCAGTTTCAAAACCGCAGGAAGAGATGAATGCTGAGAAGAACGGGTATCATGGCCGCGATCGTGCTCATTGCCGCAGGGGCCTTCGCCGAAGAACACGAAATAAAGATGTTGAACAAGGGCGAGAGCGGGGCGATGGTCTTCGAGCCGGCCTTCGTGAAAGCCGCACCCGGCGACACGATCCGTTTCGTACCGGCGGACAAAGGCCACAATGTCGAGTCGATCAAAGGCATGCTGCCCGACGGCGTGGACAAGTTCAAAAGCAAGGTCAACGAAGAATACGTGATGACCGTCACCGTGTCGGGCCTCTACGGCATCAAGTGTTCGCCGCACTTCTCCATGGGCATGGTGGCATTGATCCAGGTCGGCGACGTGCCGGCCAATGTCGAAGCCGTGAAGGCGGTGAAACTGCCGAAGAAGGCCGATGAGCGGATAAAGGCAGCACTTTCCCATTGAGCGAGCGACACAAGAAGAGCCCACAGCGCCGCGGGTTTGATCGGACGCAGCGCTGGAGCTTTATCACGGTCCCGAGACTCTTCGCGAAAGTCTGGCCTTCAGTGCCCAACACAGACTTCCCCCTTGCGTGGACAGCTGACCTTGCAAACAGTTTCGCTTAGAGAAATCGTCTACGGACTGGCGAGCGAACCGGCGAGATGGGGCAAGATACTCGCCGTCTATGTCAAAGATCCGGACAACCAGCTTTAGCCCCGGTCCAAAAGATCGATCAGGTGGAAACCGACGTTCGGTGCGCTCACGGCTGCCACCGCGGCGATTCAGGCTAGTATTGGCCGGTTGGAAGGCTTGGGAAATGCTCTACCATTTCGCCAAGCTGAACGCACTTATGTTTTGACTGTTCGAACACTGATGGCAGGCGGCGCGAAGTCTGGGTCGGCAAATGAACCTACCGCAACCCCGATCCGGGACGGGGAGCCATTGGCCTTAATAGACGGTCGAGTCGCAAGTCGGGCAAAAATGCATTCGGACGTTGCGACCGCTTTGCGCCATTGTTTGATCCTTCCGATTGCAAATTGAAACCAAATTTGTTTCTGCACATCTGATTTTCAAATAACACCAGTTTAATAGTCGATACGCTTCAGGACAGAAAGGGTGATTTCTCATGGGGCTGCAGTGCGCTGATTTTTACGACGCAGAGCTGTCGCGGCATAATCGGCATTTACGGGCCGCTGCCAGCGTCGGAATGCGCGACCGAGTGCTCGATGTCGGTTGCGGTGCAGGCCAAACCACCCGTGAGGCCGCCTGCGTCGCGGTGGAAGGGGAGGTGATCGGGGTGGATACTTCTGCTGAGATGCTGAAGATTGCGCAGCAACGTTGCAAAGATGCAGGGCTTCGGAATGTCGTGTTTGAGCTGGGCGACGCGCAACACCACAACTTTCCGGCTGCCAGATTCGACCTATGCATTAGCCGGTTCGGAGTAATGTTCTTTGCTGATCCGGCGGCGGCATTTGCCAATATCGCCCGGGCAATGCGCTCGGGGGCGCGTCTTGCGTGGATGGTGTGGCAGAGTCAGGAGCGCAATGAGTGGTCAGGCGCCATAAGGCAAGCGTTGGCTCCGGGGCGCGCGATTTTAGAAGATGCCGGCAAGGCGTTTTCACTTGGCGATCCCGCCATCGCCACAGAACTTCTTAGCACTGCCGGCTTCGCCTCAATCGACTTTGTCGAGATTCAAGAGCCGGTCTTTTACGGACCAAACGTTGATGCCGCTTTTGATGCGCTCACCGATCTCTATCTAGTGAAGGACGCGCTCGCGCGCACGGATGAACCACCGGACCAGCCACAGCAGCGGCTGCGTGACTTGCTGGACTCGCATATGACTGCCGAAGGTGTGTTTTTCGATTCGCGTGCATGGATCATCAGCGCTGTGCGAGGGACTGATTGATCGGGGACTGTGTGGTGTGCAATTTCCAAGGGTTCAGCGGTTGCAAAAATCACCCTGGCGGTCCGCAGCTTTGAGGCTCGGCGGCCGCAAAGGCCGGCGAAAAAAAGAAGATTGCGCCGGACGGTGAGATCGAGGTCGATGGTCCGCTGTTGGAGGACGACGCCGATGTGCCGAAGGGCGCCCGGCGGTTCGCGCGCGAGATCATAGCCAGCGATCGAGATCGGCGGCGTGAAAAAGCCGTGTCATAAGGCCGAACAGCGTCGACTTGCCGGCGCCATTCGGCCGGAACAGCGCGCAGAACTCACCGCGGCAAACGGAGAAGCCCACGTCTTGGAGTGCCCGCTTGCCCCCACATATGGCTTATCGAATCGATCGCCAGTCCGCTCATGCTCGCCCCTTCCGATGGTTTCCTGTCTGTCACGGGCGGGCAGCAGCCCCCCATGGAAAGCGGCCGACCTTGATTGACTTGACCGGTTCGCGCGCTGCCACATCGATCACCGTGACGTCGCCGGAAACACCATTCGTGGTGAAAAGCTGCTTGTGATCGGGCGAGAAGGCCATGTGCCAGACGCGTCGGCCGACGAGAATGTATTCCTCGACCGCCAATGTCTTCATGTCGATCACGGCCACGTGGTTTGATGGGCCGAGCGCGGCGAAAGCCGTTTTGCCGTCGGGCGCGAATTCAAAGCCGACGGGCTGGATCAGGTCTGCATTAATTCCGGCGATGCCGAACGCGATCTTGCCCGTCTCCGCCTGGGTAGCGACGTCGAAGACGGTCACCGTGCCACCGATCTCGGAGGATACCCAAAGCTCGCGCCCGTCCGCGGTGAACTCCGCATGGCGGGGCCGGCTGTCAACCAGCGTATTTGCGAAAATCGTCATTGTCGTCGTATCGATCCAATGCGCCATGTTTGTCGTCTCGGAAGTCGTTACGACGATCTTGCCGTCTGGCGAAACAGCCATGCCCTCGGGCTCGATGCCGACATTGATCTGCGCAACGACGTTGCGGGTATCGACGTCGACCACCGTCGTCACCGCGTCGTCTTCGTTTGCGATCCACAGGTGCTTGTCGTCGGGTGCCAGCACGAACTGCTCCGGATCCTCGCCCGAAGGAAGCTCATGAAGGATTTCGCCAGTTCGGGCGTCCATTACCTCAACCGCGTCGCTGTCGGATGCGCAGATATAGGCGCGCGAATGGTCGGAATTGAATGTGATACCGCGCGGGCGTTCACCCGTGGCAATGGTGCGCACGACTTCGAGCGTCGCGATGTCTATCACCGAGATGTTGTCGTCCTTCTCGTTGGTGACCCAGATTTCGCCGGCGGCCGCAGCGTCCGGAAACGCGACAACGGGAAGTGCCATTAGGAAAACAAAGATCAGCCTCATCTCATCCCCCGAACGCCTCGCAGGCGCTTTCCGCGCGGTCGAGACCCAGCGTGTCCATGTCGCTTCCCTGGTGCAGATAACCATCGAGCGGCGCGAGCTCGACGAGTGCGCGGGCGTTCACCACAGGCATTGGCTGACGCAATTGCCCGTTCCAGTCGCGGTAGCTGAGCGAACGGCCCTTGAAGCCGTCGAGGGCAAACGCATCCGACAGGATGTAATTCCGCAGCTTCATCGGATCGGCCGAGTTCATCCGCGTTACCGCCTCGGCGACCGTCCGCAGTGCCGTCCAGGCGGCGTAATCACGCGGCCGCATCTCCCGCTTTGCCGCAGCTTCGAAGCGGTTCTGCAGCTGCACGGCCCCCCATTGTTCCAGAACTGGCGCCCAACCCTCACCGCTTAGGCCGTCGGCGCCGGCAACCGGACGCGGCAGCCAGGTATTGTCGGCAACATAGCGAGCGAAATCGTCCGTCTTGTCGGCAATCAGCAGCACGTCGTAGTCGGGAAGGTCCTGCGTGAATAGCGGCACCTCCTTGCTGGCTGCGCGCCTTAAGTCAGTGTCGAAGGTCCAGGCCTTCTCGGCGAGGATTTCGACGCCAAACTTCGCCGCAGCGGCTCGCAAGGTTGCTGCGAAGTTCTCGTCCTCTGGCCTGGGGCCGACGATCAGGGCCGTGCGCGTCCAGCGGCGCGCTCTCAACACCTGCATCAACGCATCGGCGCCCATCGCATCCTCCGCAATCGTGTGCAGGAGATTGGCACGGCACTCGCCGTCGCGCAGGCGGCGTTCGCCGGACGCGACGTTGAAGAGCAGTGCGCCCCCCGCCTCGGGCAGGTCGGCGACCGTCAGAATGCCTTCGGCGGACGCATCGAGGAGAAGAACCAACGAAGCAGCGAGCGCGGTTTTCGCCGCCGCCGCAAGATCGCCTCCCGGCTCAACGGAGACGACCTGCAGTCTGTAGTGATGGCCGAGGAACTTGCCGGTCGTCTCGCTATCGGCCAGAGCGACCCTCGCTCCTGCGATCCCCAGATCCGCGGGGACCGGATCGAGATTGGAAAGCACCGGCGGCGCCTTCTGCTCCTGGCGCAGATAGGTGACGGCGACGGTGATCTCCGCCTGAGCCACCCCGGCAGCGCTAAGATGCGCAGCCAAAAGGCATGCGGACATTGTCCGTCTGATGCGGATCTCCGACATTGGACGCTCCTCCCACGGAAGACGTTAGGGTGGGGCCGCCGAGGGTGGAATACGACCTAGGTACCATGCCAGGCCGCGACCTAGGTCGTATTCCGCGGCACCGGCGACGGGCGTTAAAAACCTCAGCGAGATCATGGAGGAGGAAAGATGTCCAGAAACCGTATCCGAGCCGGGCTTGCGGGGTTCGCATTATTGGCAACAGCGACGATGGTCGTCGCGCATGGCGACGTCGCGCCCCAGCCGGTCAACACCGATGCGTTGCCCGAAATAGGTGAGGAATGGCTGACGGAGAACCCCTATCGGGAGGCGAAGGCCGGGCATGATGTCTGGCTGAAAGCCGTCGAGGTCGGCGCGTCCGGCTTTAATCAGAACTGTGCCCGTTGTCACGGGCTCGGCGCCGTATCCGGCGGGCTTGCCCCCGACCTTCGCTTCCTGGAAGCGGAGGAATATGGCGACGAATGGTTCATAGAGCGCTTCCGCCACGGTTACACCCAGGACGGCACGACCAAGATGCCTGCCTTCGGGGATATTCTCGGCCAGAAGGCGGCCTGGGCGATCCGAACCTATATCGAGACGCGCCCCGCAGACGGGGCGCTCGACGCTCACTCGGATCGGCTGCATGAAGTGCGGAATGAGCTTGCTTCGACCAAGGTCGAGGATCCAAAGGCGCTGAAGAGCGAACTCGAAAAGATCGCCGCTGAGGTGGAGACGGCTTCCGGCGCACCGGTTGCCGACAGCGTTGCCTACGAGGCAGCCCGGGTTCTCGGCGAGACACCGGAAAGCTGGAAGAAGGCGAGCGAAATCCTGACTGTCGGGCTTTCGGCGACGGAGTGAGCCATGCATCCTCTCAGGGCCATGGCGCTCGCAGTATTGGCCTGCGCCGTCGTGCCAGCCGTGGCCTTCGCACGATGCGATGGCCACGTGCCGCAGCCCAAACCGCAGAACACCTTTCCACAGGACGTCGGGCGCTCTTTGGATCGGGTGATCGAGGAGGGCTGGATCGAGTTTGCGATCTATGAGGATTTCCGGCCGTGGTCCTATGAAGAGAACGGCCAAGCACGCGGGATCGATGTGGACATCGGCCAATCGATTGCTGAAGCACTTGGCGTCAAGGCTCGTTTCCGGCTGGTCCAAGCGGGGGAGACGCTCGACGCAGATCTCCTAAACTACGTCTGGAAAGGCGCGGCGATCGGCGGCCACGTCAGCGATGTGATGCTGCACGTGCCCTATGACAGCGAATATGCGTGCCGGATCGAGCAGGTGACCTTCACCGGCCAATACGCGTCCGAGACCATCGCGATCGCCTACGACAAGAAGGATTATCTCGAAAAAGGACCGACGCCACCTTTCTTCCGCTACGACGCGGTGGCCGTGGAAAACGACTCAATTTCCGACGTCTACCTGACCTCTCTCCTCGGCCCGGTGGACAAGATTCGCCGCTATCGCAGTACCGCGCTTGCCATGGAAGGTCTGGCATCCGGCGAGACCATGGCCGCAATGGCCCCGCGCGCGGAGCTTGAGGCGGGCATCGCCTCGCATCCCAAGGCGAGCCTCGCGGTGCACGAGCCGGCACTTATGGGCTTTGCCCGCGGCAAATGGACTGTCGGAGTCGGCCTGAATTTTCAGCACAAGGATCTCGCCTATGCTGTCGACGACGCCATTGCGGCGGCGCTGGCCAACGGAAGGATCGCTGCGATCTTCAAGAACTGGGGCATTACCTTCGAGCCGCCGACGCGATGACAACCTCAAGACCGTGCGACCGCAGCGGCGGTGGCGGTGAGCCTTCCCTGTTGTTGCGCATCATTACGTGGATGAATGGTTCGCTACAATCGGCGCGTCGGCCTCGTTGCGCCGGTCGGGGATATGTAGGCACGCAACGTGTCGCAACGAACTGAGGTTGCTGTCCCGTGCGGGGCTATAGTCTACGCAGAATGGCGCTTATCCTCAGCGGATGGAGCAGCGCCGCTCCCAAGCAATCGGCTACTATCCTGCGGATACGACGATGCTTGCCTTGATTCTCGCTCCCAGCCGATTCCGACAGCAACGCAAGGTGAATAAAACGGCTTCGAAGGACTGCTTGCTGTCCTTCGCCCCGCTTCGACTGAGTGTTCCTGATGATACATTATGCGGCGTACCATTCTCGACCCGCAATCTCATCGCCTGCATGCAGGAGGCGCGCGCCGGTTCGGCCGGGAGCAGCGCAGCCCGAACGCCAGCCGATGTCTGCGGCGCTGGTGCCGCGATCGCGAATGCCGTCTACAACGCAACGGGCATGAGCTCCTCCGGCTATCCAACGCGCGATCTGCTGGCGAGGGAATGGCTCCGACGAGCTGGAAGACATAAGCGTTAAGCCCCGGTTACGATGCGACACGTGTGCGTCCGAAAGCGCGCAGCAACAGGCTCACAGACACCGCGATCTTATCGATATCGGGAACCTCCCGGGAATAACGCCCGGTATAGAGTTTGATGATCATCTTGTCGCGTTCGAAGCCGCGCAGATCGAAATGGAGATGAAGGTAATAACGCCGCTTGTCGCCCGAGCGGGTAATATCCCCGCGCCTCTGGGTGACCTGCTTCAGATCTGCCTCGAGCGGCGCAAAGCCTTCAAGGTTCAGGAGCACACGTGTCGACCTGAAGCGCGTCTCCGTCGGAACCGCAACGACCGCCTTGTCCAGGGAAAGGCTGACCAGGCGCCCTGCAGCACCGTCGACCTCCACCGCCTCGTCGAGCTTGAAGGCCTGAAGGAGGCGTCGCGGCTTCTCGAAGCAGATCAGCGAGGCAATGACAAGCACGACGATGTTGAGCCCGGACCAGAAGGCCGCGATCGTTGAGAACGAGCCGCGCGTGTGCGCAGTTTCCGGAACGATGTTGATCAGCAGGCCAAGCGCAGTGACGACGATGAAGCCCGCGATCCAGGTGAAGGTATAGGCGTCGAAGGCGCTCGCCTCGTTGCCGCTGCCCTTGGGGGTCACCTTGAAAGGCTTGCCGAACGGTCGCACGAGGCTCGAAAGAACCGTTGGCAGCATCCGGAAGGTCGAAAAGGTGCCGACCGCTGTGGAGACCAGCGGCAGGTAGCGGGTGGGTGTCAGCCATAACATCAGCAAAAAATAGGCGGCCAGCACCGGCACCTGATGGGAGAGATAGTCGCCGACGTCCGTGAAATAGAGCGGGAGCGCGCCGAACCAGAGGTAGGCGATCGGTACCACCAGCACCGTAAAGCGGACCAGATATTGCACCAGCCAGGACATCGGCAGGAACATGATCCTCTGGAAGAGCGACAGTCCAGGCCCGCGTAAGGGGCCGTTATGCAGGTAGAGTGTCTGGATGCCGCCCTGGCACCAGCGTTCGCGCTGAACGAAATAGCCGGTCAGATTCTCGGCCGCCAGGCCCATAGACAGTCGCTCGTTGAGATAACGGGTCTTATAGCCCTTGTTGAGCATCGAAAGTGTCGTCAACAGGTCCTCGGTGATCGACTCGGTCGGGAAGCCGCCGATCGTATCGATCGCCTTGCGGCGAGCGATCGAACAGGAGCCGCAGCAGAAACTCACGTCCCAGCCGTCACGGCTTGGCGCGATCTCGTCGAAAAACAGGCGCTGCTCATCCGGCCAGACGTTTTCGAGGCCAAGATTGGACTGCACCGGATCGATGTTGAAGAAATGTTGCGGCGTCTGCACGATGCCGATCGTCTCGTCCGAGAAGAACGGTAGCGTGCGCCTGAGGAAGTTGCGATAGGGGACGAAGTCCGCGTCGAAGACCGCAATGAAATCGCCGGAACTGACGGCGAGCCCATTGTTCATGTTGCCGGCCTTGGCGTGGGCGTTGTCGCTTCGGGTCACATGGATCGCGCCCCGTCCTTCGCAGAAGGTCCTGAGCCAGTCGCGGCGACCGTCGTCGAGTACGTAGACCTTAAGCTTGTCCTTTGGATAGTCGAGCGCCAGCGCCCCGACAATCGTTCTTTCGAGAACGTCGAGAGGCTCGTTATAGGTCGGGATGAAAACGTCGACGGTCGGGAGATCGCCTGGCTTTCGCGCGAAAAACATCTGTCCTAGTTGGTTCGCGTCGATGCTCCGGTCGACATACCGGCTCATCAGTATGAGGAACAGCACGACCTCCGAAAAAGCGAGCATTTCTACTATGAACACCAACCAGACCCAGTAAAAGTTGGGGCCGTCATTGGGATAGGGAAGAACGGTTTCGGTGAAGCGCCAGACCAGATACCGCAAGGCAATGAGAGCAACCAGGGCACAGGTGACCGCCCGCGCCCAGGTCCGATGGCGCGACCAGTTGAATGGCCCGAGCAGAAAGAAGGCGATGACCAGCAGGGTCGGAGCGAGCGTTAGAAGAGACTGAACCACAGGCTTTTGATCCACTGTGTGATCCGGAGGTTGTGTTTGGAAATACGCACCTGCACGGTGCGCCCAACCTGGCAGAAATTCGCAAAGTCCGTATTGAGTGCCGACGGTGCAAGCAGAATGCGGATCCGGGCGTTGCGCTCGTCGGTTTCGGGCTCGTTGGCGGCAAGAGAGTCCTTTTCGACGACGGCGGAGGAACCCTTGAGCGCTTGCACCTGCCCCTTGAAGACTTCACCGCGTCCGAAGAGCCGGACCTCTGCGTCTCGGCCAGGATAGATCTCATCGTAGTCGACCTCGGGAACGAGAATGTCGACGAACAGCTCGCGGCAATCGAGGATCCGCATCATCTCGTTGTTCAGGACGACGTTCGAGCCGCCGACGATGCTCCTCGCCCAAACAACCCCTTCGAACGGCGATGGGACCGTGGCCGATTCGAGGTTGCCAACGCGCTTTTCCTCCTCGATCATTTGCTGTTCGGTCTGGCTCGCCCGTGTCCTGTTCTCGGCAATGCGGGTGTTGAGATCGTTGATGCGGACGATCACCTCGTCCTGGCGCTGGCGGGAATACGGTACATCGTTCTGGCCGTCAGCGACGACGAATATGTCCTGACGCACGGCGTCGAGGCGTTGCTGCAGCAGTTCCACTGTCAGGTTGCTGATCTCGAGTTCGCCGCCGGTCGCGGCCCCGGCAGCCTCAGCCGCCTCCACCATCTTGCGCGTAAAGATTCCCTTCGACTCCAGCTCTTGCCGACGGTCGAGGTCCACTCTTGCCACCACATCCTGGGCGCGCGATACCTCGACACGTTTCCGCAGAATGCGAAGCTCCCGCTCCAGGCTGGCGATGGTCGCGCTCTTGAACACGGCGAGGCGTTCGGCAAGCTGGTCGCGCAGGCTCACAAGCTCGTCACGCTCCCGTTCCAGCGCCGCGACGCGATCGACAGCAGTTCGGTGTTCGGCACGCAGCGACGCCAGGACGGTCCGATTGACGCGCTCGTTGCGAATGATGGCGAGTGTCTCGCCCTCGGCTACCGGCGTCCCAATCGGCGGCGGCGGTTCGGCAATCTCGCCGTCGATCGGCGCGTTTATGGTCGCAAAGCGTGCATTGACGGTCCCGTCCAGACTGGTAAACCCCGTCAACCCGGGCAACAACACGGCGACCACAAGCATCAGCAGCAGAATGCCGACCGCGATGCGCGTCATGCGATGGTTCAGGATCATGTCGACCGCCCTACTCACTGCCTTGGCAGCGCAGACTCGGACAATTTTCGCTTGCTGCTGGCACGACCGCTTCTGCGCGAATCCGCCACTCCAAACGCGAACCGCCTCCTCGCTTTACAGCCGCCACGTGTTCAACATTCATTGGCACGTGACATCGAACAACCCTCAAATTTGACTGTTTCCATGGTGATTCTATGAAAATCCCGGCGACCTCACTGGTCGAGCGGCATTGACCGCGACATCTTCCGCCATAACTTGTGGGTGTACGACTGCGTTGGATATTGACCTGTCAACGCACGTCGTCGGGCGCTGAATAGAACGGAGACGGCTCGGACGAGGAGCAAAGGGAAGGGAGTGGAGGGCTAGGATGCCGGACGCGGATGCGACGATGTCAGCTTCATATTCCCATGAGAGCTACTTTCTCACCAATACCGACGAACTCGTCTCTTTCTACGACGAGAGCTTCCATCTCGTCGGCTGCTCGGCAGCACACAGGAGAACATACGGCGTCGACTCGCTCGTCGAGACAACTCTCTGGCACATCTATCCCGAACTGTTGGCGCCCGGCCCGAACTCCGCCATCGAATTTGTCATCGGGAACGGACTGCCGCGAACGGTCGAGATCGCGGATATGGCGACGGGAAATCGCCGCATCCTCGTCATCTTTCGCAGTGCCAATGGCATCGGGATCATCGAAGCGGAAAGCAGTTCCGCCTACCGCGAGACATCCAGCCAAAGCGAGAGCGATCGGGCGCTTCTGCTGCATCAGGCAACCCATGATGCTTTGACCGGATTGCCGAACCGGCGGCAATTCAGTGATCATTTGCGCGGCGCATTGCCCGTGCCGAACGGTGCGCGGTTAGCGCTCATGCAAATCGATCTCGACGATTTCAAGCCGATCAACGACACGTTGGGCCACAGCGCTGGCGACGACGTTCTCAAGATGGCAGCGGAACGGATCAGGAGCGTTCTGAGGGATCGGGAATTCGCGTACCGGCTGGCCGGCGACGAATTCGCGGTCATCCAATGGAGGGCCGACCAGCCTAAGGAGGCCGAGCGCCTGGCCGAGGCGCTGGTCAACACGTTCAAGGCACCATTCACGATCGAAGGCATCAATGTCTTCGTCGGCGCAAGCGTCGGAGTTGCCGTTGCGCCGGCAGACGGCAACGAAGTCGAGCAACTGATGAAGGCTGCCGACATCGCGCTCTATGCGGCAAAGACGGACGGCCGTGGGCGGGCAAGGACGTTCACCCGCTCCATGCTCCTTGTGCTCGAACAACGGGAAATGCTACGCCGAGGCCTCCGCTCGGCCCTGCAGGAGGGTCAGTTTTTCGTTGAATACCAGCCTCTCGTGAAGACATCGTCTTCGGTCGTTGGCTTCGAAGCGCTTTTGCGATGGCGCCACCCCCTGGTCGGCATCATTCCGCCGAATGTCTTCATTCCGATGGCTGAGGCTGATGGTCTTATGAGCGAGATCGGCCAATGGCTGCTGGAGCGCGCGTGCCGGGCGGCGATAACCTGGCCGCCGCACTTCACCCTCGCCGTCAATCTGTCCCCCGCCGAATTCTTGCACGAAGGTCTTACGGATCGCGTCGCTCAAACGCTCGATCTCGTCGGAATTCGGGCCGACCGTCTTGAGCTCGAAATTACCGAGTCGGTGCTGCTGGAGCGAACGATCAACAATCTCGATACGCTCAATACCTTGAATGTGCTCGGCGTGCGGATTTCGCTCGACGATTTTGGTACCTACTATTCCTCGCTCAGCTACCTCAAGAATTTCCCCTTCGACACGATCAAGATCGATCAGTACTTCATCAAGGACCTCGAGGCAGACGAGAAGAGCCAGACAATCGTGCGCTCCATCATCGCATTGGCCCATGGCCTAGGCATGAATGTTACCGCCGAAGGGGTGGAAACAAGTGGTCAGGCGGCCTGGCTCCAGAACGAGGGGTGCGACCGCCTGCAGGGATATTTCCTGGGCTTACCCATGCCTGCCGAAGCAATTGGCGCATTTCTCCGCAAGTCGCCTGCGGGCCTTTTACGAACGTGAGCGAAGGAGCGTTGAAATCGTCTGGACAAGCTTGAACAAGGTTTGCGCGCGGAGGAGGAAGCAGCATGAACGGACTTGAGAACGAGGCCGCGGACGACCATTTCGAACCCCTGCTCCAAGTCGAGATGGCGATGGGAACGTTTCTTTCGGACTGGCACAACTGCGACCAGCTGTCGACTTTCATGGCGCGAATGATCAGCCACAATCGAACGGATCCTATTCGACATTCGAATTTCTTTTCATTCGCCCTCAATGAACTCCTGGAGGTGTCGTTCCGTGGCGGTTCTCTCGACGGGCGGATTGGCTGCGCCGTCTATCGACACGGCCCCATAGAACGCGTGAAGCTCACCTTTCCCTGCCCGCCGGGCCAGAGACAGTTCTATCGAGAAGCGGTCTCGAAGACCCGAAGAGGAAATGCCTACGCGCGCTATATCGATGCCATTTCGACCGATCTCGCTCCGAGCAGGGAGGTCGTCCTGCTCGATCTGGCGATCAATTTCGATGCCCGGCTTCGGCTGGAGGAAAGCGATCCTCCGCAAATAGCGATTGTCATTGACTTGCCTCTGGAAGGAATCGTGAGTTGAGTACGACAGCCCTTTCGCCCTTCAACGTGGAATTCGACTCGAACAGTCAGGAGTTTTCTCTTTCGGGAGTGATCCGGCCGCGCTCGGTCGATGAGATCGCGGCGAGCATTTCAACGCTCAAGGGCGCAATCGATCAGGTGCGAGGCGTCCTCTACATCAACGTAAAACGCTTGGTTCAAATGAACAACACGGCCTTTCACGCTTTCGCACGTGTCGTTCTCGATGCCTGTCGTGAAAGATCGGATCTCCGCTTCGTGGTGGTAACGTCGAGCGTCGTGGGCTGGACCGAACGCATGTTCGGGCACCTGAACAAGATCGAACCGCAGGTCACCGTCGAGGTCTATGATTCCAAGTTCTACCCCGGCCAGAGCTTCGTGGAGAACGCGAGTTTCATTCCGATACTGCGCACGCAGACGAAAATGACCTGGCGCCACGAGCGCGCCATTCTCCCTCGTCACGGCATCCGCCCTGGAATCGTGATGGCGGACATCTGCTGCGGCATCGGCGATTTCGCCATGCTTGTGCGCAAGGAGTTCCAGCCAGCACGAATCGTCGCCCTGGACCATTCGAAGGCAAGCCTTGCCTATGCGCGCGACGTGGCGGCAGGGTTCGGCATCACCGATATCGAATACACTTACGGCGATGCTTCGGAGATGTTGCTCGAGGACAATCAGTTCGACTTCGTGACCTGCCGTCATTCGCTGCAGATTTTCAACCAGCCGGACGTGCTCTTGAAAGAGCTTTTCCGGATCTGCAAGCCCGGCGGGCGAGTGTACATGACCAATGAGAAGAACTCGCACTGCCTCGGCGAGCCGCGATCACAGAGCATTCAGTGGACCTACGAGGAGGTCGCCAAGCTGTTCGGCCATTTCGAGATGGACGTCGAGCTCGGGCCTAAGAGCCGGCGTTATCTCGCCGAAGCTGGCTTCGACGACATCGTCGTCGAATCGTTCATGGTCACCAATCTCGATGGAGATCCGCAGGACTTCGCCGACATCATCTCTGCCTGGGAGAACGTCTACGCTGGCGAAATGGCCGTGAAGCGCGGTGATCCTCCCGAGTTCATTGAACGTTTCCGTCAAGGCTTCCGGGACCACATCTTCGCTGCGCTCCACCCGAAGGGTTACGCCGGCTGGCCGATCTGGGCCGCGTCAGGACGCAAACCGCTATGAGCGCCCCCGGCGAGCAGACCAACCGTTTAGGCTTGCGCTCCTTCCGCGCCAAATTCGTTCTCATCGTCGGAGGCGCGGTGCTTTTTGATCTGCTCGTCACCGGTGGTCTGGCGCTGTGGAATGTTCAGAGACTCTCCCGCGATGCCGCAGCGGAGGTCGGCCGTGGTCTGGAGAAAGCGAGCCGGGACTATATCCGTTCCTATGCTGAAACGACGGCGGCTCGCGTCAACCTGCTCATTGATCAGGTCCACTCCGACGTCGGCACGCTCGCGGGTGTTCTCCAGGAGCAGATCGATCGGCCCGTAAGGAAATCCCAGATCGGCGAAGCGATGGCGCGCGGAGCGCCGGGGGCCGTTACGGTTGCATACGACCAGAAGGGAGGGTGGGCCCAGAACCTGCCCGGCCCTTTGTCAGTCGTCAGCGTCTGGGGTTATCTCCTTGACGCGAACCACGTGCCGCTTCCTGAGGTGCAGACAGACATAGAGAACAGCGCGGTGCTCGATCTGGTCGCGCCGAGCCTTCTCGCAAACGGTCAGTCAAAGCTACAGATGTACTATATCGGCCCTAAGGAGCGGCCGATCTTCAGGACAGCGCCCTACACGGATCAAGCCCAAACCTTCGACAAGCTCTATCCCGGCCACAACAAGGCGGAATTCTGGTCGTTCTTCTTTCCCGGTCTTTACGACTCGTGGGAGCAGTGGGCGAGCGATCGCAGGAAGCGTCCCGTGGGCGACGACATGACCCAGACAGCGCCATACACGGATGCTATCACCGGCAAGCTCATCGTCAGCTTCTTTCAGCCGCTGTGGTCTCGGGACCGCAGGCGCGTAGCTGGCGCCGCCGGAGCGGATATTACCCTCGACCAGTTGGCGCAGATCGTCGAGAACGTCAAGGTCGCCGACAACGGCTTCGGCTTCCTGGCTATGTCGGATGGCAACGTCGTCGCCATCAATCCGGTCGGAGAAAAAGTCATCGGCCTTCGGGCGTCGAGCGCGGTCGGCAGCGAAGGTGTGACGGGTCTCGATCGCTCGTTGCGCAAAAGCGTCCAGCAGGAAATTGCCAAGTTGCCCCTGGGCCAGGACGGACTGCTCAAGCATATCCTGCTAGTGGAGAACGGCGAGAGGGTACCTTACCTCGTCGTATTGAAACAGCTCCAGCCGACGAACCTTTGGCTTTCTGGCCCTGTTCGTCGTGAAACCATGATGCTTGGCATTGTCGTGCCGGAGCGCGAAATCTACGCCTCGCTGTTTGCTGCTCAGGCTGGAATTTCAGAGGCGACGAACAGGATTGTGATCTATCAGGTCCTCGCGCTCCTCGTGTCCCTGTGTTTCGTTACTGCCGCCGTGTTCGCCATTTCAAAGCGGATCACCGGCGGCATCAGTGCACTTGCCGATGCCGCCAAACGCATTCAGGCCAAAGACTATTCCGTGAGGGTCAATATCCCGACTCGCGACGAAGTCGGCGAGGCCGGCGCGGCCTTCAATCGAATGGCGGAGCAGATCAGCTTCCACACGGAGAACCTTGAACAGCTCGTCGAGGATCGGACGAAAGAGATCGAAGAGGCGAACCTACAGATCTCAGCTCTAAACCAGCAGTTGCGCAGTGAAAATTTGCGTCTTGGCGCCGAACTGGCAGTCGCTCGGCGCATCCAGATGATGGTCCTGCCCAAAGCTGGCGAGCTTGAGGAAATCGCCGATCTGGAAATCGCAGCCTACATGCGGCCCGCGGACGAGGTGGGCGGCGATTACTACGATGTCTTGAAGAACGGAAAGCGGCTGAAGATCGGGATCGGCGACGTAACCGGGCACGGCCTCGAGAGTGGCGTGCTGATGCTGATGGTTCAATCCGTCGCGCGGGCACTGCAGGAAGCCGGGGAGATGGACCCATCGCAGTTTCTCAACCGCGTAAACCGCGCCATTTACAAGAATCTCGTCCGAACCAGCACCGACAAGCATCTGTCGCTGGCATTCCTCGATTACGACGGCGCGCGCCTGACGCTCTCTGGCCAGCATGAAGAACTGATCGTCGTGAGAAACCTAAGAGACGTGGAGCGGATAGACACACTTGACCTCGGGCTGCCGATCGGATTGGAGCCGGACATATCGCCCTTCGTGGCAACGCGCGATATCTCCTTTGGGCATGGTGACATGATCGTTCTCCATACCGACGGCGTAACGGAGGCGGAGAATCGGAGCGGCGAACTCTTTGGCATCGAAAGGCTCTGTGAGAGCGCGCGTCGTCGCTACGGCCGAAGCGCCGAGGATGTCAAATCAGGAATCATCGAGGATCTGATGGCACATATCGGCACGCAGAAGATTCATGACGATATTACACTGGTAGTGATGAGGCACAGGTAAGCGGATGACGACCTTATACGGACTGGAGGACCTCGCGATCGGAACGGGCGAAGATGTGACGAGACTTCGTCTCTTTGAAGGTCCGCTCGATCTCAGCTGGAAACACTGCGCAATCACTTCGGACTTCGTCGCCGAGTTCGCTGCGCTGCGCTATAAAACCTCCCGCAATCTCTATAAGGAGGTGCGGCACAATGTTGGCTATCTGACGAACGAGCTTATTGAAAACGCAATGAAGTTCCGTGCTTCCGGCGAAATCATCGTAGAAGCGTCGATCGCCGCCAGCGCCTTTCGGGCAAAGGTCTCCAATTTCATCGACAAGGATACGGCTGCTCAATTCCAGCACTTGCTTTCGGAAATAACCACAGGCGATCCAAGCGACCTCCTCATAGAACGGATCGAAGCGAATGCAACGGGCTCGGGCTCAGGCTCCGGACTTGGCCTTCTGACCCTCATGAGCGATTATGGTGCTCACTTTGCTTGGGTCTTTGGACCCGGTGGACAGAACAGCGACATCCCGCTGGAAACCTATGCCGCGATTACGGTCCCCGAGCTCTCGAACTAATGGGCAGCAAAAAATATGGAAATCAACGAAGACGAATATCGCGTTTGGTCGGAAGGCAAGGACATCTATTTCGATGGCACGATGCGCCTGCCCAGCACCGAGGCCTATGCCCCGATTTTCTCCTTAGTGATGAGCGTCCTCGACACTGAGCCAGATCGCATGACCGTCGATCTCACGGGATTGCAGTTTCTCAATTCATCCGGAATCAACCTGCTTGCGAAGCTCACGATCGAGGCGCGCAAGCGGCCGAACATCCAATTCACGGTCCGCGGAAGCTCAGAGTTTCCCTGGCAATCGAAGTCTCTGCCAAACCTCAAGAAGCTGCATCCGGGCGTCGATCTCAGGCTGGGTTGAAGACGAGGCGTGCGACGCGTGGCTGCCGCCCATTCTGCCGCGGTACCAATCTTGCGCACTGAAATTGTGCGCAGGCAACTCTCTTGCATTAGCCTTGGACGGCCTTGAGCCAATCGCCAATCGTAGAGCCGATATTCCTCTCGGAAGGCGTAGCAGGTACGATGGGCCGTTCTGCGGCCGCAGCCCTGCGGATTTCGCGGGGGC
The DNA here is from genome assembly GCF_030124405.1 of Sinorhizobium sp. 7-81. Taxonomy (NCBI): domain Bacteria; kingdom Pseudomonadati; phylum Pseudomonadota; class Alphaproteobacteria; order Hyphomicrobiales; family Rhizobiaceae; genus Sinorhizobium; species Sinorhizobium sp. 7-81. The sequence goes on along the minus strand of NZ_JASKLT010000002.1, from coordinate 533,304 downwards.
TCGCTCCGAACTCGTGACTGAACGCGCGGGTGAAATTGGCGGCTAGTTCGAAACCGGCCGCTTCCGCAATTTCCCCTATGGGCCGGTTGTTGGTCGGATCGCTGAGATCGGCATAGGCCTGCAGCAACCGACGCCGGCGGATGTAGTTTAGCACGCCGCCGCTCGGCTCGAAGAGCTGATAGAGGCGGGTACGAGAGATGCCCAGTTCACGGCATATCTTTTCGGGCGTCAGGTCGGCCGAGTGCAGGTTGACATGGATGTATCGGTGTGCCCGCTCCATCACTCCCATTTTCGGCTGGGGCCCGGCTGGGTCCGGCCTCACCGCCGCTACGCAAGCGACAACCATGTCGCGTATCGTGCGAACGACGCGAGGCACCTCCTCGACTGTGATGTTGCCGAGGTTTGCCTCCATGCCGTTGATGTAGTTCACGAGCAAGTCGGCCAGACTGCCGGACAAGACCGAATTGTTGGCGATCTCGAGCGTGCTCGCGTCATCGGCCAGCAATTCAAACGGCATGAACAGAAGTACGGTTGCAGCCTCCGTCGTCCGGCCACGATAGGGATAGCCGAGTGACCTGAAAAAGATCTCTCCCGGCCCGGCTTCCATGACGCGGCGGTCGACTTCGGTCCATGCTCGGCCGCTGCGAAGTAGCCCGACGTTCCAATGATCGATCGGACTGGAGCGCAGCATTGCCAGCGAGCGTGTGTAGCTAAATCCCGGCGTGCGCTGTTGAACGACCAGCAAGTCGCCGAGATGCCACCCGATCTGTTCAGCCGCAAAGCCGTCCGCCTCGGACACTCCGTCCGGCAGATGGACATCCACCAGGGGCGCCATATGCGCCCGCCAGCATTGGAACTGTTCCACCGGCGGCAGATCGTTTGTCGAGAAGCGCGAGGGCACGAGCACAGGTGATTTTCCGCCTTGATGATCCTTCCGCACAGCCGGCTCGCGGGGCCAACGCCGCCGCTCCATGTGGGCAGGCCAAGCCGGGACTTCGGTGGGGTCATCTCCTGATCCGGAGTCTTTCGTCATACAACTCTCTCCAGCGAAATGGATCGTGCGCAAGGGCGCAGACGATCGATTGCCTGGCGGCGGGCCGTGTCCGGTCTTGACACAACTCAGCCTGAGGTGGAGCGAAATCGATCCGCTACACCCTGCAGTTCCAGTTTATAACCCGTTTTGAGTAGAAATGCACGGCGGGATAACTATCGGGATTGGGTGATAATGACAATCTCCGCGGGATGATTGTATCACTTCCCTACAATTGCTTCCAAACATTGCTGACGAACATTGAAGGTATTTTCGAGCGATAAAGTTTCGATCACCTAATTATTGTTCCCTTCGGGGAACAATCCTTGTTGACAAGCTAATATTATGGGGATTATTCCGTGAACTATTTCCGAAATGGCTTCAGAAATACTTTGCATGGCACAAAGGATGACAGTGGCCCATCGCCAAGCCGGAAAGTCCAAAAGCGAATACTCGTTACCGGCGGCGCCGGCTTCCTGGGATCCCATCTCTGCGAACTGCTTCTCGGCGCCGGTCATGAGGTCATCTGCGTCGACAACTTCTCGACGGGCTTGAGACGCAATATTGCTCAGCTGAAGCGTTTCGATACCTTCCGCGTCATCACCCATGACATTGTGGAACCGATCGACCTCGACGTCGACGAAATCTACAACCTCGCTTGTCCGGCATCGCCGCCGCACTACCAGACCGATCCGATCCAAACGACGAAGACCTGCGTGATCGGGTCGCTCAATCTCCTGGATTTGGCTGCGCGCCGCCGAGCGCGGATCTTCCAGGCGTCGACATCGGAAGTCTACGGCGACCCAAACGTGCATCCGCAGGTGGAAAGCTACTGGGGCAATGTCAATCCCTTTGGCCCGCGCGCTTGCTACGACGAAGGCAAGCGTTGCGCCGAAACTCTGTTCTTCGACTTCCACAAGGTTCGTGGAGTCGAGATAAAGATCGTTCGCATTTTCAATACTTACGGTCCTCGGATGCGTCCGGACGATGGTCGCGTTGTGTCGAACTTCATTGTCCAGGCGCTCAAGGGTGAGGATATCACCATATATGGCGATGGTTCGCAGACCCGTTCCTTCTGTTTCGTCGATGACCTGATCGACGGCTTCATCCGCCTGATGGCGTCGCCGTTGTCGCTCACTGGTCCGGTCAATCTCGGCAACCCCGGAGAGTTCACGATCGGCGAACTCGCTGAACAGGTGATACAATTGACCGGCTCGCGGTCGAAGATCGTCAGCCACCCTCTCCCCGTCGATGATCCGCGTCAGCGCCGCCCGGATATTTCTCTCGCAACCAAGCAGCTCGGCTGGCGCCCGACTGTCAATTTGTCGGAAGGCCTCGCGCAAACCATTCGCTACTTCGACGAGCTTCTCTCGCACTCGAAGCGGAAAGTCATGGAGCCGGTCTGATGGTCGCGTCGCGCATCCTTGTGACGGGTGGCGCCGGTTATGTCGGCAGCCATACCGCAAAGCTCCTCCGCCTGGAGGATGTCGAGCCGGTCGTCTACGACAACCTGACGACCGGAAACCGCTCCTCGGTGCGCTGGGGACCGTTCGTGCATGGAGACATCCTCGACACGACTCGTCTGATCGAGGTCATCGAACAATATCAACCGGTCGCCGTCATCCATTTCGCAGCATCCGCCTATGTTGGCGAGTCCGTCGCCGACCCCGCCAAATATTACAACAATAACGTGCGTGGAACGTTGTCGCTCCTCGATGCGTGCCGCCAGGCGGGTCTCTACAAGATGATCCTTTCGTCGAGCTGCGCCACCTATGGCGTGCCGAGGGTGTTGCCGATCGACGAGGCGACACCGCAGCTGCCGATCAATCCGTACGGCAAGACCAAATTGATGGCCGAGCACATGGTCGCCGACTATGGGGCCGCCTTCGGCCTCAACTACGTCGCGCTGCGATACTTCAATGCCTGTGGAGCCGATCCCGAAGGCGACCTCGGTGAATGGCACGATCCGGAGACCCATCTCATCCCGCGGGCGCTCATGGCCGCGGCCGGGAGAATTCCACATCTCGAGATATTCGGCGAGGACTACGACACGCCTGACGGGACGTGTGTGCGTGACTATATCCACGTGGCCGACCTTGCACGCGCTCATGTGCTCGCATACAGGCATCTCGTCCAAGACGGCAGAAACCTGGCGCTTAATCTGGGTACAGGCCGCGGCCATTCCATCAAGGAAGTCCTGCGGACCATTGTCGACGTGACTGGGCATGATGTCCCTGTCGTATTCCATCGGCGTCGTCCCGGCGATCCGCCGACGCTCTATGCTGACGCAGGTCTCGCTTACCGGAGCCTTGGCTTTGTGCCCCGGTACTCCGACCTCGAGACGATCGTACGAACGGCCGCGCCATTCTTTGGACTGGAGGCGCGGTCGTGAGTCGTCTTTGTGCCAAGGATAGAACGAGCAACATGCCCGGCGGCGAGCCGCTGCTCGTCCCTGTGCTTACTGGCTATCGCCGCGCGGAATATCTGTTCGGGGCGGGCCTCTGGGCCGCCGCCCTCGCTTATTTCTGGAGCTGGTGGCTAGAGCCGCGCCACCACGTGGACATCTTCGGCAGTATTGCCGTGACGGCGGTGCTTGCCTGGGTCACGCTTCTCCCCGCTTATTTCATAGTTGTCTTCCACCGCGCGGCAAAACCGAACGGGCCGCTGCGACTGCCGGCAGGCAGCCGTGTTGCCATGGTCGTGACCAAGGCCCCATCTGAACCCTTTTCGGTCGTGGCGGAAACACTTGAAGCGATGCTCGCTCAGGACGTGCCGCACGATACCTGGCTCGCTGACGAGGACCCTTCCGAGACTACGCTCGAGTGGTGCCGCAGGCATCATGTCCTCGTCTCGACACGCAAGGGGCGGGCCGACTATCATCGGACCTCGTGGCCGCGGCGCACGCGCTGCAAGGAAGGCAATCTTGCCTTCTTCTATGACCATTACGGTTACGATCGCTACGACTTCGTTGCTCAGCTCGATGCCGACCACGTTCCCGAGCCCGGCTACCTCTTCGAGATGCTCCGCCCCTTCGCCGACCCGGAAGTGGGTTATGTCTCGGCACCCAGCATTTGCGACCGGAACGCGGCTGACAGCTGGTCGGCACGCGGAAGGCTCTATGCCGAGGCAAGCATGCACGGCTCGCTCCAGGCCGGCTATAATGGCGGGCTCGCGCCGCTCTGCATCGGCTCTCATTATGCGGTGCGCACGGCAGCACTCAAAGCTATCGGCGGACTCGGTCCGGAACTGGCGGAAGACCATTCGACAACATTGATGATGAATGCTGCCGGGTGGCGCGGCGTGCACGCGCTCGATGCCATCGCGCATGGTGACGGGCCGCGCACCTTCGGTGACCTCGTGACGCAGGAATTCCAGTGGTCACGCAGCCTGGCCATGCTGCTGCTGCAGTATTCCCCTCGTCTCGTCAGCCGGCTGCCCCTCCGCCTGAAGTTCCAGTTCCTCTTCTCGCAGCTCTGGTACCCGCTTTTCGCGAGCTTCATGGCACTCATGTTCGTAACGCCGACCCTTGCACTTGCGCGCGGCGAGACCTTCGTCGCCGTGACCTATCCCGATTTCCTGATCCATTTCACGCCACTCTCGATGGTTCTCGTCCTTCTGGCCCATCGCTGGCGGGCGAGTGGCTCCTTCCGGCCGTACGATGGAAAAATCCTAAGCTGGGAATGCATGCTGTTTCTCTTTGCGCGCTGGCCCTGGGCGCTTGCCGGCACGGTGGCGGCTGCGCGCGACTGGCTCACTGGGTCTTTCGTGGAGTTCCGCGTCACTCCGAAAGGCGCATCCAAGGTCGATCCGCTGCCCCTGCGCGTGCTTGCGCCCTATGTGTTTCTCGCGGTTGCCGCGGTGCTGCCGGTCCTACTTGTCGACGATGTGGCCAAGGCCAAGGGCTTCTATCTTTTCGCGATCCTGAATGCCGCGATCTACGGCCTGCTTTTGCTGGTCATTGTCGCACGGCATGCGAAGGAGAACGCGATCGCTGCCGCACCTCGCTTCTACAGGCCGGCGATGGCAGCCGGGTTTGTAGCGCTCGTTGCATTGCCCGGGATCGCGACTGCCGAGCACGGAAAGGACGGGCTCGAAGCACTTGCATGGGGAGCGGGACATCTCCGCCTTTTCGAAGAGCGCTATGCGGCGTCAGGTGCCGGCCAAGGCGGCATCACCTTGCGCAAGATCGTACTTCGACCGCGCTGGGTCCCTGCTCCGGTGGAAGACGACGTGAGACGCTGAGGATCAAACCATGACAGCAACAGCTTCACTCTATCGAAAACCAGTCCACAGCGCAGGTGTGCGATGAATAAGAAATCAAACGCAATTGCCCTCTTATGCATGGGCCTGTTCCTGTCCGGCACCGTACTGGCAGCCAGCATACCGCGTGGTATTCCCGGCCGGAATTCCACGGCGGCGGCGCCGTCGCAAAAGCGCCCCGTGCTGACGGAGGATTCCATTGATCTTGGTGCCTATGACCCCCACGGCGATTTCGGTGAACCGTCGCAGTCCAAGATCGAACATCTCTTCCTGCCCTGGGAAGACGTCGATTTGTCCACCTTGGCCCTTGCCGACGATTACGCCCGAGCGCGTGGGCGCTCGCTGATGATCACGATCGAACCGTGGTCTTGGTCGCCTAATTGGCGCGTTTCGGATCAGGAGCTGCTGCGGAGCATTCTCAGTGGCGAACGCGACGAGAACATGGCCCAAGTCTGCTCGACCGCCGCCACGTTGAAAAGTCCGATTATTATCAGGTGGGGGCAGGAAATGGACGAGACGGACAACCAGTTTTCCTGGTCTCATTGGCGGGGCGAAGATTTCAGGGCCGCCTACCGGCGTATGGTGAACGTATGTCGCGCGCACATCAAAACCGCGAAATTCGTATGGTCGCCCAAGGGCAACGAGGGGCTGGAGGCCTTCTATCCTGGGGATGACGTCGTTGACGTCGTCGGGCTCTCGGTGTTCGGCTATCAAAAATACGATCAAGGCACGACTGGTCGCGACAAGTCATTCTCGGAACGGCTGGCGCCTGGGTATGAACGGGTGAAAGGCTACGGCAAGCCAATCATGGTCGCCGAGCTGGGCTACGAAGGTGACGCATCTTATGTGGCGAGCTGGGCGACAAGCGTTGCCATGCGTCATCCAGAATTCCCTGCACTGACCGCGGTCGTCTACTTCAACGACCGCGAAATCTACGCATGGCCTGGAGGCTATGGCCGGCCCGACTGGCGAGTCGTCCGAGAAACCACCAATTAGCAATCGGTCGCACGGAGACATGAGATGAGTTCAGTATTACGCACAATGTCCTTGGCTGTCGCCATCACGGCGATGATGGGTGCGGCGGCATCGGTTGCCGAGGCCGCCGCCAGACGCGCGAACGCTCAAAATGCAATGCCGCTGACGCACGACGAGCTTTATAGGCTCTACAGCCAGAAATCGTGGATCTGGAAAGCGGGCGCGGGATATTTCTCAGTGCGGCAGCGCCGATTTACGGCCTGGTCGAAGGAGAACGGCCGTCCCTCCTATGGCGTCGGTCGCTGGTTCATCACCGGACCAGGAAAACTCTGCTTCAAGGCCGACTGGCACGCAAAGGACGGGTCGGCTCCGGCAACAACCTGCTTCAGCCATCGCAGGCAAGGTAGCCTCATCCTTCAGAAACGCGAACCGAACGGCGAATGGTATGTTTTCAAGAACGTGCCGGCAAAGCCCGACGACGAATTCGCCAAGCTTCGTCGCGGCAATTATGTGAGCGCGCGGCTGAACAGAATCGAAGCAGGACTCGGCAAGGTCGAATGATCTTGACCGGGTGAAGGAGTTGCGCAGCCTGTGGGCGCCAGCGCATCAATTTGGCTCCGCAGATGAGCCCGTCGTCGATTGGCGCGCAACTCCACCCCTATCGAAGGAAGCAGCGCGAGGTGCTGCCAAAGCCGCTCGGCGTGCAAATATATGTGGCACGCCCGAGATAGGCGGCCCGCTCGAGTTTGACCGCTCGTTGAACGACGACGGGCTTGGCCGCTACGCGCTTGTTGTTCAATGCCGGATAGCCGACCTGTCTCGTCAGCGACGAGGTTCGGATACTTTGGTCTGGAGTGACAGAACATCCCGACACGGCTGCTGCAAGGAGTAGAGCAAACACGCCCCGCACTATATTGCTGCGGCCGTCGATTAGCCCGACCGAAGTCCTTGTTTGCGCTTTCATGTTTAGAACTCCTGGTTCTCGAACCTCATGCGCAGCACGGTAGATGAGACGATTTAAATCGCCGTGCAGAAAATGCGTACAACTTAACCTATCCCGGCTACGCTCGACCGCGAGTGAGTGCCCCGCCACGCTTCCGTGGTCTGGCTCGTTCTCGGTAGGCCCGAGGTTTGATTACTGGACGACCGCGTTCATCCAGATTGCTACCGCGAAGGACAACCGTTTGGTCCGATCATGTTAGTTCCAACCCGTGTCCGGCATACTACTCAACCAGCGACACCGTTCGGCCTACAACGATCTCGTCGGTCGGCGAGGCGCAGGTTTCCATTGTCGAATTGCCCGTGAAAGTGACCTGGTCCGCAACGATCTGTGTGCACCCCCCGGACACGGTGGAATTGCCGGTGAAATCGATACGGCCACTGGGCAGGTACAGATTTCCCTCCAGCGTCGATTCGGAATTGCCCGTCACCTGGTGCAGCACACCCGTATCGTGGCGGCTGCCAAAGAAAAGCAGGCCGGCGAAGGGTCCGCTCGTCGGCGCGGACAGGTCAATGTCGCCGTTGCCGAGCAGTTTCGCCGCGGCACCGTTGGTGAAGAACAACGTGACCCCCTCACCAGAGAGCTTGGCCCCTGCGGTCACCGTAAAATCGCCGCCGTCTATGATGTAGAGGCCCGGCTTCAGTGTGATCGTATTCTGGATCTGCAATCCGCCGCAGAACCTGATCGCCTCCGTCCCGTCTGCGAGCAGGTCAAAGATGTAGGTGGAATTGGAGACATAGGCGAGCGTGCGGCAGGGAAGCTGTTGAATGTGCAGCTTGTCCGGCTCGGCGACGGATGCAAAAGGGTCCGCCGTCGGCGACACCCGTTCGACGGGTTCGCTGCAACCGGTAAGCGTCAGGCCTGTGGTCGTAACGGCCTCGCCAACCGTATAGACGCAGTCCGTCGACATCATTGCGCTGCCGTTCTTCATGAGGAAGGCGTCGACTGCGCTGGAGTTGGAGACAACGCTGCAGCCGGACAAGCGAACTTCCGTGGAGCCGGTGACAGTAACCGCGCCAGACGCCGAGTTCGACAGCGCAAGTACGCAGGCCTTGGAACCGCCCTTGATCTCGGCGACGGCGCGCGCCTTCATCGTGACGGGTCCGTCGCCGAAGACGGACGAAAAGAGGCGCGGATGCGTCTCGGTCAGCTCGACCGTGAGCTTGGTGGATCCCCCGAGTCCCTGCTGCGTGCCGACGGCAAGGCTGCCGGGGGTGTAACCGGACGCACTGGCGATCCTGCGAGCGGTGGTTTCGAGCGTAGCTTGCTGATCTCCGGCGCGAAAGCGCACGGCAGCGGCGTGGGCCGATACGTCCGCCGCATGCTGCAGCTTGCGCCTTTCCAGGAACCAGTAGCCCGTCTCAGCCCCGAGTCCCATCGCACCGACTAGAACAGGAAACGCGATCGCAGCGATGAGGGCGACCGTTCCGCCTTCGTCCTTTATGAACCGGCTTGCGCCGGTGCGCCGCCGTGGCATCGGCCTTTCGGCGTTGATCGTGTCGTTTCTCTCGCTCATTCGCCAGTCCAAGACCTGAATTTCTGGGCCGGACGGTATATCGCGTGCCGGCCGTTGGCGATTCGGCCAATTGGCCTAGTCCGGGCCGCAAGCCTTTGGCGCCTGACGCTTAGGCCATCAGGTCGAATGGTTATTGCGCGTTTCAAAGGGCACATTCGCGACACTTCCAATCGGCGCACGAAAGGCATCGAACATGATTTCGATATCCGCAGCTTGGCTCGCATTCATACTCTTTGCCGGGACAATGACCTATGTCGGCATCAAGGATGTCGCCACGATGACCATATCGAACCGCCTGGTGCTCGCACTGGCGGTTTCCTTTGCCGTTCTTGCGCCCGCCGCTGGCTTGGGCGTAGCCACGATCTCTTCGAGCATTCTCATAGGCTTCGGCGTACTGGCCTGTACCTTCGTGCTTTTCTCCCTCGGCTGGATCGGCGGCGGCGACGCAAAGCTCTTGCCCGTGGCCGTGCTCTGGCTTGGGCCCGATCTCGCGGTCGATTTCCTCCTCTACACGGCCGTGATCGGCGCGGCGCTGACGCTTGCGCTCCTTCAGTTCCGGCGCATGCCCCTGCCGGTGGTGTTGAAAAAGAACGCCTGCTCCGCGCGCCTGCACGCCCCTGAGACGGGCATTCCCTACGGGGCGGCGATGGCGCCGGCGGCGCTTCTGCTGCTGCCGCAAACCCAGTGGTTCTCCGCTCTTCTCTGAGGGCGCTACCAATCTTCCGTTGCTCGTTGAAAAGGTTTGGCCATGATCCGCTTCGCCATTCTCCTTCTTGCCCTCGCATCCGGCGGGGCTGCCTCCTGGCTGGCGCTGGGCGCGTCCGTTCACCCGGAGGTAGAGGTCGTAACCGCTGAAGAGGCTCCCTCGAATGAGGTGCTGGTCGCGTCCGCGGAACTCAAACGCGGTGCGACGCTCGACGAGGGCCAGATGCGCTGGCAACCGTGGGAGGGGGATATCGCTCCCGTCTTCATCAGCCGCAGTTCAAGGCCGGACGCGATAACGGCGCTCAAGGGTTCGCTCGCCTTGAGCGACTTCGTGCCGGGAGAACCCATTCGCGAAGACAAACTCGCGCAGCGCGGCTCCGGTTTTCTGTCGAGCATGCTGCCTTCTGGGAAACGGGCGATCGCCGTTCGCGTGACGGCGGAGAGCACGGCCGGCGGTTTCATCCTGCCCGACGACCATGTCGACGTTATCCACACGGTCGCCCGGGCGGACTCCTCCGGCAAGGACGGAAAGGTAATCAGCCGAGCGATCCTTTCAAACATCCGCGTGCTCGCGGTCGATCAGACCATTTCGGAAGCCGCCGACGGCACTTCGGTGATCGGGAAAACCGCAACGCTCGAAGCGGATCCGGAACAGATCGCAACCATTGCGGCTGCGGAAGCCTCCGGCACGGTTTCGCTGGCCCTGCGCGCAGTGGCCGACAATCACGAAAGGCCCGCCGTCGAAACGGAAGAAAAGCGACCGGGCGTGGTGCGCATCATCAGCGGCGGGCGCGTGTCGATGGTCGAAGTCCCCTCCCGCTCCAACGGCAGTTGATCGGTTTTCATGAAAGTCTCGGACAAATGAACCAACTCGGCAAGCAAATCCAGGAAATGTCGCAGATAGTGGATGCTCCACCGCTTTTGCCCATCCCGAAAGTGGAGGTCGCCACCTTCTGTCGATCGGAGGAAGTGACGGAGGCGATCCGTACGGCGGCGATCGACCGTCGTATGGCGCGCGCCACGGTGACGATCAAGTCGGGTGGAATAAGGGAAGCGACAGCTCTTTATGGGGGCATCACCTCGCCGAACCTCGTCGTCGTGGAAAATGACGACGATGAGGTCCGGCTGATGGCGGCGCTGGAAGCCCTGGCAGTGGAGTGCGTTACCGGTACCAAGGTCATCGTCATCGGCCGCTCCAACGATGTCAGTCTATATAAGAAGCTTCTGGACGCCGGCGTGAGTGACTACCTCGTAATGCCGTTCGAGCCGATGGATTTCGTCGCTGCCGTACACCGCTGCTTTCGCAGCTCCACGGAGGAAAAGCTGGGCCGCATCGTCGCCTTCGTCGGCGCCAAGGGAGGGACCGGATCCTCGACGCTTGCGCATAACGTGGCCTATGCCATGTCCAACCGCGTGGATGCCGATGTACTCCTCGCAGATCTCGACCTTCAGTCCGGAACACTCGGTCTCAATTTCGATATCGAAGTCGCGAACGGGATGTTGGATGTACTCGAAAGTCCGGATCGCCTCGACGACGTGCTTTTGCGGCGTCTGGCAGTGACCTACACGGATCGTCTGCACCTGCTTCCGGCGACCACGGACTTCAACAAGTTCTTCAGCCTGCGGGAAGACAACGTCGATCATCTGCTCGAGGTTGCGCGTTCGAGCTCATGGCACATCGTCTTGGACGTGCCGCACATCTGGACGCAGTGGACGCGGAAGATCCTGCTTGAGGCGGATGAAATCGTCATCACCGCAACGCCTGATCTTGCCAGCATGCGCAATGCCAAGAACCTTATCGACTTCCTGAAGAAGGCGCGGCCGAACGATCCGCCGCCGAGGCTTGTGTTGAACAAGCTCGGCACGGCCAAGCTTCCGGAAATCAAGCCGAAGGACTTCGTCGCTGCGGTCGGTCTGCAGGAGAGCGTTTCCATTGCCTTCAACCCGCACCTGTTCGGCGCCGCGGCGAACAATGGCAAGCTCGTCATCGAGCGGGCACCAACTTCCGAAGCGGGCCGTGCGATTGTTGCCCTGGCGTGGCGCGTTGGCGGGACGAGGGAGAGACGTACGCACCAGAAGGGTCTCAAGGCGTTGCTGCGGAACGTCTTCAAGCGCACAAAGCCGACAAAGCCGAAGGCCTCCTCAGCACTGCGCAAGAAAGTGGGTGAGTTTAAAGCGTCCGAGACGGGCGCCTCAGCGGTCGAATTTGCGCTGATCGCTCCGGTGCTCGCCCTTGCTCTTGTGGCGATGGCGGATCTCGGTTTTGCTATCTACGAACGTATGACGCTTGACCATGCCCTTCGCGCAGGCGCGCAGGCCGCCATGGCCGATCCCGGGGCGACACAGGTCTACAAGGTGATGCAGTCCACGCTCGCCAAGAGCGCAAACCTGGCCAATACCACCGTTGCGGCGGTGACGCGCTACTGCGCCTGCCCGGAAAATGCCGATGTCAAACCGGAGACGGCGCCGGAATGCGGGAAGACACCCTGCGCGAACTCAGCGCCGGAGCTCATCTTTTATCGCCTGGATGCAGCAACACTCTACCGGCCGATGTCTGCGCCGGAGGTGCTCCCGGATTTCGATCTCAATTCTTCGATCCAAGTGGAAGTCCGATGAAGCTGCAGCGCGGCATTCGATTTCTAGGGCGCAACCAGTCGGGCGCGGCTGCGGTGGAGTTTGCGCTGGTCTGTCTCCCCTTGCTGCTGCTCATGCTAGGTGTTATCGAGTTCGGCCGTGCCTTTTACGTACGCAATGATCTCTCATATGCCGCCGATTTCGCGGCACGGAAGGTCTTGATTGGCCAAGTCGCCCGCGATGCGCCCGACGGCGAGGCGCAGCAGAAGCTGGAGAGCGCGGTGCGAGAGAGTTTCCAAGGCGGTGATCCGGCGCTGCTTCAGATCGTCACCGGCAAGGAATCGGTGGATGGGATCGATTTTCGCGTTCTATCGATTCGGTATCCCTTCACCTTCGTGCTGCCGGGATTATCGCAGAGTCCTTTCCACCTTCAGCTTTCGCGGCGCATTCCGATCGGGTGATCGTTCAAGGATTCCCTGTAGAATTGGCGTCTTCACCGGGCAGCGGCGCAGTGTTCTCAGTTTGCGGAATGGCTGCTTCGCCGGATTGAACCGGATCGCAGCGGTCCGTACAATTATATGTTGTCTTGCCCGTGCCCTCGTCGACGGTGACCAGGCGACCGCCTGCAGCCACTACGTCAAGGATGACGTTGGACACCTCCGCGCCGTCCGTGCCGATGACGATGAGGTTTGTCGAACCAGGCGTCCTGCCGGTCAGAATGACCGTCCTGTCGTCGCTGAGAGTCGCCTGTGCGATGGCCGGATTGCCGATAATGAGCGTGCTCGCGGGCCGCGCGAGCAGGAGCGTTCGCGCGAAATCGACGACCACCCTGATGACGCCCTCGGTCTGGCGGGTTGGCTGCAATGTGATGGCTGCTGGGGGGAGATTCTCCGCTGCCTGCGCCGCTCCGAGGTTAGCCCATATCGCGACCGCTAGAACAAGCCATCCGGCACCGGTGCGCATTGCAATCACTCCCACTGGTTACTCGCGATATCTCAACGGATGGATGTGCCATCCGTTCCAATAAGTCTGGCAAAGCATGGAAGTAGTGCAACGCCGACGATTGGACTAGGCCAACCGGCCGAGCCGCTTGCGGACTCCCATCGGCCATCAGGCTGAATGGATCATGAGGGTTAACAAAGTCTATATGTGTGCCACACAGCAAGCGGGGAACGAGGCAGAACCCGGCCCGGCCTGTGATGCCGAACGTGGCGTCGGCGCAACCTCAACCCACTTGAAGGATCCACACATGAAGAATCTTGTCACTCGCCTTTTCCGCAACGAGTCCGGAGCGACCGCCATCGAATACAGCTTGATCGCCGGTTTGATCGCAGTTGCTCTCATCACTGGTGCGACGACCCTTGGCGGAAAGATCGATACCATGTTCACGACCATCTCGGGCAAGCTGTAATCGGCGAGAGCAGCTTATCTAAGAGGATGGCGGAGACACGCGCCTCCGCCATCTCCCCCCAAACGCTCAAGGCATGGTGCTATGTTCGGTAAGAAATCATGCTCGGGGGAAAAGGTCGATGAAACGGCCGTCGAGGCAGAGACCGCGCGCGAACCACAAGCTGGGGCGGCGCCGATCCAAGTTCCGAAGCCGGTCGTCCATTCCGCAGCTGCCAAGGCCGAAAAGGCCGAGCAATATTACAGCCTGAAAAAGGAAATCTTCAGCGCACTGATCGCCACCATCGACGTCGCCGCACTCTCCAACATGGAAGGCGAGCAGGCGCGCAACGAAATCGGCGCGATCATCAACGACATCGTCGCGGCCAAGAAGGCCGGGATTTCCTTGGCCGAGCAGAACGAGCTGCTCAGTGACATCTGCAACGACATTCTGGGCTACGGCCCGCTGGAACCCCTGCTCGCACGCGACGACATCGCCGATATCATGGTGAATGGCGCGAGCCACGTCTTTATTGAGGTCGGCGGCAAGGTGCAGGAAACCGGTGTCCGCTTCCGCGACAACGAACAGCTCCTCAACATCTGCCAGCGCATCGTCAGCCAGGTCGGCCGGCGCGTGGATGAATCGAGCCCGATCTGCGACGCGCGTCTCGCAGATGGCTCGCGCGTCAACGTCATCGCGCCCCCGCTCGCCATCGACGGCCCGTCGCTGACGATCCGCAAGTTCAAGAAAGAGAAGCTGAAGCTCGACCAATTGGTGCGCTTCGGCTCGATCTCGCCGGAAGGTGCCGAGATCCTGAAGATCATCGGCCGCGTCCGCTGCAACGTGCTCATATCCGGCGGCACCGGCTCCGGCAAGACAACGCTTCTGAACTGCCTCACCGGCTACATCGATCCCGGCGAACGCATCATCACCTGCGAAGATGCGGCCGAGCTACAATTGCAGCAACCGCACGTCGTGCGGCTCGAGACGCGCCCGCCGAACATCGAAGGACAGGGTGAAATCACCATGCGCGCGCTCGTCAAGAACTGCCTGCGCATGCGGCCTGAAAGGATCATCGTCGGCGAAGTGCGCGGGCCGGAGGCCTTCGACCTGCTGCAGGCGATGAACACCGGCCATGATGGCTCGATGGGCACGCTCCATGCCAACTCGCCGCGCGAAGCGATCTCGCGCATCGAGGCAATGATCACCATGGGCGGGCATTCGCTGCCGGCCAAGGCAATTCGGGAGATGCTCGTCTCGTCGGTCGACGTGATCGTGCAGGCCGCACGTCTGCGCGACGGCTCTCGCCGGATCACGCACATCACCGAAGTGCTCGGTATGGAGGGCGATGTGGTTACGACCCAGGACCTCTTCGTTTACGACATTCAGGGCGAGGACGAGAAGGGCAACCTCATCGGACGACATCGTTCGACGGGCATCGGTCGCCCGGCATTCTGGGACCGCGCCCGTTACTATGGCGAAGAGGCGCGGCTTGCCGCCGCCCTCGATGCTGCGGAAATGAAGGTGGCTGCGTAAGAGATGCTGACTTCCCTGCTGTTTCCCGCGTTTGTCTTTCTCTTGGCTTCCACCAGCATCGGCGGCGTGATGATAGCCGTCTTCTATCCGCGAGTGGTCAAGGCAAGCGTCTATCGCCAAAGGTTCGAGCGCATCGCGGCCGTGGCGCAGCGCAAGCAGAGCGAACGGGCGGAAGAGGATGGCCGGGATCGCCGACGATCGGTCGAAAAGACGCTGCGCGAAATCGACGCGAAGCACAAGGCGAATGCGCGCAGGAGCCGCAAGCCGTCGCTCGCCGGCAGGATCCGCCAGGCCGGCCTCCACTGGTCGACCAGAACCTATTTCCTCGCTTGCGCCGGTGTCGCCCTTACGACCTGGAGCATAATGGTTCCGCTGGGCCTTGGGCCGTTGGTAGCGGTCGGCTTCGGCATCGCCGGCGGCTTGCTGCTGCCGCATGCGTATGTGAGCAAGAAGCGCAAATCGCGGTTCGCCCGCTTCGCTGCCGAGTTCCCGAATGCGGTCGATGTCATCGTCCGAGGACTCAAGGCGGGCCTGCCAATGGGCGATTGCCTGAGGGTGATTGCGGCAGAAGCGCAGGAACCGGTCAAAAGCGAGTTCGTCTCCATCGCGCAGGACCAGACGCTGGGCATCCCCGTTGACGAGGCCGTGGAGCGTATGTGTGAACGCATGCCGCTACCGGAAGCAAATTTCTTCGCCATCGTCATCGCCATTCAAAGCCGCACCGGCGGCAGCCTTTCCGAGGCACTCGGCAATCTTTCGAAGGTGCTGCGGGAGCGTAAGAAGATGAAAAGCAAGATCAAAGCGATGAGCGCCGAAGCAAAATCCTCCGCCGGCATCATCGGTGTTCTGCCGTTTTTCGTCGCCGGTGCCGTGTATCTGACCAGCCCGGACTACATGATGCTTTTAGTCACGACGCTGACCGGAAAGCTCGTGCTTGTCGGCTGTGGACTTTGGATGGGCATCGGCATTCTCGTCATGCGCAGAATGATCAACTTCGACTTCTGAGAACCACATGAGCCTCGTTGTCTATATCCCCGACCCGGAGCAGCTGTCCGTCTTGATGGCCGGCCTTTCCGCCTTTTCCGCGGTCATCGTCGTTTCCTGGCCCTATGTCTTTCGCAACACCCTGGCCGATCGAATGAGAAGGGTGGAAGGCGAGCGCGAACGTATCCGCCAGCGCGAGCGGGCGCGATTGGAGGCCGGGCAGAGCAAGGTTTCGCTGCGCGCAGAACCCAAGCGCCTCTTTCAGGCGATAGTCGACCGTTTCAATCTTGCCAAGCAGGCGGAGGATGGCGAAATCGTCCGCAGATTGAGTATGGCAGGCTATCGCGGTCATGCTCCGGTGACGACCTTCCTTGCCGTGCGGTTGATTGCGCCGGTGGTGATGTTCATTGCCGCTCTGCTCTATCTCCTCTTCATCATCCGGCCGGAGGCGCCGTTGATACTGGTTGTGGCGATGGCTGCCGGAATCGGATCGTTCGGTTACTTCGCCCCTGCGATCTTCATCAGGAACAGAACCACCAAGCGGCAGCAGGCGATCAGTCGATCATGGCCGGAGGCGCTGGACCTCCTGTTGATCACCGTCGAATCCGGCATGGGCATCGAAAGCGCCTTTCGGAAAGTGGGCGAGGAGATCGGCGCGCAGTCGCCGGAGATCGCGGAGGAAGTCCTACTCACCACTGCGGAGCTGTCCTACCTGCAGGACCGACGGCAGGCCTTCGAGAATCTGGGGCAGAGAACCGGCGTTGAGGGTGTGCGCGCCGTCGTGACCAGCCTTATCCAGGCAGAAAAATACGGCACGCCCCTCGGTCAAGCGCTCCGCGTGATGGCACAAGAGAACCGTGACATGCGCATGAGCGAGGCGGAAAAACGGGCAGCCGCTCTTCCGCCGAAGCTTACCGTGCCGATGATCATCTTCTTCCTGCCTGTGCTCTTCGCGGTCATCATCACGCCGGCCGCCATCCAAATCATGAGCATGTAGGGGGCGATGAATGATGCGGGCGGGCGGGCGCGAAAGGCACTCCCTGCTGTTGCCCTTCGCGATCCGGAATCGCTCCAACGCAGGAATCGGGGGTGGCGACGGCGACGGCGCTGAGCGGAGGTTCGGCGCCTACTGCATGATTTCTTAATCAAAGAATCATGCAGTAGCGAGAGCGGTGATCTTCGCGGCTATGTCTTCAACCGGCAGCACGAAGTCGACGAGGCCGGCACTAATCGCCGATTTCGGCATTCCGAAGACGATCGAGCTCTTCTCGTCCTGAGCAATTACCTTTCCGCCCGCCACGCGCAGCGCCCGAAGGCCCTCGGTGCCGTCATCGCCCATCCCCGTCAGGATGACCGCGAGAGACTCGCCATTGAAAGCGCGAGCAATTGAACCGAAGAGATATGATCCGGAGGGCTTGAATCCTTGGATGGGATCCTCGTCTACGACTCGCAGGCGCAACTTCCCGGAGACGCCGAGCTGATGGCCATCCGGAGCAAGGTAAACGGTCCCGGGCCTCAGTCGTTCGCCATTCGCTCCGACCTTCACCTTGAGCGCGACCGTCGCGTCGAGGGATGCGGCAACGCCATCGATGAAGCCGTTCGACATATGCTGCACGACGAGAATGGGTGCGGGAAAATCCTTGGGGAGACCCCTCAATATAGAACGGATCGCGGCGGGTCCGCCGGTAGAGGCGGCGATCCCCACGATCGCGATCCGAGTGTGAGCCGCGGTCTCGGGTGCCTCTTTGGCCCGGTGATCACCACGGGTTTTCTTGCGCCACTGGCGAACGACCTTGACCTGTGCCATGGCCTTGATAGTCGACAGGAACTTGTCGAAAGCCGCTTGCTCGAGAGACGTGCCGGATGCGGTCGGCGCCGGGATAACCGCGAGCGCGCCCGCCTCGAGTGCGCGCGCGGACATCGCTCCCAATTGCGAACCGTCCTGATATGACACCATCACCACGGGCGTCGGCACGGCGATCATTATCTCCCTGACGGTTTCGGCGGTGTCATCGCCGCGGAGTTCCACTACGATGATGTCCGGCAAATGTTCACCGGTTAGCCTCACTGCGTCCTTGCCGCTTCTTGCGACGCCCACGAGCTTTACGGCAGCGTCGGTTCCGGCCGCCTTTTTGAAGAGTTGTTCAAGGGCGGGTGTCGATGTCGTAAGTAGAATACGTGTCATCCTCGTCCTCACACAACCCGGCGCATCGTCTCCAGGAAGTGCTGCGCATCGAACTGGTCCTTTCTCAGATAGGCGTTTGCGCCGGCGCGCAGCCCCCGGACTTTGTCTTCAAGCGTTCCCCGGCCCGTCACAAGGACGACGGGCGTATCGGCGAAACGTTCCGATTGACGAATAGCCTCGGTGAGTTCGAAGCCGTTCATGGACGGCATGTCGACGTCCGCGACAACCACGTCGGCGCCGCGGTCACGAAGCTGGTCGAACGCTTCCTTGCCATTGCTTGCCATGACGACATCGTAGCCCGCGCCCTCGAGGATGAGTTTCACCAACGTCCGTATATATTTTGAATCGTCGACGACAAGCACCTTGCGACGCACTGTCGGAATCGGCTGGGGCACGCGTGCGCCGTCTGGTAATCGCGCCTCGGCGGCAGCCTCCGCGAGCGCGGCGACGTTCAGGAGAAGGGCGATATGCCCGTCAGGCAGTACTGTGCCAGCGCTATAACGACGAACTTTCGCGAGCCGCGGTCCGAGTGGACGGGCAAGAAGTTCCTGCTCACCGGCAACGGCATCGACGAGTACCGCGATCGGCCCGCCCGGTGCGTCGACGATTATGGCCGGCATGGCCTGCCGGATATCGCCTCTGCCCAGCTGCACTCCTAGCCAAGTGGCCAGATCCACAAACGGTATTGGGCCTATCGGCGTCCTGACGATGCACCTGTGTCCAGACATGGCGAAGTCTTGCGCATGAATGCGTATCACCCGCTGGACAGAAGCCGTGTCAATCGTGAGCACATGCTTCCCTGCAATGACCTCCAGTGTGCGAACCGTCGCTAATGTCAGGGGGAGCGTGAGGGTGAAGGCGGCGCCTCCCGTCGGCACTTGGGATATCTCCGCTGTGCCACGCAGCGTTTCGACATTTCGCTTGACGATGTCGAGACCTATTCCACGCCCCGATAGGTTTGTGACCGTCGCCGACGTCGATACGCCCGGCTCGAATACACGCCGCAGGAGTTGCGCTTCGTCTTTCACCTCTTCCAACGCTTCGCCCGCCGCCTTGCTGAGCAGGGCTACATCAAGGCCGCGGCCGTCATCCTCGACACGCACCTCCATCCGGTCTCCGGAGATGGCGGCCGTAATCAGGACTTTGCCCTTCTCCGGTTTTCCTGCTGCCCGGCGTTCCTCCGGCCGCTGGATGCCATGCGCGACTGCATTGCGCACGAGATGCCGAAGTGAATCCTGAAGCCCCGAAAGGATTGAGCGATCGATCTCGATCTCTCCACCTTTGATTTCCAACTCTGCCAATTTGCCCGACGCGGACGCCACGTCCCGCACGACACGGTCGAACCCCTTGCAGGCCTCTGCAAAGGGCTGTGTGCGCGCGTGCCGCACTTCGTGGTCAAGCGCTGTCGCGGTACTGTGCATCACTCTCATGTCCTGGCGCAGCGATGTCGCAAGCTGGCGCAGTCCGATCTCGATGCTAGCCGCCAGCGTGGCGAACTCGGTGCCGACCCCACGCAGTTTCCGCGCCTGCTCCCGCAGCAAGGACGCCTCCTCGGCGTGGCGGCGTATAATCGCGTTGAAGGACAGCAATTCGCCGCTCCTGTAGAGAAGGGTATCCAGTCGGTCGGCGGAGACGCGCATCGAGCCGTCGGTATCGCTGGCACGAACCGGCACCTTCAATCCCCCCGAAGGCGGTCCCAACTTCGGCTTGCCGCCGCGGTGATCCGCCCTTCTCGCTATGGCAGCCTTCAGCGCATCGACGACGCTCTCGCCGTGCGCCGGCGGAAGCGTCTCGCCGCTCTCTAAGAGCAGGGCCGCGTCCCTGATTGCGTCTGCGGCCGTCAGCAGCAGGTCCAGTTTAGATTTTTCGAGCACGAGCTGCTCATTCACGGTGATGGAGAGGACCTCTTCCATCCAGTGACAGATCGCTTCCACTCCCCGCACCTGAAGCAACCCGGCGGCTCCCTTAAGGCTATGCGCCATCCTTAACAGCTGCTCCTGCAGGCGGAGTTTCTCATCAGCCTCCCCGGTATCCTCGATTGCGAGCAAAGCCTGCTCTATGTCGGTCGCACGCTCCCCCACCTCCTCGGTGAACATGTGCAGCAGTCCACGGTCGAATTCTTCGGATTTCGTCATATCAATTGCCATGGTAAGCGAGCATTTCATTCAGCCTCGAGCCTAGCTCGTTGAGATCTTTCGCGGCCTCCTCCGCTTGCCGGATCGCCGAGAGATTCTGGCTGCTCGTCTGCTCGATGTAATGCATTGCGTCGTGAATATGCTTCATGCCCGCTTTTTGCTGGCCCGCGGAAGCGGCGATCTGCGCGACCGAACGCGCGGAATCGGCAACGATCGACTCGAGCTGCCGGATCGTTTCGCCTGCTTCGTTCACCGTCTCAAGGGCGCGGCTGACACTCTTCGTCCCATCCTCGGCGCCAATAACCGCCGCGTTTGTCGCTTTCTGGATCTCCATCAGTATTCGACGGACCCGCGTTGTCGCGGATTTCGATTCGTCGGCAAGTGTCCTGATCTCACTGGCAACGACACTAAAGCCCTTGCCGTGCTCGCCTGCGCGTGAAGCCTCTATGGCAGCGTTCAGCGCCAATAGGTTGGTCTGGTCTGCGATTTCGGCGACGACCGAGACGATCTCGCCGATTTCCAAGCTGTTTTCTGCCAAGGAAAGAATGTCTCCGGCAATCGCTTCCGTGCGCGCGCTAACCGTATTCATTACGTGCACGGTGTCATCGAGCGCTCTGCGGCCCTCATTGCTGATCTTGACGGCCTGGTCGTAGGAGAAAGCAACCTGTTGCGCGCGCTGCGCTGCCTGTTCCGACGTCTGCAGCACCTCATCGACGCTCGTAACTGTCTGGGCGACGGCCGACGATTGCTCACGCATGCCTTCGACCTGTTGCGTGGTTCCGGCGAGGATCTCGGCGGCGGACGACGAAAGGTGTTGCGCCGTTTCCGAGATCATGGCGAGCAGCTCTTCAAGTCTCTCCCTGCTGCCTCGCTCGTTGTCGATCATTCCGGCGAGCCTTGCGGTCATTGTATTGAAGGAGGCGCCGAGAACCGCGAGCTCGTCGTTACCCTCTACGGAGGCCTTCTGCTCCAGGTCACCGGCGCTGACCTTTTCCGCCACGCCGGCGAGCGCGCGGGTGCGCCGGACGAGTCGACGCGCGACCCGGAGCACGTGAAGGAGCAGGAGAACGGCGAGAGCGGAAAAACCAAGTTGCAGCAATTGAGAGCGTTGGAGCCGGGCGACTCCCGCCTGCTCGATCTGGTCGATCAATTCGTCCACTCGGGTGGCAAAAGTCTTGATCTTTGGATCGAGCTCATCCAGCGCGGCGTGATTGATCGGCGCATTGGCGATTGCGCTTTCCAGAGCCGGCCTCACCTGCTCCAGCCATTGTTGGCGGGCTTGTTCAAGCTGCGTGCGGGCGGCGGGATCGGTCGTTGCCTCCAGCCCGAGCCTTCCGTCGCCATCGACCAGGCTCGCAAGCAGCCGCTCGTTGCGATTCATCAGGCCACGCAGTTCATCGGCAGCAGCGGCCCGAGCGGCCCCCTCCGCCCTTTCCATGCGCCCGGCCGCATAGACCATCTGGTAGGCAACACGTTCCTTGCCCAACGAGGACGTCGCGGCAAGATCGGCCCGCACCCGTTCCAGGGCAATAAAGCTGGACCCGACGAGCAGCGCCGAAGCGGCCACGAACAGCAGCATTGCCAACCCCAACGCGCCATAGAGGCTATTTGCTAATCGGGGGCTCATGGATCTCGGTCCTTTCCGTTTCGTTGCTCGCGATGACCCGCTCGTCCTCAAGAAAGAATTGGCGGTCGTTCAACAGAAGGTCGCCGTCCAGAATGACCGCGCCCGCTTTTGTCGTCGCGCAATGCCAGGCGTTATCCCCGAGATCGGCTTCCGCCGCTCCGATTTCCTCCAGAGGGAGCGTCAATACTTCGGGCGCAGTATCAGATAGGATCAAGAATTCCGGCTGTGTTTGGCCGCATACGATCATCCAGTTATTGGTGGTGCGGGTCCCACGCGGGAGATCGAGCAGTCCGCATAGGTCGAAGACGGGAAGCAAATGGCCGCGTAAATCGTAGACGCCGCAGGCATGCGGGGGCATTCCGGGGAGCGGACTGACGCGTGCCTTCGAAACGATT
Organism: Sinorhizobium sp. 7-81; assembly: GCF_030124405.1. NCBI lineage: Bacteria > Pseudomonadati > Pseudomonadota > Alphaproteobacteria > Hyphomicrobiales > Rhizobiaceae > Sinorhizobium > Sinorhizobium sp. 7-81. Next base: position 510,995 of record NZ_JASKLT010000002.1, on the reverse strand, counting down.
TCGCAGACGTATCGGATCTCCAATGCAAGCCGGCGATTCGATAGCATGAAGGTCACAAGGCCGACTGCCTGCTCTTCGCTCCGTCCGGGCAACGCATCACCGGCCAGGTGCGGCGACTGCCGCTCGTATTGCTCATCCTGTTGTGCCGCTCCCAAAAGCACTTCCGTCTGTTCTATCGCTGCTGCCATCCGCCTTCTGACGGCGGTCCAGTCGACCGGACGGGCGGCGGGCCGGAAAGGTGTCGTCATAGGCCCTCGCTCCCCAAGTGCCACCGAATTTTACCGATCTCTCGCCTTGCGCGCTCCGCGAGATGTCCAGCCGTCGCCCCAGACATCAGGACGACGCGTTCGCGCTGCGGACGAGAGAGGCAAAACAGGAGCGCGTTTTCGAGGGCACGTAGGGCCGCTTGCGGATCGCTGTCCTTGAGACAGACACCGAGAAAGAACTGCGCGGCAGCCAGATCGCTATCCAGATATATCACCCGTCGCAGCGCCGCTGCAGCCGCGTCGGTCTCTCCGTGGGTCATCTGGGAGAGTCCTTGGAGAAAATGCAGTTCCGCTGAGAGCGGGTGACTTTCAACGGCCTGCGCAGCGAGGCGTGCGGCGTCGCGGGTCTCACCCATATCAGAACGCGAGCGGATTTGTCGGGCAATCGCCTTGACGGCGTTGTCGCCGAGCGTTTTTCGCGCATCGGCGACGCAAGCACGAGCGGGCGGGACGCGCGCGAGAGGGTTCTTGGTTTGGCATTGAACAGAGGTGACGCGTGAGATCGACCGTTTCGAAGTGTCTGAATGAGCCATCATGCGCCGATAGATCACACCGGCGGGCGTGATCGACGTTTCGAAAGGGGCGTATTGCCACAAGGGCGGATCGGTCGGAGCAGTCAACAACCAACCGCCATCAGAAAGGCAGGCGAATAGATGGCGCGCAATCCGGCGCACTGCGATTGCATCGAGATAGACGAGGACGTTGCGGCAAAGGATCAAATCGAAGTCAGCCAAGTTCCTTTCGGGCGCCGGAAGCTCATCTGTACCAAGGTTCAGTTGAGTGAACTCGACCTGCCGGCGCAGACGTTCGTTCAGTCGAAAACGTGCTTCGCAAGAGGTGAAGTAGCGTTTCCTCAGCCTGAGATCCGTATTCCTCAAGGACCATTCGCCATACTCGGCGGCCTTCGCGGTGACGAGCGCCCTTCTGGAGATGTCCGCAGCGCTTATTCGAACATTCTCCAAAAGACCTTCCTCGTCACAGAGAATGGCAAGGGAGTAGGGCTCCTCACCCGTTGCACAGCCAAGGCTCCAGATCCGGACGGGAGAGCCGTCGGACCGCCGTCGCTGCAATTCTGGAAGCATTGTCTGCCGTATAAGCTGGAATTGAGCTGGATTTCGAAAGAAATGCGTTTCGCTGACCGTCATCGCTGCGATCGCATCATCGGTCAAATCCTCGTCCAGCCCCAGCCGGTCGAGAAACGACCGGCTGTCGCCAATCCCACGCTGCACCATGAGCCGGGCGATCGCCGAAGCGATGGCCCCTTTCCTGGACGCTGGAAAGCTCAGACCGACCCTGTGGGCTGCCTGTTCAGCGAGATTTGGTGACGGCGCGCCACCTGTCACGGAACGCTCCCCTGCCCTTTTGCCGGGCAAGCGTGAAGCGGGGGTCGGGATAAGTTGGCTGTCGAAGCAGGCTGGCGCATTTGGTTCCACATTCATTTCCGTTGCTGTCGTCACTATGCCCTGGCATGCATTTGCGCTACTCGTCCGGATGGCTTAGACGACGGCCTATCCGACCGGACTATGTCGACCCTAGCTTTCGGTCATGGGTAACAGCCGCGCCCCTGCGGCTGCCGCCTCCTGGCGGTTTCTTACCCGCAGACTACGGAAGAGTGCTGCCATGTGGATCTTCACGGTTCCCTCGCCGAGTTTCAGCTTGCGGGCGATTTCCTTGTTCGAGAATCCCTGCACAAGGAGCAGGAGGACCTCGCGCTGCCTCGGGGTGAGGAGTTCGATTGTGCGATGGCTGCGTCCGTCCTGATGTCCGCGCGTGGTTTGGGGCATCTCTGCTTCCTCGGAGGGAGAGGCGCGGCCCGCTATAGACGGGGGTACGTAAACGGCGCCGTTCAGGATCGCCCCGATTGCCTCGGCAACATCGCTCGCCCCGAGGCCTTTTGGCACATAGCCGTTTATCCCCGCAGTGAGAGCAGACAAGATGTCCGACCGGCGCGATGATGCCGAGACGACGACGACCTTTAGATCGGGGTGGATGTCGCGCACGGCCGCGAGGCTGACCACGCTTTGCATGCCGGGCATCGCCAAATCGAACAACGCCAGCGATATGTCCTCGCGCTCGCTGAGCCGTTCAATCGCTTCGTCAAGCGATCCGGTTTCGATAATCTCGGTGAAGTGCAATTTACTCTTCAAGATGAAGCCAAGCGCAATTCGGAAGAATTCATCGTCATCGGCAATAAGTGCGACGCGTGAGGCATTCATTACGCTTTCCTCGCCGGTTGTCTGGCGCTTGCGGGCCATCAATTCGGCTCGCTGGCCGGTCTGCAACTAACGATCGTCTCAGCGAATGCGTTCCCGTCATTGCGTATCAATGCGCGGTAGTATGCAGATTGTGCCACACACGCCAGGCGACGTGTAGCGCCAATGCTGCTGCTATGATCGACGCCGCTTCGCAAAATCGGTCTGAAACGCATGACGCGCCAACAGTTACAAAGGGTTTTCAATCAACTTCGACACTTCCGATGCCGGCAGGGGTCGCGAGAAGATGTAACCCTGAGCCTCATGGAACCCTTCCGCATTCACGATCGCCAATTGGTCCTCTGTTTCAATGCCCTCGATCGTCGTCGTCATGCCCAGGCTATGTCCGAGGCCGGCGACGGCTCTGACGATCGCGAGAGATTCTTTGCCGTGGGGCAAGTCGCGGACGAAGGCTTGGTCCACTTTGATTTTGTCGAAAGGGAAACTTCTCAGGTAACCGAGGGATGAGTAGCCTGTTCCGAAGTCGTCCATCGCGATTTTCACACCGAGGCCACGCAACTCCAGCAGCAGTTGGCGATTGTGTTCGCTCTCGTCCAGCAAGACCGACTCCGTTATCTCCAATTGCAAGCGGGCGGGATCGAGACGAGAGGCCGAGAGCGCATCGGCCACTGCCTTCACGAGATTCCGATGCTTGAACTGGACCGGTGAGAGGTTGACAGCAATACTGATATGTTCCGGCCAGGACGCGGCCTGGCGACAGGCTTGATCAAGAATCCACTTGCCGATCGGCACGATCAGTCCCGTTTCTTCAGCAGTGGGGATGAAGTCGGAGGGTGCGATCATACCTCTTTCGGGACTGCGCCACCGTAAAAGCGCTTCGCAGCCTGTTACGCGCCGCGATTTCAGGCTTATCAGCGGCTGATAATGCAGCTCGAATTCGTTCCTTTCTAATGCGCCTTTGAGCGCGATCTTGACCTGCTGGTGCGCCTGCAACTCCGCATGCATGGCCGCATCGAAGCGCTTGTAAGTGCCGCGCCCGCTTGACTTTGCGTTGTAGAGGGCGATGTCGGCGGCCTTGATCAATTCATCCGCGGAAGTCCCATCGTCCGGCGCAAAAGCAATGCCGACGCTCGCCCCGACAGTGGCGCTAACGCTTTCTATGGTGAACGGTTCGCAGAGTGTGTCGATAACCCGCTGGGCGAGGCGAAACGCCCCGTCATGGGTCCGTGCCAAGCGGTGTATAATCGCGAATTCGTCACCCCCGAGGCGTGCGACGATGTCCGTGGCTCTCACGGATTGGGTGAGTCGCGCCGACACCTGGCGCAACAAAGCGTCGCCAGCGGGATGGCCAAGCGTATCGTTTATCGCCTTGAACCCATCAAGGTCCAGGCACAGCACAGCCATGCGGCCGGCGGCACTCTTCTCGCTAAGGGCCCGATCGAAGCATTCACGGAAGAACATCCGGTTTGCAAGCCCGGTCAGCATGTCGTGCCTGGCCAAGTGGGCCATCTGCTTCTGGGCGAGCAACTTGTCCTCCTCGGCCCGGCGACGCTCCGTTATGTCTCGGCAGAAAACAGAAATGCCGTCTTGCGCTGGAGAAGCAACTGCCTCGATCCATCGATCGAGGGATGGCAAGTAATCCTCGAAGAAGGACCGGACACGGCGGTCCATGATCTCCTGGCAGTGTTTGCCAAAGTTCCCCTTCCGTTCTCTCGGGAACAACTTCCAAATGACCTTCCCCAGCGCCTCGTCACCGATCCGCAAGAGCGTCTTGGCGTTCTCGTTCAAATAACGGACACGCCACTGGGCATCGAGGAGCATGACGCTGTCCATGGTGCTTTCGAGAACCGAGGAAAGCTGGTCAGCCGCGGCTTCGGCTCTCCTCTGCGCGCGGCTGATTTCCTCGCTGGCGCGCTTCGCATCGGTGATGTCGCGCCAGATCGAAAGCATCCTGATAGGCTTTCCTTCGCGCCCCATGATCGGGGCTGAGATCACGTCCATGCATCTTTCTTCGTCCTTGACCCGTACGCTGATCTCGAAGCGAGCCGTCTCGCCCGCTCTGACCTTTTCCCAGCCCGCCTGTACCGTTTGTGCGTCGGAAGCGTTGCCCACGACGTCCCACGTCGTTTTTGTAAGCGGAGCCCCTTCCGCCAGACCGAAGATGCGCCGGCCAGACTTGTTCATTAGCAACGGCCGCCCTTCCAGATCGAGCACGCGCACACAGTCGGGACTGCTGTCGAAAATACTTCTGATGAACGCCTGCGCTTCCTGTTGAGCGATCTCAGCGGCTCGACGTTCCGTGATGTCGAGAACCGACCCTACATAACCGAGAAAGGCTCCATCGGCGGAAAAGCGGGGCTGACCGACATCTATCACCCACGCCCAGCTTCCATCGGCCCGCCGCAACCGGTACTCGCTGCGGACAGCCTCTTTTCCTGCGGCCGCGCTGAAAAATGCTCGCTGCACTTTTTCCCGGTCATCGGGGTGGATCACATCCACCCAGCCGAAACCGAGCGCTTCGGCTTCCGTTTGGCCGGTGGTCTCCAACCACAAGCGATTAAAAAAACTGGTGTCGCCCGTTGGGTCGGCCACCCAGATCATCACCGGGGCGTCGTCAGCGATTGCCCGAAAGCGTGCCTCGCTTTCACGCAAAGCATCAATGGCGCGTCGCCTTTCGTCGATATCCTCCAGGAGGCCGTACCAGCGCACGATTTCTCCAATGCTGCTACGCTTGGCGACTGCGCGGGCTCGAAACCAGCGATGACGACCGGTTGCGGTCAAAAGCCGGTATTCGATATTGAGCGGTTCGCCGCTCGAAAGAGAGCGTTGCCATTGCGCATGGACCATGGCGGCGTCCTGCGGATGCACGGCTTTTGCCCATCCACGTCCGAGCGTCTCTCCCTCATGCAATCCGGTAAATTCGGTCCATCGCGGGCCTACCTCCAACACCTCCCCCCTTGCGTCAGCCGTCCAAGGAACCTGGGGGTGCAAGTCTACGAGAGACCGATAATGCTCCTCACTGGCGCGCAACGTTGCTTCGGTCTTACGCAGATGTGTAATGTCCATGATGGCGGCGACCAGGAATCTCTCTTCCGTCGCGCCGACCGGTATGCGCACGCAGCGTTTCTTCGTCAGCAGCGTCCGCGTGGCGCCATCCGGTGTCGTGATTTGCTCTTCGAGGTGGCAGTCCTGGCCGGTCGAGAGGACGGCTCTGTCAAGCGCGACAATCTCATCGGCTTCCTCACTTGGCAAAAAATCATAGTCGGTGCGTCCGATGAGCTCGTCGCGAGTTTTGCCGAGAAGCGCACAGGCTTCGCTGTTTATGAAAACAAATCGCGACGCCTCGTCTTTGACGATCACCGGTTCGGCAATGCCATCGACAAGATACTGAAAGAAGTCATAGGACTTCCTCGGCGAACGTTCGGGAACCGGAGCGTTCATACCACTACCCTTGGACTGGGTGGCAACAGGCCCATATAGCAGCAGTCGAGGCCCCGCCAGATCATACAACCTAGACTAACTCATTTTGATGCAACTGGTTCCCCTCGCTTCCGCTATGGCGGCTTATGAACCATCGGTCCTGGCAATTCGACCAGGGCCTGTCCAACGACCGATCGATTTCTTGGCCCACGAGCGTTTTGCGCCTCCCGAAACGAAGGGTGCGCGAGCGTGAGAAGGCCGCCTTGGCAAGCGATCTGGTAGGCAGCGACGTGAAGCACCACCTTGCGAAAAACAGTCAGAGATTGTGACTGTAATGCGCGGCCACCCTTGCCGGTAGAGCCAAAATGGGCGACCGTTCTCTAGCGCGGCTTCGCGTAAGGGGCATCGAGTCGGGTTGGGGAGGCAGAATTAAGGGTGCGGCTTTGCCGCCGGGCGGTGGACAACGAACGGAGGCTGGAGCGAGAATGATAAGCAGAATGAGCAAGGGCTTGGCGCGAGCCGGAGCCCTTCCGGCATTGACGTTGGCAGTGGTCGCCTGCGGTTTCACGAGCCCCTATGTCATCGGTCGGGCGGACGCTCAGGAAGAGTTCGTCAGCCTTACCGGCACCGTGCAGCACGTGACGTTGGCGCCGAACGACACCATGACGATCAGGACTAGCAAGTCCTTCGGCGACCTCGTGATCGGCAGCGCCGAGTTGATCGATGTCGTGCCCCTCTCCGAGAGGTCTCTCTTCATCCGCGGCAAGCAGATCGGCGCCACCAATATCTCGGTCTATGACGACAGCAAGGCGCTGATAGGCGTAATCGACATCCGTGTCGCCAGTGACTTCAGTGAGGTAGCGGCGGCGATCCGTTCCGCTGCGCCTTCAGCGAGGATTCGTGTGTTCAACTCAAACGATCGCATCCGACTAACGGGTGTGGTGCGTGACGCGGTTGAATTGCAGCGGGTGATCGAGATCGCCCAGTCCTATTCAGAACAGCCGGTGTTGAACCAGTTGCGCGTCGCCGATTCCCAGCAGGTCATGCTGGAGGTCAGAGTGATCGAGGCCTCGCGCCAGACCGGCCGCGACCTCGGCATCGGCTGGTCCGGGCAGGGCCGAAACGGAATCGGCAAGGCAACGACCAGCCAAGGCATCGGCGTCGATGATGACGGAAACCTTGTCCGCACGCTCGGAGACGCCGCGGGAGCGGCAACGGGGATGCAGCCCTTCGGCCAACTCATCGCCAAGGTCCTGACGATTGCCGGCGGCCAAATCGATGTCGTCATTAACGCACTGGAGCAGAAGGGTCTGGTGCGCCGCCTGGCGCAGCCGAACCTGATCGCCATGAGCGGCGAGACGGCGAGCTTCCACGCCGGCGGCGAGGTGCCTATCCAGACGACGGTGGCGAACGGGGCGACGGTTGCAACCGAAACCGATTACCGACCGTTCGGCGTGCGTTTGACGTTCACGCCTGTCGTGCTCGACGACGGACTGATCAATCTGAAGATCGAACCGGAGGTTTCCGAGATCGATACGTCGATCAGCGTCAACGGCAATCCCGGCTTCGTCTCGCGCGCGGCGAAAACCACGGTCGCATTGCGGGATGGCCAGAGCTTCGCCATGGCCGGGCTTCTGCAGTCCGTCAATGCCAAGGACATCCAGCAATTGCCGGGTCTGGGACAGCTTCCCGTTATCGGCGCACTGTTCCGCTCGACGAGCTTCCAGAAAAGGGAATCGGATCTCGTCATCGTCGTCACCCCGCATATCGTTCGGCCAGCATCGCCGGGCGAGGACCTCTACAGCCCGCTCGACCAGACGCGCTCGTCGAACGACGTCGAGCTCTTTGCCCTCGGCCTGCTGGAGGTCGACAAGGACATGCTGCGCCGCTTCAGAAATGGCGAAGGCATCAAAGGGCCCTATGGCCACCGTCTCGATCTCGATGTGGGAGGCGCGCATGCCCTTTCGAAGAAGTAGTCGCGCGCCTGTTTTAGTGGTCGCCACCGCGCTCCTTTCCGGATGCGCCGACTACATGAATCATCGCGACACGATCACCTTCGGTGCCGGCAACGCGACAGAGGCCAATAAGGGAAATCCATATTCAGGACCCATTCCCAAGGGTAGCGCAGAGGACGGACATTCCCGGCGACGGCAAAGTTATTTACCGGGCGATCCGCACCTATCAGGGCGAAGGCCTCCGCGGCGGACCGCCCCCCTCGGCCGTAATCCTGCCGACGGCCACGCCTCCCACGCAGACGAATGGGGCGTCCGGCAATGGCGCGGAAAACTGACGTGTTTGCGCATGTCTGGGACGCGTTCGGTGGACCTCATAATGCCGTCACCAAGGACGAGCGCTGATGCGATAAGGGCGTGGGTACGCGAGAACAAGGGTGCTCGGTCGGCGATGAGCTGCATTGCGGCCGGACCGGCGACCGCCCGCCGAGATGAAGGCGCGCGCCGAAGCTTCCTGAGCCTGTGTCGTCCGGAGAGGCGCTGACACGCTCTACCGCATGCAAGGGACAGGAGCCACAGTGGTGGTGAAGTAGTGGAACGAGCAAAAGCGCGATTTCGCGGAAACTAAGAAATAGCCGGAGCCCGAAAGCGAAGCTTTGGGCTTCGGGCCCGGCTTGCGGCGGCGGAAGCGGATGACCAGCTTGGCGAATGTGGAAATTAAACCCGGCGATGCGAGTGGCGTTCGAGCGGCGAAGGCGCGAACCGACAACGCGCCGTTCTTTGCCTTGGCCCTTGTTTTCCTCGCTCTAAATGCCGGCACGCTGCTCTACACCGCCAAGAACGCAGCCGATGTCCGTGAGAGCCGCGAGGCGCTTGCTGCGGCCAAACGATCCATTGACGGTCTGAGGCTGCAGATCGGCAAGCAAGACCGCAACATCGGCAGGGCCGACGACCCTGCGCCTATTCGCCAGCAGGTCGAGAAATTGCGGAAAGACCTATCCCTCCTCAGTGAGCGGATGCGTTCCGGCTCCCTCGCCTCCGGCGGCTCCGTCATCTTGAGCGCACCCGGCAAGGGCGTGGCGCGCCTCGAGGCCCCGCCGGCAGCGCCCTCGGGAGCGGAATTTTCGGCGCCGCATGAGGGCCAGCCGGCAATCGATGCCGAGAGCCCCTCGTTCGCCGATCTGCCGCGCTATGAGCGATCCGTTTCGCCGGAGGGCAAGCTGATCCCGCGGAAGGTGCAATAGCAGCCCTCTCCGCGTTTGCCCTATTACGTTCCGCAGCGCCGCTCTTCCAGATACCGCGACGTTAAGCGCTGTGGCTACGAAGTCCGAACTTGTGGCTGCCAACTGCTTGGGCCCGCAGAAGACCGACCTTCTGACCTGCAGCGCCGCGCGTCCATATATTCGTTGGAGAACACGAAGGTGTTCGGGAGAGATTGGAACTTAACGGAAGTATGAGCCGGGGCTGCTGCAGGCATCTGCGGGCTTTGGTCTGCGGTGAGTTGCAAGAACCAAACCCGCGCCGCCTTTGACGGAACGAACGACCGAACCGACGGTTCCTAGGGAAGTCCTATACCATCAAGGATGGCAGTAAGCGGAGGCTCGCCATGAAAGATCAAGACAAGCAGCCAACGCAGCACCATGGCACGATGACGCACCATTACTTGATGTTCGCCGTCAACATGCTGCTCAGTCTGGTCGTCATGTACTTCGTGATGTTCTCCATGATCGATGGCTGGGCCGATTTCTTTAACAACCTCAACACGTTCTACATGGCGCTGGCGATGGTCGCTCCGATGGGCATCATCATGCTGGCGACCATGGGGGCGATGTACAGGAGCACGCGCCTGAACGTGGGCCTTTGTCTCGGCCTGGTTGCCCTCTTCGTTGTGGCGCTTGCGGGGACGCGCACGCAGGCTCTGATCGACGACCGTCAGTTCATCGCCTCGATGATCCCGCATCATTCGGGAGCGATTCTGATGTGTCGCGAAGCGAACCTCACGGACGACGAACTGGTCGATCTGTGCGATAAAATCTCTCAAGGGCAGCGCAAGGAAATCGAGCAGATGAACTCAATCAGAGCGAGACTGCATGGCTCCGGCTGATTGATGGCTGGCGCACACCTATCCGATACCGCTGAGCATCAGCCTGACATCCACGCACTTTCGGGCAAGCTCGCCCGGCAAAATGCCGCCATGACCGCGATCTGGCATGCGTCGGTCTGGCTGTAGGCCAATCAGAGTCGGGCCGGACAAAGACGCTAGGCGCAGAGCCATGATGGCTCCGCACCTTCCGCTCGCCCTGGGGTGCCCGTACCTAAACCGGCCGTTGGTTTCGACAGCGCAGCTATGCGGTTGGTGAATCGGGCTTATAGAGTATCACGCGATTGCGGCCCGTTTTCTTGGCCAGATAGAGTGCCTCGTCAGCCTGGTTCTGAAGCTTCTCCGGCGCGATGATCGCTTCACTAGACGCCTGCGCCGCCACGCCAATGCTGAGGGTGACATAAGGCGATACGCGGGATGCGGGGTTCGGAAGGGAGGCGGCTTCGACGCTCGCCCTAATTCGTTCAGCCGTGGCCAGCGCAGCTCGTTCATCTGCGCCCGGAAGCACGACGAGAAACTCCTCACCGCCGTAGCGGGCTACATGGTCGCGGTTTCGCCTGACGCTGCTCTGAATGATGCCGGCAACTTTCACGAGGCAGCGATCGCCCTCAGCGTGACCAAGGCGATCGTTCAGGTTCTTGAAGTCGTCGATGTCGCACATCAGCATGGCGTTACCCGGCGGGCGCTCCGCGCCTGCGCTCCAGAGGCGATTCAGGGTTTCCATCATCCAGCGCCTGTTGGCGATTCCGGTTAGGGGATCGGTTTTTGCAAGGCGCTCGAGGCGGGCATTGGCGTCGGCAAGCTCCGCTACCCGCCGCTTGTCGCGAAGTTCAAGAAGGAAGGTCTTCTGGGCCAGGATCGTCATCGTGCGTCGGGCAACGATGGTCGCGACAATGCCGCTGGCAAAAAACAGCGTCCCGGCCACGGCGCTGCCCCTATTGAGGATCGGGTTCTGCAACTGAAAAATAAGGTAGAGGGCAAGAGCGAACGAGGCGACCGTCACCGTCCAAGCCAGAGGAACGGCGAAGATGATGATCGCGGTGATGGCGACGAACAGCATGATGTTCAAGTGCCGTTCATAGAACTCGCCACCTGCGCTCACGCCCACCAGTGCGACCGACAGGAGGATGAGGAACAAGCCCGTGAGCAAAGACACCCTTTGAAGCCAAGCGCCGCGCGGTTTTCGCCAAACAAGAGCGGTCGCCAGAGCGGCGGGCGGAAGAATGCAGGCTGGCGGAAGCATCGACAGCGCGACCGCCTTTGGAAGCAGGATCGCGTTGAGACCCAGCGTCAATACGTCCAGCAAGACCACCCATGTCATCCACGCGCGAATGATTTTGGCCGTCCGCGCCCACGAACGCTCTTGGAACAGGCCAGCAAGCTCACCTTTGAGGCGGATGTCACGCGTGCGGCCTGCAAGCAGTCGCTCGACTTCGGCCATGACAACCGGGTTGGGCGGCTGAGACCGCATTTCCGGGGAGGCGGTCACGTGACTGTCAGCAAGTGCGCTTTCCTTAAGCTCCATCCTTGCCCAACTAGGGGAGCACCTCCTGCTGGCAAGATCATCGGCGCATGAACTCGCGAGTTGTACTCATGCCAACCACGTGGCGAAAGTGCCGGTCTCGACCGGTGTGTCGAGCCTCAGAAATTGATTTCCGTGGGCGGCCACATGCTGCCGTATCACTGCGATGGCGTCCGCATCAGTTTCTGCCACGACCGGGCCAATGACATGCCCGCCAGAAACCGATCGACAGGCATGACATCGGGAGCGGCGGCGAGAATTGAGGTCACGGGAACGACCTCCAACTCGGCTTCCCCACGGCCTACAGCCAGTATTGTCTGTCCTCCTGGTGTGCCACCACCAGCGCCGCTGTCGTCGGCCACACCGTCTACGCACGGCAGTGATCCGCCCCGCCAAGTGGAGTGCCGCTTATTTTGATATCCTTGGGCACAAGCGTGGGAACTTCCGCTCTCCACCACCTGAGACGATCGATGCATGGCCGATTCGACCTCAGCGCACGAGAGTCTACTGCGCATCCCTCGCCTTGAAAGGATGCGAACCGATGCCGCCACGATAAGATGCCCCCACGATAAGAGCACTTGCGCGAAGAACCAAATGGCGTGCTTTGCCTCATACGAGAGAAGCATTTTAGCCTTCCGACAACACTTCCGGCCACATTGATCACGGCTCCATAGCGCCCGCCGTTGGATTGGCGTTGCGGCGAGGCGGTCGGGTGGACTCTTTTCGTCGCCAGATTGAATAGGGCCGCAGGGCTTCGCGCAAATATAGGTCTATCGCCGCTATGGATCAGTGGCCAACCATCGCGCGCGGGGGCCAGACCACTGCCCTCGGGGGCGATGACATCGGCGACCTCGTTGCTGGCGGCGTCCATGACGATGCGTGTGTGCCTGGCGACCCGCCGTCGGCTCAGACATTCCAAGGGCGGCAGAGCCATCCGACGGACTAGGCCAACCGGGTGACCCTCTCCGGAAGAGAGATCGGCCAACAGGCCGAATGGATCAAAAGGTTTAATGTAGTCTATGTCAGGGGCACAGCGCCGGTGGAAAACGAAAGGATCCGGACCGACCTGTAATGCCGCACTTGGCGTCTGCGCAACCCCAATCACTGAAGGATCGAACAGCGGAGGATCTTCTCGCCCGCGTCGTCCTTCGCGCGCGCCGTACCCGATGACGAGAAGGTGACTGCGATGCTGGAGGGCAAGCGATGAGCCTAGTGGAATGGTTGTTTGGTAAGCCGGAGGCTTCCAAGAACGTGACGGTCCTGCAGGGTGGGCCGGTTCTCACCGGCGCCACGATCAAGACGGTTCCACGGGTGGTGACGGTCGAGCCGAAGGAGACAGAGCCGCATATCAAGGAGGACTGGGACCACGTTCTGTTGGGGCAGACGCTCATCGACACCCTCGTTCCCTACGCGAGGAACCCGGCCCCCTTCTCCACCCATGAATTGCGGTACTTCACCAACCAGTGGATTGCCGCCATGTCGGGGGATGACCGGAGGGTCCTGTCCGAAATCCTCATGCGAAACAGGGGCAAACGCGACTTCAACAGGAGGAACAGATGATCGGTTACGTGAAGACAGCGAAATACAGTTGGCCGAACGGCATGGAGTAACCAGCTCTGTGATTCCGGTCCGTTGCGCAAGCAGTTTCTGCCCCGACGTGTGATCGAGTGCGGTCTTCTGTTCTTTGCCGATGAGGGGGCCAAAGGGATCGCCGCGCCGCTCGGGCGATAAAAACCCAGCAGGTGGGCTAGCAAAATAGCGCTGGTCCTCGGCAATTTCCCCTAACCTTGCGGAGCAAGGCTTGTTCGGATGCCGGCTTCGGCAAAGCGGGTCAACTGTGTTTGAGTTGCCTCCTCGGTATAAAGAACGTGAACAGCGCGACCGCCGGCCGTAAGCTTTTCAGCCTCCTTAAAGGCTTCCTCGAAACTGACGGGAATTGCATCGGTAGGGGTGGAGGGATCGTCCTGCTCTAATACGTAAAACCTGGCGTTTCGGATATCAGTGGCCATCGGCGCTCTCCTTTCGCGCAACAATAGCTGGCAAGCGCGATGGTTCCGGATGATAGGGATTTGACACTGCACGACCGATGATGGCCAGAAAACCGCAACCGCCTCGTCGGCCTCATGTCTCTCCGCGCCGGCGCATACCTTGCAGCAGAGATTTGGACGCTGAGCGCCCCGCGATGCGAACTACCAGCCAACGGGGCGCTTGGGCATGCTCCACTTCATCGCTGGTCTGGATGCAGGAATGCGGCAAGGAACGTGGCGATGGCCGCCTCAGCGTGCCGCCGAATCTCCTGCTCGGTCGGAATCGCGTCATCTCCCAGCATCATGACCCGATTAACCGGCTCCGCCATTACCAGCCAGTTGAATTGCGACGCGGCCACCGTTGCGTCGACGAATTGCAACAGGTTCTTGGCGGCCAGTTGTTCGAAGGCGCTGCCCATGACCTCGAGCGCCCGCGCGGGGCCGCGCGCGTAAAGTTCTTTGGCTAGTTCCGGGAAGCGTTGCGCCTCCGCAATCACAAGCCGGCGCAACCGCATCAGCCCGGGTGTGAGGACGATGGTGAGCAGCCGGACGGCATAGTCGAGGAGGTAGGCTTCGAGCTGAGCGCAGTCTTTCACATCGGGGAGGCCTGTGTGAACGGCAGTATCTGCCTCGCCCATCATCTGGCTGATCACCGCGACGAACAACGCCTCCTTGCTTGAGAAGTGCTTGTAGACCGTTTGCTTGGATACGCCGGACCGGCTGGCGATTTCGTCCATACTGGCTCCAGCATAGCCAGTGCTCAGAAAGACTTCGGCCGCGGCGCCGACGATGGCGGCATGCTTGCGCTCCGAGCGTGTGCCAGGGCCAGGGGCTAGGTCGGCTTCAGCACCCGATATCGTCATTTTGAACTCCGTTGGTCAATCCTACTTGACACAATAAAACTGAACCGTCTAGTTCTTATCACAGAACCAAACGGTCTAGTTTGATCCTACGGCGCAACGCGCTGATCGTCGTGGACAGGTGGCCGACCGACACAGCGACACGGACTGGCGACCCGTAGTTAGCGCGACGGATGCAGACATCTCCAGCTATTCCCGGCGGCCGTCTGGCGGCCCCTCAACAGTGAGCAATGTCATGAAAACGACGACAACCCACCTGAGTTGCTCCTGCGGAGCCTTTTGCCTCGAAGTGCGCGGCACAGCCATCATCAGCACGGAATGCCACTGCAAGAGCTGTAGTGATGCGACCAGAAGGCTGGAGACGCTGCCCGTGCAGGCGCCGATCCGGACGATCCACGGCGGTACGCGCTACGTCCTTTATCGGAAGGATCTGGTCAGCCTTTTGGCCGGAACCGAAAACCTGCGGGAATTTCGCCTCGGGCCCAACGCATCAACGCGACGTGTTCTGACGTCCTGCTGCAACACTCCCATCTTTCTAGAGTTCAAGGGTGGCCACTGGCTTAGCCTCTACGGCGATCTCTGGAAGCAGCATGAACTCCCGCCCCTCGAATTGCGCACAATGACCCAGGATGCCCCTGATCGCGCTAGCGTGCCGGACGACGTGCCTTCCGGCGCCCTGGCTACGGCCGGCTTTTATGGCAGGCTGCTCGTCGCGTGGATCTCGATGGGCTTCAAAGTACCCGAGGTTGCTGTCAAGGAAGCTATCGATGCCTGACGATGAAAAAATCCTCATTGAAAGCATAACGTCGCCGCACCATACGGAGCGGGTCAACAAGACCAATACATGGCCCAAATACATGGCCATGCGCGACGCTTTGCTGGCCGCACTCCCCGAGCAGGCACCCGGGCTTACGATGGCCGAGGCAAACATCGCCATCCTACCCTACCTCTCCAAGGTCGAATTCCCTGGTGGCGCGAAGGCCGGATGGTGGTTGAAGGCCGTTCAACTGGATTTGGATGCCAAGGGCATTCATCCAGCGTGGTCCGGGAAAGCCGGTCAGACTTTTCAAGTGTCCTTGATACGTCAGCCAACATTGTTGGGGCGATGCATTCTGACTACACGAATGTCTGCTCCTGGCGCTTCTTCCGTTCAGATCGACAGCGACAGCGAGAATTTCCAAGCCCTGAGAGAGAGGCCGGGAGCGTGCAGGACCGAGTGAAGATCGGCATCTGTCGGGTTCATGGTCTGCGGGGTAGTGGGAGCAAATCGCCTGCACAGCGGATACGACGATGCCAACGCCTACCAGACGATCTTCCGCAAGACCCTCATCGCCTGCGCTTTTCCCTGTTCGGAGGGACCCGCCACGCGACGGCATGATCTGCAATCGGAGTGATTTCGGCGAAGCCGTGGCCAGTCGCCACGGATATGCGACGAGTATTAAACACCGCCCTTTTCCAGGAAACTGGGGCATTCGCATATACACGCGAATAACCTATAATATAATTTCTGCATATATCCGATCAAACCGAAGAGGCCCCGACGGCAATTCGGAGCCTCTTCAATTAAACGGAGATCATGCAGGCGACGCAATAGAGCACTGGCACCTCAATACGTCCTCATGACATTCTCTCGGCAGGGGACTACAAGGAAAATGCTTGAAGATGTGCCCGCGCACTTAGGAGATTACACAATCGAACGGACAAGGCAACCGAAAATAAGAAACGACTAATAAGTAATACTAAAGTCGAATTTCGTATGGCGGACAGGCGCTCCCGGCGCAGGGCGGTCACGGCCCCCAAAGCGCGTCGCGCGTGGCCCTGCCGCGACCGCATGATCCCTCAAATCAAACCGTTTGAGGTGCGTCCGATCGGAAGCTGTCGTTCGCCTTCATTGCCGTCGTGCGGTCCAGTTGGTAGCCGTCCCAGCCTCCGCGCCGAGCATTTCGCTGAGCTCCAGCAGTTTCCTGGCCACCGGCTGCTCAAGCACCCTCACCGGCCCGCTGATCGTTTGGTGAGTGCCGTTTCGGCTGCCTTGATTTTCGACGCCGGCGATGGAGATAACGTCCCTCGCCGGCAGGCAGCCCGTCCGAACGCTTCAGTCGGCAACCACGGTCCATTTGTCGTCCGGATTGAACCGATCGATGAAGGGCACGATCGCTTCGGTGCTCGGACCGAGATCCGCTTCGTAAACGATACCATGCTGGTTGACGACGAAGGTGTTGACGCCGGTCTCGGCATATTTGACCGGCCAGGCGATCAAACCGAAACCGGCGATCATGTTATCATTGATGACATAGTCGTATTTGCCGCCGGCGATATTGTCGCCCTGGGAAGTCAGGATGCGGAACCGGTAACCGAAATAGCCCTCTCCTGCCTTGGTCTTTTCCAGGACCGCTTCGCTGATCGCGGCACCGACCGGGCTTTCGCCATCGCCCTGCTCGGCCGGCCAATAAAGCCCGTCCGTCTGGCCGTCGCTGCTGATGAGTTTCTGGGCGTATTCCAGGACGCCATCGCCGTCGCGATCCAGCGCCGCGTACTCCTTCTGCGCCTCGACATAGGCACGCACCGCCTCGATCGCCTCCTCTTCGTTCCGGCCGACGCGGCGGTTCACGATCTCCTCGAGACCGACATAGGTGTCGAAAGACCATTTGCCGTCCTCACCCTTGGTGATCGGGAATGGCAACGGCCAGAGCCGATCGCCGATTTCGAGGATCTTCTGATTGCCGCGATCACGAAGGACGACCTGCCGTGCCGCGCCCTCGCGAATGAGGGCAAATGTGTCCATGACCCCTTCGCTCGCCTTTAGCTTCGTCGCATCGAGGCCAAGCAGGCCGGCAACGCCGTTGAAGTCGTCAGCCGCGAGCGCCTTCTTGAACGTCTCGACGGCTGCGGACGGATCGTCGAAGAGCGGCGAGTCATTCGCCGACGCATAGTCGCTGATGTCGCTGGCTTCCTGGGCATGAATCGGTCCGACTGAAGCGAGCGAGAGCGCGACGGAAACGGCAGATCCGAGGAGGATCAATTGAAAGAGCTTGATCATGGTCGTGCCCCCTGTTGCCCGGTCAGTGCCTGCGACCGCCGCCGCGTTTGATTACCTTGTGCGGCCTGCCGCCGCCGCTGTGACCGCCGCCCATGCTGTGCCCGCCGCGCCGGGATGCGAGCGTTTCCCGCTTTCCATGGGAGACGTTGCCAAGCGCGGACGGTTTGCGCGGGCGGCTGTCGAGCTTCGCCGCCGCCTTGGGTTTGCCGACAGGCCGGTCGATCTTCGCCGGCCGCTTGGCGGTCGACCGGTTAATGCCTGGCTGGGCGACATCGCGTCGCGCCGCCGCAGGACTTTCGAGGCTCGGTCTCGGCCTTGCTTCCGGCCCCTGCCTTGCCTGCAAGCCCTCGAGCGTGCTCTTGCGCACATCCTTTAGCTGGCCGCCCGCAGGGCGCTGCGCGGGCCGATCTCTGTTGAGTTCGGCGGCGCGGCTGCGGATGCTGTTGTCGCTATTGGCCTTGATATTGTTGCGGATATTCGTCCTGTCGAACTTCTGGAACTGGTCCCGGTCGAAGCTCAGCTTGCTGCGATCGACATTCTTCCAGTCGATGTCGTTCCACTTGATCTTGCCGTTGATGTCGACGTGGTTGAAGCACTTGTTGCAATCGACATTGATGTCGCCGTCCCAGCGCCCGCCCCAGACGCCCCAATCGTCCCAGTCTACGACTGCGGCCCAGATTGCACCGGTCACCGCGCCGGCGAAGAAGGTCGCTGCCGGATAATAGTAGGCGGGATAGGGCTCGGGATAATAACCGATCGGCACCGGCGCATAGTCCGGCTCGTAGAGCATTTCCGGCGGATACTGCGGAACATAGATCTTCTCCAGGCTCGCCGATTGGATGACGATGTTGTCGTTGTCCTCGACGACCTTGACCTTGTCGTCGGACTTGATGACGCCCTTCGCGACCGCTTCCTCGCGCAGTTGCTGGATCGCGATCAACACATCCTTCTGCTGGTAGGCGATCGCCTGGCCAAGTTGTTGCGTCCAATCGAGGTCGTCGCTCATCATCTCGACGATCTGCGGATAGTTCAGCAGTGAAATCACGCTGCCGTCCCAGTCCTCCTTCGGCTGCATATCGGGATTTTTCGCACGGGCCTGGAGAAACCGCTCGGCCTCGACGATCTGCAAGGGATAGAGCGAAGCAGCGGAAATCAGCGCGACCAGCTCGTCGGGATAAAGCGCGATGCGGGCGACGAGGATCTCGAGCTCGTCTTCGGTGAGCGGCTCCGGCTCCGCCTGCTCCTGGGCGGGAACGGTGGCCATCTGCTGGGCCAAGGCCTTCGTCAGGGTAAGGGGGTTGCCTCCAATTGGCAGCAGCGATATCGCCGCCAAGGCAGTCACGCCCCGCAGAATTGACTTGATCATGACGACGCCTCCCAATTCGCCCGTCGAAGAAGACGCCGCTCTCTCAACGAAGCGGTTCACGTTCAGGACGAGCCTGTCGCACAAGTCGCAGGCGAGATTATCATTCTTGATCTTCGTATCAAAGCTACAGCAATCAATGGGTTTCTACTCTGGCCGAGCGGCGCGGATTGTGCCAGATGGACCACGGTCAAACACCGTGGAGACTGGAAGTCGTGAACAAGCGGCGCCCCTCACCGAAGAGACATGGCAACGAAGCGAAAGCCGACGCCGGCAAGCGGGTAACGTTGGCGCGCGCGCTCTCGAAGCTCGGCTATTGCTCCCGTACGCAGGCCGAGAAGCTGATCGCCGACGGACGCGTCAGCGTCGGTGGCAGAAGGACGACCGACCTTTCCCGCTGGGTCGACATCGAGGCCGATCGGATTGCCGTCGACGGTGTCACAGTCACGGCGGAAGCAAAGATTTATCTGATGCTGAACAAGCCGCGCGGCCTCGTTACCACACGCGAGGACCCGGAGGGGCGACCGACAGTCTATAGTTGCCTCGGCGACGCCGACGCGCGGTTTCTCTCGCCGGTCGGCCGGCTCGACAAGGCGAGCGAGGGACTTCTGCTCTTTACCAACGATACCGTTCTGGCGCAGCGTCTGCTCGATCCGGAAACGCATCTCGGCAAGATCTATCACGTACAGGTGAGCGGCATCTTCGACGATGCCGCGGCCGCCCGTATGATCGAAGGCGTGAGCGAAGGTGGCGAGCAACTGCGCGCCGCGCGCGTGCAACGGCTGAGAAGCGGCGACCGCAACAGCTGGGTCGAGGTCGAGTTGCAGGAGGGTAGAAACCGGCAGATCCGCCGCATGCTCGACGTGCTCGGTTTCGAGTGCCTTCGACTCGTACGCGTCTCGATCGGCGAGATAGAGCTCGGCGACTTGCCGAAAGGCGCCGTTCGGCCGCTGACGGAGGCCGAGATCGAATATCTCCGGCGGCGCACCGCTCTCGAAGCTTGAGCAGAACTATGGGTGGAAATCCACCCATCGCCCGGGGACTTTGTTTCCAAATCCACCCATATCGCGCGGGGCGAGCGCGGAAAACGGTAAAATGACCGCGGGCAGCGGTTGTATGTGCTAAAATCCCGTCCGCTAATAGGCGATCCAGAACCGGCGCGGGAGGACCATGCCGGCTGGTCCATAATTTCATCGGGAGGAAAAGATGAAAATTCTGCAAGCGCTTCTGGGCGCTGTCGCCGCCGTTTCCCTGTTTGCCGCCCCGGCCAGCGCCCAAAACTATCCGGAGCGCTCGATCACGATGGTCGTTCCCTTCTCGGCCGGTGGCCCGACCGACACGGTCGCCCGCCTCGTCGCCGAATCCATGTCGGAGGATCTCGGCCAGCAGATCATCGTCGAGAACGTCGGCGGCGCCGGCGGCACGCTTGGCGCCGGCCGCGTCGCACAGGCCGATCCGGACGGCTACACGATCCTGCTGCACCATATCGGCATGGCGACCAGCGCCACGCTCTATCGCAAGCTTGCCTATGACACGCTGAACGCCTTCGAATATGTTGGCCTCGTCACCGAAGTGCCGATGACGATCGTCGCTCGCAAGGACTTCGAACCGACGGATCTCAAGGGGCTGATCGACTACGTCAAGGCCAACAAGGACACCGTGACGGTCGCCAATGCCGGTATCGGCGCCGCGTCGCATCTTTGCGGCATGATGTTCATGAGCGCGATCGACACCCAGCTCACCACCGTACCGTACAAGGGCACCGGTCCGGCAATGACTGACCTGCTCGGCGGCCAGGTCGACATCATGTGCGACCAGACGACCAATACCACCAAGCAGATCCAGGGCGGCACGATCAAAGCCTATGCCGTCACCTCTCCGGCCCGCCTCAAGATCTTCCCGGATCTGCCGACGGCGGTCGAAAGCGGCCTTGCCGATTTCCAGGTCGGCATCTGGCACGGCATCTATGCGCCGAAAGGCACGCCTGCCGAGGTGACCGAACGCCTGTCGAAGTCGCTGCAGCTGGCGCTCAAGGATCAGAACGTCACCGCCCGCTTTGCCGAACTCGGCACCGAACCGTCGAGCGAAGCGGACGCGACGCCGGCGGCGCTGAAGGCCAAGCTCGAGAGCGAGATCGCCCGCTGGAAGCCGGTGATCGAGGCCGCTGGTCAGTACGCCGATTGATTGCGTGACAGAACTCGCCGCCGTCCCCGTCGCTAGACAGGCACGGCGGCGACCTGTCTCCGGTCGCGGTGATCGAATGCATAGGAACCGGAAGACGTGATCGGTTCGAGATGTGGTGCGGGATAGGGCTAGCGCGGTCATGCCTTCCTTGTCCCGCGTCAGTGCCGAGACCGGACGTTGACAGCTGTCAACTCGGCAAAGGTCGGGTGCCCCTTGCCCGGATAACGAGACGCGAGCACATTCGCCTATAGCGCCGCGTCTCATCAGACGCGCAAAGGACGCTGCAGCACTTTGAATTGCTGCATGTTTTTATCCTTAAATCGGGTAGGATTTAAGGAAACACGCCGCAGAAGGGAGCGCGGCTCAACGGCTCCCGAACAAAATGGGGACACGATGAAATCCATCTCCTTCGACACGACCAATGCCCTGTGCGGCGGCATCCTGACGGCCGTCGGGTTGTTCTTCGTCTGGCAGTCGCTCACCCTCGAGCTCGGCACCGCCTTCCGCATGGGCCCCGGTTACTTCCCGCTCCTGCTCGCCTGCGTGTTGACGCTGCTCGGCGCCGTCATCCTTGTGCAGTCCGCACGGGTTCAAGGCGAACCGATGGGGGCGATCGCCGTCCGCGGCATGTTTTTCATTCTGCCGGCACCGATCTTTTTCGGGCTGACCGTGCGAGGACTGGGGTTTGTTCCGGCAATCTTCTGCACCGCGCTCATTGCCTGTTTCGCCTCGCACCGCATGAAGCCGCATTGGGCGCTCGCCATCTCGCTTGCGTTGACAGTCTTTTCGGTCGCCGTGTTCAGCTATGGTCTCAATCTCCCGTTCGAGCGTTTCGGCCCCTGGGTCCGGTTCTAGGAGGCAGCCATGGATCTTTTCAGCAATCTCGCCCTCGGCTTCGCCACCGCCGCCTCGCCGGCCAACCTTCTCTTCTGCCTGATCGGCGTTCTCCTCGGCACGCTGATCGGCGTCCTGCCCGGCATCGGCGCAACGGCAACGATCGCCATGCTCCTGCCGATCACCTTCCAGCTCGAGCCGGTTTCCTCGCTGATCATGCTCGCCGGCATCTATTACGGCGCGCAATATGGCGGCTCGACCACCGCCATCCTGATCAACATGCCGGGCGAGTCATCCTCCGCGGTGACCGCGATCGACGGCTACCAGATGGCGCGCAATGGCCGCGCCGGCGCAGCACTCGCGATTGCGGCGCTCGGCTCGTTCTTTGCCGGAACCGTCTCGACCTTCCTCGTCGCGATCTTCGCGCCACCGCTGACCGAGATCGCGCTGGAGTTCGGCGCGGCCGAATATTTCTCGCTGATGATCGTCGGCCTCGTTTCCTCCGTAGCACTTGCCCATGGCTCGATCATCAAGGCACTGGCGATGGTCGCGCTCGGCCTGCTGCTCGGCCTTGTCGGCACTGACATCTATACCGGCACGCCGCGCTTCACGCTCGGCATTCGCGAATATGCCGACGGTCTCAATTTCGTGGCGGTTGCCGTCGGCGTCTTCGGCATCGCCGAGATCCTGCGCAATCTTGAAAGCGAGAAGACCCGCGAAGTGCTGATGGCCAAGGTCAGCGACCTGATGCCGACTCGCGAGGATTTCAAGCGGATGTTCGCGCCGGTGGTGCGCGGCACCGTGATCGGTTCGGCACTTGGCATTCTGCCGGGCGGCGGTGCGATCCTCGCCGCCTTCGCCTCCTATACGGTGGAAAAGCGTATCTCCGACCGCCCGGAGGAATTCGGCCGCGGTGCCATCGCCGGTGTCGCAGGACCGGAGAGCGCCAACAATGCCGGCGCACAGACGTCCTTCATTCCGCTGCTGACGCTCGGCATTCCGGCAAACCCTGTCATGGCGCTGATGATCGGCGCGATGATCATCCAGGGCATCGTGCCAGGCCCGAACGTCGCGGTGGAGCAGCCGGCGCTCTTCTGGGGCATCATCGCGTCCATGTGGATCGGCAATCTGATGCTCGTCGTCTTGAACCTGCCGCTGATCGGGCTCTGGGTGAAGCTCCTGAAGATCCCCTATTTCGTGCTGTTTCCGATCATCATGGCCTTCTGCTCGATCGGGGTCTACAGCGTCAATTCCAACGTCTACGACCTTTACGCGGTCGCCTTCTTCGGCCTCGTCGGCTACCTGCTCCTGAAGCTGCGCTGCGAGCCAGCGCCGCTGCTCCTCGGCTTCGTGTTGGGGCCGCTGCTTGAAGAGAACCTCCGGCGCGCGATGATCCTGTCGCGCGGCGACCCGACGACCTTCGTCACCCGACCGATCAGCGCCGTGCTGCTGCTGATCGCGGCCATCGTGCTCGTCGTCGTCTTCCTGCCGAGCGTCAAGGCCAAGCGCGAGGAGGTCTTCCTCGAGGAGGATTGACGGCAGCGGCGCGATGGCGCCGCTGGCCAAATGTCGTTGCCGACCCGTGAAAAGGTTGACAGCAACGCAAGAAAGGAACCTCATGCGGGTTGGGGCGTTCGTCAAGCGATCGACGAGCGCCCATGCTTCGCCGATTCCGATTCCCCCAGGAGGAGGTTCTACGAAGATGATCCAGCGTCTGCTGGCCGCATGCGGCCTGTTCTTTGCTGTTGGGGCAGCGCAGGCCGACGAGACGGCATTTCTCGGGTCGCTGGAGGGCCAGTGGGCCGGCGACGGCATGGTGAAAGTCCGGATCAACCGGTCGCCTATCAACGTGTCCTGCACCTTCAATTCGCAAGCGAGCGGTCCGGCCCTATCGATGAAGGGAACCTGCCGCGGTCTGATCGTCGTTTCGCGCGCCGTTGGCGCCGATTTGCAATTCAACGGCTCAAGCTACAGCGGCTTCTATGTCGGGCCGAGTGGAAGACGGGCAGGCTTGACCGGAAACAGACGCGGCAATGCGATCAACCTTACGATACGCTGGCCGAGGGAAGTGAACGGCGATCGCAGCGCAAACCTGACCCTCCAGAAGGTCGGACAGAACGGCATGAGACTTGTGACGACCGATGTCGATCCGAGGTCCGGCTACAGCGTCGTTACCAGCGACATCAATCTGCGCCGGCAATAACGTCGCCTGAGCCAGGACGCGCCAAAGCGCCAACTCTTTGAAGCTACGCAATTCCGGCTGGAAAACCGTCGCGCACTTCCTGGAATTGTCCTAAAGCACGCCCCAGCCGCGGTAGCGTCCCCTGCCCGTCATCTCGCGCACGCCGAGCTCACGCACCAGATTGAGCGCGCTTCGCTGAGTGACGCCGACGTGGCGGGCGATCAGCGCCGTCGAGACGATCGGCCGCGACAGAACGAGATCGATCAATCCAGGGAGATTGCTGCTCGAGCGCCGGTCCCTGATCCGCATCTCCATTTGCGTCTTTGCCAGAGAAAGCCGGTCGAGTTCCTTCATGCCAAGGTCGGCTGTCACCGCCATCGCCTCGAGGAAAGCGAGCAATCGTGTGAGCCTGTCCTTCGAGCGGCGACGCTCGTGACGGATCGTCTTCAGGCCGGTGTTGAATGCCAGCACGTGCGAAGACACCTTCCCGCGAAAGCGTAAATAGACCCCGACGAGCAGCGAGCCAAGCCAATGCTGCCGGCGCAGCGGCTCGATACGCTCCCAGGCGTCGAAGAGGATTGCCGCCCCAAGCGAAGCCGGCAACTGATCGGCTGCCGCCAGAACGGCGCGCCAGGCATCGAGGCGCTGCTCCTCGTCCCACTCCTCCTCGAAGAGCAATCCGAGTTGCCCCATCGGTTCCGACCTCGCCTTGGCGGCTGGCGACAACGCCGGGTCCATCTCGTTGGTGCCGTCCGCATGTGTGTCCAGCAACCTTTGCGACCGGGCGATTGCTGCATCGAGTTCGGCAAATTCAGCGGCGAGCGGATTTTCGTCTGGATCATCTTCCGCGTCCGAGGCCGCATCGTCCCGACGACCTTCCTCGCGAAGGTTCTGCTCCGTGACTGCCCCGCCCTCGCCCCTGAGCACGTTCAACCCGCCGCTCGTCAGGGCCCAGTCCGGTTCCGCGAGATCCAGCCGACGGCGGGCGCGCAGCACTGCATGCGCGATGGTCAGTTCATGAGAGGGTGCGCGCGCATCCATGTGAGCGTCATGCAGCACGAGATCCTCGACATGCACCAGTTCCCCGGCGACCCAAAGCGCTGCCGCCGCGTCGAAGAACTGTCCGCGTTCGCGAAAGCCCTCCGAAACCGCATGCCGCCCGGCTCGCTCGTCGAGACGCGCAAGGCTGTCTTCCGCCGCAATCAGGGCCGGCAGCAGCGTTGGATGGAGCGGATCAGGGATTTCGTATCTCATTTTAAAGACGAAACGTTATCAACGAAACGGAAGGTAACACGCGATTATTTTCCGTCACAGGCTTCCCAGGCTTTCTCCCCCGCTAATATCGCGACTGTGGCTTGCGGGCATCGAGCATTGCTGTGAGCTGGCGAAAGGCCATCGCATAGAGGCCACCATTGCCTTCGAGCGGCAGTTGACAGCTGTCAACGTCCGACACTGCGGCGAGAGGTGCGCCGGCCTGAGGACAAAGGAGAGCAATACATCGCGCTACGGCCGCGCCGTTGACAGCTGTCAACTGACATCGATATGAAGTCGGCCACGTTCTAAATGCCGGCGGTGCTCCCAAAAAGAAGCACGCTGGAGAGTGACTATTGATGGGTAGCCTGCAACGGCGCTGCAATTCTCATCCGAGGCGACGTTGAGATTAGGTGCGCAAGGATCAATCCGCATCTCTCGACCGTACCCAACCGAAAGCGTGAGAGTGCACCAGCGGGATAGGAAATCGAAAGCAATTCCCCGACTGTCGAAGTTTGAGCCGCGTCTATAAGGCGGATGGATGAACTCGGCCCTTGCGGAAAGACCTTTGGTAGGCGGCATAACTACAGCGCCGCGTCCAATCGGACGCGCTAAGTCGCTGTAGCACTTTGAATTGCTGCGTGATTTTGTCCTTAGATCGATTCCGATTTAAGGATCGATGCAGCAGGCAAACTAAGGAAGAGCGGAGAGCCCATGGCAAGCGTTCTGGCGGCAAGCGGCGGCGTCAAGCAGGTGATATGCATCAACTGGGGCACGAAATACGGGCCTCCCTTCATCAATCGGCTTTACGCCATGGTCGCGCGCAACATTACGCCGCCTTTCACATTCACCTGTTTCACCGACAACCGCAGCGGCCTGCGTCCAGAGATTCTCTGCGAGGACCTGCCGCCGCTCGACGTTGCGATGCCGGTCAATACGAAAGGCATCTGGCCGAAGGCGCGGCTCTGGGGTCCGAAACTCGGCAGCCTCACCGGCCCGGTCCTCTTCCTCGACCTCGACCTCGTGATCGTCGGGTCGCTTGATTCTTTCTTCGAGGTCGGCGAGCCCGATGATGTGATCCTGGCGCGCAACCAGACGACGCCGTTCGAACGGCTCGGCCAGACGTCATTGTTCCGGTTTCCGGTCGGCAAGCTCGTTCCCTTGCAGGAAAAGTTCCGCGCCGATCCGCAGGGGGTTGCGGATGAATACAGCTTCGAACAACGCTTCGTCACCCGCAATGCACCGGGCGGCGTAAAGCTCTTTCCGCGGCGCTGGGTTCTGCATTTCCGGCAGGATTGCCGCTGGCCCCTTCCGATCAACTATTTCCTCGCACCGCGGTTGCCTGCCGACGGCCGGGTGGTCCTCTTTCCCCGCAGTCTGCTGCCGCAGCACGCGATCGATGGACGGTTCGGCTACAAGGGGCGTCGCGCGACGCCGCTCGAACATATCCGCGGCCTTTTTTCTCCGGACCGGCGCGAGAAAAGTGCGCTGCGCTATCTGCGGCACTACATCCGCCCGACGCCATGGGTGGCTGAACACTGGCACGAATGAGCGGCTTTCCTCCGCGACATTCAGAAGAATATCAGCAGCGGTCTCGAAGATTGGCTTAGAGGCGACGAACCTCCGGTCTGCGAGCCGCCACGGCAATTTCTCGGAAACCAACGATTTCGGAGGGAAGACTGTTACACCCTTCCCTGGACTTGCTTTGGTAAAACGAATGTGTCGTGATAGCCGAGCGACTGTTGACAGCTGTCAACCATGGAAAGCGAAGAGCTTGAGAGCGGTCCGCGAGCGTTAGCTTCGTTCGGCCGCCGAGTGGGTGGGAACGGCTCGTTTTTTTGCCATCCGAGGTGTCGGAAATTATGAGCGAGATAGCTTCCGCAAGGCCCAATTAAACTCTTTTTCACCAATAGCTTACGATAGCCGCAGAATTGTTAAGAAACAGCCACCAAAGACCGCCAAACGCGCATCCAAGCGAATCCGTCACGGCATCGAGTGTCGGATATTTCGTGGTTTAACGCAATGGTCCGATGGGGGTGCGGCTATAGGAGAGGCGTCACTTCCCCCTGCCGCTGATGACAGCCATTCGGACAGCGCCCGAACGCGAAGGCTGCGTTCCTTCCAAACGGCCATGCTCGCCCTAATGCGCAAGCACCATTCCTCCGGGCTCCTTCCCTCCACTTTGCTTGGCGCGGCTCAACGCGACGATCATTGGAGCAAGCGTAAATTCCTGCCGCTGCGCCCGTTTGGTGAGCTCACGCAGGTAACCGCCTGGCGATGTGATGTGCTCGGCCCTTTCGAGAATGCAGGCGACGACGGTTGCCGCGTTCTCGCAACCAAGGACGGAGCAGGCCGCATCATAGGCATCGGCGCTGACGTTGAGCATGGAGCGGACGACGATCGCCGCCGTCATCAGGTCCTTCCAACTGGAAATCCGGCCGGAAGGCCCATAGTCGGCGATCTGTGGGCAGGCCTGCAGGATGGCGAGCAGCGGGATTTCACGATGTGGTCTTTGAGATGGCGTGACCGAGCGATCGGCGGCTGCCGACGACCACGGTGCGCCGCCAGGCGCCGGTCTCGGTAAGCGTTCGGTCAAAGCCGTTGCCGGGCTCGCTTCGACGTCGTTTCGTAAAAATGGTTCCGATCCTTTTCCCAAGCCACGTTCAGATTCAGAAAGGGAGTCTGGATGTGTATTCTGTATGTGGCATCCATTCTGGCGATCATTGGTGTCCGTTTTTCCAGAATTCAGTAATTTTTCCAATTGATTGGTAAGATCGCACCGAAGACTCTCCATGGAGCCGAGGAGAGCCTCGATGTCGGCGGGCGAGGGCTTGCGGGGAAGCGGGGCGGTAAGGTGCTCAAACAGGAGCGCGTAGTCCTGCCAGTCGCCTTGCGGAGCGCTTTCGCGGACGAGATCCAGCAACTTGGCAACGTCGCGCCGGCAGAGGCTCAATCTCTCACGCATCACGCGCAGATGCTGCCGTTCAGCGGCAAGCTGCGCCGAGGTGGTTTCGAACTCGGCCGCGCGTGCGATCAGCGGTGAGAGGTCGAACCCGAAGGCTTCTCCGACAGAGCCGCTGTGGCTTCGCCGGGCGTAGCGCTTGCCGTTGGGGCTATCGCGTCGAAGGATGAGGCCAGCATCGACAAGGGCCGCGATGTGGCGGCGCAACGTCGTTCCAGCCATGCCATGCGCTCGAAGCGAGAGCTGTGCATTCGATGGGAAAACGACGAGGCCGCTCCCCTTTGCGAGCTCGGAGCCCGGATAAAAGCTCAGCAATGCGTTCAGCACCGCCAACGATCGATCCGACACGCCGACGACCGTCTTCGCTTCACAGAGCCAGCGAAACAGTTTCCATTTGTCGACCGATCGCTCCGCCTGGGTGCGGCTGGCGGTGATTTGACTTGAGAGCATCCCAAGCGTCATCGGCCGCCGCCCAAAGGGCGTCGTCACACTTCCACGTTCCATTTTTCTTCACCTTATCCAAGGCAAAAGAAAATCGTTCGCCGAAACGACGTCAAAAACTCTTGACACTGATTCGCGGAAATGGGATTCTCAGGTTGCTACACGAGAGAAGGGTTTCCGCAGCGCTAGTCGTTCGGAAGCCTTTTTCTTTTGCTCTGTTTAATCTCCTGTTTCCTGTTGGTATTCGAGGTACAGAGATTGCAGCCTCTGCCTCACGAAATCGGCAAAACCCGGCGCAACCTTCTTACTGAAGGCGAGAGTCGTTTCCGACTCTGTCTCGCGGATGCGCACGGGGCGTGTACGGTCAGGTGCGGTCCAGGCTTCCGCCTTTGATCGCTCCTTGGCGGTGCTGAGAAAGCTGAACAGTTTCTCGAAGCGCTGATCGCTTTCACCCGTCGGAAAATCGGCTTGCTCGACAAATCCGAGCGCCCGCGTTCGGCTGCCGTCGAGATCGAGAAGATCGGCCAGTTCCATCCATCGCCGACGCCCAAAGGACGGGGCGGCACCGACCGCCTCGATCACTTCGACCGGCAATCGACGAACGATGGTGATCATCTTCGACAAGGCCGCCTTGTCGACGCCGAGCGCCGACATGATGATCTCGCGGGAGAAGCCGCGATCTTCAAGCCGGGTCGCAAACAGCGCGCGTTCGATGAAGGAAAGATCGGTGCGGGCGTTGTTCTCCTGTCCCTGGGAGACGACAAGCTGTTCGTCGCTGAGGTTGCGAATGACCGCCTTGATCTTCCCGCCGATCTCACGCAGTGCCGCAAGCCGGCGATGGCCATAGGCGACCTGATAGCGCTCCTTCGCGGTCGGGTGCGGACGCACCAGGATCGGGACCTGTTGTCCGTGGTCGCGGATCTGTTGCACCAGCGCGGCCTGCGCCTCGGCCGTAACGCCCAGCCGGTCGACGACGAAAGAAGCGTCGATCAGCGAAGGGTCGAGATCAACGATCGATTGCCCTTCGGCAAGCTGGCGCTCCAGTTCTTCAGCGCGCTCCACCTTCTGGGTGATGTTCGATAGCGACCTGGTGATTCCGCCGACGAGACCGCTTGACCGGTGGCCTTGCGCGAGGCCGGCGATCGGCCGCTCGACGGCCGGCCGCTCTCCTTCGATCGGGGCAGTCGGGCTGTCAGAAATACCGATCAGGTTCTTGCGCGCCATCGATTACTTCCTTCCCCAGACCTTGCGGACTATCTCTTCGATCTCCGCGTTGACGAGAGAGAGCGAATCCATCGCCCGGTCATAGGTGCCGCGTATGAATTGCGAGCGTTCCACCTCGTAGAGCGTCTGTTTGGTGACGCCGGCGTCCGAGATGGCGGTCGACTTCACCATGGCATTCTGGAGCATGCGATTGCCGAAGATCGCCCGCATGAAGCCGGTCATCTGGCTTTGGGGACCATCGTTTGGCTCGAAGCGTGTTACGAGATAGCGCATCCAGTCATAGCTGGTGCGGCCGCCCGCCTTCTCGACGACAGCCATGAGGTCGCTCGTCATCGACAGGAATTGCGACATCGACATCACGTCGAGCATTTGCGGATGCACGGTGATGAGCACCGACGTCGCCGCGCAGAGCGCCGACATGGTCAGAAAGCCGAGCTGCGGCGGGCAGTCGATGACGACGATGTCGTAGAAGCCCTCGATCTCGGAAAGCGCCTCACCGATTCTTGCGAAGAACAGCGTCTCGGATGAGCCGCCGATCATCGCCTTAGGTGTCTCGTGTTCGAACTCCATCAGCTCGAGATTGCCGGGGATCAGATGGAGATTGGTCGTGTAGGTGGCGCGGACGACGTCGGCGATAGAGCGCGGGCTCTCGTAGCGAATGGCGCCATAAAGTGTTTCCGCCTCGCCGACGTCGAGCTCCGGCTGATGACCGAAGAGGGCGGAAAGCGAGGCCTGGGGATCGAGATCGATCGCCAGCACGCGATAGCCGCGGAGCGCGAGATATTGGGAAAGATGGGCCGACGTCGTGGTCTTGCCCGACCCGCCCTTGAAATTCATGACCGAGATGACCTGGAGCTTTTCGCCCGGTCGGCGGTGGGGGATGTATTTTCCGGTCTTGCTGCCCTCGTCGAGCACACGGCGGATGCGATCGATGTCATCGACGGCATACATGCGCCGGCCGTTTGACAGCGGCTCCGGCCCGTGGCCTTCTGAAGCGATCTGGCGAAGATAGCCTTCACCGATTCCGATGAAGGCAGCCGCCTCGGCCGGCGTGAACAGCCGCATGGTTTTTTGTGCAGTCGGGGAGAAGATCTTTTTCTGATGTTCCTGCAGCTGGTGAGCGAGTTCCTGAGCGTCGGCGGACAGCAGTGATGGCAAATGCTCCTGCTCCTCAAGACCCTGGATTCTCTGTTGCAACATCGTCATCTCCGGAAAACTGCGCAAAATTCGCCAATAGGAACCAATCTGCGCAGTTATACTATGCGCCGATTCGCTGCCAATTTACAAACGCTTAACAAAATGCCCTTTTATGCGCTGCGCGGGTCGCAGTTTATGAATTTCACTGTTTACGAGTTGTCCGCGGACAACTTTACCGGCGACCTTCAACGCGGTTGTCCGCGGACAACCGGCGAGTTCGTCCGGGTGTCGTCAACGTGCCCACGTCGCCACCGGTTCAATCGACAGGATGACGATGCCGCGAGCGATGCTCGCGATTTGGCTAGGTGTGAACCAAACTAATGGACGCTACGCAGGTCCGATCGGAGGCTGGTCCGTCGTCGGTCGGCGCGACGGCTCGCAGTGTGATCGGCGCAGCGGAAGGTGATGGCCGCGCAGTTGGTCTGGAAATGTGGTGATTCCATCCGGCCTGTCCTTCCCGTTCGGATCGAGGGGTCAGTTGCGCGGCGTTTGTCGCGTGCTGCTGAAGCCGCGGCAGGGTTGGAACGCGGGCCTAGTGCTTTGAATTCATTTGATCCCTGTTTGGGCGATCGCTGCCACAAAGCGGCTTCGATCAATCGAAGCGTATGGGGCACCATCGCAGATCGGCTCTGCCGCCCGAGGAACTCCCGCATCCGTCGAGCCCTCGGTCGGCAGCAGGAGTGATAGAACATAAATTTAGTAGACTATTGACAGCATGCTGGATTGTGGCAGGCTTGTGTCTCGAAAACGCGAGCAGGGAAGGGCGCTGCATGTTCTATCTCGGTGGAATGACGCTTGGCTATTTCGAGCCGCCGGCACCAAAAGCGGTGATGCGCGGCGAGAAAACCGTGTCGAGTCTCGTCCGTGGCGATGCTTCGGCGGAGCGCGAACGGGAGCAGGAACAGGAATGGGCACGCGCCTTCCTGACACCTTGGCATCTCTTCTACTAGGCTTGAGGCTCGCATCGGAACCGCGGCTAAGAACATGCAGCAATTCAAGGCGTCACAGCGTGCTTTGCCCGCCTGACAGGACGCGCGGCATTGTAGACTTGGAGCAGTACGGAGGTAGCTGCCATGACGAAAACCGGTCTCTCCGACGTCTACCGAAGCTACATCGCCTGCCTGAACAAACAGGACTGGCCGAATCTGGGCCAGTTCGTTCATGATGACGTTCATTACAACGGCGAGCGGATCGGGTTATCAGGCTATCGGGAAATGCTGGAGGGAGATTTTCGCGCGATCCCCGACCTCCATTTCGATATCCATCTGCTCATCTGCGAACCGCCTCTTGTAGCGAGCCGTCTGCGCTTCGACTGCACGCCGACAGGACTCCTGTTTGGCCTCCACGTAAATGGAAAAAGAGTCTCGTTCACTGAGAACGTGTTCTATGAATTCAAGGACGAGCGAATCGAGAAGGTGTGGTCCGTCATAGACAAGGCCGCCATCGAAACCCAACTTTAGTGCGAAAAATGTCCGGAACGGTCGCTCTACGGCAAATTTTGCAGGCACGCTCAGGGTCAATAAAAGTCAACGGCGACGCGGCCGGTCCAAGGTTGAACCAGTTTCGAGGCTGGGCGATCCAGCAAGGGGAGGGGCTGCTTTCTGTATGCCTCGGCTGGGCGCACGAACACCGATCGCTGCACGCCCGCTGTCCATGGCGGCATCGGGCATGTTCTTCCGGAACTGCATGAGGCCGTCGTAACAATTTGATTGTGCAGCATCCTGCGTGGAAAAACGGTGGGCGGCCTCGCGGGGACTGTCGCCGCGGCAGGAATTGTTTAAGGTGCGGGATCAGTCACCAGCCGAGGGTCCCGCCATTTCCACCGATCGTTCTTCCCAGGAGGAAAACCGTCAAGAGCAGCCGCTTTCCCTGCATCAGCGGATCCTCAGCGACGTCGAGGGGCACATCATGTCCGGCGACTGGCCGCCGGGATATCGAATTCCTTTCGAGCACGAGTTGACGGAGCAATATGGTTGCTCGCGCATGACCGTGAACAAGGCGCTGACCGAACTCGTCAAAAAGGGATTGATCGAGCGGCGGCGTAAATCGGGCAGCTATGTCACTTTTCCGCACGTCCAGTCCGCGGTCATGGAAATCCACGACGTTAAGCTCGAGGTGCAGTCGCTCGGTCTCGAATACGGCTACCGTCTCGACGAGCGGCATGTCCGCAAGATCAGTGCTAGCGACTCGGGACGCATCGACCTGCCAGCCTCGTCGCGGTTGCTCGATATCACCTGCCTGCATCTGGCAAGCGGCCGGCCTTTTTGCCTCGAGGAACGGCTGATCAGCCTTTCGGCGGTGCCGGAGGCGGAGGCGGAGCCGTTCGATGCCGTCGCCCCCGGCTCCTGGCTGCTCGGCAAGGTGCCGTGGAGCACGGCGGAGCATCGTATCCGCGCCGTGGCGGCAAGCCGCCAGGCCGCCCAGGCCCTCGGTGTCGCGGTTGGATCCCCCTGCCTCGTCATCGAACGGCGGACCTGGAGCGGCGGTGCGCCGGTCACCAGCGTTCGGCTGACCTATCCGGGCGATCGCCACGAGCTGGTCGCGGAGTTTGCGCCGAGCGCCATCGGTTGACGGTGCGACGAAGGAGTGAATGCAGGCATGGCGTTCCTTCTGCCGTGTCGCACTTTCGCTGCCGGGTTCGCGGCCTTTTCCCGAGATAGTCGATCTCAGCTTGCGTAGCGACGGGCGCGGGTGCACCCTTGTAAAGCCTTGACCTCGCGAGGGGAGGGAACGGCGTCGGAGAAAGGACCGATCTCCGGCGCATTGCGCCGTGCGGGACATCTTGGCTGCTTGCATGTTCCTTGGATCGCAACGGATTTGAGGAGAAAACATGCAGCAATTCAAAGTGCTACAGCGACTCTGCGCGTCTGAAAAGACACACCACGCCGCTGTAGAGACGTGTCATCGTGGTAGATTGGAGGATCGCCGATGCGCTGCTTCACGGTACTTGGGCCTTCGCAGACCGGAAAATCCACGCTCGTGGAAAAGCTGGGTCTGCTTGAAGGCCAGCCAAGAAAATCCGCCTCTCCCTATGGGTTGAGCGTGACGGAGTTCGAATTCGGAAACGAGGAGTGGTGTGCGCTCGACACGCCCGGAACCAATGAAGCGCTGGCGCATGTGCAGGATGCGCTTCTCGCCAGCGACGCCTGCGTGCTCTGTGTTTCGCCGGTCCCGGACGAAGCCGTGCTCGCGGCGCCTTATCTCAAGGCGATCGAGGCGTCGGGGACGCCCTGCATTCTTTTCGTCAACCGCATGGATGAGCCGAGAGAACGGCTCAGAGACGTCGTCGCCGCTCTCCAGGACTATTCCAACCACCCTCTCGTGCTGCGGCAGATCCCGATTCGCGACGGCGACAAGATCATCGGCAGTTGCGACCTGATTTCGGAGCGCGCCTGGCGCTACCGGGAAGGCCAGACGTCTGCGCTTTTCGAGCTTCCAGAAAGCGTCATCGACCGCGAGCACGAGGCGCGGACCGAGTTGCTCGAACATCTTTCCGAATTCGATGACTGGCTTCTGGAAGAGCTGATCGAGGACCGCGAACCGGCGAGCGATGCGATCTATTCGATCTCGAAGCGGGTCTTGAGCGAAAACAAGATCATCCCGGTGCTCGTCGGTGCCGCAAGCCACAGCAACGGCATTCTGCGGCTGATGAAGGCGCTTCGTCATGATGCGCCACGGGTCGAGGCGCTGCGAACACGCCTTGCCGCCGCCGCCGGCATTTCCGATACGACGCTCTCTGCCGTCAGCTTTCATGCCCATCATCGCCCGAGTGTCGGCAAGACCGTGCTTGTTCGCGCCCTCCAGAACGGCGTGAAGCAGGGGGCCGCCCTCGGCGGCGCCGGTCTCGGGGCCTTGCAGGACCCGGCGAACGGCCGCCCTATAGCGTCGACGACGCCGGTTCCCGGTCAAGTCTTCGCCGCCGTGAAGTCCGATCACCTCATCGTGCCGTCGCTGTTGACGGCCAATGCCACGGTGGCGCCGCCGGAATGGACGGCGCCGCCAACGCCCATGCTGGAACGCATCCTGGTGCCGGAAAGCGAGCGCGACGAAACCAAGCTCTCCGAAACGCTCGCCAAGCTTTCCGAAACCGATCGCGGGCTCAAGGTCATGCAGGAGGAGGGGACCGGCGCGCAATTGGTCTGCGCCCAGGGGCCGGTGCACCTGCGCGACCTCTGCCGGACGCTCTCCGATGTCTTTCACGTCCAGGTCAGCGAGCAATCGCCGAGCCCCGTCTATCGCGAGACGATCTCGAAGTCGTCGGACGTGCATTATCGTCACCGCAAGCAGACCGGCGGCGCCGGCCAGTTTGCGGACGTGAAGCTCAGCGTTCATCCCAATGAGCGCGGCGGCGGGTTTACCTTTGCCGAAACCGTCAAGGGCGGCGCCGTTCCGAGGAACTTCATACCGGCGGTCGAAGCAGGCGCGCGCGAGGCGATGGACAAAGGCCCGCTCGGCTTCAAGGTCATCGATGTCGGCGTGATGCTGACCGACGGTCAGCATCACTCAGTCGACAGTTCGGAATACGCGTTTCGCACGGCCGGAAAGATGGGCGTCCGCCAGGCCCTCTCGCAAGCCTCGTCCGTGCTGATGCAGCCGATCTTCCGCGTAGAGATCCACATTCCTTCCATCTATTCCGGCAGTCTCGTGCCGATCGTTTCGACACTCAAAGGGCAGGTTCTCGGTTTCGACCGGGACGAGGGCGCAAAGGGGTGGGATATCTTCCGCGCTCTCGTTCCCGGGTCCGCGCTCGACGATCTGGCACGTTCGCTACGATCGGCCACGCAGGGGATCGGCTACTTCTCCAAGAGCTTCGATCATTTCGAGGAGCTTTATGGCAAGGAAGCGCAGAGCGTGATCACGGCGCATGGAGCGCATGCGAACGAACATTGAGTGAAACTTCGCGAGACCGCTGCGAGGGATATCCTCAGAGGCGGTCTCGCACCTTGGGGGCTTTAGACGACGAAATCGAAGCGGCCGAATTTCCCGTCGGCGGTCTTGCTGATCTCGAGCAGAAGCGCATCCGAATACAGGCGGTCCCGCGCGTTGCCCGGTTCGTTCGGAAAGAAGAGCTGCGTCGTAAGCAGCCTGCCGCCCCGACGCTGCACGCGAAGATGATAGTGCCGGGTCCTGCCGGAATAACGCGCTGGAACGACCGTGGCGAACCACCAGCGGCCGGTCGCATCGGTGAACTGGTGCGCGCGCAGCCGGAAACCGCTCGTGTCGTAGGCGCCCGTCTCGTCGGCATGCCAGATTTCGACGAGGCTGTTGCCGAGCGGCCGGCAGTCTCTGTCGAGAACATAGCCGGCCAGCGTAATGCGCTCGCCACCGGGGGAATCGGCAAAGAGCTCATGACGCATGGGCGCGTTGGGTTTGTAGAAGGGACCTGCTGTCCGTGCGAGGGTGAGGTCGCGATCGTTGCCGCAGGCGGGCGTCAGCGGCACGCGGGGCCGTTGCGCGGTGGCCTCTTGGATGCTCGCGATGGGCAAGGCCGGGATCGCGAGAAATGCGGTCAGCAGAGAACGTCGCGTTGGAAGCATGGCGGGCTCCTTTCACGCTCCTATCGGGCGCGGCCCGGTGCTTCCCGTCAAACATCGTCGTGCGCCGCGCCCGTCTGTCGACGTTAGCACGTAATCGACGGGAGCAGCTTCACAAAGCGTTCATCGGCGCGCGACCGCGAGTGGCCCGCGCATCCTTTCGGGACGCGCGGGGAATTCGTTTATTCCGCGGCGACGACCCGGCGGCGACGGCCGATCGTTGCCTGGGTAACAAGGAATGCTGCAAGCGCGCAGAGCGCGATGCCGGCGGCCATCGGCAGCGCCGTGCCGTCGAAGAAGATGCTGGTGATGACCATCGCCACGGCGGAGGTGACGAAATGCAGCGTTCCCATCAGCGCCGACGCGGTGCCGGCGATTTCGCCGTGATCTTCCAGCGCCAGCACTGCCGACGTAGGGATGACGAGACCGAGGACGCCGTAGCCGACGAAGAGGAAGGCCGCCATGACCGGCAGTTGATTGATGCCGAGGCTCATGACCACGAACATGCTGACCATGGTCAGCGCGAACAATATCACCGCCATCCGCATCAGCCGGACGAGTCCGAAGCGTTCGCCAAGCCAGCCGGTCGCCTGCGACACGGCGAAGAACGAGACGGCGTTGATCGAGAAGGCGAAGCTGTATTGCGTCGGCGTCAGGCCGTAATGGTCGATCAGGACGAAGGGCGAGTTCGCCAGATAGACCAGGAAGCTCGATATGCCGAGGCCGCCGATGAAGGCAAGCGTCAGGAAGTTGCGGTCGCCAAGGAGCAGCCGGTAGGCGGCCATGGCGCTGGCAACAGTGCTGTCCGACCGATGCTCCTTCGGCCTTGTCTCCTCGAGTTGCGTCGAAAGCAGGATGAGACCGATGATGGCCGCGATCATCACCGCATAGAAGACGCCGCGCCAGCCGTAGAATTCGATCACCGCGCTGCCGGTCAGCGGTGCGAGAATCGGCGAAATGCTGAAGACGAGCATGAGCAGCGACATCAGCCGCGCGGCCTGGACGCCGGTGTGCATGTCGCGCACGACCGCGCGCGGGATGACCATGCCGGCGGCACCGCCGATGCCCTGAAGGAAGCGGAAGGCGATTAGGGTTTCGATGTCGCTCGCCACCGCGCAGCCGATGCTCGCCACCGCGAAAAGCCCGATGCCGAGATAGAGCGGCGTC
The DNA here is from genome assembly GCF_030124405.1 of Sinorhizobium sp. 7-81. Taxonomy (NCBI): domain Bacteria; kingdom Pseudomonadati; phylum Pseudomonadota; class Alphaproteobacteria; order Hyphomicrobiales; family Rhizobiaceae; genus Sinorhizobium; species Sinorhizobium sp. 7-81. The sequence goes on along the minus strand of NZ_JASKLT010000002.1, from coordinate 473,255 downwards.
TTGCGGCCCCAGATATCCGAGAGCGGACCGTAGACGAGCTGGAACAGCGCGAAGGAGATGAAGAAGGAGAGCAGGCTCAGTTGCACGACGTGGTTTTCAGCGCCGAGATCCTTGCCGATCGACGGCAGGGCCGGAAGGTACATGTCGATCGCGAAGGGTCCTATAGCCGATAAAAGGCCGAGAATAATCGCAGTGCGTAGAAATGAGGTGGTCATGATGATGCTCTTTCAGAAACCGCGAAGGCAGAGCCGGATGTACCTGCCGGCCCATCGCTGTCGCTAAAGGTTGAAATGGAAAAGCAGCCACCGGAACTGCCTGGATGCGGCTTGGGAGGATCACACCGGCGCGGCGACTGCTTGTGTCAAATAAATTGGACACACATGTAAAATTAGACACCATTGTCTAAATCGTCAACACGTCTTATTTTCAGGGCATGAAAAAACCGAACGCGCCGCAACCGAAGACAGGCGGCCCCACCCAGAAAGGCCAATGCGCCAAACGCGTCTCGATATTGGACGCCGCCGCCGATGTGTTTTGCCGCGAAGGCTTTGCCGGCGCCAGCATCGACGAAATCGCGATGGAAGCCTGCGTCTCTCGGCAGACCGTCTACAACCACTACCGCGAAAAAGAGACGCTGTTCATGGCGGTCGTCCAGGACATCATGGACCGCGCCAATGCTGCGCTGTTTTCCATTCTGGCGACCTTTCCCGACAACGGCGACAATCTCGAAGACGATCTGACCGCCTTTGCCGTCCGTCTCAACAAGAACTGCGTGTGCAATCACGACGGAAAATTCATCCGCAAGCTGGTGCAGACGGAGGGCGAGCGTTATCCGCATCTCTTCGAGATCTGGCGCCAGCAGGGACCGGGCAAGATAGGAACCGCTTTATCGGCGCTCCTTGCCCGGCTTTCCCATGTCGCGCGGCTGGACATCGACGACTTCGACCTTGCCGCCAAGCAGTTCCTCGCTCTGGTTAACGCCGATCTGCCGATGAACAGCTTCTTTGGCGGAGTGCCGACGGATGAGGAACTCGAGAAGGCCGCCCGCGCGGCGGTGCGGACGTTCCTGCGCGCCTATGGCGGAAAGCCGGCTAAGGGCGCAGGGCAGGTCGAAGAACTCCGCGAAGAGCCGGTCTAACCGGACTCCGCTACCGCTGCAGCCAAGCCTCGATCCCGCGTGCCGCCGCCCGTCCCGTCGCAAAGCAGGCGGTCAGCAGATAGCCGCCGGTCGGCGCTTCCCAGTCGAGCATTTCGCCGGCGACGAAAACCCCCGGAAGCGCCTTCAGCATATAGTCGTCATCGATGGCATCGAGGCGAACGCCTCCCGCCGACGAGATCGCCTCCGCGATCAGCCGGGGTCTGAGAACCGGTATCGGCAAGGCCTTGATCAGCCCGGCAAGGTGCCGGGGATCGGCGTGAGGTGCGGCGGGTGCCATTTCCCTGACCAGCGCGGCCTTGACCCCGGCAAGGCCCGCAGCTTTACGAAGGCGGTTGGAGAAACTCGCTTTGCCGTGCTGCCGCGCAAGATCGCGGGCAAGCCGCTCCGCTGTTCGTCCAGGCACGAGGTCAAGCATGAGCACGGCCTCGCCATTTCTTTCGAGCTCGTCGCGCAAGCTCGACGCGTGGGCATAGACGAGGCTGCCCTCGATGCCGTGCCGCGTCACCACGAATTCGCCCGGGAAGACGCCGGCATCGGACGCAGCCGTCACCGATTTCAGCGGCTCGCCCGCGAAACGCTCGCGAAAGGTCTCGCTCCAGGCGACGTCGAAGCCGCAATTCGCGGGTCGAAAATCGCTGATTTCGAAGCCTCGGTCGCGCAGTAAAGGCAACCAGCCGGCATCGGAGCCGAGTCGCGGCCAGCTTGCGCCGCCGAGCGCCAGCAAGGCGGCGTCGCAATGGACGATCGTCCGCCCCTCCGGCGTTTCGAAGACATAGCCGCCGTCATCGAAACCCGACCAGCGATGGCGCGTGAGAACCCGGACGCCCTGCGCCTCCAGCCTGCGCAGCCAGGCGCGCAGGAGCGGCGAGGCCTTCATGACCTTTGGAAAGACGCGGCCCGAGGAGCCGACAAAGGTTTCCGTGCCGAGCTCGGCCGCCCAGGTCCGCACATCGTTCGGCGTGAAGGAGTCGAGGGCGGGGCGCAATCGATCCGACGCGGAGCCGAAGCGGGTCGCGAAATGCGCATAATCCTCGGCGTGGGTAATGTTGAGCCCGGATTTCCCGGCGAGCAGGAATTTGCGCCCGACCGTTGGCATGCTGTCATAGACGGTCACGGCATGGTCGAGGCTGGACAACACGTCCGCCGCCATGAGGCCGGCAGGCCCGCCGCCGATGATCGCGATCTCTCTTCTTTTCATCCGCCCGACGCCTAATCCCTGGCTGCACTCTTTGCCTGGACTTTTGGACTGCTCGGGCATGCCATGCAAGGGCGCGCCGAGCGAACTGGTCGACGTCGCCGGCCTCGCGGCCTCCTTCGGTCTCCGGAAGCCGCAGTACGCCTTGCCGATGGAATGGATCAGCCGGGCGCTTGCGGCACCGGACCGCTGGATTCGCGAAGGATGAGCTCGACTGGCCAGAGCTCGTGGATCTCCGTCGCCGGTCTGCCAGACAGAAGCTGCAGGACCAGATCCGCCGACCGCGCGCCCGCGGCGCGCAGCGACGAGCGGGTGGTCGAAAGAGAGGGCACCATGTTGTCGGCGGTGAGATAGGGAAAGACATCATCATGGGCGATGACGGAAATGTCCCGGCCGACCACGAGCCCGAAGGAGCGCACCGCGCGGTAGACGCCGAGCGCAGTCATCATCGAGCCCGCCACGAACGCCGTCGGCCGCGGCGATTGTTCGAGGAAGGAGCGGGCGAAGCGAAATCCCAGTTCGTCGGTGAAATGGCCATGGGCGACCAGGCGCGGATCGAACTGGATGCCGCGCTGCGCGAGCGCTTCGCGATAGCCCTTGTCGCGATGAAGCGAAAAGGTCAGGCCGGCGCGACCGTTGACCATGGCGATGCGCCTGTGGCCGAGGTCTATGAGGTGCGAGGTCGCGCGCCGGATGGCGCCCTCGTTGTCGATGTCGAGCCAGGCATGCGGAACCTGGGTCTCGGAGCGACCATGGACCAGAAACGGCATTCCGAGCCTGTGCAGGAGCGCGATGCGCTCGTCGTGCGGCATTGGAGAATGGATGATCACGGCGTCGACCCGGCCGCTAGTCGCGAGCCTGCTGTAGAGCTGGTTTTCGTTCTTGCCACCCTGCTCCGCGAGCGGACTGACGAGGATGTCGATGTCTTCGCTATCCAGCCGCTCGGCCATCCCGCTCATATATTCCGAGAACTGGAATTCGCCGCTGCGGCCCACCACCACGCCGATCGCGCCGGCACGGCCGGTCACCAGGCGCACCGCATTGATGTTTGGCCGGTAGCCGAGGCGCGCCGCTTCCTCCGCGACGCGTTGGCGGGTTTTCTCGCTAACCTCGGGATAGCCGCTCAACGCGCGACTGACCGTGGTCGGGGACAGCCCCAACTGTTTGGCGAACTCCTTGAGCTTCATTGATCGATCGTATTCCCTGCCCGCCCCCGCTGCACGATTTCCCAGTTCGGAGGCCATCCGACGACGAAATCATGCAGTATTTCAAACTGCCACACCGACCTTTGGCGCCCGATTGGACGCGCCGCCGCAGCATTTGCGCAAGGACTATACGCGGTTCGCCGGCGGTAACAATCCGTTCCCGCAGTGAGTGGGCGCAGGCCGAAAAAACGGCATGGAGTTTTGCAGCATCCAAATCGTTTTAAATTTATGCGAAATGTCGCGCCCGAGCCGTGTTTTGTGTCGCTTGTCGTTGCAGCTATCCACAGGCCTCGCAGAAGAAACATTTCATGGAAAAACAATGATATAGATCATGCACGTTGCCGTTGTGACATCGCCTCTGGACACGCCTTGACAGAAGTTTGGGCTTCTGCCAGCTTCTCCCGCAGCCAAACCGTTTTCGAATTCAGGGGAGTTTACGAAACCGGGGGAGCTTGGAGGAGCTAGAAAACATGAAGCCTATCCTGAGGACGCTGATTATCTGCGCTGCCATCGCCGGTGCTGCCGATCTTGCCGCCGCCGCTGAATTATCTATGGCGGCCAATTCGACCGGCAAGAATTTGAGCTTTCTGCGCGAGCAGATCGCCAAGTTCGAAAAGGAGACCGGTCACAAGATCAACCTGGTGACGATGCCGCCGTCGAGCAGCGAGCAATTCAGCCAGTACCGCCTCTGGCTTGCGGCCGGAAACAAGGATGTCGACGTCTATCAGACGGACGTCATCTGGGCGCCGCAGCTTGCCGAACAGTTCGTCGACCTGACCGAGGCCACGAAGGACGTGGTCGGTGCCCACTTCCCCTCGATCATTCAATCGCAGACCGTCAACGGCAAGCTGGTCGCGCTGCCGTTCTATACCGACGCGCCGGCGCTCTATTACCGCAAGGATCTCCTCGACAAGTATGGCAAGACGCCGCCCAAGACCTGGGATGAACTCGCCGCCACGGCAAAGGAGATCCAGGACAAGGAACGCGCCGCCGGCAATCCCGACATCTGGGGTTTTGTCTTCCAGGGCAATGCCTATGAAGGGCTGACCTGCAATGCGCTCGAATGGATCAAGTCCTCCGGCGGCGGCCAGATCGTCGAGTCCGACGGCACGATCTCCGTCAACAACGAAAAGGCTGCGGCGGCCCTCGAACGGGTGAAGGGATGGATCGGCACGATCTCTCCCCCTGGCGTGCTCGCCTATCAGGAGGAGGAATCGCGCGGCGTCTGGCAGACGGGCAACGCCGTGTTCATGCGCAACTGGCCCTACGCCTATGCGCTTGGAAACGGCGACGACAGTGCGGTCAAGGGCAAATTCGAGGTGAAGCCGCTGCCGACCGCGACAGACGGCGATCAGCCTTCCTCGACGCTCGGCGGATGGAACCTCGCGGTTTCGAAATATTCGGACGACCAGGAAGCATCGATTGCTTTCGTCAAGTTCCTGGGCTCGCCCGAGGTGCAGAAGACGCGCGCCATCCAGCTGTCGAACCTTCCGACGATCGCTGCGCTCTACGATGATCAGGAAGTCGCCGCCGCGCAGCCTTTCATGCCGAACTGGAAACCGATCTTCCAGAATGCCGTGCCGAGGCCCTCGGCGGTCGCGAAGGTGAAGTACAACGAGGTCTCCTCCAAGGTCTGGAGCGCCGTGCACAACACGCTGTCGGGCGGGGGCACGGCCGCCGAAAACCTCGAACTTCTCGAAGCCGATCTGACCGAGCTCCAGGGCGACGCCTGGTAAGTTCCCAAGGCCTGCGACGGCAGCCATCGCCGGCTGCCGTCGCAAACAGCATCGCAGGCTCTTCGGAACCCCGAAGAGCGCTTCAACCGAAATCATGCAGCAATTCAAAGTTCTACAGCGACTTTGCGCCTCTGGTCAGACGCGCGGCGCCGCAGGGAACCATGCAGCAGGTCGAACGTTCCGCCCAGAAGCTGGACGCCAACCAGTGAGCTCGTGTCATGACAGATCTTTCTCTCGCGGGGCCGCCGTCCGCACTTGTGGGCAAAAGGATAGGCTCCGACCTTCAGGCGCAGCGTGTCCGTTCGGCTTGGGTCTTTCTCGCGCCGACATTGCTTGTTCTGGCCATGGTCGCTGGCTGGCCGCTCGTGCGGACCATCTATTTCAGCTTCACCAATGCCTCGCTGACCAATCTCTCCGGAGCCGAATTCGTCGGCCTCCAGAATTATCTTTCCTGGGTCACGCTGAAGAGCGGGCGAACCATTTACAGGGGCCTGCTCGCCGATCCCGCCTGGTGGAACGCGGTGTGGAATACGCTGAAGTTCACCGCGATCTCCGTCAGCATCGAAACGGCATTGGGGCTGATCGTGGCGCTCGTGCTCAACGCGCGGTTTCCCGGACGCGGCCTCGTGCGCGCTGCGATCCTCATTCCCTGGGCGATCCCCACCATCGTCTCCGCGAAGATGTGGGCATGGATGCTCAATGACCAGTTCGGCATCCTGAACGACATACTGCTCGGCCTCGGTCTGATCGGCCAGAAGATCGCCTGGACCGCGAGCCCCGATACCGCGATGATCGCGGTGCTGATCGTCGATGTCTGGAAGACGACGCCGTTCATGGCGCTCCTGATCCTCGCCGGTCTGCAGATGGTGCCAGCCGATATCTATGAAGCCGCCAAGATCGACGGCGTGCATCCCTTGCGCGTCTTCTGGCGGCTGACACTGCCGCTCATCCGGCCGGAGCTGATGGTCGCGGTCATCTTCCGGATGCTGGACGCGCTGCGCATCTTCGACCTCATCTACGTGCTGACCCCCAACAACGCGCAGACGAAGACGGTGTCGGTGCTCGCACGCGAGAACCTCTTCGATTTCGACAAGTTCGCCTACGGGGCGACCGCCTCCACCATGCTGTTCCTGATCATCGCGTCGATCACCATCCTCTACATGTGGTTCGGGCGCGTAAACCTCGATGGAGGAGAGCGCTGATGGTCGCCACAATCGCAAAGCGGACCGGGTTCTATGCGCTCGTCGCCGCCATCATCGTCATCGCGGTTTTCCCGTTCTACTACGCGATCCTGACGAGCTTCAAATCCGGCACGGCGCTGTTTCGCGTCGACTATTGGCCGACGACGGTGTCGCTTGCCAATTACGCAGAGATCTTCTCGCACGGCACGTTCGTTCGCAACCTCGGCAATTCGCTCCTCGTCGCCACGCTGGTGGTGGCCATCTCGCTGCTGCTCGCCGTCACCGCAGCCTATGCGCTGGCGCGCGTGCGCTTCCGCGGCCGGTCGCTGCTGCTGTTGACCATCCTGTCGGTGTCGATGTTCCCGCAGATCGCCGTGCTTGCCGGGCTGTTCGAGCTCGTGCGCTTCATCGGGGTCTACAACACGCCGCTGGCGCTGATCTTTTCCTACATGATCTTCACGCTGCCGTTCACCGTATGGGTGCTCACCACCTTCATGCGCGACCTGCCGGTCGAGATCGAGGAGGCGGCGATCGTCGACGGCGCCTCTCCCTGGGTGGTGATCACGCGGGTCTTCATGCCGCTGATGTGGCCGGCATTGGTGACGACAGGGCTGCTCGCCTTCATCGCCGCGTGGAACGAATTCCTCTTCGCGCTGACATTCACGTCCTCGGACGTCCAGCGCACGGTGCCGGTCGCGATCGCGCTGCTTTCGGGCGGCAGCCAGTTCGAAATTCCCTGGGGCAACATCATGGCGGCATCGGTGATCGTCACGGTGCCGCTCGTGGTCCTCGTCCTGATCTTTCAGCGGCGGATCATTTCCGGGCTCACGGCCGGCGGCGTCAAAGGTTAGAGCGGATGAGGAAGAGCGGTTTTCCGCCCGAACCTCGCGTGATTTAGGAGAGAAGAATGGCAGAGCTTCAACTGCGGGACATTCGCAAGTCCTTTGGCGCCTTCGAGGTCATCAAGGGCGTCAGCATGGACATCCGGACGGGTGAGTTCATGGTCTTCGTCGGGCCGTCCGGCTGCGGCAAGTCCACGCTGCTCCGGCTCATCGCGGGGCTCGAGGAGATCACCTCCGGCACGCTGGCCTTTGACGGGCAGATCGTCAATCAGCTCGTACCGTCCCGCCGCGGTATCGCCATGGTGTTCCAGTCTTATGCGCTTTATCCGCACATGACGGTTTTCGACAATATGGCCTTCGGCATGCAGCTCGCCGGCAAGGACAAGGAGCAATGCAGGAAAAGGGTCGAGGCGGCAGCCGAAATGCTGCAGCTCACGCCCTATCTCAAGCGGCTGCCTCGCCAGCTCTCCGGCGGGCAGCGGCAGCGCGTGGCGATCGGCCGCGCGATCGTGCGCGACCCGAAGGTCTTCTTGTTCGACGAGCCGCTGTCGAACCTCGACGCGGCGCTGCGCGTCGCGACCCGTCTCGAGATCGCCAAGCTCCATCGCAGCATGCACAACACGACGATGATCTACGTGACGCACGACCAGGTCGAGGCGATGACGCTCGCCGATCGGATCTGCGTGCTCCGGGACGGGCTCGTCGAGCAGATCGGCACGCCGCTCGAAGTCTATGAAAGCCCGAATTCGGTCTTTGTCGCCGGCTTCATCGGCTCGCCGAAGATGAACTTCCTGAGCGGACCGTTCGCCGAACCCTACAAGGCACGGACGATCGGCGTCAGGGCGGAACATCTAGAGATCGTCGACAGTGCCGGGCAGTGGAGCGGAACGATCGTGCACTCCGAGATGCTCGGCTCCGACAGCTATGTCTATATCGACATCGGCTCCGACGAACCGGTGATCGTCCGGGAAAGCGGAACCTCCAGGCACCAGCCTGAACAGACCGTGCAGATTTCGCCGGCCGCCGGCCAGATCCATCGCTTCGATGCGGCGGGGCGCGCGATCGGCCGCACGGAATGGCGGGGTGCGGCGTAACCTCGCCGCAAGCCAAACTACAGCGCCGCGCGTCTTACCAGGCGCACAAAGATCGCTGTAGCACTTCGAATTGCTGCATGTTTTTGTCCTTAACCGGCTCCGATCCAAGGACACCTGCAGTAGAGACAAAGGCATCCGGCAGAGGATGCCGTAACCCAAGGAGAATGACCTTGTCTATCAACACCATCGTGTGGGGTGAGAACATCCACGAGCAGACGAATGCGGTGGTTCGGGAGATTTATCCGAACGGCATGCACAACACGATCGCGGCGGCGCTGAACGAGGATGCGGCGATTGCCGCGACGACGGCGACGCTCCAGGAGCCGGAGCACGGCTTGAGCGAAGAGCGGCTGGCGTCGACCGACGTGCTCGTCTGGTGGGGCCACAAGGACCACGGCGCCGTCGAGGATCGGGTCGTCGAGCGGGTCGCAAAGCGCGTTTGGGAAGGCATGGGGCTGATCGTGCTCCACTCCGGCCATTTCTCCAAGGTGTTCAAGCGGCTGATGGGCACGCCCTGCGCGCTCAAATGGCGTGAGGCGGGCGAACGCGAACGCGTCTGGGTGGTCAATCCGCGCCATCCGATCGCCGAAGGTCTCGGCGAGCATTTCGTCTTGGAAAACGAGGAGATGTATGGTGAGCAGTTTTCCGTGCCGGAGCCGCTGGAGACGGTGTTCATCTCCTGGTTCGCCGGCGGAGAGGTGTTCCGCTCGGGGCTGACCTGGCGGCGCGGCGCCGGTAACATCTTCTACTTCCGTCCCGGCCATGAAACCTATCCGACCTATCACGACGCCACGGTGCACACTGTGCTGCGCAATTCGGTGAAATGGGCGCACAATCCGCTCGGCAGCTACAAGGCGATCCACGAGGCGCCGAACGTCCCGGTGGAGAAGGCTCTGGAGCCGATCGTCGAGCGCGGGCCGAAGCTGCACCAGGCCGGCGAAGCAGGATATCGATGAGGTCCACCATGCGTTTGCTCATTCTCGGAACCGGCGGCATGGCCAACAGCCATGCGCAAGCCTTTGCCAAGATCGATGGCGTCGAGATGGTCGCCGCCGTCGATGTCGACCCGTCGCGGGCGCGCGGCTTTGCCGACATGCACGGCATTGCCCGCATCTTCACCTCGCTCGAAGACGCAATCGCCTGGGGCGAGTTCGACGCGGTGACGAACGTCACGCCGGACAAGGCCCATCATCCGACGACGCTGGCGCTGATTGCCGCCGGCAAGCACGTGCTGTGCGAAAAGCCGCTGGCCGAAAATTACGACAAGGCGGCCGAAATGGCCGATGCGGCCGAGCGCTCCGGCCTCGTCAACATGGTGAACCTCACCTACCGCAATGTCGCGCCGCTCCAGCGGGCACGCGAACTGGTGCTTGCAGGCGAGATCGGCCGAGTGCGCCATCTCGAAGCCTCCTACCTGCAGAGCTGGCTGGTATCGAAAGCCTGGGGCGACTGGGCGAGCGAATCGAAATGGCTGTGGCGGCTGTCGACCAAACATGGCTCCAACGGCGTGCTCGGCGACGTCGGCATCCATATCCTCGACTTCGCCAGCTATGGCGCCGGCAGCGCGGTCGATCGGGTCTTTGCCCGGCTGAAGGCATTCGACAAGGTGCCCGACAACCGCATCGGCGAATATGAGCTTGATGCCAATGACAGCTTCGCGATGACGGCGGAGTTCGAAAACGGCGCGATGGGCGTGATCCATGCCAGCCGCTGGGCGACGGGCCACCTGAACGAACTGCGTCTCAGGCTGCATGGCGACAAGGGCGCGCTGGAGGTGATCCACACGCCGGACGGCTCGCGCCTCAAGGCCTGCCTCGGCGCCGATGTCGAAAAGGCGATCTGGCGCGATCTCGATGCCGGAACGGTGCCGACCAACTACCAGCGCTTTGCTGAGGCGGTCGCAGCCGGTCAGGCTGTCGAACCGAGCTTCCGCCATGCCGCCAATCTCCAGAAGGTGCTCGATGTCGCAATCGAAACCGAAAGAGAACGGCGCGAACTGGATGTCGCGGATGTACTTTCGGTCGAGGAAGAACGCGCGGTCGTCGGGGGTTAAAAGGAAAATATCCCCGCTTTCGAGCGGGACGAGGAACGATACTTCGGCCAGCGTCCCGCTCGAAGGTTCACCCAATGATCCCGGACCGGCTAAGTCCAGGATCAAATTGGTCTACAGCGCCGCGCGCCTGATCAGACGCACAAGGGTCGCTGTAGCACTTTGATTCTAGAGCATCTTTTCCGCTTCCGGTGAAGCGGGATGCTCTAGGCGTGCGAGTGCGGGTGACGATAGTCCCAGACCGCCCAGGCCGACAGTGCCGCGACAAGCACGCCGAGAATGACATGCGTCCACATCGCGTTCACGTTCGTCATGAAGCCGAGCACCCAGGGAGAGACGATCAGCCAAAGGCCGATCACCATATTCACCCACTCCTCCCATTCTGCGAAGGCAGAAAGCGCCGCAATCGCCAGCGCACCAAGCACGATGCCGGCGATCCAGGCGTTCCAGGTCGGAACGGCCTCAGTCGCAAAACCGATGACCCAGGGAGAGAGGAACAAGCACACCGCCAGGATCAGGTTGGCCCAATCCTGGGCTCTTCGTCCGGCCATGAGAGTGTTTACCATGACAACCTCCACGTATGAAGCTTGACCAAAGCGTCACCCCTCGCGTGCGCCTTACGTTTCAGCTCCGGCCTTTCACTTCGCACGGTCGCTGTAACGCTTTGAATTGGCGTAGGATTTTATCCTCAAATCGCCCCCATATCAAGAAATCTTGTAGATTCGCTGCCATATAGGCTGCCGTGTCCGATCACGCGCAGGCCGATTTGCTCCGGCTTCTGCTGCCGACGTTCGACAGACCCGACAAAACCGTCCCCTCACGCTGGCGAGCAAGATCGGATTCACGCAGCGATTCAAGGCGATAATGCCGCACGCCTCGGGGGTGCGAGGCGCGCGCAGGCATGCGACCTAGAGCGCGGCGATCTTCTTCAGGTCGTCGATCGCGCCAGGTGCCGCGGCGAGAACGGCGGATCCAGTTGTAAGACGTTCACCCTCGACGGGGAAGGGCAGGTACCATCCGCCCGCTTCCTTTACCAGGCAATAGCCGGCGAGGCAGTCCCAGGCGTGCATGTGGGGTTCGTAATAGCCGACCAGGCGGCCGGCAGCGACATAGGCGAGCATCAGGGCGCCGGAACCGTTGCGCACGAAATTGCCGCCGGATTCAAGCAGCTTCTCGACTATCTTGCCGACGAATGCCGGCGTCACGTGATTATTGGCGCCGATCCCGGTGACAGAGTTGCGGATCGTGCGTGAAGCATCGAGCGACAACGGCTTGCCGTTGAGACGCGCGCCGCGCCCGAGTGCTGCGGCATAAAGTTCGCCATGGCACGGCGCCGCGATCACTCCCACCACAGGGACGCCGTCATGCAGAAGCGCGATCGAGACACACCAGTTCGGCATGCCGTTGACGAACGGGCTGGTGCCGTCGATCGGGTCGATCACCCAGGTGAAGCCGGAACTTCCCGGCACGAGGCCGTATTCCTCGCCGAGCACGCCATCGTCCGGGTAAGCTTCCGCAAAACGGGCGCGGATAAGATTCTCCACCTCGCGATCGGCGATCGAGACGACATCCTGCGGATCCCGTTTGATCTCGACGACCAGCGTCTCACGCCGGTTGAAATAGTCGAGCGCCACGGCGCCCGCCTCGCGAGCCACCGCTTCGGCTAGAGCCAGTCGGGTTTCGAGCCCGGAAGGGTCGTGTGACGTCATGAAGGTTTCCTCGGTTATGTTTTGCAAATGGGTTTCTCGGCAAGCGCGCGGTGGTGACATCTCGACCGGGGCTCAACTGCTGATGATGGCGATGCCGCGCTCCTTGAAGCCGATCGCGACATCCGTCGCCGGAGCCAGCGTTCTTTCGACAGCGGGATCGACGACGAAGAGCGTGCCTGCGGCCGTCTTCACCTCGTATTCGACGTGATCGCCGAGATAGGCGGCGTGGGTGATGCGACCGGAAAACGCGCCGTTTCTCGCCGGTTCCAGCGTGATTGCATTCGGCCGCACGGCGAGCTTCGCCGGTCCGGGGCGGATATCGCGGCCCGGTACGCGATGGGTCAGCGCCTCGACACGGATCGTCGCATCGCCGCCCTCGACGCCGAGGATATCGCAGGAAACGACATTGGCCTCGCCCATGAAATCGGCGATGAAGGCCGACGCAGGGGCATCATAGAGATCGCGCGGCGCGCCTTCCTGCGCGACATGCCCATCCCTCATCACGATGATGCGGTCGGAGACGGCAAGCGCCTCGTCCTGGTCATGGGTGACGTAGACGGCGGTGAAGCCGAGGCGCTGCTGCAACTCGCGGATTTCGGTCCGGACGCGACGGCGCAGCCGCGCGTCGAGATTCGACAGCGGTTCGTCGAGCAGCAGCACCTGTGGTTCGAGCACCAGCGCGCGGGCGACGGCGACGCGCTGTTGTTGTCCGCCGGAAAGCTCGGCCGGCAACCGCTCGCCCATGCCGGCGAGGCCGACGAGCGCCAATCCGTCCTCGGCGCGCTCGCGCGCCTCCTTTCGCTTCAGGCCGGACGATTCAAGACCGTAGGCGACATTTTCGAGCGCCGTCATATGCGGGAACAGGGCGTAGGACTGGAAGACCATGGAAACGTCGCGTTCATTCGCCGGCAACATGGTCACGTCCTTGCCGCCGATCAAAATGCGGCCGGATGTCGGATGCTCGAGGCCGGCCAGCATCCTGAGTGTCGTCGTCTTGCCGCAGCCGGACGGCCCAAGCAGCGTCACCAGCGTGCCCGGTTCGATCGTCAGCGACAGGTCGTGAATGGCCGTGAAGGCGCCGAACTGCTTGCGAATGTTTTGAAAGACGACGGAACCGGGACCTTCGGTGCTCATGCGGTTTTCTCCTGGCGAAGGGAAGCGGGCGTGGTGGCGGCAAGCGACTGCACGCGGTTCTCGCGTCTCAGCCGCCGCTCGCCGACAAGGAACTGGAAGCCGGCTATGACGGCGATCATCACCAGGATCAGCATCGAGGAATAGGCGATCGCGACACCGTACTCGCCGTTCTCGACTAGGCCGACAATGTAGGACGTCGCCATGTTGTATTCGGCGCTGACCAGGAAAATTACGGCGCTGATCGAGGTGATGGCGCGTACGAAGGAATAGACGAGCGCCGCGGTGATCGCCGGGCGCAACAGCGGGAGGATCACCTTGCGGATCGTGCGGAAGCTGTCGGCCCTCAGCGTCAACGATGCTTCGTCGAGGCTCCGGTCGAGCTGGCTCATCGCCGCGACGCCGCCGCGCACGCCGACCGGCATGTTGCGAAAGACGAAGCAGGCGATCAGGATCAGGGCGCTTCCGGTCATCTCCAGCGGCGGCAGGTTGAAGGCCATGATGTAGCTGATGCCGATGACCGTGCCGGGAATGGCGAAGCTCATCATCAGCGCGAATTCGAAGAGCTCGCGGCCGGCAAATTTCTGGCGCACGATCAGATAGGCGGTAAGGAGCCCGACCGCAGCCGTCAGCGGCGCCGAAACGAGGGCGATTTCCATCGTCGTCCAGAAGGAGTTCCAGGCAACGCCGGTCCAGGCAATGGCTCCGTCGCGCAATTCGATCGAGAAGGCTTGGGCGTAGTGCTCGAGCGTCAGCGTATTGTCGAGCCCCCAGGTCTTCACGAAACCGCCGATCAGGATCATGCCGTAGACGACGATGGTGAAGAGCGCCCAGGGAACGACCAGCGCATGGACGCCGATCGAGACCGAGCGGGGGAGGGCCGCATGCATGCCGCTGTCGCCCTTGCCGGTGACGGTCGAGAAATTCTTGCCCGAAAGCCAGATGCGCTGGGCGAGGAAGGCGGTGAGCGTGAATGAGAGCAGGATGATAGCAAGGACGGCGGCGCGCGAGGGATCGTTTTGCGAACCGACGACGGCGAAAAAGATTTCCGTCGAAAGCACGCCATGGCTGCCGCCGAGCACCAGCGGATTGCCGAAATCCGCCATGCTTTCGATGAAGCCGATGAGGAAGGCATTGGCGAGGCCGGGCTTCATCAAGGGCAGCGAGACGTGCCAGAAGGTCCGCCAGCGATCGGCTCTCAGCGTCTGCGACGCTTCCTCCATCGACGGGCTGACACCCTCGACGACACCGATCAGCACAAGGAAGGAGATCGGCGTGAAGGACAGGACCTGCGCGATCCAGATGCCGGTGAGACCATAGAGCCACCGACCTGGCTCGATGCCGAGGATTGCCGACATCGCCTGCGTCGCCACGCCCGAGCGGCCGAAGAGCAGGGTCAGCGCGAGGCCGACGACGAAGGGCGGTGTGATGATCGGCAGCACCGTCAGGAGCCGCAGGCTCTTCTTGTAGCGAAAGCCGGTGCGGGTGGCGACGAGAGCGAAGGCGAGCCCCAGAATGGTCGAGCCGCCAGCGGTCATGACTGCCAGCCAGAAGGTGCGCCAGGCGACGCCACAGCGGGTCCCGCCGATGACGCAGTCGAGGCTCCAGATCGACGGGTCGACGATGTTGCGCGTGAAGCCGTCCGGATTGAACGAGCCGTCGAAATCCTGGAAGGCGCCGACGAGCATGCTGCCGACCGGATAGAAGACAAAGACGGCGACAAGAAAGACGAGGAGCGCGATGGCCCCGACGACGAAGGCGTCACCCTTCATCGCGCCACGCTCGGCAAGCCCGAAGGAAAAGGTGAGGACGAAGACGAGCGCCGAAAGCACCGCGCCGGCTCCCATGGCAGGCTGCCCGTCGGGGAGCGCACCGAAGAACGCTTCGCTGATCGTCCAGGTCCAGCCGGTAAAGCCGATCGCCAGCCCCTGCAGCGCGAGGAGCGCGATCCCCAGTGCGCCGGTTGAGGCAAGGAGAGTGCCGCGCCGACGTGGATCGCCGACGAAGCGGGAGGCACCGGCAAGGAGGAGCAACAGCGCCGGCGCGGCAAGCCACCACCGGCCGTTCACAATGTGAAGCACGCCGGGCGAGACGGATGAGCTCCCCGGAAAATCGGCGAGCCAGCCGAAGCCGAAGAAGCCGCCCTCGATGCGGTACCAGGGTAGGAGGAGAAACGCCGCCAGCCCGAGGGCGAGAACGATATCCAGTCTGCGATTGCGATATCCCATGGATCGCGTTTGCCTCGGGTCGTCGGGGTCGCAAGAACCGTGCCCGAAGTCATCAGGGGGCATCATGCGACCGATTGCAAGAAAAGTGGAGCGGTGTGCGTCACCGCAGGGCTCATCCGTTCAGAGCGCGCGACAGCGGGTACGGTCGGCCGGCGAGAACGTCGCCGGCCGCAGTTCGCGGCGCGCCGGAATGCGCGTCAGTTCGCGTTGGCGCCGATCTCCCGGTCCCAGCGCTCCAGGAGCGCCTTGCGCTTGGCCGGATCACCATAGGTCTTGAAGTCGTAATCAATCAGCTTGATGTCCTCGAACTTCGGCGCTTCCTTCGGAATCTCGGCCGTCTTGTTCGACGGGAGCTGGAAGGATTTTGCCTCCTTCATTTTCGATTGCACCGCGGGCGAGAGCGCCCAGTCGTACCATTTCTTGGCATTGTCGAGGTTCTTCGCGCCCTTGATGATCGACATGGAGCCGATCTCGTAGCCGGTACCCTCGCAGGGCGCCACCGACTTCACCGGGAAGCCTTCGACGGCCTGCGCCACGGCGTCATGCATGAAGACGATACCGATCGCGGTTTCCCCGCGCGCAGCAGCCTTCACCGGTGCCGAGCCGGACTTGGTATATTGCGAGACGTTGTCGTTGAGCTTCTTCAGGTAGTCGAAGGCCTGGTCCTCGCCCATGATCTGAACGAGTGTTGCTAGCGCCGTATAGGCCGTGCCGGAAGAGTTCGGATTGGCGATCTGGACCTCGCCCTTGAAAGCCGGATCGAGCAGGTCGGCCCAGCACTTAGGCTCCTTGAAATTCTTCTGCTTGAAGATTTCCGTGTTGTAGCCCCAGCCGAGTGCGCCGGCATAGACGCCGACCGTGCGGTAGCCGGAACTTTCGGCCTGCTTGACCGCCCAATCCTGCAACTCACCGAGCATCGGCGACCTGTATTCGAGTGTCAGCCCCTCGGAAGCGGCCTGCAGGTGCGGGTCGCCGGTGCCCGCCCACCAGATATCGGTTTTCGGGTTGCGTGCCTCGGCGCGGATCTTGGCATAGGTTTCGCCGGACGAAAGGCGAACCATGTTGACCGAAATGCCCGTCTCCTTCTCGAAGGCGCCCTCCATCTGTTCGCAGATCACCACGTCCGCAGAGCAGATGAGATTGAGATTTCCGTCGGCATGCGCGGAAAAGGCAAAGAAAGCCACACCCGCGGCAAGCGTTGCCGCGGCGATTTTTACCGAACCCATGATTTCCTCCCAGATTGTGCCGGCGCCTCCATGCCGGACGCTGTTGCAAGCGCGTGCAAATGCTGCATGAGGAGGTTTTTCCTGTCAACATATTTCTTCGTCAATACCGCCGTTCACGGGGCACAGACGCCTTGCACACATTTGCAAAATCGTGCAATTCTCCGTGCACAGATCGCAACACATTCGGGCCATCGTGTCGCAAAAGCCTTTCGTCAGCGCTCAAGAGGTCGCCGAACGGGCGGGTGTCTCCCGTTCCGCCGTTTCGCGCACCTTCACGCCCGGTGCCAGCGTCTCTCCCGAGACGCGGCGCAAGGTGGTGGAGGCGGCCGAGGCGCTTGGCTATCACGTCAACCATCTCGCGCGCGGGCTGATGCGCAACGAAAGCGGCATCGTCTGCCTCATCGTCTCCGAGATGGGCACGCCATATCGATCGACCCTGATCCGGGCGCTGACGCAGCAACTGCAGAATGCCGGCAAGATCGCCATGCTGGTCAATACCGACCGTTCCGACGGCAGCGTCGGTCTCGCGCTCAGGCAGGCAATCCGGTATCGCGCCGACGCTTCCATCATTCTCTCGGGAATGCCGGACAAGTCGATTACGCAGCTCTGTCTCAAGAACGGTCAGAGACTGGTGCTGATCAACCGCGACGACGATCAGGAGGGGCCGTTCAGGATCAATCTGAACGACGCGGTGGCCGCGGGCCGGCTTGTCACGGCCTTCCTGCGTGCCGGCTGCCGACGCCTTGCCTTTGCCAATTCCGAGGCGGGAACGCCAAGCTTGATGGCGCGCGAGCACGGCTTCGTCGCGGCCGCGAAGGCGATGGGTCTGGATGTTGTCGTCGACCGCTACGGACCGACAGCCTATGAAAGCGGCCGCGTGCTGGCACAAAGGCTGCTGACGCTGAGTGAGCGGCCCGACGCTGTCTTTTGCGCGACCGACCTCATCGCCTGCGGCTTCATGGATGCAGCCCGGCATCAGTTCTCGGTTTCCATTCCGGATCAGCTCTGCGTCGCCGGCTTCGACGACATCGAGCAGGCCGCCTGGTCGTCCTACGAATTGACGACGTTCGCCCAGCCCGTAGAGGCGATCGCCCGGGAGGCAGTGAGATGGCTGGGCAGGGTCGACGCGCAAGATCCTTCCGCGCGCGACCATTCGATCAGACTCGACGCCGATCTCGTCTGGCGTTCCTCGATCCGCGGCGGGTAACAGCCCCACGCTCCGGGCGTCCGCAAATTTCGCCGGTGACTGGCAATCGCAACCCAACAGGCGCATGCTGGCCCTGTCGGCCTCGGCGGTCGCCGGTGAGAACGAGGCGTGCGCCGCGCTTTTCGCCACCCGCGAGGGCGATGTTCAGAAGAAGAAGCAATCAGAACCCGGAGGAGGTTGCTGTGAGCGGGCACGTCTACAAGAAGATAGAATTGATCGGAAGCTCGAAGACCTCGGTCAACGAGGCGATCGAAACGGCGATTTCGCGCGCCTCGAAGACCATGCGGAATCTCGACTGGTTCGAAGTCGACCAGATTCGGGGACAAATCGTCAACGGAGAGGTCGCGCACTATCAGGTCGTCATGAAGGTCGGATTTCGCCTCGACGAGTGATCTAAATGGACGATGGCGCCGGGTGCCTGCGCCTTTCCTCCGGGCGAAATCGAAGGCCCGGAGCGCCCTCGGCACTCCACGTCGGCTTGGATGATACAGATAGAGGATAGTCCGGGCACCGCTCTCCGAGCACGAGGTGCCCGAGGCGGACCTTTGCGTACCCGCTTCCTCGGGTCCCCTTCCTTTACATTTCGGTTTCCTATGCGCACACTCGCGCCCCAGCGGCGATCGCGTCTTTCAGACGCACAAAGGTGGCTGCAGCAGGAGGAAGGCGGTCCGTTGGGAGGCGGTCATGTTTTCACATTCCGACCATATCCGCGAAATCGAGCGCGTCGGCCGTGGCCTTCCAAGCAGTCGCGACGCTACGGTCGTCAAGTCCTGGCTGCGCTGCCTGGAACACCACCGCCTCGACCCGGCGCAGGCCTGCGAGGCCTATATCGTGCCCGAGACGCGGCTTAAGGAACATCGCCAGCAATCGGAAGACCTGATCGCCATCGCTCGCTCCGGGCTCGAACATCTGTTCCGCCAGGTCGCAGGGCAGAACTACGTGCTGCTGCTCTCCGACCGACAGGGTGTGACGGTTGAATTTCTCGGCGATCCGCTGTTCGACAACAGCCTTCGCAAGGCCGGGCTCTATCTCGGCTCCGAATGGTCCGAGTGGCGCGCCGGCACCTGCGCCGTCGGTGCCTGCATCGAGGCGGGTGAGGCGCTGACGATCCACCAGACCGACCACTTCGACAACACGCACACGCCGCTCTCCTGCACGGCCGCGCCGATCTACGATATCCACGGCGAACTTTCGGCCGTCCTCGACATCTCGCTTTTGAGTTCGCCGATCCTGAAGGCGAGCCAGAACCTCGCGCTTCATCTTGTCACCGCCAGCGCGAGGCGCATCGAGCTTGCCAACCTCATGGCCCAGGCGCGGCACCAGTGGGTGCTGCGTTTCTCGCGCTCGCCGGAATTCCTCGACGTCGACCCGGAGGCGGCGGTCTCGATCGACGGCCTCGGTCGGATCGTCGGCATGACCCATGGCGGGGCGAAGATCCTCGCCCGCTCGACCGGGCTCGACTGGCGTGATCCGCGCCAGCTCATCGGCGAGCCGGTGTCGCGCTTCCTCGATCTCGAGATCGACGACCTTCCCGAGCTTACGCGCAGGCGGCCGACCCAGGAACGGCTCGTCTTCGCCCGCGACGGCAATGCGCTCTTCGCCCACGCCATCGAGCCGCATGCCAGCATCCGCGCGCCAAGCGTCTCGCGCGCGCAGATCCCGCCGCCGCTGCGCCAGCTTGGCGGCGATGCGCCCGAAATCGTTGCGCTGCAGGCAAAGGCCGCGAAACTCGCCCGCACCGGGCTGCCGATCCTCATCCAGGGCGAAACCGGGACGGGTAAGGAACACCTGGCGCGCGCCATCCACGAGGGCAGCGGCCTCAGGGGGCGCTTCGTCGCCATCAATTGCGCGGCAATCCCCGAGCAGCTGATCGAGAGCGAGCTCTTCGGCTATCTGCCGGGGGCCTTCACCGGTGCGTCCGCCAAGGGCCGAAAGGGCCTGATCGAACAGGCGGACGGCGGCACGCTCTTTCTCGACGAGATCGGCGACATGCCGCTTGCGTTGCAAAGCCGGCTGCTCAGGGTGCTGGCCGAGCGTGAGGTGCTTCCGGTCGGGGGCACCGTGCCGCGTCCGGTCCAGATCAGGATCGTTTCGGCCTCGCATCGGCCGCTGAAGACGCTGGTTGCGAACGGCGCCTTTCGCGAGGATCTCTTCTACCGGCTCAATGCCGCGACGCTCTCGCTGCCGGCGCTAAGAGACAGGCCGGACTTCGATTGGGTGCTGGAGCAGATCCTGAAGCGGCATTCCAATGCGGCCAGAGAACTCACGCTCTCTCCGGCCGCGCGCGTGGCGTTGAGGGCGCACGACTGGCCGGGAAACATTCGCGAGCTCGACAACGCCATAGCTGTTGCTGCCGCGCTCGCCGAAGGCTGCGTCATCCAACCATGCGATCTGCCGGACCAGCTGGTCGCGACGGCTGAGCGGGAGACGGGCGATGCCGGAACAGCACTGGGCCTGATGCTCGATGCCTGCAACTGGAACATCTCCGAGGCGGCGCGAAGGCTGGGCATCGATCGCTCGACCGTGCATCGGCAGATCAGGCGCTACCACCTCGAGCAGAAGCACTGAGCGACTTTGCCTTGCAACAGGTAAGCTGCCACACCTGTGGCGGCTGTGCTGCCTGACGCAACACACCGCTCGATCATCGTCCTTGAAATCATTGTATTTTCCTCGCCCGCAACGGCTTGGCACGGCCATTGCAAATCGCTGCTCAACCATGACGGCAACGATCAGGAGGAAACATGCGAGCGCTCAGATTTCATGCGGCCAAGGATCTCAGGATCGAGGATATCCCGGCGCCGGGCGAGCCGGCAGCCGGGCAGGTGCTGGTCAGCAACCGCTTCGTCGGCATATGCGGCACCGACCTGCACGAATATGCCTACGGCCCGATTTTCATTCCCAAGGATCCGCATCCTTTTACCGGCGCATATGGTCCTCAGGTGCTGGGCCACGAGTTCGGCGGCGTGGTCGAGGCGGTCGGTGACGGAGTGACCTCGCTCCGCCCGGGCGACCGGGTTTCCGTCCAGCCGCTGATCATGCCGCGTGCCGGCGATTATTTCGCCGATCGCGGCCTTTTCCACCTGAGCACGGATTTGGCGCTGGCGGGCTTGAGCTGGGCTTGGGGCGGCATGGGCGAATACGCTTTGCTCAACGAGTACAATGTCGAGAAGATTCCCGACGAGATGACGGACGAGGAGGCTGCACTCGTCGAGCCCACCGCGGTTGCGGTCTACGCATGCGACCGCGGCGGGGTAACGGCCGGCAGCAGCGTGCTCGTGACCGGTGCCGGGCCGATCGGCGTGCTGACTCTGCTTGCCGCGCGCGCGGCCGGCGCGGCGCAGCTCTTCGTCTCCGATATCAACGACGCCCGGCTCGAATTCGCAGCATCGATCCTGCCGGATCTCGTCACGATCAACCCTGAGCGAAGAAAACCGGGTGAGGTCGTGCGCGCTTTGACCGAAGGCAAGGTCGGCTGCGACGTCGCGATCGAATGTGTCGGGAACGAGCACGCGCTCAAGGCCTGTGTCGATGCGGTGCGCAAGCAGGGCGTTGTCGTGCAGACTGGCCTGCATCCGCATGAAAACCCGCTGGACTGGTTCCAGGTCACCTTCAAGGACATCGATCTGCGCGGCTCCTGGGCCTATCCAACCCACTATTGGCCGTGCGTCATCCGCCTGATCGCGTCCGGCCTCCTGCCGGCGAAACGGATCGTCACGAAGCGCATCGCCCTCGATGAAGCGGTGACCAACGGCTTCGACGCGCTTCTCGACCCGTCCGGCAAGCACCTGAAGATCCTGATCGATCTCATGAAGTGACGCCGATGTTTCCCGCGCGGGCGGATGAGGAGCCGCCCGCGTCTCACTCAAGCGAAAAAGGAGGAGACCTCATGCTTGAAGAAAGTCCCAACACCCGCATCGACAACACGCTTGCCAAGCTCGGCAGGGCGCTCGAACAGGGCGATATCGAGGCCGCTGTCAACCTGTTCCAGGCGGATTGCTATTGGCGCGATCTCGTCGCGTTTACCTGGAACATCAGAACGATGGAGGGCCGGAACCAGATCCGCGACATGCTGACGAGCCAGCTCGCGGCGGTGAAACCGGCACTGTTCCGGCAGGACGAGAAGGAACAGGCGAGCGGCGGGGACGGCGTGAGCGAAGGATGGTTCGAATTCGAGACGGAGGTGGCGCGCGGCTACGGCCACATGCGGCTGAAGAACGGTCTGATCTGGACGCTTCTCACCACGATGACAGAGCTAAAGGGGCACGAGGAGCCGAAGGGCTTCAGGCGGCCGCTCGGCGCCGAGCACGGTCATGATCCCAACCGCAAGACGTGGAAGGAAAAACGCGAAGGGGAGGCGGCCGAACTCGGCTACGAGACCCAGCCCTATGTCGTCATCATCGGCGGCGGGCAGGGCGGCATCGCGCTTGGCGCGCGTCTGCGCCAGTTGAACGTGCCGACGATCATCATCGAGAAGAACGAACGCCCAGGCGATAGCTGGCGCAAGCGCTACAAGTCTCTCTGCCTGCACGACCCGGTCTGGTACGACCACCTGCCCTATATCCCCTTCCCGGAGAACTGGCCGGTCTTCGCGCCGAAGGACAAGATCGGCGACTGGCTGGAAATGTATACCAAGGTGATGGAGCTCAACTACTGGAGTTCGACCAACTGCAAATCGGCTGAGTACGACGAGGAGGCGAAGGAGTGGACGGTCGTCGTCGAGCGCAACGGCTTGGAGGTCGTGCTTCGGCCGAAGCAGCTCGTTCTCGCGACCGGCATGTCGGGCAAGCCGAACATCCCGAAGCTGAAAGGTCAGGAGGTCTTCAAAGGCGAACAGCAGCATTCCTCACAGCATCCGGGTCCGGACGCTTACCGCGACAAGAAGGTGGTGGTCATCGGCTCCAACAATTCCGCGCATGATATCTGCGCGGCGCTTTGGGAAGGCGGTGCCGATGTGACGATGGTGCAGCGTTCGTCGACGCACATCGTGCGCTCCGACACGCTGATGGATATCGGGCTCGGGGACCTCTATTCCGAACGGGCGGTTGCCGCCGGCATGACGACGCGCAAGGCAGATCTGATCTTCGCCTCGCTTCCCTACCGGATCATGCACGAGTTCCAGATTCCGCTTTACGAGAAGATGCGCGAGCGCGACGCGAAGTTCTATGCGGATCTGGAAAAGGCCGGCTTCATGCTCGACTGGGGCGCCGACGGTTCCGGCCTGTTCATGAAGTATCTCCGCCGTGGATCCGGCTATTACATCGACGTCGGCGCCTGCGATCTCGTCATCGACGGCAGCATCAAGCTGAAATCCGGCTCCGACGTCAGCCACCTGACGGAAGACGCCGTCGTCTTGAAGGACGGCACCGAGCTTCCGGCCGATCTCGTCGTCTACGCCACCGGCTATGGCTCGATGAACGGCTGGGCGGCGGATCTCATCTCGAAGGAGGTCGCCGACAAAGTCGGCAAGGTCTGGGGCCTCGGCTCCGAGACGCCGAAGGACCCCGGTCCGTGGGAGGGCGAGCAGCGCAACATGTGGAAGCCGACGCAGCAGGAGGCGCTCTGGTTCCACGGCGGCAACCTGCATCAGTCGCGGCATTATTCGCAGTATCTTTCATTGCAGCTGAAGGCCCGCTGCGAGGGCATTGCGACGCCGGTCTATGGCCTTCAGGAACGGCACCACCTCGGCTGATCGAGGATGAAATGCGCCAGCCGGCTTCTTCTTCCGGCTGGCGCATCAAGAATGGTCGCGGCGGAGCTTACTCTGCCGCGATCGGCGCGGGATAGCGCTCTTCGACATCATCGTCTTCGGTACGCTCGTCGGCGGCTTCCGGCTCCACTTTCCGCGCCTTCGGCTCCTTGCCGAAGAACAGCGCGTAGCCGGCTGGCAGCACCAGGATCGTCAAGACGGTCGCGACCAGGATGCCGCCCATCATGGCATAGGCGAGCGGGCCCCAGAACACGCCGCGCGAGATCGGGATCAGCGCCAGCACCGCTGTCAGTGCCGTAAGCATGATCGGCCGGAAGCGGCGGACTGCCGCGCCGATGATGGCTTCCGAACGCTCCATGCCGGCCGCGATGTCCTGATCGATCTGATCGACGAGGATGATCGAGTTGCGGATGATGATGCCGAGCAGCGCGATGACGCCGAGAATGGCGACGAAGCCGAAGGGTGCGCCGCTGATGAGCAGCGCGGCGGCAGCACCGATGATGCCGAGCGGACCGGTCGCGAGCACCAGCATCGACTTGCCGAAGTGCTGGAGCTGCGCCATCAGGAGGATGACGATGACCAGCAGCATGATCGGCGCCTTGGCGGCGATCGAGGCCTGGCTTTCAGCGCTGTCTTCGGCACCGCCCTGGATCTCGACCTTGTAGCCGGGCGCGAGGCCGTCTCTGAGGCCCTGAAGCTCTTCGTAGAGCTTCATCGTCACGTCGTTCGACTGCACGCCGTCGGGGAGCGTCGCTCGGACCGTGATTGTCGGGAGGCGGTCGCGACGCCATTCGATGCCCTGTTCTATGACAGGCACGACCTTGGCGACCTGCGACACGGGCACGAAGCCGCCGAAGTCGGTCGGCACATAGACCGAGTTGACGGCCGAAAGCAGTTGGCGATTGCCGTCCGGTTCGCGTGCGACGATCGAGACCGTTTCCTCACCATCGCGGAAATTGTCGAGCGGCACGCCGGACATCGACGCCTGCAGCATCTGGCGGATGCGCTGCGAGGTGACGCCCAGCGCCCGGGCGCGGTCCTGGTCGATCACCAGCTTCATCGCCGGCACCGGCTCCAGCCAGTCGTCGTGAACGGCGCCGAGCAGCGGGTTTTCGTTGAACTTCGCCTTTACCTCATCGGCGATGCGGCGCACTTCGGCGCGGTCCGGGCCCATCACGCGCAGTTGCACGGGCCAGCCGGTCGGTGGCCCCAGGAAGAGCCGATCGACCTTGGCGCGGATCGACGGGAAGTCTTCGGCAATGATCGTGCGCAGCTTGACGATCAGCCGCTCGCGGGCCGGCTCGTCCTTCGCCATGACCAGGAGCTGGGCGAAGTTCGGGTTGCGGAGCTGCTGGTCGAGCGGCAGGAAGAAGCGCGGCGCGCCTTCCCCGATATAGGTAGCGATGAAGCGCTTGTCCTCGTCGTCCATCATCTGCGTTTCGAGCGCCTTGGCCTGCTTCTCGACCTCCTTGATGCTGGTTCCTTCCGGCAGCCACAGATCGACGAGGATTTCCGGCCGCGAGGACTGCGGGAAGAAGTTCTTCGGAATGAACTGGAATGCCCAGAGGCTGCCGACGAACGTCGCCAGTGTCAGGACGAGGACGATGCCGTAATGGCGCACGGCCCAGCCGACGGTCGCCCGCAGGCGGCGATAGAAGCGCGTGTCGAAGACGTCGTGGTGGCTGCCCGCATGATGGCGCTGCTTCAGGATCATGTAGCCGAGCCAGGGTGTGAAATAGACGGCTACGAACCAGGAGACAACCAACGCAATGCCGACAACATAAAAGAGCGAGCGCACATATTCGCCCGCAGTCGATTCCGCGAAACCGACGGGGATGAAGCCGGCGGTCGTGATCAGTGTGCCGGTCAGCATTGGGAAGGCGGTCGAGGAATAGGCGAAGCTCGCCGCCTCGATCTTCACGAGGCCTTCCTCGAGCTTGCGCTCCATCATCTCGACGACGATCATCGCGTCGTCGACGAGCAGGCCGAGCGCGATGATCAGCGCACCAAGCGAGATGCGCTGCAGGTCGATGCCGAGTTCGTACATGATCGCGAAGGTGGCGGCGAGCACCAGCGGGATGGCGATCGCGATCACCAGGCCCGAGCGCCAGCCGATCGACAGGAAGGAGACGACGAGAACAATGATCAACGCCTCTCCGAGCGCATGCATGAACTCGCTGATCGCGTCGGTCACGACCTCCGGCTGGTTGGCGATCTGGTCGACCGACACGCCGTAGGGAAGCGAGGATTCGAAGCGGTCATAGGTCGCTTCCACCGCCTTGCCGACGTCCGTGACGTTGAAGCCTTTCGCCATGACCACGCCGATCTGGACGCTGTCGTGGCCGTTGAAGCGGTATTTGCGCTGGAAGGGGTCTTCCAGCCCCGAGGTGACGCTGGCGATATCGCCGAGCCGGATGACCTGATCCCCCGCACGCAGCCTCAACGCGCGGATATCCTCCGCCCGGTCGACTCCCCCTTCGACGGAAATGCGGACGGAGCGCGTGCCGGTATCGACGGAGCCGGCGAGATCGACATTGTTCTGACCGACGATCGCACCGCGCAGTTCGTTGAGCGTCAGCCCACGTTCCGCGAGCGCCTTGGAGGAAACGTCGATATAGATCTTTTCCGGCTGGTCGCCGATGATCGACACCTTTTCGACGCCGGGCGTCGTCAAGAGCATGTCGCGGCCCTGGATCGCGAACTTCTTCAGCTCAGGATAGCTGTAGCCGTCGCCGCTGATCGAATGGAGCGTGATGAAGGTATCGCCGAACTCGTCGTTGAAATAGGGACCGAGCAGGCCCTCCGGCAGCTCGTTGTCGATGTCGCCGACCTTCTTGCGTACCTGGTAGAAGGCGTCGGCGACCTCTTCGGCATTGGTGTCGCCTTCGACCTGCAGCGTGATGATGGCGCTGCCGGCGCGCGTGTAGGAGCGCACGAAATCGAGATGCGGCGTTTCCTGCAGCTTGCGCTCGATCTTGTTGACGACCTGGTCCTGCATCTCCTCGATCGATGCACCCGGCCAGACGGCCTGGATAACCATGACGCGGAAGGTGAATTCCGGATCTTCGCGCTGGCCCATGCGTACGAGGCCGAGCGCGCCGGTGATGATGATCAGCGCGAAGAGGAATCGCGCGATGCTCGGGTGGCCGATCGCCCAGCGCGAGAGGTTGAACGGTTTCCTGTCCTCAGTGGAGGCATCCATGGCGTCGTTCCGTTCTGTCGATCAATGGGAGTTAGCGAAGGACTTCGCCGGTTTCGGTGAGAGCTGCCTGCTGTTCGGCATCTGGCAGCTTCACCTTCAGGTCTTCCGTCATGAATTGCGTGCCGGCGGCAACGACGAGATCGCCCTGCTCAAGCCCTTCGGCGACGCGAACGCCATCGCCGGTGAATTCGGCGAGCTTGACGTCGCGCGCATGCACCGTCGAGCTGTCACGATCGACGACCCAGACGACCTTGCGGCCGTCCTTTTCGGCAAGCGCGCTCAAGGGGATGGAAACCGACGGCTGCGCATTGGCGACCGCCTCGATCGTCGCTGTCATGCCGAGCAGCACGCGCGGGTCGGTCGGCAGGCTGACGCGCACGGAAAAAGTCCGCGACTGCTGGTCTGCGCTGCCGGAGACCTCGCGCACCTTGCCGTCGAGCACGAGCGCGTCATCCGACCAGAAGCGCGCCTTGACGGTCTTGCCCGGCTTGAACTCGGAGATATCCATCTCGGGCACGGCGATCTGCACTTCCTTCTCGCCATCCACGGCGACGGTCACGACCGGCGTGCCGGTGCCGACGACCTGGCCGATATCGGCATTGATCGCGGTGACGATACCGTTCTGGTCGGATTTCAGATCCGTGTAGGTAACCTGGTTCTTCGCCTGGTCGAGCGACGAGGCGGCAGCGTCCCGAGTGGAGACCGCCTGGTCGTAGAGAAGCGCCGCCTGATCGAGCTGGGCCCTGGACGAGAACTCCTTGGTGAAGAGCTGCTCCGCCCGCATCTTGGTGAGCGCCGTCGTTTCCACCTGCTTTTCGGCGGCGGCCAGGGTTGCCTCGGCGCTCTTTACGGCAAGCTGGTAATCGGTCGGATCGACGCGGGCAAGCAGATCGCCCGGCTTCACCCGGTCGCCGATATTGACGAGCCTTTCGGTGATCTTGCCGTTGACGCGAAAGCCGAGGTTCATCTCTGTGCGTGCCTTCACCGAGCCGGAATAGTCGAGTTCACGCACACTGCCGCCGCCGGCAACCTCGACGACCTTGACCGGCCGGATAACCTCCGTGGTCTCGACCTTCTCTTCGGAGCAGGCCGAGAGGGCGGCGGCGATGGTAAGCGCGGCCGCGAACTTGGCAGCGACCGGGATGCTTATTCCGAAGGCCTTGGGTGAAAACATCGCTGGCACTCCTGATCCTGTCTGCCGCCACGCGGCTCTATTATTTCTTCAGCGCCCTGATCACGTATTCGATCAGTTCGTCGGGTGTCGCGCGATTTTGCTTTGCGAGACACTGGGCCACCATTTGCGGATGACAGAGCGTAACGGTGCTGGCGCCGAAACACCGGGCGGCGGCATCCGCGTCCTGATCGGCGAATTCGCCAGACGCGATCCCGTCACGGATGATGTCCGCTACGAGTTCGTGCAGGCGGTCGATATGTTTCTCGATGACGTGCCAATCCCGCTCGATCGCGACGACCACCATCTCGTGGACCTTCTGCTCGTCGAGCATGGTTTCGACGGTCATCTTGTGCTGGCTGTGCACGTAGCGGCGCAACCGCTCGGAGGCGCTCAAGGGAAGGTGTGAAATCTCGTAGGCCTGTTGGTAGCTGGCGGCGAGCATGCGGCCGCAGATCGCCTGGTGGATCTCGGTCTTGGAGGCAAAGAAGCGGTAGATATTCGCCGGCGACATTTCGAGGTCGCGGGCGATGTCGGCCACGTTGGTCTTGCTGTAGCCGTAATGGCGGAACAGCCGCTCGGCGGAATCGAGGATCCGCGTCACGTTTTCCTGTCTGGCTGCATCGACGCCGGTATCTGCGAGTTCGCTCATTTCATCTCACGAATTACGAGTGACGATTTTCGAATTTCGTCAGTCTTAATCCGATAGACGTAACCTGTCAACGATCTTCGGCGGCGAGGGTCGGAAAGCCGGCGCGATGACGTGGCGATCACGGGTCGAAGTTCGCATGCATGAGCGGAGAGGCGGTCGACCATCATCTTTCGCGTTGTTTGACGCGCGTCAAAGTCGGCAGGCCGGCGTCGGCCTATTTCCGGGGAGACAACCCCAGGCAAGGGCTTGGCGGTTCAACGGAGAAGATGAAATGCTGACTATGATGAAGAAGAGCCTTGGCCTCGCCGCGCTGGCAATGCTGGTCACCACGCCCGCGCTTGCGGCAGATTTCGAAGTGCACATGCTCAACAAGGGCAAGGACGGCGTGATGGTCTTCGAACCGGCTTCGCTGAAGGTCGCCGCCGGCGATACCGTGACCTTCGTTCCGACCGACAAGGGCCACAATGTCGAGACGATCAAGGGCATGCTGCCGGACGGCGCCGAAGCGCTGAAGAGCAAGGTCAACGAAAACTATAAGGTCACGTTCACCACTCCGGGCGTCTATGGCGTGAAGTGCACGCCGCACTACGGCATGGGCATGGTCGGCGTCGTGCAGGTCGGCGACAACCCGGCCAACCTCGACGCGGCGAGAGGGGCGAAGAACCCGAAGAAGGCGCAGCAGCGCCTGGACGCGGCATTCGCGGCGCTGGCGCAATAGAGACGCCGTCCGGCAAGGCCGGTGCCGCCGAAAGCCGCACCGGTCTTGCGCCCTGATCCTATGCCGCCGAAGGGCGCAACCTTCGCCCGCAAGCGTTGCAGTATTTAGTGCTTTAGGAAAGCATAAAATACTGCAGGTTCTTTCTTGGATAGGAGAGGTCGTCTAATTGCTCGGGTAAATATCCCGTTGAATTGACAGATGTTATTTTTATACCTGAGAAGAAGAGTTTAGTTTATTCTTCTTTCTTTCCCGTCTGGGATCGTTACTATGCGCATGGGTCGGATCAACGGGGAGATGTAATGTGTCAGAGCTATCTCCGCAGCAGATGACAACGCCAAGGCCGCAGTCCCGGCGGCGTGAACTTCTGACCTTTCTGGTGCTGGCCTTCGGCATCTGGCCGCTGCTCGCCGTCGCCGTCGTCGGCGGCTATGGCTTCATCGTCTGGATGTTTCAGATCGTCTTCGGACCGCCGGGTCCGCCACCGGCGCCGCATTGAGGTGCGCCATGGCGGTTACGACGATCTCCAGACGAAACCTCCTGTTCGGACGCGGCGCATCTGAGCCCGAACGGATCTGTCCGCCGGGCGTGACGCTCGAGAGCCTCGCCGCCTGCACCGGCTGCGGCCGCTGCGTAGACGCATGTCCCACGAATATCATCGACCTTGCCGCAAACCGGCCGTCGCTCGATTTTTCCGTCGGCGAGTGCACCTTCTGCGGTGATTGCCGGAGCGCCTGTCCGGAGCCGGTCTTTCAATCGGCGGACGTGACGCGCTTTGCGCATGTGGCGGCGACCGCCGATCATTGCCTGGCGAAGAACAACGTCGCCTGCCAGTCCTGCCGCGACAGTTGTCCGGAAGAGGCGATCCGCTTTCAGCCTCGCACCGGCGGGCCTTTCCTGCCGATCGTGAACGAAAATGCCTGCAGCGGCTGCGGCGCCTGCGTCGGCATCTGTCCGGTCGGCGCCGTCCAGGTCGCCGCACGGAATCGGGAGGGCGCCCATGCCTGAAAAATCGAGCGAAAAACCAGCCGAATATCATGTCTCGAGCGCCGTCGTCGTCGCCGTTCCGGCGATGGAGGAGCAGGTCCTCGCGGCGCTTTCCCGAATGAACAATGTCGAGGTTTACGGCCACCAGGGCGGCAAGATCGTGGTGGTCATCGAAGGAACGAGTACGGGCGTGCTCGGCGAGTGCCTGTCGCGGATTTCCACGCTCGAAGGCGTGGTCGCCGCCAACATGGTGTTCGAGCATGTCGAGAAAGAGGAGACGATCGGCAATGACCGACGAACTGACGCGGCGTGACATCCTCAAGGCCCACGCGGCTGGCATAGCGGCGGCAACGGCGGGCATTGCGCTTCCCGCCGCCGCGCAACCCGTACCCGGTGGCGTAAGCGCGCTGGAGATCAAGTGGTCGAAGGCGCCATGCCGCTTCTGCGGCACCGGTTGCGGCGTGATGGTGGGCGTGAAGGAAGGGCAGGTGGTCGCCACCCATGGCGACATGCAGGCGGAGGTCAATCGCGGCCTCAACTGCATCAAGGGCTATTTCCTGTCGAAGATCATGTACGGCGCCGACCGGTTGAAAACGCCGCTCATGCGCAAGCGAAACGGCGCCTACGCCAAGGATGGCGAGTTCGAGCCGGTGAGCTGGGACGAAGCCTTCGATGTGATGGCGGAGCAGGCGAAGAGGGTCCTGAAGGAGAAGGGCCCGACGGCTGTCGGCATGTTCGGCTCCGGGCAGTGGACGATCTTCGAGGGCTATGCGGCGACGAAGCTGATGCGCGCCGGCTTCCGCTCCAACAACCTCGATCCCAATGCCCGCCATTGCATGGCATCGGCCGCCTACGCCTTCATGCGCACCTTCGGCATGGACGAGCCGATGGGGTGCTACGACGATTTCGAGCACGCCGACGCCTTCGTGCTCTGGGGCTCCAACATGGCGGAGATGCATCCGATACTCTGGACCCGGCTCGCAGACAGGCGGTTGGGCCATCCGCATGTGCGGGTCGCGGTGCTCTCGACCTTCACCCACCGCAGCATGGACCTCGCCGACATCCCGATCGTCTTCAAGCCGGGCACCGACCTCGCGATCCTGAACTACATCGCCAACCACATCATCCAGACCGGGCGCGTCAACCAGGAGTTTGTCGAGAAGCACACGACCTTCATGGTTGGCGCGACCGATATCGGCTACGGCTTGAGGCCGGATAATCCCCTGGAGGTCAAGGCGGTGAATGCCAAGGACGCCGCCAAGATGACGCCGAGCAATTTCGAAGAGTTCAAGACATTCGTTTCGGAATACACGCTCGACAAGACCGCCGAGCTCACCGGCGTCGACGCAGCCTTCCTGGAACAACTGGCCGAACTCTATGCCGACCCCAAGCGCAAGGTAATGTCGCTCTGGACCATGGGGTTCAACCAGCATGTGCGCGGCGTCTGGGTCAACCAGATGGTCTACAACCTCCATCTCTTGACGGGGAAGATTTCGGAGCCGGGCAACAGCCCGTTCTCGCTGACCGGGCAACCATCCGCCTGCGGCACCGCGCGCGAGGTCGGCACCTTTGCCCATCGCCTGCCGGCCGACATGACCGTCACCAATCCGGAACATCGCGAGCATGCCGAAGAGATCTGGCGGATACCGCACGGGATCATCCCGGAAAAACCGGGCTATCATGCCGTCGAGCAGGACCGCATGCTGAAGGACGGCAAGCTCAATTTCTATTGGGTGCAGGTCAACAACAACGTCCAGGCGGCGCCCAACACTAGCAACGAGACCTACCAGGGCTACCGCAACCCCGACAACTTCATCGTCGTTTCCGATGTCTATCCGACGATTACCGCCATGAGCGCGGACCTCATCCTGCCGGCCGCCATGTGGGTGGAGAAGGAAGGCGCCTATGGCAACGCCGAACGCCGCACCCATGTCTGGCACCAACTCGTCCAGGCGCCGGCCGAGGCGCGCTCGGACCTGTGGCAGATGGTCGAATTCTCCAAGCGCTTCACGACTGACGAGGTCTGGTCGGCGGAAATCCTTGATGCCAATCCGTCCTATCGCGGCAAGACGCTGCACGACGTCCTGTTCAAGAATGGCGCGGTGGATCGCTTCCCCTTGAGCGAGGTCAACGGCGACTATGCCAACAACGAGGCGGAGGCCTTCGGCTTCTATATCCAGAAGGGCCTTTTCGAGGAATATGCCACTTTCGGGCGGGGGCATGGGCATGACCTCGCCCCTTATGACCGCTACCACGAGGAGCGCGGCCTGCGCTGGCCCGTCGTCGACGGGAAGGAGACGCTTTGGCGCTACCGGGAAGGCTATGACCCCTATGTGAAGCCCGGCGAGGGCGTGAAGTTCTACGGCCGCCCGGACGGCAGGGCGGTGATCCTTGCCGTTCCCTACGAGCCTCCGGCCGAAGAACCCGATGACGAATACGATATCTGGCTGGTTACCGGTCGCGTGCTCGAACACTGGCATTCCGGATCGATGACGATGCGGGTGCCGGAGCTCTATCGGGCCTTCCCCGGCGCGGTTTGTTTCGTGAACGCGGACGATGCCCGCAAGCGCGGCCTCAATCAGGGTGGCGAGGTCAGGATCGTTTCCCGGCGCGGCGAAATCCGTGCCCGCGTCGAGACACGCGGCCGCAACCGCATGCCTCCCGGCGTAATCTTCGTTCCGTGGTTCGACGCCAGCAAGCTCATCAACAAGGTAACGCTGGACGCTACCGATCCCATCTCCAAACAGACGGATTTCAAGAAATGCGCAGTCAAGATCGTCTCTGCCGCATGATGAGAAGCCCAGCATGGATGCTCGGAGCGCTGCTTGCGGTGCTGTTCGTGAGCACCGCGGCCATCGCCCAGATGGTGCCGGAACTTTCCGGGCCGCCGCAATCGATGGACGAACCGGGAGCCGAACCGATACCGAAATGGGTGGTCGACGACGTCCGCAAGATGCGGGCCTATCCCGATCAGCCGCCGGTGATCCCGCACTCGATCGAAGGCTATCAGCTGTCGGTCAACACCAATCGCTGCCTTTCTTGCCACAAGCGTGAATTCACCCAGGATTCCGGGGCTCCGATGATCAGCGTCACCCATTATCTGACGCGGGACGGGCAGATGCTCGCGGACGTGTCGCCGCGGCGCTATTTCTGCACCGCCTGCCACGTGCCCCAGGCCGACGTTAGGCCGCTCGTCGATAACACTTTCAAGGACATGAGCGAGCTGGGCGTCAAGCCGGCGGGAAGCGAGTGACGCCATGGGATGGATCCGGAAACTCGTCCTCTGGGCGTGGCACCTCGTCAGCACGCCGGCAGGAACACTGAGCCTCGGCTTTCTGACACTCGGCGGCTTCGTCGGCGGTGTGATGTTCTGGGGGGCCTTCAACACCGCGCTTGAGCTTACCAACACCGAAACCTTCTGCACCTCCTGCCACGAGATGCGCGACAACGTCTATCAGGAGATGTCGCGGACGATCCACTTCTCCAACCGCTCCGGGGTCAGGGCCACCTGTCCGGACTGCCACGTCCCGCATGACTGGACGGACAAGATCGCCCGCAAGATGCAGGCGTCGAAGGAGGTCTGGGGCAAGATCTTCGGAACGATCAACACCCGTCCGAAATTCCTCGAGCACCGGCTGGAACTCGCCCAGCATGAATGGGCGCGGCTGAAGGCGAACGACAGTCTCGAATGCCGCAACTGCCATTCGTCAATCGCCATGGATCTGCAGAAGCAGACGCAACGCGCGGCGGCGATCCATACGCGCTATCTGCTTCCCGGCCGGGCGACCTGCATCGATTGCCACAAGGGCATCGCGCACGAGCTGCCGAACATGGAAGGCATCGATCCGGGCTGGAAGATGCCGCCGGAACTGGAAGGCCAAAGCACCAGCAGCTTGACCCCGATCGACGAACTCAGGAAGGCGATGAGGGAGCTCCACGCCAGCAACTTCTGACGCCTTGTATCGACAGTCAATTGCTAGGGCGCGTGAGGATGAAGGCGACCGGGAGCACCATCACGGCCGCGACGAGGGCCGCAAGCGCGGCATTCGGCCTGCTGAACAGACAGAAGAGACCGTAGCTCGCGGCCATCAAAGCGACGGCGCTGAACTTCGCCCTCATCGCGATCGCGCCCTTTTCTCGCCACAGGCGCAGCGAGGGACCGAAGACGGGATGCTCGACGAGCCAGCGTTCAAGCCGAGGAGACGCGCGGGCGAACAGGCCCGCCGCCAAAAGCAGGAAAGGTGTGGTGGGCAGCACCGGCAGGAACACGCCGGCGACGGCGAATGCGACCATCAGCCAACCAAGGCACAGGCAAAGAATACGAAACGGAAGATTCATTCGCCGTCTCCAGATCGCGCGCAACTGCAGCGCCGCGCGTCTCATCAGAAGCGCAAAGGACGCCGTAGCACTTTGATTTGCTGCATGTGTCCTTAAATCGGTTACGATTTAAGGACACATGCAGCAGGCTCGATCCCGAAGGTCCGTGCCTCATCATCGCACACCCGCCTTCGAACTCGGCAAGGCGGAGGCGACATCGAGCAGCCGCGCCCCCTGGCGCGCGGCTTCGGCAATGTCCTCGAAAAGCAGCCGCGCTTCCATCAGAACGCTTCGGTCGGCGTCGTCATAACCGATCTCGTCGAGTTCGTGAAGAAGTTCCATGATCGCCGCGATGCGTCGCCGTTGGCGCCGGGCCTGGTCGAGCATCCGCTTTTCGCGTTGCCTGGCCGTCAGACTTTCAAAGCGAAGCAGCAAGTCGTCGACGCGAGCGCGGCAGCCGCATTCGAGCGAAGCGCCATCGATCAGCCGGCGGATCTGGCTGATGACGGTTGCGAGATTTTCGTCTTCCGCGGTCTCATTCGCGAGAACATCGAACTCATGTGCCATGGAACGACTCCAAATAGGTTAGTGCCGGTCGAAAACCACACACACTTTACCTCATCCTGCTCTAAGTTGACGCGTGGTCCGCGATCCAGGTGGCGCCTTGCTGGCCGTAATGGAAGCCGTTCGAAAACCGTGCGCCGGTATAGGCATCTTGAAGACGGACGATGGCATCGGCGGGGAGAGACCTGCCGGCGATCGCGTCATCGAAGACCTGAGCGACAGCGACCATGTCGCAGTCCTGGGGCGAAAGGCGGATCCGCGAAATGCCGGCCGCGGCCAATTCCGGCAGTTCCTGGATCAGTGCCTGGCACGTGTGCGACACGGTCTGTACACCGTTCAGGGCGAGAAAAGGCTGACGGTCGAGTGTTTTGACCACCAATCCATCCGGGTCGTCGCCGCAGATGAACTGACAATTGTCCTTGACCAGCCCCTTGGACCGGGCGTGCGCGCAGCGGGCCGAGATCGCCAGCGGTACACGCCCGAACGCGAATATCTCGAACGACACGCCGGGAGCATCGCGAACGATATCGCGGACGGACGCCATGGGCAGTTCGGGCGGCAGGCAGATGCTCGTCGCACCGCGCGAGGCGAGCAGCCGCGCGGTGGCGCCGTTATAG
Source organism: Sinorhizobium sp. 7-81 (assembly GCF_030124405.1). NCBI lineage: Bacteria > Pseudomonadati > Pseudomonadota > Alphaproteobacteria > Hyphomicrobiales > Rhizobiaceae > Sinorhizobium > Sinorhizobium sp. 7-81. The sequence continues at coordinate 437,360 of NZ_JASKLT010000002.1, read as the reverse complement.
ACGTTGATCAGCGGGCCGACCGAATGCGGTTTGCCGGCGAGCAGCCCGAGCGCCGACAGGTCGTTGGCCTCGACCGGATGCGTGCTGTCGCGCACCAGCGCGCGCACGACTTGGGCCTCGCGTTCGAGCGTGACGAGCGCCAGCGAGGCGAGGCCGACGCTCTTGCCGGCGCGCTCCAGCCGCTCGACCACTTCGACGACATGCGGTTCGATGAAATGCAACCGTTTCGAGCAGACCGTCTCGCCGATGACGACATGCGCGACCGGCGCTTCGTCGGCGATACGGAAATAGAAATCGCGCCATTTGGGTCCGTCCCAAAGGTAGAGGACCGGGCCGAGGCTAAGGCTTGGAAGCGTTGCGCCAGTCATGATCTACCTCCAACGCTTTTCATAGGCGCCGGATGTCGTCCGCTGACCTTCGCTCAAGAGTCGTAGCCGCGAGATGAGGGCGGGCCGCTCGGCGGCATTCGCGGCGAGAGCGCGGCGCATCACCGAGACGACCTCCGCGACATAGGCCTTGCCGCGCTGGCGTCCTTCGATCTTCAACGCGCTGACGCCAGCCTCGCGCAACAGGTCGACGTGGTCCATGACATCAAGCGAAACGGGGTCTTCGAAAGCGTATCCGCGCTCGTCGGCAACGTTGAAGCGCCCCTTGCAGAGTGTCGGATAGCCGGCTGCCTCGCCGGCGGGAAAGCGATTGATCGTGTAGTCGCCGAGTTCCGAGACGAGTTCGCGGCCATCCTCGCGGTAACGCACGTGGCTCGCCGGAGAACAGACCCCATTCATGTTCGGCGACTTGCCGGTGGCATAGGAGGAGAGCGAACAACGCCCCTCCGCCATCACGCAGAGCCCGCCGAAGACGAAGACCTCGATCTCGCATCGGATCTGTTTTGCTAGGCGGGCGATGTCGGGGATGGTGAGAATGCGCGGCAGCACGACGCGTTTTGCGCGAAACGTCTCGACCAGGAAATTGACGGCGTCCGCATTGGCGGCGGAGGCCTGGACCGACACGTGCAAGCGCTGCTCGGGGTAGCGTTCGGCGGTATAGGCCATCAAGCCGAAATCAGCGAGGATGACGGCGTCGGCGCCGAGGCGCACGGCATCGTCCACCGCCTCGTGCCAAAGCTTTTCGCGACCGGCGCGCATGAAGGTGTTGATGGCGACGAAGGTCATCGCTCCGTGCTGACGGGCATAGGCGATCGCCGCCTTGAGCTCGTCGCGGGAAAAGTTCAGTCCCGGGAAATTGCGGGCATTGGTCTCGTCGCGAAAACCGCAATAGACGGCATCGGCTCCGGCATCGACGGCCTCGCGGAAGGCGGCCGGCGTTCCGGCGGGGCAGATCAGTTCCATTGGCCGGCCTCCCGAGCCAGGACGCGACTACGAATTTCCGAGGCGGCGCGCCGCACCAGCGGTGCGAAAGGCCCCGCCAGGCTGCCGATGTCTGAGGGCAGGTCGATGTTGCAGTCGTCGAGCGCATTGCGCAGCGCCAGCATGGCTTCCATGTCGCCGATGACCGTCAGGTCGCGCGAGAAGAAGACCGCATCACCATCGAGGCGACCTTCGAGCAGCCCGAGCAGGAGGACGAAGCCGCCTGTGACCGCAGTGTCGGTGGATGGCAGATCGGGCTTGCGGTGCACGGATATGCGGGCTTTCGCAGGCTCGACCAGGAAGCCGACCGGCAGGTCGGACGGGATGAAGCCATATCGTTTGTCGGCGTAATCCCCCAACCGGTCGAACAGGCCCGGATGGCGCGCCATGACGTGAGAAAAAACGAGCCTTGTCGCTCGCTCGATGGCGGGAATGGGGATGAGCCGGAGCGGAACGGCCATCGCGGAGGAAACGGTCATATGGGGCCTGTGCAGTGTGAATGTTCTCCCAATGTTTAGCCGGCAGCCGTTCCTTGTGTTTGTCCCACATCAAAGACAGGCGGAAATCACGAGCACAAAGAAGCGGGCATGAACAAAGCCTTCCGCACCGCATCGCACTTCGCCTCGCTACAGGATTTTGCTTCGGCGCTTGAACGCGACGGCGAGTTGAAGCGGATTTCGCGGCCCGTTTCGCTCGTCCATGAAGTGACCGAGATCCACAGGCGCGTGCTTGCGTCGGGCGGGCCAGCCTTGTTGTTCGAAAAGCCGGTCGATGCTTCCGGGCGCGTGCACGAGATTCCCCTGCTCGCCAACCTGTTCGGCGCGCAAGCGCGGATCGAGCGCGGCTTCGGCCTGGAGCCGGGCGGATTGCCTTTCTTTGCCGAGGAACTCGCGGAGCTGCGTGATCCCCGCGCGCCGGCATCGCTGCGTGACGCCTGGGAGAAACTGCCGATGCTGCGGTCCGCACTTTCGATGCGGCCGAAGCATCATAGCCGGGCGCCGTGCCAGGAGATCGTCTGGAGCGGTCCGGAGATCGATCTCGGGAGCCTGCCGATCCAGTGGTGCTGGCCGGGCGAGCCGGCACCGCTCATCACCTGGCCGCTGGTCATCACCATGGCGCCTGACGATCCGACCGACATCAACGTCGGCATCTATCGCATGCAGGTTCTGGGTAGAGACCGGGCGATCGTTCGCTGGCTCGCCCACCGCGGTGGCGCGCGGCATCATCGCCTCTGGCAGAGACAGGGCCGGGACATGCCGGTCGCGGTCGCGATCGGAGCGGATCCGGCCACTATCCTCGCGTCGGTGATGCCATTGCCGGACGGGCTGAGCGAACTCAATTTTTCAGGGCTCATTCGCCGGCGTCGAACACCGGTTGCAACAGGCCGTACGGTGCCGTTGCCGGTACCGGCGAACGCGGAGATCGTGCTCGAAGGCACCGTGTCCGCAGCCGAGACGGCCGACGAGGGGCCTTACGGCGACCATACCGGTTACTACAATTCCGTCGATCGCTTCCCGGTCATGACTCTTTCGGCGATCACGATGCGTCGAAATCCGATTTATCTCTCCACCTATACCGGCCGGCCGCCCGACGAGCCGTCGCGTCTCGGCGAAGCGATGAACGTTCTGTTCGTGCCGCTGGTGAAGAAGCAGTATCCGGAGATCGTCGACCTGTGGCTGCCGCCGGAGGCCTGTTCCTACCGGGCAATGGTCGTGGCGATCGACAAGCGTTATCCGGGGCAGGCGAAGCGGTTGATGATGGGGCTCTGGTCGATGCTGCCGCAGTTCAGCTACGTGAAGCTCATCATCGTCGTCGACCCGGATATCAATGTGCGCAGCTGGCCGGATGTCGTCTGGGCGCTCTCCACGCGCTTCGACGCAAGCCGCGACGTCACGATCGTCTCCGACACGCCGATTGACTACCTTGACTTCGCTTCGCCGCGATCCGGTCTCGGCGGCAAGCTCGGTCTCGACGCGACGACAAAGATCGGCGCGGAGACCGACCGCGAATGGGGGAGGGTGCTCGACATGTCGCCAGAGGTGATGGCCGATGTCGATCGGATGTGGGCCGAGCTGGGTCTGGGAGACCGCCGATGACGGGAAGGTTGAGGATAGTCGTTGGTGTAACCGGCGCTTCCGGAGCCGCGATCCCGCTGCGCATCGCCAACCGGCTTGCGTGGATCGACGAAGTCGAGATGCATCTGGTCATGTCGCCGGCGGCGCACAGGACATTGAGCCACGAAGTTGGACCGGACGCACTGTTGCGCTTGTTCGAAAAGGCCGACCGCATCTACGAGCACGACGACATCGGCGCGGCGATCGCCAGCGGATCCTTCCCAACGGCCGGCATGATCGTTTCGCCCTGTTCGATGCGCACGCTCGCGGCGATCGCCAATGGACTTGCCGACAACCTGCTGGTTAGAGCCGCCGATGTGCATCTGAAGGAGCGCCGGCGGCTCGTCTTGATGACGCGCGAAACGCCGCTCCACCTTGGGCATCTGCGCAACATGTGTGCCGTTACCGAAATGGGCGCGATCGTCATGCCGCCGGTGCCGGGATTTTACCATCGTCCGGCAAGCGTCGAGGCGATCGTCGACCATCTCGCCGCGCGCGCCATCGATCTCTTGGCGCTGCCGATCGCGCCGATGGCAGAAGCCTGGCAGGGGTAAAGCCGGGTCAGGAAAAACGTCCCGGCGGCGGGTTCAAAGCAACAGGAAGGCTTGCAGCAGCGGATCGGCGCCGAAGATTGCGTAGTGGCCGCCGGCAAGCAGCCACAGCGTGATTGCGCCCGTGGCAAAGGCGGAGAGCACCAGGACCGGATCCAGGCGGAAGCGGGCGCGGCCGCCGAGAATGGCGGCGAAGGGCAAGATCGATGTGCCGGCGGCAACCTTCGGCCATTCATCGCCAATGCGGCGGCGCGCGCGCCGCTCGACCATCAGGAAGCCGCCCGCTGCAAAAAGCGCGAAGCCGCCGAAGAGCACGAGCGAGCGAAGATCGCCGTTCGGAACGACGTGTCCAGCCGCCCAGAGGAGGAACCCCCAAAGCACCGGATGGCGGGTGATGCTGACGATGGCGCCCGTTCCGCCGGTACCCTGAAAGATCGAAATCGAAAGCGGGTTCTCGCTGAAGAGGCCCGCAAGAACGAGGAAAATGCCGAGGGGTGCGAACACGAACGTGACCCAGGCCTGCCACGGCGCCGGGTCCCAGAGCGGTATGAAATCCAATGTCAGCGCTGCGTGGAAGACCCAGACGAGCGCTACGATCGACAGCAGCGAATAGCCGGCGAAATAATTCTTTCGGCCCAGCCGTTGAATGAGCCGCTCGCGAAGTTTCGGCATGGCGGGCACCATGTGCAGCGCAAGAAAGACCGCGAAGGCCAGCAAAAATTCACGCATGGCAGGCACCCCGACGGCTCTCGGAAAGCAGCAGGCGCTCGGTCGCGACGTGGCGGCGGAGGCTCTCGAAGAGCGCGCGCAGCATATAGCCGATCGCGTCCCAGCTAAGCCGGCAGCGACCGTGAAGGAGCTCGCGGAAGACCTGTGCGACATCGGCCGCAGCTCTCGCGTCGTGCTGATGCTCTTCGCGAAGACGTTCGATCAGCGCCGTCACGTCTCGGCCATCCGTTCGCGCGAGAAGTTGAGAAAAGAGGACTTGTTCCTCCAGCTCGTGCAGGCTGCCAAGCGTCGGCACAAGCGTATCCGCGATCTGCTCGTAGCGCGTTACATCGATTGCGTTGGGCAAGGCGTCGGCGATTGCCTCCAGCCGATCACACAATTCCAACAGCGCGTCATAGCCGTTCTCCAGCATGCTGCTTCGTTGCATCGTTTCTTTTCCAGCCATTAGCCGGACTCCGGTCTGTTTAACTTAGCGCAATCGTCTAGCCGGCGAATCGGCCCGCATCTTTGACATATCGCAAGTCCGGATTGAGACGACGCAACTCCGGACGGAAAACCGTTAGCGGTCGAGAAAGAGCACCACGGCGATCGCGATCGAAAATAGAACAGCCGAGACCGTGCCAGCGCGCTGCAACACGCCCATGCGGTGGAGGACAAGGGCGAAAACGATGATGATGGGGGTTGCGACCGAAAGGCCGATCTGTGCGTCTGTCATCGAAGAACTCCTGGAACACGATGATTTTGGGTCGAATCGACCCAAAATCATAAACGTGATCGATTCTAACAAGTTGAGACGCGGGATGCGGGCGGAAAACCGCGCACTTTTCCTCATCCCGCTCTGGTTGCCTCCCGCCGATATCGGGTTTTTGGCCCGGCTTCCTTGCGCAATGTCAAAGACATCGCCTTGCCGGCTCGCCTAAGTGCCGATCGTTTCCGATCAAGGGAGATGAGGCATGGATGCACGGGCGACGACTGAAATCGAGGCGAAAGAAGAAGCACCCACGGATGAGCTTCTGCTCTGGGTTCTGGTGTGGAGCGAGCTTGCGGCCTTCGGCATCCTGCTTGCGGCCTTTCTCATTAACGGCTTCCTGCAGGCCGACGCATTTGCCGCCGGGCGAAACGAACTCAACCCCTTGCTCGCGGGCATCAATACGCTGGTGCTTTTGACGAGTGGCTGGCAGGCGGCGCTTGCCGCGCGCAGTTCCGCTCTGCCGGGGGAGCGCCGGCGTGCCCTCGTCATGGCGGCCTTGCTCGGCTTCGTCTTCGTCGCGGTCAAACTCACGGAATACAGCGGCGAACTCGCAAGCGGCGACATTGCCCGGTTCGGTGCCTTCTTCGAGCTCTATTTCCTGATCACCGGTTTCCACCTCATGCATGTGGTGTTCGGCGGCCTGATCCTGCTTCTCGTCGCGTGGCGCCAGACACCCGGCAACGTAACCCTGATAACAACCCTCTGGCATGTCATCGATCTCATCTGGATCGTGATGTTCCCGATCATCTATCTGGTATGACGTCATGACGGACCGCACTCGAAACCAGCTCGGCCGAACCTGGATCGTGCTTGTTGCCATCGTCCTTGCGGGCATGTCGGCGGTCGCCTTTCAAGGCCGCGCCTCTATCGTCGTTTTCGCCGCCCTCCTCTTGGCGTTCATCAAAGCCAGGCTGATCATTCTGGATTTCATGGGTCTGAGCTCCGGTCCAGCCGCCATGCGGCGCGGGCTTTTGGTCTGGCCGCTGATCCTTGCGCTGCTGGCAGCGGCGAAGCTCTTCGCCACCGGCATGCCATCCGTTTGAAACCGCTTTCCTTGTTTGCCGAAACGCAAAGAACGCACGCGGGAAATCCATAGACATGGATCGTGCCCCGGACATTCGTCGGCGTTGCTGCAGGCGGCGTCAAACGGGGAGGGGATCAGATCAAGCCGGCCACGCATTCGCGGCCATCTGAAATCGAAAGGACCACGTGATGGCAGAACGCCTCACCAAGACCGGGGCCCGAAACGTCTTCTACGGCGGGTCCTTCTTCTTCTTTGCAATATTCGTCGGGCTGACGGCCCACAGTCACTATCACATGAAGACGACCTCGACGGACGAGACGACGCTGACGGACTCCGTCGGCCGCGGCAAGCACGTCTGGGAAAAGAACTCCTGTATCAACTGCCACACGCTTCTCGGCGAGGGCGCCTATTTCGCGCCCGAGCTCGGCAATGTCTGGAAGCGCTGGGGCGGCGACAAGGATCCGGACGGCGCGCGCGAAACGCTGAAGGCGTGGATGGCGGCGCAACCCTCTGGCGTCGAAGGGCGCCGGCAGATGCCGCAATTCAATCTCACCGAACAGGAGCTCAACGATCTCGCCGACTTCCTGGAGTGGACGAGCCGCATCAAGACCCAGAACTGGCCACCGAACGAAGCCGGCTAAGCGTTGCGATTGGAGTAAAGAACCATGAAATACCAGACCCAGAAGGTCGCGATGCTCTATTTTTATGGCGCACTCGGCCTGTTTCTCGCCCAGGTGCTGTTCGGTGTTCTCGCCGGCACCATCTACGTCCTGCCCAACACGCTCTCCGAACTCCTGCCGTTCAACATCGTGCGCATGGTGCACACCAATGCGCTGATCGTCTGGCTGCTGATGGGCTTCATGGGCGCTACCTATTATCTTCTGCCCGAGGAAGCGGAAACGGAGCTTTACAGCACCAGGATCGCCGTGGCCCAGTTCTGGATTTTCCTGATCGCCGCGGCCGTCGCGGTGGTCGGATACCTTCTCCACATTCATGAGGGCCGCGAGTTTCTCGAGCAGCCTTTCGCGATCAAGGTCGGCATCGTGGTGGTGGCGCTGATGTTCCTCTACAACATCACGCTTACCGTTCTTAAAGGCCGCAAGACGACGGTGACCAACATCCTGATCTTCGGTCTGTGGGGTGTGGCGATCTTCTTCCTGTTCGCCTTCTACAATCCGATGAACCTGGCGCTCGATAAGATGTACTGGTGGTACGTCGTCCACCTCTGGGTGGAGGGTGTCTGGGAGTTGATCATGGCCTCGGTGCTCGCCTTCCTGATGATCAAGCTCAACGGCATCGACCGTGAGGTCGTCGAAAAGTGGCTCTACGTCATCGTCGGCCTGGCGCTCTTCTCCGGTATCCTCGGCACCGGTCACCACTACTACTGGATCGGCGCTCCGGGATACTGGCAGTGGATCGGCTCGCTCTTCTCGACGCTCGAAGTCGCGCCCTTCTTCACCATGGTGATCTTCACCTTCGTGATGACCTGGAAGGCCGGGCGCAAGCACCCGAACCGCGCGGCCCTTCTCTGGTCGATCGGCTGCTCGGTCATGGCTTTCTTCGGTGCCGGTGTCTGGGGCTTCCTGCACACGCTGTCATCGGTGAACTACTACACCCACGGCACGCAGGTCACCGCGGCCCACGGCCACCTCGCCTTCTTCGGCGCCTATGTGATGCTGAACCTTGCCGTCATGGCCTATGCGATCCCGGAAATCCGCGGCCGCCAGCCCTACAACCAGTGGCTTTCGATCGTCAGCTTCTGGGCCATGTGCACCGCCATGTCGGTAATGACCTTCGCGCTCACCTTCGCAGGCGTCCTGCAGGTCCATCTGCAGCGCGTGCTCGGTGAAAGCTACATGGACGTGCAGGACCAGCTGGCGCTGTTTTACTGGGTCCGCCTCGGCTCCGGTGCGGTCGTCCTCGTCTCGGCGCTGATGTTCATCTGGGCCGTGCTGGTTCCAGGCCGGGAGCGCAGCGCGCGGCTTAGCCCTTCGATCCAGCCCGCCGAATGATCGCCCGACCGACCCCGACGGCCGCGTCGGGGTCGGTCCTTCCGCTTGCTTCGACTGTTTGTCACGGAGACCAAAATGAATTTCGTCCTGCCGAACGCATCCCGCCCGACCGCCGATAATCCGCACTACAGTCCGCTCGGCAACGAATGCGCGCTGTTTGAAACCGCCTGGGTCAGGCAATTGCCACTCTTGCTGAAAGGCCCGACCGGCTGCGGCAAGACGCGCTTTGTCAGCCATATGGCGGCAAGACTCGGCCTGCCGCTTTCGACCGTTTCTTGCCATGACGACCTTGCCGCCGCGGATCTCACCGGCCGTTACCTGTTGAAGGGCGGCGACACCGTCTGGGTCGACGGGCCGCTGACGCGCGCGGTGCGCGAG
>NZ_JASKLT010000002.1:169962-428424 GCF_030124405.1 Sinorhizobium sp. 7-81 | reverse complement strand
AGCCTGGCTTTGATGAACGCCAAGAGGAGGGCGGCGTGTGCTATCTCGACGAGATCGTCGAGGCGCGCAAGGATGTCGCCGTCGTCCTGCATCCGCTGACCGACGATCGCCGCATGCTGCCGCTGGAGCGCACCGGCGAGATGCTCGAGGCGCCGCCCGGTTTCATGCTGGTCGTCTCCTACAATCCCGGCTACCAGAATCTTCTCAAGAGCCTGAAGCCCAGCACGCGGCAGCGCTTCGTTGCGATCGAATTCGATTTCCTGCCGAAGGCGCAGGAAATCGCCGTCGTCTCGGCGGAAAGCGGTCTTGCGGAGGCGCAGGTCGCACGGCTCGTCGATCTCGCCGCGCGTCTCAGGGCGCTCAAGGGGCACGATCTCGAAGAGGGCGTTTCGACCCGCCTGCTCGTCTACTGCGCCAGCCTGATCGACGCCGGGATGCCGGCGAAGGAAGCTGTTCGAGCCGCCATGATTGAGCCCCTGACCGACGAGCCCGACGTCAGGGTCGCCTTGCTGGAAGTGGCCGATTCCCTGATAGCCTGAGGTCCTGGCGATGCTTGATTTCCTCGAACTGGAAGAAACGGTCGGCCGTGCCTGGCACCGCTTCATTGGTAACACGCGCACGTGGCGGCGCCATCCGGAGCACGCGGTCCAGCTCGCCGATCTTCTACCGGTGCTCTCGATCTCGTTTCGGGGGCACGGCGGCGAGGGCGCAGTGCAGATCGCCCCGGCACGCGGGCGCACTTCCGCCCACAGGCTCAAGTGGCGGCAGAGGGTGGGTCTCGGGGAAGAAAAGCTCACGCAGCCCGGGCGCGACCACGCATCGCTGATGCTGCCGGCGGAAATCGATCTTTTCCCGGACAAGAATCTCAATCGCGACCTCTATTTCTGGCTTGTCGCCTATATGGCGACTATGTCGCTGGAACCCCTGGCGGAGGCCGATCTGCTCCGCCGCGATCTGGCCGCACTCGCCCGTGCGGAAGAAACGGTAACGGGCGTATTGCATCAGTTTCCCGGCATGCGCCCGCGTTACCGCCGTCTGGCGGCAGCCGTCCTTGCCGAGCGGACCCGAGGCACGCTGCCGTCCGTGGAGCAACATGTCGAAAACCGTATTCTCGGCATGTTGCGGAAGGCCACTGGGGAGCCGGACAAGACTTTGCCGGTCATCTTCCCGCATCGGGCGCCGCCCGGCTATTTGCCGATGTTGCCTCTGCCGCTCTGGCCTGATGCATTGGTGCGCTCTGAGACGGAAACTCGGCGCGAGGACGATGAGCCCGCGCAGGGTAGGGCGGGGTCGCCCGCCGTCGAGACCGAGCGTCATGTCGCGACCCGCGAGAACCCCGAGAACCGCAAGGGCGACCGCAGCCCCTTCATTCTAAACCGCTTCGAGAAGATCCTTGCGATGGCGGAGATGGTCAATGTCGACCGGCCGGCCGACGACAGCGACGATCATGACGCGAAGGCTGCGGAAGAGCTGGACGAGATGACACTCGGCGAACGGAAGGGGCGCCCGTCCGCACGCTTCCGGTTCGATCTGGACCTGCCGCCCGAGGCGGTCGACGTCACACCGTTGACGGCCGAACATACTTATCCGGAGTGGAACTACCGTACAGGCACCTATCTCAAGGACCATTGCCGCGTACTGGCTTTCCCCGCTTCCGCACTCGGCGACCGCGCCGAGCTGACCTCGGAAACGCAAAGCCTCATCCGTCGTGTGCGGCGCCAGTTCGAGGTGCTGCGTCCGCGTCATGAGATCCTGCGCGCGCAGATTGACGGTGCCGACCTTGATCTCGACGCCGTCGTTCGCGCGCGCACCGACCTTGCGGCCGGCGGCCAGGGAAGCGACCGCATTCATCTGATGAGCCGGCCGCAGGCGCACGATCTCGCCGTCACCATCCTTGTCGACGTTTCCCTGTCGACCGATTCCTGGTCGGATAACCACCGCGTTCTCGATGTCGAGAAGGAGGCGTTGACGATCCTGGCGCATGGCTTGGCCGCCTGCGGCGACAACCATTCGATCCTGACCTTCACGTCGCGCCGGCGCGACTGGGTGCGAGTGGAAACGGTCAAGGCTTTCGATGAGCCGATGAGCGGTCTCGTCGAGGCGCGGATCGCTGCGCTCAAGCCCGGTTATTACACCCGCATCGGCGCCGCGATCCGGCACGCCTCGGCCGAACTCCGCAAGCAGCCGAACCGCAAGAAACTGCTTCTGGTGCTGACCGACGGCAAGCCGAACGACGTCGACCACTACGAGGGGCGCTTCGCGCTGGAAGACAGTCGGCGCGCCGTGTCGGAGGCGCGCCGAAGCGGGATCAGCACCTTTGCCGTCACCGTCGACCGCGAGGCGCGATCCTATGTGCCGACGATGTTCGGCCAGAACGGCTATGCCATGGTCGGCAACATTGCCCGGCTACCGGCCGCACTTCCCGCCATCTATCGCGGGCTTGCCGGATAGGCCAGCCCGGATCTTAGGGCCAAGTATTCAACCTCGCTGACCGCATGAGGGTGCGAAACCCTCACGCGGTGCCGCGGCCGGCGGCTGCGTCGCTCCCCTTGCGGCAGCAATTCCGCTGGGCTAGCATCAATCGTGCTGCTGTAGGGCGCGTCGGCTTGCGAGCCGGAGGGGCATTGCCCGCCTACGACAAACTCAAACCGTAGCGCGCCCATGCCAAATAGCGAAAACCTCAGAAAGCAAGCCAAACTGTACCTGCGATGGCACCGTGAACGGTACTATCCTGTGGCGGAGCAGATCAGGTCGGCGCTGGCCAAATTCCGAGACTTAAGCGATGCAGAAGTCCTGGAGGCGGAGTTCAGGCTCAGTGACGCGCAGGAGCTTGTCGCCAGAAAACACGGTTTCGCGACTTGGGCCGCGCTGATCAAAGGGATCGACACCATGACCGGACCAGCAGCCACCAATAACACGTCTGTCATCACGGCGGCAGAGCCGCAGCTCTTCGTTTCGGACATCGAGATAGCGTGCCGATTTTATGTTGAGAAGCTCGGCTTCAACATCGCGTTCTCTTACGGGGAGCCGCCGTTCTATGCTCAGGTGTTTCGCGACGGCGGCCGCTTGAACCTGCGAAAAGTTGGCGGCCCTGTTTTTGACAGCGGCTTTCGCGAGAGAGAACGTGATGCGCTTTCCGCAACACTCACCCTCGACGATCCCAAATCGCTATTTCTGGAATATCAGAGCCAAGGCGTCACATTCCACCAGAGCTTGAGGGCAGAGCCGTGGGGAACTCGCACCTTCATCGTGCGAGATCCTGACGGCAACCTGATCGCATTTGCGGGCGGCAAAGGATAGCCGGGCGCTTCGCTTACCGCACCCATACCTTCACGCAGCCTTGCTGTGCGTCCTCTGCGATTGCTCGAGATAGGCGTCGAAGACGGCGGCGACAGCGCGAACGACGAAGCGGTGATCCTGCCGTACCTGGATGACGCCGCCGGTAACGTCCAGCACGCCGTCTTCGGCGAGTGCAGCGAGCTTGGCGTTCTGGTCGATCAGCGGATGCGCGTCGAGACCGTGGGCCGCGGCGATCGCAGCAATGTCGGCGCTGAAGTCGCACATCAGCCTTTCGATGATCTCAGCTCGCATGCGGTCTTCGCCGGTCAGGCGATATCCCTTTGCCGTCGCCAGGCGACCGGACGCGATGTGGCGGGCGTAAAGGCCGGGCGCCACTTCATTCTGCGCATAGCCTTCCTGCGAACGGCCGATGGCAGACGCGCCGAAACCGATGAGCGTTTCGCAATTGTCGGTCGTGTAGCCCTGAAAATTGCGCCGCAGCTTTCCCGCTTCCTGGGCCTTCACGAGGTCATCGTGCGGCAGGGCGAAGTGGTCGAGGCCGATCTGCCGGTAGCCGGCGGCAACGAGGGTCTCGCTGATCGCCACCGCCTGGGCATTGCGTGCGGCACCGTCCGGCAACGCGTTCTCGTCGATCATGCGCTGGTGCTTCTTGAAGGAGGGGATGTGCGCGTAGCCGAAGACGGCAAAGCGCTCCGGCCGCATCGCCAGGGCCGCCTTCGCCGTCGCGATGCAGGAGCCGACGGTCTGATGCGGCAGGCCGTAGATGAGGTCGAAATTGATGTTGTCGACGCCGGAGCGGCGCAGATGATGAACGGCGTCTGCCGTCTGGGCCTCGCTCTGGATGCGATTGATGGCCTTCTGGACGACCGGATCAAAGCTTTGCACGCCGAGACTGGCACGGGTGACGCCGCCGGCGCCGAGCGCTTCCGCCATCTCGACCGTCAGCCGGCGCGGATCGATCTCGACCGCGATGCCGGTTGAGCCGGCGAAGGAGAATTGCTCGCGCAACAGATTCATCAGCGCAAGGAATTCCTCCGGCTCGATGATCGTCGGCGTGCCGCCGCCGAAATGCACTTCGCCGATTGGAAGAGGTTGCCGCGTGCGGCCCGCCACCATCCGGATCTCGTCTTTCAAGACCGCGAGATAGTCGAGGATCGGCTCGTCCTGCCGGGTGATCGTCGTGTGACAGCCGCAATACCAGCACATCGAACGGCAGAAGGGGATATGCAGATAGAGCGATACGTCTTGCGCGCGCGGTATCGCCGCCAACCATTCGGAATAGGTTTGGTGATCGATCGTGTCCGCAAAACGCGGCGCAGTCGGATAGCTTGTGTAACGCGGCAGGCGCATTTCGCCGTACTTCTGAAGGATTGAGGCGTGCATGGCGGCTCCTGTGGTCATGTCGGAATTCATGAGCCGACAGTAGGGCGCTATGCCGTGCGGTTCTTTGCGAAATGCCAAGTACTGCATGTTTCCTTAATTCGTCGCCGATTTAAGGACAAAAACATGCAGCACTCCCAGCGTCCTTTGCGCGTCTGATAAGACGCGCGGCGCTGTCGTGGACGCGTTGCTCAATCCGGAATTTGTTTGCGCTTCGACAAAATGTCGCGTTGCCACGCCGACTAGTTTTCTCAAATCCGAGGCGACCGCGCCGCCTTGCCCCGGAGAGCAACAATGTCGGCGGCGAACGGATCCCTCATGACAACTGCAGAAACGGAATCAAAGCCCTCCATCGACGTCCGCACCATTCCCCCGGTGGAGCGCCATCCGAAGATTTTCGGCATGCTTAATGCCCTCGCCGCCGGTGGTTCCTTCATCATCGTCAATGACCACGACCCACGCCCGCTCCACTACCAGCTCGAAGCGAGATATCCGGGCGAATTCTTCTGGGAGTATCTGGAGCAGGGACCCGACGTATGGCGCGTCGAGATCGGGCGCCATGAGGCCTCCGGTTGCGAATGCTGCTGTGGTAGCCATTGAGCGGCGCCCGCGCTCAGCTCCTTCCTATCAGAGCGGGATGAGCGCGGTTTTCCGCCCCCGTCCCGCTCTAACTTACTAGAATCGATCGCGTGACTTCGCTTGCTTCACGTGATCCGGTCAAGCAGGTGAATAGAGATGTTCGGCGCCACGCTTTCCCGCTGGACCATGTCCTATTTTGCGGCCGCGCTCGCCTTTCTCCTGATCGGCGAGGCGATGATGGTCCTCGGCTACGGATATCCGGCCGCTGCGATTGAAGCGCCCGAGACCCTGGCGCTGGTTCACACGATCGCGCTCGGCTGGTTGAGTCTGCTGATGGCGGGTGCGCTGCTGCAGTTCGTGCCGGTCCTTGTCGGCCGGCCGCTTTGCTGCGCCCATCTCGCCTTTCCCGCGCTGGTGCTTCTCGTCGTCGGTATCGCCGGCCTGATCATAGGTTTTGTGGGTCTTGCCGGCAGTATCGATCTGCCGCCGATCGTGCTGCCGGCGGCGGCGGTTGTGACGATAGCCGGCTTTGCCTGTATCGGGGTCGCGTTTACCGTGACGCTGTGGCGCGCACGCCCGCTGCCGCTGACCGCGCGTTTCGTCGTCGTTGGTCTCGCCGCACTGGCGGTGACGATCCCGCTTGGCGGAACCTATGCTTTCGTTCTTGGCGGAGCGGGCGCGTCCGACGCTGCGATCGCGCTCACCTTGGAAGGAGTTTCGCTGCATGCCGCGCTCGGCCTGTGCGGCTGGCTGACCTTCACAACGATGGGCGTCAGCTATCGTCTATTGACCATGTTCATGCTGTCGCCGGATGCGGAGCGTCGCAGCAGCAGGATCGTCTGGCTGTCCGGCAGCGGCGCGCTCTGCCTTGTCGCGGGCATGATCCCGCTGGTTTTGATGGATGTGCCCGGCCGTCTTGGCTGCCTGCTCATTGCCGCCTGCCTTGGTGTTCTTGCCATCGTGGTCTATGCCGGCGACATGTTCAGGATTTACCGGGAGCGAAGGAGGCGTGAAATCGAGCTTAACACCCGCGCCAGCATCGGCGCCTTTGGCGCCCTCATCGCCGCCGCCGTTCTTCTCGTAGGGCTGCTCGTGACCGGTCGCATGGAACAGGGTATTGGCTCGCTGGTTTATCTTGTGGCCTTCGGCTGGCTGACGGGCATGGGCCTTGCGCAACTTTACAAGATCATTCCTTTCATGACCTGGCTTGAATGCTACGGCCCCGCTCTCGGCCGAACCCCGACACCGCGGGTCAAGGATCTGGTCGTCGAAAGGCGGGCGCTCGGCTGGTTTCGAGCGTTTTACGTGTCCGTCCTGATTGCCACCCTCAGTCTCTCGGTCGGCGCGGTGCCGCTCTTCCGGCTTGCCAGCCTTTGCCAACTGGTTGCGATCCTCGCGCTTGTCCTGGAGTTCACCCGGGCGCGCCGGCTCTCGAACGTACCGGCGAGCCTTCGCTTGCCAACGGGTGCGGTCCGTCCGCATCTTTTCCTGCCATCCCTTCAGTTATGGAGACTGCCATGACCCCCGAACCCCATGAACTCGATGTCCGGCCGATCTTGCGCGGCGGCGGTGATCCCTTCCAGGTGATCATGAATGCCGTCGACAATCTGGCGCCTGGACAGGGCCTGAAGCTCATTGCCTCGTTCAGGCCGGTGCCGCTTTTCAGCGTCATGGCCGGGCGCGGATTTTCCCACCAGGAAGAGGCCCTCGGCGACGGCGATTGGCTCGTGCTGTTCACCCCTGAGGGCGAGATTGACGATATCCGCATGTCGGCTGGGGACATGGACCTGGACGGATGGCCGGATCCGGTGCGCCAGCTCGATCTGACCGAGCTCGATCCGCCCGAGCCGATGGTGCGCATTCTCGCCGCGGTCGAGAAGATGGAAGTCGGCGAGGTGCTTTTCGCCTTGCTTTCGCGCGAACCGCTCTTTCTCTATCCCGAACTGGCGAAACGCGGCCATCGCTGGGCCGGAAATTTCGATGCGAGCGGCGAGGTCTATCGCATCCTCATCCGCGTCGGAAAGCCGGTGCACCATGTCGGCGCCTGATACCGGGGACTTGGTCGAGCGGATCCGCGACGCGCTTCGGATCATCATCGATCCGGAACTGGGATCGAACGTCGTCGATCTCGGTCTGATCTATGACATCGAGGCGCTGGTGGGAGGCGTCGTGCGCGTCACCATGACGACCACCGTGAAGGGCTGCCCGGCGACCGCCTTCCTGAAGGAGGCGGTACAGAACTGCGTCTGGTATGTACCCGGCGTCGAATATGCCGAGGTGCGGCTGACCTATGAGCCGCCTTGGACGCCGGACAGGATGGCCGCGGCCGTGCAACCATATGGGCGATGAGAGGCGACGTGATTCCCGGCCGCCAACCCTTTTCGCAAAGCGCACCTCCGCTCAGAGAACGAAATAGCCCTTCTGCAGGGCAACGGCATCATCGAGGTGAATGGCGAAGTCCGCCTTCCGGTCGCCGTTAACGTCGCCGTAGATATAAGTGTCGGACGCCCCTTGGACGTAGCGCAATTCGCCCTTGCCGCCAGCGAACGCGGCTGTTCCGACGAAGACAAACGCCTGGTTGCCGGTCGCGGCCGAATTGGCGTCGATCGCCGAAAGATCGATCCTGTCCGATTGCGAGGCGACGAAATCGTAAATCGTGTCGCGGCCGGTCGTCGTGACTGTCGTGTCCGTGAGCGTCCTGAAGAGAAACCTGTCGGCGGCGGTCCCGCCCGTCAGCCTGTCTGCTCCGGCGCCACCATAGAGCACGTCGGCACCCGCCCCGCCCGAGAGGCCGTCATTGCCGATGCCGCCGTCGAGCCAGTCGTTGCCGCTGTCGCCGTTCAACGTGTCGTTGCCGGCATTGCCGCGCAGCGTATTGGCGGCCAGGTTACCGGTGATCGAATCGCTGGCCGATCCGCCCAGGACGCTTTCGATCAGCGAGCGCGTATCGCCGTGGTAGAGCAAGGCGTTGAAGACATTGCCCCGTGCGAAGCCGCCGTTCGGGCCGCCGCCTAGATAGGCGAGCTGATCCTCGCTGAAGGTCGAGGCTTGGCCCGGCCGCAAGTCGATCTTGAGCCCGGTCCTGTAGGCTGAAAGGTCGTAGGTGTCGGTGCCGCCGCCATCCCAGACTGTCGAGAAAATGCGGTTGGCTCCCGGGGCGATGGCCGTTGCGCCGTTTACCAGCGTGGCGCCGCTGCCGGGCGTCCATTTGTAGACGGTGTTGCCGCTGTTGGTCGAGAAATCGGCGCCGTACATTTCCTGTAGCGCCGCGATGTCGGCCATCATGAAGGTTTGCGGAGCGCCGAAGCGCTCGTACCAATAGGTATTGCCGGAACCGACGAAGCCGCTGTAGGTCATGATCGAATATTCGACCGAATTGTATTGCGCGGGCAGCGCACCGTAGTCGTCGGCCTCATGCCCGTGCGAAAGCCCGAGTGCGTGTCCGAGCTCGTGCAGCAGCGTATGCCAGGCGTAATTTCCGGCCACGGGCGTGCGATAGTCGTTGGCGGTGCCGGCATAGGCCGTGCCGAACCAGACGTCGCCAGCTTGAAAGTTGGTGCCGGGATAATAGGCGTAGGCCGTCTTCGGCATGTTCGACTGCGCCAAACGAACTGTCGCGGTGCTGGCGCTGCCGAGCGCGAAACTGGCGTTGGTGAAGCCTTCGACGGAGAAACCGTCATTGGCGGCGGAACCGAACGATTGCTCCATCGCGAAGAGCGCCGCATTTTTCTGTGCGGCCGATATGGCGGCAAAACCGCTGTTCTTTTCCCCGCTGTAGCTGTAGTTGCCGGCCGATGTTGGAATGGCATAGGTGATAGTGCCGTTCCAGGCCACATTCGAGAGAACCCCATCGATCAGGCCGTTCCCGGTTGCCTTCACAATTTTGATGGATTTACCCGTTCCGCTCATGCAAATTTCCCGATCTTGAGTAGCGGCGCCTTGCGCCAGGAAGCTCGCGATTGGGACGATATGCCTTCACGAGATACGATTCTCGTAAGCCGATCGTTAAAATTGGAGACATTTTTGTGGCGTTCCGCGGATTATTGACATCGGTTGGCCTGGCCATCTTGGCGATGGGTTTGTCGACCTCTGTGCCAAGCGCAACGAACGCAGGTGAGGTGCAGATGCAGGAACCTCCGGATCCCGACACCGCCGTCAGGTCCGAGTTCGAGCGCGTGAAGGCGAAGAACACGGTCGAGGCTTACGAGCGCTTCATTCGCCGTCACCCGGACCATGCCTTGGCTGACGAAGCACGACGGGCCCTGTTGCGTCTCAAGCAGTAGAAGCCCGCCGGCAGGCAGGCCTCTGCATTTGATAACGGCTTCCAACCGATTTCAGGCGGCGCCGCGGGGCGAGCGGCGGTTGCGCACCAGCATCGGTCCGTATTCCATGCAGAACAGCGCGAATGCGCATATCCACAAGGCGCCCGATGCGGCCGCCAGTACATGGTAATAGGACGGCACGATTTCCGCGAAAGGCCGCACCAGCGCAGCGCAGATGATCGCCACGTAAGATGCGTTGGTGACGGGCGACGCCGTCAGCGGCCGACCGGTGTGTCCCCTGCTCGCGCGGGTCATCACCGCCAGCATCATGCAGGCAATGACGCCCACTGTCAGAATATGCATCACCGGATACTCCCCGAGCAGGCCGAGCGCGCCGGCGGCAATCCCGGCGAAACCCAAAGGCACGAAGGCATAGGCGACGTGCAGCACGACGAGCAGCTTTTCGGGATGGGTCGTCCAGCCGCGCCAGCGAACCAGGCGAGCAACGTGAAGCAGGGAGGCGACCATTGCGATTGCCGCCGTCAGGACATGCTCCGGCGCCAGCGCCCAGGAAGCGAGCGCGGCGATGCCCGTCAGAATCGCTCCCGTGTCGAAGCGATTATAGGGCGCCGGAAAATCAGTGCGGCCGAGCTTGTTGAGCCAGTTGCGCGTAAAGCTCGGGAGAATTCGCCCCCCGACGATCATGATCAGCATGACATAGGCTCCGATCGCAAGCCTTGCAGCGGTATCGACGTTAGCGCTTTCGAGCACCGCAAGGTGGAAGTGCACGTTGGCGCAGGAAAGCAGCACCAATCCGCCGATCACCTTCAGGTCCTTCCATTTCCGTCCCGCGATTACTTCACGGGCGCAGATCGCCAGTAGCGTCGGAAGAAACAGTGCTTCGATCGCTGCCGCCAGCGTCAGGCCGAGCAGATCCGTTGCGAGCAGCGCCAACCGGCCCGCAAGCCAGAGACCGAAGAGCCCGGCGAGCGGCAGGCCGGACACGGGAAGTCTGCCGGTCCAGTTGGGCACCGCGGTCAGAAGAAAGCCCGCAAGCACGGCGGACGAGAAGCCGAACAGCATTTCGTGGGCATGCCAGTGCGCAGCGCCATAGCCCCCCGCGATATCGATGCCGGCGCTCAATGTTGCGATCCATGCGGCCATCGCGCCGATGGCCCAGAGACCGGCGCCGAGAAAGAACGGCCTGAAGCCATAGGAGAAGAGGACGGGCCCGGTGGTGGCAAGCCCGCGCGGTATGCCGCCACGGGGCGGCGATTTGCTGCGCATATGAAACATTGTCCGATCCTGTCTGCGGGATCCCGACCGATATCGAGATGGCACCGAGTACCATAGGGGGAGGCCCATTCTTTGCGAAAACGCAAGTAATTGGCGAGCTTTGCTAAACCGCAAGTATTGGCGAGGGTGCGACAAAGTGCGCACGTGAATTTTCCAAAATTGGCAAAGCGGAAGGAAACGTTTGTTCCAAGACAAAGATGCCAATGGGACCTGGCTTTACTTGAAATACGAACGCTGAAGAAGCAGCGGTCAAAGCAACGGTGAGCCGGCCGAGAGGGCAACGGCAACCGTAACACGTTGAATATCGGCGTGATCTTTCGACAGCCAATCCCGGCGTCGCGATTGCGCCCAAGGAGAGCGATGATGAGTGAACAGCTTCAGATGACTCGCAGGACGGTTCTCGCCGGCGCGGCTTTCGCAGGCGCCTTGACGCCACTGTTGCAGACGGCGACGGCGCAGGCGGCGCCCGCGGCCGCGGCGGCCACGCCGCCGGTCGACATCTCGACCTTGCCGCGCGTGAAGGTGGACCTCGTTGCGCCGCCGTTCGTCCATGCCCATGACCAGGTGGCCAAGACCGGCCCCCGCATCGTCGAATTCACGATGACCATTCAGGAAAAGAAGCTGGTGATCGACGGCGACGGAACCGAAATCCACGCCATGACCTTCAACGGCTCGGTGCCGGGACCGCTGATGGTTGTGCACGAGGGCGATTATGTGGAACTCAGGCTGATCAACCCGGACACCAACACGCTCCTGCACAACATCGACTTTCACGCCGCGACCGGTGCGCTCGGCGGCGGCGGCCTGACGCAGGTCAATCCCGGTGAGGAGACGACGCTTCGCTTCAAGGCGACCAAGCCGGGCGTGTTCGTCTATCATTGCGCGCCTGAGGGGATGGTGCCCTGGCACGTCACGTCGGGCATGAACGGCGCAATCATGGTGCTGCCGCGCGACGGCCTGAAGGACGAAAAGGGCCAGCCGCTCACCTATGACCGCGTCTATTATGTCGGCGAGCAGGATTTCTACGTGCCGCGTGACGAAGCCGGCAATTACAAGAAATACGAGACGCCCGGCGAAGCCTACGAGGATACGGTCAAGGCCATGCGCACGCTGACCCCGACCCACGTCGTCTTCAACGGCGCGGTCGGCGCGCTCACGGGCGAGAAGGCGTTGACAGCGGCAGTCGGTGAGCGGGTGCTGATCATCCATTCGCAGGCCAACCGCGACACGCGGCCACACCTGATCGGCGGCCATGGTGACTATGTCTGGGCGACCGGCAAGTTCCGCAATCCGCCGGAGCTGGATCAGGAGACATGGCTCATCCCCGGTGGCACGGCGGGCGCCGCCTTCTACACATTCCGGCAACCGGGCATCTATGCCTACGTCAACCATAACCTGATCGAAGCATTCGAGCTTGGTGCGGCCGGCCATTTCAAGGTCACCGGCGAGTGGAACGACGATCTGATGACATCGGTGACAAAGCCGGCGTCGATGTAAGTTGATACTTACGAATTGCCGACGCGGGGCATCCGCCCGCGTCGGCCGCGACAAATGTCCCATCCGGAAACGAAGCCATGAGCAAGAAGAACCGGGAAAACTCGCCGTCGATGCTCTCGCTGACTGTGCCGGCAGCTCTGCTCGTCGCGCTCGGCATCACACTGTCGGCGAAACTCGGCCTGTTCGATCCGGTGGGGCCGGTCTCCGGCCTTGCGATCAAAGGGCCGGAGACCGTCGTTATCGAGCCAAGACAGATGCGTTATCGCGCCGAAGGGCACTTTCTGAAACGGGGTCTGGCCGTCGATGCGCCTCTGGTCGATGCCGCCCTCAGGGCGCCGTTCGCGATCACCAAGTACCAGGTGAGCCGCGGTGAATATTACCGCTGCGTCGAGGATGGCGCCTGCGAGGCACCGGAGGCCGGGGACGGCGGTGAGGACGTTCCGGTCACGGGCGTCAACTACAGGGACGCAGAGAACTACGCCAAATGGCTTACCGCGCAGACAGGAGAGGTCTGGCGGCTTCCGACCGACGAGCAATGGGCCTTCGCCGCCGGCAGCAAATTCTCCGACGATGCACTGGGGATCGATGCCGAAAGCGATAATCCGGCGCTGCGCTGGCTCGCCGATTACGAGCGCGAGGCAGGCCGCCAGAAGTCACCCGATCCGCGGCCTCAGCCTCGCGGTACCTTCGGCGAGAACGAATATGGCGTGGCCGATCTCGGCGGCAATGTCTGGGAATGGACCAGGACCTGCCATCGCCGAGTGACGATCGGCGATGGCGGCAAGGTGCTGAAGGAACAGCCGGCCTGCGGTATCTACGTGGTCGATGGCAAGCACCGCGCTTCCATGAGCTTCTTCATACGCGAGCCGAAGAGCGGCGGCTGTGCCGTAGGCGTTCCGCCGGATAATCTCGGCTTCCGCCTCGTGCGCGACGATCGCTGGTATGCCCGTTTGCTCTATGCCTTCGAACGGCGGCGCGGGCGTGCGGTATGACAGCGCACGTGTGGCCCACGCCGTCTGTTCAGGGACTGCGCGGCCGCAAATGGCAAGGGACGGTCCTTTCTTGCCCTGGTCCGGTATGGTATAGCAGCCGCCATATCGGAACGGCAGAAGACAAGGAACGACGTGGCCGCGCTCGACCGAACACTCGTTAAATCGCTCCCATTGTTTCAGAAGATGAGCGACCAGGAACTCGATCAGCTGCTGGCGCACGCGACCGTCCGGCGCGTCCCGCAAAACGAGGCGGTGTTCGAGCAGGGGGCGACGGCTGATTTCTTCTACCTCTTGCTGCATGGACGCCTGAAGGTGACACAGGTCACGCGGGACGGGCAGCAGATCATCGTTCGCGTCGTCAATCCGGGCGACCTCTTCGGCTTTGCCCGCGCCCTTCAGCGCAATGACTATCCGGGTACCGCAACGTCCGCAACGGAGAGCCTGGTGCTTGCCTGGCCGACGGAGCTCTGGAACGTCTTCGTCGAAATGAACCCGCATCTCGCCGTCAACGCCATGCACACGATCGGCCAGCGGCTTGACGAGGCGCATACGCGAATCCGCGAAATGTCGACCGAGGAAGTCGAAAGACGCGTCGCGCATGCGGTGCTGCGGCTTGCCGAAAAGGCCGGTCGACGGGAAGAGAGCGGTGTCCGCATCGACTTCCCGATCTCCCGTCAGGACATCGCCGAAATGACCGGCACGACGCTGCACACCGTCTCTCGGATACTCAGCGCCTGGGAGGGGCGGGGCCTTGTCCAGGGCGGCAGGCAGAAGCTCGTCCTGTGCGACATCCCCGGCCTCAAGCGCCTGGCCGAGCAGGCTGAAGAGCGGTAGCCGTCTCGTCCTCGCGCCGGATCGCAGCCGAGCCGTTTCTCGATCAGGCAAGCTGGCGATCGCCGGCCCTGTCTCAGTTCGGCGGCTTGCTTGCCCGGATCGCGTAGCGGTGCTGGCTTTTGCGCGCGAGCGCCTTGAAGACGTTCCAGTTCTTCGCCTGCGTCCGATGAATTTCGTTGAGATCGGTATCGATCTCGATGTCGACGAATCCGGTCTTGCGCAGAAGGTCGGCCACCTCTTCGGCGCGCGCGCCGCGTGAAAAGTGGACGCGGGAGAGAATGCTCCTGTGGGTCTCCATCATTTCGCGCGATCCGGACGGAGTGTCGGCCTTTAGAAGCCCGGCGCGCTGGCCCCAGGCGCCGAGCTTCGAGAAGAGCCGCTCCAGCGCATTCGTGTTGACGAAGTCGCCGTCGACGATCAGCAGCCTGCCGCCCGGTTTCAGCACCCGCATCCATTCCGCAAAGGCGGCGGCCGGGTCGACCAGCGTCCAGACGAGATGCCGGTTAACGACCGCGTCGTAGTGATCGTCCGGCTCCATCGTATTTTCGGCGTCGCCCAAGCGGAACGAAATCTTGCGCCGGCGCTCGCGAGCCTTGCTGCGCGCCCGCTCGAGCATCGGTTCGGCCCAGTCGAGGCCCGTTACCCGGAAGCCGAGATCGTCGAGCAGGTGCGAGACGACACCCGTGCCGCTCGCGAGGTCCAGCGCCGTGCGGCCTTCGCCCTCGCCGAGATGGCGCCGGATCAGTCGGTGCCATGCTGCGCGCTCCTCCTCGGAGAAAATCTCGTGCCCGGGGGAAAGATCGAAGGTTGCCGCGCGCTCCGACCAATAGGCCTTGATTTCGTCGCGAAGATTATAGTTCCGCTGCTCTGCCACGTCGCTCATATCGCTCTCGTCCCACCCGCTTTGGAAGCGTTCTAAAAGATATATGTTGACTGATAAAGTCATGAAATATTAGATCGCCCCAATTTTTTAGCGGAGCGAAGAACAATGAGGCTTTTCAACACGGTGGCCAGCGCCGCCATGGGTTTTTGCGTCCTTTTTTCGGCCCCGGCCTGGGCTGAAACGGTCACGGTCAAAGACGTCACGGGCCGTGACGTCGAGGTCGAAGTGCCAGTCAAGCACGTGATTCTCGGCGAAGGGCGCCAGATCTATTTCCTCGCCGCGCTCGACAGGGAAGAGCCTTTCAAGCGCGTCGTCGGCTGGCGCGACGATCTGGCGAAGGCCGACCCCGAAAGCTATGCCGCCTATCTCGCCAAATACCCGGACATCGCCAAGCTGCCGGCTTTCGGCGGCATGAAGGACGGAACCTTCGACATTGAGCAGGCCGTAGCGCTGAGGCCGGATGTCATCCTGATGAATGTCGACGCCAAGACGGCGACGGAGGAAGCCGGCTACATCGAAAAGCTCGGCAAGGTCGGCATTCCGCTCGTCTACGTCGATTTCCGTGAGAAGCCGATGGAGAACACCGAACCGAGCATGCGCATCATGGGCAAGCTCATCGGCAAGGAGGAAAAGGCCGAGGAGTTCATCAAGTTCCGCGCCGACAATATCGCCAAGGTGACCGACGTGCTCGCCAAGGCCGACGCGAAAAAGCCGCTCGTCTTCGTCGAACGCGCCGGCGGCTATTCCGACGATTGCTGCATGTCCTTCGGCAATGAGAATTTCGGCAAGATGGTCGAGCTCGCCGGTGGCGTGAACATGGCGAAGGACATCATTCCGGGCACGTTCGGTACGGTCAATCCGGAGCAGATCATCGCCGCAAACCCGGATCAGATCATCATCACCGGTGGCAACTGGCAGGGTTACGTGCCCGGCGGGGACTGGGTCGGCGTCGGCTATGGCGCCGACGAGACGGAAGCGCGCCGAAAGCTCGACAACCTGACCAAGCGTGCCGCCTTTACTGGCGTCAAGGCGGTCAAGGACGGCAACGTGCACGCCATCTGGCACCAGTTCTACAACAATCCCTATCAGTTCGTCGCCGTCCAGCAGATCGCCAAATGGCTGCATCCGGACCTCTTCAAGGATCTCGATCCCGAGGCGACGTTCAAGGAACTGCACGCGCGCTTCCTGCCGCTTCCCTACAAGGGCGGGTACTTCGTCTCGCTGAATGTCGGTCAATAAGGGGTCGGGCGCCGGAGAGAAGGGAGGCTCCCCGGCGCTCCCATCAAGAGGTTTGCATATGTCGCTGTTCAAGAGACTTTTCCCGGCGCTGGTCGCAATGGCGGTGTTCATCGCTGTACCGGCCATGGCTGCGGAAATCACCGATGTCATCGGTCGCCGGGTCGAGCTCGACCTCCCGGCCAAGCGGGTGCTGCTTGGCGAGGCGCGGCAGATTCATGTGGCGGCGGCACTGAAGGGCGAACACGTCTTCGACACAATCGTCGGCTGGCGCGATGATCTGATCAAGAAGGACCCGGATTCCTACACGGCCTATCGGGAACGCTTTCCGGCGATCGTGGACCTGCCGCTGTTCGGTTACATACCGAGCGGCGATTTCAGCCTTGAAGCGGCGATCGCACTGAAGCCGGATGTGCTGACGCTGAACCTCGAGGCGCAGCAGGCGGTCGAGGAATCCGGCTTCATCGAAAAGGCTGCCGCCGCCGGTATCGCCGTCGTCTTTCTCGACTTCCGCGTCGATCCGGCGAAGAACAGCGTAAAATCCGTCGAAATCCTCGGCGCGCTTTTTGGCGCAGAGGCGCGGGCCAAGGAGTTCATCGCCTGGCGTCAGGCCCAGATCGCGCTGGTGACCGACCGCCTGGCGGCGGCCGCGGCGGTCGCGCGCCCGAAGGTCTTCATCGAACGCTCGCCCGGGATCACCGGTGAAACCGCCTGCTGCAGGACGTTCGGACCTGCCAATTTCGGCGAGATGGTGGAAAAGGCGGGCGGCCATAATATCGGCTCGGATGTGGCCACAATAACCTTCGTTGATCTCAACCCTGAACAACTCGTCGTCGCCGATCCGGACCATGTGATTATCACCGGCAGCAACTGGGCGGCCGAGTCCGACCTCAATCAGTTCGTGAATGTCGGCCGCGGTGCCGATCCGGCGGCGGCCCGGGAAAGGCTGGCGGCCCTGATGCAGCGCCCGGGCTTTACCACGCTCAAGGCGGTGAGAGAGGGCAGGGTGCATGCTGTCTGGCACCAGTTCTACGGTGCACCCTACGAGTTCGTGCCGATCCAGCAATTTGCCAAGTGGTTCCACCCGGAGCTTTTTGCCGACATCGATCCGGACCGGACGTTCCGCGAGTTCCACGAGAAATTCCTGCCCGTCGCCTATCGGCCGGGTTATTTCGTCTCGCTTCCGCAAGGGGGTGAATAATGGTTGCGGCGGTGGGAGAATTCGCCGGTGTCGAAGGGCGCGGGCGTTACCGCGCCCTCGTGCTGCGCCGGTTGCTGCTGATCTCCGGTCTCGTCACGGCGCTCTTCGTGTCGGTGGCGGTCGACATGGCGCTGGGGCCAGCAAATTATCCGCTCACCGATGTGCTCGCGGCCTTGTTCCGGCCGGAGACGGTCGGCGACCAGCTTCGCGTGGTGATCTGGGACATCCGCATGCCGATTGCGCTGATGGCGGTCACCGTCGGTGCGTCGCTTTCGGTCGCAGGCGCGCAGATGCAGACGATCCTCGCCAATCCGCTGGCGAGCCCCTTCACGCTCGGCATTTCCGCTGCCGCCGGCTTCGGCGCGGCACTTGGCCTCGTTGCCGGCGTGGCGATCTTTCCCGTCGCGGTCCACTACATGGTTCCGATCAACGCCTTCCTGATGGCGATGGTGGCGGCACTCTTCATCCACTTCGCCTCGACCATGCGCGGCGTGACCGTCGAGACGATAGTGCTCATCGGCATCGCCCTCGTCTTCACCTTCAACGCGGCTCTGTCGCTGCTTGAATATCTGGCGTCCGAGCAGGCGCTCGCCGCCGTCGTGTTCTGGACCATGGGGAGCCTCACGAAGGCGACCTGGCCGAAGGTATGGATCACCGGCGCCGTGCTCCTCGTCGCCGTGCCGCTTTTCGCGCGCCACGCCTGGGCGCTCACGGCGCTGAGACTTGGCGATGACAAGGCGGCGAGCTTCGGCATCAATGTCCGCCGCCTGCGGCTCGAAACGATGCTGACGGTCAGTTTGCTTGCGGCTATCCCGGTCTCGTTCGTCGGCACCATCGGCTTCGTTGGCCTCGTGGGGCCGCATATCGCCCGGATGCTCGTCGGCGAGGATCAGCGCTTCTTCCTGCCCGCTTCCGTTCTTTGCGGCGCGCTTCTGCTCTCGGTGACGTCCGTCGTCAGCAAGATGCTCATTCCCGGCGCGGTGCTGCCGATCGGCATCATCACGGCGCTGGTCGGCGTCCCCTTCTTTTTCGCGCTGATTTTCACCAACAGGAGACGTTCATGGTAGCCCTGACGCTGGAAAAGGTTGGCGCGACATACGGCCGGCGCGTGGTGCTGTCCGACGTCAGTACGGGCATGTTGCGGGGTGGCGGCCTGACCGCCGTCATCGGTCCGAATGCCGCCGGAAAGTCGACGCTCTTCAAGCGCATCGCCGGGCTTGCAGCCGGCCCTGGCCTCGTCCAGCTCTCCGACACCGCCAAGGGACCGGAAGCGGTCTGTTACATGCCGCAGGATACCGGAGCGAATGCGGTGCTGACCGTCTACGAGTCGGTGCTGCTTTCGGCCAAGCAGGGCTCCGGCTGGAAGGTCAAGGATGAAGAGCTTGCGGAAATCGACCGGGTGCTCGCGGCGCTCCGGATCGACGACCTGGCGTTCCGCGGTCTCGGCGAGCTTTCCGGCGGTCAGCGCCAGCTCGTCTCGATCGCGCAGGCGCTGGTGCGCAAGCCGGAAGTTCTGTTGATGGACGAGCCGACGTCGGCGCTCGACCTCTTCCGCCAGATCGAGGTGCTCGGCTTCATGAAGCGGTTGTCGGCGCAATCCGGGATGGCAGTGCTGATCGCTTTGCACGACTTGAACCACGCGCTGCGCTATTGCGACGATACGATCGTGATCAGCAACGGATCGGTGATCGCCAGCGGCCCAACCCCCGAGGTGATCACGGCCGAGATGCTGAAATCCGTCTATCGCGTCGAAGCCCGCGTCGAGGCATGTTCTCTGGGCCGCCCCGTCGTCATCGTCGACGGTTCCATTTAGAGCAATTCCAGGAAAAGTGCGTAACGGTTTTCCGCCTGGAATTGGATTGTTTCAAAGACTGCATTGGTTCAATGAAACAATGAAATGATCTAGGCCGCGCAACCGCCGGTAAAGGGTTCGTTCCCGCGGGCGCGCGATTGACGTGACTCGCCCTCGAAGCCATGCGCAATGCTTCGAAATCGTACCGAGCAACATCAGATGGGCGTTCGCGGCCGCCGGACGGGTGACGAGCGTACTTGTCCGCAAGCCGCGTCACGCAGGCGACGCGATTTTCCCGTTCTTCGATGCTGTTGGCGAGCAAGGGGCGAGCCGGGTCAAGTGATCTTGACTTGGGGGGTAGGGTGAGAGCGTCGGCCCCGTTTTCATCTTGAAGGACCGCGACCGCTGGCTGTTCCAAAGGCGAGCTGCGATCGCGTTTCGACGGCACGATCGACAACAGCTTCACAGTAAATCTATCTGTGAACTGAATTGATTTCTTGCCGCCGGAATGGGGTTGATCTATTTAACATATATCTAAGATGCCCCATGAATGTATGAGCCGGCGCGACGCCCGGTGTGGTGGGCGGCCACTGGCAAAAGTCTTTCTCGAAAGCTGTGTCTCATGCTGACAAAAAAGGGAAAATACGGGCTGAAGGCCATGGTTGACCTTGCCCAGCTTCAGCCGGGCGAAACGGCCTTTATCACCGATATCGCCGTCCGTAACAATCTGCCGAAGAAATTCCTCGACACGATCATGCTGGAACTCCGCAACGCCGGGTTCCTTCGCTCGAAGAAGGGCCCTGGCGGCGGCTATTCGCTCGCGCGCCCGGCGGCCGAGATCCGCGTCGGCCAGGTGATCCGCACGCTCGACGGCCCGCTTGCGCCGATCCGCTGTGCCAGCCGCACCGCCTTCGAGGCCTGCGATGACTGTCGCGATCCGGAAAGCTGTCACGTGCGGCGCTCGATGGTGGTCGTGCGCGACGCCATCGCAGGGATCCTCGACAATATGACGCTCGAACAGTTCGCGGCCAGCGAGAACGAAGACCTCGTAGCGCCGTTTCGCAGCGGAGCCGGCTGAGGCCTGCCCTTTGCCGCGCCGTGGTGAAACGACCGGGCCGATGGTCGACTGTTTGGAACGGCGAGGCTTTGCGCCGGCTTCAGTGTGCCGTGTGCAGGATGTTGCGCGCCTCGTCCTCCATCGAGCGTCCGCGCGCAGCGGCGCGTAGCCGCGGTCTCCGGTCTCCACGAACGGCCGGCGGGAAAGCGGAGACCATGCTGAACGGCAGGGGATGCGGATTCGAACCACCACAGGAACGATCACAACTGCGGGTGACGTAAGAGCAACCGCATGGTGAAAGAAATCCTGCTCAACAGCCAAAGGTTTCACGAGACGGCATTGTCCCGCGCATAGTATATGACGTGCAATCTGTTGGAAAATGCTCGCGGCTGAATTTGAAAGAAACTCAGCTGTCTGCAGGGAACTCTTCGCGCAGAGCTTAGTTTGCTCCACAGTGTAACGGATGCATTGCGTCCCTAAACAGCGAGCGAAGAGAAAAATGTTGATACGTCTCATAGCAGCTACCGCCCTTCCCCTTCTGTTGGCTGCGCCGGCATTTGCGAACTGCACTCAGGAACTTGCGAAACTCGAGCAAGCTATGGTTGCCGCGGAAACGGGTGCAAGCGGCAGCACGGCCGGCGTGCCCGTTACGGAGCACCAGGAAGAAGTGATGCCCGGTAAACAGAAGCAGGGCGTTGGAACCGAAACGACAGGATCGACCGGTACTCAGACTGAAGCGGTTTCCCCCCATCAGGAGCAGGTAACCGGGACACGGACCGGCGAAAGTGCCGACAAGCCAAGCCAGCTGTTAGCGGAAGCCCGCAAAATGGCCGAAGCCAATGATGAGCAGGGCTGCATGAAGAAGCTGGCGGAAATCAAGGGCCTGATTGGGGAAAAGTGAGGAGCTGGCCTGGACAAGGACGGGTTAGCGGCTTTCCGACCACCACAATGTGATCGGCGCCAAGGCGAAGCTTACAGGTCGAACTCTCCCGCCCGTCGACGAGCGGTGACGACTCCAAATAGCACTGTCACCGAGCGGCAGCTCTCGTCCGCAAGAACCCCTGCAACGCTCATCCAGATCACCAGCAAGGGGTCGTATCCTCCGAGAGGAAACGCTCTAACGAAGATGCGAGAGCACGTTGAGCAGCTTGCCTGTTGGGTCGGCGATGAAGAAGCGTCTTACGCCCCAGGGTTCGTCGGTCAGATCGTGGACGACCTGGCATCCGATCTCTTTCGCGCGACGGTACACCTCATCCACATTGTCGACTTCGATCGACAGATCGGGCACAGGCGCATCCGAGCCGCCCTCGCTGAGGATGCTGATCTGGGGAAAGGTCGTTTCGCGCGACGCCAGCGTGGCAATCCACCCGAGATCCATGACGACATCAAGCCCGAAAAGATCGGAATAAAACTTCCGAACGTCCGGGACACTGTCTGCTGCGATATTCGCGACGATGCGCCGTACGGTCATCCTGCTACTCCTTCCCTAGATGTTCGAGTCGGGCGCCTTTCCGGTTCGGTCGCCACCGGTTGTCGAAAAGTGCTGTTCGCGCATGGCGTAGACCGACCGGCGGACCACGTCGGAAATCTGCAGGAGCTGTTTGACCAATGGCGTCGAATTGCGCCGGATCATTCCTATCATACGCGAGAGCCGGGGAAACTTCGCCGTTTGCGTCTCATGCACCTATATTTGAATACCGTCGAACGTTCTGTTCAGATCGTTTATGATGGCCGGTAACAGGTAGGGTGCAATCGTTGGAACTCTCCCAGTTCATCCACGGCACGAACGATGTCGCGGACGCGCAGCGCGAACGTTTGATCGAACACGGTCAGTCTCACTTCACGCGCGCTACGTTCAAAGAGGTCGTTGCCCAATTCTTCTTCGAGTTCTTTGATTTGCATTGATGATGCTGGCTGAGAGATTGCACAGGCGTCAGCCGCGAGCCGGAAGCGACCATGTCGTGTCAAAGCTTCGAAATAA
Organism: Sinorhizobium sp. 7-81; assembly: GCF_030124405.1. Lineage (NCBI taxonomy): Bacteria > Pseudomonadati > Pseudomonadota > Alphaproteobacteria > Hyphomicrobiales > Rhizobiaceae > Sinorhizobium > Sinorhizobium sp. 7-81. The sequence goes on along the minus strand of NZ_JASKLT010000002.1, from coordinate 406,134 downwards.
CGAAGCTGTATCAGTGGAGGATGCGCATCGACCTGTGTCTCTGGCTCAAACCGGAGGGGCCACGCTGAAATGGCGCACTGATCGAAGGCTCCGACAGACAATGCCCCCTTTTGAATGGCAGACATATGAAGCAACAAGGAGAAAATCATGGACATGGAAACTGACAGCGCGAGCAAATGTCCCGTCGCAGATACGGCCCGCGGCAGATCGAATCGCGACTGGTGGCCTAACCAGCTGAACGTCCAGGTTCTTCACCAGCAATCTGGTCTTGCCGATCCGATGGGCAAGGCGTTCAACTACGCCGAGGAGTTCAAGAAACTCGATCTCGACGCGCTGAAACAAGATCTTCATGCGTTGATGACGGATTCGCAGGATTGGTGGCCGGCCGACTTCGGTCACTACGGCGGCCTGTTCATCCGCATGGCCTGGCACAGCGCCGGCACATACCGCATCACCGATGGCCGCGGTGGCGCCGGCGCCGGGCAGCAGCGTTTTGCGCCGCTGAACAGCTGGCCGGACAACGCCAACCTCGACAAGGCCCGCCGTCTCTTGTGGCCGATCAAGCAGAAATACGGCAACAAGATCTCCTGGGCCGACCTGATGATCCTCACGGGCAATGTCGCGCTCGAATCCATGGGCTTCAAGACCTTCGGCTTCGCCGGCGGCCGTGCCGATGTGTGGGAGCCCGAAGAGCTGTTCTGGGGGCCGGAAGGTACGTGGCTGGGCGATGAGCGCTATAGCGGCGAACGCGAGTTGGCAGAACCGCTCGGCGCGGTACAGATGGGCCTTATCTACGTCAACCCGGAAGGTCCGAACGGCAATCCCGATCCCGTAGCCGCTGCACGCGACATTCGCGAAACCTTCGCCCGCATGGCGATGAACGACGAGGAAACCGTGGCGCTGATCGCCGGTGGTCACACCTTCGGCAAGACCCATGGTGCCGGCGATCCGTCCTTCATCGGTGCAGAGCCCGAAGGCGCAGCGATTGAAGACCAGGGCCTCGGCTGGAAGAGCACGTACGGGACGGGCATCGGCAAGGACGCGATCACGGGCGGCCCGGAAGTGACCTGGTCGCAGACGCCGACCTGGTGGAGCAGCTACTTCTTCGAGAACCTGTTCAACTGCGAGTGGGAACTGACCAAGAGCCCGGCCGGCGCGCATCAATGGAAAGCGAAGAATGCCGATGCTTCCATCCCGGACGCCTTTGACGGGTCGAAGAAGCATCTTCCCACCATGCTTACCACCGACCTGTCGCTCCGTTTCGATCCGGTCTACGAAAAGATCTCGCGTCGCTTTCTCGAAAACCCGGACCAGTTCGCCGATGCCTTCGCCCGCGCATGGTTCAAGTTGACCCACCGCGACATGGGCCCGAAGGTTCGCTATCTCGGTCCGGAGGTCCCAGCCGAAGACCTGATCTGGCAGGATGTGATCCCGGCCGTCGACCACAAGCTGGTAGACGAGAAGGACGTCGCCGACCTCAAGGCCAGAGTTCTCGCGTCCGGCCTCTCGGTGCAGGAACTGGTGTCGACCGCCTGGGCTTCGGCTTCGACCTTCCGCGGCTCCGACAAGCGCGGCGGCGCCAATGGTGCGCGCATCCGCCTCGAACCGCAGAAGGATTGGGAAGTCAACCAGCCAGCGCAACTGGCCAAGGTGCTCTCCGCTCTTGAAGGCATCCAGAAGGACTTCAACGCCGCGCAGACCGGCGGCAAGAAGATTTCGCTGGCCGACCTGATCGTGCTTGCTGGCGCCGCCGGCGTCGAGAGGGCGGCAAAGTTTGGCGGCGTGGACATCACCGTTCCGTTCACGCCGGGCCGCATGGATGCCTCGGAGGCACAGACCGACGCCGCTTCCTTCGCCGCGCTCAAGCCGCGCGCCGACGGTTTCCGCAACTATCTCGGCGGCCGGCAGTTCATGAAGCCGGAAGAAGCTCTGGTGGATCGCGCCCAGCTGCTCACGTTGACCGCACCGGAAATGACCGTTCTCGTTGGCGGCCTGCGTGTGCTGAAGGCGGGCGAGCCTGAGCATGGCGTCTTCACTTCGCGTCCCGAGGTGCTGACGAACGACTTCTTCGTCAACCTGCTCGACATGCGCACGCAGTGGGCCCCAATTGCCGGCGAAGAAGGCGTTTACGAAGGGCGCGACCGCAAGACGAACGAGCTCAAGTGGACCGGTACCCGCGTCGACCTGATCTTCGGTTCACACTCGCAGCTTCGCGCCCTGGCGGAAGTCTATGCCCAGTCCGACGCCAAGGAGAAGTTCGTGAAGGACTTCGTTGCCGCCTGGAACAAGGTCATGAACGCCGATCGATTTGACCTTGTCTGATCGGAAAAACCTGCCTGGACGCGGCTCTTGGCCACGTCCAGGCATCCTTATGCGGGATGAAATCTTCCTCGTCAGATCTCGTCGCCTCGACAAAATGTCAGCGCGAAACAGGCGGCCGCCAGCGGCAAGAAGTGTACGGCAGGATTCCGACCGCCTAATCTGCCGATCAGACGCGCCGCACGGCTGTCACGATCTCAGCCTTTCCCCTTCCGGGTCGAACGGCGGCCGTTCCAGGATTATTGCGTCACGGGGACGGCCGAGGATCGCGACGCTGACCTTGTCCCCCGGCTTCGCCATGTCGCCCTTGATGTAGCAGAGGGCGAGCGACATGCCGACGCTATAGCCGTACGCGCCGGACGAGACCTGGCCGATCGGGGTGCCGTCATGAAGAAAGATCGGCTCGCCGCCGGTGGCATCCGCATCCCTGGCGTCGATTGATACCATCGCGAGCTTCTGCCTCGGGTGCTCCCCGGCAATCCTCTGATAGGCGTCCCTGTTCAGGAAGGCGCCCTTGTCGATCTTGATCAAGCGGCCGAGACCACTTTCCTGTGGCCAATATTCCGGCGAGTACTCGCGGCTCCAGCTGCCGTAGCCCTTTTCTATGCGCAACGAGGCGAGCGCGCGTGAGCCGACCGGGCCTGCGCCGAGATCCTTGCCGGCCTCGAGTAAGGCGTCGTAGAGCGCGACCTGCTGGTCGGCGTCGCAGTAGAGCTCCCAGCCGAGATCGCCGGTGAAGGAGACGCGCAGCGCGACGACATCGACGCCGGCGACACTCATCCTGCGCGACCGCATGAACGGGAAGCTCTCGTTGGAAAGGTCTTCGTTCGTCAGCCGCATGAGCAATTCGCGGGATTTCGGACCGGCGATGTTGAAGGCGCAGAGGCGCTCCGTCATCGACGTGAAGGTGGTGCCTTCGGGCAGTGGAACCGCCTTGAAGAACCGCTGGTGGTAGCGCTCCGCCATGCCGGAGCCGAAAATCATGAACTCGTGCTCGCCGAGCTTCGTCACGGTGAAATCGCCCGCGATGCCGCCGCGCTTGCCGATGAGCGGTGTCAGGCACGAGCGGCCGATCTCAGTCGGCATGCGGTTGGCGAAGAGCGCGTCAAGCCACTCGGCGGCGCCGGGCCCCTTCACCGCATATTTGGCGAAGTTGGAAATGTCGATGATGCCGGCGTTCTCGCGCAGCATGCGGGCCTCGCGGCCGACGGGCGCCCACCAGTTCTGGCGGATAAAGCCGATCGTCTCTTCCTTCGGCTCGCCATCGGCGGAGAACCAGAGCGGGTGTTCCCAGCCGAAATTGAGGCCGAAGACCGCGCCCATAGCCTTCTGTTTCTCATAGGCCGGCCGGGTGCGGACGGGTCGGCCGGCCGCCCGCTCCTCGTTGGGGAAGTGGATCTTGAAGCGGTGGCTGTACTGGTCCTGCACGCGCGCCTTGGTGAAGGCCTTGTTCGCCCAGTGGCCGAAGCGCGCCATGTCCCAGCCGAACATGTCGAGCGACGGTTCACCCTCTATCATCCACTCCGCCGCAAGTTTGCCCATGCCGCCCGACTGCGAGAAGCCCGGGATGATGCCGTTGCAGCAGAAGTAGTTCGTCAGCTCCGGCACGGGGCCGAAGAGGACCGCACTGTCCGGCGACCAGATCATCGGCCCGTTGATCACGCGCTTGATGCCCGCCGTTCCGACGACCGGCACGCGGTCGATGGCGCGCATCATGTTGTCCTCGATGCGTTCGAGATCGTCCGGGAAGAGCTCGTGGCCGAAGCCGAGCGGCGTGCCTTCCTCTGCCCAGAAGCGCATGTCGCGCTCATAGGCGCCGATCAAAAGGCCGAGCCCCTCCTGCCGCAGGTAATATTCGCCGTCGCGGTCGGCGACGGAGGGAAGCCGCCGGTCGAGCGCGGCGATCTCGGCTATGGTCTCGGTCACGAAATACTGGTGTTCCGTCGGGATCAGCGGAAGTTCGAGCCCCGCCATGGCGGCGACTTCCCGGCCCCACAATCCGGCGGCGTTGACGACCCATTGGGTGCGGATGTCGCCTTTGGGCGTGCGCACGATCCAGCTGCCGTCCGGTTGCGCCTCGGTGCCGATCACTGGTGTGAAACGGTGGATTTCCGCACCCCGCTGGCGCGCGCCGGCGGCATAGGCCATCGTGACGCCGGAGGGGTCGACATTGCCGCCCTCGGGCTCGTACATGATGCAGCGGATGCCGTCGAAATTGACGAGCGGATGCAGGCGCTCCGCCTCGTCACGACCGATCTCGTAGAAGTTCATCTTGTATCGGCGCGCCTTGGCCTCCTGCAGCCTGAGCTGATGCTCGCGCGCCTCGGTCTGCGCGAGATAGAGGGAGCCTGGCTGGAAGACGCCGCAGCCTTGCCCGGTCTCCACTTCCAGTTCCTTGTAAAGCGTCATGGTATAGTGCTGGAGCAGGCTGATATTGGTGGAGTCGTGCAGGCCGTGGATATTGGCCGCCGCATGCCAGGTCGAACCCGACGTCAGTTCGCTGCGCTCCAAAAGTACGACGTCGGACCAGCCGAGCTTGGTGAGATGGTAGAGAATGGAACAACCGATTAGACCGCCGCCGATGACGACCGCTTGAGCGTGGGAGCGCATAGATTCCAACCTTGAACTGATGACGTCTGCTGCCGGCGGGCCTGTGCCGGCGGACCTCAGTTTAGGGGCGGGCGGTTTCTTCCAAAAGGCGGCGAGAGCGTGAAATCGGCCCCTTTCCGCGTCAGATGGACAAATAAAACGGGGTCATTGATCCCGCAATTTTCGCTTGTTGCCGCATGGGGTTCGGCTAGTCTGAAGTCGGCTCTTTCTGTGTTTTAGCCGGTCAGCCGATCACCTTCTGGGCCTCGGCGACAATCCACTCGCGCACCTTGGCGACAGTCGTGCCTTTTGACGCCTGGCCCTCGGCGAGGTAGTAGTTCCACGCGCTCTTGGTCCGGATCTGGAACGGCTCGACGAGCAGGCCACGGTCGATGTAGGTCCGCGCAAGCGACTGGGTGGTCACGATGCAGCCGGCGCCGCTCGCCGCCATCTCCAGCGCGATGTTGGTGGAGTTCGTGGAAAGCCGCTTGTCGTTTGCGGATGCGTCGATGCCGAGCGCATCGGCCATGTCCTGCCAGAACTCCTGCCGTCCGTGCACGGCGATCCAGTTCGATCTCAGAACGTCCCCCGGCGTCTTAATGGAATTCTGGCCGTGGACGAGTTGCGGCGCGCACAGAAGCACGAGCCTGTCGTTCCACAATTGCATGCCGTTTGCCGGCATATTGTCGAAGCGACGGATCGAAATGAGGATATCGGCGATCTGCTCGGTCGAATCCTCCCAGATCGTGCCATGCAGAAGGATTTCGACGTCAGAATGTTTCCTGCTGAAACCGGCGACGCACTTTGCCAGCCAATTTTCGGCAAGGCTCGTCGGGCAGGAGATGACCACAGTTTTGTTGCGCGCTGAAGCCAGGACGGCTTCCGTGGCGAAATCGATCTGGGTGAGTGCCTGACGCAGGGTGGGAAGAAAGGCCTCCCCCATCTCGGTCAGCTTGAGGCTCCGCGGATAGCGGATAAAGAGCTGGCGCCCGAGATATTGTTCGAGCGCGCGCACGTGATTGCTGATGGCGGCCTGCGTATAGCCCAGTTCGTTGGCCGCCTCAGTGAAGCTTAGATGCCGGGCGGAGCACTCGAAGGACCGGATGTAGTTCAATGGCGGTGGCGGCTTCATCTGAAGTTCCCTTTTTGCACGACGCTAGCCCGGCCGCTTCCGCACTTGCAAGTCGCAAGCGCGCCATGACATGGTTTTTTTTGGCCATTGCCGCCGAACTTATCATGTGAAGACCGGTGCATGATTGGCCATAGTTTCAGTGAGGCGGAACACAAAAGCGCAAGTATCCACGACCGGGCATCTTATTGCCCCCGGTGGGTGGATGCATTGCATGAAAGGCAGTTCTCGATGAGTGACAGACGCGGCGGCGGACGGCGATCGCGGGCAACCCGGGGCGGCGGCGGCATCTCACAGCTACCATGGCAGGAGGTCGTCAATACCTATACCCCGATGAAGCTTGTCGATGAGGAGCGTATAGAGGCGCTTCATCGCAATTCGATACGCATTCTCTCGGAAATCGGCATCCGCGTCATGAGCGAGAAGGCGATGACGCTGTTCGAGAAGGCGGGCGCCATCGTCGACCGCGAGAACCTGACGGTCCGAGTCGACGAATCCATTGTCGATGCCGCACTGGCCACCGCACCGTCCTCCTTCACGCTTACCAGCCGCAACCCGGCGAAGCGGCTGACGGTCGGCGGCAATACGATGGCTTTCGGTCTCGTGGCGGGCCCGCCGAACGTGCACGACCGGATCAACGGCCGACGGCAGGGTAATCTGGCCGATTACCAGAACTTCACGCGGCTGGCCCATTACTTCAACGCGATCCATATTCTTGGAAACCAGGTCTGCGCACCGATCGAGCTGCCGGCCAATTCGCGGCACCTCGATACCTACAACGCAAATCTCACGCTCAGCGATCTCTGCTTCCACTGTACCGCTATCGGCCGCGGGCGCGCCGTCGACGGCATCAACATGATGGCAATCGCGCGCGGCATCAGCGTCGAGGAGATGCGCCAATCCCCCGGTGTCATCACCATCATCTCTGTGAACTCGCCGCGGCTTTTCGACGATGCGATGGCTGACGGACTAATCGCCATGGCCGAGCACGGGCAGCCGGTGACCATCACGCCCTTCACACTCATGGGCGCCATGACGCCGGTGACGCTGGCGGCGGCGCTCTGCCAGCAGAATGCCGAGGCGTTGTTCGGCGTCACGCTCGCGCAGCTGGTCAATCCGGGGACGCCGGTCATGTACGGCGCGTTCACGTCCAACGTGGACATGCGCTCCGGCGCGCCAGCCTTCGGCACGCCGGAGAACGCCAAGGCGAACGTCATCGCGGGCCAGCTCGCGCGACGATACAAGCTTCCGTATCGCACATCGAACGCCAACGCCTCGAACGTCGTCGACCTCCAGGCCGCCTATGAGACGGAGATGGCGACCTGGGGTGCGGTGCTTGGCGGCGCCAACCTCATCTATCACGCTGCGGGATGGCTCGAAGGCGGATTGACGGCGTCCTATGAGAAGCTCGTGCTCGACGTGGAGATCCTGCAGAACATGATGGGCTTTCTCGCGCCCATGCCCTTCTCCGAGGACGATCTCGGTTTCGAAGCCATCAAGGCGGTACCCGCCGGCGGGCACTTTTTCGGTTCCGAACACACGATGGCGCGGTACGAGACGGCCTTCTACCAGCCGATGCTGTCCAACTGGCAGAACTACGGCAGCTGGCAGGAGGCGGGTGGGCGCGATGCGCTGGAGCGCGCGACCGACATCTGGCAGCAGGCCTTGCGTGAATACGAGGAGCCGGCACTCGACCCGGCAATCCGAGAAGAGCTCGATGCCTACATGATCAAGCGGCGCGCGGAGATCGGGGCGGGCGAACCTTGAGGGGGCCGATGAAGGATACGCAGGAAATCCGCTTTGCAGTTTTGATGTTTCCAAACTTTCCGCTGATGGCCTTCAGTTCGATCATCGAGCCGCTGCGCGCAGCCAACACACTTTCCGGCAGGCGCTGTTATTCCTGGATCACGGTCGCCGCCGGCGAGAAGATCAAGGCGTCGAACGGCATAGGGATCGAGCCGGACTTTCATGTGCGCAACGCACCCGAGGTCGACAGGATCATCGTGTGTTCCGGCGGGGACGCGGAGCACCTCGTCGCGGATGAGGAGATGGCGTGGATCCGCAAGAATCTCCGCTCCGGTGCGCAGCTTGGCGCGGTGGCGGACGCGGCCTTCTTCCTCGCGCGCAAAGGATTGCTCGATGGTCACGCCTGCACGCTGCACTGGACGAGCCAGCCTGCCTTCAAGGAAGCATTCCCGCATCTCGACATGCGCTCGGATCTCTATGTGATCGACCGCCGCCGCTTCACCTCCGTCGGCGGCATCGGCAGCCTCGACATGATGCTGGACATGATCGGACGGGACTATGGCGCCGAACTCGCCGACGGTGTCGCCGGCTGGTACATGCACAGCCCGTTGCGCCCGGATGCGGACCGGCGAAAGCTGACATTGCGTATCCGGAGCGGCATCGTCGACGACCTCGTCCTTTCCGCAGTGGCGATGATGGAAGATGCTATCGAGGACGTATTGCGCATCGAGGATCTGGCCAGCCGGCTTAACGTCTCATCCGACAAACTCGAACGCGCCTTCAAGGCCGAAGTGGGCGTATCGCCCAACGCCTATTATCGCAATCTGAGGCTGGGTCATGCCGCAGACATGCTGACGCATTCCAGTCTCAAGGTGAATGAAGTCGCCGTCGCCTGCGGCTTTGGAAATGCCGCAAACTTCTCCCGCGCCTTCAAGCAGCAGTTCGGATACGTGCCGCACAGCGTTCGCCGCCGCGTCTCGCGGGCGGGCGAGGCGCCCCGCGCAGTCGCGGGGCTGAAATAATGAAACTCTGCGGATTCCAGCATAGAGACTGCGGAATCCGCGCAAATGCGCGCTCCGACTCTTCTCCATCCTGCTGGAAAAGGAGAATGTCATGAGCATTGTTGTATTCGACCCCGACAGCGTGGACGATGTGGACTTCAAGGACCGGATGCGCCATCCGGAGGCAGCCGATCCGGCCGGCGGCATGTGGCTTTCGGACACGGAGCCGTCCTTCATCGACGCCGACGCCTTGCGCAAGGGGCGTTTGAAGAAGCTTCGCGACTGGATGCGCGCGGCCGGTTACGGCGCGGTGGTCCTTTTCGATCCCTATAACCAGCGCTATGCGACCGGCTCCCGAAACATGTTCGGGTACTTCCTCCGCAACTCCACCCGCTATTTCTTCATTCCCGCCGAAGGCCCGATCGTTCTCTTCGAATATCCGCAGAGCTATCACGTCTCGATGGTCCTCGACACGGTCGATGAGGCCCGCCCTTCCAAGCTTGTCTGGTCCTCCGTCTCCGGCAAGGACGACGAGACCGCCGGGCCGTTCGCGGACGAGATCACCGACTTGCTCAAGCAGCATGGCGGCGGATCGATGAAGCTCGGCATGGACCGTTGCAGCCATCTGCAAGCCGTGGCGCTCGAAAAGCGCGGCTGTGAGGTAAAGGACTGTCAGGGCGAAATTCTCGCCGTCCGGGCAGTCAAGACCCCCGAGGAGATCAAGTGCCTTCAGGTTTCCATGGCCGGCGCAGAAGCTGCAGTGGCCGCCGTGCGTGAAGCGATCAAGCCGGGCGTTTCCGAGAACGAGCTCTTCGCGATCATGTATCACGAAGTCATCCGGCAGGGCGGCGAGTTCATCGAGACCCGACTGCTGAGTTCCGGCCAGCGGACCAATCCCTGGTTCAACGAGGCGAGCGGCCGGAAGATCAGGCCGGGGGAACTCGTTGCCCTCGATACCGACACGATCGGCTGCTACGGCTATTACTCCGATTTCTCGCGCACCTTCCGCTGCGGTCCCGGCAAGCCGACGCCTTACCAGAAGTCGCTCTACCGGATGGCCTACGAGCAGGTTCAGCACAATATCGATATCGTCAAGCCGGGCATGGCCTTTCGCGAGATCGCCGAAAAGGCCTGGAAGATACCCGACCGCTTCGTCGATCAGCGTTACACGTCGGTGATGCACGGCGTCGGCATGCATGGCGAGACGCCGTTCATAGCCCACGCGATGGACTACGAGACCTATGGTCGCGATGGGCACCTCGTGCCCGGAATGGTCGTTTCCGTCGAGAGCTATATCGGCGAGAAGGGCGGTCGCGAGGGCGTGAAACTCGAAGACGAAATCCTCATCACGGAAACCGGCACGGAACTATTGTCGCGCTTCCCCTACGAGGATGAATTCCTGAGCGGGGAGATTTGATGAAGAAGCCGTTACGGATCGAGCGTCAGAAGGTTGCCGCTCTTTTCATCGATCTCCAGGAGGAGCATCGCCACGACGAGCGTTATCTCGTCGAGGGGTACGACGCGGTTCTTCGCAATGCCGCCCGCCTTCAGGATTCGGCGCGCCGCAACGGCATTCCCGTCTTCCACTGCGCCTACATCGTCGATCTGGCCGACCATGTCCGCCCGTTCCATCCAATCGGGCCGGACGGGCGCTCTGCGTTCAGTGATAAGGACGACCCGCTGACGGCGATCTGTCCCGAAGTCGCTCCGCGCGCGTCGGAGCGACTGCTTGTGAAGAACGAAGCAAGCGCCTTCGGGAAAAGTCCACTGATTGGCGAATTGCGCGACGCAGGCGTGCAATGGCTGGTGATCGCCGGTGTCTGGACCGAAGCCTGCGTCGACGCGACGGTCAAGGATGCGATCAGTCTCGGCCTGCATGTCCTGCTCGTCAAGGACGCCTGCGGCAGCGGCGGTCTTGCGATGCACCAAGCGGGTATACTGAATCTTGCAAACCGCCTCTATGGCGGCGCGGTCGTCGACACGCAAGCCGCGTGCGCCCTGCTGGAGGGCAGCACCGTCGAAGCGTGGCAGATCGAAGGATCCGTTCCCCTGCGCTTCACTTTTGAGACTGCTGCCGAACTTTACAGGGAACTCTAGGCAATGAAAGGCTGGCCGTAACGAATGGAAATCGTCCGGTTCATCATCGACAATCTGGACATCATAGGCACGCGGGCGCTCGAGCACATCTCGATCGTCTTTCTGGCGGTAGGGATTGCGATCGCGACGGCGGTACCGATCGGGATTGTCATCACGCAGTCGAAGAGCACGGCCGACACCGTTCTCTATCTTGCGTCAATGATGATAACCGTTCCGTCGATCGCGCTGTTCGGCCTGATGATACCGCTGCTCTCGCCGATCGGGCACGGCATCGGCTATGTCCCGGCGGTGGTAGCCGTCATTCTCTATTCCCAGCTCCCCATCATCCGAAACACCTACACCGCCATCACCAATGTCGATCCGGCTCTTCGCGAGGCCGCGAAAGGGATGGGCATGAGCACCTGGCAGCGTCTGCGGCAGGTCGAAATCCCGCTCGCCATACCGGTTATTATGGCCGGCGTGCGGACAGCCGTCGTCATGAACATCGGCGTGACGGCGATTGCCGCCTATATCGGGGCAGGCGGTCTCGGCACCTTCATCTCGCGCGGTATCAGCCAATCCGATCCTCGTCAGTTGGTGACCGGCGCACTTGCGGTCTCACTGCTTGCGATCGCGGCGGACCTTTTCCTCGCGCTCGTGCAGCGCCTTCTCACATCACGCGGCATCCGGTGGGAGGTCACGCCATGATCCGGCTCGAGAACCTGACGAAACACTACGGTCCGGCGCATGATCCTCTCGTTGCGGTCGACAACGTAAGCTTCGACCTCCCCACCGGCGAGATCTGCGTGCTGCTCGGCCCGTCGGGTTGCGGCAAGACGACGACGATGAAGATGATCAACCGACTGATCCAGCCGACCAGCGGCAAGGTCTTCATCAACGGCAAGGACACCAGCACCGTCGATCCAATCGAACTCCGGCGGTCCATCGGCTATGTGATCCAGCAGATCGGCCTGTTCCCAAACAAGACGATCGAGGAAAACATCTGTGTGGTGCCAGATCTGCTCGGCTGGGACCGCCGCAAGTCGCGCGCTCGAGCGAAAGAACTCCTCGAGCTTGTGGGTCTTCAGCCAGACCTTTTCCTCAAGCGCTATCCGAACGAACTTTCAGGCGGCCAGCAGCAGCGTGTCGGCGTCCTGCGCGCGCTTGCGGCCGATCCGCCGGTCATGCTGATGGACGAGCCGTTCGGGGCGATCGACCCCATCAACCGCGAAGTCATCCAGGAGGAGTTCCTGAAGATGCAGCGAGAGATCCGCAAGACGATCATCTTCGTCTCGCACGATCTCGACGAAGCGGTGAAGATGGCCGACAAGATCGCGATCTTCCGTAGCGGCAAGCTCGAACAGTATGCCGCGCCGGACGAGTTGCTCGCCCGGCCCGCGAACAGCTTCATCGAGGACTTTCTGGGCTCGGACCGGGCGCTCAAGCGGCTGAGGCTTGTCTCGGTGCGCGACGCCATGGAGACGGACTTCATCACGGTTCGGCGCTCGGATTCGCTGGAGCATGCCCTTGAGCGCATGCGTTCGTCGCGCAGCGCTGCAGCCTTCGTCCTGAACGCCGATGGCGTGCCGGAATCTCTTCTGAGCGAGCAGGCGGCAGAGGTGCGCTCCGGTACCGTGGGCGATCATGCCGAACCGGTAAAGGCTGCCGTGCCGACCACCGGCGATCTGCGGCAAGCCGTGTCGCTGATGTTCGCGCACGACATGCCGCTGCTGCCCTGCGTCGACGAGGCCGGGCGGATGGCGGGCGTGATGAGCTACCGGTCCATCGTGCATAATCTGGGCCACGGGGGGAAGGCATGAGCGCTCTTGTCGACCAGGCCGCACCGCAGCAACGCCACCGGGTCGAAATCGCACCGATGATCGTACTGATCGTTCTGGCCGGAACCGTCGTCTGGCTATGGTGGAGCGGCATGGCTGAGGAGATCCTCGCCTATTCCGATGACATCTCCTATCTCGCCGTTCAGCACCTGGAACTGGTCGCTTGGGCTGGAGGCCTTGCCATCCTTGTGGCCGTGCCGGTCGGCATCGTGCTTTCACGGCCTGCCTTCCGCTTCATTTCGGAGGCGGTGATGCAGATCTTCAATATCGGCAGCACCGTGCCGACCCTTGCGATCCTGGCGCTCTCCATGACGCTGCTCGGTATCGGTACGGTGCCCGCAGTCTTCGGGCTCTGGGCGGCCACCCTCCTTCCGATCGTGCGCAACACCTATGCTGGCTTGCGCGCGGTGCCGCCTCACCTGGTGGAAGCCGCAACCGGCATGGGCATGACGCCGCGGCAGGTTTTGTGGCGCGTCGAACTCCCAAACGCCCTCTTCGTGATCTTCGGCGGCATCCGCACGGCGCTAGCGATCTGCGTCGGCTCCGCGCCGCTGGTCTTTCTGATCGGCGCGGGCGGGCTTGGCGAACTGATCTTCACCGGGATCTCGCTGGACGAACTCCCGATGATGATGGCCGGGGCCATTCCCACGGCAATGATCGCGGTCCTGGTCGATTTCGTATTCGGCCAGGTCCAGTACTACCTCGTCCCACGAGGCATCAATCCGTTGCGATAACAAAAACGAGAGAGGAACTGAAATGAACTTCGCACCGAAACTTGCCAAAACCCTTCTGTCAGCGGCGGCCATCGCGCTCGTCGCGACCTCCGCCTGGGCAGCGACGCTTACCGTCGGCGGGAAAAACTTCACCGAGCAGCTGATCATCGCAGAGATCACCAAGCAGCTCCTCGAGAGCAAGGGCTACACCGTCGACAAGAAGGACGGCATGGGCACCAAGATCGTCCGCGCCGCATTGGAGAACGGCGAGGTCGATCTTTATTGGGAATATACCGGGACATCACTCATCACCTTCAACAAGGTGACGGAACGGCTTTCGCCGGAGGAGACTTACAACCGCGTCAAGAAACTGGATGGCGAAAAAGGCCTCGTCTGGCTGGCTCCGTCCGCGGCGAACAACACCTACGCCTATGTCATCAAGCCGGGCAACGTCAAGACGGAAGGCATGGAGACGATCTCCGACCTCGCCAAGGCGTATAACGACGGCAAGGAAATTCTCATGGGGACGACGGCCGAGTATCCCAAGCGCCCCGACGGCCTGATCGGCTTGCAGGAGGTCTACGGTTTCGAGGCCGGGCGCGCCAATGTGCGGCCGATGGACCTTGGTCTTGCCTACAACGCGCTCGCCAATGGTGATCTTGACACGATCGCCGCCCAGGCGACCGACGGCCAGATCGCAGCACTCGGCCTGAAGACGCTGAAGGACGACAAAGGCTTCTTCCCGAACTATGCGCTGACCCCCGTAGTGCGCAAGGAAGTCCTCGACGAGAATCCGGATCTCCAGGGTACGCTCGAAGCGGTCTCGACAAAGCTCGACGATGCCACGATGCAGCGTTTGAACAGCGAGGTCGATGTCGAGAAGAAAACCATCGAAACCGTGGCCGCCGACTACCTGAAGTCGCTCGGCATGTAAGGCCACGCTCTTCGCGTCCTATCGAATGTCTCGCCCGCCTGCAGGTTCTCCCGCAGGCGGGAGGGGAAGGTGCGTGCCGGAAAGCCGGGCGCCAAATGCATGGCTCGGCCAATGCCGGCCACCTTTTTGAGGAACCCCGAGAATGGTCAAGATATCAAGCGTCCGCGTCCGCCCGCTCGTCCTGCCGCTGAAGCAGCCCTACCACTGGTCCTACGGCATTCGCGAAGCATTTGCCGTCAATCTCATCGAGGTCGAGGCGGATGACGGCACGATCGGTATCGGCGAGTGCACGGTCGCGCCGGATCAGACCGGAACCGCGGCCATCCTTCACCGCCTGGCCAACCATCTTGTCGGCCATTCGCCCCATGACGTGGCGCCGCTCATCGCGCGCATCTTCCATCAGGAATATCTCGGGCACGGCGCGAATATCATGCGGGCGGCCAACCAGATGTTCTCAGGTATCGACATGGCTATGTGGGACCTTCAAGGCAAGCTCGCCAGCCTGCCCGTGCACCAACTGCTTGGCGGGGCGCACCGGAAGGCGGTCGGCTACTTTTATTTCCTTCAGGGCGAGACCGCCGAAGAGCTTGCGTGTGATGCCGCCGTTGGTCATGCCCAGGGCGAGCGGGTCTTTTATCTCAAGGTCGGCCGCGGCGAGAAGCTCGATCTGGAGATCACCGCGGCGGTTCGCCGCGAGATCGGCGACGCGCGCCTGCGCCTCGACGCAAACGAAGGCTGGAGCGTGCATGATGCGATCAACATGTGCCGCAAGCTCGAGAAGTACGACATCGAGTTCATCGAGCAGCCGACGGTGAGCTGGAGCATTCCCGCCATGGCGCATGTGCGTGAGAAGGTCGGCATTCCGATCGTTGCGGATCAGGCGGCCTTCACACTCTACGATGTGTACGAGATCTGCCGCCAGCGGGCCGCCGACATGATCTGCATCGGCCCGCGCGAGATCGGCGGAATACAGCCGATGATGAAGGCGGCCGCTGTAGCGGAATCCGCCGGGCTGAAAATCTGCATCCATTCTTCCTTCACCACCGGGATTACCACCTGCGCCGAGCACCACATCGGGCTAGCCATCCCCAATCTCGACGATGGCAACCAGATCATGTGGCAGCTCGTCCAGAAGGATATCGTCTCCTCGCCTGACCTGGCGCCCAGGAACGGCTGGCTCGATGCCTTCACGAAACCGGGTCTCGGTTTCCAACTCGCCGACGACCTCGTCGTCAAAGGTGAAAGACGCTACGCGGCAAGCCGATGACCACGGTCGGAACATCCCGGGAGATAATAGAGGCGGTTTGCCTGTCGGCGCTGACAGGCCATGGCGCGACTGTCGATAATGCGCTCCCCGTGGCGCAGGCGATCGCCAGGGCGGAGGCGGACGGCAATCGCGTCTGCGGCCTCTACTATCTGCCGATTTTCTGCAGGCATTTAACGGTCGGCAAGGTCGATGGAGAAGCCGTTCCAGACGTGACGACACGCGGTGCCACGGTCTCGGTCGACGCACGGTACGGCTTCGCGCATCCTGCCATAGCCGCCGGCATGCCGGCCCTGATCGGCGCCGCACGCGGCGCCGGCGTCGCGGCCATGGCAGTGCGCAACTCCTACAATTGCCTCGCGCTCGGCCATCACATCCTCCCGCTCGCCGATGCCGGCCTGATCGGCATCTGTCTGTCGAATGCGCCGGCGTCCGTCGCGCCGCCGGGCGCGACGCGGGCGCTCTTCGGCACGAATCCGCTTGCCTTCGCCGTACCTTCGAAAGAGGGGGCTCCTCCCATTGTCGTCGACCAGAGCATGAGCGCAGTCTCCAAGACGGAGATGATCCTGCGCCGCAATCGCGGAGAGGCGATACCGACCGGCTGGGCACAGGACAAGCATGGGCAGCCGACGACCGACGCGGCCACCGGCCTGGAAGGTTCGCTTCTGCCTGCTGGCGGTCGCAAGGGCGCCAATATCGCCCTTCTCGTGGAAATCCTTGCTGCCGCCCTGACCGGTTCGGCGCTGAGCACAGAGGCGAGCGCCTTTGGAAACGACGAGGGCGGCCCGCCGCGCGTCGGGCAATTCCTGATTGCCATCGATCCCGATCATTTCTCCGCCGGGCACTCTTGTGAAGCCGTTGACGGTTTGATGGCAGCTCATGAAGCCGCCGGCGTAAGGCTTCCCGGACACTCCGGACGAAAGCGGGCCGTTTGCGTCGATGCCGACCTGTGGCAGGCGGCCCTGCGGCTTTCAAAACCGGAAGGCGCGCCCAGGAGTCTCAATCGAACTGAACAACACAGCGACGTCAATCGTCGAATGACGCCCAACCTAGATCAAGGCATTTGCTCCGACTGTCCAAACGAGTCCGGCGACGGCGCAGGCAAGCAGCGTCGCGATGATCGAAGCTTGGAAACGGAAGATTGCGATGGCGGCCGCCGCTGTGAGCACGAGCGATGGCAGCACCAGTGAGGATGGATCGGGGACATCGAGCGCGAACCAACCGAGCCTCCACGTCACCACCTCTGCAAACAGCGTGTGCAGCCCGAACCACACGGCGAGGTTGAGGATCACCCCGACGACGGCGGCGGTGATTGCCGACATTGCGCCCGTCAGCGCCGCGTTGTTGCGAAGGCGCTCGATGAAAGGCGCTCCGAGGAAAATCCAAAGGAAGCAGGGAACGAAGGTCACCCAGGTCGTCAGGATAGCCGCAAGCGTCGCCGCCGCCATCGGGTTCAGCGAGCCCGGGTCACGGTAGGCGCCCATGAAGCCGACGAACTGGACAACCATGATCAAGGGGCCAGGCGTCGTCTCGGCCATTCCGAGGCCGTCGAGCATCTCGCCGGGCTTCAGCCAGCCGTAGTGCTGAACCGCTTCCTGGGCGACATAGGCGAGCACAGCATAAGCTCCGCCGAAGGTGACGACGGCCATCTGGCTGAAGAACAGCCCGATCTGGGTAAAGATATTGTCCGTGCCGAGGAAGGCTGTAAGCAGCATCAAGGGAAGGAGCCAGAGCGCGAGGAACGCCGCCGAGACACGCACCGACCAGGAAAGGTTCGGACGGGCATGGGCCGGAGTTTCCTCTCCGAGCAGCGAATCTTCGTCCTTCAGGACAGGACCGGATCCCGCCTTGTGACCGCCGCCAATCCGGAAGAGCGGCGAACCGGACCGGCCGCCGACATAGCCGAATATACCCGCGGTCAGGATGATCAGCGGAAATGGGACGCGGAAGAAGAAAATGGCGACGAAAGCGGCCGCCGCGATGCCGATCATCAGCCGGTTCTTGAGTGCCCTGGCACCGATCCGGAAGACGGCATGAATGACAACGGCGAGCACAGCCGCCTTCAGGCCGAAGAACAGCCCTTCGACGACGGTGACATTGCCGAAGGCTGCGTAGATATAGCTCAAGCCGAGGATGGAGAGGAAACCCGGCAGCACGAACAGCGTGCCGGCAACGAGGCCGCCGGCGGTACGGTGCAGGAGCCAGCCGATGTAGACCGCAAGCTGCTGCGCCTCCGGTCCCGGCAGCAGCATGCAGTAGTTCAGGGCATGCAGAAAACGGTGCTCGCCGATCCAGCGTTTTTCGTCGACGAGGATGCGATGCATCACCGCAATCTGGCCGGCAGGACCGCCGAAACTCAAGGCCGCAATTCTTGCCCAGACCCGTACGGCCTCGCCGAACGGAATCCTGTGGGCGTATTCCTGCCGCGCCGCTCCCGGCGCGGCCCTGTTTGCAGTTTCGGTCATTTACGAATCCTTTTTCGGCGATGGCCAGTTATGCGTTTCGTCGGTAGCATCCCGGCACCAGCGGTAAAAGGCGTCGTAGAGCAGCATCCCGGCCTCCAGTTGCTCAAGATCGTCGGCATACATACGCGACAGACCGAGTGATGCCGCCAAAAGGCCGGGCGCTTCCGGAGCGAGATCGAGGCGGGCGGTGTCCGCGCCGCGCACGATCGTGGCGAGCCGCTGCAACGGTTCGGTGGAAAGACCGAATTCCTCGACCATGACGTCGAAGGTGCAAAGCTCACCCTTGTGGCTCCAGCGGATCGGGGCATCTATGTCGAAGGGCGTCGCGGCGAAGCGCTCGCCGACCACCTCGACCTCGGCAGGCGACACGAACAGGAAGGCTGCCTGCGGATCGACGAAGCGGCGGATCAGCCAAGGGCAGGCGATGCGGTCGATCTTCGGCCGCGCCCTTGTCACCCAGACGGTGCGTCCGCTCGTATCCCGCTCCGGTATTGCGGAAGCGGGTATGGCCGGATAGCCAAGCTCAGCCCAGGCTTCGAAGCCTCCTTCGAGGACGTCGGCGGCAATGCCATAGTGGCGAAGCCAGGCGGCGACACCGTAGCTGAGTTTCTTGCCGCGATGACAGATGATCACCGCTGAGTCGCGATCGAGCTCCGCAATCCACTCCTGTACATTGCGATAGTCGCGCCGCATGGAGCCGGGCACCAAACGCGGATCAGCGTCGAAATCCTCGTCGATCCGGACATCGATGAGCGCGGGGCATCTGGGGGTGCCGATCAGGCGGGCAAGTTTCTCTGGGGAAATTTCGAGCAGTGACGACATATGACGCGTCCTCCGTGTGAGCGGTTGATTGGACGCGATGCTTCGGCTGTCGCCTCGTGGGGTGATCGCAACCCCCCATGCGCGGTGTTTTCCGCTCTTTGCCCGGTCCTGTCAAGCGGTTCGACTCGTAGGAAACGCAGAGGCCTGATCGTCGCGCAATACGTCGATAATGGTTCGCCTTTGCCCAACGCGTGTACTTGGATGTTTCGCCCCTAACAAATCCGCGCAAAAGAGAACATTTGAAGAACTTCTCCCTGTCATAACTCCGACTGGCGGTTTATAAGGAACAGATGGTTCAAAGAGCAGGCAGTGCGGATCTCCCGCTTCATGGTGGCAAGGTTCCCCGGTGGCTGGGCGACCGTATGACGAAGCTTGGCGCGGTCATCACTGAGGCGATCGTGATCGAATATGGCCGCGACGAGTTTCTCCGGCGTTTGGCGCACCCTTTCTGGTTTCAGTCCTTGGGCTGCGTCATGGGGATGGATTGGCACTCTTCCGGAATCACAACCAGTGTCATTGGCGTTTTGAAACGCGGCCTCACACCCCTTTCGCGGGAATTGGGTATTCATGTTTGCGGAGGACGTGGGCGAAACTCGAGGCAGACACCAGACGAATTGATAGACATCGGCAACCGCGTCGGCATCGACGGCGGCGGTCTTGCAACTACCA
Source organism: Sinorhizobium sp. 7-81 (assembly GCF_030124405.1). Classification (NCBI taxonomy): domain Bacteria; kingdom Pseudomonadati; phylum Pseudomonadota; class Alphaproteobacteria; order Hyphomicrobiales; family Rhizobiaceae; genus Sinorhizobium; species Sinorhizobium sp. 7-81. The sequence continues at coordinate 386,569 of NZ_JASKLT010000002.1, read as the reverse complement.
GCCGGCTCGTCGCAAAGGTCGACAGCGCGGCGGTTCAAGATGGTTTCGACCTCTACCTACACAGTTTCATCGTGGCCGACGACGGCAAATGGGTGGTCGTGCAGCAGGGCATGAATGGCGATAAACGACAGGCTCGGCGCTATCACTGGCTATCAGAAGGCGTTTCCAGTTTCGTCGATTCTCCCCATGCAGCGATAGAAGGAAGGCGCCAAGGTGAAATCGTCAATCTCGCCGACAGGCGTGCTGCAGCGTCGCGACGTAGTCAGCTTGACCTGTTAACCGCTCACGGACCCGATCGAATTGTCCGGGAGGTATTCGCGATGGACCGGAAGGTCGAAACGAAGGAACTCGCGCAACCCCTGCTGCCGCACCTTGTAATGCCGGCACATCATGAGGTGCGAGAGGAAAACATCAACATGAAGCGGTTGCATGCAACGCTTGCTGCGGCGGCCGATCGCGGACCTGAAGATTTCGAACAGCTCCTGCTCGTGCCAGGCGTCGGTGCGCGGACGGTCAACGCGCTCGCGATGGTGGCAGAAGTGGTGCATGGCGCCCCCTGCCGCTTTGCCGATCCCGCGCGGTTCTCCCTTGCACACGGCGGCAAGGATCGCCACCCGTTTCCCGTGCCACTCAAAATCTACGATCAGACGATCCGCGTAATGAAATCGGCTGTGACCAAAGCGCGGCTGGGTCGCGATGAGGAGCTGCAGGCGCTGAGACGCTTGGACGATCAGGCGAGGCAGCTGGAGAAATACGTTACAGGCCCAGATCTAAAAGAAATTGTCGCCGGGGAGTTCCGCCGGTCCCCCGAATGGGACGGTCGCAGCGTCTTTGGCTGGGAGGCATATCCTGAGCAGTCCGACGAGAAAGCAAGCTCCTAGGCGAGGGTAGGCGGTGTTGGATAGCCAAAGGACCATCCGAAGAAATTATTTGCGCTATCGGTTCGGGAGCACCCTTGCCGCAACCCAGTTGCGAGGCAAAAACACATTCTCGGTCCAAGAGGATCCCATAATGTATCGAGTTGAACTCACACCCTGTTTGTGGTGATCAAGGTAGAATTGCCCCTTGTGACCGCCGCAGCTGAGAGCTTGCGATCGACTGCCGCCAGTTGGCCCCACGCGCCTTGGCGAGCGACGCGAACCATTCGAGCGCATCATCACGGGCCACATGGCCCGGATCGATTATTCCGGACCGCAGCATGCGTGTGTCCGCGTGATGCTGAAGCGGCGCAAAGACTGCTTCCAGTTACTTCCGGAACTGCCGCACTGGCACAGCCGGTGTATTTCCACTGACAGATCGATCGCGCGTGCGGGCTGAACGTACGCTGGCCATCGCATCAGGAACGATAAAGCGGTGAATCCGTCGCCGACGGCCGCATTGGCGAGTGTCAACCGACTGCTGGACACTCAGATCAAGAAGGAACGCACCATGTCCAAGACCTCCTTCAGCATTAATCCATCGGCATTTCTGGCAGCAGCGCAAAGCCCAGCCTTCTTGAGCCACGCTGCACAGATTGCCGAGATAATCCGCCGTCGCAGGCGGATCAGTCGGGCACGCGGCTGCGCCTTGCATGAGATGCCGGATCACATCCTCAAGGACATCGGCGTAACGCGTTTCGAAGTTGAACACCTCGTCGGCTCTGCACGAGCCAGCAACCGGCACAAGGGCGCGTGAAGCGGCCGAGTGCCACGGTCTCCCCCCGATCGAAAGCAGACGAGAATGACCATGAAAACGCACCTTCTCTCCAGCGCCCTGTCCGCAGCGATTCTGATCGCCGCCGGCCCGACACTTGCCCATGATGCGAAGTACCACCTGGCAAAGAACACGGAACTGAAACAGTTCGGCGGCAACCAGCTTCCGACGCCGGTTGCCGATGGTGACCAAGTTCCCCTGTGGGCAAATCTGACCGGTCATCGCTCCTCCGCCTCTACGGCGAACGAAGGAGCGCAGGCTTATATCGATCAGGCGATGATGCTGAGTTTCGGGTTCAACCATGCCGAGGCTGCACGCAGTTTCAGGCAAGCACAGAAACTTGATCCATCTTGCGCGATCTGTTTCTGGGGAGAGGCGCTCGTGCTCGGCCCGAACATCAACGCACCGATGGATCCCGATGCAAATGCTGCGGCAATGGCGGCGGTGGCAAAGGCCACGGCCCTGGCGCCGAACGCATCTCCGCGTGAGCAGGCGTTGATCGCCGCGCTGGCCCATCGCTACGCTCCGGATGCCGACCGTGAAGTCCTCGACCAAGCCTATGCAGATGCCATGGCCGAAGTCGCCGGTAAGTTTCCGAACGACGACGATATTGCCGTTCTTTATGCAGAGGCGTTGATGGATATCAGCCCCTGGGACTACTGGACCGACGGCGGCGCAAAGCCGAAGGGAAGGACCGCGGAGATCATCTCGACGCTTGAACGGGTGCTGGCGCGCAACGCGAACCATGTCGGTGCGATCCATCTCTACATCCATGCTGTCGAGGCCTCGACGACGCCCGAGCGGGCGGAGCCGCACGCCGATCGCCTGGCGAAGATGGAGATCGATGCCGGTCATCTCGTTCACATGCCCTCTCACATCTACTACCGCGTCGGACGCTACGCGGATTCGCTTGCGGTCAACCGCCGTGCGGTCGCAACGGACGAGTCCTTCTTCAAGGCCGTGGCGCCCGAGGGGCTCTATGCAGGCGGCTACTATCCGCACAATATCCACTTCCTGCTGGTTTCGGCGCAGATGGCCGGCGACGGACCGACTGCAATCGAGGCGGCGCAGAAGCTCTCCGGAGTGATCTCGGACGAGCTCGCGCGCGCCGCACCTGCCTTCGTTCAGCCGATCAAGGCCGCGCCCCTCTTCGCGCATGCCCAGTTCAGCGATCCTGAAACGATCCTCGGGGTCGCGCGTCCCACTGGCGCCTTCCCGTTTGTTGACGCGGCTTGGCATTATATGCGCGGAGTGGCCCAGGCTGCGCGCGGTGATCTCGAAGCTGCTCGGGTCGAAGGGGCGGCGATTGCCGAGATCGCGCGATCGTCCGACTGGAGCGCGCTGGCGGCCGGCGGAATGCCCGCTGCCGACGTGTTGGAAATAGCCGGGCACGTCCTCACGGCGCGTATCGCCCAAGCGGGCGATGATTGGCCGGCTGCCGCCCGCGCATTCGCAGATGCCAAGAAAGTGGAGGATCGCCTTTCCTATATGGAGCCGCGCCATTGGTATTACCCGCTCGGGCAGTCGCTCGGGGCGGCGCTGCTCCGCGTCGGCGATCTCGATGGCGCGGAGAAGGCCTTTCTTGAGAGCCTCGATCTTGCTCCGAACAATGGCTGGGCATTGTTCGGCCTGAGCGAGGTCTACCGTGCACGCGGCGACGAGGCCCTGGTTGAAAAAACGACGCGTCGATGGCGCGAGGCCTGGGTCGGCAACACCTCGGTCCTGCGGCTCGACCGGCTTTGACGATCTGCGAAAGGAGGGCGCGGCTTTGGCGGCTTCCCCCGGCAGATCCGTCACTACGTCGCAAAAGGCTCGCCCTGCTCTTCCATGCCGGGGCGGGCATCGCATTCGTGCTGGATGTGCCCGTTGATCTAATCGACCCCAGCGTTGACGCGGTGTACGAGCGTGCTCGGCCGGCTCCATAGATCGCACCCGGGCGGTAGCGATGTTCGTGCCCCGATCGATTCCTTGGCGCGGCGCATCGGTCTGTCGCACGGCACCATGAACTCACGGAAAACACGACTGACGCGGTGGTCTGTTGGTCGCACACGTGCCGATCGCGGGCCCGCATGGGAGCAAGCCATCAAGATCGGAGCCGCGATATTGCCGGATGAACGGAAAGGCTAAGGTCGGGTCGTGCCAGCACCGGTGCCATGGCCAGAACACGTCGAATCACGCTTCCGCAAACCGTCATGCCAGTCGCCGCTTGCAGAGCTCCTCCGCATAAGCGTCGAAGGACTCGCTCTTTGTGGCCACGAATGGCAGTGTCGGCGCACGGCAGCAAGCCCGATATCCACTTCTTGTTGAGCTGCGCCATGCACCGCCCGGAAATTGTTGATCCTGCTGTCTGGGGAAAGTATTCCTTTTGTCGACAAGAGGATTTGCCAAATGACCGACAGCGACAACAATTCCCTCCCGGAACGCAAGCGGGGCTCCGGCGTGAAGATGGTCTACGACCTTCTTCGCGACGAGATCCTTGATCTTGTCCTGCCGCCCGGCAGCCCTATCGACGAGGTGCAACTGGCCGAGCGCTTCAAGCTCTCACGCACGCCGATCCGTGAGGCACTGGTGCGGCTGGCAGGAGAGGGGCTGATCGACACGTTGCCGAATCGATCGACGATGGTGTCGAACATCGATTTCCTCAACCTTCACACATTCTTCGAGGCGCTGGTGCTGATGTACCGGGTGACGACCCGGCTTGCGGCGCAGAACCACCGCCCGGAAGACCTGCCGGTCATCCGCGGCTTCCACGAAGATTATGCGGCGGCCGTCCAGTCGCGCGACGCACTGGCCATGATCGCCACCAATGCAGCTTTTCATGCGGCAATCGCCGAGGCCGGCCGCAACCCCTATTTCACCGGCCTGTTCCGGCGGTTGCTCGATGAAGGGCGGCGGATTCTCCGCCTCTACTACCAGTCCTATGAGGAACAGTTCCCACAGCGCTTCGTCGACGAGCACGCGGAAATCATCGCCGCGATTGAAGCGCGCGACGTGGAGGCGGCCGATCGTCTCGGCAAGGCGCATGCCGAGCAGATCGTTGAGCAGGTGCAGAAACTGTTCACCCGAAACAACAAGCTCGACATTGACCTGTAGCGGCCTGTATTTTTCTTGTCGACAAATAAAATACAAGACGCTATTGTTCGCTTCAAAGGCACGGAAGCGGCACCAAAGCGCACGCCCGTGGCCCCGCGACAAGACAAGAGGAGTTTCAAATGAAGGCGAAGATTTTCTCAGGCGTCATCCCCGCCTTGATGACCCCCTGCAAGGACGACCGCACCCCCGATTTCGACGCCCTCGTGCGCAAGGGCAAGGAGCTGATCGCGCAGGGCATGTCCGCCGTCGTCTATTGCGGCTCGATGGGTGACTGGCCGCTTCTGACCGACGCACAGCGCATGGAAGGCGTCGAGCGTCTGGTCAAGGCGGGCATCCCGGTCATTGTCGGCACCGGGGCCGTCAACACCGCGTCCGCCGTCGCCCACGCCGCCCACGCCCAGAAGGTCGGTGCCCAGGGCCTGATGGTCATCCCGCGCGTGCTTTCGCGCGGCTCGGTCGTCGCCGCCCAGAAGAACCACTTCAAGGCTATTCTCTCGGCCGCTCCGGATCTGCCGGCGGTCATCTACAACAGCCCCTATTATGGTTTCGCCACCCGCGCCGACCTGTTCTTCGCCCTGCGCGCCGAGCATCCGAACCTCGTCGGTTTCAAAGAGTTCGGGGGCGCCGCCGACATGCGCTATGCGGCCGAGAACATTACCAGCCGTGACGATGGCGTCTCATTGATGATCGGCGTCGACACCGCCGTGTTCCACGGTTTCGTCAACTGCGGCGCAACCGGCGCCATCACCGGCATCGGCTGCGTGCTGCCGAAGGAAGTCATCCATATGTGCAACCTGTCGCAGGCCGCCGCCGAAGGCGATGTCGATGCACGCCAGCGCGCACTGGAACTGGAGCAGGCGCTTGCCGTGCTTTCCTCCTTCGACGAAGGGCCGGATCTGGTTCTCTACTTCAAGTACATGATGGTGCTGAAGGGCGACAAGGAATACACGCTGCACTTCAACGAGACCGACGTGCTGTCGGAAAGCCAGCGCGGTTATGTCGAAGCGCAGTTCAAGCTCTTCAACACTTGGTATGCCGAGTGGAGCAAGCTTCCGGGCGCCGTACAGAAGTACAAAGCCTGATCGCCGCATCGGCCCACAAAACAGAAGGCCCTCCGATCGGAGGGCCTTTCTCGTTGGTGGCTTCGATTTCGAAATCGACCATCGTGCAGCAATTCAAAGTGCTATGGCGACCTTACGTGTCCGATTGGACGCGCGACGTGCAGACGCCTTACCTTACGCGACCGCGTCCAACCCAAAGGCGAGGAGCCGCTCGAGCTGGTCGATCTCGGCCTTTGTCAAGACGACGCCCTCTGCCTCAGACCTGGCGCGCGCCAGGAAGCGCCGCTGCGAGGGAAGGCGGGCCCCCTGACCGACGATCGCCTCAAACAGAACCTCCGCGCGGGCAAAGGGATTGCCCGGCCGTCCGGCCGCGAAGGTCTCCGGCGAGAAGGCGATGATGAGTTCGCCGTGGAACGGCGCCAAGGTGGTCGTGCCGAGGTAATCAAGCACTTCGGGGCTCGTCAGGTCGCCGATCATGATGCCCGCGAGAAGCTCGATCATCGTTCCAATCGCCGAGCCCTTGTGGCCGCCGAACGGCAACATTGCGCCGGCGAGCGCCGCTTCAGGATCGGTCGTCGGCTTGCCGTCCGCATCGATAGCCCAACCCTCCGGCAAGGGCTTTCCGGCTCGCCGGTGCAACTCGATCTCGCCGCGCGCTGCAACGGAGGTCGCGAAGTCGAAGACGTAGGGCGGTTTGCCTTCGCGCGGCCAGCCGAAGGCGAAGGGATTGGTACCGAGCAGCGGCTTGTTGCCGCCGGTAGGCGCCACGGTCGCATAGCTCGGGCACATGACGAGGCCGGCGAGCCCTTCGCCCGTCAGTCCTTCGACTTCAGGCCAAAGCGCCGAGAAATGCGTGCAATCGTTGATGACGAGTGCGGCGAGGCCGAGCACCCGGGCACGTTCGGCCAGGACAGGCAGGCCGAGCTCGAAGGCCGGATTGGCGAAGCCGCCCTTGGCGTTCACCTTAACGATGGCCGACCCCTCCTGCTTTTGGAGTTCCGGCACGGCGTCCGGCTTCACCTTCCCCGCCTTTACTGTTCGCAGAGCCCCTTCAATGCGATAGATACCGTGCGATTTGCAGGCGTCACGCTCGCCGGCGACGATGACGCGAGCAAGCGCCCCAGCTTGAACGCTATTGAGCCCCGCCTTGCGGAAGATCGCGTCGACGCGCTCGTGCAGAGCACTGATGGGAAGGGTTGTGGTTTCGCTCATGGCATTGCCTCCTGTCGCTACGGGCGGCGCAACGGTTGATGTCGTGCATACAAACAGTATACAAAGTTTCGACAAGTGCAATTCGTTCGCGGGTTGATCTTTGCCGAAGTACCGATTTTTTGAGAAAGGAACGTCAGATGGTCTTTACCCCAAAAGGAAAACACCTCGTCGCCGGCGAATGGCTCGACGGCGCGGGCACATTCGGCTCCGCCCCGGCCCACGGCCCGGTGCATCACTTTGCCATAGGCACCGTCGAACTGGTGAACCGGGCCTGCGAGGCGGCCGAGGAAGCCTTCTGGAGCTTTGGCTATTCCTCGCGGGCGGAGCGCGCGGCCTTGCTGCGCGCCATTGCCGACGAGATCGAAGCCCGTGCCGACGCCATCACCGAGATCGGCAGCCAGGAGACCGGTCTGCCCGAGGCTCGTCTGCAGGGTGAACGCGGCCGGACCACCGGGCAGCTTCGGTTGTTCGCCGACCACATCGAAAAGGGCGAGCACCTGGACCGCCGCTTCGACGCGGCGATGCCGGACCGCCAGCCGGCGCCGCGCCCGGAGATTCGGCTCATCCAGCGGCCGATCGGTCCGGTCGCCGTCTTCGGCGCATCGAACTTCCCGCTCGCCTTCTCGACAGCCGGCGGCGACACCGCTGCGGCGCTTGCCGCGGGCTGCCCCGTGGTCGTGAAGGGCCATTCGGCGCATCCAGGCACCGGTGAAATCGTCGCCCAGGCGATCGAGGCAGCCATCCGCAAGACCGGCGTCCACCCCGGCGTGTTCTCGCTGATCCAGGGCGGTAGCCGCGAAGTCGGCCATGCCCTGGTGCAGCACCCACTGATCAAGGCCGTCGGCTTCACCGGTTCGCTGGCTGGTGGCCGTGCGCTCTTCGATCTCTGCGCCGCACGGCCCGAGCCGATCCCGTTCTTCGGTGAACTCGGCTCGGTCAACCCGATGTTCCTGCTGCCGGAAGCCCTGAACGCCCGGGCGGAGACGCTCGGCCAAGGCTGGGCCGGGTCGCTGACCATGGGCGCCGGCCAGTTCTGCACCAATCCAGGCATCGCCGTGGTCGTCAATGGTGCCGCCGCGGACCGCTTCACGACAGCCACTGTCGAGGCGCTCGCCAAGGTCGCGCCGCAGACGATGCTGACCGACGGCATCGCCAAAGCCTATCATGACGGGCAGGCGCGCTTTGCCAGCCGCAACGCCGTCAAGCCGTTGCTCGTCACTCAGTCGTCCGATCGCACCGCCTCGCCCAACCTCTTCGAGACGACCGGCGCGCAGTTCCTCTCAGATCATGCGCTCGGCGAGGAGGTCTTCGGACCTCTGGGGCTCGTGGTCCGGGTGGGCTCGCTCGAGGAGATGGAGCAACTCGCGCGCGGGTTCGAGGGACAACTGACCGCGACCATCCACATGGATTCCGCCGACCTGGACGCGGCCCGGCGCCTGCGCCCGGTACTTGAGCGCAAGGCGGGGCGGGTGCTGGTCAACGGCTTCCCGACCGGGGTTGAAGTGGTCGATTCCATGGTGCATGGAGGACCCTATCCCGCCTCGACCAATTTCGGGGCAACCAGCGTCGGCACCCTGTCGATTCGACGTTTCCTGCGTCCGGTGGCCTACCAAAACATGCCGGAGGGCCTGCTGCCGGAGGATTTCCTCGGCTGATCCAAACGGCGTGCAAGCAATAAAAGGAGCTTTTCCACAAGGGAAAGCTTCTTTTAATTGCGTCTAGGCGCCCGGCTATATACTTTTTGTATTTTTCTTGTATTTTTGCAATTGATTTGTGCGCTTCAATGCGGAATAGTCCGCCGCCGTAAGACGGCACACCATTTCAGGGAGAGAGAGATAATGAAGACCTCGGTGCTCGCGTTCGGCCTCGTTGCGGCCACGGCTCTGACCAGCCCGGCCCATGCCGACAAACTTGATGACATCATTGGCTCGGGCACGCTGCGCTGTGCCGTTGTGCTCGACTTCCCACCGATGGGTTCTCGCGACGAGAACAACAATCCGGTCGGCTTCGACGTCGACTATTGCAACGACCTTGCCAAGGCACTCGGCGTAACGGCCGAGATCGTCGAAACCCCGTTCCCGGAACGCATCCCCGCTCTCATGTCGGGCCGTGTTGACGTCGGCGTCGCCTCGACCTCGGACACGCTGGAGCGCGCCAAGACCGTTGGCATGACGATGCCGTACTTCGCCTTCGAGATGGCCGTCACCGCCAACGACAAGTCGGGCATCAAGTCCTTCGAAGACATGAAGGGCAAGGTCGTCGGCGCCACGGCAGGCACGTTCGAAGCGATCGCACTGGAAAACCAGGTCAAGGCCTGGGGCGCCGGTGAGTTCCGCCCCTACCAGACGCAGGCTGACGTCTTCCTTGCGCTGAGCCAGGGGCAGATCGACGCCACCGTGTCGACCTCGACTGTCGCCCAGGCCAATGTGAAGACCGGCAAGTTCGCCGGTATCTCCGTGGTTGGCAAGGCGCCGTTCGACACCGACTATGTGGCGCTCTTCACCAACCGCGAAGAATACGGCCTCATCAACTACCTCAACCTGTTCATCAATCAGCAGGTTCGCACCGGCCGCTACAAGGAACTCTACGAAAAGTGGGTTGGCGGCGAGGTGCCGGAGCTGACGGTCAACGGCGTCTATCGCTGATCAAGCCGCTTCTCTTGCGGCGCGAGGCCTACTGCATGTTTCCTTGAATCCTAGCCGATTTAAGGAAAAAACATGCAGCAATTCAAAGTGCTACAGCGTCCTTTGCGCGTCTCATAAGACGCGCGGCGCTGTAGCCTCGCGCCGCTATTCGTTTCCGAAGGGGTGAGACGAAAATGTTCAGTTATACCTTCCATTGGAACCAGGCGCTGAAGGCCCTGCCGCAGATGCTCGACGGAGCGCTGATCACCTTGCAGGTGGCGCTGCTGTCGATGGTCATCGGCCTCGCACTCGCGCTCGCGTTGACGGCCTGCCGCCTGTCCGGGAACCGCGCCCTTGGTGGCATTACCGCGACCTGGGTCGAGATCGCCCGCAACACCCCGGCACTGTTCCAGATCTACATGGCCCATTTCGGCCTCGGCAATTTCGGCATCCATCTGAGCCCCTATACGGCGCTGCTCGTCGGGATCGCCTTCAACAATGCCGGCTACCTTGCGGAGAATTTCCGCGGTGCCCTCAAGGCCATTCCGGACACCCAGACGCGCGCCGGTCGCTCGCTCGGGATGACCCCGGTGCAGGCCTTCCGCTACATCGTCCTGCCGCAGATGCTGCGCGTTGCATTCCTGCCCGCCACCAACCAGATGGTCTGGGCGATCCTGATGACGTCGCTCGGCGTCACCGTCGGCATGAATTCTGATCTCGCCGGCGTCACCCAGGAGCTGAACGCGCGGTCGTTCCGCACCTTCGAATTCTTCGCCCTTGCCGCCGTGATCTACTATGTCATCGCCAAGGCAGTGACGCTGGCGGCGCGTGCGCTCGCCTCGCGCCTGTTCCGCTACTGAGAGAGGTGAGAGATGTTCAATACCGCCCTCACCCTAAGTGACCTCGGCTTTCTCGCACAGGGTGCGCTGATGACGCTCGCGGTCACGGCCGTCTCGGTCGCGGCCGGCACCGTGCTCGGTGTCATCTTCGGCGTCGTGCGCAACCAGGTCGGTCCTTACTGGTCGGCGCCGCTCACCTTCCTGCTCGACGTCTTCCGCTCGGTGCCGCTGCTGATCCAGCTCGTCCTCGGCAACGCCTTCCAGTCGATCGCCAAGCTCGGCTGGCCTCCGTTCACGACGTCCTGCGTGGTGCTGTCGCTCTATACGGCCGCCTATTGCACCGAGATCGTGCGCGGCGGCATCGCCTCGGTGCCGCCGACGACACGGCGGTCCGCCCGGTCGCTCGGCATGACCTGGTGGCAGGACATGCGCTACATCGTGGCGCCGCTCGCCACCCGCGTTTCGCTGCCGTCCTGGATCGGCCTGACGCTCGGCGTCATGAAGGACTCCGCGCTCGTGCTCTGGCTCGGTCTGATCGAACTGCTGCGCGCCTCGCAGGTGCTCGTCACCCGCCTGCAGGAACCGCTGCTCATCCTCATGATCTGCGGTGCCATCTACTTCCTCATCAGCTTCCCAATCGCCCGGCTCGGCGGTTATCTTGAAAAACGGTGGTCCAATGATTGAGATCCAGAACGTCCGCAAATCCTTCGGCTCGCTGGAGGTTCTCAAAGGCATCGACCTCACCGTCGAGAAGGGTGAAGTCGTGACGGTCATCGGCGGCTCCGGCTCCGGGAAATCGACGCTGCTCACCTGCATCAACGGCCTCGAGCCGATCGATGCGGGCCGCATCATGGTCGACGGTACCGAGGTCCACGCCAAGACGACCGACCTCAACAAACTGCGCCGCAAGATCGGCATCGTCTTTCAGCAGTGGAACGCCTTCCCGCACCTGACCGTTCTCGAGAACGTCATGCTGGCGCCGCGCAAGGTGCTCGGCCTTTCCAAGGAGAAGGCCGAGGAGATTGCCGTCAAGCAGCTCACCCATGTAGGCCTCGGCGAGAAGCTCTCGGTCTATCCGGCCCGCATGTCGGGCGGCCAGCAGCAGCGCATGGCAATCGCTCGCGCGCTCGCCATGTCGCCGGAATACATGCTGTTCGACGAAGTGACCTCGGCGCTCGATCCCCAGCTTGTCGGCGAAGTTCTCGATACGCTGCGCATGCTCGCCTCCGAGGGCATGACTATGATCTGCGTCACGCACGAGATGAAATTCGCCCGCGAGGTGTCCGACCGGGTGGCCTTCTTCCACAAGGGCGTGATGGCGGAAATCGCGCCGCCGGAAGCGCTCTTCGGTGCACCGAAGGATCCCGAACTGCAGAAGTTCCTCGCAGCGACGCACTGAGGCGATCATGAAGGATGCAGCCCAGCCTGACCTCATCGTCATCGGCGCCGGCGTTGTCGGCCTTTCCGCGGCGATCGCGGCCCAGGCACGGGGGCTTTTGGTCACCGTGCTCGATCGCGAGGGCCCTGCTGCCGGAGCCTCCGCGGGCAATGCCGGGGCTTTCGCCTTCACCGACATTCTGCCGCTCGCCTCGCCAGGCATCCTCAAGAAGGCACCGAAGTGGCTGCTCGACCCGCTCGGGCCGCTGACCGTTCCGCCCGCCTACGCCGCACAGATCGCACCGTGGATGTTCCGCTTCTGGCGCGCCTGCTCGCCGAAGCGGGTGGCGCATTCGACGGCAGCACAAACGGCGATGATGGACCTGTCGAAGGCGGAGCTGGAGCCCTTCCTTGCGGCGACCGGAACCTTGCCGATGCTGCGCAAGGAAGGCAATCTTCAGGTCTATGAAAGCGAGGCCGAACTGAAGGCTTCGCTGCCCGGCTGGAAGGCGCGGGCGGAGCACGGCATCGAGTTCCGTCACCTCGACGCTTCAGCCATGCGCGAGATCCAGCCCGGCCTTGCACCGCGCTTCGCCCATGGGACCTTCACGCCCGGCTGGTACTCGATCGCCGATCCGAAGCTCTACACGCTGGCGCTTGCGGATCATTTCGGCGCCCGCGGCGGTGCGATCGAACGCGCCGAGATCGTGGCGCTGAGGCCGGTCGAGGGTGGGATCGACCTGACTGCGGCGGACGGCAAGACGCGGCGTGCCCGCCACGTGGTGCTTGCGGCCGGCGCCTTCTCGCACCGTATCGCCCGCACCCTTGGCGAGCGCATTCCGCTCGAGACCGAGCGCGGTTACAATACCACGCTTCCCTCGAACGCCTTCGACCTGCGGACCCAGGTCACCTTCGGCGGCCATGGCTTCGTCGTCACGCGGCTTTCGACCGGCATCAGGGTGGGCGGTGCCGTGGAACTCGGTGGCTTGAAGTTGCCGCCAAACTTCCGTCGCGCGGAAGCCATGCTGAAGAAGGCGCAGACCTTCCTGCCGGGGCTGAAAAGCGAAGGTGGCGTGCAATGGATGGGCTTCCGCCCGTCACTGCCCGACAGCCTGCCGGCGATCGGCCGCGCCCGCGCCACGCCGCATGTGATCTACGCCTTCGGCCACGGTCACCTCGGACTGACGCAATCGGCGGGGACCGCCCGGCTCGTCGCCGATCTCTTGACCGGCCAGAGGCCGGCCATCGACATTCAATCCTTCTCGCCACAAAGATTCTGACAGGGCACCGACCATGGCCACCTACACCTTCTCCTGCATCGACGGCCACACCTGCGGCAATCCGGTCCGCCTCGTTTCCGGCGGCGGGCCGAGACTGGAGGGGGCCAACATGCTGGAGAAGCGCGCCCACTTCCTCAGAGAGTTCGACTGGATCCGCACGGGCCTGATGTTCGAGCCGCGCGGGCACGACATGATGTCGGGCTCGATCCTCTATCCGCCGACGCGACCGGACTGCGACGTCGCGGTGCTCTTCATCGAGACCTCCGGCTGTCTGCCGATGTGCGGTCACGGCACGATCGGCACCATCACCATGGCGATCGAGAACGGGCTGATCACCCCGCGCGAGCCCGGCAAGCTGTCGATCGACGCACCGGCCGGCAAGGTGGACATCACCTATCGCCAGGAGGGTCGCTTCGTCGAGGAGGTACGCCTGACCAACGTGCCCGGGTTTCTCTATGCCGAGGGATTGACCGCCGAAGTCGAGGGCCTGGGTGAAATCGTCGTCGACGTTGCCTATGGCGGCAACTTTTATGCCATCGTCGAGCCGCAAAAGAACTTCCGCGACATGGCCGACCATACGGCCGGCGAACTCGTCGGCTGGAGCCCGAAGCTGCGCGCGGCATTGAACGCCAAATATGAATTCGTCCACCCCGAGCATCCGGAGATCCGGGGCCTCAGCCACATTCAGTGGACGGGCAAGCCGACGCAGGCTGAGGCGCATGCGCGCAACGCCGTGTTCTACGGCGAAAAGGCCATTGACCGGTCGCCCTGCGGTACCGGCACCTCGGCCCGCATGGCGCAGCTCGCCGCCAAAGGGAAGCTCAAGGTCGGCGACGAGTTCGTGCATGAATCGATCATCGGCTCGCTGTTCAAGGGCCGTGTCGAGGCCGCGACCAAGGTCGCGGACCGCGATGCCATCGTTCCTTCCATCGCCGGATGGGCGCGGATGACTGGCATCAACACGATCTTCATTGACGACCGTGACCCCTTTGCTCATGGATTTGTCGTAAAATGACTCGATCGATCTCGGCTCGCAGCATATTGGGAGGCACCGCCCGTGGCCCTATCGTCGGCACTGTGGAGGCGTTGAGCTTCTGGGGCGGGGTCGATCCGGCGACCGGCCGGGTAATTGACGTGCACCATCCATTGCACGGCAGCTGTCTGACCGGCGGCATCCTGCTGATGCCGTCGAGCCGCGGCTCCTGCACCGGCTCGGGCGTGCTGCTCGACCTTGCGCTGACGGGTCGCGCCCCGGCCGCGCTGGTATTCTGCGAAGCCGAGGACGTCCTGACCCTCGGCGCGCTGATCGCCGCCGAAATGTTCGGCAAGCCGCTGCCGGTATTGCGTGTCTCGCGCAAGGCCTTTGAAGCGCTTTCGCAAGCAGAGACAGCGCGGATCAGCGAGGCGGCGATCGAGGCGGATGGTCTGACGATCACGGTCGAACCACCGGCGACGGCTGCCCTCGATCTTTCCGAGGCCGACCGCGCCATGCTCGATGGCCGCGACGGCGTCGCGGTCCAGCAGGCCATGCGCATCATCTGCGCCATGGCGGCGCAGCAGGGAGCGGAAGGGCTGGTGGACGTGGTGCAGGGCCATATAGATGGCTGCATCTATGCGAGCCCCGCCAACCTGACTTTCGCCGAGAAGATGGCGGAGATGGGGGCTGAGGTCCGGGTGCCGACGACCATGAACGCCATTTCGGTTGACCGCGCCAATTGGCAGGCGCAGGGAGTGCCGGCCGCCTTCGGCGACCCGGCGGCGCGACTGGCCGACGCCTATGTCCGCATGGGCTGCCGTCCAACCTTCACCTGCTCGCCCTATTTGCTCGACAGTGCACCGCGCGCCGGCGAATCCATCGCCTGGGCGGAATCCAACGCCGTGATCTTCGCCAACAGCGTTCTCGGCGCACGGACGGCGAAGCATCCGGATTTTCTCGACCTTTGCATCGCGCTGGCCGGACGCGCGCCACGCTCCGGCGTCTACCTGGACGAACACAGGAAGGCCCGACGCGTGATCGACGTCGACCTGCCGGAAGACGTGGACGATGCATTCTGGCCGCTGGTCGGTTATCTCGCCGGTCGCGCGGCGCCGGATCGCATACCGCTCCTGCGCGGGCTCGCCGCGGGGCAGCCCACGCGCGACGACCTCAAGGCGCTCTGCGCCGCTTTCGGCACCACCTCCGCCGCGCCGATGCTGCATGTGGAGGGCGTCACGCCCGAGGCGGGCGGTGCAGCGGCCGAAGATGCCGACCACGCGACCATCTCCCGTGCCGACATGGCCGCCGCATGGTCGAGCTTGAACGACGGACCGGACCAAGTGGAACTCGTCGCCATCGGCAGCCCGCATGCCTCGCTTGGCGAATGTCGCGCGCTGGCCGATGCGCTCGGCGGGCGCATGCGGCATCCCGAGGTCGTGGTGATCGTCACGTCCGCGCACCAGGTCATCGCCGAGGCGCGCAGCGAGGGTACGCTCGCCCGGCTCGAGATGAGCGGCGTGCAGGTTCTGCCGGACCTCTGCTGGTGCTCGATTTCCGAGCCGGTGTTCCCGACCAAGACCCGCGCGCTGATCACCAATTCGGGCAAATACGCCCATTACGGTCCCGGTCTCTCCGGCCGCACCGTGCGCTTCGGCAGCCTCGCCGACTGCGTCACCGCGGCTCTGACCGGGCACGTCCCGGCACGGCTGCCCGACTGGTTATCCTGACCGACTACTGCATGTTTCCTTAAATCGGAGCCGATTTAGGGACAAAAACATGCAGCAATTCAAAGCGCTACAGCGACCTTTGCGCGTCTGATTAGACGCGCGGCGCTGTAGTTATCCCGAAAGGAGTTCGCGATGCGCAGCACGAAAACCATTCATGTCATCTCCGCCCACGCCGAAGGCGAGGTGGGTGATGTCATCGTCGGCGGCGTTGCGCCTCCGCCGGGCGAGACGATCTGGGAACAGAGCCGCTGGATCGCCCGCGACCAGATGTTGCGCAACTTCGTCCTCAACGAACCGCGCGGCGGTGTCTTCCGCCACGTCAATCTGCTGGTTCCGCCAAAGCACCCGGAGGCCGATGCCGCCTTTATCATCATGGAACCGGAAGACACGCCGCCCATGTCCGGTTCGAATTCGATCTGTGTCTCCACTGTGCTCCTCGACAGCGGCATCCTCCCGATGCAGGAGCCGGTGACGGAGATCACGCTCGAAGCGCCGGGCGGTCTCGTGCGCGTCCGCGCCGAATGCCGCAACGGCAAGGCCGAACGCATCTTCGTGCAGAACCTGCCGAGCTTCGCGGAGCGGCTGGACGCGAAGCTCGAGGTCGAGGGCGTCGGCACGCTGACCGTCGACACCGCCTATGGCGGCGACAGCTTCGTTATCGTCGATGCTGCTGCAATGGGCTTCAACCTCAAGTCGGATGAGGCCCATGATATCGCTCGCCTCGGCGTGAGGATCACCAATGCAGCCAATGCGCAGCTCGGCTTTCACCATCCCGAAAATCCCGACTGGCGGCATTTCTCCTTCTGCCTCTTCGCGGGACCCGTGGAGCGCACGGCGGAGGGCCTGCGCGCCGGAGCGGCCGTCGCCATCCAGCCGGGCAAGGTCGACCGCTCGCCCACCGGCACGGCGCTTTCTGCACGCATGGCCGTGTTGCACGCCCGCGGCGAGATGGGTCCGGAGGACAGGCTGACGGCGGTATCGCTGATAGGCTCGACCTTCACAGGCCGTATCGTCGGCACGACCGAGGTCGGCGGTCGGCCGGCGATCCTGCCGGAAATCTCGGGCCGCGCCTGGATCACCGGCGTTCATCAGCACATGCTCGATCCTTCCGATCCCTGGCCCGAGGGTTACCGGCTGACCGACACCTGGGGCGCTCGCTGAGCCGGTTCGACCGCGGCAAGGGGAGACGGTCAGCGGACGCTGCCGCTGGCAAACCGCAAGGCACGGATCGATCGCGCAGCGACCGACAGGGCCAGGCTCCTCGGCTATCGCGGGGCCTATCCCCGCCTCGGTCATGCCGAACGCAACAACGGCGCATACCGCTCCCCAGCCGCTGAATGACGAATGCGAAGTGCTTCCTCGCCTTATCGCGCGACATTTCGGATTGATCTTGAGCATCTTATCCGCTTTCAGTGAGCACTTCAGAGTGCTCCAGCGTCCTTTGCGCGTCTGACTAGACGCGCGGCGCTGTAGAAGCGGATGCGGGAAGCGAAGGGAGTGAAGATGAGCGGAACCGGGACCTGGGACTTCTGGGTGGATCGCGGCGGCACCTTCACCGACGTTATCGGCCGCGATCCCGCCGGCGCGCTCCACGCGCGCAAGGTTCTTTCCGAAAATCCCGAGGCTTACCGCGACGCGGCGGTGCACGGCATCCGGCAGCTTCTCGGGCTTCCAGCCGGCGAACCTATACCGGCGGGCCTGATCGGCGAGGTGCGGATGGGCACGACCGTTGCCACCAATGCGCTTCTCGAACGCAAGGGCGAGCGGCTGGCGCTGATCACCACGCGCGGTTTCCGCGATGCGCTGAGGATCGGCTACCAGGAGCGCAAGAAGATTTTTGCGACCGAGATCATCAAGCCGGAAGCGCTCTACCAGGACATCGTCGAACTCGACGAGCGCGTGCTCGCCGACGGTACGATCGAGCGCCCCTTGAGCGAGGATGATGCGCGGCATGCCCTCGAAGACCTGAAGGCGAAAGGCTACCGGGCGATCGCCATCGTCTTCATGCACGCCTACAGATATCCCGACCACGAGGCGCTGGTGGCGCGCCTCGCTCGCGCGATGGGCTTCGAACAGGTTTCGGTCAGCCACGAGGTCTCGCCGCTCGTCAAGTATGTCGGGCGCGGTGACACCACCGTCATCGACGCCTATCTCTCGCCGGTGCTGAGCCGCTATGTGGCGCAGGTCTCGCAGGAACTCGACGTCGGGCGTTCCGGTGCCCGCATCATGTTCATGATGTCGTCAGGCGGCCTGACGGCGGCGGACATGTTCCAGGGCAAGGATGCGATCCTTTCCGGTCCGGCAGGCGGCGTCGTCGGCCTTGCGAAGACGGGAGAGGCGGCGGGATTCGACCGGATCATCGGTTTCGACATGGGCGGAACCTCGACCGACGTCGCCCATTTCGACGGCGAATACGAGCGCGCCTTCGAGACCGAGGTCGCCGGCGTGCGCGTGCGGGCGCCGATGATGCTGATCCACACGGTCGCCGCCGGCGGCGGTTCGATCCTCCATTTCGACGGCGAGCGTTTTCGCGTCGGCCCCGATTCGGCCGGTGCCAATCCAGGCCCCGCCTGCTACCGCAACGGCGGCCCGCTCGCCGTGACCGACGCCAACGTGATGCTCGGCAAACTGATGCCGGAATTCTTTCCGGCGTTGTTCGGACCGGAGCAGAACCTGCCGCTCGATGTCGAGACGGTGCGGGCGCGTTTTGCCGAACTCGCGTCCGAAATCGGCGATGAGCGCAGCCCCGAAGAGGTCGCCGACGGCTTTATCCGCATTGCGGTCGCCAACATGGTCGAAGCGATCAAGAAGATCTCCGTGCAGCGCGGCTATGACGTGACGCGCTACGCGCTGAGCTGCTTCGGTGGCGCCGGCGGCCAGCACGCCTGCCTGGTGGCGGACGCGCTCGGCATGAAGAACATTCTCGTCCACCCGATGTCGGGGCTGCTCTCAGCCTATGGGATGGGGCTCGCGGACATTCGCGCGACGCGGCAGAAGGCGCTCGGCGTGACGCTCGATGGTCAGGCGCCGCCGGCAATGGCGGAGCTCGGCAGTGAATTGCAGGAAGAGTGCCTTGCGGAACTTAAGGCGCAGGCCATCGCGCGGGATCTCGTCCGCACTCATCTTCGCGCTCATATCCGTTATGCCGGCACGGATACCGCGCTCGCCGTCGAGGCGCGTTTTCCGGAGCACGACGACGCCGCGCGACTGCGCCGGGAGTTCGAACTCCTGCACAAACGCCGCTTCGGCTTCATCGCCGAGAACAAGGCGCTGGTGATCGATGCGGTCGAGATCGAGACGGTCGGCGGCGGTGCGGCGCAGATGGAAGCGGATGGTCTTTCCATCACCTCCGGTGCGCCTGATCTCGGACGGCGAACCCGCTTTTATTCGCAAGGTGAGTTCCACGACGCGCCGGTGGTGCTGCGCTCCGAGATCGAGCCGGGGCAAAGGCTGGCGGGCCCGGCAATCGTCATCGAAGCCAACCAGACGATCGTGGTGGAAGATGGCTGGCAGGCGGAGCTGACGGCGAAGGATCATATCGTTCTCACACGCATCAAGGCGCTGCCCGAGCGCACCGCGATCGGCACCAAGGCCGATCCGGTGATGCTGGAGATCTTCAACAACCTCTTCATGTCGATCGCCGAACAGATGGGCGTCACGCTGCAGAACACCGCCTATTCGGTCAACATCAAGGAACGGCTCGACTTTTCCTGCGCGGTCTTCGACAACAACGGCAATCTCGTCGCCAACGCGCCGCACATGCCGGTGCACCTGGGATCCATGGACGCCTCCGTCGCCACCGCGATCCGGGAAAACCCGGTCATTCATCCGGGCGACGTGTTCCTGATCAACGCGCCCTATAACGGCGGCACGCATCTGCCGGACCTGACGGTGTGCACGCCGCTGTTCGACGATGCCGGTCGCGAGATCCGCTTCTGGGTCGCAAGCCGCGGCCATCACGCGGATATCGGCGGGATTTCGCCGGGTTCGATGTCGCCGCTTGCGACCAATATCGAGGAGGAAGGCGTCTATATCGACAACTTCAAGCTCATCGACCGCGGCCGGTTCTCAGAGGAGGAGTTGGAGAAGCTTCTCAACGGCGCGCGCTATCCGGTGCGCAACATCCTCCAGAACGTCAACGACCTGAAGGCGCAGGTCGCTGCCAACGAGAAGGGTGTCGCGGAACTGAAGAAGATGATCGCCCAGTTCGGCGAGGACGTGGTCGAAGCCTATATGGGCCACGTCCAGGACAATGCCGCCGAAAGCGTGCGCCGCGTACTCGACCAACTGCGCGACGGCGAATTCTCCTACGAAATGGACCAGGGCTGCCGGATCGTCGTGAAGATCTCCGTCGATCGCGAAAGCCGAGAGGCGACGGTCGACTTCACTGGCACGTCCGCGCAGCGTTCGGACAATTTCAACGCGCCGGCGCCGGTGACGCGCGCCGCGGTGCTCTATGTCTTCCGGGTGCTGGTCGAGGCCGATATTCCAATGAACGCCGGCTGCTTGCGCCCGATCCGCATCGTCATCCCGGAAGGCACGATGCTGACGCCGCGCTATCCGGCGGCGGTCGTCGCCGGCAATGTCGAGGTCAGCCAGGCCGTCACCAATTGCCTCTTCGGCGCCGTCGAGGCACAGGCCGCCGCGCAGGGGACGATGAACAACCTGACCTTCGGCAACGCAAACTATCAGTATTACGAAACGATCTGCTCGGGCGCCCCGGCCGGTCCGGGTTACAACGGCGCCGACGCGGTCCACACCCACATGACCAATTCGCGGCTCACCGATCCGGAAATTCTCGAAACGCGGTTCCCGGTGGTGCTGGAGGATTTCCATATTCGCGAAGCTTCCGGTGGCCGCGGCAAATGGTCGGCCGGCAATGGCACCGCGCGCACCATCCGCGCGCGCGAACGGTTGGATTTCGCCATTCTCTCCGGCCACCGCCGCGTCGCGCCCTTCGGGCTGAAGGGCGGAGAGCCGGGCGAACTGGGGCGCAACAGCGTTCGGCGCAATGACGGCCGTATCGAGGAACTGGCCGGCTGCGCTCACACGGTTCTGGAAGCAGGCGAGGCCTTCACCGTCGTGACACCGACCGGGGGCGGTTACGGAAAAGCGTGAGGCGGACTGCTGGCCGGAGGCGGCGGTTTGCCTTGCCCGCCTCTAAAGCGCGTCGCGTTCAATCAGACTCATGCGACGCGCCTTAGGTCATTTGCTTTTATGCATGTCGTTGTCGCAAAACCGCTGCACACTTTTGGGCGACATGCATTAGTCTTCAAGCCTCGGCATTCACGCCCGCGCGGCGCCGCAGGCGCTCGGCCGCGAAATCCACGAACGCACGAACCCGGGCGGAAACCATGCGCCCCTCCGCGTGTACGATGTGGATCGGCACCGGCGCGCGCTCGTAATCGGCAAGCACCACCTTGAGCCGGCCGGCCTCTATCTCCGGCGCCACCTGGTACGACTGGAAGCGCGACAGTCCCCAACCGGCGACCGCCGCAGCGATGGCCGCGTCGTTGGTGTTGACGATGAGACGGGCGCTGATCGGAACGCGAATGCTGCTGTCACGGCCGAAGAGCCATTCCGAATGGCCGAAAAGACCCTCCCGGCCGATGACGCGGTGTTGAGCAAGATGCTGCGGCTCCGTCGGTTCGCCGAAGCGGGCGAAATAATCCGGCGAGCCGCAGAGAACCTGCCTGACCGAACCAACGCGGCGAGCGATGAGGCCCGAGGCGGGAAGCGCCGCGATGCGCACGGCGACATCCAATCCTTCCTCGACCAGGTTGGTCACCCGGTCGACGAAGATGGTCTTCACCTGCATGGCAGGGTAGCGATCGAGAAAATCGAGAACGACGGGGAGCACGTGGATGCGCCCGAAAAGGGCGGGCGCAGTCACCGTGAGCAATCCTGCCGGATGCGTGAAGCTGCCTGCCGCGTTGGCCTCCGCCTCGGCAATCTCCGCCAGAATGCGTCGACAATCAGCCGCATAGCCTTCGCCCGCCGCCGTCAGCTTTAGCGAACGGGTCGTGCGGACGAGCAGCCGCGTGCCGATCATCTCCTCCAGCCTCGCAATCGCCCGCGTCACCGATGGCGGGCTCATGTGCAGCATCTTGGCGGCAGGCGCAAACCCGCCGCTTTCCACCACCTGCACGAAGATCCGCATTGCCTGCCAGCGATCCATCGCCTTGCTGCTCCGTGCGCATTATTGCGTCCGGTGAAATGGTCTAGTGTCTTTCTGGGCGCTTATCAACGTCGCGTTTAACAATCATCTTGATGCCGTTCTATTCCTCAGGAGACAGACATGAAGCTCTACCATCACCCGCTGTCCGGCCATGCACATCGTGCCCGGCTCTTTCTCTCGCTGATCGGAATCGAGCACGAGCTTGTGCTCGTCGATCTCGGCAGGAAGGAGCACAAGGAGCCGCAGTTCCTCGCGCTCAACCCGTTCGGCCAGGTTCCGGTGCTCGATGACGGCGGTACGATCATCTCGGATTCCAACGCCATACTGGTCTATCTCGCTAAGAAGACGGGACGCACGGACTGGCTGCCCGAAGACCCCGAGGGCGCGTCCGCCGTTCAGCGCTGGCTTTCGGTCGCCGCCGGCCAGATCGCCCATGGCCCGGCGCAGGCGCGCCTCATCACCGTATTCAAGGCGCCCTATCGGCCGGAAGAGGTCATTCCCCGCGCTCACGCGATCCTGACGCTGATCGAGGCGGCGCTTGCGGGCCGGAGCTGGATTGCCGCCGAGCGGCCGACAATCGCCGATGTCGCGCTTTACAGCTACGTGGCAAGCGCGCCGGAAGGCGACGTGGACCTTCAGCCCTATGCCAACATCCGCGCCTGGCTGAACCGCATGGAGGCGCTGCCCGGCTTTGTCGAGTTCCAGAAGACGCCTGTCGGTCTGGCAGCCTAGAGCGGGATGAGGAAAAGTGTGCGCGGTTTTCCGCCCGCATCCCGCTCTAACTTATTAGAATCGATAACGTTTATGATTTTGGGTCGATTCGACCCAAAATCATCGTGATCTAGGGAGTCACACATCATGGACAGCCGTCTCCTCGATCCTTCGCCCTGGCATGCGGGCGAGCTTGCGCTGCAGACGCGGTCCGGTGTGGAAGCGCGCATGGACGAGATCGGTCGCCGGGTTCTGCGCGATCATCTGATCGACCAGCACCGCGAATTCTATCCCCTCCTGCCGATGGTGGTGCTGGGGGCGGTCGACCAGGACGGCGACGTTTGGGCCACGCTCCGGGCGGGGCATCCCGGCTTCCTCCATGCACCGGACGCTCGCCGGCTCACCGCCGAGCTCACCAGAGAGCCGGCGGACCCGGCCGAGGCGGGCATGGAGGATGGCGCCTCGCTCGCCCTCCTCGGCATCGATCTCGCCACCCGCCGCCGTAACCGGCTGAACGGCATCCTCAGCCGGCACCCGCGAGGGTTCGATTTGAGCGTCGGCCAGAGCTTCGGCAACTGCCCGAAATACATCCAGCTCCGCCAGGTGCAATTCGTCCGCGATCCGTCGGAGCCGCCGGCGGTACCCCCCACCTGGAGCTCAGAGCTCGATGCACCCGCCCGCGCCCTGATCCGGCAAGCGGACACCTTCTTCGTCGCCACCTATGCGGACCTTCCCGCCGGCCGGCAGGTGGACGTTTCCCATCGCGGCGGCCGCGCGGGATTCGTCGATGTCGGCGAAGACGGCTGGCTGACGGTCCCGGATTTCATCGGCAATCGCTTCTTCAACACGCTCGGCAATATCGCGCTTAATCCACACGCCGGGCTCGCCTTCCCGGACTTGTCGACGGGTGGCCTGCTGCAGATGACCGGCGCGGCCGAGCTCATGTTCGACCATCCCGCCAAGCCTCTCGAAGGGGCAGAGCGCTACTGGCGTTTCCGCCCGCGCCGCATCGTCTGGCGGCCGGACGCGCTGTCGATCCGCTACGATTTTGCCGAATGGTCACCCTTCGCGCTCGCCACCGGCACCTGGTAGCGTGCCTTCGAAGTCGTGGGCGATCGCCGCCGTCTTGGCGAACATCGCCGACATCGAGCAATAGTTCCTCGACAAGACGCGGTCAGGCCGTGACGCGCAAACCCGGTTCGCCCTCCTCGACCGCCCCGATGATCCGCGCTGCGGGATAGCCTGCGGCCACGATCTCTTCGAGCAGTGCGTCCACCCGATCGGCTCGGCATGATACGAGCAGGCCGCCGGAGGTCTGGGGATCGGTGAGGATGTGGCGCCGCCATAGCGGAAGATCGTCCGGCAAGGTGACGTCCATGCCGTAGCTTGCCCAGTTCCGGTGCGATGCGCCGGTCACGAAGCCTTGCTCTGCGAGTTCGGCGCAATGGGAAAAGAGCGCAATGGCGTCGGCATCGATCGCTATCCGCTTCTTCGACCCTCGCGCCATCTCGAGTGCGTGGCCGAGAATGCCGAAGCCGGTGACATCGGTGACGGCATGGACGGGAGAATGCTTGGCGAGCTCGGCGCCGATGCGGTTCAGGAGCGTCGTCGACTGGATGAGTTCGGCATAGGCATCTGCTGGCAGCGCGCCTTTCTTGAAGGCGGCTGAGTAGATCCCGACGCCGAGCGCCTTCGTCAGGATCAGCGCATCGCCGGCCCGCGCGCCACTGTTGCGCCTGATATTGGCGGTCGAGCCAGTGCCTATAACCGCGAGGCCGTAGATCGGCTCCGGCGAATCGATCGAGTGGCCGCCGGCGACCGGAATGCCGGCCTCGGCGCAGATTGCGCTGCCGCCCCTCAGGATCTCGCGCACCATTTCGGGCTGCATCTTGTCAATCGGCATGCCGAGAATGGCGAGCGCCATGATCGGTTTTCCGCCCATCGCATAGACGTCGGATATGGCGTTGGTCGCGGCGATCCGGCCGAAATCGAAGGGATCGTCGACCATCGGCATGAAGAAATCGGTGGTGGCGATCACGCAGGTCTCATCGTCGAGTTGCCAGACGGCGGCGTCGTCGCCTGTCTCGGTGCCGACGATGAGGCGGGCAAAGGGGCTGCCGGCCGGCTGATCGGCAAGCAGTTGCTGCAGGACCGATGGCGCCAGCTTGCAGCCGCAGCCGCCGCCATGGGCAAGCGCCGTCAGGCGCGGCAAGGTCGCGTTATCCATGGTTGCCTCCCAATGTTTCCTGTGGACCGCGCGCGACGCGGCACGATTGTGTGAATTGAACCGGAGCCGAATAAGGGCGAATTGATACAGCAATTCAAAGCGATACAGCGACGTTTGCGCGCCTGACCACAGTACACGACAGTAGTCAGCTTCTGCCACATTGGTTGGGGTACGGTAACGCATCTCCTCCTGCCCTCATTCCTGTGCCTGTCACAGGAATCCAGCCAGCCCAAGTCCTTGGGCTGAAAGAACCCTTCCGCGCCGCAGACGCGGCGCTGCTGGATCCCTGTGACAAGCACAGGGATGAGGGCAAAAAAGGCATCCGCCAAAGCCAATTGCATTACTGTCGTGTACTGTGGCGTCTGACCGGACGCGCGGTGCAGCAGCCCGGATGAAAATTTCGCGGAAAACCGGAGATGCGTCGGGCGCAGGCCGGAATGGCCCACCGCTTCGGCGGCGCCCCATGGCGATCGTGAGTGCGCAATGCCCCGAGCCTCGGGAGCGGCGTGCAAGCCCATAGTGTTATTATGGTTGATCCGAGTGAGAGCGTCAATTTGCCGGGGAACACGTGCCAGCAACGGTCAAATGGGTTCACGGAGATGTGAGAGAAATCGCTCGAACGTCAATGCTCCCGATTGTGTTCGCTGCGGTTAATACACGCTCGCACCAATTTAGATGTAAGTTGGATATCATATTGGGGATTTGGAGTTCTTATCGATTTGACAATAGGATAGGGAGGATTAAGATTTAAACTTGCAACGCCGATTTTACGTCTTTCTTGTCAAAAGGCAGACCCAAATTCTCCGGCACGCCCTTGTCGGCAAGGCCGGTTTCAGGGAGGTGTCATGCTATGAACATGGAACTCTCGCGGCGCCAATTCCTGGGCGCCGTCGGTGCCGGAGCGGCGGCCACGGCGCTCGGATCATTAGGCTTCGGTGAAATCGAAGCCGCGCATGCCGAAGCGATCCGTGCCTTCAAGCTCGTGAGCACGACCGAAACCCGCAACACCTGTCCCTACTGTTCCGTCGCCTGCGGCGTGATCATGTATTCGAAGGGTGACCGGACGAAGGGCGAGAAGGCGGAAATCATCCATATCGAGGGTGACACCGATCATCCGACCAATCGCGGTACGCTCTGCCCGAAGGGCGCGGCGCTGCTCGATTTCGTCAAGTCCGAAACGCGGCTGAAATATCCGATGATCCGCAAGCCCGGTTCGGACAAGTTCGAGCGGGTCAGCTGGGATGAGGCTCTCGATCGGATCGTCCGGCTGATGAAGGACGACCGCGACGCCAATTTCGTCGAGAGAAACGAGGCGGGCGTGCCGGTGAACCGGTGGACGACCACCGGCTTCCTCGCAGCCTCGGCGACAACGAACGAAACGGCATGGGAGACCTACAAGGTCGTCCGCAGTGCCGGGATGCTGGTCTTCGACAACCAAGCGCGTGTCTGACACGGCCCTACGGTAGCCAGTTTGGCTCCAACATTCGGCCGCGGCGCAATGACCAACTCCTGGACGGACATCAAGAACACCGACCTCGTGGTCATCATGGGCGGCAATGCCGCCGAAGCGCATCCTTGCGGATTCAAGTGGGTCACGGAGGCGAAGGCCAATCGCGGCGCGAAGCTGATCGTGGTCGATCCGCGCTTTACCCGGTCTGCGTCGGTCGCCGATCTTTATGCACCGATCCGCCAGGGTACGGACATCGCCTTCCTGCTCGGCGTCATCAACCAGTGCATCCAGAACGACAAGGTGCAGTGGGACTATGTCAAGGCGTTCACCAATGCCAGCTACATCGTCAAGGACGGCTTCGAGTACAAGGACGGGCTGTTCACGGGCTATGACGAGGCAAAGCGCGACTACGACAAGTCTACCTGGGACTATGACATCGGTCCCGACGGCTATGCCGTCGTCGACGAGACGCTGGCGAACCCACGTTGCGTATGGAACCTGCTGAAGCAGCATGTCTCTGTCTACACGCCCGAAATGGTGGAGCGCATATGCGGCACGCCGAAGGACAAGTTCCTGAAGGTGGCCGAAATGATCGCGGAATGCTCGTCGCCGACAAAGGTGATGACCTCGATGTACGCGCTCGGCTGGACACAGCATTCCAAGGGCTCGCAGAACATCCGCGCCATGGCGATGCTGCAGCTGATCCTCGGCAATATCGGCATGCGCGGCGGCGGCATGAATGCGCTGCGCGGCCATTCGAACATTCAGGGCCTGACCGACATCGGGCTGATGTCGAACCTGCTGCCCGGCTACCTGACGCTGCCGACAGAAAAGGAGATCGATCTCGAAACCTACATGTCGACGCGCGGCTTCAAGCCGCTCAGACCCAACCAGATGAGCTATTGGCAGAACTACAGGAAGTTCTTCGTCAGCTTCCAGAAGGCGATGTGGGGTGCGGCGGCGACGCCGGAAAACAACTTCGCGTTTGATTGGCTGCCGAAGCTCGATCTGCCCGGCTACGACGTCCTGCGCGCCTTCGAGCTCATGAACCAGGGCAAGATGACGGGTTACATGTGCCAGGGCTTCAATCCGCTTCTTGCGGCCCCGAACCGCAAGAAGCTTACGGACGCACTGTCGAAGCTCAAATATCTCGTCACCATGGATCCGCTCGACACTGAGACGGCGCGGTTCTGGGAGAACCACGGCGAATACAACGACGTCGATTCGTCACAGATCCAGACGGAGGTCATCCAGCTGCCCTCCACCTGTTTTGCCGAAGACGAAGGATCACTCACCAACTCCAGCCGCTGGCTGCAGTGGCATTGGCCGGGCGGCACGCCTCCCGGCGAAGCGATGACCGACAACTGGATCATGGCGCAGATCCATGTGCGTCTGAAGGAACTCTACCGCAAGGAAGGCGGAAAGTTCGCGGATCCGATCCTCAATCTCGACTGGGCCTATGCCGATCCCGGAGAGCCGACCGCCGAAGAGCTTGCCAAGGAGATCAACGGCAAGGCGCTTGCAACCGTCTACGACACCGCCGACCCGACAAAGGTCGTGGCCGAGGCCGGCAAGCTGATACCGGCTTTCGCGGCGCTCCGCGACGACGGCTCGACCTCGAGTGGCTGCTGGATCTATGCCGGCTGCTTCAACGAGAACGGCAACAACATGGCCCGGCGCGACACGTCGGACCCGGACGAGACCGGCGCCTATTCCAAATGGGCGTTCTCCTGGCCTGCCAACCGCCGGATTCTCTATAACCGGGCCTCGGCGGACGTGAACGGCAAGGCATGGGATCCGAGCCGCAAGCTGATCGAATGGGACGGCGCGAAATGGGCGGGTTACGACGTGCCCGATATCGCTCCGACGGCCAAGCCCACGGATGTCGGGCCGTTCATCATGAACCCGGAAGGCGTCTCGCGTCTCTTCACCAGGGGCATGATGCGAGACGGGCCGTTCCCGGCGCACTACGAGCCGTTCGAATCCCCGATCGGCAATCTCGTCGCCCCGAACGTGCGCGGCAATCCCGCGGCGCGGGTCTTTGCCGGCGATTTCGAACAGTTTGCCGAACCCGCTTCGGCAGAGTTCCCCTATGCAGCGACCTCCTACCGCCTGACGGAGCATTTCCACTACTGGACCAAGCATGTCCGGGTGAATGCCGTGCTGCAGCCGGAGTTCTTCGTCGAGATATCGGAAGAACTGGCGGCGGAGAAAGGCATCACCAAGGGCGGCTGGGTGCGCGTCTGGTCGAAACGCGGATCGATCCAGGCGAAGGCGGTCGTCACCAAGCGGATCAAGCCGCTGGTCTGCGACGGCAAACCGATCCATGTGGTGGGTATACCGTTGCATTGGGGGTTCACCGGGGCGGCGAAGAAGGGCTTCGGCCCGAACTCGCTGACGCCGTTCGTCGGCGACGCCAACATCGAAACGCCGGAATACAAGGCGTTCCTGGTCAACATAGAGCCCATTGCCGGGCCGGTGGCTTGAGGAGGCCAGAGCCATGTTCCCGCCCGTCCCAAATCCAACCACCGCCCCGCAAGGTCCGAAGTTCGGTGAAAAGGACCTGATGCGGCGGTCGGCGTCGACCGTGACGCCGCCCGCCGAGCGCCAGACCGAGGTGGCCAAGCTCATCGACGTCTCGAAATGCATTGGCTGCAAGGCCTGCCAATCGGCCTGCATCGAATGGAACGACACCCATCCCGCGCTCGAGACCAATACCGGCGTCTATGAAAATCCGCACGATCTGACGCCGGACATGTTCACGCTGATGCGGTTCACCGAATGGGAGAACCCCGAGACCAACAATCTGGAATGGCTGATCCGCAAGGATGGCTGCATGCATTGCGAGGACCCGGGCTGTCTCAAGGCGTGCCCCGCACCCGGTGCGATCGTGCAATATTCGAACGGTATCGTGGATTTCGTCCACGAGAACTGCATCGGCTGCGGCTATTGCATCAAGGGATGCCCTTTCAACATCCCGCGGATTTCCGAGGTCGACCACACCGCCTACAAATGCACGCTGTGCTCCGATCGCATCGCCGTCGGCCAGGGGCCCGCCTGCGCCAAGGCGTGCCCGACGCAAGCGATCGTCTACGGCACCAAGGACGAGATGAAGAAACATGCGGAAGGGCGGATCACCGACCTCAAATCCCGCGGCTTTACCAATGCGGGTCTTTATGACCCGCCGGGCGTCGGCGGCACGCACGTGATGTATGTGCTGCACCATGCCGACAAGCCGGAGATCTATGCCGGCCTGGCCAACAATCCGACGATCAGCCCGGTCGTCGAGGCCTGGAAGGGGGTCACCAAATATGCCGGTCTCGCCGTGATGGGCGTCGCGGCGGTCACCGGTTTCCTGCATTACATGGTCAACGGCCCCAACCGCGTCTCTGAAGAGGACGAGGAGGCTGCCGAGAGGTTGACGGGAGATCGTTCCTCATGAGTACGAACACGGAATATGACGTTGGCAAAGGCGACAGCGTTCATGCCGGCAAGCCCGTCACCGTCGACCGCTATACCGGCGGCGCGCGGATCAATCACTGGATCACCGCCGGAAGCCTGGTGCTGCTTGCGCTTTCCGGCCTGTCTCTTTTCCACCCGCGGCTTTTCTTCCTGTCCTCGCTGTTCGGTGGCGGCCAGCTGGTTCGCGCCATTCACCCGTGGATCGGCGTCGTCCTGTTCTTCAGCTTTCTCGGCCTGTTCCTGCGTTTTTGGAAGCTCAATCTCTGGAAGCGCGAGGACGGCACTTGGCTCGCGCGCGTACGCGATGTGCTCGCCGCGCATGACGAGCGCCTGCCTGAAATCGGCAAGTACAATGCCGGGCAGAAGCTCGTTTTCTGGTCCATGTCGATCCTGATCATCGTGCTGATCACGTCCGGCATCGTCATATGGGATGAGTATTTCGCGACTTACACGACAATCGAGCAGAAGCGATGGGCCCTTCTCGTGCACGCGATCGCCGCCGTCCTCGCGATCAGCGTCTGGATCACCCATGTCTATGCAGCGATCTGGGTAAAGGGTACGATACGCGGGATGGTACGTGGTTCCGTGACCGGCGGTTGGGCGTGGCGGTATCACCGCAAATGGCTGCGCGAACTTGTCGCCAAACCGCCTGCGAAAGACGAAAAGAGGACCGCAGCCGAGTAGGAGCGGTTCAAAGGTCGCGGCGACCTTGCGCGTCTCAAGACGCGCGGCGTTGCAAGGGATTAGATCACGTGGCCCGTCGGGTTCGTGAGGGAGTGTGATGAAACGCAAAGACGCCGCAGCGCCGGATCCCACTGCAATTGGAGATGTTTCGTCGCCGCCGTTTGCGCGCCTTCCCGATCCCGCTTCGCTTTTTTCCGCCCGGTCGCTCCGCCTGCGCCAACTGGCCGAAGCGAGCGACCTTGCCCCCTATCTCAATTTCGTCGCCGCGCTCGCTGCAGTCCAACACGATATCCAGGCCGATCTTCCGCTCGCCGAAGGCCCCGACGCCGCGGCGGTCCTACGCGCGCGTGAGTTCGAAATGCCGCCGCTCCATCGCCATGGAATGGAGGACGGCGAAACGATCAACATGATATTCGATCGTCTGTTCGCCGCCGCCAACGCAATCGAGAAACCGGCCCCGGCCGCCGATGCACTCGCGCGCGTCGTCGCGGCCGATCGGGAAGCACGTCTTGCCATGGCCGATACCGTCCTCTCCGGCTCCTTGCCCGCGGACGCGATCGCGGAACATATCTTTATCTGGGCAGCGCTTCAGGTGCACTTCGCCCGGCTCGCGTCGCTTCTCGACGAGAAGAAGCTCACGCCGGTCGCCGACGGCGTTTGCCCGTCATGCGGCGGTCGGCCGGTATCATCCATGGTCGTCGGCTGGCCGGGCTCGCACGGCGCGCGGTTCTGTTCCTGCTCTCTTTGCTGCACCTTGTGGCACTATGTCCGGGTCAAATGCGTGCTTTGCGGCTCCACCAAGGGGATCTCCTACCGGGAGATCGAAGACCACGGCGGGATCGTAAAGGCGGAGACCTGCGACGAGTGCCATGGCTGGACGAAGATTTTCTACCAGACCAGAGAGCCGGCGGCAGAACCGATTGCCGATGATGTTGCGAGCCTGAGCCTCGATCTCCTGATGCGCGAAGGCCCTTATCACCGTGGCGGCTTTGCGCCGCTTCTGGCCGGCTTCTGAGACGCGGCGCTGTAGGGGAGGGCTGTAATGGATGCCAATGTCAGATTGCGTGACATCCCGTCGGTGGACGAGCTTCTCCGATCGGCCGCTGTCGTCGAAGCGATCGAATGCTTCGGACGGCAGCCCGTAATCGAAGCCTTGCGGAACGTCCTGGCCGCGATCCGGAATGAGGTGCGTGAAGGCGGAGACATCCCTACCTCGGATGCCATCGCGACTGCTGCCGTCGCGGCGCTGGAGACGAATGATCGATCGACGCTCCGCCCGCTCTTCAATCTGACGGGGACCGTGCTCCACACCAATCTCGGCCGCGCCTTGCTGGCTGAAGCGGCGATCGACGCCGCGACGGAGGCGATGCGCGAGGCGGTGGCGCTCGAATTCGACCTTGAAAGCGGCAAACGCGGCGAAAGGGACGATCACCTGCGCGCACTCGTTTGCGAACTGACCGGTGCGGAGGATGCGACCGTCGTCAACAACAATGCCGCGGCCGTGCTTCTGGTGCTGAACAGTCTTGCGGCGGGCAGGGAAGCGATCGTCTCGCGCGGCGAGCTCATCGAAATCGGCGGAGCATTCCGCATGCCGGACATCATGTTGCGCTCCGGCGTCCGCCTCGTCGAGGTCGGCACCACGAACCGCACGCATGCCAGGGATTATCGCGACGCCATGGGACCCGATACGGGCCTGATGATGAAGGTCCACACCTCCAACTATCGCATCGAAGGCTTCACCAAGGAGGTGGGGGCGCGCGAGCTTGCGGAGATCGCCCATGAGCGTGGGCTTCCGCTCGTGAACGATCTCGGCTCCGGCACGCTCACTGATCTTGAACGCTTCGGACTTGCGCACGAGCCGACCGTCAGCGAAGCGATCGCCGATGGCGCGGATATCGTCACCTTTTCAGGCGACAAGCTCCTTGGCGGACCGCAGGCCGGCTTCATCGTCGGGCGCAGCGCCTTCATCGACAAGATCAACAGGAATCCGATGAAACGCGCGCTGCGGGTCGACAAGATCCGTCTTGCGGCGCTGGAAGCGACGCTGCGGCTCTACCGCGACCCGGATCGCTTGAGCGAACGTCTTCCGACGATGCGGCTGCTCGCGCGTCCGAGGGCCGACATCAGCGAGCAGGCCGCACGGCTGGCGCCCTTGGTGGAGCGCACGGTAAAGGGCGCCTTCAACGTTTCGGTCATTGCCTGCGAAAGCCAGATCGGCTCCGGCGCGCTGCCGCTCTCCACCGTGCCGAGCGCGGGGCTCGCCTTGGCGCCGCTATCGGGCAGCGGCCGCATTCTCGCCGAGCTGGCCGCGGCACTCAGGCGTCTTCCGATGCCGGTCATCGGCCGAATCGAACGCGGATCGCTGGTCCTCGACTTGCGTTGCCTCGAGGACGAAGAGGGTTTCGTTGCCAATCTCGAACACCTCGATCCGCCGGGCGGAGGACCTTCGTCGTGAGCCTTTTCAGCCGTTTCTCGCGAAAGCCGACCGACAGCGATGTCTCCGGCGAGGCCTCCATGCCCAAGGCGCTCGCCGCCGCCCGCAATGGCGACTTTGAGACCGCCCTCGCGATCTGGGAACCCTTGGCGCGGGCTGGAGACGCGCGGGCGCAGAACAATATCGGCGCGTGTTTTGCCGGCGGATTGGGTGTGCCGCGGGATGCCGACCTGGCTTATCGCTGGCTGAACTTGTCCGCCGAGGCAGGCGATCCGGTCGGCCTGCGCAACTTCGCCTCCCTCCTGTTCAAGGGCGAGGGGATCACACCGGATTATCAAAGGGCCGCAGCGCTTTACCGCAGGGCGGCCGAACAGAACGACGCCGAGGCTCAGGACATGCTGAGCTGGATGCTGCTCGAGGGCGATCTCATCGAGCCCGATTTTGCGGAAGCCCACCGCTGGGCGCTCGCCGCCGCCGAGAACGGTTCGGCCGCGTCGATGACGCGGCTCGGGATGCTCTACCACAATGCCATCGCGGTCGCGCGCGATCCGATCGAGGCGGTTTACTGGTGGGGACGCGGCGCGCGTGCGGGTGACGCCGACGGGCAGGCGATGCTTGGCGCAGCCTATCATCTGGGAAGCGGCATCGCCCGCGATCCGATCGAAGCCTTCGCCTGGCTCTTGAGGGCGCGTGAAGGCGGCAGCGCGCTGGCCGCGCCATTCTTCGACGTCGTACGCGCCGCGCTCGACCCGGAGGAACTGGCAGAGGCGGAGCGTCGCGCCGCAATGCCGCTGTCCGAAACGGCGGACCCGTCACAGCCTGCAAGCGAAAGGAATGAACAGTGATCGTCGGCACTGCCGGTCATATCGATCATGGCAAGACGTCGCTCGTACGCGCGCTGACCGGCATAGACACCGATCGGCTGAAGGAGGAAAAGGATCGCGGCATTTCGATCGACCTCGGTTTCGCCTATATGCCGGTCGAGGGCGCGGAGACCATCGGCTTTGTCGACGTCCCCGGCCATGAGAAATTCATTCACACCATGCTTGCGGGTGCCGGCGGCATCGATTTCGTCCTGCTGGTGGTCGCGGCCGACGACGGCGTCATGCCGCAGACGCGCGAGCATTTTGCCATCGTCGATCTTCTCGGCATCGAAAACGGCATCGTCGCCATCACCAAGGCCGATCTCGTGGCGGAAGATCGCCTTCAGGAAGTCGAACGTCAGATGCGAGACGAGCTCGCGGGTTCGGCACTTGCCGATGCCCCCATGATCCCGGTTTCGACCATATCGGGCAGGGGGGTGGCATCGCTTCGCGACGAAATCGTCGGTGCGGCACGCTGCTTCACACGACGACGGACATCGGGCCGCTTCCGGCTGGCCGTCGACCGTTCCTTCACCATTCAAGGAGTCGGCACGGTGGTCACCGGAACCGTGCTTTCGGGACAAGTGGCGGTGGAAGACCGCGTCACCATCAGCCCTTCCGGCCCCGACGCGCGGGTGCGATCGATCCACGCGCAGAACCGGCCAAGTGAAACTGGCCGTGCGGGCGATCGCTGCGCGTTGAACCTCGCCGGCCCCGGCATCACGAAGACGGCAGTTGGTCGCGGCGATATGGTCTGCGACCGAAGCCTGCATGCGCCGACTGGCCGGATCGATGCGACGTTGCGTGTACTCGCCTCGGAGCCGAAGCCGATCGGCCACTGGTTCCCGGTGCGGCTTCATCACGCCTCAGTCGAAGTCGGAGCCCGCATTGTCCTTCTGGCTGACGAGCCGGCAGTGCCGGGAGCGCGCACGCTCGTCCAGCTCGTGCTGGAGCGGCCGATCGCGGCGGCGGCCGGAGACCGGTACGTCGTTCGCGACACTTCTGCCCGGCGCACGATCGGCGGCGGTCGCTTTCTGGATCTGCGCGCGCCGGCGCGCAAGCGGCGCACGGCGGAGCGGCTGGCGCAACTCCAAGCCCTGTCGCTCACCGATCCGAAGCAGGCGATCGAGGCCTTGCTTGCCGTGCCACCGTTTTATGTCGACATCGGCGCCTTTGCACGCGACCGGGCGATTGCCGAAACAGAAGCCGGCGCACTGGCCCAATCGTTGAGCGTCGTACAGCTACCGCTGGATGCGGCGACGCTCGCCACGTCCGAGACGAGTTGGGAAAAATTCCGCAGCGACATCCTCGCAAGACTGAAGACCTTCCATGCGGATAATCCGGACCTTCTGGGAATAGGCGTCGAGCGGCTGCGGACGCTGGCGGCGCTTCGATTGCCGGTGCCGGCCTTTCGGGCGGCCTTGCAGGCACTCGCTCGATCGGGCGAGATCGCGCTCGATGGAGCCTGGGTCCGCCTTGCCGACCATCGGGTAACGATGGCTTTGGCCGATGAAAGGCTCTGGCATGATATCAAGCCTTTGCTCGACGGAGCCGAGCGGTTTCGCCCGCCGCGCGTGCGCGATATCGCGGGATTGCTGGCGATGCCCGAGGCGCAGGTGCGCCGGCTCTTGAAGCTCGGCAGCCGCATGGGCAAGGTGCACGAGGTGGCGCACGATCATTTCTTCCTACGCGAAGTGGTCGCGGAGATGGTCGCGGTTATCGTGGAGATCAGCGAGGCCGCCGACAAAGGTTGGTTCACCGCGATGCAGTTTCGCGATCGTCTCGAAAACGGCCGCAAGGTTGCGATCCAGATCCTCGACTTCTTCGATCGCCACAGCGTCACGCTCAGACGCGGCGATATGCGCCGCCTCAATCGCAACCGTCTGGACCTTTTCGGCAATTTGTCGAATGGTGCCAGCGAGAAGGACATTTTTTCAGGAGGAGATTCGTCCCCGGTGGGGCGTCCGGACTTCAAATCCGGGAGGGGTCGAGAGACGGCCTTTGGTGGGTTCGACTCCCACTCTCTTCCGCCATCGCGCGAAATTCGGAAATAGTCGTCCGGGGCCTACAGCGCCGCGCGTCTAACCAGACGCGCAAAGGTCGCTGTAGAACTTTGAATTGCTGCATGATTTTGTCCTTAAATCGATTCCGATTTAAGGAATCATGCAGTAGCGTTCAGCTGAAATAGCCCGGATAGAGAAGCCGTAACTCGTCGATATCCGGAATGACGGCGCTCAAGTGATGCATCATCGCGTCGCGGGCGCGGTCGGGTTCATGCGCCGCGATCGCGTCGCGGATCGTCATATGCTCCTCGATGACGCTATCCATGCGGCCAGGCACCGGTAGCGTCAGGCGGCGGGTGCGGTCGATCTGTAGCTTCACAGTCTTCAGGATGGTCCAGATGCCCGGATAGCCGGCGATTGCCGAAATAGCCTCGTGGAAGGCCTCGTCCTGCTCGTGAAATAGCGAGGGCTCGTTATGCGCCGCGTGGACGCGCTGGCGGGCGATGATCGCGTCGAGCCTGGTAATATCATCAGTGGTCGCGATTTCAGCGGCATGTTCCACCGTCGTGCGCTCGAGCGATTTGCGGATGACAACGGCTTCGGGAATGGCGGAGACCGGAATTCGCGACACGAAGGTCCCGGATTGCGGGAAGATTTCAACCAGACCGGCTTCGGCCAACCTCAGAAGCGCCTCGCGCACCGGCGTCCGGCTGACACCGAATTCCTCGGAGATGCGTTTCTCCTGCAGCGCGACGCCCGGCTTCATCTGCAGCGAAAGGATCGCGGCATAGAGCTGTTCGTAGATCGCCGATGCCGTCGTCACCCGGCGAACCTTGACGCCGCCAGGCATCGCAAAAGACGGCGACGACACGTCCGGGCGTTGGCGTTGCGACATGGAGCAAACTCCATTGGTTGACTCGGCTTTGAATACTAGTATATCAATTCATCCATGTTGCCAATATGGACGCAGGGGAGCGCGGAAATGGCATTGCATCCCGATCGGTTGTTTCCGGTGGAGCCGGAGGCTCGGACCGTCGCCCGGCGGCTCTACGACGCCGTTGCCGGCCTGAAGATCATTTCGCCGCACGGCCATACCGACCCGTCCTGGTATGCGGAGGATCAGGCCTTTCCGGATCCCGCGGCGCTCTTCATCACGCCGGATCATTATGCGACGCGGATGCTCTATTCGCAGGGCGTCAGGCTGGAAGACCTCGGGGTCAAGAGGCGCGACGGCAGCGGCGGCGCCCCGGACGGTCGCGCCATCTGGCGACTTTTCGCCAAGCATTTCCATCTCTTTGCCGGCACGCCCACAAGGTTGTGGTTCGAGCATTCGCTGGAATCCGCCTTCGGTATCACGGAGCGGCTGGGGCCGGGCAACGCAGACGTCCTTTACGAGCGCATCGCGGAGGCGATCGCCACACCGGCCATGCGGCCGCGCGCGCTCTATGACAAGTTCGGAATCGAGGTGATCGCCACGACCGACGGCGCGCTGGATGATCTCGCGCATCACGATGCTGTGCGCAGTTCGGGATGGCATGGCCGTGTCGTACCCACCTATCGGCCGGACGCCGTCGTGGATGCCGAGGCACTCGGCTTTGCCGAGAACGTCGGGAAGCTGCTCGCGATCACTGGCGAGCCCGCGACGTGGACCGGCTATCTCAACGCGCATCGTGCCCGCCGCGCCTTCTTCAAGGCCCGTGGCGCCACCGCGACGGACCATGGCCATGCGACCGCGCGTACGGAAAACCTTTCACAGGCCGACGCAGCAGATCTGTTCGATAAGGTCCTGTCCGGCAGGGCCGGACCGGCGGAGGCCGAGGCCTTCCGCGGCCAGATACTGACGGAAATGGCGCGCATGAGCCAGGACGATGGCCTCGTCATGCAGATCCATCCCGGTTCCTACCGCAACCACAATCCGTCGCTGTTTACGAATTTCGGGCCGGACAAGGGCGCCGATATCCCCAAAGCGACCGACTATGTGCACGCGCTAAAGCCGCTGCTCGATGCGGTCGGGAACGACGCCTCGCTGACGATCATCCTCTTCACGCTCGACGAGACCGCCTATTCGCGCGAACTGGCGCCGCTCGCCGGCCATTATCCGGCGCTGAGGCTAGGTCCCGCCTGGTGGTTCTTCGACAGTCCGGAAGGCATGCGCCGGTTCCGCGAGACGACCACGGAGACCTGCGGCTTCTACAACACCGTTGGCTTCAACGACGATACCCGCGCATACCTGTCGATCCCGGCGCGGCACGACATGGCACGCCGGGTGGATTGCGCCTATCTCGCCCGCCTCGTCGCGGACCACCGTCTCGACGACGAGGAGGCCCACGACCTTGCGCGGGAACTTGCCTACGGGCTCGCCAAGCGGGCGTACCGCTTGTGAGCCGCTGCTGCATGTTTCCCTGAAACGGTGCCGATTCGGGGTGAAACTTCTCGCACCACAATTCGTCAGCGCGACGCAGATCGTCACGCGGGCAGAACAACAGCAGGCTTCATGATGCGGCTCTCACGACAGACACTCGACCGGTTGCCGGCTACCGTCAAACGGCCGGAATACGACCACGCCCGGCTTGCCGTCGGTATCGTCCACCTCGGCATCGGCGCGTTCCACCGGGCGCACCAGGCCGCCTTCACCGACGCGGTGCTTGCACAGGAACCGGCTTGGGGGATTTGCGGCGTCTCGCTGCGCAGCCCCGAGACGCGCGATGCGCTCGCGCCGCAGGACGGGCTCTATACGCTCAAGGTTCAGGATGGTGAGGGCGAGGAACTGCAGGTGATCGGCAGTGTCGTCGAGCTCCTCTGCGCGCCGGAGAACCCGGAAGCCGTTCTCAACCGCATGGCCGACCCGGCGACGCGGATCGTTTCGCTGACGATCACCGAGAAAGGCTACTGCCACAATCCGGCAACCGGCAGGCTCGATGAAAATCATCCCGAGGTCGTCCACGATCTCAAGAACCTCGCACGACCGAAGTCGGCGGTAGGCTTCATCGTGGAGGCGCTTGCCCGTCGTGCGGCCGCCGGCGTGCCCCCGTTCACGCTGCTCTCCTGCGACAATCTTCCGTCCAATGGCCACGTGCTGAAAAACGTCGTCACGCGCTTTGCAGAACTGCGCGATCCGGCTCTCGGCCGCGTGGTCGGGCAGGTTGCCTCGCCGTCGACCATGGTGGACCGGATCGTCCCGGCGACGACGGAAAGCGACCGGTCGGACATTTCCGCGGCGATCGGCGTTGACGATGCCTGGCCGATCGTGACCGAACCGTTCCGGCAATGGGTCGTGGAAGACGACTTTCCGCTTGGCCGTCCGACCTGGGAAAATGCCGGCGTCGTTTTCGTCGACGACGTCGCCGTCTTCGAGATGATGAAACTCAGGCTCTTGAACGGCAGCCATTCGACGCTCGCCTATCTCGGCTATCTCGCCGGCGCGGAGACGGTCGCCGAAGCCATGGCGCTGCCGGGCATGGAGGCGCTGGTCGAGGGATTGATGATCGAGGAGGTCTCGCCGACCTTGCCGGCGCTGCCGGGTTTCGATCTCGCCGCCTATCGCCGGGCATTGCTTCAACGTTTCCGCAATCCGGCGCTGCGCCACCGGACATGGCAGATTGCCATGGACGGCTCGCAGAAACTGCCGCAGAGGCTGCTCGGAACCATCCGCGAGCGCATCGCGACCAAATCCTCCTATGACCGCCTTGCGCTCGGCGTCGCCGCCTGGATGCGTTATGCGCGCGGCATCGACGAAAAAGGCAACGCCATCGATGTCCGCGACCCTCTTGCCGCCCGGATCGCCGGCATGACGCAACCGCTGCATCGGCCAGAAGAGATCGTGGGCGCTTTCCTTGGCATCGCCGAGGTGTTCGGCGACGATCTGTCGTCGGATCAGGCGTTCCGGGACACGCTCGTTTGCTCGCTCGCCGCCCTGATGTCGGAGGGCGCCGCCACGGTGGTCAAATCCCGGGCGTGAGCTCTGAGCACCCGGCAGCCTTGTTCTCAAGGGGCAATAGATGCCGTCGGCTTTGCCGCCACTGCTGGCGCGAAGCTGCACGCGGCGATCGATAGTTCCGAGCGTTGATCGACGATCGTGTTGGCCGTGCGCCGTCTCTCCCGCACGAGCCGCGACCGGGCAAGCCTCACACAAGATCGCAACGGAATAAGTGTGCTCATTGGTTCTCAGTCTTGCGCAGGCTGCGCGGAGCTTTGGGAGCAGCGGCCTCTCGGTGGCGTCCAGTCGCCCTTCGAGCGAACTCTTTGGAATGCGCAACTCCGGACGCAAAACCGTTACACACTTTTCCTGGATTTGTTTTAGAGGAATACGCAGTGGATCCCGTGAAGCTCAGCATCTGCATCCCGACTTACAACCGGGCCCGCTTTTTGGAGAATGCGCTCGGCCGCATCGTCGAACTCTACCGAATCCCGTTCAGCTTCGAGGTCGTCATTTCCGACAACGCGTCCACGGACGATACTCGGGACGTTGTCGAAACCTTCGCCGGCAAAGGGCTGCCGATCCGCTATTTCCGCAACCTGGAGAACCGCGGCGTCGACGCAAATCTCGCCAGCGCCTTCCGGCACGCGGCAGGCGAATATGCGGTCTATCTCGCAGACGACGACATGCTGGCGATCGATGGCCTTACCGAGGCTATCGCCTACCTCGACAGGAATCGGGAACTGTCCGCCTGTTTTGCGCCGTGGTTCGTCCATAACGAGATCGAAGGAAGAGATACGGACCTCTTCTACCAAATCGATGCCGACATTAAATTCGACAAGGATCAATTCGAGCGGCTTTTCGCCTTCATCGTCGAGCGGCATATCTTTCCCGAAATCGGAATCTATCGTACCGCCGCGCTGCGCGTTGCGTGGCTGCCGCGTCACTTCGCCTATTGGGCTTTTTCCAACCTCGCGCATTTTCTCGAAAGCGGCGGCGTTGCGTTTCTGAAGAAGCCCTTCTACAGGCAGGTCGTCCAATCGAAGATCGGGCGGGACCGCCCGCAAGCCGGCCACGACGAATTGCTCACCGCCTGGGACCGTTACCGGGGTGGTCTGGAATACTTCCTGCACGTCGGAGTGAAGCGCGGGGCCGTGCGCATGACACCTGACCGTCGCGCGGCACAGGACACGTCGATCAAGCAGTTCACCTGCATGCGCATGGCCGTTGCGATGCGGATGTGGGCGGCCAGGAAAGACTACGTCAAAGCCTACGAGATCCATACGCGCATGGCGCTTGCCGGGTTCGAGCACCATCCGGTTGCCCGGCAGCTGAAGGATTCCTTGCCGCTGATGGTGGCCGTGCAGACGCTTGCCTGGCAGATCAATGCGGCTGCCGAAGTCAACCGCGTGATCCTGCATGGCGTCGACAGCCCGCCGTCGCTTGAGGGCCTGCTGCGCGAGCTCGGCCTGCGCCAGGATGTTGCCGTCGTCGCCCCGGCTCCGGAGCTCGGGCCGCAAGAGATCGCGCGCTCGGCCGTCTTCGTCGTCGCCGAAAGCGATCGCCAACAGTTCCTTGCGCAAGGCTATTCGCCGAATCTCGTTTTCTGCGAAAGCGACATCGTCGGCAACGTCGTGGTCTGAAACGCGCCGTGGCTGCAGGGCCAAGCGGATAGCGCCGCATTGGCAGGATCCTGCTCAAGTCTGCATCTGACTTTTGGAAGCGAATGAACCGCCGGCGTCGCCCGTGGCTGCGCGGGATGTTTTTTCGCGGCCATTTGTCTGCCACAAGACGCAGTGCAACTCGCACCATTGAAATCGATTACATTTTCTGGCTTCATGTCCCGGCAAGATTTGGGAGGATCTTATGAGGAAACTTATCGCGGTAGCGCTCAGCACAGTTGCGTCCATCGTCATCTCGGCATCGGCAGTCAACGCAGAGACCTTCAAGATCGGTCTCTCGAACGGCTGGGTCGGCAGTGAATGGCGCACCCAGATGATCGACGAGGCCAAGGCCGCTGCGGAAAAGTGGAAGGAGAAAGGCGTCGACGTTGAGGTCTCGGTCCAGAGCGCGAATGTCGACGTGCCCGGGCAGATCGCCCATATCCGCAATTTCATCGCCGAAGGCGTTAACGCCATCATCGTCAACCCCAACAGCCCGACCGCGTTCGATCCGATCTTCGCCCAGGCGAAGGAAGCCGGAATCCTTGTCATCGCGACGGACGCGGAAGTCTCGTCTCCGGACGCCATCTATGTCGGCATCGACCAGACCGCCTGGGGTGCCGCCGGGGCGAAATGGCTAGCCGAGACGCTGGGCGGCAAGGGCAAGGTCGTCGCGATCAAC
This sequence comes from Sinorhizobium sp. 7-81, assembly GCF_030124405.1. Classification (NCBI taxonomy): domain Bacteria; kingdom Pseudomonadati; phylum Pseudomonadota; class Alphaproteobacteria; order Hyphomicrobiales; family Rhizobiaceae; genus Sinorhizobium; species Sinorhizobium sp. 7-81. The sequence continues at coordinate 344,417 of NZ_JASKLT010000002.1, read as the reverse complement.
GGTGTTGCCGGCCATCCGGCCAACGAGATGCGCGTGGCGGGATACAAGCAGGTCTTCAAGGACTATCCGGACATCCAGATCGTCAACGAAGTCAACGCCAACTGGGATCAGGCCCAGGGCCAGCAGGCGATGCAGAACATCCTTGCCACCTATCCCGACGTGAACGGTGTCGTGGTTCAGGACGGCATGGCCGCCGGCGCCTGGAAGTCGATCATGGACGCCGGCAAGACGGGCCAGATCGCGGCAACGGGCGAAATCCGCAAGGACTTCATCGACCTCTGGGTCAAGGACAAGCTGAATTCCGGCGCGACCGTCAACCCGCCGGGCGTGATGGCGAGCGCGTTGAACGTCGCGGTGCTGATGCTGCAGGGCAAGGAATTGAAGGAGCCGGCAAAGGCCGGCCAGTACGGCAACGCCCTCTACCTGCCGATCCCGTTCATCGACAGCAAGAACCTGGGCGACGCTGCAAAGCAGCTCGAAGGCAAGCCGGGCTACTATTCCTATACCAGCTCGCTTTCGATCGAAGACGCGGAAGCCCTCTTCAAGTGAGCGTGTCCGATGGTAGCGCGGGCCGAGGATCGGCCCGCGCATGCCTTCGCACCGTAACGGACGAAGTTCCATGTCGAAACTGAAACTGAGCGGTGTAAGCAAGGCTTACGGCGCCACATTGGCGTTACGTCGCGGTGATCTGGAGGTCATGGCCGGCGAGGTTCATGTGCTCATGGGCTCGAACGGATCGGGCAAGAGCACGCTTTGCAAGATCATTGCAGGCAGCGTGCGGCCGGACGCCGGAAAGATCCTCATCGACAACAGGCCGATCACGATCACCGGGCCGCGCTCGGCACGCGGACACGGGATCGGTATCTTCTATCAGGAGCTGAGCCTTGCGGCTCACCGCTCGGTCGAGGAAAACATCTGTCTTGCCGCCCTGCCGATCAAGTCCCATCTGTTCGTCGACCGGGCTTTGCTCAAGCAGCGTGCGGCGCGCTACATCAGGCTCTTCGAAAACGTAGCCGGGGAAGGATTTTCCGCCGACGCACTTGTCGGCAACCTGCGTCCCGACCAGCGGCAACTCGTGGAGATCATGAAGGCGCTGGCGAGCGAGGCGCCGATTCTCATCTTCGACGAGCCGACTTCCGCGCTCGACCGGGCCCAGGTCGATCGTTTCTTCGAGATCCTGCGCGATTTGAAGCGGCAGGACCGGGGTGTCATCTTCATTTCCCACCGCATGGACGAGATCAAGGCGATCGGCGATCGGGTGACGATCATTCGCGATGGCGAGACGCTCACGACGCTCAATCTTGCCGAGACGGATGCGGCCTCGGTTATCCGGCTGATGGTCGGCGGCTCCGGCGACATGCCGGCTTCGCAATCGTCTGCCCCGGCTGTCGTCGACCTCGCCGACGGAACGGCGATGACTGTCCGCGATCTCTCCGGTGCCGGCTTCCGCAATGTCAGTTTCGATGTCGCCAAGGGCGAGATCCTCGGTTTCGGCGGTCTCCACGGCCAAGGCCAGTCGGCTCTGCTCCGGGCGATCTTCGGTGCCGGCTCGATCTCGTCCGGCGAGGTGTTGATCGGCGACAGCCGCCTTGACGCCTTGAGCCCGCGCGATGCCATCCGGCGGGGCTGCGCTTACGTTTCCGGTGATCGCGGCCGCGACGGCGTCATCAGCGGCAGGCCGATCATCGAGAACGTCACGCCGATCCATTACCTGCGTGATCGTCTGATGATCGCGAGGCCTTCCAAGCTGCGCGACAAGGTGACGCCGGCGCTCGAAAGCATGCACACCAAATTTGCGAGCCTGTTCCATCCGATCAGTTCGCTTTCCGGCGGTAACCAGCAGAAGGTGATCATCGCCCGCTGGCTGATCGACCGCCCGGATGTTCTGCTCCTCGACGACCCGACCAAGGGTATCGACCTTTCGGCAAAGGCCGACCTCTTCGCGCTGATCCGTCAACTGGCGGCCGAGGGCCTTGGCATTCTGCTCTATTCATCCGAAGACGCCGAACTGTTGGGCAACGCCAACCGCATCCTGGTCTTCAACGGCGGCTCGGTGAGCCGCGAGCTGACGGGTGCCGACCGCACGCGCTACAATCTTTATCAAGCCGCTTACGAGGCCGCGTGATGGCAGATGTCACAGTCACTCCGAGAGCGCGCGCCGGCGGCATCCGGAAGCTTCTGGAGCGCTATCCCTTTCTGCCGGCACTGGTGATCGTCGCCGCGCTCCTGCTGCTCAACGGCGTCTTCTCGCCCAACAGCCTCAGCTACCGTTCGCTGACGGGGCTTCTCAGCACCTACATGGCGCTGATCATGCTCGCGATCGCGCAGACCTATGTCGTCTATGCCGGCGATATCGATCTCTCCGCCGGCTCGATCCTGTCGCTCGTCAACGTCGCGATCGTCGTTCTGATGGAGCGATGGGGCGGCGGTGCCGGCGCGGTGCTGCTGGCGCTCGCCCTTGGCCTTCTGCTGGGGCTCGCCTGCGGCCTTGTGAACGGCATCGTCGTCGCCGCGCTGCGGCTGCAGGCGATCGTTGCGACTTTCGCCACGAGCATATTCTTCACCGGGTTCGCCCTTTACATCCTTCCCGTTGCCGGCACGCCGGCGCCGGCGCTCTTCTGGCGGACTTATGGCGGACGGCTGCTCGGCGTGCCCTTTGTCTTCTATATCCTGGCGGTCTTGGTCCTCCTCCTCCTGGTGCTCAGCCGCACGCGCCTCGTCACGCAATTGCTTGCGGTCGGCGATGATCAGCAGGCGGCTTTCCAGACCGGGCTCCCGGTCGTATCGGCGCGCATCAAGGGCTATCTGCTCTGCGGGCTTTTCTCGGCACTTGCCGCCTTCTGCATCACCGGTGACACGGCAAGCGGCGACCCGTTGGTCGGCGGCAAGATGACGCTCTATAGCGTCGCCGCGGTGGTGCTGGGCGGCAGCGCGCTTTCCGGCGGCTGGGGCACGGTGGTCGGCTCGCTGCTCGGGGCGCTGACGATCGGCCTCATCAATTCGGTCGTGTTCTTCATGGGCACGCCGTCCGAATGGCAGAATTTCGTCCAGGGTTTCGCCATTCTCGTCGTGCTGATGGCAGGCGTGCTGGCGGGCAGGAGGGCGCGCGCGTGACCCGGATCCTCACCTTCGTGCGTGAGCCGCTCATCATCGCGCTGGTGCTGATCGCCGCTCTTCTTTACCTCGGCGAAACGCTGTCGCCGGGCTTCGCTTCCGGCGGACAGATCCTGAGGCTGCTGATCGTCGCATCGCTGCTCGGCATTGTCGCGGCCGGCCAGAACGTCGTCATTCTCGGCGGCCGCGAGGGCATCGACCTTTCCGTCGGCGGCGTCGTTTCGCTTTCGGCGATCATCGCGGGCAACGTCATGAACGGAGCCGACGGCGGTATTGTGCCGGCTATCCTCGCCTGCCTCGCCGCCGGCGCCTTCTTCGGTCTTCTCAACGGGCTGGGCGTGACACTCCTGCGCATCCCCCCCCTCGTCATGACGCTCGGCATGCTTGGTGTTCTCCAGGGCCTGCTGGTCGTCATCCGCATGGGCATACCCTCCGGCCGCGCCGCGCCGGGCCTTTCGGGCTTCGTCACGCAGCCGTTCTTCTTCGGCATTCCGGGCATCATCTGGCTGTGGATCGCGATCGGCGTGCTCATGGCCTTCATGCTCCACCGCACGGTTTTCGGCCATCGCATCTATGCCATCGGCTCGAACGAGCATGCGGCCTACATGGCGGGTGTTCCGGTCCGGCTGATGCGCATCGCGCTCTTCATGATCTCCGGCATGTTCGCGGCGATCGCCGGCATGTGCCTGCTTGGCTACTCCGGCTCGTCCTTCGCCAATGTCGGCGAGCAGTACACGCTCTCGTCGATCATCGCGGTCGTCTTCGGCGGCACGTCGCTCGCCGGCGGCAAGGGCGGTTATACTGGCACCATGGCCGGCGCGATCCTGCTCGTTATCCTCCAGAGCATTCTCACCACCGTGAACATCGATGAATCCGGGCGGCAGATGGTGTTCGGGGCGACGCTGCTCCTGCTGATGATGTTCTATGGACGGGGTCGGGCGATGCGTGCATGAGAGAGCGGCCGAAGATCAAGGATATCGCCAAGCGGGCGGGCGTATCGGTCGCGACCGTGTCGCGCGCACTGAGCGACTCGACACTGGTCACCGCCGAGACGCGCCAGCGCATCCATGATCTGGCGCGCGAGCTCAACTACCGGCCGAATGTCAGCGCCCGCAATCTCAGGACCCGCAAGTCGATGTCGGTGCTGCTGGTCGTCCGCGACGTCGGCAATCCATTCTATCTCGACATCCTGAAAAGCGTGGAGGCGACGGCGCGCGAAGCCGGCTATTCGGTTCTGATGGGCAATACCGAGAATGATCCGGCCCGCGAGACCGAGTATTTTCACATGCTGCGCGACGGCCATGCCGACGGCATGATCCTGATGACCGGCAAGCTGCCGACGGCCGGCGGAAACTGGAGCGGTGCCCCGACCCGCGTGCCCGTCGTCGTGGCGCTCGAGATCATCGAGGGCGCGGGCCTGCCGCATGTGCAGGTGGACAATGCCGGCGCCGCGCGTGAAGCGGTGGAGCACCTCATCTCCCTTGGTCATCGGCGCATCGCCCATATTAGCGGGCCGGTTCCGGAACTGATGAGCCTTCACCGTCGCGAAGGCTATCGCCAGGCCATGCGCGACGCCGGGCTCGATGTCCCGGATGCCTACGAGGTTCGCGGTGACTACCTGCTCGAAAGCGGGCAGGAGTGCTGCCGCGCGCTTTTCACCCTGCCGGAGCCGCCGACCGCGCTCTTCGTCGCCAATGACGAGATGGCCTATGGGGCTGCGTACGAGTTGCGGCGCATGGGGCACGACGTGCCGGGCGACGTGTCGGTCGTCGGTTTCGACGATCTTTACCTGAGCAAGGCGTTTTATCCGCCGCTGACGACCGTCAGCCAGCCACGCGCCGAGATCGGACACGCCGCCATGGAACTGCTTCTTAAGATCCTGTCCGGCGCCGAGATCGATTGCGACGAGCCGATCATCCTGCCAACGGTCTTGCACATCCGGGGCAGCACGGCTCCGCCGCAGGGATGACAAACACAGGCGAACTGTGATGCGCCGCATCCGGTTCCGCAACACACAGTGGGGAGGAGAGAATGACTGAGCTGCCAAGGCAGACGCTGCGGGTGGGATTCGTCGGAACCGGCTTCATCGCCCATTTTCACCTGAAGTCGATGATCGGAGTCCGCAATGTGGAGGTCACGGGCGTCTATAGCCGCAGCGCTGAAAATCGCGCGCGCCTGGCAAAGGAAGTCGAGACGCTCGGGCTTGGCAAATGCCGCACGCATGAAAGCCTCGACTCGCTGCTCTGCGCCGAGGACGTCGACGCGATCTGGATTCTTTCGCCGAACTACACGCGGCTCGACGTGATGCGGGCACTCCACGCGGCGGTCGCGGCGGGGCGCAGCAAGATCTTTGCCGTCGCCTGCGAAAAACCGTTGGCACGCACGGTCGCAGAAGCCCGCGAAATGCTGCGGCTTGCCGAGGACGCCGGTCTCAACCACGGCTATCTGGAAAATCAGGTTTTCTGCACACCGGTTCTGCGCGGCAAGGAGATCATCTGGCGCCGTGCAGCCTCCACCACTGGCAGACCCTATCTCGCACGCGCCGCGGAAGAACATTCCGGCCCGCACGAGCCATGGTTCTGGCAGGGCGACAAACAGGGCGGCGGAGTGCTCTCCGACATGATGTGCCACAGCGTCGAGGTGGCGCGTCATCTCCTGACTGCGCCTGGCGCGCCGCGCGGTTCACTCAAGGTCAAGGCGGTCAACGGCACGGTCGCAAACCTGAAATGGACCCGCCCCAATTATGCGGAGCAACTGAGTCAGCGGTTCGGCAAGGACGTCGACTATCGCAACCGCCCGTCCGAGGATTTCGCGCGGGCGACGGTCACGCTCGAGGATGAGGACGGCAACGAGCTGATGATCGAGGCGACGACATCCTGGGCCTATGTCGGCGCAGGCTTACGCATCCAGCTCGAGCTTCTCGGCCCGGAATATGCGCTGGAATACAACTCGCTCGGCACCGGCCTGAAGATCTTCATGTCGCGCGCCGTGAGTGGCTCGGAGGGCGAAGATCTCGTCGAGAAGCAGAATGCCGAGCAGGGACTGATGCCGGTGTTGGAGGACGAGGCCGGCGTCTACGGCTACACGGATGAAAACCGGCACATGGTCGAATGCTTCCGCAAGGGGCAAAAGCCGATCGAGACCTTCGAGGACGGCCTCGCCGTGGTAGAGATCCTGATGGGACTCTATCGCTCGGCGGAGATCGGCGCGACGCTCAAGTTTCCTGCGCCGGAGCTGGAAGATTACGTGCCGATCGTGGCGCGAACCGGAGCGTGACGGTCCACTCCATCAGGTCCTCCGACGGCACGTCCAGTGGTAGTCCCCCTACAGCGCTGCGCGCGTCTTATCAGACACGCAAAGGACGCTGTCCCCCTTTGAATTGCTCCATGTTCTTGTCCTTAAATCGGCTCCGATTTAAGGACACAGTAGAATTCGCAGCGCAGCGCGATACGGAGGATGAGACGATGCAGGAGAAATCGGCCCCACGGCCCAAAGGAGCGCGGCCATGCTGATCCGGGACAAGGTCTTTCTGGTGACCGGCGGCGGATCGGGTCTCGGGGCGGCCGTCGCACGCGCCCTTGTCGCCGATGGCGCCTCCGTCGTCATTGCCGATGTCAATGTCGACGCGGGCTCCGCGATTGCGGCCGAGCTTGGCGAGAAGGCGCGTTTTGCGCCGACCGACGTGACAAGCGAAGCGGAGGGCGAGGCGGCCGTCGCTGTGGCGCTCGAGAGCTTCGGACATCTCCACGGGCTGGTGAACTGCGCCGGCGTTGCGCCTGGCGAAAAGGTGCTCGGACGCGACGGGCCGCATCGTCTCGAAAGCTTCACGCGGGCGATTGGCATCAATCTGATCGGCACCTTCAACATGATCCGCCTGGCCGCCGCGGCAATCGCGAAGGAAGAGCCGGATGGCGACGGCGCCCGCGGCGTTATCATCAACACGGCATCGGTTGCCGCATTCGACGGGCAGATCGGCCAGGCCGCCTATTCGGCATCGAAGGGCGGCGTGGTGGCGATGACGTTGCCGATCGCGCGCGAACTCGCACGCTTCGGCATCCGCGTCGTCTCGATCGCGCCGGGCATTTTCGAAACGCCGATGATGGCCGGCATGCCGCAGGAAGTACAGGACTCGCTCGGCAAGAGCGTCCCGTTCCCGCCACGCCTCGGCCGCCCGGCGGAATATGCCGCGCTGGTGCGGCATATCTGCGAGAACGACATGCTGAACGGCGAGGTCATCCGCCTCGACGGCGCATTGCGGATGGGTGCGCGCTGAGGGTTGGCTCGATGACGGGCCGTGTGGAGAGCAGACTGCGCGCCGGCTGAAATTTCGCCGATTGGTCAACCCAACGGGGAGAGCATCGCGAACACGAATGCCGTGAGCACTACGATCAGCATCATGAAGCCGAGAACGCAAATCTCGCGCATGCGGTAACCTCCGCCGACGGTCAAACCTCGTCGGCGCGCCCGGGTTCCGCTTTTTTGACGAAGCAGAGATGAAGGTCCCAGAACAGGGCAGAAGGGACTATTGGGGCGTTGCTCTGGGACCCTCGCGCGCGCCCGCTGCGGTGTTGGGGGAACCCGCCGTAGGCGCTCAACTACAGCAATATGCGCCATGAGGAACATTCCGCAACGGGCCTAGGACCTCTGGCTGTGCCGCATCGGACTAAGGTCTGATACTCTCTTTTTCGGCCGTCTTCGGCGAGGAGCGCTGGAACATCTCTTCAACGCAGCGGGTTGTTCTGTGGAAGGGATGAATAACTGGAGGACCTCTGATGAAAGGTGTCATCATCAAGAGTGCCATCGCCCTGAGTCTCGGACTTGGTTTGATTGCTGTTCCCGTCGCAGCGCACGACACATCTGAAAAAGGCACCGTGACCGGCGCGGCTGGCGGAGCCGTCGCTGGTGCGGTTGTTGGCGGCCCGGTCGGCGCCGCCGTTGGAGGAGTTGCGGGAGCGATGGTCGGCGCGGCAATAGATCCACCGCCGCCAAAGGTCATAGAATATGTTGAGGCCCAGCCGCTTCCGCCAAGTCCGCTGGTCCTCAAAGAAGAGATAGTGGTCGGCAAGCCGGTGCCTGAAACGGTTCTTCTGACCCCCGTTCCCCAGGACAAGCGGTATGCTTATGCCGTCGTCAACGAGAAGCGCGTAATCGCTCACCTGAGGACCCGTACGGTGGTTCAGTTGGTCCAATAAACGGGGCTCGTCCGACGAGCGACGCTGATTGGACCATGGCGAGCATGCAGCACGACGCAGATCCGCCACCCGGTCAGGCGCAGTGAACGCAGGTGCCCGAGCGCCAGGCAGGAATATTTTGACAAGTCCGTTGCCATGGCACCAAACTGCCGGAAACGGAGCGGTCTCACGCGATGGCGAAGAATGTTTCGGTGCAGGCAACGATAGCTCCGGATCGGTTGCTGACGACGCGGCGTTCGCGAGCGGTCGCGCTCCTGGTCGCGTTCGCGGTGGGAGCAGTCGTTTGTTATCTGCTCGCGGTCTCCTTTTTGCCGGCCCTGACATGGGCGCTGGTCCTCGCAATCATGTTCCATCCGCTTCACCGGCGTATCCTGAAGGATCTCCGCTATCCGGGACTCGCGGCCGCGACGACCGTGGTAGTCGCCGCTTTTATTGTTGTCGTGCCCATTACCTTCGTGGCGGAACGGTTGGTGAATGAGGCGGCGAGGGGGGCGCAGATCGTCGCCGACGCCCTGAGGTCCGGCAACTGGCGCGAGGCGCTTGCCAGCTATCCGCGGATCGCGCCGGTTCTCCTATGGATGGAGACGCAACTCGATCTCGCCGGCCTTGCTGGCAACGCCGCCACTTTGCTCACCAATTACAGCGCACTGTTCGTACGCGGCTCGGTGGCCCAGATCATCAATATCGTCCTGACTTTCTATTTTCTGTTTTATTTGCTGCGCGACGGACGCGAAGCGTTGGCTATGCTCAAGAATTTCTCGCCGCTTGCGTCCGAAGAGATGAACAGGCTGTTCCTTTGCGTGAACAGAACCGTCTACGCCGTCATCTTCGGAACCTTTGCCGTCGCTGCCGTGCAGGGCACCTTGGGTGGTCTTATTTTCTGGCTTCTTGGCCTGCCGTCGCCGCTGGTCTGGGGCATGATAATGGGCCTGCTCGCGATAATGCCGGTTCTCGGAGCCTTCATAGTCTGGGTCCCGGCCGCGCTGTCTCTCGCGCTGAGCGGCGAATGGGAGAAGGCGCTGGTCCTTGTGGCGTGGGGTGCAGGCGTCGTCGCGACGGTGGACAATCTGCTTTATCCGATCCTCGTCGGAGACCGCCTGAAACTGCACACCGTGGTGGCCTTCATCGGCATGATCGGCGGCATCATCGTATTCGGCCCGGCGGGCGTCGTCATCGGACCAGTTATCTTCACGGTTATGCTGCTGCTGCTGGATATCTGGCGCGAGCACAACAGGGAAAACCAATAGTCAGACGGTGCCGGTTGCGCGCGGTCCAACCGGGTGGAACGGCCCGCAGGCTGCGCGCTTACGCCGGTGTCCGCCGGCGCGCAAGCCTGACTAGTATCTACGCGAAGATGACGTCGTTCGCCGAGAGATCGGAGAGCGTGAGGTTGTCCAGGAAGAGGCCGAACGTCTGGGACTCGTTGAATGCGATGTAAAGCCCGTCCTCCGTTTCGGTTGCTGCGGCGATGAGGTCTGCGAAGCTGTCGATGCGCGTGACGGAAAGCGCGTAGTCGCCGAAGCGCAGTACGTCGCCGCTTTCGGTGTCGAAGTCGGTGATGCGGTCGACGCCCGTGCGGGAAAATGTATCAGACGACCACAGGAAGGTATCGGCGTCGGCGCCGCCTGTCATCACGTCGTCGCCTGCCCCGCCCCAGAGCAGGTCGCTGCCCGCACCACCGTCGAGCCGGTCGTTGCCATCGAGGCCGGCAAGCTGGTCGTTGCCGGCGAGGGTGCGGATGGTGTCGGCGCCGGAGCCGCCCTCCACCTGAAACGTCTCCATATTGGCGAAGATCAGCCTCGTGCCGAGCATGCCTGCCGCCGCGTCGAAGTTGACCGCTTCTGAAAGTGACCAGGTGACGTGAAGCGTATCCTGACCCTCCCCGCCGTCGATGATGCCAGAGGGTGCACGAACCAGGATCAGGTCGTCGCCGTTGCCGCCGTTGATCACCGTGTCGCCGTCGTCGATGCTCGTTCCCGAGTCGTGAATCTCATCGTTGCCGTCGCCGCCCACCATCACATCGTTGCCACCGACGCTGATCAGGATGTCGTCGCCCGCGCCGCCATAAAGGGCGTCGTCGCCGCTTCCGGATACGAGGTGGTCCCTGCCGCTGCTGCCTTCAACGTAGTTGTCGCCCTCGCCGAGATGGGCATAGAGGGAGGCGAGATCTCCGCCGATCAACGTATCGCTGCCACTGCCGAAATGTATGCTGGCGACCTCGATGCCGCTGATCAGCGTGCCGGTCGAGGCAAATCCCCGCGCGAAGTCGACAGTCAGGTCCTCGCTCCTCGCTTCATCGAAAAGCGAGAGCGTATCTGAGCCTTCCCCGCCATCGATCACCGCGGAAGCGAGGGTGGTCGTGATCTTGTCGCTGTGATTGCCGGCAAAGATACGGTTCGCGCCGCTCCTGTCGACGATGATGTCGCCGCCGTCGCCAGTGGCGATCGTGTCGTCGCCCAACATGCTGGTGCCGTCGTCTCCGTCGGTGCCGTAAGGGCCCACGATGTCGTCTCCGGCACCGGTCGAGATGATGTCGTCGGTGGTCGCGCCGAAGATCCGGTCGTTGCCGCTCCCGGTGGTCAGCACCAGTTTCTCGATGCGGTTGAAGAAGATGTGTTCCCAGTTCGATGTATTGTAGCCGATGATGCCGTGGCCGTGCTCGCCGCTGAACCGGACGGCGGTGCTGACGCTGGAGAGGTCGATCACCAAAGTGTCGAAGCCTGCTCCGCCTGTGATGGCACCCCCGGTGCCAATCAGGGTGATCTCATCGTCGCCGTCGCCGCCGTCGAGCCGGTCGTAACCACTCGTGCTCGTCAGGAGATCGTCTCCCGCGCCGCCATCGACCAGATCATCACCGCCGCCCGCATCGATCGTGTCGGCGCCGGTCAGCCCCCAAATGCGGTCCTTCTCCTCCGTTCCAAGTATCGTATCATCTTCAATTGTGCCGACGATCGTGGCCATGCCCCATTCTCCCTAACTAATGAATAGGATTCATAGCGTGTATTAATGTACTTTTGAAACGAGAATATGAACTGACGAAAACAATACTTAATTGATCTAAATATATAGGAGTTTACTTCAAACTTAGAATTACAAAGTATCTACATTATACGCAAATCAAGAACAGGCGATTGCGGCGATACCGGCGTGGTCGCCGCTATCGCGTGCGCAGCTATGGGTCCTAGCCCAACATCTATCCAAAGCGGCACACGCACGCACGGACTGGCTCGAGGTGCTCAGTACGGGGGGCGTGTCCTCCTGCGCCAACGTCCCCTTCGGCGATTTGAGCCGGACGAGCTTTCGAGTCGCTACCGCAGGCGCTGGCCGTTCGCGTCGAACACCAGGGCGCAGGCCGGATCGAAGCGGGCGGCGATGCGCTCGCCGGATTTAAGGCCGCGGCCATTCTTCGTTTCGATCACGACGAGATCGCCTTGACCTTGGCGGGCATAGGCAAAGGTCTCGCCGCCGAGATGTTCGAGCATGTCGATCGTGAGATCGAGGGCAGCTGGCCCGGTCTCGTTGAAATGCTCCGGGCGGATGCCGATGGTTACGGGTGCGCCCGCTGCACCCGCCTCCACCGCGACCGGTATCGTGACGTCACCAAAATCCGGTAGCCGGGCAATTGTCCGGCCGCTGCCGTCAGCTTCCAGCACTCCCTTAAGGAAGTTCATCTTCGGCGAACCGATGAAGCCGGCGACGAAGAGATTGGCGGGATCGTCATAGAGCTCCAGCGGCGAGCCGACCTGCTCGACCATGCCGCCGCGCATCACCACGATCTTGTCGGCAAGCGTCATCGCCTCGACCTGATCATGGGTGACGTAAACGATCGTGGTGGCGAGCGTCTTGTGGAGCCGCGCGATTTCGATGCGCATATGCACGCGCAGCTCGGCGTCAAGATTGGAAAGCGGTTCGTCGAAGAGGAAGATCTTCGGATGCCGGACGATCGCGCGGCCGATCGCCACGCGCTGGCGCTGTCCGCCGGAAAGCTGCTTCGGCTTTCGGTCGAGCAGGGGGTCCAGTTCAAGGATTTTCGCCGCCTCGCCGACGCGGCGATCTATCTCCGCCTTGGCGACGCCGGCAAAGCGCAGTGCAAATCCCATGTTTTCGCGCACGGTCATATGTGGATAGAGCGCATAGGACTGGAAAACCATGGCAATGCCGCGCTTTGACGGATCGACATCGTTCATCCGCGCGCCGTCGATCGTGAGGTCGCCGGAGGTGATCTCCTCGAGGCCGGCAATCATGCGCAAGAGGGTCGACTTGCCGCAGCCCGACGGGCCGACGAAGACGACGAACTCGCCCGACTTGATGTCGAGATCGACGCCCTTGATGACGTCCAGGCTGCCATAGGATTTGCGGATGTCGCTGAGTTGCAGGTCACTCATGCGCTCGCTGCTCCTTCGGCGGAGAGCGCCAGCGTTTCCGAGCCGAGACGCGACGACGCGACGGTGACGTCAATGGCGCCAGCTTTCCCCGTCGACTCCAGCCAGAAGCCGGTCGAGCCTCCCTGCAAGACGATCCTGCCCGGCCCGATGAGCCGCGCCGGGCCTTCAACCATGATGTCGACGGCATCGTTCAGGAAGGGAAGGACGTTGCCGGCCTGATCCAACGCGCGGACGACGACGCGCACGCTGTCGCGGCCTTCGGCACGAAGCGTCCTGCTGTCGGACTCGACCTGCAGAGTGGTCGGAACGGGATCGGCGACCATGCGCAGACTGGCCGCGGGCTTGCCAGCGATGAAGCCGGTGAATTCTGCGTCCTCCCATTTCATGCCCCAGACGCCGAGCTCGTCCTTGGTGAAGTGGCGATGGTCGATGACGACCGGGGCGTGCGGCAGATGCGGGAAGTTCTGGCGATCGGGTCCGACGCGTTTTGTGAGCGAGCCGTATTTCAGCTCGACCTCGTCGCAATTGGTGAGCACGATCAAGGGCAGCACACCGCCGATGTTTCGCTCGCCGCGTGCCCAGAAGGTGACCGGCTTCATCACGACTTCTTCGGAAGGATCGCATTGGCTTGCATAGACGTAAGCCGCGAACTTCGGCTCGCGGAACATGTCCATGACGCCGTGATAGCAGATGCGGTCGCCGGAGCCGAAATCCTTGTGGGTGTTGTAGTCGAACATGCACCAGCCGATCGCGCCGGAAATGCTGGGGTCGCCATGGGCGGCGTTCAGCACTTCGAGATGCCGCCGCACGTGTTCGGCCTGACGCTGCTCCTGATCGTAGATTTTCGTCGGGAACATATGGCCCCCGAACTCGGTGATGAGGTAGGGCACCTGGCGCGAAAGCCCAGTGCACTCCTGTTGCGGCCGGAGCGCCGTGCGCGGACGGTTCGCTCCCGGCAGTTCCTCGTTGCCGAGGATGAAATCGTTCATCGTGTAGACGTCTTCGAGGAATTCGCTGTCGGTAATATAGCGTACGCCGCCGGTCTGCCGCGCCGGGTCGAGCTCGCGCGCCAGCCGGTTGGTCTCGACGTAGAAGTCGTGCGAATCCTGGGACTCGTTAATGCGCACGCCCCAGATGATGATCGAGGGATGATTCCAGTCGCGCTCGATCATCCGGCGGACGTTCTGGATCGCCTCCTCTTTCCACGCCTTGCCGCCGATATGCTGCCAGCCCGGAATTTCCTCGAAGACGAGCAGGCCGATCCGGTCGCAATGGTCGAGGAACCATTTCGACTGCGGATAGTGCGAGGTGCGCACGAGATTGCAGTGGAGCGTGTGTTTCAGGATTTCCGCGTCGCGCTCCTGCGCGCTGCGGCCCATGGCGTAGCCGACATAGGGGAAGGACTGATGGCGATTGAGACCGCGAATCTTGAGCGGCCGGCCGTTCAGCCGGAAGCCGTCCGTCGTGAACTCCGCCGTGCGGAAGCCGAAATGCGAGGAGAGAAGATCGCGGCCGTGATCGGTCCTGAGTTGCACCTCGATCTGGTAAAGCACCGGATTGTCGATATCCCAGAGCGAGAGGCCCTCGAGACCGCTCATTTCGAGCGTGACGCTTTCTCCGCGGGCCTCGGCGATCGCCTCGGCCAGGAGTTCGCCTTCCGCGTCTCTCAGGAGCGCCGTCACCGTTCCGGAGAAGGTCAGCCCCTGTGGGTTGGCGAGATCGCTGCGGATGGTGACGGACTTGGCGTCGCTCAGCACATCGCGGGTCTCGATCTTGATATTGGCGACCGAGACCTCGTCGGTGGTCTTCAGCCAGACGTCGCGATAGATGCCGGCATAGGTGAGATAGTCGATCCGGCCGCCGAAGGGCGGGATCTCCGGATTCTCGCTGCCGTCGATCTTGACGGTGATCAGGTTGTCGCCTTCGCGAAGCTTGCCTGTCAGCCGCGCCTCGAACGGGGTGTAGCCGTCCTTGTGCGCGACGATCTCCACACCGTTCAGATAGACGACGGCATCCGCCATCGCCGCATCGAAGACGAGCGAGACTTCGCGGTCTTCGAATTCCGCGCGCCAGGGCAGCACCTTCTGATAGGTGAAGGCGCGCTGATAGGACGTTTCGTCGAAATAGTTGAACGGAAGCTCGACGGCATTGTGTGGCAGGCTGACAGCCTGGCCGGCCTTGAGCGTGCCGGCTTCGGCAGCGGTAAAGCCCTCGGAAAAGATCCATGAATCGTTGAACGAAGTAATAGAGCGCATCATCATTCCTATTTGACTGAGCCCAGCATGCCCTGGACGAACTGACGTTGCATGAAGAAGAACACGGCAAGTGTCGGAAGCGTTGCGAGCACGGTTCCGACCATGACGACGCCGTAATCGGGGTAATAGGCGGAGGCGAGCGAGGAAATGACCAGCGTGATGGTCTTCGTCTCGTTCGACTGCAGCACGATCAGCGGCCAGAGATAATTGTTCCAGGCCGTCATGAAGACGATGATGAAGGCCGCTGCGTAAGTGGATCGCATCACCGGCACGTAGATGTAGAGAAAGATCTGCCATTCCTTGAGGCCGTCGACCTTCGCGGCGTCGCGCAGTTCCGACGGAAACGCCTTGGTGCTCTGGCGGAAATAGAAGACGATGAAGGCCGAGCCGATCGAGGGCAGCACGACAGCGATGTGCGTGTTGATGAGACCCATCTGGCCCATCATGATGAAGAGCGGAATCATCAGCGCCGCAAACGGGATCATCAGCGTCAAGAGCATGGCGCGATAGAGGCGTTCGCGATGGCGCGAGCGGAACATCTCGAAGCCGTAGCCGGCGAGCGACGAGACGGCGAGTGTCAGCACCGTCGCGAGGATTGCGATCTTCGCGGAATTCCAGAACACGAGCGGTGCGTTCACCTGGGTGAAGAAGGTGTTGATATTGGTTGCGAGCGCGGCGCCCGGCAGCACCTTTCCCTTGATGATGTCGATCGACGAATTGGTGGCGCCAAGCACCATCCAGACGAAGGGAAAGACGGAGAGGAAGGCCATCAACCCCAGGAAGCCGTAGGTGAGAAGCGCGCCTGCCGCGCGTCCGATACCGTTCGTCATTTGTCGCGCTCCCGGGCTGCAAAGAACTGAAGGAAGGCGAGAAGCGCGACGAGAACGACGATGACGTAGGAGACCGTCGCCGCGTAGCCGAAATTCGGCATGAAGCGGAAGGTGAGATTATAGATGTAGAGCGACAGCGTCAGCGTCGCATTGGACGGTCCGCCGCGGCCCTCCGTGAGATTGTAGACCTCGTCGAAGAGCTGCAGCGTACCGATTGTCGAGATCACAGTGGTGAAGAGGATGACCGGTTTCAGGAGCGGGATGGTGATGTGGGTGAAGCGTGCCCAGGCCGGGACGCCGTCGATGCGCGCCACCTCATAGATCGACTTGTCGATGTTCTGGAGCGCCGCGAGATAGAAGATCATGTTGTAGCCGGTCCAGCGCCAGGTGATCGCGATGATCACGAGCACCTTCGCCCAGAAGGGATGCGTCAGCCACGGAATCGGCGAGGAGACTATGCCGATCGCCTGGAGCGTCGAATTGACGACGCCGTCGGTCGCGAACATGCCCTTGAAGAGAACCGAATAGGCGACCAGAGAGCTGACGCAGGGCAGGAAGATCGCCGTGCGAAACAGCCCGCGTCCGACGAGCCGCGGATTGTTGAGGATCGACGCCAGGATCAGCGCCAGCACGATCATGATCGGCACCTGCACGATGAAATAGGTCATCGTGTTGGTGAGAGCCTTGATGAACACCGGGTCGTTTGAGAGACGGACGATGTTCCCGAAGCCGACGAACTTCATCATCATGCCGCGGCCGGACTGGAAGGACATCCAGAGCGACCAGACGATCGGATAGATCATGAAAAGGCCGATCAACCCGAGCACCGGGGCGACGAAGAGCCAGCCATTGACGTCGTAGTAGCGGCCGATGCCGCCGCGGCGTGCGGGAACCATCATCATCCTCATGGGTAGCGAACGAAAACCTGTCAGCCGCGCATCAGCCGCGGCCGGAAGGGTGGGCGGTTGCCCGCCCACCTTGCTCATCCGCTCACTGGATCTGCGCGCTGACCTCGGCGTCGATCGCCTTGAGAACGTCGTCGACCGGCGTTCCCTGCGTCAGCGCCGGAAGTTGTGCCGTGACGGCGGTATCCGCCTCGTTGGTGAAGATGCCGTAATTCACCGACGGCACCTTGGCGAGCCAGTCGGAGAAGTTCTGCCAGACCTTCTCGCCGCCGAAGAAGGGATCGGCCGCCTCGTAAGCCGCACCGCCGCGCGCGGCGAGCAGCGAGCCGACGGCGCCGCGATCCTGCAGGATCGTCTGATAGAAATCGACATCCTTGGCGTAGACTTCATTGAGGAAATCGATCGCCTCGGCCTTTTCCGCCGAGCTTTCAAGCACGTACCAGCTCGATCCGCCGAGGTTCGAGGCTTGCGTTGCGCCATCGATCGCAAGTTTCGGAATAGGAGCGACACCCCATTTGCCGGCCTGGTCCGGCTGCGCCTTGACGGTACCGGTGATCCAGACGCCGGTGACGACCGCCGCGACGTCGCCCGAGGTGAAGGTTCCGACCCAGTCGGACCAGCCGGCGGCCGGCTTGTAGATGTTCGCCGACATGATCTTGCCGACGGTCTCGAGTGCGGCTTTGAGCGCCGGATTGCCGGTGATATCGGCCTTGCCTTCCTTGTCGAAATACCATTGCCCGGCCGATTGCATGATGATGCGGACGAGGCCGGCATCGTTCGGGTCGAGCCCCATCATCTTCTTGCCGGTCTTGGCCTCGACCTGCTGGCCGATCTCGATGAAGCGGTCCCAGGTGAGGTTCTGCATGTCTTCCGGCTTGAAGCCGGCCGCCTCGATGTAGTCCTTGCGATAATAAAGCCCGGTGACGCCGGAATCGAAAGGCATGCCGTAGACCTGGCCGTCAACGGTCATTACCTCGACCTTGTAGGGAGCGAAGCCGGAGTAATCAACGGTGCCGGAGAGGGCTGCGAAGGCGCCGGGGAAGGATTGCAGATATTTCTGCGCGCCGTAGTCCTCGATCAGAACGATGTCCGGCAGCGCATCGGCGGTGCCGGAGGCAAGGCCCGTCTGGAGCTTCTGCTCGACGTCGGTCTTGGCGAAATCGACGACGTTGAAGGTGACGTCAGGATGAGTCTTCGTGTAGCGGGCGCCGGCCTCCTTCATGATCGCGACATTGAAGTTCGGATCCCAGCACCAGATGGTGATTTCCTTCGCCTCCGCGGCAGTCACCGCCAGGAAGCTCACGCTCGCCAGCGCAAGGCCGGCGATGCGTGGCAGATAGGCACGCGCCAGATTGTCCATTGTTTCCTCCCGGAATTGTGTTCCCCGAGACAGTCCTCCCTGTCTCGGGGCGGAGTATTTCTCAAAATCGGGAGCGAGGCAATATTTTCAGTAAATTTTTACCTCGGTTTTTCACTCAGCCGCGGCGGCGGCCGGTGCCGGCGTGCTGCCACGCCAGATGATCTCGGTTCCGAGAACCACCTTTTTGGCGATCTCGCGCCCCGAAAGGCGCTCAAGAAGCAGGTCGACCGCCGTCTCGCCGATCAATTCCGCAGGGATCTTCACGGTGGAAAGCGGAGGACCCAGAAACTGGGCGACGGGAATGTCGTTGAAGCTCGCTACGGCCACGTCCTGCGGGATCCTGAGGCCCATCTCGTGGATCGCTCTGTAGGCGCCGAGCGCCATGTTGTCGTTGCAGGTGATGAGGATCTTCGGCGGATTGGGCTTCGACAGCATCGCCTTGGCGAGCGTATAGCCGCTGTCCGGTGTCATTCGTTCGACCATGCACAATTCCGGATCATAGAGCCCGGCCTTGGTCATCCAGTCGATATAGGTGCGGCACCGACGTTCGGCATGGATGTTGTCGGGACCGTAGAAGGCGTCGATCCAACCGATGAAGCCGATGCGGCGATAGCCCATGCCGTGGATGGCTGTCAGCAGCCGGCTCATGGCGAGGGAAACGTCGCTCAACACGGCATCGTCCATGTCCCCGATGGGTGCATAATCGGCAAAGACGAGATGGCGGGCGTGGCGGCGCAGCCAGTCGAGCTCGTCGCCATAATAGTGGCCGACGGCCACCACGCCCGAGGCTCCCTCCAGCATTGCCGCCTCGGGAGGGCTCCCGGTGAGGAAGACTTTGACGACCTCGCTCTTCAACGCCTGACAGCGGCTTTCGATTCCGAGCCGCACGCCAACATAATACGGGTCGGCCAGTTCCTGCGCGGGATCGAGGAAATGCACGAGCGCAATCTTCAATCCGGTACCGACGCCTTGGGCTGCGGCGCGGCTGCGGTTGCGCGGCGTTGCATAATTGAGCGCCTCGGCGGTCTCGATGATCGCCTGGCGCTTGCTGGTGGAAATCGACAGCGTCGGATCGTAGTTCAAGACCCGCGAAACGGTCGCCGATGATACGCCGACCGCCGAAGCGATTTCCTTTATCGTAACCATGTTGCACTTGTCCTCGTCTCAGCCGCCCACGATTATCAGGGATCATCGGTCGATGCCACGCGGCAAGCGTGGGGACCGCGATCTTGGCGCGAGCGCACAAGTAAATTTTTACTAACGCTGCGTCATTTGCAAGCGGCAGTTTTGGAAACTTGCCCGCGAGACAAGCTTAAACCGTTGAAATCGGATGCGGATGCGCTTGGCTGCAGCCGGATGGCTCGCTCATCCGGTGCTGCCGGAGCCAAGGGGCGCGGTGGCGGGTCCGTGCATGACTTCTCCATCGAGACCGAAACGCGATCCGTGGCAGGGACAGTCCCAGGTGCGGTCGGTCTCATTCCAGCCCACGATGCAGCCCATGTGCGGGCATACGGCCGACACGCTGTGCACGCGGCCCTCATCGTCCTTGTAGGCGGCAACATGTTTGCCGTCGATCCGCATGATTGCGGCCTGCCCTGGCGGAAGCTCCTCAAAAGAATGCAGTTTGCGAGACAGATAGCCACCCACCAGGTGGGCGCCGACCATCGCATTCTCCTTTACATACTGCGCGGCTCCGCCGAAGACTGTCGTACGTTTGGCATCGAACAGCGATAGCCAGGCGTGGTGATTGCCTGCCGCAAGCTCCGCCAGGATCATCGCGGCAGCGGTTCCGTTTGAAATCCCCCAGGCGGCGAACCCGGTCGCGACAAGGTAGCCATCTTTGGTCGCTGACCAGCCGACGAAAGGCAGCTTGTCGACAGACGAGTAATCCTCGTTGATCCATTGGTACTCGATGGGTCCCGAATCGAAGTTTTCACGCAGCCACCGCTGCAGATCCGCCATGTATCGACGCTCATCGTCGGTATGGCCCGGTTTGAAGCTTTCGCCGGCGACGATCGCGTAAACCTCTCCGTTTTCCCGCCTGTGGGTGCGGATCGAGTGGCCGGGCTGATCGACACTGATATACATGCCCGGCGGCGGGCTCTGGATACGCGCGGCGGCAACGGGCTCGGCATAGGGATGAGCCGCGGTGTAGAAGCCTCCGATCTGGCCGAGCGGGAGATGCGTCGCCATGATGACATGGCGTGCGCCGACGCTACCCGTTCGCGTGACCACGCGCGTCGACTCCCAATCCGTGACCGGGCTGTTTTCGAAGACATGACAGCCATCGCCGGGGATCGTTTGCGCCAGGCCCGCTACATATTTCGTCGGGTGGAATTGCGCCTGGCCATCGAAGCGTATCGCGCTCGATACTTCGAATGGCAGTCCTGTGTCGCGGGTGAGGGCGGCCGGCAGGCCCAGGCGCCGCGCCACTTCTGCTTCCGTCTCTATACGATCGACCGACTTTTCCTCGAGGGTATAGACGTAGGCCGACTTCTCCTCGATGTCGCAATCGATCGAATGCTCGCGGGCGAGACTGCGGATCTTTTCGATGGCGCTCTGCTGCGCCTCGCCATAGAGGCGGGCATGGTCCGCATCGAACTTCTGCTCCAGTGTCTGATAGATGAGCCCGTGCTGGGAGGTCATCTTGGCGGTAGACTTGCCCGTCACCTGCCGGCCCACTCTGCGAGCTTCCAGCAGGACGACACGCAAGCCCTTGTCCTTGAGGAGGCGCGCCGTCGTGACGCCGACGATGCCGCCGCCGACAATGACGACGTCGGTGGTGGTATCCTGCTCCAGACGGGGAAAATCCGGAGCGTCGCAGGTAGCGTTCCAGTAGCTGCTTGAATCCGGTGCGCCGGGCATGTTTGTTCCTCGCGGGTGTCATCAGCCCGTGCCGTGGGCCGGACCTTCGCATCCAACAGGGAACGCCATGCTTTGTTCCTCAGGCGGCCGCCTCCTCGCGGCGAGAGAGCGACCCCCACTTGCCTGCTTGCGAGCGGCAACGCACCGCGTTCAGTCACAAGCAGCAGCGAGCGTGGTCACAGATTCGCTTACCTTCTGAGCCTTTGCGGGCACGCTCGCATACATGCCGGTGGTGCGGAACTCGGTGGGGCTTGCGCCGAAGACGCGGCGGAAGACCTTGGCAAAATAGTTGGGGTCTTCGAAGCCCGACATGATTGCCACTTCCTTGACCGGCAGGTCCGCGGTCTTGGTGAGGAGTTTCACCGCCCGCTGCAGCCGCTTCTGCAGAACGAATTCGGCTGGCGGCATGCCCTCGCTCGCCGCGAAGACGCGGGAAAAATGCGCCCGGCTCAGCCCCGATACCTTTGCCAGTTCCTCGACCGGCAGCGGCTTTTCAAGGTTCGCCATGATGTGATCGATGACGTGATGCATGGTACGGTATTCCTGGCTGAAGACCGGATGCGACCCGAAAACGTCGTCATAGAGCGCCATCGCCGCCTCGTAGGCGATCGCCGAGGCGCGGCCCGGCGTCTCGCCGCCGGTGATGAGCCGCAGACTGCAATCGGCGAGATGCTCGATCGTTTCGGGCTGCAGCTTCAACACCGGACCAGTGACCGCCAGGATGGCGCGATGGATGCGCAGCGCCTCCTCGCCGTTCATCGATATCCAGAAGAATTGCCAGCGCCCGCCGTCCTCCAGCCAGTAGCGATGATTGTGCGGCACGAGCAGGAGCAACGTCTCGCCCTCGCGCAGACGGTAGCTGCGGTTTTCGTAGCGCAGGTTGCCGGCGCCGCCGATCGTGTGCTGCAGCACGGTGAACGGCGTCTGCCCGCGCTTTCGTCCGTCCCAATTGTAGGTCGCGTCGGTGCGTATTTCATAGCCCGTGCTGGTCGGCATGGTGTGCAGGCTCTGTCTTCCCCGCGGCAGCGAAACGGTGCGCATCACCGGGCCGTGGTCGATCAAATCTTGCAGCACAGAATTACCCATGAAAGCACAATACCTCTCTAGTCGTGCGGTCGATTATACACATAATGGCCACAGATCGCGCAAGACGGCCACTTTTCTGTAGCGGGAAAGAGCCTGGGAGAGGAGGGGTCGCGCTTTGCGACCAGCGTCAATTCGATGAATTGATTTTACCCTTATAGCGCGAATGCCGCAGGACGAGGAGGAACGAGACGACCATGAGCCGCTTCAAGATCGCCATTATCGGTGCCGGCAGCATCGGCTTCACCAAGAAGCTTTTCACCGACATTCTTTCCGTGCCGGAGCTCCAGGACGTCGAATTCGCGCTCACCGACCTGAGCGAGCACAACCTCGGCATGATCAAGACGATCCTCGACCGGATCGTCGAGGCGAACAGGCTGCCGACGCGGGTGACCGCCACTACCGATCGCCGCAAGGCGCTCGAGAGCGCGCGCTACATCATCAGCTGCGTTCGGGTGGGCGGGCTCGGCGCCTATGCCGACGACATTCGCATTCCGCTGAAATACGGCGTCGACCAGTGTGTTGGCGATACGATCTGCGCCGGCGGCATCCTCTACGGCCAGCGCAACATTCCTGTCATCCTCGACTTCTGCAAGGACATCCGCGAGGTCGCTGAGCCGGGCGCGAAATTCCTGAACTACGCCAACCCGATGGCGATGAATACCTGGGCCGCGATCGAATACGGCAAGGTCGATATCGTCGGTCTATGCCACGGCGTCCAGCACGGGGCCGAGCAGATCGCCGAGATCCTCGGCGCCAGCGACGGCGAGCTCGACTACATCTGCTCGGGCATCAACCATCAGACCTGGTTCATCGACGTGCGACTCAACGGCCGCAAGGTGGGCAAGGACGAGCTCGTCGCTGCCTTCGAGGCCCATCCGGTGTTCTCGAAGCAGGAAAAGCTCAGGATCGACGTGTTAAAGCGCTTCGGCGTCTATTCGACGGAAAGCAACGGTCACCTCTCCGAATACCTGCCCTGGTACCGCAAGCGTCCGGACGAGATTACCAAATGGATCGACATGTCGGACTGGATCCATGGCGAGACCGGCGGCTATCTCCGCTATTCGACCGAGACCCGCAACTGGTTCGAAACGGAATATCCGCAGCTCTTGGCTTCCGCGGGCAAGCCGATCGATCCAGCGAAGCGCTCGAACGAGCATGCGAGCCGTATCCTCGAGGCGCTAGAGACGGGCCGGGTCTATCGCGGTCACTTCAACGTCAAGAACAATGGTGTCATCACCAACCTGCCGGCGGATGCGATCATCGAATCGCCCGGCTTCGTCGACCGCTTCGGTATCAACATGGTGTCGGGGATCACGCTGCCCGAAGCCTGTGCCGCCACCTGCATCTCGTCGATCAACGTCCAGCGCATGTCCGTCCACGCGGCGATATCCGGCGACATCGAACTTCTGAAGCTCGCGGTGCTGCACGATCCGCTCGTCGGCGCCATCTGCACGCCGGAGGAGGTGTGGCAGATGGTCGACGAGATGGTCGTCGCCCAGGCCGAATGGCTGCCGCAATACGCCCACGCGATCGATGCGGCGAAGGAGCGGCTCGCCCGCGCGACGGTCAAGACCCGCGACTGGAAGGGTGCTGCGCGCCGCGAGGTGCGCTCGATCGAGGAGATCCGTCAGGAGAAGGAAGCGATGCGCGCCGCCGGCTGATCGGCGGTCGCGTCCGGCATCTGCGTGAGGAGACGCGGCTGCCGCCCGGCGTTCGCTGCCGGTGAGAGTTAGGAGGAGCGCCACCCGTCCCGGCGTGGCGATCAGTGGAGGGAGAACCAGAGGCAATGAAAACGTACCGACTCAGAACAACGACCGCCCTGCTGGTCGGCATATCCGCATTTGCCGTGCAGGCCGTCGCATCCGAACCGACCGTCGTGCCCGAGCAGCCGCCGTTCCCGGCCCAGGGCAAGATCACCTATGTGCCGCGCGACGCGCTGCTGGAGTTCAAGGCGCTGCCCGAATATCACGAGCCGGACTGGGTCACGGAGAAATTCGTGAAGGCCGGCAAGCTGCCGCCGGTTGCCGAGCGGCTGCCGAAGGAACCGATGGTCTTCAAGACCGGCAACATGCCCGACGGCGTCGGTGTCTATGGCGACGTGCTGCGCCATGTCATCGGCGGGCGTCCGGAAGGCTGGAACTACAGCGCGGGCCAAACCCAGGGCTGGGGCGGCATCGACATCGGCATGTCGGAATGCCTGACGCGCACCGCACCGCTCTTCCAGGTCGAAGCTGCCGACGTGGAGCCGCTGCCGAACCTTGCCAAAAGCTGGGAGTGGTCCGAGGACGGCCACAAGCTCACCATGCATCTCGTCGAGGGCGCGAAATGGTCGGACGGCGATCCCTTCGACGCCGAGGACGTCATGTTCTATTGGGACGACAACGTCGTCGACCCGAACGTTTCGCCGCTGAACGGCGCGACCCCTGAGACCTTCGGCGTCGGAACGACGCTGAAGCAGATCGACAAATACACGGTCGAATGGACTTTCAAGGAGGCTTTTCCGCGCCAGCATCTCTACGCCATGGCCTACGGCACCTTCTGCCCCGGTCCGTCGCATATCCTCAAGACCAAGCATCCGAAATATGCCGGCACGACCTACGACCAGTATAAGAACGGCTTCCCGGCGGAATACCTGAACATTCCGGTGATGGGCGCCTGGGTTCCGGTCGCTTATCGGGCCGACGACATCATCGTGCTGCGCCGCAATCCCTACTACTGGAAGGTCGACGAAGCCGGCAACCAGCTGCCCTATCTCAACGAGCTGCACTACAAGCTGTCGACCTGGGCCGACCGCGATGTGCAGGCGATTGCCGGTTCGGGCGACTTCTCGAACCTGGAGCAGCCGGAGAATTTCGTCGAGTCGCTGAAACGCGCTGCCGATGAAGCGGCGCCGGCGCGGCTCGCCTTCGGTCCCCGCGTCATCGGCTACAATCTGCGCCTGAATTTCTCGGCCAATGGCTGGGGAGAACCGGACGCGCGGGCCCAGGCGGTGCGCGAGCTCAACCGCAATCTCGACTTCCGCAAGGCGGTCACGATGGCGATCGACCGCAAGAAGCTCGGCGAAGCCCTGGTCAAGGGCCCATTCACGGCGATCTATCCGGGCGGGCTTTCCTCCGGCACGAGCTTCTACGACCGCCAGTCGACGATCTACTATCCCTTCGACATCGAAGGCGCCAAGGCACTGCTCGAAAAGGCCGGGCTCAAGGACACGGACGGCAACGGTTTCGTGAACTTCCCGGAAGGAACGGCCGGCGGCGCGGACGTGCAGATCGTGCTGCTCGTCAATTCCGACTACGGCACAGACCGCAACCTCGCCGAGGGCTTGATCGGCCAGATGGAGCAATTGGGTATCAAGGTCGTGCTCAACGCCGTCGACGGCACCAAGCGCGATGCGACGCAATATGCTGGCCGCTTCGACTGGCTCATCCGCCGCAACGAGCAGGAGCTGACGTCGGTGGTGCAGAACACGACGCAGCTTGCGCCGACCGGTCCCCGCACCAGCTGGCACCACCGTGCCCCTGAAAGCGGCACCGTCGACCTGATGCCCTACGAGCAGGAACTCGTCGATCTCGTCAACAAGTTCATCGCCAGCAACGACAATGATGAGCGGGCGGCGTTGATGAAGCAGTTCCAAAAGGTATCGACCACCAATGTCGATACGGTCGGCCTGACGGAGTATCCGGGCGCGTTGATCATCAACAAGCGCTTCTCGAACATTCCGACCGGCGCTCCGATCTTCATGTTCAACTGGGCCGAAGACACGATCATCCGCGAGCGGGTCTTCGTCGCAGCCGACAAGCAGGGCGACTACGAGCTCTATCCGCAGCAGCTTCCCGGCAAGCCCGGCGATAGCGGCCCGAGCAACTGAGCCCCGAACCGTCCTTCCGGCTTCAGTCGTGAAGCCGGAAGAATGAGTCCTTTCAATGCGCCCGGGACGCCGGAAACACCGGCGTCCCGCGCGAAGAACGACAGAAGGAAACGGCATGTTCAGGTTTCTGCTTGTCCGCATCGCCTCTGCCATTCCGGTATTGCTTGTCCTGAGCGTGGCGACCTTTGCCATCATCCAGGCGCCGCCCGGCGACTACAGCGACTATATCCGCTCGCAGCTGATCAACCAGGGCGGGGCGTCCTTCGAGGAAGCCGACGCGCAGGCGCAGGCCTATCGTAAGGAGCACGGACTCGATCAGCCGTTGCCGATCCAATACGTCAACTGGATGACGGGCATCGTGACCCGAGGCGATTTCGGCCACAGCCTTTATTACAACAAGCCGGTTGCCGACGTCGTTGGCGAGCGCCTGCCGCGCACACTGGCGCTGGCGCTGGTGTGCCACTTTCTGGCATCGGTCATCGGCATATCCTTCGGCATCCTTGCTGCGACGCGGCAATATTCCTGGGTCGACAGCCTGCTTTCGACCGTGTCGTTTCTCGGCATGACGGTGCCGCGCTTCCTGATGGCGCTGATCATCGTCTATGTCCTCGTCTTCCATTTCAATGTCAGCGAGATCAACAGCTTCAATTCCGCCCGCTACGGCGGGGCCCCCTGGTCGTGGGACAAGTTCGTCGATCTGGTGAAGCATGTCTGGCCGGTCGTCGCGATCGCGACGTTCGGCGGGCTTGCCTACAACATGCGCGTGATGCGCGGTAACCTGCTCGACACGCTGAACGCGCAATATGTCGAGACGGCGCGCGCCAAGGGCCTGAGCGAGGGCGCCGTCGTCATGCGGCATGCCGTTCCGAACGCGCTGCATCCGCTGATCATGTATCAGGGTGTCGTGCTTCCCTACATGCTGACCGGCGAGATCGAAACGGCGATCATCTTCGCTCTGCCGACCGTCGGCCCGGCGATCGTCGGTTCGATGTGGGTGGGCGACGTCTATGTGACCGCCACCTTCATGCTGGTTCTGTCGGCGACGCTGATCGTCGGCAACATCATCGCCGACCTGCTGCTTGCCGCGCTCGATCCGAGGGTGCGCATGGGAGGGGGAGCCTACGCATGACCATGGAAGCGCACAGCACCATTCCGGTTGCTACGCAGCCGAAGGAGCAACCGAAGGAAAAGCACCACAATGAAAGCTATTCGGCTCTCGTCTGGCGCCGCCTCAAGCGGTCCTGGACCGGTCTTCTCGGCCTGATCCTCGTCAGCCTGCTGGTTCTCATGGCGCTCTTCGCCGATTTCCTGTCGCCCGTCGATCCGAAGGCGACTGGCGTAGGCTTTGCACCGCCGCAGGCGATCAGCCTTCACGACAAGGACGGCAATTTCGTCTTCCCGCCGCGCAGCTATCCGGTGCGCGAGACGGAAGAACTCGATCCGATCACCTTCCAACCGGTGATCGGCCCGGATTACGACAATCCGCAGATCCTCGGCTTTTTCGTCAAGGGCGCGCCCTACCGCCTTCTGGGGCTCATCCCGGCGGAGCGCCATCTTTTCGGCGCGGTCGACGGGACGGCAGTCCATTTCCTCGGCACCGACAAGTTCGGCCGCGACGTGCTCGCGCGCATTCTTCATGGCTCGCGCATCTCGCTGATGATCGCGCTCATCGTCGTCTTCATCGTCACCGTGGTCGGCACGACCGTCGGCATGGTGTCCGGCTATTTCGGCGGCCGCTTCGACGCGTGGGTGCAGCGCTTTGTCGAACTCGTGCTCGCCTTTCCGCAACTGCCGCTCTATCTGGCGCTCGCCTCGCTGATCCCGGTGACAGCGCCGACCAGCGTCTTCCTCGCTTTTGTCATCGTCGTGATGTCGGCGCTCGGCTGGGCGCAGATGTCGCGTGAGGTCCGCGGCAAGACGCTGGCGCTCGCTCGGATCGACTATGTCCGCGCGGCGATCGCGATCGGCGCGACCGACCGGCGCATCATCTTCCAGCATATCTTCCCGAACGTGATGAGCCACGTCATCGTCGCGGTGACGCTGTCGATCCCGCAGGTCGTGCTGCTCGAATCCTTCCTCGGTTTCCTCGGATTTGCGGTGAAACCGCCGCTGATCTCCTGGGGGCTGATGTTGCAGGACACGGCGAATTATTCGGCGATCGGTTCCTATCCCTGGATTCTCTCGCCCGTCGCCTTCGTGCTCGTCACCGTCTTCGCCTTCAACGCGCTCGGTGACGGCCTGCGCGACGCAATCGACCCCTATTGAGGAGCACGCCAATGGCGACGACAGAGACTATTGCCCCGGCTCCTGAAGAAAGGCGCGACCGCCACACCAAGGATACGCGGCCGGTCATCGATGCCCGCAAGGTTGCGGTCACCTTCAAGGTCGAGCATGGCACCGTGGAAGCGGTGAAGGACGTCTCCTTCCAGCTCTACCGCGGCGAGACGGTGGCGATCGTCGGAGAGTCCGGCTCCGGAAAGTCGGTGACGGCACGGACTGTCATGGGGCTTTTGTCCAAGCGTGCGACGATCGCTCCGCAGGCGCGCATCGAATATGACGGCCGCGACGTCCTGAAGTTCTCGAAAAAGCAGCGGCGGGCGCTTCGCGGCGATCGGATCTCGATGATCTTCCAGGAACCGATGAGTTCGCTCAATCCCGTTTACACGATCGGCAGCCAGATCATTGAGGCGATCCGCGCCCATCGGCGGATGAGCCGTCGCGCGGCGAACGAACGGGCACTGGAGCTCCTGCGACACGTGCAGATACCGGATCCGGAGGCGCGGCTGAACCAATATCCGCACCAGCTTTCCGGCGGCCAGCGCCAGCGCGTGATGATCGCCATGGCGCTCGCCAACGACCCGGACGTACTGATCGCCGACGAGCCGACGACGGCGCTCGACGTTACCGTGCAGGCGCAGATCTTGAATCTGATCCGCAAGCTGCAGAAGGAACTCGGCATGGCCGTGATCCTGATCACCCACGACCTGACGGTCGTCAGGCAGTTCTCGGACTATGTTTACGTCATGCAATACGGCGAGGTGAAAGAGCACAACACGACGGCCGCGCTCTTCGCCAACCCGCTCCACGCCTACACCCGCCGGCTGCTTGCGTCCGAACCTTCGGGTGCGGCCAATCCGCTGCCGGACAATGCGCCGATCATGCTCGACGGCCGCAGCGTCCGCGTCTCTTTCATGCTCAAGAAGGGCGGCTTCTTCAGGCCGGAGCTGAAGGAGCTCGTCGCGGTCGACAGCCTGAACCTCCACCTGCGACGGCACGAAACGCTCGGTCTCGTCGGCGAGTCCGGCTCGGGCAAGACCACCTTCGGCCAGGCGCTGATCCGCCTCATCAACACCGACAGTGGCGAGATCTACTTCGATGGTCAGCCGATCCATGGCAAGGACCGCAAGGCGATGCGGCCGCTTCGCTCACGGATTCAGGTCGTCTTCCAGGACCCGTTCGCCTCGCTCAACCCGCGCATGTCGGTCGGGCAGATCATCGAGGAAGGACTCGTCGTCAACGGCATCGGCGAGAACCGGCAGGACCGGTTGGCGCGCGTCGAGGACGCGCTCGTCAGCGCCGGCATGCCGGCCAATATCCTGTCGCGCTTTCCGCACGAATTTTCCGGCGGCCAGCGCCAGCGCATCGCGATTGCACGGGCGATCGCGCTGGAGCCGGAGTTCATCCTGCTCGACGAGCCGACCTCGGCGCTGGATCTCTCGGTGCAGGCCCAGATCATCGACCTGTTGCGCAAGCTCCAGGACGAGCGGGGTCTGAGCTATCTCTTCATCTCCCATGACCTCAAGGTCGTGCGCGCGCTCTGCCATCGCGTGGTGGTGATGCAGCACGGCAAGATCGTCGAAGAGGGGCCAGTGAACGAAATCCTTTCCAATCCCAAGACCGCCTACACCGAACGGCTCGTCCGGGCCGCCTTCGATGTGGCCGCATGACCTTCAAACAGAGGTATCCCATGAACAGGCAACCCAAGATCACCTTCATCGGCGCCGGCTCCACCGTCTTCATGAAGAACATCATCGGCGACGTCTTGCAGCGCCCGGCGCTTGCCGCTGCCACCATCGCGCTGATGGACGTGAACCCTGAGCGGCTCGCGGAAAGCGAGATCGTCGCCGGCAAGCTCGTGCGCACGCTCGGCGTGAAAGCCAGGATCGAAACGCACTCGAACCAGTTGAAGGCGCTCGAAGGGGCCGATTTCGTCGTCGTCGCTTTCCAGATCGGCGGTTACGAGCCCTGCACCGTCACCGACTTCGAAGTGCCGAAGAAATACGGGTTGCGCCAGACGATCGCCGACACGCTCGGCGTCGGCGGCATTATGCGCGGCCTTCGTACAGTGCCGCACCTTTGGAAGATTTGCGAGGATATGCTTGAGGTCTGCCCCGAGGCGATCCTGTTGCAATACGTCAACCCGATGGCGATCAACACCTGGGCGATCGCAGAAAAGTACCCGACGATAAAGCAGGTGGGCCTCTGCCATTCGGTGCAGGGCACGGCCTTCGAGCTTGCCCGCGACCTCGACATCCCGGTCGAGGAAATCCGCTACCGTGCGGCCGGCATCAACCACATGGCCTTCTACCTCAAGTTCGAGCACCGGCAGAAGGATGGCAGCTATCGCGACCTCTATCCGGATCTGATCCGCGGCTATCGCGAAGGGCGCTTCCCGAAGCCCAGCCACTGGAACCTGCGCTGCCCGAACAAGGTGCGCTACGAGATGCTGACGCGACTTGGCTATTTCGTTACCGAGAGTTCGGAGCATTTCGCCGAGTACACGCCCTATTTCATCAAGGACGGCCGCCCGGACCTGATTGAGAAATTCGGCATTCCGCTCGACGAATATCCGAAGCGCTGCATCGAGCAGATCGAGCGCTGGAAGGGTCAGGCGGCCGCTTACAAGGAGGCCGAGACGATCGAGGTCGCCGAGAGCCACGAATATGCCTCATCGATCATGAACTCGGTCTGGACCGGCGAACCTTCGGTCATCTACGGTAACCTCAGGAACAACGGCTGCATCACCTCGCTGCCGGAAAACTGCGCCGCGGAAGTCCCGTGCCTCGTCGATGCCTCGGGCATCCAGCCGACCTATATCGGCGCGCTGCCGCCGCAACTCACCGCGCTGATCCGCACAAACATCAACGTCCAGGAACTGACGGTTCAGGCGCTTGTCACCGAGAACCGCGAGCATCTCTATCACGCGGCGATGATGGATCCGCATACGGCCGCCGAACTCGACCTCGATCAGATCTGGTCGCTTGTCGACGACCTGCTCGCAGCCCACCGAGACTGGATTCCGGAATGGGCGCGTGTTTCGAAAAAGGTTCAGGCCGCCTGATTTTTTCTCCCGGTCAGGCGGCAAGAAAGCCCCGGGACAATCGTTCCGGGGCTTTTCCACAACCGCCCCTTAAAAATCGCGCCGCGGTGCGCCACATTACCTGAATGTATATCCTGCATGTTCGCTCAATCGGCGTCGATTGGAGGGACGAGCATGCAGCGATTGGAAATGCCACAGCGGGCTGTGTGCATCCAAAAGGACGCAAGATCGCTGCCGGCGATGACGGAGTGTCGCAATGCAGTCGCTATTGAATCCAGGTCTCGCCGAGGCACGCCAGGACGACGGAACCCGGCCGAAGCGGGGGCGGAAAGTCCTCGACTGGCTGATCAACGAGACGCGCGGCGAGCGTTTCATCGACAACATCTTCGTGGAAATGTGCGAACGGCTGGTGGTGGCCGGCGTGCCGGTCGCGCGGGCGACGCTTCATTTCAGGATCCACCATCCGCAATGGATCGGCGCGCGCATCCTCTGGCGGAAAGGGCTGGCGGAGGCGGAGCTCCAGACCTATGAATACGGCATCGAGGATACCGAGCAATATCTGAACAGTCCGCTGCACGAGTTCAACAACGGTGCGCCGGAGGTGCGAGCGCACCTCGATGACCCCACGGCGGACGGCCCGAAGTACCCTCTTTACGATGAGTTGCGCGCCAGCGGTCTCACAGACTATTTCATCTGGCCGCTCGAGCACACGCTCGGCAAGCGGCATGCGGTGAGCTTCGCAAGCGACAGGCCGGGCGGCTTCAGCGAGGACGACATGGCAGTCTTCGCCGATCTCCTGCCGGTGCTGGCGCTCGTCAGCGAGATCAGATTGAAGAACCGCTTCGCCCGGACGCTTCTGGAAACCTATGTCGGTCCGCATGCAAGCGAACAGATCCTCGCCGGCGCGACGACGCGCGGCAGCGGGGTGACCGTCGGCGCCGCGATCCTGATCTGCGATCTCCGCGACTTCACGAAACTGTCCGACCTCTGGCCGCGGGACGACGTGATCGAGCTGTTGAACGGCTATTTCGACGCGATGTGCGAACCGATCGAGCGGCATGGCGGCGAGATACTCAAGTTCATGGGCGATGGCCTTCTGGCGATTTTCCCGTTGAGCGACCCGATGGCCTGCAACAATCTTCTCAGCGCAATCGGCGAAGCACAGGCGGCGTTTGCCAGGCTGAACGAGGAGAACCTGAAAAAGGGCCATGAACCGCTCGGCTACGGCATCGGCGTCCATGTCGGCGACGTGATGTATGGCAATATAGGCTCACGCAAACGCCTCGACTTCACGGTGATCGGGCCGGCCGTGAATATTGCTTCCCGCCTCGAAAGCCTGACGAAGGTGATCAAGCGGCCCGTCCTGCTCTCCAGGGCCTTCGTCGAAATGGCGAAATGCCAGGGCGAGCTGGAAAATCTCGGCTCCTATCCGGTAAGGGGGCTCGACGAGCCGATCGATGTCTTCGCGTTTTCCGGCAATTCCGCGCCGGCGGATGCGGCTGCAAGATGTTAGATTGGGCAACTATCTTGGCAAATCTATAGCTTACGGAAGACCCTCAGCGCGCCAACATACCTTGCACGACAGTAATGTATGGGTCTGGCGGACGCTTTTCCGCCCATCCCTGTGCCTGTCACAGGGATCCAGCAGCGCCGCGTCTGCGCGCGGAAAAGTCTTTTCAGCCCAAGGACTTGGGCTGGCTGGATTCCTGTGACAAGCACAGGAATGAGGTTGCGAGGAGACGCTTTGCCGTGACCGCGACCGATGAGATTACGGTCGCCCCACGAAGAGGCAGGCGAAGGCAAGGTGACCGGAACAGGGCCTGCCGGGAACTTATGCGTTCCTTATGTCTTTGCCATGAGTCCGTATCGATTTCCCTATGCGACTTCGGGTCGGGCTGACATGGAACGGGATAACGCTTTAGCGGAGCCGTTGCCTTCAGAATTCCACAGTTGTCGCGTCAAGCGGGCTCCGACGTGGAGACGAGTATCGGCGGCGTGACCGCCGATACTTGCAGTGAGCTAAGAGACGATGAAGATCAAGAATGGCTTCAGGATTACCTGGAAGACCAGCCGAAATCTGCCAGTTGAGTATTTCATCCTGACGAACGTGCAGTTCGAAGGAAGAGTCATCGGCCATCTGGCCGGCCGCCCGATCCGCGAGACTGCCGTCGACAACGACGGGCTTCGGTATCGGTTCGTCGGTGTCGCGCCGCGCGACGAGAGAGGCCGATTCGATGTCCAGTCGCTCAAGACCGGCGAATGGATCGTCCAGCCTGGACTGGTTTACGCTCAGAATCCGATGCTGAGTGATCGCGCGGCGTGACCTCTTTGCAGCGCCGCGCGTCGAGCGTCAGCGCCAGCGCGCGGTCTTTTCGATCCATTCCCGCGTCCGGCCTTCCGGGTAGGCATTCAGCGTGATGTCGGTGACGACGGCCGCACTGTCTGCTCCGTGGGCGAAGACGCCTTCGAGCCGGTCGGTGTTCAATCCGCCGATCGCGACCAGCGGAAGCGGCCGTACGCGCTCGCGCCAGGCGGAAATGCGGGAAAGTCCCTGCGGCTGCCATTTCATCTTCTTGAGGATCGTCGGGTAGATCGGCCCGAGCGCCACGTAGTCCGGCTTGGCGGCGAGCGCCGTTTCGAGCTCCGCCTCGTCATGGGTGCTGAGACCGAGCTTCAGCCCGGCCGTGCGGATCGCCGCGACATCGGCCTCGGCGAGGTCCTCCTGACCGAGATGAACGAAGTCGCAGCCTTCCTCGATTGCGATCTGCCAATAGTCGTTGACGATCAACTGGCAGCCATGGGCGGCGCAGACCGCCCTGGCGCGGCGGATCTCGCTTCTGAGATCCGATTCGGGGCGATCCTTGATCCGAAGTTGCACCAGCTTGACGCCGAGCGGCACGAGGCGCTCGATCCAGGCGGCACTGTCGACGATGAGATAGAAGGGATCGAGCTTCACGAGAAGACTGCCTTTCCGATGACGGGGGTCGAGGGAACAGCCATGTCGCGCGGTTCGAGCATGCCCGCCTCGAAGGCGGCGCGGCCGGCATCGATCGCCTTGGCGAAGGCTGAGGCCATCAGCGCCGGTTTTCCCGCGCCTGCAACGGCGGTGTTGAGCAGCACCGCGTCGTAGCCGAGCTCCATTACGGTCGTGGCATGCGAGGGCCGGCCGATGCCGGCATCGACGATCAGTGGCACATCGGGAAAATGCGCGCGCATGGCTCTAAGTGCCCCGATGTTCTGCGGCCCCATGGCGCTGCCGATCGGCGCGCACCAGGGCATCAGCACTCTGCAGCCCGCCTCGACCAGCCGTTCGGCAACGACAAGATCGTCGGTCGTATAGGGGAAGACCTCGAAACCTTCGCCGGCAAGGATGCGCGCCGCCTCGACGAGCCCGAAGACGTCCGGCTGAAGTGTGTCGTGATGGCCGATGACCTCGAGCTTGATCCAGTTCGTGCCGAAGACCTCGCGCGCCATCTTCGCCGTCAGCACCGCCTCCGACACCGCGTGGCAGCCGGCGGTGTTCGGCAGAACGCGTGCGCCGAGTTCGCGGATGAGTTCGAAGAAGGCGCCGCCCTGCCGGCCGCCGGCCGTCTCACGGCGGAGCGATACGGTGACGACCTCGGTGCCCGCCTGCCGAACGGCATCAGCGAGGATAGCGGGGGAGGGGTAGCGCGCCGTGCCTAGCAGCATGCGCGAGCCGAGTTCCTGTCCGTATAATGTCAGCATGTTCAGCCTCCCTTCATCGGCGAGAGAATTTCGATCCGGTCGCGATCGTTGAGCCGATGGCTTGCTCTGTCGGTCCGGTGAACGAGTTCGCCGTTGACGGCGGTTGCGAGCCACTCGCCCTCGTACTCGAGCGCCAGCAGCAGCTCCGACAGCGTCTTTGCGCTGCTCTCCAAGGTCTCGCCGTTGACGATGTAGGTCATTGGGTTGCTCCCTGTCGGAAAGAAGGATTGGGGGAGAATGGCGGATGTTCCGCTCCGCAGAGCTTTTCTGCGAGCTGCCGTGCCATGGCGGGCGCAAGCAAGAAGCCGTGGCGGTACATGCCGGCGATCGCGAAGCCGTCGTCGCGGTCGAGGACGCGTGGCAGGTTGTCGGCAAAAGCAGGCCGGACGCCGACGCCCA
This sequence comes from Sinorhizobium sp. 7-81, assembly GCF_030124405.1. Taxonomy (NCBI): domain Bacteria; kingdom Pseudomonadati; phylum Pseudomonadota; class Alphaproteobacteria; order Hyphomicrobiales; family Rhizobiaceae; genus Sinorhizobium; species Sinorhizobium sp. 7-81. The sequence continues at coordinate 309,112 of NZ_JASKLT010000002.1, read as the reverse complement.
TCTCCACGACGCGCGCCTCGCCGAACGCAGGATGTACGGCGTAAGCGGCGTTCAGGAACTCCATCACCGAGCGGGCGGTGATCGGTCCGTCATCATCGGTTTCGATCATGGTCGCGCCGACCATGAAACGATGGTTATCACGTGGCACGATATAGAGCGGGTGGCGCGGATGAAGCAGGCGGACAGGCCTTGAGAGGCTGATCTCGCAACCATCCAGAAAAAGATCCGCAACACCTAGTCGACTAATGCCGGGTGTGTTGGCGATCGCCGCCGCACCTGTGCATTCGACCACTGCCGAGAAGGGCGTATCGGACGGCAGGTCGGTGCTCCCGAGATGGAAGCGGACGCCTCTCTCGACGAGCGCGGCGTAAAGGCCGTCCATTGCCTTTCGCGGATCGAGATGGGCTTCTTCGGGAAAGAACAGCGCGCGGTCGAACCGGCCCGCAAGGTCCGGTTCGAGTTCTCCGATCGTGTTGCCGCCGACCCATTCGTATCCGCGGGTGCGGGCGGCGAAGCGGGCGAGCTCACCGCTGTCCCGTCCTGCGGCGATCACCAATGTGCCCCTGCGGGACACTTCGCCGGGGGCAGCCTCCTCCCACCAGTCGGCGGCGGAAAGCCCGAGCGTCAGCACTGCTTCATCGGCCGCTTCGCGTTCGCAGTAAGGCGCAATCATGCCCCCGGCATAGCTGGATGCGCCGGTTCCTACGGTTTCCGCCGCGTCCAACACCTCCACCGCGATCCCGCGGCGGCTGAGCTCGAAGGCGGCGGCAAGGCCGGCGACGCCGGCTCCCTTGATCAATACCGTCATCCTACTCTCCTGGCTGCGCTTCTTCGCCGACCGGCATATAGAGGTCGCCGCCATCGCGGTATTTGGCTGCCATCGCCTCGAGCCCTTCCTTCTGCGCCTCGGCACGGATGTCGTGGGAAATCCGCATCGAACAGAATTTCGGGCCGCACATGGAGCAGAAATGCGCGACCTTGTGCGCTTCCTTCGGCAGGGTCTCATCGTGGAAGCTGCGCGCCGTTTCCGGATCGAGCGATAGATTGAACTGGTCTTCCCAGCGGAATTCGAAACGCGCGCGGGAAAGCGCGTCGTCGCGAATGCGGGCGGCCGGGTGACCCTTGGCGAGGTCGGCGGCATGTGCCGCGATCTTGTAGGTGATCACGCCCGTCTTGACGTCGTCGCGGTCGGGCAGCCCCAGGTGCTCCTTCGGCGTCACGTAGCAGAGCATCGCGGTGCCGAACCAGCCGATCATCGCGGCACCGATGCCCGAGGTGATGTGGTCGTAGCCGGGCGCGATATCGGTCGTCAGCGGCCCGAGCGTGTAGAAGGGCGCCTCGCCGCAGACGGCAAGCTGCTTGTCCATGTTTTCCTTGATCTTGTGCATAGGCACGTGGCCTGGGCCTTCGATCATCACCTGGCAGTCTTTTGCCCAGGCGATCTTCGTCAGTTCCCCGAGCGTTTCGAGTTCGGCGAACTGAGCGGCGTCATTGGCATCGGCGATCGAGCCGGGACGCAGGCCGTCGCCGAGCGAGAAGGAGACATCATAGGCGCGGCAGATGTCGCAGATCTCCTCGAAATGCTCGTAGAGGAAGCTCTCGCGGTGGTGATGGAGGCACCATTTGGCCATGATCGAACCGCCGCGCGAGACGATGCCGGTGACGCGGTTGACGGTCAGCGGAATGTAGTGCAGCCGCACGCCGGCATGGATGGTGAAATAGTCGACGCCCTGCTCGGCCTGCTCGATCAGCGTGTCGCGATAGACCTCCCAGGTCAAATCCTCGGCGATGCCGTTCACCTTTTCGAGCGCCTGATAGAGAGGGACGGTGCCGATCGGCACGGGCGAATTGCGGATGATCCATTCGCGGATGTTGTGAATGTTGCGGCCGGTCGAAAGGTCCATGACGGTGTCCGCGCCCCAGCGCGTCGCCCAGACCGTCTTCTCCACTTCCTCGGCCATCGACGAGGTGACGGCGGAATTGCCGATATTGGCGTTGATCTTCACCAGGAAATTGCGGCCGATGATCATCGGTTCGGATTCCGGATGGTTGATGTTGGCCGGAATGATCGCCCGACCAGCTGCGACTTCCTGGCGAACGAATTCGGGCGTGACGAAATCGGGGACCGAAGCGCCGAAGCTTTCGCCGTCGCGCGTCAGCGCCTCCTTCGCCGCCTTGCGGCCGAGATTCTCGCGGATCGCAATGAACTCCATTTCCGGCGTGATGATGCCGGCGCGGGCATAGGCGAGCTGGGTGACGGCCTGTCCCGCCTTTGCCCGCAAAGGTTCCTGGCGAACGGGAAATTCAGGGGTCAGCTTTTCGCCCGTCGCAAAGCCGTTGTCCTCCGCCTTGACGCTGCGCCCCTGATAGGCCTCGACGTCACCGCGTCCAAGGATCCAGTCGCGGCGAAGCTGCGGCAGGCCCCGATCAATGCGGATATCCGCATCGTCGAGCGTATAGGGGCCGGAAGAATCATAGACGGCGACCGGCGGCTCACCGGACGTCGGATGCAGCGCGATCTCGCGCATCGGCACACGGATCTGCGGATGGATCTCGCCGGCCTTGTAGACTTTCTGCGAGGCGGGAAGCGGACCCTGCGTGACCGAGGGAGTCGTGCGCGGCGGGTTGATAATATTCATCGTGAGGCTCCAAAGTTTACGCGTTGGAGACCCAGTTCTGAAGCCGGAAGGATGAAAAGACGCTGCGCCGATGGATCGCGAAAATCGGAATCCTGGCTGTCGCACGTCCGCACCGTCCCTACGCCAGTATGAACTGGATCAGGTTCAACGGGTCACTGCGCGCTTTAGCAGTATCTCAGCCCCTTGCCGGGACCCCCCTGGTGAATGGTGCGAATAGTGCCGGTTATCGGCGTGGCGTCAAGATGGTTTTTTGAGCTTCGGCGGCCGGTTCCTATTCGGCGCGCGCTAAATCGTATCACGAATGCGCCTAAGGCTATTCTTGTGGAAAACCGTTCGGCATCGGTGCGCTTCTGTGCAGTCTAGTGAATATTAGCTGCACTGAATGAGGAGAGTGTCCTGATTCCAGAGCTCGGAGAGAAGGCCTCGCATTGGCGGAGCCGCAAGCGGAAGAAGCAACCGCAGCTTACTCCCGTGTCGCAAATGCGGAGCTTTTGGGGTCTGATGTGGGCCTATTGGTTCTCCGACAGGTGGCGGGAAGCTTGGGCCCTGGCGGCGATCATCGTCGTGCTGACGGCGTTTTCGGCGCTGTCGAGCGTTTGGTTCGCCGATGCCTCGGGCGAACTCGTCAATGCGATTGCCTTTCTCCACCATCCGCAGAATCCGACGACACTCCGCTCCATTCTAGCAAGCGCGGCGACGATGGTCTCGATCGTCGTGCTGAAGGAAGCCGGGTTCACCGCGGTCCGGCACTTCCTCTCGACGATGCTGCATCGCAAATGGCGCGCCTGGCTTGACGAGCGCTTTAACGACGCATTGCTCAGCCGCAACCATACACATCTTCACTTGCTGCGCGGCGCGTCCGAGGCGACCCCGATGGCCGGGGGGATGCCGGATAACATAGACCAGCGCATCCAGGAGTCGATCAAGGGCATGACCGGCGGGGCCATCGGACTGGCGATGGGCATCGGCGGCGTCACCCTGTCGCTTTTCTTCGTTGGTGGGAGGATCATCGAAAGCTCCACCGAGGTTGGCGGACTGGAATTCCTTGGCAGTTACGGCAGCGCCTGTCTGACACTTGCCGCCGTCGCGGCCTATGTTCCCATCAGCACGTTTCTCGCAGTCAAGATCGGTGCAATTCAGCAGCGGCTGGACGTCAGGATGCAATCGGCCGAAGGCAGCTACCGCCGCGAACTCACAACGCTGCTCCACCGCAGCTTCCATGTCGCGGCCTCGCGAGGTGAGGGGGTGCAGAAGCGCATCCACAGCCGGCGCTATCGCGAAATCGACCAAACCTGGTCGAGCCTGAACATTCTGACGGCTTGCTATATGGGCTTCGAGCTCGTCTATAATTTCATCGGCTCGCGCGTCATCGCCTATGCGCCCGGACTGCTGCCCTATGCCGAGAGCAAGATCAGCCTGCGCGGCTATGTGACAGGGGCGGAGCTCGCTAATGCCATCATCAACGATTGCTCGTGGTTCATTCATGTCATGCCAGACATAGCCCGGCTCAGGGCCAATGCAGGGCGCATCACCGATCTCGCAAAGGCGATCGAGGACGTGCAGCAGCCGCGCGCATTCTATGCCCGCACCGGCCGGTCGGAGCTAAGCTGCGTTCGGCAGAATCGCGAGATTGGCTTGACCATCCAGCGCCTCGAACTGATGCACCCGGGCGCCGACTTGCCCTTCCTTGCGACAGGCTACCTTCACTTCAACCCAGGCGAATGGACACTTCTCGTCGGTAGATCCGGCAGCGGCAAGTCTTCCCTGCTCAAGGCGATCAATGGTCTGTGGCCGCATGGCCGCGGCTCGGTCGCACTGCCCAGACACGTGCGGACGCTTTTCGCCGCGCAGGAGGTCAAGCTGCCGCCAATATCATTGAAGGAACTGATCTGCCTGCCCGAAGAGGGCGATGCCCATAACGACAGGGAAGTCGCAGCGGCGCTCTCCAGGGCCGGCCTTTTCGATTTCGTCGGTGATCTCGCCGGGGAGGGGCGTGGGACGCAAAGCTGGGACCAGCTTCTTTCCGGCGGCCAGAAACAGAAGCTCGTGCTTGCGCGCATCCTCCTGCATCGTCCGGGTCTGCTGTTCCTGGACGAGCCGACCAGCGCCCTCGACGGCGAGGCGGCGATCACGTTCCATCAAACAATCAAGGATGAGTGCCCCGGTGTAATCGTCATCAGCATTATGCACGCCGCCGTGCCTCCGAAATCCAAGACGGGCAAACAATTCTACGACAACGTGCTCGCCATCGCCGACGGCAAGGTCACGAAGAGACCGCTGTCGCTGTTGCCGTTCGGCGCGACCGAACTCACGCGCGTGAAGCCGCGCGCCGAAACGATCGGACCGATATTGCGGTAAGCTCGGCCACTGGGGCGGGATGAGGAAAAGTGTTTGGCTTCCACCCCTATCCCGCGCCAGCTTATTAGATTCGATAACGTTTATGATCTTAGGTCGACCCGACCCCAGATCATCGTAGTCTAGAACTCACCATCCTTGGCCGATGTTTGCCCCGCATAATCCGCCCGGTTGATCCCGTGGCGTTGTAGCTTGTCGTAGAAGGTCTTGCGGGGAATGCCGAGCGCTTCCAGCGTTTCCTTGACGTCGCCTCGATGCGCCGTCAGCACTTCTTTCAAGATCTCGGCTTCGTAGCGCTCCAGCCGTTCCGGAAGCGAGGCCCCGGCCTGCGCCGCTGGCGGGACCGGATTGCCGAGACTTCCCTCCACCCCGAGCGCCACCCGCTCGGCGAAATGCGACAGTTCGCGCACATTGCCGGGCCAGGAATGCGACATGAGGTGATGCTGGACAGCCGGGGAGATCGACGGGACGTCGCGTTCGAAACGTTCCGCGGCGCGCGTCAGGAAATGCGAGAAGAGCAGCGGGATGTCCTCGCGCCGCTCGCGCAACGGCGGGATCGAAAGCGTCACGACATTCAGCCGGTAGTAGAGGTCCTCACGAAAGTCGCCGCGCTTGTCGGGGTCGCCGAGGTCCACCTTGGCGGCGGCAACGACCCGGATGTCGGCCGGGCGCGTCTCGTTGGTGCCGAGCGGGGTGATCTCGCGCGCCTCCAGAACGCGCAGCATCTTGACCTGGGTCGCCGGTGGCATCGCCTCGATCTCGTCGAGGAACAGCGTGCCGCCGCTTGCATGCTCGATCCGACCGATCCTCTTCTTGACGGCTCCGGTGAAGGCGCCCGGCTCGTGGCCGAAGAGTTCACTCTCGATCACCGTTTCCGGGAGCGCGCCGCAGTTCAGCGCCACGAAATTGCCGGTCCTGCGCCGGCTCCATTGGTGCAGGAGCGTCGCGACCACTTCCTTGCCGCTGCCGGTCTCGCCGGCGACCAGCACATCGACGTCGGTGTCGGCAATGTGTTTCAACGTCTGCCGCAACCGCTCCATGACCGGCGTCTGGCCGATCAGCGGCAGGCTGTCGGAGGCGGCTTCCGCCGCGCGTCGAAGCGCGCGGTTTTCCATTACCAGGCGGCGCTTCTCCTCGGCGCGCCGCGCGCTCTGGACGAGCCGATCGGCGGCAAAGGGCTTGGCGATGAAATCATAGACCCCATCCTGAATCGCCTGGACCGCCATCGGGATGTCCCCATGCCCGGTGACCAGAATGACGGGCAGGTCCGGATCCAGCGCCGCCACCTTCTGGAAGAAGGCCAGCCCGTCGAGACCCGGCATGCGGATGTCGCTGATAATGACGCCGTCGAATTCGGGGCTGAGGGCGCCAAGAGCTTCGGCAGCGCTGGCGAAGGGGAAGACGGCAAAGCCGGCAAGCTCCAGCGTCTGCTGCATCGCCTTGCGCAGGTCGCGGTCGTCGTCGATCAGGAAAACGGAAGCGGCGTCGCTCATTGCGCTTGAGCCTTCTTCAATTGGACAGTGAACGTCGTTCCGGACGTGCTGGTCTCGACCGCGATGTCGCCGCCATAGTCGGCGACGATTTCCTTGGAGATCGCCAGCCCGAGGCCGAGCCCCTCGTCCTTCGACGTGTTGAATGGGGTAAAAAGCTCATCGCGAACATGCTCCGGAATACCGGGGCCGTTATCGGCAACCGCCAGCTTGATGCGGCCGTCGGTCTCCGTGCAGCGTACCTTGATCTCGCCGTTCTCGGCGTCGCCGAGTGCTTCCAGCGCGTTCTGGAGAAGATTGATCACCACCTGTTCCAGACGGATGCGGTTGCCCATGACCTGCAGGCCGTTCGGAGGAAGAGAGATCTTGATCGTATCCATGCGGCCGGCAAAGCGGCTGCGAAGCAAGAGCATGGCCCCCTCGATGACATCCCGCATCTCGGTCGGCTCGGCGACGAAATTTCCCTTGCGAGCGAACCGGCGCAATTCGTCGGTGATTGTCCCGACGCGTTCGGTAAGCTCGGCGATGCTGGTCAGGTTTTCCGCCGCTGTCGCGCTTTGGCCGCGATCGAGGAAGGTGCGGGCGTTATCCGCATAGGCGCGGATCGTCGCGACGGGCTGGTTGATTTCATGCGCAACGCCGGCGGCGACCTGCCCCAGGATCGCCAGCCGATTGGCCTGCACGAGGTCCTGCTGAACCGCCTGCAATTTTTCGGTTGTCTGCCGATGGTCGGCGATTTCCGTCTGAAGGCGATCGCGGGCCATGGTGAGATCGCGCGTCCGCTCCTCGACACGCGCCTCGAGCTCGTTGCGTGCCGCGCGTTCGGTCGCCGAACGCAGGGCGACCATCTGGCGCCGGCGCATGAGAAAGGCCGCAAGCGCCAACAGCGGCACCAGAATCGCGAGCATCTGCAGCCTTGTTTCGCGTGCGCCCGCGGACAGCGTGGCGGTCAGCGGCGACAATTGCTCCAGCCGCCAATTCGTCGATGGCACCATCGTCTCGACACGCAGGAACATCTCGGGGCGGCTGCCAGGGAGCAGCACGCTGAGGGTGGAGGAGCCGTCGGCCTCGGCTTCGACTTGCCGGAACGGCAGCGGCAACAGAGGCGCGTCGCCGAACTGCAGGCTTTCGCGGATCGCCGCCAGCCTCTCGTCGGGAATTTGCTTCGTCGTCATGAAGCGCCAGGACGGCAGGCTGGTGATGAGGACGATGCCGCGGCGGTCGGTGACATAGGCCGGCTTACCCGCGCTTGCCCAATCTGCTTCGACGCCGTCGAATTCGAGTTTGGCAACGATGACGCCGAGCGGCCCCGCCGGTCCGTCGATCCGGCGGGAAATATAGAGGCCCGGGCGCTTGCTGACAGACCCCATGGCGAAATGCTCCGCGTTGCCATCGCGGATAGCCAGCCGGAAATAGTCGCGAAAGCCATAGTTGCTGCCGACGAAACTCGTCGGCTCGCGCCAATTGCTGGCGGCGACCGCGATGCCGTCCAGCCTGATCAGATAAACGACCGCGGCGCCGGCACTTGCGGCAAGCTCCTCCAGCTTGTGGTTGATCTGGTCGAGCGAGCGCGCGTCGGGCGACAGGAGCGACTGACGGATCGCCGTGTCGTCGGCGAGCACCAGCGGCAGCGCGCGCTGTTTTTCGACTACGGCGCGCAACAGCGCCGCCTTGAGGCTGGCGTCGATCCGGCTCTGGTCGGCCAAGGCGCGGAGCGCCTCCGAGCGGCCGTACTCGCCGGCCGCGAGAAAGCCGAGCGAGAGGAGCGCGAGCGCTACCCCTGTAAAGGCGAGCCAGAGTCTCCAGGCGCGACGCTGAAGAATGCCGAGCTCATTTTTGTCGGGAACAGTCATCGCGGCATTGTGCATCTTTTCGCTCAACGTGCCAATTCGTCTGTGCGGATTTCCGCTCATCCTGGCGTGAGTTCTCCAAGGGTCAAATATAAACGGATTAAGAATCAAGACGTTATTCGTGCGCGTCGAATCTGGCACGCCCGTTGCAATTACCTCCGCATGGCAGCCGGGTGCTGTCGTTCTTCGGAAAATGGCCTGGGAGGCCCGGCGCATTGCCGGACTGGGCCCTCGTGGAGGATATCATGATCATCGAACATTCCGCGGAGGTCCGCGGCAAGACACCCCTGTATCGGCATCTTTATGTCCAGGTCCTCGCGGCGATCGCCGCAGGCATTCTGCTCGGGCATTTCTATCCGGATATCGGCACGGAGCTCAAACCTCTCGGCGACGCCTTCATCAGGCTCGTCAAGATGATCATCGCGCCGGTCATCTTCCTGACGGTCGCGACCGGTATTGCGGGCATGACCGATCTTGCCAAGGTCGGGCGCGTCGCCGGCAAGGCGATGATCTACTTCCTGACCTTCTCCACGCTCGCGCTCGTCGTCGGTCTCGTGGTCGCGAATGTGGTCCAGCCTGGCTCCGGCATGCATATCGACCCCGCCTCGCTCGATATGAAGGCGGTCACGACCTATACGGAAAAGGCACATGAGCAGTCGATCACCGGCTTCCTCATGAACATCATTCCGACGACGCTTGTCGCGGCCTTCGCCGACGGCGACATCCTGCAGGTGCTGTTCATCTCCGTCCTGTTCGGCATCGCGCTCGCCATGGTCGGCGACAAGGGCCAGCCGGTAGTCGACTTCCTGCATGCCCTGACGCTGCCGATCTTCCGCCTGGTGGCGATCCTGATGAAGGCCGCCCCGATCGGTGCCTTCGGCGCCATGGCCTTCACCATTGGCAAGTACGGCGTGGCGTCGATCGCCAATCTCGCCATGCTGATTGGCACCTTCTATCTCACCTCCTTCCTCTTCGTCTTCCTCGTGCTTGGCGCAGTGGCGCGCTACAACGGCTTCTCGATCGTCGCGCTCATCCGCTACATCAAGGAAGAACTGCTGCTGGTGCTCGGAACGTCCTCCTCGGAAGCGGCGCTGCCGGGCCTGATGAACAAGATGGAGAAGGCGGGCTGCAAGCGCTCGGTCGTCGGCCTCGTCATTCCGACCGGCTATTCCTTCAACCTCGACGGCACGAACATCTACATGACGCTTGCCGCGCTCTTCATCGCGCAGGCGACCGATATTCCGCTCTCCTTCGGCGACCAGATCCTGCTGCTGCTCGTCGCCATGCTGAGCTCGAAGGGGGCTGCCGGCATCACCGGCGCTGGCTTCATCACGCTCGCCGCAACGCTCTCCGTCGTTCCGGCCGTGCCCGTCGCCGGCATGGCCTTGATCCTCGGCATCGACCGCTTCATGTCGGAATGCCGGGCGATCACCAACTTCATCGGCAATGCGGTCGCCACTATCGTCGTGGCGAAGTGGGAAGGCGAACTGGACCGCGGGCAGCTTGCTGCCGTGCTCGGCGGTGAAACACCTGCCGTCGAAACCATCCCAGCGGTCGTCCAGCCCGCCGAATAAGTTGCCTCCCGGGCAAGCCTGCACGCAAGTGCAGTTTGGCGCGGTCTGTTTCGCAGACCGCGCTCTTTTTTGGAAAATCGCGGCTGCTGCCCGCCATCAGATCCCGTGCAGGACCTGCGTCGCCTTGACCGCCGCGGAGGCGCGGTTTTCGACACCGAGCTTCACGTAGATCTGTTCGAGATGTTTGGTGACGGTGCGGGCGCTCAAGCCGAGGATCTCGCCGATGTCGCGATTGGATTTGCCCTTGGCGATCCACAGCAGCACCTCGGATTCGCGCTGCGTCAGGAGGAAATGCTGGCGCAAGATCTCGTCGTCGCTCATGCCGTTCTCGGCTGTCAGGCGGAAGAGATATTCGTTGGAGCCGACGGCGCCGAGATAGGAAATCTGCAAGCCCGTCTGCCCCGCCTGCTGTAGTGTGAAGCTGGCCTGACCGGAGCCATGCTTTTCGCGCTGCCGCATCCATTCGGCGATGCGGGCGGTGACGACCGCAAGGCCGTCGTCGCTGCCGGTGGCGGCATTGACGAGGCGCGTCGCCTGCGGCGTCGACCAGCGGACGCCGCCGTCGCCGCGCACGGCAAGCAGGTGGCGCCCGGCCGCGTCGAGCGCAACCCGCGCGCTCTGGGCGGAACGCGCATTGGAGAGGTGGACGCGGATGCGGGCCCTCAGTTCATCGATATTGATCGGCTTGGTGAGATAGTCGACGCCGCCCGCCTCAAGTGCACGCACCACGTGCTCCGTCTCGGTGAGCCCGGTCATGAAGACCACCGGAACCTGGGTGACGGAGGCGTTCGCCTTGAGCCTGACGCAGGTGTCGAAACCGTCCATGCCAGGCATCACGGCATCGAGCAGGATAATGTCGGGGGTGATGCGGTCGGCAATATTCAAGGCGGCGTTGCCGGACGTGGCGATCAGCACGGAGAAGCCGGACTGTTCCAGCGCTTCGGTCAGGAAGCCCAGGGCCTCTGGCGAATCGTCGACCAGCAGAACGATATCGCGCGGATTGGCGGGGTCAGCCACGTGTGCCGGCCTCCTCTGCCGTCAGCCGTTTCAGGAAGGCGTCGTAGCCCGAGAGGTCGAAGGCTCGCACATAGGCGCGTACCGCCTCGGCAAAGGCCTGGTTCTCCGGGTTCAGGGCAATCTCCGTCAGCTTCGCCTCGATGCCCCTGACGTAGCCGATTTCGCCGAGCCGGATCAACTCCTCCACGTGGTGGTGTCCGGGATTGGTCACAGGATCGGTGCTGCCGTTGGCGTTCTTGCCATCGTCCTCATGGATCCATTCGAGGCCGAGATGGATCGCCAGCTTGTCGATGAGCTGGCGGACGCCAAAGGGCTTGGCGAGCGTATCGTTGTGGCCGCCTGCGGCGCCGGCGGTCGATCCATCGCCGATATTGGCCGATAGCATGATCGCCGGTGCCGTCTGGCCGCTTTCACGCAATTGCGTCACCAGTTCCCAGCCGTTCATGCCCGGCATGGAGATGTCGATCAGGAACAGGTCGGGTTTGATGTCTTCGATGAGCGTCAGGCACTCCTGGCCGCCTGCCGCCGCCAGCACCACGAAATTGAGCGGAACCAGCACTTCGCGCATCAGATCGCGATGATCCGCGTTGTCGTCGACGACGACAACGGTGCGGCGGGCGCCCTTGTAGGATCGGATTCGGCGTACCGGGTCGTTGAGCGCCGCCGGCCGGTCGACGGCGGAGAGCATCAGGCGGATCCTGAAGGCTGTGCCCTTGTCCTTTTCGCTGGTCACGGAGATTTCGCCGCCGAGCGTCTGCGTCAGGAGGCGCGTGATGGTCAGGCCAAGCCCGAGCCCGGGCATGCGATGTTCAGCATCGCCGCGCTGGAACGGATCGAAGATTCGCGGCAGGTCCTTGTCGCTGATGCCGCGGCCGCTGTCCTCGATCGTGAAGGTGGCAACCTGGTTGCGGTAGCCGACGTCGAAGCGGATGCGGCCGCGTTCGGTGAACTTCAGCGCATTCGACAGGAGATTGACGAGGATCTGTCGGAGCCGCTTCTCGTCCGCGCGCACGTATCGCGGCAGTGACGCCACACGGTTGTGTTCGAAGGCAATGCCCTTGGCCTGCGCTTGCGGGCGGAACATATCGACGATCTGGTCGAGGAAATCGTGAATGTTGATCTCGTTGGAATAGACCTGCAGTTTTCCGGCCTCGATCTTGGAGATATCGAGCAGGCCGTCGATGAGACCCGAGAGGTGATCGGCGCTGCGCTTGATTACCTTGATCGCCCCCTGCCTTGACGGCGGTATGGTCTCGTCGCGTTCGAGGATCTGCGCATAGCCGAGCACGGCATTGAGCGGCGTGCGCAGTTCGTGGCTCAAGCCCACGACATAGCGGCTCTTCGCCCGGTTTGCCGCTTCCGCCGCCTCCTTGGCGTTCTGAAGCGCCGCGTCGGTCTTCTTGTGCGCGGCGATCTCCTTCAGGAGCAGCGTGTTCTGGCGGGAGGACTCTTCCTCCGCGACCACGCGGCTGTCATGGGCGAGCACATAGAACCATGAGACGACGCCGGCGAAGATCGCGAAGACGAAGAAGACGATCGCCACCGTCCGCTCCACGACGGCGGCGGTTTCGGGCGAGGTGGCGGTCGTCTGATGAGCGATCATCGCGAGAATGATGCCGATGCCGGTGATCGAGAGGATGGCGGAGATCGCGTAGCGGCCGAGCCTCGTGGCGAGCTTCGCGGTCACCGCCTCGGGCAGGATCATCTTTGCGACGGTGGCGACCTGCGTGTTCAGCCGCGCCTTCGGTTTGCACATGTCGTGGCAGCGGCTGTCGAGCGAGCAGCAGAGCGAGCAGATCGGCGCGGCATAGGCCGGACACCAGGCCATGTCTTCCGGCTCGAACGGGTGCTCGCAGATCGAGCAGGTGATCTCGCTTTCGCGAAACCAGCTCTTGCGCGGCTTGCGGGCGAGATAGAATTTGCCCTCCGTCCACCAGGCGATCAGCGGCGAGACGATGAAGGCGGTGACGAGCGCGATATAGGGGGCAAGCGAGGCGGCGATATCGCCGAAGGCGCCGAAATGGGCTGTCAGCGCGAGGATCGCCGAGATACCCATGGTGCCGAGGCCGACGGGATTGATGTCGTAAAGATGGGCGCGCTTGAACTCGATACCGGGTGGTGACAAGGCCAGCGGTTTGTTGACGAAGAGATCGGCCGAAATCGTGCAGAGCCAGGCCATGGCGATGATCGAGAAGATTCCGAGCGTTTCCTCGAGCAGGCGATAGATGCCGAGTTCCATCAGCAGGAGGGCGATCGCGACGTTGAAGACCAGCCAGACGACGCGGCCGGGGTGGCTGTGGGTCAGCCGCGAGAAGAAATTGGACCAGGCGAGCGACCCGGCATAGGCGTTCATCACGTTGATCTTCAGTTGCGAGATGACAACGAAGGCGACCATCAGCAGGAGTGCGGCCGTATCCGACGGAAAGATGTAGCCGAAGGCGGTGTAGTACATCTGCGCCGGATCGGCGGCGCGCGTCGAGGGCACGCCGGCGCTGAGCGCCAGCACGACGAGAAACGAACCGGCCAGCAGCTTCGGCGCGCCGACGATCACCCAGCCGGAGCCCGCGAGAAAGACGGCGATGCGGTGATGCAGCTTCCTCTGGCCGTCCGGCGGCAGGAAGCGGAGAAAGTCGACCTGTTCGCCGATCTGCGCCATCAGCGCGAAGATCACAGCGGAGGCGGCGCCGAATTCGAGGAGATTGAACGGCGCGACGGTGCCGGGCGGACCGGAGGTGTGGTGGATGCCGGAATAGGCAAGCCAGAGCCCCACTTTTTCCCAATCGGCGAACGCGATGAAGGCGAAGGGCAGGATGTTCAGCACGATCCAGAAGGGCTGCGTCATCAGCTGGAACCTGCTGATGAGGCGGACACCGTGGGTCACGAGCGGGATAACCACGACAGCGCTGACGATATAGCCGATCCACAGCGGTATCCCGAGGGCAAGCTCCAGTGCCCCGGACATGATCGAGGCCTCGATCGCGAAGAGGATGAAGGTGAAGCTTGCGTAGATCAGCGACGTAATCGTCGAGCCGATATAGCCGAAACTGGCACCCCGGGTCAGAAGGTCGATGTCGACGCCGTGGCGGATGGCATAGCGGCTGATCGGCAGGCCAACGAGCAGGATCATCACGCTCGCGACCAGGATCGCGACGATCGCGTTCGTCGTGCCGTAGGACATGGTGATCGCGCCGCCGATCGCTTCGAGCGCCAGGAAGGAAATCGCGCCGATCGCCGTCTGCGAGATGCGCTCGGAGGAAAAGCGCCGCGCGCTTTTCGCTGTGAAGCGCAGGGCGTAGTCTTCGAGCGTCTGGTTGGCGACCCAGCGATTGTATTCTCGTCGAACGGGAATGATGCGCTGGCGTGCCGCCATGGTGCCTCGTGTCGTTTGTCTGTTCCCGGCAGCGCCGTCTTGCTTTGGTAACACAGACGGACGGCTCGCGAAATTGCTGCATTGCGGAAAACATCGCCGGCTCCAGGATCGACGTCGGTGATAGCACCGCCCTTGACAGCAGGCTGCTCTCCTGCAATAAACCGCTAGGTTAATTAACTGTTGAGTTAAATAAGTATGGACCGGTTGAGCAACACCTTGTCGGCATTGGCGGACCCGACCCGCCGCGCCATTATCGCCCGCCTTGCCGCCGGCGAGGCGACGGTGAACGAGCTGGCGGCCCCGTTCGACATGAGTCTGCCTGCTGTCTCCAAACATCTGAAGGTGCTGGAGCGCGCGGGCCTGATATCGCGGGGCCGCAACGCCCAATGGCGCCCGTGCCGGCTTGAGGCGGCGCCGCTGAAGGAAATTGCCGACTGGGTCGAGCGCTACCGCCAGTTCTGGGAGGGCAGCTTCGACCGGCTCGACAGCTATCTCCATGAACTCCAGCACAACGGCAAATCCGGTCATGACTGACGCCAGAGCTGCTAACGAAGGGAGAAGCCGATGAATGCCCCGTCTCGCAAGCAAGAGATTGCCCTTACCATCACGCGCGTCTTCGCCGCGCCTCGCAGCCTTGTCTTCAAGGCCTGGACCGCAACCGAACATCTGGCGCGTTGGTGGGGTCCGAAGGACTTCACCGTCCCCAGCATCACCGCGGATTTCCGTGAAGGCGGCACCTGGCGCAGCTGCATCCGCTCGCCGGAAGGACAGGACTATTGGGCGCACGGCACCTACCGCGAGATCGTGCCGGCGAGCCGCATCGTTTTCACTTTCACCTGGGAAGAGGAGGACGCGATGGACACGCTGATCACGGTCACCTTCGACGAGGTCGAGAGCGGCACGCGGCTTACTTTCCACCAGGCACCATTCCCGACCATCGAAAGCCGCGATTCTCACATGGAGGGTTGGGGCGAGTGCATGGACCGGCTTCTTGCCTATGTCGTTGCCCGGAAGGAGGCCATGGAATGAAGAAGACCTATCACGGGAGCTGCCAATGCCAGGCAGTACGCTTTTCCGCAAATCTCGACCTTGCGCCGGAAAGGGAGCGCTCGACGCCGGCGCGGCCCGGCGTGTGGTGGACGTCGACATTCCGCTGCAACTGCTCGTTTTGTCTGAAGACGCGATTCTGGAAAGTCTTCGTCACGCCTGAGGATTTCTCCTTGCTTTCCGGTGAGGAGGCCCTCACCGAATATCGCTTCGGCGAGCGCTCGATCCGCCACGTTTTCTGCCGGCACTGCGGCGTCCATCCGTTCGCCAGCGCCGATTTCGAGATGCTGGGCGGCCCGTTCCACGCGGTGAATATCGCCTGCCTCGACGATGCCACCGACGAGGAGCTGGCGAATGCCCCGATCATCTACGAGGACGGGCGCGTCGATGCCTGGGACCGGCCACCGGCGGTGACGAGCTTTTTGTAAGTGGTCCGAACCACCGCTTGCCCTCACATTTCTCGTGTCTGCCACGGTGGTGATCCGCGGCAGACACCTCCTGCGTCGGAAGTGCCACGACTTCCTTCTTCCCCCCTGCACCTACGTAGAATGACGTATGTGCAGGGCAGCGCCACTCGTCGATGATCCCTCAAGCAACGGCCAAGGAGAACGACCGTCCCGTTGCGCGACCAGAACAAGAGGGGTTCAATCCGATGACTATCAGGGCACGCGTTTGCGGCGCATTCCTTGCTGCCGCCCTTTCGACGACCGCGTTCAATGGCGCCTTTGCGGCGGACGACACGATCAAGGTCGGTATTCTTCATTCGCTTTCCGGCACCATGGCGATCTCCGAAACGACGCTCAAGGACGCCATGCTCATGCTGATCGATGAGCAGAACAAGAAGGGCGGGATTCTCGGCAAGAAGCTGGAGGCGGTCGTCGTCGACCCCGCTTCCGATTGGCCGCTCTTTGCGGAAAAAGCCCGCGAGCTGATCTCCGTCGACAAGGTTTCGGCCGTCTTCGGCTGCTGGACGTCCGTGTCGCGCAAATCCGTGCTGCCGGTTTTCGAAGAACTGAACTCGATCCTCTTCTACCCGGTCCAGTACGAGGGTGAGGAAAGCCAGCGCAACGTCTTCTACACCGGTGCGGCGCCGAACCAGCAGGCGGTCCCAGCCGTCGACTATCTGATGGAGAACGAAGAGGTCGAGCGCTGGGTGCTCGCCGGCACGGACTACGTCTATCCGCGCACAACCAACAAGATCCTCGAAGCCTATCTGATCTCCAAGGGCGTGAAGCCCGAGGACATCATGATCAACTACACGCCCTTCGGTCATTCCGACTGGCAGACGATCGTTTCCGACATCAAGAAGTTCGGCTCGGCCGGCAAGAAGACCGCCGTCGTCTCGACGATCAACGGCGACGCCAACGTGCCGTTCTACAAGGAGCTCGCCAACCAGGGCATCAAGGCCGAAGATATCCCGGTCGTCGCCTTCTCGGTCGGCGAAGAAGAACTCGCCGGTCTCGACACCGGCCCGCTCGTCGGTCACCTCGCCGCCTGGAACTACTTCCAGTCGGTCGACAACCCGGCCAATGCCGAATTCATCAAGACCTGGAAGGCTTATACCAAGAACGACAAGCGGGTGACCAACGACCCCATGGAAGCCCACTATATCGGCTTCAACATGTGGCTGAAGGCGGTCGAAAAGGCCGGCACCACCGACACCGACGCCGTGCTTGACGCCATGGTCGGCATCTCGGTGCCGAACCTTTCCGGCGGCTATTCCACCATGATGCCGAACCACCACATCACCAAGCCGGTGCTGATCGGCGAAATCCAGTCGGACGGTCAGTTCGAAACCGTTTGGGAGACGCCCGGCCTGGTCGTCGGCGACGAGTGGTCGGACTATCTGCCGGACTCGAAGGATCTTATCGCCGACTGGCGGGCGCCGATGTCCTGCGGCAACTTCAACATCGCCACGGGAAAATGCGGCGGTAAGGGTTCCTGATTTCATGACGAAGCACTTGTTCTCGGAAAAGACCATATCGGCCTTCTTCGACAACGCCGTTTTCATGACGAACCGATAGATCGAAATACCCTCCGTCCGAAAGCGTCCATTCGGACGGAGGGGCATTTTCACCGATGCCGCGCCGCGAACCGACGCGGAAACCGTGCGAGGGGCGAATGTATCGCATCTTACAAACCGTGCTTGTGGCCCTGATCCTGTTGACCGCGATCCCGACCGCGGGACTGAGGGCGCAGGAGTCGTTGCGCGACCTGGTGAACGCGCTCGGCACGGCGAAGCTCTCCAACATGGACGAACATATCGCGGCACTCGCAAAGAGCGGCGATCCCAAGATCGTGCCGGTCCTCGAAGCGCTCGGCGACGGCAACCTCTACGCCCGCAAGGCCGATGGTCTGGTATTCCTGACGCGTGACGACGGGGCGAACCTGACGCTGACCGATCCGCTTTCCGGCGAGAGCGTCGGCGAGGCGCCGAAGGGGGCGCTGCAGAAGATCAAGGTGAACAACAGCGTACGCCGTGCCGTGCGCGCCGCGCTCGGCGGCCTGACGCTGCTGAGCCCCGATCGCGATCAGCGCTTCAAGGCCGCGCAGTCTATCAAGCAGGCACCCAACGCGGATGCGCTCCCGACCATCGAAAACGCGCTCGCCTCCGAGAAGGATGCGGCTATCCGTGTTTTGCTCGAAGAGGCGCGCGCGACGGCGATCCTCACCTCCGACCGTCCCGGCGAGGAGAAGCGACAGGCCGTTCAAATCCTGAAGCAAGGCGGCAGCCGCGAGGCGCTTTCCATTCTCTCGACCGCCCTCGGCACGGCGGACGAGACGTTGAAGGCGGATATCAAGGCGGCGCTCGCCAGCATCGAGCAAAGCCAGGCGCTCTGGGCTGCCGGCCAGAATGTCTGGTACGGGCTCTCCCTCGGCTCGGTGCTGCTGCTCGCCGCGATCGGCCTTGCGATCACCTTCGGCGTCATGGGCATCATCAACATGGCGCATGGCGAGATGGTGATGCTCGGCGCCTATACGACCTTTCTCGTGCAGGAGATCATCCGCACGTCCTTTCCCGGTCTTTTCGACTGGTCGCTGGCGATCGCGCTGCCGCTCGCCTTCCTGGTGACCGGTGCCGTCGGACTGGCGATAGAGCGAGGCGTCATCCGTTTCCTCTACGGTCGCCCGCTTGAAACGCTGCTTGCCACCTGGGGCATATCCCTGATCCTGCAGCAGGCGGTGCGTTCGATCTTCGGTCCCACCAACCGGGAGGTCGGCAATCCGTCGTGGATGTCAGGCGCCTTCGACCTCGGCGGGTTGACGGTCACCTGGAACCGTCTCTGGATCATTGTTTTCGCGCTCACCGTCTTTGCCGGTCTCCTGTTCCTCCTGAAGAAAACACCGATGGGCCTCCAGATGCGCGCGGTCACGCAGAACCGGCGCATGGCCTCCTCGATGGGCATACGCACGCCCGTGGTCGATGCGCTGACTTTTGCGCTCGGCTCCGGCATCGCCGGCATGGCGGGCGTGGCGCTCTCGCAGATAGACAACGTCTCGCCGAACCTCGGCCAGGGCTACATCATCGACAGCTTCATGGTCGTGGTCTTCGGCGGCGTCGGCAATCTCTGGGGCACGCTCGTCGGCGCCTTCTCGCTTGGCATCCTCAACAAATTCATCGAGCCCTATGCCGGCGCCGTGCTCGGCAAGATCCTCGTGCTCGTGCTGATCATCCTCTTCATCCAGAAGCGGCCGCGCGGGCTGTTTGCACTCAAGGGCCGGGCGGTGGAAGCATGATCACCTCTTTCCTCATCAAGTCTCTCGATCGCACAATCATCATCGCCGTCGCGATCCTGCTCGGCCTCGCGCTTGTCATTCCGGCGCTCAATCTCCTGACAACGCCGGATCACCCGCTGCACGTGCCGACCTATCTGGTCTCGCTGTTCGGAAAATATCTGACCTACGCGCTGCTGGCGCTGGCGCTCGATCTCGTCTGGGGTTTTTGCGGCATTCTCTCGCTGGGGCACGCCGCCTTCTTCGCGCTCGGCGGCTATGCCATGGGCATGTACCTGATGCGCCAGATCGGCGCCCGCGGCTCCTATGGCAATCCGCTCCTGCCGGATTTCATGGTTTTCCTGAACTGGAAGGAACTGCCGTGGTTCTGGTACGGCCTCGACATGTTCTGGTTCGCGGCACTGATGGTGGTCGTCGTGCCCGGGCTGCTTGCCTTCGTCTTCGGATGGTTCGCCTTCCGCTCGCGGGTCAACGGCGTCTATCTGTCGATCATCACCCAGGCGATGACCTATGCGCTGCTGCTCGCCTTCTTTAGGAACGACATGGGTTTCGGCGGCAACAACGGGCTGACGGACTTCAAGGATATTCTCGGCTTCAACATCCAGGCGGACGGAACCCGCGCCGCGCTTTTTGCCGCCTCCGCACTGGCACTCGCCGTTTCGCTTGTCGTCACATCAGGGATCGTGCGTTCGAAGTTCGGCAAGGTGCTGGTGGCGCTGCGCGATGCGGAAAGCCGAACCCGCTTCCTCGGCTACCGCGTCGAGCACGTGAAGCTCTTCGCCTTTACGGTTTCGGCGATGATGGCCGGTATCGCCGGCGCCCTTTACGTGCCGCAGGTCGGGATCATCAATCCCGGCGAGTTCGAACCCGGCAATTCGATCGAGGTGGTCATCTGGACGGCGGTCGGCGGGCGCGGCACGTTGATCGGCCCGATCATCGGCGCCATCCTCGTCAATGGAGGAAAAAGCATCTTCACGGCGGCCTTCCCGGAATTCTGGCTCTTCGCGCTTGGCGGGCTCTTCGTGCTCGTCACGCTGCTCATGCCGAAGGGCATTGTCGGCACGGCACAGCACCATCTTGCCCGACGCCGCTCCTATCGCGAGGCCGCGCGGAAGGAAAGAGTAAGTGCCAAAGAGGCAGGCCTGCCGGCTGCAGAACCGATGGCTGCGGAGTGATCGTCATGAACGAGAAGAAACCCAGGAGCCTGCTCTATCTCGACGGCGTCTCCGTCTCCTTTGACGGCTTCAAGGCGCTGAATTCGCTTTCCTTTGTGGTCGAACCGGGCGAGCTCAGAGCAATCATTGGTCCGAACGGCGCCGGCAAGACGACGATGATGGACATCATCACCGGCAAGACCCGACCCGACGAAGGGGAGGTCTTCTTCAAGGGCGATATCGATCTTACCCGAAGGGACGAGGCAGAAATCGCCCAGCTCGGCATCGGCCGCAAGTTCCAGAAACCGACGGTGTTCGAAAACCACACCGTCTGGGACAATCTGGAACTGGCGCTGAACCGCAGCCGCGGCGTCTTCGCGACACTGTTCTACCGCCTGACGGAGGAGGATCGGTCCCGTATCGAGGAAATCCTTTCGACCGTGCGCCTGACGGCGCGCCGCGACGATATCGCCGCCAACCTCTCGCACGGCCAGAAGCAATGGCTGGAGATCGGCATGCTGCTTGCGCAGGAACCGGAACTGCTGCTCGTCGACGAGCCGGTCGCCGGCATGACCGATGCGGAGACGGCCGAGACGGCCGTGCTGCTCAAGGAAATCGCCAGGACGCGCTCGGTCGTCGTCGTCGAGCACGACATGGGCTTCATTCGTGATCTCGGCGTCAAGGTGACCTGCCTTGCCGAGGGCTCGGTGCTGGCGGAGGGCTCGATCGACTTCGTCAGCAGCGATCCGAAGGTGATCGAAAACTATCTCGGCCGATGAGCGAGGCGAGCGGAAGGAATCTGGACCCATGTTGACCGTCGAAAACGTCAGCCTTCACTACGGCGCCGCGCAGGCCTTGCGCAACGTCTCGATCAAGGCCGAGATGGGAAAGATCACCTGCGTGCTGGGGCGCAACGGCGTCGGCAAGTCGAGCCTGCTCAGGGCGATCACCGGCCAACATCCGGTGACCAGCGGCGCGATCGCCTTCAACGGCGCCCCGCTCGACGGCATGGCGCCCTTTCGCCGGGCGAAGCTCGGCGTCGGCTACGTGCCGCAGGGGCGGGAGATTTTCCCCTTGCTCACGGTCAGGGAGAATCTCGAAACCGGCTATGCGCCGCTGAAGCGGGCCGACCGCTCGATCCCAGAGGACATCTTCAGCCTGTTCCCGGTGCTGCAAGCCATGCTCGGCCGGCGTGGCGGCGATCTTTCCGGCGGCCAGCAGCAGCAGCTTGCCATCGGTCGCGCGCTTGTCACGCGTCCAAAAATCCTCGTGCTCGACGAGCCGACCGAGGGCATCCAGCCGTCGATCATCAAGGACATCGGCCGTGCGATCAAATATCTGCGGGATTCGACCGGCATGGCGATCCTGCTCGTCGAGCAATATCTCGATTTCTGCCGCGATCTCGCCGACCATGTCTACATCATGGACCGCGGTGCCTTCGTGCATGAGGGGCCGGCGGAAACGCTGGATACGGCGGAGGCACGCCGGCATTTGACCGTGTAATTGTTTTCCACAGGGGTAAATTATTCCAGAAATTCAGCCGCTTGCCCGCTCCTCGAAGGATGCTTTGCCTTCGGAACACGGCAAAAAATACAGTGTTTTAATCGATTGTGTTGCGCTGCCTGCTGCTTTGAACCATACTCCCGCTGCACGCTTTATGAAGGAACATCACAATCCGTTACCGCTGACGGAATTGGCCATTTCGCGTTTCCGGCCTACCCAATCGGAGGAGACCCTAATGACGAATTTCCTGCCCGCCCTTTACGAAGGGCACGCCCCGATTACCCTGCAGAATCTGTTTCGAGAGGCACTCGAGGCCTATGAAGACTGGGATGAGGGGATGCCTGAACCGATGGTTTCCTATGAAGGCAACATGCTGCCGATCAGCGACGTCTTCGACTGGATGAAACCTTGCACCGATATCATGCCCGCCAACATGATCGGTATCGTCACCGACCGGCTGAGCAAGCCATGGAGTGGCCGCGGACCGCTTGACGAGATGACCTTTTCCACCGCGGCCCGCGTCATGGCCGTTCTGGTCAGGCGCCGCCTGAGGCGCTTCGGTCGCGGTTCGGTCGAAACTTTTGTTGACCGCTTCAATCAGCGGCTTCACGCTGAGTAACAGCGCCAAGGCTTGATTGGGCAAACAGCGCGGCTGTCGTGCCGCGCTGTTTCGTTGTGCGTCCGTCTGTCTTCGGCCGATGCCTGTACGACTGAGAGTTCTTTCATTTCATACGACGCACCGTAAGATGGTCGGGTGAGGGGAGCGCAGCACATGCGCAATTTCCTCGCGCCGAGCAGATATAACAAGCAGCGGCGCGCAGCGCCGGTGGCCGAATTGAGGCGGGGTGTGGCGTCAAACGACAGCGAAGTCAGGAATCGATCGCGCCGGGGCAGCGGCCGTCCGACCCTTGCGGACGTTGCGGGTCTCGCCGGCGTCGGCAGCATCACGGTCTCCCGCGCGCTGCGAGATCCCGAGCGCGTATCGCCGGAACTGCGCCAGCGCATTGCCGCGGCAGTCGACGAGCTGGGCTACGTGCCGAACCCGAGTGCTCGTGCGCTGGCGTCGGCACGGGCCGACGTCATCGGCGTGCTCGTTCCGTCGCTGACGAACAATGTCTTTTCCGAGGTCTTGCGCGGCATCCACGACGGCCTGGGGGATTGCCCGCTGCAGATCCAGTTCGGCAACACGCATTATTCCGAACAGGAGGAAGAGCGGCTGCTGAGGGTCTTTCTCGGCCAGCGCCCGTCCGCGTTGATCGTTTCCGGCATCGATCAGGCCCCGACGACGCGGCAGATGCTGGAAGAGGCAGGTTGCCCGGTCGTGCAAATTATGGAAATCGGGCCGGACCCGATCGACATGATGATCGGCTTTTCCCACCTGGAGGCGGGCAAGGCGGTGGCGCGGCACCTGGTCGATGTCGGCTGTAAGCGCATAGGGTTTCTCGGCGCGCGCATGGACCCGCGTTCGCGGCGGCGCCTCGCAGGCTATGAGACGGTGATGCGCGAAGCCGGCCGTTTCGACGCAGCGCTCGTGACGACGACCATATTGCCCTCGAGCGTGTCGATGGGTGCCGGTCTGTTTCACAAGGCGCTCGAAAAGACCCCGGATCTCGACGCGGTCATCTGCAACAACGACGACCTGGCATTGGGGGTGCTTTTCGCCTGCCATCGCGCAAGTCTGAAGATCCCGGCGCAAATCGCCATAGCCGGCTTCAACGATCTCGAAATGATGGAGGTCGCATCGCCCTCCATCACCAGCGTGCGGACCCCCCGATACGAGATCGGCCGGCGCGCCATTGCCATGGCACGGGCCGCCATTGCAGGCGAGCGGCCGCAACGAACCATCGTGGATCTCGGCTTCGAGTTGAAGATGCGCGAGAGCACGATGCGTGCGGCAACACCGACGTTCTGAGCGCAATGCGGCCAGAATGCGGCGCTTTACTTTGCCAGTTGGTAGCGCTACCATTCCTGCCTGTGACGTTTCGGGAGGAGACCTGTCTGACGTCACCGGACTCGCGTATCGACATGTCGTGCCGGATCGGCAATCAGCGCAGACGTTGTCTGCGTCGAATGCTCGACGTCTGGAGCCTTGTGGGTTCCACTGCATGTTTCCTTAAACCGTAATCGATTTAAGGGCGAAACATGCAGCAACTCAAGCGCTACAGCGGTCCTTTGTGCGTCGGATAAGACGCGTGGCGCTGTAGTGGACGCACAACGAGCGCTCCAGCACGTTGATCTAGTGCATTCCCGTCCGCTTTTCGTGATTCCACCCAAAGCGGGATGCTCTGCCGGCCCCCTGTTTCGATGCCTTGTCCCGGCATTTCAACAAAATGGGAGGGAATTCGATGACCAGAAAATTCGTCAGCGGCATTCTCGCGGCCGCTGCACTTGCACTTCTGTCCACGACTGCGCATGCCGAACCCGAGGTCGTCAGCGGCCCCGCGGCCGAACCGGATTGTTTCGTACCGTGGACGGCAGAAACCAAATTCTTCAAGTTTCCGAAAAAGGACGGGCCGTATCGGATCGCGCTTGCCAACGGCTATATCGCCAATACCTGGCGCATTCAGATGATCCAGACCGCCAAGGCCTATGCGGCGCAGCCGGACGTCGCTGCCAAGCTCAAGGAATTCAAGGTGGTTTCTACCGGCGAGGACGTGCCGGCGCAGATTTCGGCGATCAACAACTTCATCGATTCCGGCTATGACGCGATCGTCGTCAATGCCCAAAACCCCACCGCCTTCGGACCAGTCATCAAGCGCGCCAAGGAAGCCGGCGTGGTCCTGGTCGCCTTCGACAATATTCTCGACACCGAAGACGCGATCAACGTCAACGTCGACCAGAAGGGGCTCGGTGTGCTCTGGGCGAATTGGCTTGCCAAGCACCTGCCTGAGGGCGGCAAGATCCTGGAAGTGCGCGGCGTTGCCGGCACGTCGGTCGACACCGACCGTCATAACGGCATTCACGAGACATTTGCCGCCACGGGCAAGAAGTGGGACGTCGTCGAGGTGCTCGGCAAGTGGGACGATCCGACCGCACAAAAGGCGACGGCCGATGCGATTGCCGTTCACAAGAAATTCGACGGCATTACCGCGCAGGGTGGCGACACCGGCGTCGTGCAGGCGATGATCGATGCCGGCCATCCCTTCGTTCCATTCGGCGGAGAGACGGAGAACGGCTTCCGCAAGTTCTGCGCCAAGCATGCCGGCGAGGGATTGAAGTGCTCGTCGGCGGGCACCGGCCCGGCCCAGGTCGCGGTTGCCATCAAGACGGCGATCGCCGCGCTGGAAGGGCAGGTGGTGCCGCAATCGATCAAGTTGCCCCTGGCGATCGTCGAAGATCCGAACTTCAAGGAAGGCCAGGACTTCTATCCCGACCAGTCGGACAATTTCTTCGTCGGCAACGCCTTCCCGACCTGCGGCATCAACTTCACTGCCCAGGAGATCATGGGCCAGACGAAGGAAAACCAGTAGGAGCCCTCCCGATCCGCATGCCGCGCTGAGGCGCGGCATGCACGAAAAATCCGGCATCCGAGGCGACAGATGACCACGGCAGAGACAAAGGCGACGCCGCTCTTCCGGATGAAGGGCGTGTCGAAGCGTTACGGCGGGGTGCGTGCCCTGGAAAATGCCGAGCTTGACGTGGAAGCGGGTCACATCCACGCCATTCTTGGCGAGAACGGCGCAGGCAAGTCGACGCTGATCAAGATCATGGCGGGCGTGGTGGCGCCGGACGAAGGGCGGATGCTGCTCGATGGCAGGGACGTCGTGTTTCGCTCGCCGGCCGCAGCAGCCGCGGCAGGCATTGCCTGCGTTTTCCAGGAACTGTCCCTTGTCCCCGATCTCAGCGTCGCGGACAACATCGCCATCTCCAATCCTCCGTGCCGCTTCGGCATGATCGACCGGCGGGCCCAGCGGGCGCTTGCGGAAGAGGCGCTGGCGCGGGCCGGCGCGGAGGACATTCATCCGCGTGCGGCGGTGAAGGACCTGCCACTCTCCCGCCGGCAGATGGTCGAGATCGCCAAGGCGTTGGCCTCCAGCCCGCGCATCCTGATCCTCGATGAAGCGACTTCGGCGCTGACGGCCGGTGACGTCGCCAAGGTGTTTGCGGTGCTGAAGCGGTTGCGTTCGGAGGGCCTTGGCTTGCTCTATATCTCGCACCGCATGCACGAGATCGCCGAACTCGCCGACACCTGCACCGTGTTCCGCAACGGCCGCAATGTCGCGAGCTTTCGCGCCGGCACCCGCACCAACGACGAAGTCGTCGAAATGATGATCGGGCGCGAATACAGTAACGTCTTCCCGCCTAAGCCGCAGCGTGCGCCGTCGTCGAAGCCGCCCATCCTCGAATGCCGGAATCTCGGCTGGGGCGCCCGGCTGCGCGACATTTCTCTGTCGGTCGGCGAGGGAGAGGTGGTGGGCCTCGGCGGACTGGACGGGCAGGGTCAGCGCAACCTGCTGCTCGCCCTTTTTGGGGTGCTACGCGGAACGACCGGGTCCGTGCTCATCGATGGCACGCCCATGGCGATCGGCAGCCCGGCTGCCGCGCGCTCTTCGCGCAGCGCCATGGCGCTGATCCCGGAAGACCGCAAGACGGAGGGGCTGATGCTGCCGATGACGGTGCGGGAAAACCTGTCCTTCGCGGCGCTCGACCGTGTTTCGCGGGGCGGGATCATCGATCGTACGGCAGAAGAACAATTGATCGATGAAATGGTGCGGCTGCTTGCGATCAAGACTGCCGGCCTCGACATACCGGTCGGGGCGCTGTCTGGCGGCAATCA
The DNA here is from genome assembly GCF_030124405.1 of Sinorhizobium sp. 7-81. NCBI lineage: Bacteria > Pseudomonadati > Pseudomonadota > Alphaproteobacteria > Hyphomicrobiales > Rhizobiaceae > Sinorhizobium > Sinorhizobium sp. 7-81. Next base: position 282,601 of record NZ_JASKLT010000002.1, on the reverse strand, counting down.
GCAGAAGGTGGTCATTGCCAAGTGGTTGATGCGCAAGCCGCGCATCGTTCTGTTGAACGACCCGACACGCGGCATCGATGTCGGCACGAAGCAGGAGATGTACCAGCTTCTGCGCCGGCTGGCCGATGCCGGCGCGGCGATCCTGTTCTATTCGACCGACTATGACGAGCTGATCGGTTGCTGCGACCGGGTTCTGGTTCTCTATGACGGCCGCATCGTCCGCGAGCTTGAAGGCCGAGGCATCACCGAGCACGCGCTGATCGCGAGCGCTCTCAACGTCGATAGTGGTCAAGAGGGAACGACGGCATGAGCGAGTGGCGCTATTGGTTGAACGAACAGCGCGGCACGCTGATGGGGCTCGCGATCTTTCTGCTGATGTTTACCGTCTACATCGCCAACCACCCGGCCGGCCTGACTGCCAACGTGGCCCAGACCGCAGCCAACAAGGGGGCGCTCTTTGCTTTCGTCGCCATGGCCCAGACATTGGTTGTGATCACCTCGGGCATCGATCTGTCGGTCGGCATGATCTTCGTGCTGACCAATTGCCTGGCATCCTGGCTCGTCGTCGGCGAACCGCTGCCGACTGCCCTGGGCGTCGTGGCCGTGCTCGTCGCAGGCATGGTCTGCGGCGCCATCAACGGGCTCCTGGTGATCTACGGGCGGCTGCAGCCGATCGTCGCTACGATCGCGACCGGGGCCATTTATTTCGGCCTGGCGTTGCTGCTGAGACCCTTTCCCGGCGGTTCCGTCAACGAGGACCTTGCAGACGCGCTTACGGGCCGTCTTTTTGGCGTGATCCCATCGAGCCTGGTGCTGCTGGCAGCCGCCGTCGTGCTCGTCTGGCTGCCCTTTCGGCGATCGAAGATCGGGCGGGCAGCCTTTGCGGCAGGCTCGTCCGAGCAGGCGGCCTTCATGTCCGGCATGCCGATCCGGCGCGGCAAGTTTGCGGCCTACACGCTCGCGGGCCTGCTCGCCGCGATGGGCGGACTGTTCCTGACCTTCTTCACCTATACCGGCGAGGCAGCCTATGCCAGCGGCAGCGGCTACACGCTCTGGTCGATCGCGGCGGTCGTGCTCGGCGGGGTCTCGCTCTATGGCGGCCGGGGCAGCGCCATCGGCGCGATCTTCGGCGCCTTCGCCGCCCGCGCGACCGGTGATATGCTGTTCGTCTTCGACGTCGATCCGCTATGGCAACCGTTGCTGCAGGGCGTCGTCCTGATGATCGCCGTGAGTATCGGTTCCCTGGCTCTGCTGCGGGTGCGCAACCGTCTGGACTGGTTCCTATGAGCGAGACTTCAGAGAACCGCATCTCGATCAGGGCCCGCCTGCCGGCATTTCTTCGCCGAGCCGATCCGGCCGTGCTCACCGCCTTCGGCTGCATCCTGCTGCTGCTCTTCTTAAGCAGCCTCTATTCCAGCAACTTCCTGTCGCTCAACTACCTCCTGCAGCAACTCAAGGTCGCTTCGTTCCTCGGGGTGGTGGCCGCGGGCATGATGGTCGTGATCCTACTCGGCCATATCGATCTTTCCGTTCCCTGGGTGATGACAACCGGAGCGATGATGGCCTGCGCGGCCGCAGGCTTCGGCGGCGTGGGACCGATCATCGCCATTCCCATTGGCGTGCTCTGCGGGGCTGCCTTCGGACTCGTCAGCGGCTTCGGCGTCGCCTATCTGCGCATCCCGTCGATGATCGTGACGCTTGCGAGCAATGTCGTCGCTCAGGGGCTGATGGTCGTTTACACCGGCGGCTTCTCGCCGCAGGATTCGGCACCGCCGGCCATACGCTGGCTCGCAACGGGATTCGTCATTCCTGGCCTGCCGAACGCCATCATCGTCTGGGCGGCGATCAGCGCCATGATGGTGTTCCTGTTCACGCGCACGTCCTTCGGCCGCGCCGTCTACGGGATCGGCAACAGCGAACGCGCAGCCTATCTTTCGGGTGTTGATACGCGCCGCATCGTCATGATCGCCTTTGCGATTTCGGGCGCGCTCAGCGCCTTCGGCGGCGTGCTGCTCGCCGGCTATGCGTCGAAGGCGGCGCAAGCGATGGGCGATGCCTATCTGCTGCCGGCAATCGCGGCCGTCGTGCTCGGCGGCACCTCAATCCTTGGCGGTCGCGGCTCCTATCTGGGCACGGTCGCCGGCGTCATCCTGATCACGCTCCTGCAATCGATCCTCTCGGTGATGCAAATGCCGGAAGCGGGCCGCCAAATCGTTTACGGTGTCGTCATCATCGTGATGCTGCTCCTCTATGGTCGCGCCCCACCAAACCGGTGAAGCTATCACCATTTCCCCAAAATGGCTTGACGCGAATCAGAGGATGAATCACCTTCTAACGGAATAGATCGCATATTCCGCATTTCAGCGTAGTTCAGCGACCGGCCTGTTAGAAGACGTTGCGGGCGCATTTGCGCGACCGTCGAACGGATGCTGTTGCCGGTTGATTGCTGCCGTAAATGCGATGCGAAACGCGAGAGAGGGCACTTGGGAATGGATATGGCGGGATCGACGGCGGCGGCCGGAGAAGCGGGGGGCTTGAGCGGAACGGCACATCGGCGACCGGCGGACGAGGCGATCGCGGCGGATGCACGCGCACTTTCCGAGCAGTTGAAAGCGATGCGCGATCGTCTGTTCGCGCCGACGGCGATGAAGACGCTCCGCAGCTTCACGTCCGGCGAGGCCGCCAAGCTGATCGGCGTTTCCGACGGTTATCTTCGGCAATTGTCGCTGGCAGGCGAGGGCCCCCAGCCCGACACCGGTGCGGGCGGGCGGCGCTCGTATTCGCTTTCCGACATCAACGCGCTTCGTCGTCATCTTGCCGAGCAGGCGCTGGTCAAGGGCAACGGCGCCAAAGCGCGCAGCTACCTGAAGTGGCGCGACAGCGCGAAGGGCGAGCATCTGCAGGTCGTTTCCGTCACCAACTTCAAGGGAGGCTCCGGCAAGACAACCTCGTCGGTCCATCTCGCCCAGTATCTCGCTCTGACCGGCCATCGGGTTCTCGCGGTCGATCTCGACCCGCAGGCATCGCTTTCGGCGCTGTTCGGCTATCAGCCGGAACTGGACCTGACCGGCAATGACACGCTCTATGGCGCCATCCGCTATGATTCCGAGGCGCGGCCGCTCAAGGAAATCATCCGCAAGACCTATTTCGACGGGCTCGATCTCGTGCCGGGCAATCTTGAACTGCAGGAGTTCGAGCACACGACGCCGCAGGCGCTGAGCGCACGCCAGAGCGGCGCGGATGCCGGACCGCTCTTCTTCGCCCGCGTTCAGACGGCGCTTGCGACCGTTGCCGACGAGTACGACGTCGTCGTCATCGACTGCCCGCCGCAACTTGGCTACCTGACGCTTTCGGCGCTCTGCGCTTCGACTTCGGTCATCGTCACCGTGCATCCGCAGATGCTCGACGTCGCCTCGATGAACCAGTTCCTCTACATGACCTCGGACCTCCTCAGCGTCGTGCGCGAGGCTGGCGGCGAGCTCAACTTCGATTTCCTGCGTTATCTCGTCACCCGCTTCGAGCCTAATGACGGGCCACAGGCGCAGATCGTCGGCTTCATGCGCTCTCTCTTTGGCGATCGGGTGCTGACGTCCGCCATGGTGAAATCGACGGCGATCTCGGATGCCGGCCTGACGAAACAGACGCTCTACGAGGTTGGCCGGGAGAATTTTACCCGCGCGACTTACGACCGGGCGATCGAATCGTTGAACGCCGTCAACGGCGAAATCGAGGCTCTCATTCATGCGGCCTGGGGGCGCTAAGACATGGCTGGCAACAACAGGAAAAACGAATTGCGGGCGCTGTTTGCAGGTGGTGCTCCTGCGGCACCTTCGGAACAGACCAGCCCGAGCGAGTTGACACCTGTCAACCGGCAGACGGCTGCCGATGCGCCACGCGCGGCATCCGGAGCGGTCCGGGCCATGGGACTTTCGCTCGGCAACATCACCCGCGAGGCGGAAGAAGCACGCGTGTTGCGGGAGGCTCTCACGCAAGGCGAGCGGGTGGTTGCGCTCGATCCTATCCTGGTCGAGGCCTCCTTCGTCGAGGACCGGTTGACCGACGGCGAAGTGGACGATCCAGACTTTCTGGCGCTCGTCGAAAGTATCCGCGAGAACGGCCAGCAATCGCCGATCCTCGTGCGGCCGCACCCGGAAAAGCATGGCCATTACCAGACTGCTTACGGCCATCGCCGGCTGAAGGCGGTGCGCCGGCTCGAGCTCCAGGTGAAAGCGATCGTCCGGCCTCTTTCCGACGACGAACTGGTGCTCGCCCAGGGCAAGGAAAACGCGGAGCGGCGCAATCTTTCCTTCATCGAGCGCGCGCTTTTCGCCGCGACGCTCGCCGCGCGCGGATTCGACCGCAAGGTGATCGGCGACGCGCTTGCGGTGCAGAAGAGCGAGCTGTCGCGCCTGTTGCAGGTGGCCGACAGCGTACCGCATCATCTTGTGCGGGCGATCGGCCCGGCGCCGAAAGCCGGACGCGAGCGGTGGATGGCGATTGCCACGTTACTCGAAAAGGCCCGCGGGCTGGCGGACGAGGAAGTCGGTTCGCCGCGGTTCCGCGCCGCAGACACCGACCAGCGCTTTCAGCTCGTCTTCAATCGCCTATCTGAGAGCGACAAGCCGGAGCCGGAGAAGCCCGAGGAACTGAAAGACGAGGCGGGCCGTGTCTTCGCGCGGCTGAGGCTTGACGGAAAAGCCCCAAGAATCGAGTTCCTGCCCGGCACCCACCCGGCCTTCCTCAAGGAAGCGGTGTCGATGCTGGCGAAATGGCACGCGACCTTTGTGGAGAACCAGAAGTCCTTATGATTTGAGCGGTAGAGGGCTAAGCCACTCATCCTACTGCATGTCTCCTTGAATCGACCTCGATTCAAGGACAGAGACATGCAGCATTTCAAAGTGCTACGGCGACCTTTGCGCGTCTGGTAAGACGCGCGGCGCTGTAGATCTCCCCGCTTGCGGGAGAAGGCGCCGGCAGGTGGATGAGGGGATCTACTTCGCCAGAATAACAAATGCCTCAAAACTATGCCAAGGGCGCGCTGAACGGCCGCTTTCGAACCCAAAAGGCCGGCCTAAAAAGCTCCCGAAGTTCTAGGATCTTGAGGTCCGGAACATTTGGTCTTTGATGATGTTGGACGTTAATTGGCCCGCGTGATCGAGGCGCCAAAACTGACGCCGGGCGGGCTTCAAGGAGAAAGCCATGATCCGTCCGGTGCCTTCACTTTTTCTTCCGCGCCGTCTCCTCTTGCAGTTGGGCCTTGGAGCGACGCTCGCCTCGAGCGCAGGCCTCGCGTCGATTTCGCGTGCCGACGAGCCGGGCGGCGTTATGGACGAGGATATTTTCCAGTTTGCGCTCAACCTGGAGTACATGGAAGCCGAATATTACCTGCGAGGAACGACCGGGAAAGGGATCGATGATTCTGATGCGGGCGCGGAAGCTGGCCCTGTAACCGGTGGCAGCCAAGTTTCCTTCGATACGCCCGCCATCAGTGAGTTCATGCGCGAGGTGGCGGAAAACGAACTCGCGCATGTTCGATTCTACCGCAAGACTCTCGGAGATCAGGCGGTGCCCAGACCGGCCATCGATTTCGATGCGGGCTTTACAGCGGTCGCAAAAGCGGCGGGCCTCGGCGAGAACTTTGATCCATTCGGCAACGAGATGAACTTTGTGCTTGGCGGGATGCTGTTCGAAGACGTCGGCGTTACCGCCTATGCCGGCGCGGCGACAGTATTGAAGAACAAGGATTTTCTGGCCGCTGCCGCCGGTATCCTGGCTGTGGAGGCCTATCACATGGGGATGGCCCGATCCACGCTCTACAGAATGGGCGAGCAAGCCTGGAAGGCGGCGAATGCAGTTTCTGATGCCCGTGACAAAATCGATGGATCGGAGGATAAGGATCAAGGCATCCAGATGGACGGCAAGGCCAATATCGTTCCTTCGACGCCGGATGCGATAGCCTTCACCCGGACCCCGCAAGAGGTGTTGCGCATCGTGTATCTCACTGATCAGGAGGGCGCGACGAAGGGTGGCTTTTACCCGAACGGGATGAACGGAATGATCAATAGCACCTGAACGGCTGGCGATCGCGCACGGCCGCGGTGCCTCCTGCTGTCGCCGGCCGGTTTCCAACGTTTACGCCTGAGAACGTCTGACGGCTCTCCTTCGAAGGATTATGCCCCGACCGGCTGAGGCTTTCGCCGGTCGATCAAACGCTTGGCGAGCCTCTGGCCAGGTTTTTCGACCGCGAAGAAAGTCATGCAGGCAGCGGTGTAAACCAACGGCACCAGAATGGCGGTAACCACGGCGAACCGCACAGGCGCTGTCATCGTGTCGCCGAAGGCGCCGATGAAATAGGCGGCGATCGGCTGCAGAAAGATGAGGTGCCAGAGATAGGCCCCGAACGAAAGTTCCCCGAGCCAATGGAAGAACCTGTTTCCGAGGGACGAGGAAACCGCGCGAAGCCGCGCGCCCAAACCATCGCCGGCAAGTCGATGATAGAGCAGCGCGAAGAAGACGGCGACGAGCATGACCCGCATCAGCATTTTCGTCATCGTCATATCGCCGCCGATCGGCAGCAGAGCGAGCGCCATGGCAGCGCCGCCATGGAGAACAGCCTTCGGCCCGTCCGCGTGAAGACCAAGCGCCAACAGCATTCCGCTGAGAAAGGTATGCATCTTCAACGGCAGGAAGGCCGGCATTGGAAAGTGAACGCCGAACAGGCTCAACGTCGAAACGATCGCGAGGGCAATAACGGCCGTGAAGAGCGCGCCTTTCAGCCAACCGCCTTTCTTGAACAAGAGCATGATGAAGGGAAAGGCCGCATAGAACTGCATTTCAAGCCCTATGCTCCAGTCCGGCAGGGGAGTCCGGTAGGCGTAGTCGGGAGAGAGGCCGAAAAGAAAGCTGACATGCATCAGCCCGTTCCTCACGCCATTGTCGAGGTAGCGCTGGGGTGACTGCGGCGTTCTTTCGAGGAAGGCGTCGATGACCATTCTCGATTCGAACAGCCAGACACCGAGCATGAAGGCAACAGCCAGGAGGACATAGTAGAGCGGCGCGATTCTGAGGAAACGCCGGATCCAGAAGCGTACCCAGGTCGAGCTCAGATCCCATGGCTCCTTGCCGGCACGCAGCTGATAGTGAAACACCATCAGGAAACCGGAAAGCATGATGAAGAGATCGACGCCGAGATCAGGCTCCGACAGAACGGGCAGGCGCCAACCCGTCAGCAATAGCGCATGGCCAACCATCACCCAGAGAGACGCGAGGCCTCGAAGTCCATCCAGGCAATCGATTCGGATCTTGCGGGAAGCATGGTCAGCCATCAGCAATCTTCGTCCTTGTTAGCAACTAAAGGTTACTGGGTGCGTGCTATGTTGCGACGCACAAGGGACTGCCTAGAGACCGACTAAGGCGATAGTAAGTAATGGCCGAGCGTTAGGAGAGCGGGCAAGCGGTCTGGCCCCTGCTTCGGCGACAAAGGATTGCCTTGGTTGCGGAGAACGTTGCTCAGACCCGGCTGGCCCGCGCATCCAGGCTGAAGGGACCCGCACCGAACGCGACGATCTGCAGGAATCCGCCTGTGATGGCGAGATTCTTCATGAAGTGGATCATCTGGTTTTGGTCCGCAAAATTGGTGTGAAATCCGAGAGCCGATACCAGTGTGAAGACCGCCAGGGCGAGTGCCACCAAACGCGCTTGATAGCCGAGGACGAGAAGAATGCCGCCACCGAGTTCCAGCACGAGAGCGATGGCATAGGCGACCGAGGGCAGGGGCAGATTTGCCGCCGCTATATAGCCGATCGTTCCGGAGGGATCCGCCAGCTTTTCGAAGCCGGACGAGAGGAAAATGGCGGCGAGAAGCAGACGGCCGATGAAGGCCAGAACGCTCTGAAGTGCAAGGTTGTCGCTCATGTCAGGTGCCTTTCTTAGCGGGGTGGGCGAAGCGGGTCATGGCATGAGAGGATTTGCAACCGCCGCGCATCACCAGCGCTATTAAGCCTTCCGCCGATCCTTGGCAGGAGGCGGGATAGCGATAGCAATCTATGTTTGTAAACATAACGCTCGCGCTTCGGAAATCTTCCCGGTCTGAAACAGAATTTGAACGGTGGCAAAAAACCGTCCCCGAAGCCCTGGAAAGCCTTGAATGCGGTAGGCCAAAAGAGGCCTCCGCGAAGCTCTTCGAAGGGCACGCGACCTTTCCAGCGATCTACCTGGAAGGGAGTTGTTAACCTTCATTTCCTATTCGGTTGAGACAGCCCCTTCGATAATGAATTTCGAGTTTTCAGGCCATGCGTATTCCCCGGACAAATTTCTCGACGGCAGCTTTGTATGATGCAAACCAGGCGGACGATTTCGAGGCTCCGCGTCCGGGTGCGCCGAGCAGCGCCCACCCCGAGCCGGTGGCCTCCGCCGAACACGATCACCTGTTCGAGGCGCCGGAAGCGCCGCGTCGGGCCTCCAGCCATGAAGCCGACGACGCAGGCTATGCCGGGCGCGCGATGCGGCTCTATGGCCAAGGCTCGGCCTATGCTCCGGCCCAGGTCACGGCCTCCACGCGAGATCCGCTGCCGACGCTTGCCGAAATCACCGGTCATGACGGCGATACGACCTGGGAGAGCCATTTCTTCCTGTCGCCCAATGTTCGCTTCACCCGTACCCCTGAGCGCGAATTCATGAAGCGCCGCGCGCCGTCGATGGACGAGAGCGCGGCCGAAGCGGAGGAAGACGCGCCAGCGGACCAGCAGGCTCCCGAGCCGGAAGTGGTATTGGAAGCGGCCGCGGAGGAAACCGCAGCGGCGGTCGCGACTGAGGCGTCGTCCTACAGCCCGTCGGAACTTCTGCGGGTGCTCATGCAGCAGCTTCCGTCCTGGCCCGGTCGGCCGCAGCCGAGCGAGGAGCGCGCTGATGAACCGGCGGCGGTTACCGAGATGCCAGCGCCCGTCGAAGAATCGCCCCAGTCGGCCGCAACTGCCGCTGTCGCGGAAGCAGCACCGGCGATACCGGCAGTTTCCGACACCGCCGCGCCGTCGGGCACTCGTCTCTCCTATCTCTCCGATCACGCCTTTTTCGAGTTCATGCCGCTCGAGGATGGTTTGCCCGTCATGGCCGAGGCTGAGCCAGCAAGAACGATCGCGGTGACTCCGCCGGCGGATCCGAAAGCCGTCGTTGCAAAACCGGTGGAGATCCGCAGGTTGCCGCCGACGGCGATCACCTCGCTTTTCCGCGTCGTCGAATGCCGGCGCCCCGAACCCGTTGCCCTGGATTCCGTCGCAGCCCCGTCGCCGGAGATCGACGCTTCCGCCGCTGCGGATCTCGTGACGGACCCCGCTGTGGAACTGGTTACAGGCGGTTCACCGCAGCCAGAAGCACCTGCTCTTGCCGCGACGCCCGCAAATGATGCGCTCCCTCAGCCGGGCGTTACGAAGGCAGCGATTACCATGCCGGTCCAGGTCAAGCGCGCGCCCCCGTCGCTACCGCCAATTGGAGCGACCGAGCGGTTCCAGGCCGCCGACGCCTACGAGTTTCCGTCCGAAGAACTCCTGCAGGAGCCCCCGCAGGGCCGGGGCTTTTTCATGACGCAGGAACAGCTCGAGCAGAATGCGGGGCTTCTCGAAAGCGTGCTCGAAGATTTCGGCGTCAAGGGTGAGATCATCCATGTGCGGCCAGGCCCCGTCGTCACGCTTTACGAATTCGAGCCGGCGCCGGGTGTCAAATCATCCCGCGTGATCAACCTCGCCGACGATATCGCCCGGTCGATGTCGGCGCTCTCGGCACGCGTCGCGGTCGTGCCCGGCCGCAACGTCATCGGCATTGAACTGCCGAACGCCACCCGCGAGACGGTCTATTTCCGCGAGCTGATCGAGTCCGCCGACTTCCGCAAGACCGGCTACAAGCTGGCGCTCTGCCTCGGCAAGACCATCGGCGGCGAACCGGTGATTGCCGAGCTCGCCAAGATGCCGCACCTGCTCGTCGCCGGCACCACCGGTTCGGGCAAGTCGGTGGCGATCAACACCATGATCCTGTCATTGCTTTACCGGCTGAAGCCGGAGGAATGCCGGTTGATCATGGTCGATCCGAAGATGCTCGAACTCTCCGTTTATGACGGCATCCCGCACCTTCTGACGCCGGTCGTGACCGACCCGAAGAAAGCCGTGATGGCGCTCAAATGGGCGGTCCGCGAGATGGAGGACCGTTATCGCAAGATGTCGCGCCTAGGCGTGCGCAACATCGACGGCTACAACCAGCGTGCGGCGGCGGCGCGCGAGAAGGGAGAGCCGATCCTCGCGACGGTCCAGACCGGTTTCGAAAAGGGTACGGGCGAGCCGCTCTTCGAACAGCAGGAAATGGACCTCGCGCCGATGCCCTATATCGTCGTCATCGTCGATGAGATGGCCGACCTGATGATGGTGGCGGGCAAAGAAATCGAAGGCGCGATCCAGCGCCTGGCGCAGATGGCGCGTGCGGCGGGTATCCATCTGATCATGGCGACGCAGCGGCCGTCGGTCGATGTCATCACCGGCACGATCAAGGCGAACTTCCCGACACGCATCTCGTTCCAGGTCACCTCGAAGATCGACAGCCGCACGATTCTTGGCGAGCAGGGGGCCGAACAGCTTCTGGGCCAAGGCGACATGCTGCACATGGCCGGCGGCGGCCGCATCGCCCGCGTCCATGGCCCCTTCGTCTCCGACCAGGAGGTGGAGCACGTCGTGGCGCATCTGAAGACGCAAGGCCGCCCCGAATATCTCGAGACGGTGACCGCGGACGAAGAGGAAGAAGAGGCCGAAGAGGATCAGGGCGCCGTATTCGACAAGAGCGCGATTGCGTCCGAGGACGGCAACGAGCTCTACGACCAGGCGGTCAAGGTGGTGCTGCGCGACAAGAAGTGCTCGACGTCCTACATCCAGCGCCGCCTCGGCATCGGCTACAACCGTGCCGCCTCGCTCGTCGAGCGCATGGAAAAGGAGGGCCTTGTTGGCCCTGCCAACCATGTCGGCAAGCGCGAAATCGTCTACGGCCAGCGCGACCATTCCGGCGTGCCCGAAAACGACGATATGGACTGATTCGAAGAGTCACACTTCCGTCAATGCGCGTGCCTGGCCGCGGCGATTACTGGCGTCTAGAGATTTTGCAGTCAGGTGGAATCACCTGACGTCGCACAAATGCGGCAAAAACAAACAGGTAGAGCGGTGGCGCGAACGCACGTGAGCGCATTCCGCTCTAGCGACTCTCACGCGTATGCCAAAGAGTCAGGACGTAGATTGTTGACGGCGTGATCTCATAGCGCATTTCGTAATGGCCGACGAGAAGACGGCGGACCTCACGGGGATCGAACTCCTCCAGCCGTTCGCCCATACGTGGCTGTTCCAGCAGGCGGTTTGGAGCGCTTGCCAACGCTTGCACGGTGCGGGCTGCAGCTCTCCGATAGACCGGTGCGAGAAAATCATGAAGGCGCCCGAGCTCAGAAACCGCCTTTGTTGTCCACTGGATGTTCATCAAAGTGGCAGAGGCAGAGGGTTGTCACTCTCCAGCCTGTCGGCCCAAGCCTGCACGGATTGGTGGCTGATGAGATGACCCCCGTCGACATCGGCGAGCGCTTCCAGCGTCAAGCGGCGGCGTTCCTCTTCCTGAGCGATCCAGGCTGTCAGCGCTTGCTTTACGATCCAGCCGCGCGAACGTTCGAGCCGTGCGGCAATCTGGTCGACCTTCTCAGCGAGCGGTAGTGGCACATGCGCCGTCAGCACCTTCGTTTCCATGGCTCTACTCCAGTCAATTCAATCATAACGATTAAATCCGATTGCATCCAGAGCCAGTCGCAGCTTTCCTGACTGCACCCCGAAAATCCGCCGGCGCGCCGAGCTGGGCGCAATCCGCCGCCAGCTACCGGCCGTCACAGAGGCGAAGATCAGGCCCTCGTTTCGGATGGAGCGGGTCGTTCAGATCGGCCGGCGCGGCAGCAGTCCCTGAACGTCTTGCCTGAACCGCAAGGGCAGGGGTCGTTGCCGCGCAGTTGCAACCGGCCGATCAGGGGCAGGAGAGCTGCGGAAGGCAAAAGTCCGGCGACCAGGATCGCCAGCTTTGCGGAGATGCCCGGGACCACGAGGCGCCGGCGTGCCTTGAATCCGCGCCAGACGCGTTCGGCCACGTATTCCGCATCAAGCTTGGGCAGAACCTTGAACAGTGCTGCCCTGTTGGCACCCGACTTTTCGAGAAACTCCGTCGACACCGGTCCTGGAGCCGCGCAAGTGACGGTCACACCGGCGCGGCGCACTTCCTGATGCAGCGCCTCCGAAAAGGAACGCACGAAGCCCTTGCTCGCATAGTACAGCGCCATAAAAGGTCCGGGGGTGAAGCTTGCCACAGAGCCAAGATTGATCACGCCGCCCCGGCCACGCGCCACCATTGCCGGCAGGAAGCGGAGGGTGAGCTCGGTCACGACGCGGATATTGAGGTCGATCAACCCGAGCTGCTCGTCGAGCGGTAACGCCGCTGCTCCGCCGCGCAGGCCGTAGCCGGCGCTGTTGACGAGAACGTCGCATATCAGACGCTTTTCCGACAGGAAGTCTTCGAGACGCGCCGCCGCATCACTGGCCGTCAGGTCCAGCGCAAGCGTGAATGCCTCGCCTCCCGCCTTCTGAATTGCGACCGCCACGGCTTGAAGGTCCTCCGGCGAGCGCGCGACCAGGACCACGGTGGCGCCATCCCTTGCGGCCACTTCGGCGATTGCCTTGCCAATGCCTCGCGACGCGCCGACGACAACGACCGCTGGCCGGAACTCTTGCTTCAGCGTCATGCCGCCGATCCCGATGCCGCGGCGGCCGGAATGGTTTCGCTTCCGAAAAAGCTTGCCACTTCATCGGCGATTTCGCCGTTCAGGATCTTTTCGAACCGCTCCAGCGCGCGCGCGACATTGGCGCCGTCCATGACCCGATGATCATAATGGATGCGGACGATTACGGATCCGTCCTCGCTGATCGGACCGTAGTTGAAAATCGTGGTGAGCGGCGTCAGAGGATTGAGCGACTCGGCGCCGAGGCCGGAATAGACCGACAGCTGAAACGTACCGAAATGGCGTGCCCGCTGCCGCCCGATATTGAGGCCGAGCCACATGAGCAGCCACCGAATCGGCGCCGGTGCGCGGGCGAGCTTCAATGCGCGGCGGAACTCCTTGATCTCCTGCACGGGGCGTGATCGCGCGGCCTGGATCAGCTCTCCTAGTTCGGTGATCGAGCGGCGCTCGGGGGTCTTGATGGTGCTCAGCAGCACGACCCGCTCACCGTCATGTTCGCGCTCATGTGCGACCGAGGCGACGCTTCCCGGATATTCGTAAAGCTGGGGTCTCGGGAACTTGACGTAGGCGCGGCGGAACTCCGGCGTCTCCTTGGAGAGAAGCGCGTATCCTTTCAGGAAAAGCGCCGTCCAGGAGGGCTTGCTTTGCTGCGCCATCCTGGCTTTTTGCAGCACGCCAAGGTTCATCTGGCGCTGCACCGTGACCCGTGGCACGCCGATCGAAAACCTCATCAGATCTCCGACGAGGCGTCGTGCCGGCGAAAGCTTGATGGCTCGGCCTCGCATCATGCCACCTCTAGTAAAGATAGGGGATAATTCGCTTGGTCCTGGCCATATAGGTGCGGTACTGCGCGCCGAAGATCTCCAACATCATACGCTCCTCCTTGTCCACCCTGAGGAAAAACAGGACGGCAAAGCCGACCAGGCCGGCGAGGCCTATCACCCAGTTCGACAGCAGAAAGGCTTGGCCAAGGCCCATAAGCAGGAAGGAGGTGTACATCGGATGCCGGACGAGGGCATATGGCCCGCGGGAGATTAGTTCGTGCTTGTCGCGAATCTCCAGCGAAATGGACCAGTTGCGGCCGAGTTCCTTGTGGGTTCTGCGGAAGACCCACATCGCCGTGGCAAAGATCAACGCGCCGAGAGCGACAGCCCACGGCTGCGCCGGATAGTCGGCGGTCTCCGGAATGCCGGTGGCGACGTAAAAGCCGGGAACGATCGCAAGGCCGAGCAGGGCCGCTGCAAGCCCGACCTTCTCGGAACCCGACCGGCGGTCGCTGACAACCCGCACGCGCTTGGCGCGGCGCTCGTAAGGACGCCGAATGAAGTACCACGCGACGATGCCGAGTACCCAGATGATTTCGCCGACGGAAGCGACTGTTATGTTCACTCTAGCCCACCAAAGCTTCGCTGCGATCGGCGGCCATCGCAACGGCTGTCAAGGATGTGGCCATTACGCTCCGCTCCGACCGACAAAAGTGCTGCGGCGGAATGATCCGACCGCCGGATGAGCGGGGGGAGCACCAATTGCACTCACCCGCCGTTCATCTCCCGAAGCCTTGTAATGAATTCTTGCGGCCTGAGCCAGATGCCAGGCGTCTTATATCCCATGGAACGAGCGATGTCCGCCACGAAGGCGTTGCAGTTGTAGAGCGACGCGTGCCAGAAGCGCGCCTCGGCCTTCAGCTTTCGGATCTTCGCAACGGTTTTCTGGTACTCCGCTTCCGTCAGCAGAACGCGCCAGCTTGCCGACCTGTATTCGTCTTCCAGATCGCCGTCGCTCGCCCCTGTCTCGGCCGGAACCGGCAGGAAGTGGCCCATGACGTACGGTGCGGTATCGTTCGTAGCCGGGGCAAGTCCCGCAACTTCTGGGTTGATCATTGCTCCGGACTTGTTCGTACGCCCGAAAATCACGTAGGAGTGACCATAGCTGAGCGCGTAGCGGGAGCGGAATTCGATAAAGTAGCCGTAGTCTCTCTGCTGAGACTTTCCGGCAATTTTTGCCCCAGTGGCGTCGATACTCGAAACAAAACGTGGTTGGGGAGCCTTGTCTTCCGTCTGGCATGCCGTGGTCGCCATTGCAAGCAGGACCACGAGCGATATACGACCTCGTTTAAGCGTCATTACTACGCTCTATCTCCCGAGCTCTGATGAGCGCCATGTTGAAAGCCAGCTCCTGTGAGCTTGTGGCTTCCGCGCTGTAGATCCTAAGCCGGTGTGGCCATGAAAAAACGTGGGAAGGGTCGCGAGACCCTCCCCGCGCAAAGTTCAAATTTACTTGTAGACTGGTGCCTGTTCAACCGGCGCTGCTGCCGGTGGCGGGGCCTTCCCCTTGCCTTTGCCAATCGTCCCGCAAGCGCTCAGGCTGGCGACCGAAAACAACGCAATCATCACGATTAGAAATCTGCTCATCAGAAGTCCTTTCCTCAATACTCGGAATGGGTTATCGAAGGCAACATTTGAAGTAATAGTGGCGAATTGCGACTCGGCCTAGTGCAGAAAGGACACAGTTGCCATCCGGTTTGTCGCTGCCGAACTTTCGACGGTGTCCCAAAAACACACAGGTTGATTATTTATACCGAAAATTTAGGGGAAACACCATCAGATGATCAATACCGGCGTTCCCACGGGCGTGCGGCTGTAGAGATCGACGATATCCTCGTTCGTCAAGCGAATGCAACCGTTCGAAACCGCCTGGCCTATCGTCCAGGGCTCGTTCGTCCCGTGCAGGCGGAACATGGTGTCCTGGCCGCCACGATAGAGGTAAAGCGCCGACGCGCCAAGGGGATTATGTGGTCCGCCGGAGACACCGCCCGCATACTGCGCCAGGTGCGGTTTGCGCCGAATCATGCTGGCGGTTGGCGTCCAGGACGGCCATTCCGCCTTGCGGCCAACGACCGCCCTGCCTTTCATCGTCAGCCCCTCTTCGCCGACGCCGATTCCGTAGCGGGTCGCCCAGCCACCCTCTTCGACCGAGTAGAGGTAACGTTCCGTCGTGTCGACGACGATGGTTCCGGCCGGCTCGGGTCCGTCATAGCGCACATGCCGCCTTCTGTAGCGACGATCCACGCCGGAGGTACTTGGGAGCAGCGATGGGATTCCCACGCCTTGCCAGGTTGCACTACATCCAGAGGTCAACAGAGCCAGACTGCCCAAAACGAGCATCCGGCGCGTAATTTGGTCATTGTCCATCTTTACCTGCTGAGCAAATTGATGCGCCCCCGATTCGTCTTTAACACTGCAGCGCGTGGCGGCCAAGTGTTGCACGCCGATTAAGATGGCTGGCGAGGGTAGAAAGCGCGAACGGTGAACATCTTCGTTCGTTGTCGAAAGCATCTGCGAGATAAGCGTGGTATATCTGTGATGGCGCGTAGATCAGGCGAGGAACAGGAGCGGGATCAACAGGCGTTTTCTCGTGAGCTTGCCAGGATTCTCGGCCCGGCGAATCGGTCGCCGCTCCGGGTAGCTTGTGAAACGTCTTGCGGGCTCGCGCCCGCTCGATTAGGTCGAACGACGGCAATAAGGATAGACAAATGAAACTTGGCTTCGAGGGAAAGGTTGCGGTCGTGACCGGCGCGGGTTCCGGAATTGGCGCGGCTGTTTCCCGGCAGCTCGGTGGCGAGGGAGCCGAGGTCGTTGTTGCCGATCTGGGTGCTGACGCCGCGCGCCGAATCGCCGCCGAGATTCGCTCGGCCGGAGGCAAGGCCCATGATTTCGCCGTCGATGTAGCCGACGCCGAAGCTGTGGAAAAGTTGATAAAGTTCGCCGTCGATGAATGCGGCGGCCTGCATCTGGCGGTCAACAATGCCGGGATCGACGGCATCCGCAAGCCGACGGCCGACTATCCGCTCGACGAATGGCACAAGGTGATGAACGTCAACCTGAACGGCGTTTTCTACTGTATGAAGTACGAGATCGCCGCGATGCTGGCGCAGGGCGGTGGCGCGATCGTCAACATGTCTTCCATTCTCGGTTCGGTCGGTCTGCCGACTGCGGCCGCCTATACCGCAGCAAAGCACGGCCTGGTCGGCCTGACGAAGGTCGCCGCCATGGAATATGCGCGGATCGGCGTCCGCATCAATGCCGTCGGTCCCGGCTGGATCGAAACGCCGCTGTTGTCGGAGCATGCCGACATTGCGAGCACCCGGCGCATGATGTCGCTGCAGCCGATGGGAAGGCGCGGCACGCCGGAAGAGGTCGCCTCCCTCGTGTGCTTCCTCCTCTCCGAGCAGGCGAGCTTCATCACCGGAAGCGTCCACCTGGTGGACGGCGCCTACACTGCCCATTGAGGGGCACGCATTCCGGCGATTCCTCCGATCTTCTCTCGCTAACGGCCTGTGGAAAGCAGCGGAACTGCTCGCCCCTGTTTTGATTGGTTTTGCCGGGCCGTGAGACGGCGGACCGCTGCGCGCTGACTGCGATTGCCATTCCTGTTGTCGACTGTGCCTGCGACGCTACCTGACCGTGTGCTTCCGCCGAGGAAGGAGAGGCGTGATCTCAACAACAACTCATCGACAATAAAAACGTTTATATTTCGATTGAAATCGTTTTTATTGCCTGCTAGTGAACGCGAGGTTGCCAAGGTCGGGGAGGATGCATGGCCGCGGAGAATCGCACAGCGCGCCGTAGCGCACCGCCAACGATCAAGACTCTGGCGGACATCACCGGCTATTCGATCGCCACGATTTCGAAGGCGCTCCGCGGTTCACCGGTGGTCGCGCCCGCGACCCGGGAGGTGATCTTCAAGGCGGCGCGCGAGGCCGGCTATCAGGCCAATGCACGCGGCATGGCCCTTAGAACCGGCCGGACCTGCCAGGCAGCCGTGTTGATGCCGGTGACCGCGGCGCAAAACTACGAGTGGGACGGCGTCGAATATACTCAGATCCTGAGCGGCATCAGCCAGGCGCTGGACGGCAGCGATTATCGCATGTCGGTGCATGTCGTTCGGGATGCGGCGGAGGGCTGTGACGTCGCACGCCGGGTCATCGACCAGGGGCTGGCCGACGGGTTGATTTTTTCGGGCATCCTCGACGACGATCCGCGCATCGATCTTCTGGTGGAGAGCCGGTTTCCGTTCGTATCGCTTGGCCGATGCCGCCAACCGCTCGACTATGCCCATGTCGACATCGACAACGAGTGGGCGGCGCATGCGGCGACGGCAAGGCTGATTGCTGGCGGTCACCGCCGCATCGCCCTGGTCAACCCGGAGCGGCGCCTTTCTTATGCGCTCGACAGGATCGACGGTTTTACGCGCGCCTTCCGCGAAGCGGGACTGCCAG
Source organism: Sinorhizobium sp. 7-81 (assembly GCF_030124405.1). Classification (NCBI taxonomy): domain Bacteria; kingdom Pseudomonadati; phylum Pseudomonadota; class Alphaproteobacteria; order Hyphomicrobiales; family Rhizobiaceae; genus Sinorhizobium; species Sinorhizobium sp. 7-81. The sequence continues at coordinate 264,530 of NZ_JASKLT010000002.1, read as the reverse complement.
CCTCTCATGATCTTGTCGCCGAGGGCGATCTTTCAACGCAGTTCGGCAGGGAAAGCGCCGCTCGCCTCCTGCAGGCGGCGGAACCGCCGACAGCCTTTGTCTGCATCAACGAATCGACGACCCTCGGTGTACTTTCGGCCCTTGGCAGTCTCGGACGGCAGGTGGGTGTCGACATCGATGTCATCGCCTATGACGACATCAATGTCAGCGCCTATTTCACGCCGCCGATTACCACCTTCTACCAGCCGATCGAAGTTCTCGGGCGCACGCTCGGTGAGTTCCTGTTGCGGCGCATGGCGGGCGAGGAGCCAAAGGAACTGCGCCAGATCTTCCGGCCGAAGCTGATCGAGCGGCAGCCGGACAGCCTCGGCGGGCGTCTCGTCGGGTAGAGAGATCCACAATTCACAACGGAGGAGAAAACGTGAAGACATTTGTGATTGCCCTTGCGCTGTCGGCCCTGGCATCCGGCGCCGCCCACGCCGCCGATCTCGGCGGCCAGCTCCTGAAAGTCGGCTCGGACACGACGTCGCCGCCGATGGAAAGTGTCGATCCGGCGACCGGGCAGGTCATCGGATTCGACGTCGACGTGGTCAATGCCATCTGTGCCAAGATCCATTGCCAGGCGGAATTCGTGACCACCGGCTGGGACGGCATTTTCACCGCGCTCGATCAGGGCAACTTCGACCTCGTCGCCTCTGGCGTCTCGATCACCGAGGAGCGCAAGAAGGCCATGGACTTCTCAGACCCCTATATCGTCAACAGCCAGGCCGTGCTGGTGCGCGTCGAGGATCAGGGTGCGTCCCTCGATGATTTCAAGACCAAGGGCAAAAAGCTTTCCGCCCAGGCCAACACCACCGACGCGCAGGTCGCCGAGGGTGTCGTCGGCAAGGAGAACGTCGTTGCCTATGACAGTTTCAGCGCGGCGATCATCGCGCTCAAGAACAAGGATGTGGACGGCGTCGTCATCAACGGCGCCAATGCCGCGGCCTACGAACGCGAATTCGCCGGCGAGCTCGTTGTTGGGATTAAGGACCTCGAATCCGATCCGCTCGGCCTCGTCTTCCGCAAGGGCGACGCCAATGTCGCGGCCTTCAACGAAGGGCTGAAGATGATCAAGGACGACGGCACGCTGGATCAACTCGTCGACAAATATTGGGGCCTCAAATAGGCCGACCGCCGACTTGATCCGACTGTCCCGGAGCGCGTTGTCCGTTCCGGGACCAGGAACTTTCCGGAACATACTCCTCGGAGAAATGAATGTCGTTTCTGAGAAGCGTGCGGCCCAGCAATCTGATCATCCTGACCGCGCTGCCATTCATCGTCTATCTCTTTGCTTCCTCCGGGGACTACCAGCGCTCGCTGCGGGCGATACTCGGCGTGGAGAACGGTTCCTCCGCCTTCGTACCGGGCTTTCTGACCTTGACGATCGCGTTTGCGTCCGGCATCGCCGTTCTGCTCCTTTCGCGGACGAAGGCATACCGCCCGCGGCTGTCGACGGCCGCCGCCATACTCAATCTTGTGGCCGCCGCCGTCCTTCTCTCAAGCGGCACCATTCATCCCTTCGTTGCCTCCGTCGTCGCCAATGCCGTCGACCCCTTCACGTCTTCTCTCGTGGTCAAGGGCGTGACGCCCCGCCAGTTGACGGAAGCGGCCGACCTCGCGGTGCACGGTGTCGAATCCGTACTCTACCCGGCCTATTTCGGGATGACCCTGCTGGGACTTGGCCTTTTCTTCGCCGGCACGCACAACACCGACGCGGCGGACAGCCGGCTCCGCAGCGTCGGGGGCTGGATCCTCGGTCTTGTCAATGGCGCGGGTTTGATCTTCATCTTTTTCTTCGCACACATCGCCTTTGCCGCCGGGGTTGCGACGACGATCCGCGCCGCCATCGCCGCCTATATTCTCGCGGCGGTCATGGGGCTCATCTGGGTCGGCCTGCTGCAACTGCACTACACCGCACGCACGAGCCTGCTTTTCGCGCTGGCGACCCTCGCACTTGCCCTCGTGTCCGCCTGGTTCCTGCTGCAGCCGCGCGAGGCCTATGTGCTTGCAGGCTCGCTCGAGGGCAAGGTGGCGATCGTCAGCAACACGCCGTCCGGCCTGATCGGTGCCGTGCGCTTCGGCCAATATCCGGGTGCGCCCGAAAAAGAGTCCGCCGTCAGGACCTTCCTTGGACCGACCGAAGCGGTCACGGCCGCGGAGAAGAAGGACGTGACGGCTGCGCTTTTGCCTAAGGCGGCAGTTCCCGCAGGTTGGCCGGTACTCTGGGAAACCGAAACGCTGAACGACCGGGACCGGTCGGCTGGCATCACCTTCGCGGTGCTCGCCATCATCCTCGGCCTGCTCACCTTCGGCGGCTACCTGCATAGGCGCCATCCGCTGGCGATCGGCTCGGAGTTCGTCGTCGATACCATTCGCGGCATACCGATGCTGGTGATCGTGCTCTATGTCGGCCTGCCCCTGAGCGGCGCCTTGAAGGATGCGACCCAAGGCGTCCTCGACCCGCCTAACCTGATGCGCGGCATCGTCGCGATGGCGCTTGCCTATTCGGCCTATCTCGCCGAAATCTTTCGCTCCGGCATCAATGCCATTCCCGTCGGCCAAATCGAGGCGGCGCGCAGCATCGGTCTCAACCGCTGGCAGACGGCGCGGCTCGTCGTGCTGCCGCAGGCCTTCCGGATCATCATCCCGCCGCTCGGCAACGAGTTGATCGCCATTCTCAAGGACACGTCGCTGCTGTCGATCCTGTCGATCCGCGACATCACCCAGCGCATGCGCGAGTTCCAATCAGCAAGCTTCCTGCCCTTTGCACCCTATAACTCGGCAGCGATCTTCTACATCTTCCTGACGCTTGCGGCGGCGAGCCTCGTCAACATGATTGAGCGAAAATATGACATCAAGCATCGATAGGAGGAGCACCATGACCGGCCCCACGGTCCTTATCACCGGCGCTTCCCGCGGTCTCGGCCTGGAACTCGCACGGGTCTATGCCGGTTCCGGCTGGCAGGTGATTGCCTGCGGGCGTTCCGTCTCGGCTTCGATTGACCCCGGGCTCGCCCGGCGAAGGCTGGATGTCGCGGATAGCAATTCGATCGCCACATTGGCGCGCGAACTCGACGGTCTGCCGATCGACCTCCTGATCAACAATGCCGGAATTCGCGGCGACACGGGCGGCTTGGGGACGCTCGAGCCGGAGGAGTTCCTCGAGGTCATGCGCGTCAACGCATTGGCGCCGCTTCTTCTGGTGCGGGCGCTTCTGCCCAACATCCTCGCCGGCGAGCGCCGGATTGTCGCCAATATCAGCAGCCGTGCCGGATCGCTGGCCGAGGGTACGCTCGACGACGATGAGGGCGACTATGCCTATCGCTGCTCCAAGGCGGCGCTGAACATGGCGACGGTGAAGCTCGCTCAGGATCTGCGTAAGCGCGGAGTTGTGGTTCTGTCGCTGCATCCAGGCTGGGTGAAGACCGACATGGGCGGCGAGGCGGCGACAGTTCCGATCACCGAGAGCGCAGCCGGGCTCAAAGCGGTCATCGACAAAGCGGGGGTCGCCAATAGCGGCAGCTTCCTCGCTTTCGACGGCAAACGGGTTTCATGGTGAAAATGTGAGCGGGATCATGGCGACGAAGGAATTGGGCGGACAGGAGATGACGGCGATCAAAAAGCTGCTCACCGAGACCTATGGCATGGAGGGAGAGATCTCCGCGCTGCCGGGCGAGCACGATCTCAATTTCCGTATTCGCGCGAGCGACGGCAGTTCTTTCCTGCTGAAGCTGCATGCGGCGGGTGCTTCGGAAGAGCTCGACATGCAGGTCGCCGTTCTCGAGCACCTGGCCCTGGCAGCGCCGGCATTGCCCGTCTCCCGCGCCCTGCCGGATCGTTCCGGGGTGCTGCTCAGTTCCGTCGACTTCAAGGGCGTGCGCCTTGCCCGGCTCCTCACCTGGCTGCCCGGCGAAACCTGGGCGGGGGCTTCGAACCGCAGCGCCGTAAGCGTCGAGACATTGGGAGCCTTGCTCGGCGCGCTCGACCGCGCCCTGACGGGCTTCGGTCATCCGGGTGCAGGGCGCGTTTACGGCTGGGATCTCGCCCGGGCCGAGATGCATCGCACCCATGTCGATCTGATCGCGGACGAGGAAAAGCGCAACGTGGTTCGCGCCATTCTCGATCATTTCGTTTCCGCCGTGCTGCCGCGCCTGAAAGCTTGCCCGCGGCAGGTGATCCACAACGACGCCAACGACTACAATGTGCTTCTCGACGCCGATGGACGCGTCAGCGGTCTGCTCGACTTCGGTGACATGGTCGAGACTTTTCGCGTCATCGAGATCGCGGTGGCCTCCGCCTATGCATTGATCGGCGCGGAGGATGCGGTCGGCACCATCGCCCGCCTTGCCGGCGCTTATCACGGCGCCAACTCGCTTACGGAAACTGAAGTCGAGCTGATCTTCGACCTCGTGCGCACCCGCTACGCCGTCAGCATCTGCATGGCAGCAAAACAGATCCGCGACAATCCTGAGAACACCTATCTGCTCGTCAGCCAGGAGGATGTCTGGCGCGAACTGCAGCGAATCGAGCGCGAAAACCGGGCAATTGCCGTTGCTCGCCTTCGCGATGCCTGTGGCTTCGAACCGGTTCCGACGGCGGCGCGGATCGTGCGCTGGCTCGAGCAGAACGCCCATGATTTTTCGGGGATCATAAGGCCGGCAGTCTCGAAGCCAAAGGCCGCGGTCTTCGATTTTTCGGCAAGCGGGCTCGCTGCGAACGACTGGGCGACACTTGACAAGGCGGAGGCGGAAGCCCGGATCGAGGCACTTATCCGCAACGAGGGCGCGGACTTCGGCCTTGGCCTCTATGGCGAGGACCGCGCGGTCTACAAGGGGGATGCCTATCGGACGACGGTCGCGAGCCAGCGGCGCACCGTCCATCTCGGCGTTGATATTTTTGCGCCGGCCGGCGAATCCGTTCATGCACCGTTTGCGGGCAAGGTCGCCTTCTACCATGACGACGCCGTGGCGCACGGTTTCGGTCCGACGGTGCTCATCGAGCATGTGACCGCCGAGGGTGACGTGTTCTGGACGCTTTACGGTCACCTGTCGCGCGAGAGCGCGGAAAAACTTGCGATCGGTCAGCCGATCGCCAAGGGAGAGGCTTTCGCGGCCCTAGGCGCCCGCGATGAAAACGGCGGTTGGGTGCCGCATCTGCATTTCCAGATCGTTACCGACCACCTCGGTCTCGAAGCGCGGATGCATGGCGTCGGCGTGCGCGACCAATGGCAGATCTGGCGCGAGGTGAGCCCTGATCCGAGCGTCGTGCTCGGGCTTTCGGTGCCGGCGTCGGTCACCGTTGCGCGCGACAAGGAATTTCTGGTGCGCGAACGCCATCGCCGCATCGGCCGGTCGTTGAGCATCGCCTACAGCGCGGCACCCCTGAAGATCGTCAGCGGTGAAGGCGCTCACCTTATCGACGAGGAGGGAAAACGCTGGCTCGACATGGTCAACAATGTCTGCCATGTCGGCCACTGCCATCCGCGTGTGGTCAAGGCGGCCGAGACGCAAATGGCGCGGCTCAATACAAATTCGCGCTATCTGCACGACAGCCTGGTCGAATATTCGCGGCGGCTGACCGCACTCTTCCCCAACCCCCTGAACGTCTGCTTCTTCGTCAATTCCGGCAGCGAGGCGAATGATCTCGCGATCCGGCTCGCCCGTGCCCATACCGGCAACCGCGACATCATCACCGTCGATCACGCCTATCACGGCCATCTCTCGAGCTTGATCGACGTCAGTCCCTATAAATTCGCCGGCAAAGGCGGGGAGGGCAGGCCGGCGCATGTGCGCGTCGCCGAGATGCCGGATCTCTACCGTGGCCGCCACCGCTACGGCGATGCCGATGCCGGGGCGAAATATGCCGAAGACGTCAAACGTCAGGTCGAAGCGCTGGCGGCGGAGGGCCGCAAGCCGGCGCTGTTCTTCAGCGAGGGCGTTTTGGGGACCGGCGGCCAATTGGTCCTGCCGGAAGGATATCTGGAGCAGGCTTACTCCCATGTGCGCGCTGCCGGCGGATTGTGCCTGGCGGACGAGGTGCAGGTGGGCTTCGGCCGTGTCGGCACTCACATGTGGGCGCACGAGACCCAAGGCGTCGTGCCCGATATCGTCACCATGGGAAAGCCGATCGGCAACGGTCATCCGATGGCGGCCGTTGTCACCACCGAGGCGATCGCGGCGACCTTTGCCAACGGCATGGAATACTTCAACACCTTCGGCGGCAATCCGGTTTCGGCCGAGATCGGACTTGCCGTACTCGACGTCATTCGCGACGAGCGGCTGGTTCACCATTGCGGGGTCGTCGGCAAGCGTTTGATGGATGGCGCGCGCCGGCTTGCGGAGCGGCACCCGACCATCGGCGACGTGCGTGGCCACGGCCTCTTCAACGGCATCGAACTCGTGCGCGATCGCGATACTCTGGAGCCGGCCGCGAGCGAGCTCGACTTCGTCATCGCCGAGATGAAGAGGAAGCACCGGATCCTGCTTTCAAGCGAAGGACCGCATCACAACGTGCTGAAGATAAAGCCGCCGGCACCCTTCAGCGCAGAGAACTGCGACTATTTCCTCGATGCGCTCGACGAGGTGCTGGCAAGGGTTGCGAGGGGTTGATCAACCGGTCGCGGGCGGAGCCGTCCAGAGTCGAATCCGGCTGCAGTGGTGTCCACACCCCCTCTGCCCTGCCGGGCCGACCGTGGAGGGACGGACCTCGACCAGGCGGGTCGGCCTCGGACGCGCTGGCTGACATTAGTCACTCTTCGCCATTTGTCTTCGTATTGCGCTCAGCTGAGTTCTTGGGCGAGTCCGATGAGAAGCCCTTCAGGCCCACGGATGTAGCAGAGCCGATACGTGTCTTTATACTGGACTACTTCGCCTACGAGCTGCGCGCCATGCGTGCGAAGCCTTTCGAGCGTCTCGTCGATGTCGTCCACGGTGAACATGACGCGGAGGTAGCCGAGAGCGTTGACCGGGGCGTTCCGGTGATCTGCGACGACAGGCGGCGTGAGGAAGCGGGAGAGCTCGATCCGGTTGTGGCCGTCCGGTGTGCGCATCATGGCAATCTCGACACGCTGATCGCCCAGTCCAGTGACGCGTCCGGCCCATTCTCCTTCGATCGTGGCCTGTCCTTCGAGCTCGAGGCCGAGTTCGCGAAAGAAATCGATCGTGCCTCCGAGGTCTTCGACGACGATTCCTACGTTGTCCATCCGCTTGAGCGCCATGTTCCCAATCTCCAAGGTGTCGTTCCAATCTACAAGGTGTCGCCTAGTCCAACAACGGGACGCTTGCGGTGCCCCAACAGCGGCGGCCATCCGGGCCTGAGTCGCTGCTGTCGACATCAGAAACTTGAATCATGGCCGCCTCAAAACGGCCGGCACATTCAACCGGCCTCTGAGATGCAGTTTTCGCTTTACAAAAAAGTTAAACGTTTTTATCGTGAATAAAAACGTTTAACTAAACGATGAAACGGCGACAGTGATCGCCTTATGCGCTTTGGGGAGAGATTTTTTTGGCAGCGATCCGCATCGAAAATCTTCGCAAGGGCTTCGGCTCGCTGGAAGTGTTGAAGGGCATCGACCTCGACATCGCCGACGGCGAGTTCGTCTGCTTCCTCGGCCCATCGGGCTGCGGCAAGAGCACGTTGCTGCGCTCGATCGCCGGGCTTGAAAATCTCGATGGCGGCTCGATCCGCCTGGGCGAGCGTGACATCACCGACTTGCCGTCGGCGAAGCGCGACATTGCGATGGTGTTCCAAAATTACGCGCTCTACCCGCACATGAACGTCCGCAAGAATCTCTCCTTCGGCCTGGCGCTGAACGGCATGAAGCGCGACGAGATCGAACGGCGCGTCACGAACGCGGCCGAGGTGTTGCGCATCACCGAGCTTCTGAACCGCAAGCCGCGCCAGCTTTCCGGTGGCCAGCGCCAGCGCGTGGCGATCGGCCGGGCGATTGTGCGCGAGCCGAAGCTGTTCCTGCTCGACGAGCCGCTCTCCAATCTCGATGCGGGGCTACGCGTGACGATGCGTGTCGAGCTCGCGGCCCTGCACGAGCGTCTCGCCGTTTCGATGATCTATGTGACGCATGATCAGGTGGAGGCGATGACGCTCTCCGACCGCGTCGTCGTGCTCGACAAGGGCAAGGTCAGCCAGTTCGGCACGCCGCTGGAACTGTTCTATCGGCCGGCAAACCTCTTCGTCGCAGGGTTCATCGGCTCCCCCCGCATGAATTTCCTCAGCGCCAACGTGGCGGACGAGAGCGAGACGGGCCTGAGGCTTGTCGGCGGCGGGCTCGCGCGGGAGCTTTCGCTCGACACGCTTTCGCCCGCGCCGATCGGCCGCGACTGCCCCGTGACGCTTGGAATTCGCCCGGACAAGTTGGCGTTGACATCGCCCGATGAAGCGCATCTTGCCGGCAATGTCAGGCTCGTCGAACGCCTCGGCACCGAAAGCCACGTCCATATCAGCCTCGAAGGCGGCGGTGATCTGACCGCCGTCGTGCGCGGCACGCATCCCGTCTCAACCCGCGAGCGCGTCCATATCCGCATTCCTTCCGAGCATTGCCATCTCTTCGATGCCGACGGGAAGGCGATCGAACGGCCGCTCGATGCCGAGACGCGGGCGCTCATCAAACAAGAAAAGGGAAGGGGCCCGCGCGGCCCGGTTTTGGAGGAGAGACATGCATAAGATGACGAAGTCGATCGTCGGCTCGCTTTTGGCGCTTGCGCTGACGGGAGCGACCACACGGGCGGAAGAGACCTTGCGTTTCGCGACCTGGGACACGGATGAAAGCCTTGCAATCCAGCAGGCGATCGCAAAGAAATTCGAGGAAAAGCATCCGGGCGTGAAGGTCCAGGTCGAACCCTATGCGGACGGTTACGACCAGAAGCTCGTCGCCGCCTTCGGCGCCGGCAATCCGCCGGACGTCATGTATATGTGGAATTTTCCGCAATATTACACGTCGTTGATGCCGCTCGACGAGCTGATCGCGCGGGATGCCGCCGAGATCAAGCCGGACGATTTTCCTCAAGGGTTGATGAACACGACGCGCGTCGAGGGCAAGACCTACGGCATGCCCTCGGGCTTTACCACCCAGGTCGTCTTCTACAACAAGGACATGTTCGCCAAGGCCGGCGTTGAGCAGCCGAAGGACGGCTGGACCTGGGAGGACCTGCGCGCCAAGGCCGCGAAGTTCCGCGATGAGGCGAACAAGGTCTATGGCTTCGCCGTCGACGCCAAACCTGACCCCTATGACTTCGAGCAGTTCCTGTGGTCGAACGGCACCAAATACATCTCCGACGACGGCAAGGAGATCGATGGCTATATGAACAGCGATGCGGCCGCCGAGGTGCTCGACATGTTCGCCGATATGGCCAAGACGCAGGAGGCGGTGACCCTCAATCTCGGCGACGATACGTCGGGCGCGACGCTCTTCAAGGGCAGCAAGATCGCCATGTTCCAGAGCGCCATGTGGTCGAAGGCGGGCATCGATGCTGCCGGCTTCAACTATGGCGTGGCGCCGCTGCCGAAGTTCGGCGACCATGTCGCCCATTCAGCGCTCGGTGTATCGGCGATTTCGATCGCCAAGGACGCCGCCCATCCGGATCTCGCCTGGGAATTTGTAAAGTTCTTCTCTTCGCCGGAAGCGGTTGCCATGCGCACCAACGACCTGCCGGTCCGCACCAGCGTCGCCGAAGAGAAGGGGATGACCACGGACCCGGTCTACAAGCCGTTCTTCGACATTCTCGCCACCTCTGACACCGAAATCCACGCGTATTTGAAGAACGAGAACTGGGGCAAGATCCAGGACAACCTGGCGCGCGCCATCGAGGCGACGATGATCGATCAGGGCAACGCCAAGGCGCATCTGGACGATGCCGTGGCTCGCTCGAAGCGACTGTTGAAATAAGCGAGGAACGGGGAAATGGATATGGCCTATGCCGGAACGCAGACAGGAGCCGCGCCCCGCAAGCGTGCGAGCGCAATGCGTCACATTGCGCCCTATCTGTTCATTTCCCCGTGGATCCTCGGTTTCCTGTTCTTCACGCTCGGGCCGCTCCTGTTCTCGCTGACGATGAGTTTCTTCGACTGGCCGGTGGTCGGCGAGCGCACCTTCGTCGGCTTCGACAACTACCGTTCGATGTTCACCGAGGACCCGCAATTCTGGGAGAGCCTCTGGATCACCGTGAAGTTCGCGGCGATCTACGTGCCGTTCAACATCGTCATGTCGTTCTTCCTGGCGCTGATGCTGCACCACGTGACCTTTGCCAGCGGCTTCTTCCGCACCGCCTTCTATCTGCCAAGCGTCATTTCCGGCGTCGCGCTGGTGACGATCTGGAGCTGGATCTACAGCAGGGAATACGGGCTCTTGAACTTCATGCTGTCGCTCGTCGGAATCGACGGCCCGAACTGGCTCGGCGATCCCAATCTCGCGATCGTCGCGATTATCATCGCCAGCCTCTGGGGGCTCGGCGGCACGATGCTGATTCTGCTCACAGGCCTCAAGGCGATCCCGAAGGAGCTTTACGAGGCCGCGACCATCTCTGGCGTGCCGGGCTGGGCCCAGATGCTGTTCATCACGCTGCCGATGCTCGGGCCGATGCTCGTCTTCACCTTCATCACCTCGATCATCTCCGCCTTCCAGCAACTGACGATCGCGCTGCTTTTGACGAGGGGTGGTCCGCTCGGTTCAACCTATTTCTTCGCCATGTATGTCTACGACAACGCCTTCAAATATTTCGACATGGGTTATGCCGCAGCCGGCTCCTGGGTGATGTTCGTCATCGTGCTTGCCTTGAGCCTCATGGTGATGCGCTGGTCTGCCGCCTGGGTCTACTACGAAGGCGAGATCCGCCAGGCCGACGGAGAGCGCAATGCGTAAGACCTTCCTCTATTCGGCGCTGATCCTTGCCTCCGCGCTTTTCATCGCGCCCTTCTACTGGACCTTCATGACGGCGATCAAAAGCTCGGCCGAACTCTATCAGTTCCCGCCGGTCTTCTGGCCGTCCGAATGGCGCTGGGAGAACTTTGCCGCCGCCTGGAGCAAGCAGCCGTTCGGCACCTATCTCACGAACTCGCTGATCGTCGTCGTCTTCTCGACGGTCGGGCAACTACTCTCGAGTTCGCTCGTCGCCTTCGGCTTTGCCCGCTTTCGATTTCCCGGGCGCGATGCGCTCTTCATCCTGTTGCTCGCAACGATGATGATTCCGTGGGACGTGAAGATGATTCCGCTCTACATGGAGTTCAACATGCTGGGCTGGATCAACACGCTCAAACCATTGATCGTGCCCGCCTATTTCGCCGATGCGTTCTTCGTCTTCCTGCTCCGGCAATACATCATGACGGTGCCGATGGAGATCGACGAGGCGGCGCGGATGGACGGGGCGAACAGCTTCGACATCTATTGGCGCATTCATCTGCCCCTGATGATGCCGGCGCTGGTGCTCGTCGGGACCTTCCATTTCATGAATGCCTGGAACGATTATCTCGGTCCGCTGATCTTCCTCAACGACCAGTCGAAATACACGCTGACGCTCGGGCTTTCGATGTTCAAGGGCCTGCATGAGGTCGACGTGACCTCGATTGCGGCGATCACCGTGATCCTCTGCCTGCCGCCGCTCGTGCTCTTTTTCCTGGCGCAGCGCTACATCATGGATGGCGCGGTCGGCTCATCGGTGAAAGGTTAGGCCATGCTGTTCGATATCGAGCATGTTCCCTTCAGCCGAAGGGGACGGTTCCTGACGCTGTCGATGATGCGGGTGCCGGGCCGTGAGAGCGAGCGCGCCCTCTATCTGAGACACGTCAGCGGCGGTGACGAGCGTCCCTCGCTTGGTCGACTCTGCCGCGTCGAATTCCTGGATCGGACAGGAGAAATCGCCGAGGCTCGCTTCGAGTTGTCGCCGGACCAGTTCGTCGCGCGGATCGGCGAGGGTTGCGTGCGTTTCGTGATCGGCGAGGGCGAGCGGCTGCATCTGAAAGGCGAGCGCGGGGGCGTTCGCTTCCATCTCGAAGGCTCGCGCTACGACTATGTCTACCGCACGCCCGCCGGCGAGGATTGCCTCGTCGCGGCCGCCGAAAACGTCAAGTTCATTCCAAGAGTTGTTTCAGGAGATCTTGCCGTCTCCGGTGAATGGCAGCGCGATCGTTCGACCGAGGTCTCTTTCGTCTTCTCCGGTGAAGACGGCTTCGAAGGCAACGTGGATTTCTTCCGCGCGCTGCCGCCGCTGGAAAAGGCAGGTGGCTTCGACGAGGCGCATGCCGGCGTGGCGGCGGAGTTTTCCGCCTGGTATCGATCGGTACCCGCAGGCGTGGCGGGCGGAGAGGAAGCGCACCGGCTTGCCGCCTACCTGCTCTGGGCGAATGCCGTGCCCGCCGGCGGCGCGCTGACGCGGCCGGCGATCTACATGTCGAAAAATCACATGATCAACATCTGGAGCTGGGACAACGCTTTCTCGGCGCTGGGTGTGGCGGCTTTCGATGAAAAGCTCGCCTTCGACCAGTTTGCCGCGATCTTCGATCATCAGCACCCCTCCGGCCTCTTGCCCGACTATGTGAACGACCGCGACGTGCTCTTCGCCTTTACCAAGCCGCCGGTGCACGGCTGGGCGGTGTCCTCGATCGCCGCGGCGCAGCCGGATTTCCTGACGCCCGAGCGCAAAGCCTATCTTTGCACTGCGATCGGCCGGCAGATTGCCTATTGGCTCACCTGTGCGCGAGCCGGCGAACACGAACTGCCGAGCTATTTTCATGGCAACGACAGCGGCTGGGACAATGCGAGTTTCTTTGCCAAGGGCGGCCCGGTTCTTTCTCCCGACCTGCCGGTGTTCCTGATCCTTGCCTGCGACGCCCTTGCCACGCTGCTCGCGGACAAAGCCAGCCGTGCCGCCGTCTGGTCCGAGACGGCCGACAGGCTGCAGGCGCTGCTGATCGACCGGCTGTGGACCGGCGAGACATTTGGCGCGAGGCTCGCAAGCGATCCGGGCCGCGTTGTCGACGGGGAAAGCCTGATCCAATTCATGCCGTTGCTTCTCGGTAAGCGCCTTCCGGCGGCGATCAGTAAAACGCTTGTCGCCAGGCTCAAGGCGGGCGGCTTCATTACCGAATGGGGGCCGGCGACCGAGAGCCCGCAGAGCCGCTTCTACGAAGACGACGGCTACTGGCGAGGGCCGATCTGGGCGCCGACGACCTACCTCCTTTGGGACGGCCTGCGTCGGCAGGGCGAGGGCGCGTTGGCGCGAGAAATCGCGCAAAAGTTCTGTGCACTTGCCAACAAAAGCGGTATGGCCGAAAACTTCGACGCACGGTCGGGGAGGGGCTTGCACGACCGGGCGTTCGCCTGGACGTCGGCGGTCTATCTGCTGCTGGCGCAATCCCTCTGCGACGAAAACCGGTAAAGAGTTGAACGGCGATGCAGCGACCGACGATCAAGACCATTGCGCAGGAGACGGGGCTGTCGATCGCCACCGTGTCCAAGGCGTTGAAACACTCACCGCAGGTTCGTCCGGAAACGCGCGCGATCGTCTTCGATGCCGCCGAGCGGATCGGCTACGAGCTTAATCTTCACGGCGTGCAGTTGCGTACCGGCAAAACCTTTCAGGTCGCCGCGATCATGACGGCGCCGGGGCCGAAGCAGGACGAATGGGAAGGCGTCGAATACGCCCAACTCCTGAGCGGTATTTCCTGGGCGCTGGAGGAAAGCCCTTACCGCGTCGCCCTCTTTGCCGTGCGCGATTTTAAGGAAAGCCTCGCGACGATCAAGCAGATCGTCTCGCTGAAGAAGGCGGACGGTATCATCATTTCCGGTACGCGCGCCGACGATCCGCGCATCCGTGTGATGCAGGAGGCGGATTTTCCCTTCGTCACCTATGGCATGAGCATCGAGAACGAGCCGCACGCCTATGTGGACGCCGACAACCAGCAAATGATCCGCGTGTCGATGGCGCGCTTGGTCGCGCGCGGGCACAGGCGCATCGCCCTGCTCAATCCGGTGGAGCAACTGACCTACGGCATTGTTCGGCTTAACAGTTATCGGCAAGCGCTCGACACAGAGGGCCTTCCCTATGATCCGGCCCTGGTCGCCCACGGGCGGCTGACCCCAGCCTTCGGCCGGGAAAACGTGATCGCCATGTCTCAACTTGCGGATCCGCCGACCGCCTATATCTGCGCCAACGAGGCCACCGCGCTTGGTGCCTTCTCCGGCTTCCACGCGCGGGGCCTCGTCCATGGTCGCGACGCGGTCATCAATGCCACCGACGACTTGAACGTCAGCCAGTATTTCGCGCCGCCGATCACCACCTATTACTTGCCGATCGGCGAACCAAGCGCGCTGCTTGGCAAATTCATCCTGCGCCGCATGGAGGGCGAACAACCGGAGGCGCTGCAAATTTTGCTGATGCCCGACCTTATCGAGCGATGCGACGATCGCCTCAGGCCGGAGCGCTAAGCCAGGAAAAGCGTGTAACGAATTTCCTTCCGGGACTGCGTGAATTCAAAAGGGGTAGGGCAATTCCACGGCTTCAATGAACCGCGAAAAGTTCTAACGAACGGGCGGCGCGCAGCGTCTCTCCGACCGAAAATATAAACGTTTTTATCCCGGCGCCTGCCGGCTCGTTGCTGCGACGAAGGCTTCGCCTGCAGTCGCCAATTGAAAGTGACAAAGGAACCCACCTTGCATCTGCCGCTGACCAAACCTAACCGCTTCAATCCCGACCTCCAGCGCTCCGATATGCTCGAACTCGGCGTCTGCTACTATCCGGAGCAATGGCCGCGCGAGAAATGGGACGAGGATGCAAGCCGCATGGTGGAGCTCGGGCTTGCCTGGGTTCGCATCGGCGAGTTCGCCTGGGGCCGGATCGAGCCGAGGTCCGGCGAGTTCCACTGGGAATGGCTGGACGAAGCGATCGACGTGCTTGGCGGTGCCGGGCTCAAGGTCATTCTCGGCACGCCGACGGCTGCGCCGCCGAAGTGGCTGGTCGACCGTCATCCGGACATCCTGCCGGTCGACGCCCGCGGTGTCGTGCGCAAGTTCGGCGCGCGCCGCCACTACTGCTTCTCGAGCCGCCGGTACCGCCAGGAGGCCGCCCGCATCACGGAGGCAATGGCTACGCGCTATGGCGAAAGCGCCTATGTGCATGCCTGGCAGACGGACAACGAATACGGCGACCACGACACGATCTACAGCTATTCGGACGAGGCGCTGCGCGCCTTCCGGCTGTGGCTCGCCGAGCGTTATCGAACCGTCGAGGAGCTGAACCGCGCCTGGGGTACGTCGTTCTGGGCGATGCACTACAACAGTTTCGACGAGGTGGAACTGCCGAACAATCTCGTCGAGGAGCCGAGCCCGACCCATATCGTCGACTACATCCGCTTCTCCTCAGATCAGGTGAAGAGCTTCAACAGGGCGCAGGTCGATATCATCCGTGCGCATTCCCCAGGCCGTCCGGTGACGCATAACTTCATGTCGCAGAATACAGACTTCGACCATTACAAGGTCGGCGAGGACATCGACATTGCCTCCTGGGATGTCTACCCGATGGGCGGGCTCTTGAACGGTCGGCTGGCGGCGGACGACAAGGCGCACTACCTGCGCGTTGGCGACCCCGACCAGCCGGCGTTCAACCACGACCTCTATCGGGCGGTCGGCCGCGGCCGCGTCTGGGTGATGGAGCAGCAGCCGGGCCCGGTAAACTGGGCGGCGCACAACCAGTCGCCGGCCGACGGCATGGTGCGGCTCTGGACTTGGCTCGCCTATGCCCACGGGGTCGACATGGTGTCCTATTTTCGCTGGCGGCAAGTGCCCTTTGCACAGGAGCAGTTCCATGCGGGCCTGCTGCTGCCGAACAGCGAAGCGGACCAGGGCTATCTGGAAGTCGCGCAGGTGGCCGACGAGATGAAACGGCTGCCGAAGGGCGAGACGCGCGGCAAGGCGAAGGTCGCGATCGTGCTCGACTACAGCTCCCGCTGGGCGACACGCGCACTACCGCAGGGCCGCAGCTATTCCGCCGCAGCCACGGCGCTCGATTGGTACGCGACGGTGTCACGGCTCGGCGTCGACATCGATTTCATCGGCCCACATTCCGACGTCGACGGCTATCAGTTGGTGCTGGCGCCCGATCTGATGATTGCCGACGCGGCCTTTGTCGAACGGTTGGCAAGGTCGGGCGCGAAGGTCCTTTTCGGCGCGCGCAGCGGCAGCAAGACCGAGGACATGCACATTCCCGAAGGCCTGCCGCCGGGGCCGCTTTCGACGCTGATCGATGTCAGCGTCGCCCGGGTCGAGTCGCTGCCGGGCTTCCACAAGGAAACCGTTCTCTACGGCAACGAGATCTTTGAGGCCGGCGTCTGGCGCGAAAGCATCAGAACCGGCGAGATGGTGCTCGCCACTTTCGATGGCGAATACCGCAACGGCGCACCGGCGCTCGTCGGCAACGAAAAGGCGCGCTACCTCGCGACCGTCGCGCGCGGCGACTTCCTCCAGAAGGTGATTGGCGACGCGCTCGGCTGGGCCGGGGTGGAAAGCCTGACCGAGCTCGGCGATCTGCGGGTGACACGCCGCGGACGGCTCCGCTTTGCCTTCAATTTCGGCAAGGCGCCGGCAGAGGTTCCGGCGGCAGAGACGGCGACGTTCTATGTCGGCGGCCGACGGCTCGCGCCGGTCGATGTGGCTATCTGGACGGAATGAGTGCCGTGCGCGGCGGGCTGGGCCGCCCCGCCTCTTCTCGACGTTCGCACCGCTTAGTCGCCCATCGGCTGCTGATGAAGAGGCGCTCAAATAATCACGCGAAATGCATGGCTGGTTACCAAACATGCAGGACTGGGTCGCAAGCTGCTGAAAATATAACGATCTGAAATTGGCACGACGCTTGCTTGCTCGCCTTGTATGCAAGATTTGTCGCCACAACAGACAGCACAGAATGGCATCGACGAGGCCGTCGTCTCTTCCATTCTCTCCGCCCGAATCCGCCCCGGTACGCGGCTGAGCGAAAACCAGCTCGCAGCGCTCTTCGATGTTTCGCGCACCCGCGTGCGCGAGGCCATGATGCGACTGGAGGCGCGCGGCATCGTCAATGTCAGCCCGCGGCGCGGCTGGTTCGTGGTGGAGCCCTCCGCCGAGGAGGCGATGACCGTCTATGACGCCCGCCGCGTTATCGAGGCCGGGCTCCTGCGCACCATGAGCCGCCTGACGGAAACCGGCCGCACAGTCCTCAATGCCCATCTCGCAGACGAGAAGGCGGCAATTGCCGCCGGTGACCGGCAGCGCCTGACCTGCCTGATGGGCGATTTCCACATCCGCATCGCGGAACTCGCCGGCAATGCCATTCTCGTCGATATCCTGCGCGATCTGACTGCACGCACGATCCTGATTTCGATGCTCTACCAGTCCGATTTTCACGCGTTGCAGTCCCATCTCGGCCATTGCAGTATCGTCGCCGCGATGGAGGAAGGCGACTTCCAGAAGGCGGCAGCACTCTCCGTCGAGCATCTGGACGAGGTCGAGACCGGGCTGGACCTTACAAGACGCCCCGACCCGCTTGCCGATCTCAGACACTCCCTTTCGCTTCCTCCCCAGACCGTCGCTCCGTCTTCGAAGGCGTCGCGCAAAGCCAAACCGTAAACAAAGGAGAATGACCTCGATGCTGAAAAGAAGACACTTCGTTGCCATGGCGGTGTTGTCGGCCGCCGTCGGCTTCGCTTCCGTTTCCTACGCCGATGCGCTCGGCGACATCACCGAACGCGGCGCGCTGCGCGTCGCCGTTCCCCAAGACTTTCCGCCCTTCGGCAGCGTGGGACCGGACATGGCGCCGGTCGGCTACGACATCGATATGGCCAATCTGATCGCCGAGAAATTGGGCGTGGAGGTCGAGCTCGTACCGGTCACGAGCGCCAACCGCATTCCCTATCTGCAGACCAACAAGGTCGATCTGGTGATTTCCAGCCTCGGCAAGAACCCCGAGCGCGAAAAGGTTATAGATTTCTCGAGCGCCTACGCGCCGTTCTTCAATGGCGTTTTCGGGCCAACCGAATTCGCCGCTGCGAAACCAGAGGAACTCGCCGGCAAGGTGGTCGGCGTCACTCGCGGCGCAGTCGAGGATCTGGAACTGACGAAGATCGCGCCGACCGACACGGTCATCAAGCGCTATGAGGACAACAACGGGACGATTTCCGCCTTCCTTTCCGGGCAGGTCGAAGCGGTTGCGACCGGTAACGTCGTTGCCGCAGCCATTCTCGCCAAGAACCCGCCGAAGCGGCCGGAGCTCAAATTCCTCATCAAGAATTCGCCCTGCTACATCGGGCTCAGCAAGGAGCAGCCGGCGCTGCTCGAAAAGGTCAACGGCATTATTGCCGCCGCCAAGGCCGATGGCTCGTTGAACGCCATTTCACAGAAATGGCTCGGAACCGATTTGCCCACCGATCTCTGATCAGCGGCCGCCATCCCGCGCGGGAGGTTACTGGGCGGGATGGCATCGCCGAAGTTTTGCCAAACAGGGGTGCGCCTTTGAATTATCAATTCGAATTCGGCTGGCTCGCCGAATACTATCCGCAGATCGTCAAGGGGATCGGGATCACGATCGAACTGATCGCGGTCGGCGCCGTTGCCGGCATTTCGCTTGGCATCTTCTGCGCCTGGGTGAGGGCGCTCGGCCCTGCCTGGCTGAAGCCGATCGTCGCGCTTTACGTCGAACTGATCCGCAACACGCCGTTTCTCATCCAGCTCTTCTTCATCTTCTTCGGGCTTCCTTCGCTCGGCCCGCAGCTCAGTGAACTGCAGGCGGCCAATGTCGCCATGATCGTCAATCTCGGCGCCTATAGCTGCGAAATCATAAGGGCCGGTATCCAGGCGACGCCGAAGGGCCAATTCGAGGCGGGTGCCAGCCTTGCCATGACGCGTTTCGAAACTTTTCGCCACGTGGTTCTCGTGCCGTCGCTTCAGCGGATCTGGCCGGCGCTCTCTTCGCAGGTCGTCATCGTCATGCTCGGCTCGGCCGTCGTTTCCCAGATCGCCGCGGAAGACCTGACGTTCGCGGCGAACTTCATCCAGTCGAGGACCTTCCGCGCCTTCGAAGCCTATATCGTCTCGACCGCCGTCTATCTGGCGCTTGCGGTGCTGCTTCGCCAGGTGCTGGCGATGGTTGGCGGGCTCATCTTCCCGAGGAGGGCAGCGCGATGATCGAGTTCACGATCTGGGACATTTTGCGAAACCTGCTGCTTGCCACCCGCTGGACGATCGTTCTGTCACTCGTCTCTTTTGTTGGCGGCGGCATCGTCGGGTTGGGCCTGCTTTTCCTGCGCATCAGCAAGCGTAAATGGTCGCAGTCACTGGCGAAATACTACATCGAGCTGTTCCAGGGCACGCCGCTGCTGATGCAGCTCTTCATCGCCTTTTTCGGGCTTGGTCTCTTCGGCATCGACGTCCCGGCCTGGCTTGCCGCCGGACTGGCCTTGATCTTCTGGTCCGCCGCCTTTCTCGGCGAGATCTGGCGCGGCTGCGTCGAGGCGATCGCCAGGGGTCAATGGGAAGCCGCCGCCAGCCTCGGCATGGGCCGGCTGCAGCAGATGCGCTACGTCATCCTGCCTCAGGCCATGAAGATCGCTGTTCCACCGACGGTCGGTTTTTCCGTCCAGGTCATCAAGGGCACTGCGCTGACCTCGATCATCGGTTTCGTCGAACTATCGAAGGCCGGCACTGTCGTCACCAACGCCACCTTCCAGCCCTTCACCGTCTACGGCCTCGTCGCCCTCATCTATTTCGCGCTTTGCTGGCCGCTCTCCTGGAGCAGCCAGATCCTCGAAAGGAAGCTCAATGTCGCTCATAGAAATCACTGAAGTCCGCAAAAGCTACGGCGAGAACGAGGTGCTGAAGGGCATCAATCTCGATGTCGAGCCAGGCGAGGTGATCGCTATCATCGGCAAGAGCGGTTCGGGCAAGTCGACGCTCTTACGCTGCATCAACGGCCTTGAGACGATCAGCAAGGGCTCAATCTCCGTTGCGGGCGCTCAGCTTCACGACGATGAAGTGCACCTGAAGGCGCTGCGCCTGAAGATCGGCATGATCTTCCAGCAGTTCAATCTTTTCCCGCATCTGACGGTCGGCGGCAACGTCATGCTGTCGCAGATGGTGGTCAAGAAGACGGCGAAACCGGAGGCGGACAAGATGGCGCGCAGGATGCTGGAGCGCGTCGGCCTGGAGCAAAAATTCGACGCCTATCCGGACGAGCTCTCCGGCGGACAGCAGCAGCGCGTGGCGATCGCTCGCGCGCTTGCGATGCAACCGATGGCGCTGCTCTGCGACGAGATTACCTCCGCGCTCGATCCGGAACTGGTCGCCGAAGTGCTGGCGGCCGTGCGCGAGCTTGCCGCCGAAGGAATGACGCTGCTCATGGTGACGCACGAAATGAAGTTCGCCCGCGATGTCTGCTCGCGTGTCGTCTTCATGCATCAGGGCCGCGTGCACGAGATCGGACGGCCGGAGGATGTCTTTGCCAATCCGCAGACGCCGGAGCTGAAGCAGTTCCTGGGCTTGCACTGAGCAGGCGACCGGTCGGGGCGGATACCCGGCCGGTCGCTATCGCCCCGTGGGGTCAAGGGCGCACGGTGATGTGCCCTTTCATGTTCGGGTGGTAGCGGCAGATATAGTCGAAGCTGCCCGGGGCCTGCAGTGGGAGGCGACCCGATTTTTTCGCAGGGAGGAGCACTTCCGCACCTCCCTGCACCGTGGCGGTGTGAACGAGCGCATCTTTGTTGATCCACTCGATTTCATCGCCCACCTTCGCCTGGATCTCCGCGGGCGCGTAGACGAGGCGGTCGATCGTGACCTGAATGGTTTCTGCCTGTGCGGGAACGGCGATGGCCGCCGCTCCCAAGAACAGCGCCAGGAAGGCGCGTCTCGCCGGGTTCGCGCTCATTTCAGTTCCGTCGCGACATGTTCGGCGTGCTGCTGATGGCCCTGGAACAGCTTCAGCCCGGTCTCGAGGAGAGACTTGAGCTCGGTATTTTGCGCAGAAGGGATCAGCAGGGTTTCCAGTGCGCCGTTGACCTGTTTGTGATAGGCGGCCTCGTTCTCGACATAGGCCTTATCGAAGTCGTCGCCCGTCAGTTTCGCCAGTTCCGCCCGCTTGATTTCAGCTGCCTGCGCCAGAGCTTTGCTGGTGTCGTTGTCCTCGGGAGTTACATTGAGCTTCTTGACGAGATCGAGCGCCTGTTGGTTTACAGATTCGTGGTCGCGCACCATGCTTTCGGCGAATTCGACGACGGTCTTGTTCTTCGACGTTGCAATGGCCTGCTTCGCCGCTTCGATGTCGATCACACCTGCGGTATAGGCGATATGCGCGATCTGTGGATCGGTCGGCTTGTCGGCAGCGAGCGCCCAATTACCCCCAAGCAGCAGGGCGATTGCAGCGGCTGCGGTGGCTAAGCGTGTGGTCATCGGATGTTCCTTTCCAGCAGTCAGAGTGCTACAGCGTCCTTTGCGCGGTCTGATAAGACGCGGCGCTGTAGAAGATTGAAGCGTGATGTCCAATTGACGTGCTTTGGATGCTTCGCGGGTCGAAACGTTCCCGATTATCCGCCGCCGGTCCCGGGCTCAGGGCGCGAGATGCGAGCGAGGACGGCCTCCGTCAGACGCTCGCAGCGTTTGCCCGCGAAGGGAAAGGCGTCCATCAGGACGGGGCCGATCTGGCGCTCCAACTGTTCCTTCAGCAGGTGTCGGGCCCGATGCAGCCGCGTCCGGACGGTCTCGGGTCGGAGCGCCAGCAGATCGGCGGTCTCCTCATTGCTCAGGCCCTCGATCACGCGCATGACGAAGACCGTTCGAAAGATGTCCGGGAGCTGGTCGGTCGCCTTTTCGACCAGGTCGAGAATTTGTCTCTGTGCCATCGTCTTTTCCGGGTCATCGGCGTTTGCGTTGAGTGGGAAGGCAATGATCTCCGCCTGATGGGCTTGCGACATGTCTTCGGTGAGCCGTTTCCTGCGCCGACTTTGGCGCAGCCGGCTCAGGGCCTCGTTGATCACGATGCGCGACAACCATGTGGTAATCGCTGACTCCCCGCGGAACTCGGAAAAATGCGTGAAGGCGCGGACATAGGCCTCCTGGAGAACGTCCTCCGCATCGCTGTTGTTCTGCACGATGCTCCGCGCGATGCGATAGAGCTTGCGGTTGTGCGTCTGCATGATCGCGCGGAAGGCGTCGATGTCGCGCGACGGCATCTCTCGTTTTCGGGAAGGGACTGTTTCGGCGATGGGCATGGCGTGGCTCCTTGTCGCACATTGGATGCCGGACCCGCTCAAACGTTCCCAAATGTGCAGGTGATCGCCATTCTATCGCGATAGCCTCAACGCTTCGACCCTACAGCGCCGTGCGTCTTATCAGACGCGCAAAGGACGCTGCAGCAATTCGAACCGCTGCATGTTTTGTCCTTAAATCGGCGTGCGACAGCCTTCAAAAGAGAAAGCCCGGCGCGGGAGGAGTTGCGCCGGGCTTTCGATCCTGATCGGCAACTGGGAGGAGGAGGGTTGCCGATCCCACGATGGAGCCGGGAGGAGGAAGGCTCTATCGATAAGTCATACAATAATGCTGCGATGCAACATCTTCAAGCCCGACGTGGGTAAATTTCTACGCAATCGAGATATGGCGTGGAATTTACAACAGCGTCGGCTGACGGTGCGCGGGGGCACCCGGTGCGCTGAACCCGAAGCGATGCGCTTGCATTCCCCGCTGTCTGCGCCAGATTTAGGGGACCCCAAGACGAAGGAGGCAGCCATGGCGGAGGATCGCAAGGCGGCTCTGGTGCGGATCACCGGAAGGGTGCAGGGCGTCGCCTTCCGCGTCTGGACCCGCGACGAAGCGGCACGGCTCGGCCTGGCGGGCTGGGTCCGCAACGAACGCGACGGCTCAGTCACCGCTCTGATCGCCGGACCCGAGGCGGCGATCTCGACGATGTTGAGCCGGTTCTGGAAAGGCCCGCCGGCGGCACGGGTCTCGAAGGTCGAGAGCGAAGATGCCTCCTCCGTGCACGCGCCCGTGGGATTTCACATCACCGATTGACACGACGGCCGCTAGATACGCGTGCCGCGCCGGCGCGGGGTCATACCCGCTCCAGCGCCACCGCGATCCCCTGGCCGACGCCGATGCACATGGTCGAGAGCGAATAGCGCGCGCCGGTCTCTGCGAGTTCCAATGCCGCCGTGCCGGTGATGCGCGCGCCCGACATGCCGAGAGGATGGCCGAGCGCGATCGCGCCGCCGTTGCGGTTGACGCGGGCGTCATCGTCGGCAATGCCGAGTTCGCGCAGCACGGCCAGTCCCTGGCTCGCGAAGGCCTCGTTGAGTTCGATCACGTCGAACTGCTCCTGCCTCATGCCGAGCCGCGCCATGAGCTTGCGGGAGGCGGGGATCGGGCCGATGCCCATCACCCGCGGCGGCACGGCCGCCGACGCGCCGCCGAGGATGCGCGCAATCGGCGTCAATCCATGCTTCCTGGCCGCTTCCTCCGAGGCGATGATGAGCGCCGCCGCACCGTCGTTGACGCCTGAGGCATTGCCGGCGGTGACCGTGCCGCCTTCGCGGAACGGTGCCTTGAGCTTGGCGAGCGCTTCCATCGTCGTTGCCCTGGGATGCTCGTCCCTGTCGACAACGACGGGCTCGCCCTTCCTCTGCGGAATTGTGACCGAGACGATCTCCTTGGCAAGGCGGCCGTTTGCCTGTGCCGCGGCGGCCTTGGCCTGGCTGCGGACGGCAAAGGCATCCTGGTCTTCACGGGAAACGCGATAGTCCTCGGCGACGTTCTCGCCGGTCTCCGGCATCGAGTCGACGCCGTATTGCCTCTTCATCAAGGGGTTGACGAAGCGCCAGCCGATGGTGGTATCGTGGATTTCGGCATGCCGCGAGAAAGCGCCTTCGGCCTTCGGCAGCACGAAGGGCGCGCGCGACATCGACTCGACGCCGCCGGCGATCATCAGTTCGGCTTCGCCCGACTTGACCGCGCGCGCGGCGGTAATGACGGCGTCCATGCCCGAGCCGCAAAGCCGGTTGATCGTCGTGCCCGGAACGGAAAGCGGAAATCCGGCGAGCAGCAGCGACATGCGCGCGACGTTGCGGTTGTCCTCGCCCGCCTGATTGGCACAGCCGAAGATCACGTCGTCGACCGCTTCCCAGTCGACCGATGCACTGCGCTCCAGGAGACTCTTAAGCGGGATCGCGCCGAGATCGTCTGCGCGCACCGAGGATAGCGAGCCGCCGAAGCGGCCGATCGGCGTGCGGATATAGTCGCAAATGAAAACGTCGCGCATCAGGCGGCCTCCTTGCCCTTGTCGGCGCCCTGATGGGCCTTCTTGGTGCGGGCGTTGATGTCGCGCAGCACCGAAAGTTCCGTTTCGGTCGGCACCGGCGTCTCGATGACGGTGTCAGCGAACTTGATCGCCCAGCCGCAGTTTTCGACGATCTCGTCGCGCGTGACGCCGTGATGGATGGAGACGACGGTCAGCTCCTTCGTCTCGGGATCGGGCTCCAGGATGCAAAGATCGGTGATGACGCGGGTCGGCCCCTTCGTCTTCATGCCGAGCCGTTCGCGGTGGTCGCCGCCTTCGCCGTGACCCATCGAGGTGATGAAGGGCAGTTTCTCGACGAAGCCGCGCTTCGAGAGAGCCATGGTGATGAAGATGCGGCCGCAATTGGAGGCGATCTCCGGCGCGCCGCCGCCACCCGGCAGGCGGACCTTCGGGTGGTCGTAGGGGCCGACGACGGTGGTGTTGAGGTTGGCGAAGCGGTCGATCTGCGCGCCGCCGAGAAAGCCGGTGGTGATGCGCCCGCCCTGCAGCCAGTAGCGGAACATTTCCGGGACGGAGACGGTGAAGAGGGCGGTGTCGCAAAGCTCGCCGTCGCCGATCGACAGCGGCAGGACGTCCGGCTTGGTGCCGACAGTGCCGCTCTCGTAGATCAGCGTAATGTCCGGCGCATGCGTCAGCCGGGCGATGTTGCAGGCAGCCGAGGGCGCGCCGATGCCGACGAAGCAGACGTCGTCATTGGAAAGTTCGCGCGACGCGGCAATTGTCATCATTTCCGTGGGTGTGAAATCCGTCATCGTGTCCTCCTCATGCGGCCTTTGCCGACTTTGCGGCATGTCTGGCGAAATCCTCTGGCTTCGCGTCGAGCACGTTTTCCTTGATCCAGGCAGTGAACGTTTCCCGGTCGCGGGCGATCTCGTCCCAGGCGATGTAGAAGGCGTTGGAGCGCGGATAATAGCCATGGGCATAGGAGGGGAAGGCGCCGCCTGGCACGTGGACGACTGCCGTCACCGCCCAGGTTGGCAGGACGACCGAATTCGGAGAGGGTGGATCAAGTTCGTCAACGATCTCCTCGACGGTCACGATCGAGCGCTTGGCGGCAAGCACCGCTTCTTTCTGAACGCCGACGATGCCTTCGAGGAGTACGTTGCCTCTCCGGTCGGCACGCTGGGCATGGATGATCGTCACGTCCGGACGGATCGCCGGCACGGCGGCAAGCACTTCGCCGGTGAAGGGGCAGGTAACTTGTCTGATGTTCGGGTTCACCTTCGGAAGGTCGGCGCCGATATAGCCCCTGAGCATTGCGAAGGGCAGGTTTGCGGCGCCTGCCTCATAGGCGTTGGCCATGGCCGCGTGAGAATGTTCCTCGATTTCCAGTGGCCGCGGCCATTGATTTTCTACCGCGTCGCGGAAGCGGTGCAGCGAGCCGACGCCGGGATTGCCGCCCCAGGAGAATTTCATGCCGCGGGCCGCGCCGACGCCGATCAACTGGTCATAGAGGATGTCCGGCGTCATGCGGACGAGGAAGAGATCCTTCCTGCCCTGGCGGATCACCTCGTGCCCGGCGGCATAGGGAATGAGATGGGTGAAACCTTCCATGGCGACGGTATCGCCGTCCTCCACGTTTTCGGCGACCGCCTCGGCGAGCGACAATATGCGAGCCATCCGGGCCCTCCTCCGTTGATGTTGCCGACATGGCGATGCTCCTCGGAGGACCAGCGGTCCGCAGCTTTCGTCATCGGCGATGGCGGAAATAAGCGCTCGTTTCGGCTGCTCGTCAAACATTTTGTGCGATATTTGACATTTGTTCGTATATCGCACAGAATTGGGGTGAATGAACGAGGTGAGGGAATCATGCGGGAAACGGATTTCGTTAGCGGCTTTGCGCGCGGGCTGAAGGTCATCGAGGCCTTCGGGGAGGCGCAGCCGCGCCTGACGATTGCCGAGGCTGCGAAGATTACCGAGCTTGACCGTGCCACGGTGCGGCGCTCGCTGCTCACGCTTTCCGAGCTCGGTTATGCCGACTATGACGGCAAGTTCTTCACGCTGACGCCGAAAATCCTGCGGCTCGGCCACGCCTATCTGTCGGCGACACCTTTGCCGGCGCTCGTCCAGCCCTATCTCGACCAGCTGTCGGAAAAAGCGGGGCAGAGCGCCTCGGCGTCGGTGCTTGACGGCACGGAGGTCGTCTATGTGGCGCGCGCCTCGCAGCGGCGGGTGATGTCGATCAACCTGATGCCGGGATCGCGCCTTCCCGCCTATTGCGCCTCGATGGGCCGTGTCCTGCTCGCCGCACTTCCTGAAGCGGAAGCGCGCGAAATCCTGAAACGCACCGAGCTCAGGGCGAATACGCCGCGGACGAAGACCGACCCGGAAGAGTTGATCGAGGAACTGCGCCGGGTCCGAGAGCAGGGCTATGCGGTGATCGACCAGGAGCTCGAGCTTGGGCTTTGCTCTATCGCGGTGCCGTTGATGAACGCCCGCGGGCAGGTGGTTGCCGCACTCAATATCGGTGCTCCTGCCGCCCATGTCGCAGCCTCCGAACTCGCGGAGCGCTACCTCTCCTTGCTAAAGGAGACCCAAGGGGCACTGCGACCGCTGGTGCAGTAATTGTCAAAACACTCCGACGGAGAGCGCCGAGAATCGGCTGACGAGCCGAAAGTATCGCAGCGCGCGACAATTCCAGCGGCTCGCCGCGTGCGAATGCAACAGCTGCGCGTGATTTCATTATGGCCTCTGCCGTTCGTTAAATTGGATCGTTGGGATAAGCGGCAGTGGCGGTCCACAGCTCGCGTACCATCTGCCGAAGCAGCAGAGCCTCGGCCCATCGGTCGGTCGAGTCGTTGCCGTCTCGCCCCGTGATCGCATAGGGTTTGGGACCCAACTCGCAGGTGAAGATGAGCTCCGCATCATCGGCGGCGCGTGATCGCCAGTTGCGGAAGCCGTACTTCCACCACTCGAGAAAGAGTTCGACCCAAGGTCGATGGTGCGGAAAAGAGATCTCGATCTGCGCCTGCTCGCGCGAAGCGACACGGCCGTGAAAGGCCCAGGCGTTGCCCATCACCCGGCGGATCATGGTGTGGTTTTCCTCATCGACCGGAAAGGCGAACTCGCGGCCGACCAGAAAATGCGAGAGGTCGGCCAGCAGCGGCAGCTCGGGACGGTGCTCCAGCAAGTCGAGCATGAAGAACAGGTCCGTGGTCATCCGGTCGCGATGCGTTTCGATGAACACGGGCACGCCTGCGGCCCCGGCAAGCCGCATCCATCCATCGAGGAGCGGCAGGCAATCCTCGATCCGGCGTGGACGGACATCGGGCTGCAGATTGATATGGCTGACAGGAAATTCCGCGGCAAGTTCCAGCGGCAGGCGCAAGTCCTCGACGCTGCGAGGAAAGCAGACGCCTTCGACCTTCAAGCCGGTGCCCTGGATGGTTTCGTTCAGGCGGAGAACATCCTGGCGGTTCGTGTAGTGCGCGCTGATACCATCGAAACCCGCTTCCAGGATCATGGCGATGTTCTCGTCGAGGCTGCGCTCGTTGCCGTCCGTGTGCCGGCGCTCCATCGCCCAGAGCGACTGGAAGACAAGCAGCTCCTGCATCAGGCGGCCCGCGCGCTTTTCAGAAGCGTCTTGAGGTTCAAGCCGGGGTCGGCCAATGCCGCGGGGTCGGGGCTGATGCTGGCGGCAATCAGCATCTCAGCCAGTTTGATGTCCTTCGCCAGGCTATTGCCGAGGCCGAGACCCGCCGCAGCCACGAGGCGTCCATCGTCCAGATAGAATTCGAGTTCGCCCCCTGCGATTGAGCGCAAGACGCGCTGATGCGCCGGCTGCGGCAGCCCCGCTACCTGCAGGCCAAGATCGTACTGATCGGACCAGAACCAGTGGATGGCGGTGAAGGTCTCGGCTGCGCCGGCCATGTTCCGCGCCGCGGTTTCGGCCTGGCTGCGTGCGTTGCGCCAGCTCTCCGACCGAACAGGCGCGCCGCCGGGTTGCGCCACTGCCGCGCAATCGCCTGCCGCGAAAACGTTTGGTGCACTGGTGCGAAGGCAGGTATCCGTCAGAATTCCGTTGCCCGTCGCAAGTCCGGCCGCTTCCGCCAGTGCAGTTTCCGGCAAGACGCCGATGGCGCTGACGACGAGATCAGCGGGCACCATGCTGCCATCGGTCAGGGTCACTCCCTCGTCGCTGATTGCCACCACGCCGCGCTCCACATGGAAGCGCACACCTTCGGCAACGTGTCTCGCATGCAGCTTTTCGGCAAAGCGCGGAGGGACGGCGCGGCCGAGAGGTTTCGGTGCGGCTTCGATCACTGTGACCGCAACACCTTTTCCTCGAAGCACCGCGGCAAGTTCCATCCCGATCAAACCGCCCCCGACAACAGCAACGCTTTGGCCTGCCGCAACATTTGAGAAAATCGCCTCGGCATCGGCATGGGTACGGAAGTCGAGCGCGCGCTCTGCACCCGCACAGGTGACCCGCCTCGGACGCGCGCCCGTGGCGAGAAGCAGCTTTTCATAGCTCAACACCCGGCCGTCGCTTAAGGTCACGGTTCCGGCGTCGGCATCGAGCTTCGAGGCAGATAATCCGGGGAGATAGTCGATGCCGGCCGCCTCCAGCGCTTCTGTCGCGCAGATCAACTTCATCTGCACCGCGCCGTTCATGGGTTTCGATAACGGTGGCCGTTCGTAGGGCAGGTGAGGCTCGGCTCCGACCAGCGTGACGGATCCGGAATAGCCCGCTTCGCGCAGGGCGAATGCTGCTCGGGTGCCGCATTCCCCGGCACCGATGATGACGATACCGTCCATGTGCTCTCCAATCGTGAGAAGACCGGCGCAACCAGAGGGGAGCGCCGGTCGGGGAGGATCAGTTCTGTTTGGCGTATTCGGCCATGTTCCTGGGCGTGAGGGATGCTTCTAGCCGAGGGCTACGCGAACTTCTCCATCGATCACCTCGGTCGGATAGGTTTTCAGGTTCTCGCAGGCGGGAAGCCTGAGCGCCTCGCCGGTGCGATAGTCGAAGGCGCCGGAGTGCTTCGGACATTCCACCTCGAAATCCATGACCAGTCCGTCCGCGAGATGGATCGCTTCGTGGGTGCAGAGACCGGCCGTGCAATAGACACTGTCGTCTGGCCCGCGGTAGATCGCGTAGGTGCGCCCGCCATGATCGAAGCGGATGGCTCCTTCCTGTTCGATGTCGTCAAGCTTGCAGGCTGAGATCCAGCTCATTGGGAGGCCCTCCCGACTTCAACGCGAGCCTTGCTGGCTGCGAGTTTTTCCTTGC
The DNA here is from genome assembly GCF_030124405.1 of Sinorhizobium sp. 7-81. Lineage (NCBI taxonomy): Bacteria > Pseudomonadati > Pseudomonadota > Alphaproteobacteria > Hyphomicrobiales > Rhizobiaceae > Sinorhizobium > Sinorhizobium sp. 7-81. The sequence goes on along the minus strand of NZ_JASKLT010000002.1, from coordinate 234,941 downwards.
GCTTGCGATAGCGCTCCTGCATGCGGGCCTCGCCTTCCGGGGAGCCGTCGTGCCAGGTGCCGAACCATTTATCGAGCGGGATCAGGGCGTCGCCGTAGTTCACCTCGAAGTACTTGTGGTGCAGGTAGTGAGCATAGGCATGGCTATCGACCAGCTTGTCCTCGCCGATCTCGACCTTGTCGAAGCCGACATGGCCGGGGATCGCCCCGAAGCCCGCATAGTGGAGCTGATAGAGCATGAGGATCGGGTTGGAGGGGAGGATCAGGTGATAGAACGCCGTCCCGAAATAAAGCAGGTGCTCGACCGGATGCATCGACAGCGAGGACCAGGGCGAGGGGTTCACCGAATTGTGGTGGACCGAATGCACCCACTTGTAGAGGAGGGGCGTGTGGATGAGCCGGTGAATGCAGAAGAAGTGGAATTCGTGAATGATCGGCACCACCAGCGCGACAACGGCAAGGGTCCACGGATTTTCCGTGAAGCTCAGCCAGGGCGCGTAGCCGTTGGCATGGGCCCACAGCATGGCGACCTCGACCGCGGTCCAGATGGTCACACCCGAAAGGAACGTGCGTAGAATATTGTCGACGTTCTGGCTCTCGAACCAGAATGCCTTGCTCTTCTGCTCGGCCGGGAACTTTCCGTTGTACTTGAAGCGGTTCTCCTGCCGCTTCAGGACATAGAGGTGGAGCTCGAAAGCGCCGTAGAAGAAAAACAAGCAAACCGCATTGACAGCGTAAAGCCAGGCGATCCAGCCGATGGCGAAAGTCTGCATCGTTTCGATCGGCGGAACCACCCATGCCCAGTAGGCCACCGCCGATGCCGCAAAGATCACGTTCCAGGGAAAGAAGTAGTGCGGCAGCCACTTCAGGATTGCCATCAGCCGGGGCGGAAAAGCGAACAGCGGCGCGGTTTCAACCGGCTGGTTCGGCGTCCAGTCGCCCCGCTTGTTGCGCGTTCCATATTTCAGGTCGTCCATTGCGCTCTCTCCTTCGGGCGGGGCGAGAGCCTCGCGCCCGCACAAGTTTCTGAGTTGCGGAGAGCGCGCGCTTTGAGCGCCTTTATCCGGTCGTTTCTTTCGAAACTTCGGCTCTCCTCCATGCCTCGAAACTAACAGGAGGCACTCTGAACGCCGAAGCCATTCTTGATCTAATTAGATCAAAGCGATTCCTTGGTTATGGTGATGAAGCGAATGGGAGCGCGGTCCGGCTCGATCTCGGTCAAACCGATACGCCGTAGAATCAAATCGAGCGCACGCCGCGCCTGAGCCTCCGGCGCCTGATCCAGCACCACATCCATCGTGCCGTCTTGCAAGGCGATGCGCGTGTAATCGGTCAGTTCGTGCCCAACGAAGAACACATTGCGACCGTGCGGATGCCGGCGAAGCACCTCGATCAGGGCGGAGTTCGCGCCCCCGGCATTGTAGAGGCCGGCAAGATCCGGATACATCTCCAGCGCCGACCACAGCAGATCGGCGCTAAAGCGTTCCTCGTCGCGACCGAACCCAATCCATTCGAAAATGGAAGGCTCGGGAGATTCAAGAAAATAGTCCGAGAACCCGCGGATACGATCGCGATGCACCTGATAAATAGGATGGCAAATTGCAACGACCGGTCCGCTCGGACGGGCCATTCGGCAGAGAAACAGCGCCGCGGTCCGGCCGGCGGCATAGTTGTCAATCCCTACGAATTCTCCAGCGCGGTCGGAAGCGCGAGTGACGACGTGAACTACCGGCAAACCTTGCGCATTTACCTTTTCCACCGCAGCACTGATCACCGGATTGCTGGGCACCGCAAGAATCAGACCGGCACATGAAGGATCGGCAGAGCGAATGCGGCGCGCAATCTCTTCCGGCTTCATCTCGTCGGTGAAGCTACGGTGTACCACCACCAGCGGATCGAGGGTCGCGGCAATCCTCTCAAACGCCTTGGAGAGCCGCCGATAAAAGGTCGTTTCGGGGCGAACCATCAGCACTTCGATGCGCAGCAATCCCCGATGGGCATCGGGAAGCTTGCGCGGGTAGTTCAAGCTGCGCGCGGCAACCACCACCTTCTCGACCAATGCCGGGCGAACACCTCCACGCCCGTTCAGAACACGCTCGACCGTTGCTGTTCCCACTCCTGCATGGCGGGCTATGTCCCGATAATTCGGCTTGCTCACGTTTCGGATCCCTCGAATGGGGTTGGGCATCGTATGCTGCATTGCGGCAAGTATCGCTCCATCGGCCATGAATTCACCAAAACTTCGCGACAGAACGCTATTGCGGGTTGTCCGTCGGGCACGGAATACCTCTCGCAAGCGGCAAGTCGGCCGGCACTACCCTCCCATGTCTGGCGAGACTTTCACACGGGGATGACGGAACATGAAAGTTGTAGTCGAAAATACCGTCTGCTTGAACACAGGCGACGCGGCCATTCTTTTCGCGATCAGGCATATCCTGAAATCGATACTGGGCGAGAAAGTGGAATTGCTGGTGCTCGACAGCCAGCCGGAGGTCGCGGCGCGACTTTATCCGAAGGAACAATATCCCGATATCGAGCTGCGGAAACTCCCGTCGGAATCGATCTTCAAGTACAAATACGACGACAACACCGTCAAAAATGCGCTGAAGCAGGTCTATAACCAGGCTGCCTTCCACGCGCTCCGCCATCTCGGCAGCGGCAACTATCTCGACAGGCGCTTCTTCAGCGACGAGGACCGGAAGAGCCTTGCGCTCTACAAGGACGCCGATCTTGTGATCACCACCGGTGGCACCTATCTCGTCGAAAACTATTCGCTCGAGCGGCGTATCAACCAGTTCAAGCTCGGCGAGTCGCTTGGCAAGAGGACGATCTTCTTCACCCAGTCGCTCGGCCCGTTCGAGAAGCCTTACAATCTCCGGATGCTGCCGCCGATTTTTGCCCGTAGCCCGCTGATTCTCCTGCGCGACGTTCGTTCGCGCGACCATATCCTCGGTCTCGTGGACGATCCGTCGAAGTGCCATGTGGTCGCTGATTCCGTCTTTGCGCTTGCAGACGTTGAGCGGATCAAGGCGCTGCTGATGATCGGCCGCCCCGCACCGAGCGGTCGCGTCGGCATCTCCGTGCGGCACTGGCATTACGTCAAGGGCGGCGACGGCGGCATGGGCCGCTACATCGATTCCGTTCGCGAGATTGCGACGAAGCTCGTGCGCGACCACGGCAAGAAGGTCACGTTCATTTCGACCTGTCAGGGCGTACCGGAATATGCGCATGACGATTCGAAGACGGCGAACCTCATCGTCTCGGGACTGGCGCCTGAAATCGCCGAGCACGTGAACGTCGACGCATCGTTCCACACGCCGGAGCAATTGATGGCAATCGCCAAGGGCCTCGATTTCGTCGTGGCGACGCGCATGCACATGATGATCATGTCGCTTTGCACGGGTACGCCAGTGCTGCCAATCGCCTATGAGTTCAAGACCAAGGAAGTCGCCAAGCGCGTCGGCGTCGACGATGTCCTGCTCGACATCGATACGGTCACGCCGGAAGAGGCGAGCAGCAAGCTCGACCGCTTCGTCGGCAATCTCGATCACTATCGCGAAGTAAGCCTCAAGGCCGTGCTCGAGGAGCACGCCTCGGCGATGTCGGCGGCGGATCTCCTCCGCCCCCTGATCGAAGGCCTATCGGCGAATGGCGCCGACGGCCTTCGAAAGGACGTCGAACAGGACTTTGCGCGGCTGGCGTAGAGCAAGTGCGAAGACGAGCGCCAGCCCGTAGTTGAGGCAGATCGCGGAAGCGAGGGCGAGGAAGTCCGATGAACCCGCCAGCGCTTCCGGCAGCATCCGATAGCAGATCCAGGCGGCCAGGGCCGACACCAGAAAGAGGCCCTGGACGTAAAGGAAATCGATCGCCGAGACTGGCCCCACCCGCTGCAGGAGCCAAGCAAGTACTGGAACGCGCAAGACGTAGCCGCTAATCGCATAGGCGGCCGCGACACCAATCGCGCCCCATTGCAGGCCGACTACAAAGGAGAGCACCGTCGTCAGCGATGAGTATATGCCCCAGCGGAACATCGTCTTCGTCTCGCCCTGGCAGATGAAGATCCAGCCCGTGGTGCTGGAAACCGGCTGCATCAGGCTCGCGATGCCGAGCCATGCGAAGATCGGGGCGACCGGCAGCCACTGCTCACCGAAAAGAATGCTGACGGTAGGCTCTGCGGCCGAGGTCACCGCCGCAATGCCGGGCATGGTGACTGCCGCGAGCAACCAGTTTGTGCGCAGGTAGATATCGCGAAAGCGGGGCTTGTCTTCCTGGATGCGGCTCATCAGCGGGATCATCACGCGCGACAGCGGCTGCGTGATGTTCTGCAGCGGGAACAGGAGAAGCTTGTAGGCGCGGTCGTAATAACCGAGCTCGATCGGTCCGGAAAACTTGCCGATCAGGACGTTGTCGAGATTGCGCGAAAAGAAGTTGACGAGGTTGAAACCGGTGAGATTGGCGCCGAACGAGATGATGTCGCGGTCGATTGCAAATGCCGGCCGGCCGGGCATCCAGCGCGTCGCCCACCACGCCGCCAGGAGCGCGACGGCGGCAGACGCCGCGGGCCCGATGACAAGCGACCAGTAGCCCATCCCGAGATAGGCGGCCGTTGCGGTGACCAGAAGGCCCACGACCGCAGCGTAGACATCGTTCAACGCCAATTGTCCGAATTTGAGATGCCGGTTCATCAAGGCGAGCGGAAGGGCGGCCAGGCTGCCGAGCAACAGCGGAAGCGCGGCGGCAATCGCAATGGCCGTCATGCGCTGGTCGCCGTAGAAAAAGGCAATGGCGGGCGAGAGGACGACCACGACCAGGGTGCAGACGAGGCCGACGAGGGTACTTATCCAGAAGACCTGATTGAGCTCTCTCTCTCCGATCTCCTTGCGCTGGATAACCGCCTGTTGAAGCCCAAGATTCTGAAAAAGCCCGACGAAGGCGACGATCGGGCTGACCGATGCGACGAGGCCGAAGTCTTCCGGCGCGAGCAAACGCGCGAGCACGATGACGGAGACGAACTGAACGACCATACGAATGGCCTGGGCGCCACCTGTCACCAGTCCGCCGCGAAGCGCGAGGCGACCGAATTGGATGTTTTCTGCGTTCAAGCGACTTGCCTCGCTCCGGCGAACCGACTGACGATTTCGGCGAAATCGTTGTCGAGTGCCTCCATGTCGAATTCGGCCTCGACCTTCTTTCTTGCTTGCAGCGCTATGCGCTCGCATTGCTCGGGATGCTCCGCGACGAAGCGCAGCCGGTGCGCGAGCGTCCCGACGTCCTTTTCGTCAGCGAGGAAGCCCGTCTCCTGATCCTCGACCAGTTCCGGAATGCCGGAGTGATTGGAACTCACCACCGTCAAACCGGCTGCCATGGCCTCCATCAGCGCCACGGGAATGCCTTCGACATCGCCGTTCTTGGCGGTGACGCTCGGCAGCACGAAGGCGTGGGAGCGCCGGAGCCATTGCTTGACGTCCTTGTGGGCAAGGCTGCCAAGGAAGGAAACGCGACCGGCGATGTCGAGTTCGGAAGCCAGCGCCTCGAGTTTTTGCCGCAAGGGGCCGTCCCCGATGATCGTGTAGTGCCAGTCGAGTTCCGGCGCGTCGGCACGAACTCGTGCGAGCGCGCGCAGTGCGTATTCCACCCCCTTTTTCTCGGCCAAGCGGCATACGGAAATCAATTGCAGCGGCACGCCGCGCCAGGATCTCCATCCATAGGAAATGTTTCGCAGATCAATCCCCATATGGTGCACGGCGACCTTGGCTTGCGGCGCCCCGGCGTCCACGAGAACGCGGCGGAAATAGTCGTTCACGGTCAGGTTGAGAGTGCCGTATTCGAAGAGGTCATTGTATCGGCCGAGGCCACGCTCGCGCAGCGGGACGCCGACATCGTAGCCGTGGAAGATCGTGACGATCGGAGGTTTCAGCCTCTTCCATTTCTTCAGCCGCGCGGCGCGGGCGCCGTTATGTCCGAAATGAGCGACGACGACGTCGCATTCGTTCAGGCGAGCGACCGACGACAGATCGAGCGCTGTGGAGACCTTGTCGCGAAGTCTCGCCGGCAGGCGCCCGACGGTCGGACGCGTGCGCGCCGCCGCACCCCACCAGTCGCGGGTTCGTGCGAGAAGCGTCGCAAGCGGCTCCTGCTCGCGGTCCGCGAAATTATAGTCCGAGATCCCGTTACAGACGACATCGACGGTAAAGCCGCGCCGCAAGAGGCCGGCCATCTGGCCGACGACGAAGGTTTCCGAAAGCGACGGAAACTGACCGACTATGAAACCGACGCGCATTTTGCCGGTCTCAAGAAGCCTTGAGTGCAGAGGGGCGGCTCGCGGCAGCGCGATCCAGGACCTCGAGGAATGCCGCAAACTGGCGTTCGGGCTGCATGAGCGGGCGCGCGGCGAATTTCGAGGCGGCCGCCGACAGCCGTTCGTATTCGGCATCGTCGCTCCAGAGGCGGCGGATCGCTCCGGTCCATTCTTCGAGCGGTCCATCGTGGTCGAGAAGGATGCCGCCTTCGCCGATTGCCTCCGGCAATCCGCCGCGCGTCGATCCGACGACCGGAATACCGCTGCAATGGGCTTCGGACGCCACGCGTCCCCAGGCCTCTTCCCATTTGCTCGGCGCAAGCAGGATCTTCGTCCGCCCATAAACGGTCTTCATATCGCTGGTGCGGTTTTCGAGCCGCACGTGCTTCAACGGCGCGATGATCTTCTCGATCTCTGCCCGATGGTCGTCGGCGAGCTTCCAGCTTTCGACGAACAGGAAAGGAATGTCGGGGCATTGTTCGGCGATGCGGACCGCCAGCTCGAATCCCTTTTCCTTGTAGGGGTTGATGAAGGTCACGTAGTTCCGCGTCGTCGGCGTTTTGTAGGTTTCGGGATTGATCGTCGGCGGGATGACCACCGAATCGATGCCGTATTTCTGCTTGTAGGTGCGGGCGGTGAATTCCGAATTGGCGATGTAGTAGGCGCCGGTCAGTTCCCTGAGGTCGCCGGCGAGTTCGTGAAACTCGACGTTTCTAAGATAGATGACCAGCGGCACATTGTGCACCTGCAGCGCCTTTCCGATCGGGACCGATTTGTGGCACTGCACAACCGCAACGTCGGGGCGGAGCTTGTTGACGGCGAAACTTGCCGCCTCCCAGGGGTGCCAGGCCCGAACGACGGGATAGCCGGGAAAGCTGTCCATGACGCCGCGCTCCCCGGACAACTTGAGTTTCACGCGCGCCTTGAAGCCGAACATGCCGTCGCCGAATAATGCGGCCAATACGCCGGCCTCGTGACCACGGTCACGCAATTGCTGGACGAGGTGGTGCGTGCTCGACTGAACGCCGCCGCTGAACTCCGGATAATAACCGTTTCCGCCGGCAAACAGAACTTTCATACCACTGTTCTCCTTCATAGAGACGTTTCACCGTGACCGCTGGCGTCTCACCCGAACGGGCGAGGCGAAAGGCATCAACTCCAGAATGACGGCAATTGTTGGGTCGGTCGCTCCTGGGTGGGCGCAACCTGCGATATCAGGCCGCGCGTGGGCGAAGGCCACCGGGCTGGCGCGAGTGCGCGCGCGTTTCCGAAGAGGTGTTCATCCGGCCGCAAGAAAACAGTCCTCCACCGAGCAGGGTGACCGTACGAGACAGGTGCGCAGCATTGCTGCACTGCAGCAGAGAGTGTCATGGCGGAAGCGGATAGTCAATGAACCTACCCGGTCGAGTTAGCTCGAACGGGTATGGGCAGACACCCGAACCGCTTGCTTGACGCCGCGGCCTTTCGAGCCTCAAATCGGCCTCAGAAATAAAAAAAACGACGGGCGGGTGCATCATGGCCGAGGACGAACCGGTACTGGAGACCAAACTGACCTCCACCAAACGGCGCTGGGCGGCGGATGGCAAGTTCCTGACCGGGCGCGTCGCCCGTCCGGAGACCGACCGTCTTCCCCCTGGCCAGCACCTCGTCAAGGACTGGCCGGTTCTGGATCTCGGGCAGCAGCCGCACATCGTGCTGGAGACGTGGCGGCTTGACCTGACGGGCCTCATCGAGAACCCGCTGTCGCTCGACTGGGCGGCGTTTCAGTCGTTGCCGCGGAGCGACAGTCTCTCCGACATACATTGCGTCACGACCTGGTCGCGTTACGACAATCGCTGGCAGGGCGTGCTGACCCGCGACCTGCTCGACCGCGTGATGCCAAAGCCCGAGGCAGAATACGTCATACTGACGAGCTATGACGGCTATACCACCAATCTTCCGCTCGTCGATTTTGCCGCAGAAGACGCGATCCTCGCGACAAGTTGGGAAGGCGCTCCGATCAGCCGCGCCCATGGCGGTCCGATGCGCCTCATCGTACCGCACCTCTACCTCTGGAAAAGTGCCAAGTGGCTGAGGCGGATCGATTTTCGCGCTGCCGACATGGCCGGCTTCTGGGAGCGGAACGGTTATCACATGCGCGGGGATCCTTGGCGCGAGGAGCGCTATTCCGGCGATTGATGCGGGCCCCTTCCTGAGTGCAGCCGGTGAATTTTGCTGCTACAGTCATCGGTTGAGGGCATCATCTACAGCGCCGCGCGTCCAATCGGACGCGCAAAGGTCGCTGTAGCGCTTTGAATTGCTGTATGATTTTGTCCTTAAATCGATTCCGATTTATGCAATCATGCAGAAGCGGGCAATCATTCCAGTCGCCGGAGGAAAGCATGCGCAGTCTGAGCGTGAAGAGCCTGTCCCTTGCTTTGATATTCGCGCTTGTCGCGGTTTCACCGTGGAGGGCCCAGGCGGCGTCGCCGGAGCCGATCAAAGCCGAGCACGGCATGGTCGTTACCGCCCAGCATCTCGCGTCCGATATCGGCGTGGAAGTCCTGAAAAGGGGCGGCAACGCGGTCGACGCGGCTGTCGCCGTCGGTTATGCGCTCGCCGTCGTCTATCCGACCGCCGGCAATATCGGCGGCGGCGGCTTCATGACCATCCGTTTCAAAGACGGCAAGACCACGTTTCTCGACTTTCGCGAACGTGCGCCACTCGCCGCCACCAAATCCATGTATCTCGACGACAAGGGCGATCTCGTCAAAGGCTTGAGCACCAATGGCTATCTCGCCGTCGGGGTGCCCGGCCCGGTGATGGGTTTCGAGCACGCGCGCAGCCGCTATGGCACGCGCCCGCTCGAGGAACTGATCGCGCCGGCGATCAAGCTCGCCAAGGAAGGCTTCGTGCTGGAGCAGGGCGACGTCGACTCTTTCGACGGTAAAACGGAGCGGTTGGCGAAGGACCCGGCGGCAGCGGCGATCTTTCTGAAACCGGACGGCAAGCCCTTCGCGGTCGGCGAGAAGCTTGTCCAGGCCGATCTTGCGGCCTCGCTGTCAAGCATCGCGGAGAAGGGTCCGGACGCCTTCTACAAGGGCGCGATTGCCGATGCGATCGTCAAGGCGAGTGCGGAAAAGGGCGGCATCCTCGCCAAGAAGGATTTCGAGCAATATGCCGTTCGCGAGCTGGAACCGGTGAAATGCAACTACCGCGGCTATGACATCGTTTCCTCGCCGCCGCCGTCGTCGGGCGGCGTCATCATCTGCGAGATCCTCAACATCCTCGAGGGCTATCCGCTCTCCTATCTCGGCTACGGTTCGGCGGAGACGGTCCATGCCATGATCGAGGCCATGCGGCACGCCTATGTGGACCGCAACACCGCGCTCGGCGATCCGGATTTCGTCGAAAATCCTGTCAGCAAACTCGTCGACAAGGCCTATGCCAAGGAGATCCGCGAGAAGATCGAACCCTTCAGGGCCGGCGTCTCACAGGCGCTGATGCCGGCAGGTTTCACCGAAAGCAAGGAAACGACCCACTATTCGATCATCGACGACGAGGGCAATGCGGTCGCCGTCACCTATACGCTGAACGGCTCCTTCGGCGCGGGTGTGGTGGCACCCGGAACCGGGATCCTGCTCAACAACGAAATGGACGATTTTACCGCCAAGCCCGGCGCGCCCAATCTCTATGGTCTCGTCCAGGGCGAGGCGAACGCGATCGCGCCGGGCAAGACGCCGCTCTCGTCGATGAGCCCGACGATCATCTCCAAGGACGGCAAGCCCTTCATGGTGATCGGCAGTCCCGGCGGCGCGCGTATCATCACCATCACGCTCGAGGCGATCATCAACGTCATCGACCACGGCATGAACATTCAGGAAGCGGTCGACGCGCCGCGCCTCCACCATCAATGGCTGCCGGACAAGGTGTTCATGGAGCCCTATGCGCTCTCGCCGGATACCCGCAAGCTTCTCGCCGCCATGGGCCATGACGTCGAGATCGACGAAAACTGGATGATCTGGGGACAGGCGACCGGCATCCTCGTCGGCGGCGAAAACCTGACGGAGATCGAGGCCGGCGGCGGCGCCCGCTACAACGGGGCCGTCGACAGCCGCATTGGGGCAGGTGCGGCGAGGGGATATTAGCAAAGACACGGTGCCGGCATTGCCGGGGTGCCACGCCCTAGTTACCCTCTGGTGGAAATACTCCAGGAGCGCGATAGGCTGCAGCCGGGCATTACTGCTCCGTCAAGTCGTCCTACTGAATTTCGGCCAGATCGCCGCGCAGCAGGCCATACATTGCGGTGTCCCAGCGTTCGTCGCCGACCTTCACCGACGAGCGGCGTACGCCTTCCTCGATGAAACCGAGGCTGAGATAGGTGCGGATCGCCGCGCTGTTGAAGGTATACACGTTGAGCTTCAGCCGCTCGAATGCGGGAACCGCAAAGACACGCTGAACGACGAGCCGTAGGAAGGGACAGGCGAGCCCCTGGCCGCGAAAGAGCGGATTGACCGCGATCCGGGCGAGGCGCGCGACGCCGTTCCGCCAGTCGAGGGCGACCTGCGCATGGCCCGCAACGGCGCCTCGCACGACGCCGGAAAAGATCCAGCGCTTCGGCTCCGAGCCGGCCGTTTCGGCGACCATCGCCTCGATCTGTCGCTTGTCGAGCGGAAAGCGGACATCCGGTCCGCCCCACTGGATGAGCGATTGCAGTGTCGGGAACCAGCTCGGCAGGTCCCGGGCATGGTCTTCCGCGAAATCTTCGAGCTGCAGTTCTGTTTCGGACATGACGGACGACAGGGATGAAAACGCCGGTGCCGGGCATTCTCGCGATCGGTCGGTGAAAGTAAAGCGCCGCTTCCTGGCACAGCGTTCAGCCAGTCGGCATCGCCACTTCGGCCGCCTCGCGGATGGTCTGTATCAGGATGGCGAGCGGCAAGGACGGAATCGCATCAGTGCGCATGGTGAGGCCGACTGGCCCCTTGGTCTCGCTGGTGTCGATCGGCAAAGTCGCCAGGAGGCCGTCTTCGACATCGGTCGCGACGACGCCGGCCGAGATGATCCAGATCGCGTCGCTCGAGCGCACGAAGGCGCGACCGAAGGAATCGGAGACGGTCTCGATCTGGTTCGGCAGGCTGGCAATGCCGTTCGCAATCAGGAGCCGCTCGACGAAGGGACGAATGATCGAGGCACGGGTGGGCATCAGAACGGGGTAGTCCCCGAGATGGGCGAAGATCGATTGCTTGCCAGCGATGAGCGGGTGGCCTGGGCGTACAGCGAAGACCACCTGTTCGGAATAGAGGTGCTCGAAGGAAAATCCGGTCATCTTGTCGGGCGCGGCGAGCCTGCCGACGACAAGGTCCAGGTCGCCGACGCGCAACTGCTCCAGCAGCACCGCGTTTTCTCCGGTGACGATCTTGGTGCGGGTGCCGGTTTCCTCCTTGAGAAAGAGCGCCATGGCGCGGGGCATGATGCGGGTGGAAACGGTCGGCAGCGCCCCGACCCGGATCGGCGGACCTTCGCCGGACCGTTCCTGCGAGACCGAGTCGAGCCCCTGCCTGAGCGCTGTCAGCGCGGCACCGGCATGGCGGAGAAAGACCTCGCCATAGCGGGTGATCCTGATGCCGCGCCCCTCCCGCTCGAACACGGCGACGCCCAGCACCTCCTCCAGTTCGCGGATCGTCTTGGTAACCGCCGGCTGACTGACATGCAAGATTCCGGCCGCTTTCATCACGCTCTTCTGGCGCGCGACCTCGACAAATGTCTGCAGATGGCGAAACTTGATGGCATGGTTTTTCAACAATGACGCGATCTCGTGAAATGATCAATAAATTCAACGAGGTGTATAGGCTCTTCGTACATTGGCGGAGTCGCTTGCTCTCTCATTTTTGGCACTATTTCAGACAATCTAGTTCCCGATAGCTCACTTGGCAAAGACTAGATGCGCGAAGTGGGTTGGGTCGCCTCTGTATCGGCAACAAAGACCGCCGATCGGGCCGCTTGCGCCGCGAAAAATCGAGACGGACTGATCCAAACCGCTTGACACATCCGGCAGGCTTTCATCTTGACGTATGATGCATCATGCGTGTTCAATGCCGGAAAGATGATGAGCAGAGGCAGGGCTGGCCGCCTTCAGTTCAGCAGGGTCGGGTGGGTTTGCGGAATGTACGATTATTGCATCATCGGGGGCGGCATCGTTGGCCTGGCGGTCGCCATGGCGCTGCAGGAGAGGATGCCCGGCGTCAGCATCGTGCTCCTCGAAAAGGAACGCGAACTCGCGCGCCATCAGACGGGTCACAACAGCGGTGTGATCCACGCCGGAATTTACTATGCGCCGGGCTCCCTGAAAGCGAAGCTCTGCCGCGAGGGAGCGGAGGCGACCAAGCAGTTCTGCACCGAGAACGGCATCCCGTTTGAAACCTGCGGCAAATTGCTGGTCGCGACGAACGACGCCGAGATGCAGCGAATGGACGCCTTGGAAGAAAGGGCGCGCCAGAACCGCATCGAATACACTCGTCTATCAACACCGCAATTGCGATCGGACGAGCCGAATATCGCCGGCCTGGGCGCCCTGCTCGTCCACGCGACCGGGATCGTCGACTATTCGGCCGTGTGCCGGGCGATGTCAGGGCGCATCGAGGCCCGTAGCGGCGAAATTCGGTGCGGGGTCGAGGTCACCGCCATCCGCGAGCGGGACCAGAGCGTGCGGATCGAGAGCGCATCCCATCGCATCGAAGCCCGCAAGCTGATCGTCTGCGCCGGCCTGCAGTCGGACCGTATCGCCCTCATGGCCGGGCTCAGGATCGATCACCGGATCGTTCCGTTCCGCGGGGAGTATTACCTGCTCCCGGCGTCGAAGGCCGGCGTAACGCAGCGCCTCATTTACCCTATTCCCGATCCTGACCTGCCGTTCCTGGGAATTCATCTGACGCGGACAATCGATGGAGGCATGACCGTCGGTCCCAATGCCGTGCTGGGCTTTGCGCGCGAGGGCTATCCCAAAGGGAGCTTCGCCCTGGCCGATGTCTGGACTATGGCGGCATTTCCCGGCTTCTGGAAAATGGCGGCGCGGAATTGGCGTTCGGCCATCAGCGAATTTGCCAATTCGGCGTCGCGGTCTCGCTATCTCAAGGAGTGCCGGAAATACTGCCCGTCGTTGACGCTCGACGACCTCACTGCCCTGCAAGTCGGCATTCGTGCGCAGGCGGTCATGGCCGATGGCAGCCTTGTCCATGACTTTCTCTTCAAACAGACCGAACGGATGCTCCACGTCTGCAACGCGCCATCGCCGGCCGCGACGTCCGCAATTCCGATCGGTCGAATGATCGTGGACCGCCTGCTGCAAGGTGGCCCTTCCCCAACGAAACCATCGGAGACGTTTCATGGAACTCATGCGTAACTTCATCGGCAACGAATGGACCGAAGGATCGTCGAGGATCCGCAACATCAACCCGAGCGACACGAGCGACGTTATCGGGCTCTATGCGTCCGCCGACGCGGCTGCGACCAACACCGCAATCGAAGCGGCCGCAGCGGCCTCTTTCTCCTGGTCACGTTCCACGCCCGAAGTGCGCTCCGACATCCTCGACAAGATCGGCACCGAGATTCTGGCGCGCCGCGAAGAGCTCGGCACGCTGCTCTCGCGCGAGGAAGGCAAGATCCTGTCGGAAGGTATCGGCGAAGTCGTCCGCGCGGGCCGTGTCTTCAAGTTTTTCGCAGGGGAGGCGTTGCGGCTCAACGGCGAGCGTGTCCGTTCCGTGCGCCCCGGCGTCGACATCGATGTGGTTCGCGAGCCCGAAGGCGTGATCGGCCTCATCACGCCCTGGAACTTCCCGATCGCCATCCCGGCCTGGAAGATCGCGCCGGCGCTGGCCTATGGCAACTGCGTGGTCTTCAAGCCGGCGGAAATCGTTCCCGGCTCGGCCTGGGCGCTCTCCGAAATCATCTCGCGCTCCGGGCTTCCCGAGGGTGTCTTCAATCTCGTGATGGGTCCCGGTTCCAAGGTCGGCCAGGCCCTCGTCGATCATCCGAAGGTGCGCGCCATCAGCTTCACCGGGTCGGTGCCGACGGGCAGCCGCATCGGTATTGCCTGCTTCCAGAGTGGGAAAAAGGTCCAGATGGAGATGGGTGGCAAGAACCCGCTTGTCGTCCTGAACGACGCCGACCTGGACCTCGCGATCAATACGGCAGTCAACGGCGCGTTCTTCTCGACCGGCCAGCGCTGCACCGCGTCGAGCCGGCTGATTGTCGAGGACGGCATTCACGACAGGTTCGTCGAAGGCGTCGTCGCCAAGCTCTCCAAACTGCGCGTTGGGCACGCGCTCGACAAGGCAAGCGAGATCGGCCCCGTCGTCAGCGAGAGCCAGTTCGAGCAGGATCTGGACTATGTTCGCCTGGGCAAGGAAGAAGGCGCGCGGCTGGCATTCGGTGGTGAGCGGCTGAACCGCGAGCATCCGGGCTACTACATGTCGCCGGCGCTCTTTGTCGAGACGAGCAACGACATGCGCATCAATCGCGAGGAGATCTTCGGGCCCGTCGCAACCGTCATTCGCGCCAGGAACTACGACGACGCCCTCGAGATCGCAAACGACACGCAATTCGGCCTGTCGTCCGGCATCTGCACGACCTCGCTGAAATATGCAGAGGACTTCAAGCACAAGTCCGCCGCCGGCATGGTGATGGTGAACCTTCCGACGGCCGGCGTCGACTATCATGTGCCGTTCGGCGGCCGCAAGGGCTCGTCCTATGGGCCGCGCGAACAGGGTGCTTATGCCCGCGAGTTCTATACGTCGGTCAAGACGGCGTACACCCTCGCATGAGACAGAAGAGGGGCCGGTGCGGCAAGCGGCGGCCCTTCCCGCAACAGCCCCGGAGTCGCTCTATTCAGGGCCCCTGGACCTTGTCCAGCAGCACTTTGCCCCCGTTCAGAATGTCGCTCATGATGGCCTCGGCGGCATCCTTCGGACGATGGCGCTCCAATGACTTGAGGACGGCATAATGGTAATCGATCATATCGCGACCGCCAGCAAGATAGACATCGGCGATCAGCGGGCCCATCTGCAGCCAAAGCCGGCGCAGGATGCTGTGCAGGGTGGGCAGCTTCGCGATTGTCGCCAGTTGGAAGTGGAACGCCTGGTTTAGCTCGGCCCCGGCCAGGCGGTCGCCCTCCGCCAGTGCCTTTTCGTTTGCATCCAGGATCCTCCTCAGATCCTGGATATCTTTCTGGCTCGCCACCGAAGCGGCTGTTTCCGCCGCCAACGCCTCAAGCCGGAGGCGAATAGCCCTGATTTCCAGGTATCGTGCCTTGGTCATGTGCGGGATCTGGATGTTGCGGGCGGTCTGGAAAACAAGTGCGTCGTCGTGGCTCAAGCGAAGAATAGCGTCTCGCACGGGCGTCACGCTCGTGCCCAGCTGCTCGGCAAGATCGCGAATCTTCAGACGGTCGCCGGGGTTGAATCGGCCCTTCATCAAGGCGTCGCACAGCGTTGCATAGACGGTATCACTCAGGTTCGCGTGGTTCAGGACTTGCAGCTCGTCCATTCCAGAGGATCCTCGCACTTCAGGCAAAAACTTGATGTATCATACATGGATTCAGTCGGTGTTCGAGCGGGTCCAAGGGAGCCCACCCAGTTTTCCTCCTCAATACTTATGAGCACGACTTGCTTATGAGTCGCGAGGCTCGCGTCAGTTCCGGCAGTCGCCATTGTGACAACGATGTCACCAACCTGGAGACGTTGCGTCAAGGCCCACTAGCTCGCAAGTTGCAAAAGCGAGCAGTGGGTGTCGGGGCACATGACATTGATCGTCCCGCGTTCGCATGGCGATGACGGAGCGCCAGCCCATTACGTGCCAGGGTCGACATCCTTCACCTGTGTCAGGAGGCCCTGGCCTCCGCGCTCGATATCCTCACGGATGGCATCGCGCGCTCCTTCTCCGTCGCCGGCCCGTAGCGCCGCGATTACGCGCAAGTGTGGATGCGGCTCCCAGTCCGGCAGCCCGGCGTCGTAGAGATGCGACAGGATCGGCCCGCAGCGTACCCAGAGGCTTTCGACGATATCGTAGACGATCGGCATGCGCCCAATGCGGCACAGGCTCAGGTGGAACTCGGTATTAAGGTCGACGGCCTTTTCGAACTGCTGCGAAAGATGGCACTGCGAGATTTGCCGATGGATAGCCTCCAACCCGTCGATTTCCTGCTTGGACGCACATCTGGCCGCTGCCGCTGCCGCGCGCCCCTCCAGATCGGTCCGAACCGCGCGGATCTCGAGCAATTGGCCGAGCGTGAGGGTGGGGACAACCACGGTTCCGCGTGCGTCGAGGGCCAACGCTTTCTCGCTCACGAGCCGCAGCAGGGCCTCGCGCATCGGCGTGGCGCTGATCCCGAATCGTGCCGACATCGGCCGCAGGCGCAGGAGTGCGCCCGGTCGCAACTGCCCGCGCATCAGCGCCTGGCGCAGGTCGGAATAGGCGCGATCGCTCAGGTTCTCCTTGACGATCGGCTGCACCCAATCGGCCTCTTCCAGGGTCTTCGCACTATTTTCTTGCAGGCTTCTTGACACGCGTCACCTTCTTCGCAGATAGTGTTATAACAAATTACATATATCACAAACTTCGGCTTGTGCGAGCAGAAATCGTACACAGGGACGGGCGAGGAGGCCAGTCGCCGAAGCAAAAGCGGAGGACAAGCATGATCGCGCTGCGCAAGACCGTGGCCGCGTTTGGCGCCGAGCTCGTATCGCTCGGTGCTGCGCAGGCGCCCGGCAATGGGGAGCTGGCCATCGAGGTGGCGGCCGCCGGCATCTGCGGCAGCGATATCCATGCCTATGAGTGGACAGCTGGGTACGAGTTCATGACTGCAGTCATGCCGGTCACGATCGGCCACGAGTTCTCCGGCGTGGTGCAATCCGTCGGGGAGGGGGTAAGCGGCTTTCGAGCCGGCGATCGCGTCACCTGCTGGCCGACAAAGACCTGCGGTAAGTGTCATGCCTGCAGCGCCGGGCGGCCGCAGG
Source organism: Sinorhizobium sp. 7-81 (assembly GCF_030124405.1). Classification (NCBI taxonomy): domain Bacteria; kingdom Pseudomonadati; phylum Pseudomonadota; class Alphaproteobacteria; order Hyphomicrobiales; family Rhizobiaceae; genus Sinorhizobium; species Sinorhizobium sp. 7-81. Next base: position 217,653 of record NZ_JASKLT010000002.1, on the reverse strand, counting down.
ACTGCGGCAACCGCAGCATCATCGGTCTTCACTGCGACGGCGGCTTCGCCGAGAGGGTCACGGTGCCGGCTGCCAACTGTCGCCGTATTCCCGACGGCCTCGATCTCCAGATTGCCGCACTGACCGAGCCGCTCTCGGTCGCCGTCAACGCCGTCGACGTCGCCGATCTAACGCCCGGCGACCGCACTGTCGTCCTCGGGCCGGGACCGATTGGCCTCGGCATTGCCTGGGTTGCTGCAAACCGCGGCGCCAATGTTTTGCTGGCCGGCTTCAACGACACGGTGCGCCTCTCCCTCGCCCGCGAGATGGGCATTGCTCACATCGCCGATCTTGCGGAAACCAGTCTTGCCGAGGCCGTTGCCGAGACCTTCGGCCAGCCGGCGGATCGCGTGATCGAAGCCACGGGCGTTGCCCAATCGGTCGCCGACGGCCTCGCGGTGCTGCGCTCCAGCGGCATTCTGGTGGCCGCCGGCATCCACTCGAGGCCGCTCCAGCTCGACCTCACCCGCTTCGTTCGCGAGAAGAAGCAGATACGCGCGGCTCACGACACGACATCGACGGCGCTCGAGGAGGCAATCCGATTGCTTGCCGAGAATGCCAGGACGCTCTCGCGCCTCATCACCCATCGGCGACCGCTATCGCAGGCCGTCGAAGCCTTCGAACTCGCCCGCAGCCGGCAGGCGGTGAAAGTGCTGCTGCTTCCCGGTGCTTTGAACCAGCAAATCAATGGAGAAGAGGCATGAGCGCCACCACCCGTGCCGTCATCGCATCCAGGCCCGGCGGGCCTGAGGTTCTTCAGATCGTCGAGCGGCCGCGCCCCGTTCCCGGCGAAGGCGAGATGCTCGTGCGCGTCTGCGCCGCCGGCATCAACCGACCCGACGTGATGCAGCGTCAGGGTAACTATCCGCCCCCGCCGGGTGCTTCCGACATACTCGGGCTGGAGCTCGCGGGCTTCGTCGAAAGCCTCGGGTCCGACGTGCGCCGCTTCAAACCCGGTGACCGGGTGATGGCGCTGGTCCACAGCGGCGCTTATGCCGAATGGGCGGTCGTGCAGGAGGCTTCCGCGCTTCCGGTGCCGGAGGGCATGTCCTTCGTGGAGGCCGGCGCCTTTCCCGAAACCTATTTCACGGTCTGGAGCAATGTCTTCGAGCGGGCGGGCCTGAAGCCGGGCGAGACGCTGCTCATCCATGGTGGCACGTCCGGCATCGGCACGACGGCACTGTTGCTCGCGAAGGCCTTCGGCGCCAAGGTGATTGTCACCGCCGGATCGCCCGAGAAATGCGAGGCGTGCCTGAAACTCGGCGCCGATGGCGCGATCGATTACCGCCGCCAGGATTTCGTGGCCGTTTCGAAGGAGCTTACAGGCGGTCGCGGCCCCGATGTCATCCTCGACATGGTCGGCGGCGACTATATCGCCCGCAACCTCGAGGCCGTCGCCGTCGATGGCCGCATCGCCCAGATCGCCTTCCAGAAAGGCTCGAAGGCGGAAGTCGACTTCCTGCCGCTCCTGATGAAGCGGATCACACTCACCGGTTCGACGTTGCGCGCCCGCCCGCTCGCCATGAAGGCGAAGCTTGCTGTCTCGCTCGAGGAGCACGTGCTGCCGGTTCTTGCGCGCGGCCAGGCGCGGCCGCTGATCGACTCCACCTATCCCTTTGAAAAGGTCGCCGATGCCCATGCCCGCATGGATAGCGGCAGCCACACCGGCAAGATCGTTCTCGTTATGGACACGCAGGCATAGGCCTGCCCTCCGAAAGGCCAGGAAAGGAAATGAGCATGAACGTTATGAGCAGGTCACAGGCGACATCGAGCGCCGACAACATGACCGGCGCCCATCTGCTCGCCGCAGCCCTTCAGCGCCACGGCGTGAGGGAGATCTTCGGCCAGAGCATTCCCTCGGCCCTGTTCCTGGCCGCGCCCGACTACGGCATCCGCCAGATCGGCTACCGAACCGAGAACGCTGGCGCCGCCATGGCCGACGCCTTCGCGCGGGTCTCCGGCAAGGTCTCCGTCGTCACCGCTCAGAACGGGCCGGCGGCGACCCTCCTGGTGCCCGGCCTCGCCGAGGCGCTGAAGGCCTCGATCCCGGTCGTCGCGATCGTACAGGACGTTTCGCGCCGCTTTACCGACAAGAACGCCTTCCAGGAACTCGATCATCTTGCGCTGTTTTCGGGTGTCGCGAAATGGGTCCGCCGCGTGGCCGATCCGGCCCGCATCGACGACTATGTCGACATGGCCTTTACCGCCGCCGCGACCGGCCGCGCCGGCCCCGCGGTCCTGCTCGTCCCGCTCGACGTCCTGGACGAGCGTCCGGAGATCGACCCCGCACAACCGCGCCGCAGCGCGAGCCTTGGAACGTTCCCGCTCGACCGCACCGCTGCAGATCCGACCCGGATCGCCGAGGCCGCGAGTCTTATCGCAAAGGCCAAAGCCCCGATCGTGATCGCCGGCGGCGGCGTGCATGCCTCGCAGGCATCCGCGGAGCTCTCTGCTTTGCAGGCGCTCGGCCTGCCGGTCGCAACCACCGTCATGGGCAAGGGCTCGGTCGACGAGACCCATCCGCTCTCGCTCGGTGTCGTCGGCTATTTCATGGCCCCGCGCGGTCGCACATCGCATCTGCGCAGCCTCGTGACCGAGGCCGACGTCGTGCTTCTTATTGGCAACCGCACCAACCAGAACGGAACCGACAGCTGGTCGCTCTACCCGAAGGGCGCGACCTATATCCATCTCGACGTGGACGGTGGCGAGATCGGCCGCAACTACGAGGCACTGCGCCTTGCTGGCGACGCCAAGCTGACGCTCGCGGCGCTGAAGCAGGCGCTGGAGAAAGAGGACCTGTCGGCACTTTCGACTCGCCGGAAGGCGCTCGAGGAGAAGATCGCCACCGGCCTTGCCGCCCATCGCGAGGACATGAAGAAACTCGTCGACATGGACGCAGCGCCGCTGCGGCCGGAGCGCCTGATGGCCGATCTCGACAGCGTGCTGACGCCGGAAAGCATCGTCGTCGCCGATGCCAGCTATTCGTCGATCTGGATCGCCAACTTCCTGACCGCCCGCAAGGCCGGCCAGCGCTTCATCACGCCGCGCGGCATCGCCGGCCTCGGCTGGGGCCTTCCCTATGCGCTCGGCGCCAAGGCGGCGCGTCCGGACGCGCCGGTCGTCTGCCTCACCGGCGACGGCGGCTTCGGCCATGTCTGGTCGGAGATGGAGACGGCGCGCCGCATGAAGCTGCCGGTCGTCATTATAGTGCTGAACAACCAGATCCTCGGCTACCAGAAACATGCCGAGCTCAGCCTGTTCGGCAATTTCACCGATGTCTGCGACTTCGAGGCGGTCGACCATGCGGCCATCGCACGGGCCATTGGCTGCAACGGCGTTCGCGTCGACCGGCCGGAAGACTTCCTGCCGGCGCTGAAGGAAGCACTCTCGCGCGACGAACTCACCGTCATCGACGTCATCACCGACGAGCGCGCGCATCCGCCGATCACCAGCTTTCAGGGGAAGGACGCCCTGAACTACTGAGACCTTGAGACCATCGTAACCAACGGCACTTCCGGGAGGAGAACATGAAACTGTCGTATCTTCTGAAGACTACCGTCGCAGCCATTGTGCTGTCGGCAACCGCTGCGCATGCCGATGTGAAATTCGGTGCGCTTTATCCCTTCAGTGGCCAACTCGCGCTTCTCGGGGAGGAGAGCGCACGCGGTCTGGAGATCGCGGTCGACGAGATCAATGCAGCCGGCGGCATCCAGGGCGAAAAGGTCGTCCTGGTTCGCGGTGACGCGGTCGACAACAACCAGGCGATCGGCGAGGCCCGCCGCCTCATCTCGCTCGAGCAGGTTGCGGCGATCTTCGGCACCTATTCGTCGGCGCGCTCGATCGCGGCAAGCCAGGTTGCCGAGCTTTCCGGCATTCCCTATTTCGAACTCGGTGCCGTCGCCGACGAGGTGACCGGACGCGGCCTCAAGTACCTGTTCCGCACCAACCCTTATGCCGCCGACATGGGCAAGATGATCGTCGACATGGTCGCGGACAAGATCGCACCTGGCATCGGCAAGAAGCCGGAAGAGCTGAAGATCGGCATCATCTACGAAGACTCGAGCTACGGCACCTCCGTGTCGACGCACCAGGCCAACTACGCCAAGGAGAGGGGCCTGAACGTGGTCGTTTCCTCCGGCTATCCGGCGGCGACCGTCGACATGTCCTCGTTGGTGCTGGAGCTGAAGCAGGCCGGCGTCGACGTGGTGCTGCAGACTTCCTACCAGAACGACTCCGTCCTGTTCCTGCAGCAGGCCAACGAGGCCGGCTACAAGCCTGCGGCCGTCATCGGCGGTGGCGGCGGCTACTCCATGCAGCCGACGGCCGATGCAGTGGGCCATGACGTGATCGACGGCGTCCTCGACGTGGACTTCACCCAATACCTCGTCAACACCAAGGCGACGCCTGGCCTCGAGGCCTTCATCGAGGCCTACAAGGCGAAGTACGGCAGCGTGCCGCGCTCCGGCCATTCGCTGAACAACTATGTCGGCGCCAAGGCCATTCTCGAAGCGATCGGCAAGGCGGAGGGCTTCGAGCCTGACACCCTCGTCGAGGCGGTCAAGGCCATGGACATTCCCGACGGTGCGACCGCCGCCGGATACGGCATCAAGTTCGGCGAGAACAACCAGAACGAACGCGCCGCTATGATGGGTATGCAGTGGCAGGGCGGCAAACTCGTCACGGTCTATCCCGACGCCGCGGCGACTGCGCCGATGCAATTCGCCGACTGAGGCGACCTCCCGAGCGGAAGGCGCAGCAGGTTGGTTGCGCCTTCCGCAGCTGTTCTCCTTGTTTCGCACGCTGCGGCCGGGTCGGTCTCGTCCCGTTCGCCGTGCCCAACAGACAGTGAGGCGTGATGGACACGTTTTTGCAAGTGCTTGCCAGCGGCCTGATGCTCGGCGCCCTCTTTGCCATCGTCAGTATCGGCCTGACCCTGATCTTCGGGATCGTCAAGGTCGTGAACTTCGCACATGGCGAGTTCCTGATGATCGGGATGTACCTTGTCTACCTGATCACGGCCAAGCTGGGTCTCCATCCGCTCCTAACCGTCGTGGCGGTCGCGCCGCTCTTGTTCCTGGTGGGCGTCGCCACGCAGCGCTTCATCATCCAGCCGCTGATGAGTGCGCGCGACGACCATATCCAGATCTTCGCCACAGTGGGTCTCTCCACGGCACTGATCAACCTGGCGCTCCTGATCTTCGGCGCCGATATCGCCAACACGCCTCCGGGCGGCCTGCGCATGCCCATTCAGATCGGGCCTGTCCGCGTCCTGCTCGGGCAGGTGATCATCCTGCTCGCTTCCGCAGCACTCGTGGTCGGATTGCAGATGTTCCTGCAGCGGACGCAGATGGGCCGCGCCATTCGCGCCGTGGCACAGAACCGCGCCGCCGCCCAGCTCATGGGTATCAATGTCAACCGCATCTACATGCTGACCTTCGGCATCGGCGCTGCCTGCGTAGGCTTTGCTGCCGCCATGGTCGCACCCCTCTATCCGACATCCCCGACCATCGGCACCTACTTCGTGCTGACCGCCTTCGTGGTGGTGGTGCTCGGCGGCCTTGGCTCGATCGGCGGCGCCTTTGCCGGTGCGATGATCATCGGCCTGATCGACAGCTTCGCCGGCTTCTACATCGGATCCGATCTGCGTGAGGTCGCCGTCTTCGGCGTGTTCCTGCTGATCCTGATCCTCAAGCCATCGGGTCTCTTCAGCGAGCGACTCAACCTCTCGCACGTATCGCCATGAGGAAAGCCATGACAGATACCACGCTCGACAACACCGTACCCGCCGCGCGCATGAACCCGTTTCCGCTGAAGAAGGCTGCGGCACTCGGCGCGCTCTTGCTGGCGCTGCTGGCGGCTCCGATTGCGATCGGCGACCAGTTCATCTCGCACATCTTCATCACCATCTTCATCTTCGCCGGCCTTTCGACTGCCTGGAACATCGTCGGCGGCTTTGCCGGGCAGCTCTCGCTCGGTCACGCGATCTTCTATGGCATCGGGGCCTATGCCGGCGTGATGCTGATGAACATGGGTATCTCCCCCTGGCTCGGGATGTTCGCCGGTGCGGCGGTGTCCGTCGTCGTCGCCGTTGCGATCAGTTATCCCTGCTTCCGCCTGCGCGGTCCGTTCTTCTCGCTGGCGACGATCGCGTTCCTCGAGGTATTCCGCGTGCTCGCGCTGCACTTCCGGGAGTTCACCGGCGGCGCCACGGGTCTGATGATCCCGCTGAAATTCGGCTGGGAGTGGATGGTCTTCCGCGACCGCACGCCGGCGCTTCTCATCGCCTTCGGCATGCTGGTCGTGGCGCTCGCCGTCGCCTGGTGGATCCGTTCGCACCGCCTGGGTTTCTACCTGGTCGCCACCCGCGAGCGCCAGAGCGCTGCCCAGGCCGCCGGCGTGAACACCGTCAAGGTGCGCCTGATCGCGGTCTCGGCCTCGGCCGCGCTCACCGCTTTCATCGGCACGTTCCACGCCATGTACCTCACGTTCATCGAACCGGCGGCGATGTTCTCGCTCACCATGTCGATCCAGATCGCGATGTTCGCGCTCATCGGCGGTCTCGGTACCGTCGTCGGACCACTTGTCGGCGCCTTGTTCCTCGTGCCACTCTCCGAACTCGCCCGCGGCTGGCTCGGCGCCCAGGCGCTCGGCCTGCACGGCTTCGTCTACGGCGTCGTGCTGGTTCTTGTCGTGCTCTTCATGCCGAACGGCCTGATGGGCATCCTCGCGCGTTACTTCGGCAGCGCCGCACCGGAGCGTGGAAGCCAGTCGGCTCCGGTTGCCGCAGCCCCTCGCGTCGCCGAGCGTCCGCCGATCGGCAACGACATCCTGGTCGCGGAGCATCTGGACAAGCACTTCGCCGGCCTGCACGTCACCAATGACGTGAGTTTCTCGCTGAAGGAAGGCGAGATCCTCGGCCTGATCGGCCCGAACGGCGCCGGCAAGACCACCGTCTTCAACATGCTTTCTGGCTTCCTCAAGCCGGACAGCGGCTCGGTCAGGGTTCGGGCCGAGGACGGCTCCTGGCAGGCGCCGCTGACGCCGGGGGATTTCGCTGCGATCGGCGTCGGCCGAACCTTCCAGATCGTCCAGCCATTCGCGGCGATGACGGTCGAAGAAAACATCATGGTCGGCGCCTTCCACCGCCACCGCGACGTCAACGACGCCCGCGAGGCGGCGCGCGAGACAGCATTCCGCATGGGTCTCGCTCCCTGGCTCCACTCCGAGGCGAGGGGGCTCACCATCGGCGGACTGAAGCGGCTGGAAGTCGCCCGCGTCATGGCCATGAAGCCACGAATCCTGCTCCTCGACGAGGTCATGGCTGGCATCAACCAGACCGACGTCCGCCGCGCCATCGACCTCATGCTCTCCATTCGTGACAGCGGCGTCTCGATCATCGCCATCGAACACGTGATGCAAGCGGTGATGTCGCTGTCGGATCGTGTGGTGGTGCTGAACTCCGGCCAGATCATCGCCGAGGGCAAGCCCCAGAATGTCGTGCGCGATCCGCAGGTGATCGAGGCCTATCTCGGAAAGGAATTCACCCATGCTCAGGCTTGAAGGCATTCACGCCGGATACGGCGCGACAACCATCTTGCACGACGTCTCGCTCGACGTTCAGGCGGGCGAGGTCGTAACCATCGTCGGAGCCAACGGCGCCGGCAAGACGACGACACTGCGCACCATCGCCGGCCTGATCAAGCCCACCGCGGGACGTATCACCTTCGAGGGGCAGGATATCACCAGGCTTCCCGCGCATGAGGTCGTCGATCTCGGTATCACGCTCATCCCGGAAGGCAGGCAACTCTTTGCGGACATGACCGTGCATGAAAACCTGCTGATGGGCGCCTATCGCGCGGAAGCGCGCGCGAAACAGAAGGATACGCTCGACCACGTGCTGTCGCTCTTTCCCCGCGTGCGGGAGAGGCTGAACCAGAGCGCCGGTTCTCTTTCCGGGGGCGAACAGCAGATGGTGGCGATCGCAAGGGGCATGATGGCGCGGCCGAGACTGCTGATGTTCGATGAGCCGTCATTGGGTCTTGCGCCGATCGTCGTGCAGCAGGTCTTCGACGTCATCGATACGATCGTCAAGACGGGTGCCACGGTGCTGATCGTCGAGCAGAACGTCTTCCATACGCTCAAGGCCGCCGACCGCGGCTATGTCCTAGAAAACGGCGAGATCGTCCTTTCGGACAGCTCCGATGCGCTGCTTACGAACGATCACGTCCGTCAAGCCTATTTGGGAATTTGATGATGCCTGTAAGAGAAGAAAACCCTCGCTCCATCTCGTACCGTCCGAGCCATGCCGGCCGCCGCGTGCTCGTCACCGGTGGCGGTCGCGGCATCGGACGGGCGATCGCGCTCGGCTTTGCCGCCCGCGGCGCGACCGTCGGCGTCGCTGACATGAACGCGGACGACATCGCCGAGACCGTGGCGCTCATCAAGGCCGATGGTCACGGTGAGGGCCTGCCACTTCTTCTCGATGTTGCAGACTACGACGCGGTCGAAGCAGGGCTTGCCGATGCGGCGAGAACCATGGGCGATGCCTTCGACACCGTCGTCAACAATGCCGGCATTTCGCCGAAGCACGACGGGGTGGCGCATAGGGTCTGGGAGATGGATCCCACGGAATGGAACCGCGTGGTTGCCGTCAACCTCTCCGGCCCGTTCAATACGATCCGCGCTCTCACGCCATCGATGCGCAAGGCCGAACGCGGCTGGATCGTCAACATGTCGTCGGTGGCGGGCAAGACCTATTCGCCGATCGTCGCCTGCCACTACGCGGCGACGAAATCCGCGCTGATCGGTTTCACCAAGCACCTTGCAGCCGAACTCGGCCCCTATGGCATCCGCGTCAATGCGCTGGCGCCCGGCCGCATCGAGACGCCGATGGTGCGCGGCGTCGCGCGCGAGATCAACGACGAGCAGGTGAAGCTGACGCCAATGGGCAGGCTGGGTCAGCCGGAGGAGGTGGCGGATGCCGCCGTTTATCTGACCTCGGCGGAATCAAGCTTCGTCACCGGGCAGACGATCGACGTCGCCGGCGGCCTTTATATGACGTAAGGCAAGGCTCCGAGCCCACCCCAGCAGACGAGACCACAGAATGTCGTTCCCGAACGTAATCGCCGCACAACGGCGTTCGGCGTCCAATGCCTGGCGCCCGACGAATCCTTCCAACGCCCGAGCGACACGGAGCAGGCCATGACGGATGCACCCGACCACCGGATTACGGGCAAGACCCGCATCTACGGTATTCTTGCTGATCCGATCCATCACGTGAAGACGCCGGAAGTCATGGCCGAGGTCTTTGCCCGTCATGGCGTCGACGCGGTGCTGATCCCCTTCCATGTCAAGCCTGAAGGGCTGGAGACGCTGGTGTCCGGCCTGAAGGCGATCGAGAATTTCGGCGGTTTCATTGCGACCGTGCCGCACAAGCCAGCCATGCTCGGGCTCTGCGACGGGGTGACCGGAGAGGCCCGCAACATCGGCGCGGTCAATTGCGTCCGGCGCGAGGCGGACGGCCGCATGGTGGGGACGATGCTCGACGGCATCGGCTTCGTCGTGGCGCTTCGGACGGTAACCGGCTTCGAGCCGGAGGGCAAACGCGCCTACGTGGCCGGTGCCGGGGGTGCGGCCTGCGCGATCGCGTTTGCGCTGGCCGATGCCGGTGTCAGCCACCTCACGATCGCCAATCGCACCATCGACAAGGCCGAGGCTCTTGTGGGGCGGCTGCGGCAGGCGCATCCCGGCCTCTCGCTCTCGACCGATGCCGCTTCGGTGGCCGACCACGATCTCGTCGTCAATGGCACATCGCTCGGCATGAAGGAGGCCGACGCGCCGCCTCTCGATTTTTCCAGGCTCTCTGCCAGTCAGGTCGTCGCCGACGCGATCATGGACCCGGTGATGACGCCGCTTCTGAAGGCCGCAGAGGCGATCGGGTGCCGCATCCAGCGCGGCCTGCCGATGCTGCAATGCCAGATCGAACTCATGGCGAAGCACATGGGGGCGATCGCGTGATGGCCGGCAAGGACGCGCTTCTCGATCAACTGCGGACGATCTGCGGGCCCGCAGCCGTGCTGACGGCGCCGGGCAACATTGAACCCTATGCCGTCGACTGGAAGCGGAGCTTCGTCGGGAGCCCTCTCTGCGTCGTGCGTCCGGGCAACACCGGCGAAGTGGCGAAGGTCGTCACCGCCTGCCGCAAGCACGGCGCATCGATCGTGCCGCAGGGCGGCAACACGGGGCTCGCCGGTGGAGCGACGCCCGACGCCAGTTCGTCGCAGGTGCTGCTGTCGCTCAATCGCCTGAGCAAGATCCGCAGCCTGGACCCGGTCGGCATGACCGTGGAGGTCGAGGCAGGTGCGATCCTGCAGTCCGTCAAGGAGGAGGCCACGAAAAAGGGGCGGATGCTGCCCGTCAGCCTCGCGGCCGAAGGATCGGCGACGATCGGCGGCATCGTCTCCACCAATGCCGGCGGCGTCAACGTGCTGCGCTACGGGATGACGCGCGCGCTGGTGCTCGGGCTCGAGGTCGTGCTTGCCGACGGTTCGATCGTCGACGGCCTCCGGCACCTGCGGAAGGATAATGCGGGCTACGACTGGAAGCAGCTCTTCATCGGCGCCGAAGGAACGCTCGGCATCGTCACGGCCGCCGTCCTGCGGCTCGTGCCGGCGCCGCGCCACAGCGTCACCGCGCTGCTCTCCGTAGCCGACGTGGAAACGGCGATCGCGCTCTACGCCAAGGCCCAGAGCGAGATCGGCGATGCGCTTTCCGCCTTCGAGCTCATCTCGGGGGAATCGATCGCGCTGGTCGAGAGGCACGCCGGCCTGAAAAGTCCGATCGCCGCCGGCGAGTGGTTCCTGCTGATCGAAGCAACGTCTAGCCTGACCGGGCTCGAGGCGGCGATGGAAGCGCTGTTTGCCGCCGCTTTCGAGGCGGAGTTCGCCCTTGACGGCGTCGTGGCCGCGAGCAATCAGCAGGCGCAATCGCTGTGGGCGCTGCGTGAACACGTGACGGAGGCAGAGGCGCGGGAGGGCCGCGGCCTGAAGCACGACATCTCGGTGCCGCTCACCGCCATGCCTGCTTATCTCGCGGACGCACGTGCCGCGGTGGCCGCCGTCTCGCGCGCGGCGCGGCTCAACGTTTTCGGGCATCTCGGCGATGGCAACCTCCACTACAACGTGCTGCTGGGACCCGAGGACGATCCGGCCGCGGTCAATCGCGCGGTTCATGATGCAGTCGTTCGCCACCGCGGTTCGATCTCGGCCGAACATGGGCTCGGCAAATATCGCGTGGGCGAGTGGCAGCGCACGAAGGCGGTCGCTGAACAGGCGCTTGCCCGCGCCATAAAACAGGCAATCGACCCCGCTGGTCTCTTCAATCCCGGAAAGGTGCTGTCCGCGCCGGCCAAAGGAGGTGCGGCGTGAAGGCTGCGGCGGAAACCTTCGACTACATCATCGTCGGCGGCGGCAACGCCGGCTGCGTACTCGCCAACCGCCTGACGGAATCCGGCCGCCACAGCGTGCTTCTCCTCGAAGCCGGCGGCGTCGGTCGTAGCCCGTGGATCGGTATCCCCGCCGGCTTCTCCAAGCTGCTGGTCGATCCGACCTACAATTGGCGCTTCAAGTCCGAACCGGAAGAGGCGACGAAGAACCGCGTCATCGCCGTGCCGCGCGGCAAGGGCCTCGGCGGCTCGACGCTGATCAACGGCATGATCTACGTGCGCGGCCAGCCCCGGGATTATGACGGCTGGGCCCAGGCAGGCTGCCGCGGCTGGAGTTTCGACGATGTCCTGCCCTTCTTCCGGCGCATCGAAGATTATGACGGCCCCGCAAACGATCTGCGGGCGCATGGAGGTCTCTTGCCGCTCAGCACAGTCGCACTCCACCCGGAAATCGGCGAGGCCTTCATCAGGGCTGCCGAAGAGGCCGGTTACGTGCGCAATTCCGACTACAACGGCAAGAGCCAGGATGGCTTCGGCTACTATCAGGTGAACCAGCGCGGCGGCCGCCGCGTCAGTGCCGCCGAAGCCTATCTGAAGCCGGCAATGAAGCGCCTGAACCTCAGCGTCCGGACCGGGGCGCATGTCCTTTCCGTCGATCTCGATGGAAAGCGGGCAACCGGGGTCACCGCGCGTATCGGCGATGCGAAGCTCCGTTTCAAGGCGAGGGCGGAGGTCATTCTTGCGGCGGGTGCGGCGCAGACGCCGCAATTGCTGGAACTTTCCGGCATCGGCAACCCGGCCATTCTGCAGAACCTTGGCCTCGCGGTGGCTCATGCTCTCCCGGGGGTCGGGGAAAACTACATCGATCACTTCTGCACCCGCATGAACTGGCGGGTGAAGCAGCCGGTCACGCTTAACGAGCAGACGCGCGGGGTGAAGCTGGCAATGGCCGTTGCGCAATATGCTGCCACCCGTCGCGGCATACTCACGCTTGGTACCGGCCTCGTTCATGGTTTCGTGCGGACCCGCGAAGGGCTGGAAGGCCCGGATGTTCAGTACTTCTTCATGCATGCAAGCTATGCGAACGCCGCCGAGCGCGTGCTGGACCGCAAGCCCGGCATGACCATCGGGGTGACGCAGTTGCGGCCGCAGTCGCGCGGAACCATCCATGCGGTTTCCCCGGACCCGCTTGCGGCCCCCTCGATCCGGCCCAATTTCCTCGCGGAGGAAGAGGACCGCCGCGTCATGGTGGAAGGCATGAAGATTGCCCGCCATATCGTCGAACAGGCGCCGATGGATGCCTTCCGCGATATGGAAACAAGCCCCGGGCCTGATTGCCGCACGGATGCGGATTGGCTGGATTTCGCCCGTTCCAATGGCCAGACGATTTACCACATCTGCGGCACATGCCGGATGGGAATGGACGAGAAAGCCGTGGCGGACCCGACGCTGAAGCTGCGCGGCATTGAAGGCCTACGCATCGCTGACGCCTCGATCATGCCAAAGATGGTATCCGGAAACACCCAGGCGGCCGTCTTCATGATCGCGGAAAAGGCGGCGGACATGATCCTGGCTGACGCTGCAAGATAGGTCGGCGTCGACGGCGTCACGGCCAACTGCGTGCGCCCGTCGTTGCGGGGTCACCGTACGGGTGAGTCACGCCGTCTCGAGCGATCTCGCAGGGCAGGGCGTGGCAGAGTTCCCGACAGAGCGGAACGGCACCAAGGACTTTTTCATCCTCAACACCGATGACATTTACGGAACAAGGCACGGCGAGCGCCGTTGAGGTTATAGTTCAAAAAGGAGGGTGTACATCATGGCCAAAGAGGGTCGACGTCCTGATCGCAAGGAAGGTGAACGCCGGGACAGCAAGAAACCCGGCACCATAGTGGCCGGTCCGGATGCCCATGCGCGGGAACGTGCGGGGAAGGCACCATCGAAGCGCGGCGACAGGCAGATGGCGGGTGATCAGGCAAATCGTTCCGAACGGCCTCGGGGGGAAAACAAGTGACCCACCCCCGGGAAAACCCGGAGATGGGCCATTGGATGATGAGATTCCGAGGGAACCTTATTCAGACAGATCGAAACGATCCGCGTTCATGACCGTCGTCCAGGCGGCGACGAAGTCCTTGACGAACTTCTCCTTGTTGTCGTCCTGGGCATAGACTTCGGCATAGGCCCGCAGGATGGAGTTCGAGCCGAAGACGAGGTCCACGCGCGTGGCGGTAAATCTGGTCGTTCCGGTCTTGCGGTCGCGAATCTCGTAGAGATTATTGCCGGCCGGCACCCAGGAATAGGCCATGTCGGTCAGCGTGATGAAGAAGTCTGTCGTCAGCGCGCCGGCGCGATCCGTGAAGACGCCGTGCGCCGTTCCACCATGGTTCGTGCCGATCACCCGCATGCCACCGACCAGCGCCGTCATTTCCGGCGCAGTGAGGCCCATGAGCTGGGCGCGGTCGAGCAGCAATTCCTCGGGGCTGACCACATAGTCCTTCTTCAGCCAGTTGCGGAAACCGTCGGCGAGCGGTTCCAGCGGCGCAAAGCTTGCCGCATCGGTCTCATCGGCAGTCGCATCGCCACGACCCGGGGCGAAGGGCACCTCGATTTCAAAGCCAGCAGCCTTCGCTGCCTGCTCCACACCGTAATTGCCTGCCAGCACGATCACGTCGGCGAGGCTGGCGCCGGACTCTGCGGCGATCGGCTCGAGCACCGAGATAACACGGGCCAGACGCGCCGGTTCATTGCCTTCCCAGTTCTTCTGGGGAGCCAAGCGGATGCGCGCACCGTTTGCACCGCCACGGAAATCCGAACCACGGTAGGTGCGGGCGCTGTCCCACGCGGTCGTGACCAGATCCGAAACCGAAAGACCGGAGGCCGCGATCTTTGCCTTGACGGCGTTGACGTCGTAGTCCTTGCGTCCGGCGGGAACCGGATCCTGCCAGATGAGATCTTCGGTGGGCGCGTCGGGACCGAGATAGCGGGTCTTCGGACCCATGTCGCGGTGTGTGAGCTTGAACCAGGCGCGGGCGAAAGCGTCCGAGAATGCTTCGAAATCGTTCATGAAGCGCAGGGAGATCTCGCGGTAGATCGGGTCCACCTTCAGCGCCATGTCCGCGTCAGTCATCATCGGGTTGTGGCGGATCGAAGGATCTTCCACGTCAACCGGCCTGTCCTGTTCGGCAATCGAGACCGGCTCCCATTGGGTCGCGCCGGCCGGGCTCTTCACCAGATGCCAATCGTGTTCGAACAGCATCTTGAAGAAGCCATTGTCCCACTTGGTCGGTTCGGTGGTCCAAGCGCCTTCGAGGCCCGAAACAACCGTGTCGCGGCCGATGCCGCGGCCCTTCGTATTCATCCAGCCCAGGCCCTGGAGTTCCGGGCCCGCAGCCTCCGGATCGGGGCTGAGATCGAGCGGGTTGCCGTTACCGTGGGTCTTGCCGATCGTATGGCCGCCAGCAGTGAGCGCCACGGTTTCTTCGTCGTTCATACCCATACGAGCAAAAGTCTCGCGCATTTGCGCGGCGGTTGCCAGCGGATCCGACTTCCCGTTGACGCCTTCGGGATTGACGTAGATGAGACCCATCTGTACGGCGGCAAGTGGGTTGTCGAGCGTCTCAGGCTTGGAGACGTCGCCATAGCGGCCGTCGCTCGGCGCGAGCCACTCCTTCTCGTCACCCCAGTAGGTATCCTTTTCCGGATGCCAGATGTCCTCGCGGCCAAAGGCGAAGCCGAACGTCTTGAGACCAGCAACCTCATAGGCGATCGTGCCGGCGAGCGCGATCAGGTCGGCCCAGGAAATCTTGTTGCCGTACTTCTTCTTGATCGGCCAAAGCAGTCGGCGGCCCTTGTCGGTGTTGACGTTGTCGGGCCACGAATTGAGCGGCGCGAAACGCTGGTTGCCGGTGTTGGCGCCGCCGCGGCCGTCAGAGGTGCGGTAGGACCCCGCCGCATGCCAAGTGACACGAGCCATCATGCCGACATAGCTGCCCCAATCCGCCGGCCACCAATCCTGACTATCCGTCATGAGCGCACGCAGGTCGGCCTTCAGCGCTTCCACGTCCAGCTTCTTGAGCTCTTCCCGATAGTCGAACTCCTTGCCCAGCGGATTGGTCTTGGTGTCGTGTTGGTGCAGAATGTCGAGATTCAGTGCGGTGGGCCACCACTCCATGACAGATTTGCCAAGGGCAGTATTACCGCCGTGCATCACCGGACACTTGCCGGCCGGTTTCGTCTTTGCGTCCATATTTGCTCTCCGATGGGGTTGCCTAGACAGAAAGGAGCGACTGAAGGTGGCCCATGGAGTGCCCGCTTTCGAAGGCGGCGATAACCATCAAGACCCACTAGCAGTACCGATGCAGTAGCCAAGCCTGACGATAAATTCCAATTGTATATTCTAAAGGCTCCCATATGCTGAGGTTATGATTGGGTTGTCCATGAAACACCTGCGCTATTTCGACGCCCTCGCGAGATTGGGCCACTTCGGACGGGCGGCTGAGGCATGCGCAATTTCCCAGCCGGCGTTGTCCGTGCAGATAAGGGAACTGGAAGACTTGATCGGTGCTCCCTTGGTGGAAAGAGGGGGCCGGAAAATTCGTCTCACAGGCCTTGGCGAGGAGTTCGCAGGAAGGGTTCGCTCGATACTGCGCTCAGTTGACGAACTACAGGACCTGGCACGCGCGGCGCATGGTCCGCTCGCCGGCCGCCTTCGCATCGGCGTTATTCCTACGGTCGCGCCCTATCTTCTTCCCGACATCATAAAGACGCTAACCCAGCGCTACCCCGGTCTGGAACCCAGGCCGCGCGAGGCAATCACTCAGAAGCTGATCGAAGACCTCTTGGAGGCCCGGCTCGACGCGGCGATCGTCGCACTGCCGGTTTCCGAACCTGCGCTGGAAGAGGTCCCGCTCTTCGATGAGGAATTCGTGTTGGTGCGTCCACTGGAAGATGCGGGCAAACCGGTGCCCAGTTCCGACAAACTTCACGAGATGAAGCTGCTGCTTCTTGAGGAGGGCCACTGCTTCAGGGATCAGGCCCTTTCCTTCTGCAATGTCGCGGCCTTGCCGACACGCGAGTTGATGGAGGGGAGCTCTCTTTCCACTCTTGTCCAGATGGTGGGTGCCGGCATCGGCGTCACTCTCGTTCCGCAGATGGCGGTTTACACGGAGACGCTATCCTCCAGAGTGTGCATGTCTCGCTTGGCCAATCCGCGTCCTTCTCGGACCATAGGAATGGTGTGGCGGAAGACGAATCCCCTGTCTTCACAGTTCACCCGGTTCGCCGAGATCGTTCGCGAAGTCGGGTTGCAAAAACAAGGTCAAATGCAGGATCTACTGCGCAGTTGAGTTGCCTGAGCAGGGACCGGAGAGAGCGATGTCTCAGGTGGCGTCAGCTTAGATCGCCAAGGGCACTTTGTTGCTTGGTACGTTATTGGGGTCACCCTGCTTGCTGTTTATGCAAGCGTAAACTCAACAGCTTCGTGAATTTGATGGAGCTAAGCGCGCCGAACGCACGCGCACTAGACCGCCTCAAGCTGGCTGAATCGAACCGGGATGAGTTGGCGGGCCTCGAGTTGTCCTGCCGAATCCTTGTCTATGACAGTCAGCAACTGTTCTTCCGAGCCCACAGGAAGAACCAGACGGCCCATCGGCTTGAGCTGCTCAAGCAAAGCCGGCGGCGGCTCCTCAGCCGCTGCCGTGACCAGGATCTTGTCGAATGGGGCGCGCTCAGGCCAGCCGCGAGACCCGTCGCCGATACGAATGCCCACATTTGACATGCCGAGGCGCTGCAGGAGGGCCTCGGCATGGCTTGCGAACTCCTCGATGATTTCGACGCTCCAAATTTGGCCGGCGAGTTCGGCGAGGATTGCGGCTTGGTAGCCAAGCCCGGTGCCGACCTCGAGCACGGACTCATGCGGTTGGGGTGCAAGGAGATCAGTCATCAGAGCGACGATGAAGGGCTGCGACAGGGTCTTATCGAAGCCGATCGGCAGCGGCATGTCCTCGTAGGCAAAAGGTGCAACCGCGGCAGGTACGAAGAGATGCCGCGGCACCTGCCGCATCGCTGCCAACACCCGCTCGTCGAGCGCCGCCTTGCCGAGTTCTTCGCTTGCAAGGTCGGTTTGGATTTCGATGACATCGACCATATGCCTGCGCAGAACCGCGAGGTGCTTTTCGGTCATTGGCTTCATGAGCGCGGGCTCTCCTCCGCCAGTTTGCCGCCAGCGGCCTTTCAACATTAAACGGCCACGGATAGACGATAGCAAGATCAAAAGCTGAACGATGGCCTCAATGAGCCGGCGCCTCAACATCTCAGAGGGCGGGAGCCGACCGTCCACGCGAATCATCTGGCGACCGCTCTGCGCCACTTGCTGAACTTACCGCTGCATCATCATGCCGATGGAGCCCATCCCGGGCCCGAGGAGAGGCCGGCTATATCGAAGCCCATAAACCGGGTAAGTCGGTGATCGACGTCAGCAAGCTGGAATCGGTTTTGAAGGCCAAAGGGCTGATCATAGACATCCGAGCCGGGCTTGCTGCCGTGTGGTGTTTCCATTCTATCCTCGCAAGGAGGTTTCATGACCTTCCCTCTATTTGATCTTTCCGGTTCCCGCGCGTTGGTGACGGGATCGTCCCAGGGCATTGGCTATGCGCTCGCACGCGGTCTGGCCGAGCACGGTGCGGCCATCATTCTCAACGGCCGCGACCGCGACAAGCTTGAGAATGCAGCCCAATCGCTGCGAGGCGCCGGACACGAGGTGTCCGTTTCCGACTTCGACGTGACCGACCATGCTGCCGTTGGGCGGGGGGTGAATGCAATCGAGAAGGATATCGGACCGATCGATATCCTGATCAACAATGCCGGCATGCAGTTCCGCACCCCGCTCGAAGACTTTCCCGCCGATCGCTGGGAACAGTTGCTGAAGACCAATATCTCCAGCGTCTTTTATGTCGGCCAGGCGGTTGCCCGCCACATGATCGGGCGAGGGCGGGGCAAGATCATCAACATCGCTTCGGTGCAGAGTGAACTCGCCCGTCCCGGCATCGCGCCCTATACGGCGACCAAGGGGGCGGTGAAGAACCTGACGCGCGGCATGTGTACGGATTGGGCGCGATACGGCCTTCAGATCAATGCGATCGCGCCCGGCTATTTCAAGACACCGCTCAATCAGGCGCTGGTCGACAGCACCGAGTTCTCGTCCTGGCTGGAGAACCGCACGCCGGCCGGCCGCTGGGGCAATGTCGAGGAACTGGTCGGCGCGGCGGTCTTCCTGGCGGCCAAGGCTTCCTCCTTCGTCAACGGACGCACGCTCTATGTCGACGGCGGCATCACGACCAGCCTCTAGGCGGAGGGCGCCTTCGACCCGATCGTGGTGATGGGCGTATCCGGCTGCGGCAAAAGCTCGGTCGGGGAGCGGCTCGCCGGTTATCTCGATTGCCGTTCGTGGAACGCGATAGCCTGCATCCTGCGACCAAGTCGACAAGATGCGAAGGGCATTCCTGCATCGAGTCCGTCTTACAGAAGGCAGCCGTCGCG
Source organism: Sinorhizobium sp. 7-81 (assembly GCF_030124405.1). Lineage (NCBI taxonomy): Bacteria > Pseudomonadati > Pseudomonadota > Alphaproteobacteria > Hyphomicrobiales > Rhizobiaceae > Sinorhizobium > Sinorhizobium sp. 7-81. Next base: position 198,638 of record NZ_JASKLT010000002.1, on the reverse strand, counting down.
TTGAAATAAGGGGGCGAGCATGGAGGCGGTCATGAAGATGAGCGAGGCGACAAAGCCTCTGAACAACGTCCCGGAGCTTAAGGTCATGTTCGCCTCCAGGGCTCTTAGACTTCCAGAACCGCTTGAGCAGGTCGCTCGGCTGGCCCACGTCTGATAAGACGCGCGGCGCTGTAGTTCGACTGTCTTGCCTCGCGCAAATCGCATATTGTCGACATCAGACCGGCAGACCGGTCTGTTTCCGCAAGCTCTTGTCGAAAGCGGATTCGGGGACGAAACGGCGCAGCAAGCGAACTTGGCCGGCCAGTTTGCCCGCGGTGTAACGTCTTCTCGGCGCCTTGGCCGTAGCCGCTTTGACAACCGTCTCTGCCACAATCTCAGGGTCGTCGCCTTTTTCGACGCTCTCGCGCATCTGGACTTCCATGTCAGCGCGCACCGCATCGTAGACAGCAAGCGAACGATCGGGCCTGGTTATGTTTTCCTCGAAGGCGGTGCGGGTATAGCCGGGCTCGACGAGCGCCACCCGAATTCCGAATGTGCGCAGTTCGTGATCGAGCGATTCGGAATAGCCTTCGACGGCATGTTTGGTCGATGCATAGAGAGCATTGTAGGGCGACGGGATCAGCCCCAGAATGGAACTCATGTTGATGATCCTGCCCTTGCCTTGACTCCGCATTGTTGGCAACACCGCGTTGGTGACGCGAAGAACGCCGAAGACGTTCACGTCGAACAGTGCCTGAGCCTGGGCAGTTGAGGACTCCTCTGCGCCGCCGAGCAGTCCAATGCCGGCATTGTTGACGAGCAGGTCAATACGCCCTGTCTCGGCTAGCACCTCCTCGATCAGTTTCGCCACGGATGCGTCATCGGTCACGTCACAGCTCAACATGGTGACGCCGTCGGATCCTTCTGCGGCCGCACGGCGGCTGGTTCCGAAGACCCGAAAGCCCGCGCGCTGAAGGGCTCTCGCCGTTGCGCGCCCGATGCCGGTCGATGCCCCAGTTACCAGGGCGACGCCAAGATTGGCTTTGTTCATGGAAACCACTTCCTTCTTTGTGCTGATTTCGGTTGCAAATGACGCAAGCGCTCTCGTTCATGCTGCCCGCTAAGCTTCAGCCACGGGCATTCCGGCGCCGACCAATTTGTCCGTCCAACGTCGGAACACGGCGCTGGCGTTGACACCTCCGAAGCCGAAACCGTTGGAGATCGCGTAGTCCATCTCCGCGGGCCGGGCCTGATTTGCGACGAAGTCAATCCCGTCGCCGGCCGGATCGGGAGCGTCCAAGTTGAGAGTGGGCGGAGCCACCTGATCCCTAAGCGCAAGAATCGTAAAGATGGCTTCAAGCCCGCCGGCAGCTCCGAGCAGGTGTCCGGTCGCCGACTTCGTTGCGCTGACGGCTACGCCGAACTCTGCACCGAACACCCTTTTGATTGCCGCGATTTCCCCCAGGTCGCCGACTGCCGTGGAGGTTGCGTGCGCATTGAGGTGGCGGATCTCTCGCGGCGAAATTCTGGCCTGGGCAATCGCGATCTCCATGGCCCGGCGCGCACCGCCGCCGTCCTCGGGACCGGAAGTGACGTGGTGGGCGTCGGCTGTCGTGCCGTAGCCGACGAGCTCGGCGAGGGGTTTTGCACCGCGCGCAAGCGCGTGGCTCAATGCCTCGATGACCAGGATGCCGGCGCCTTCACCCATGACGAAGCCGTCACGCAACATGTCGAAGGGACGCGAGGCCTGATCAGGTATGTCATTGAACCCCGTCGAAAGAGAGCGTGCCGCGGCAAAACCGCCGAGGCTGACAATATTCATGCATGCTTCCGTTCCGCCGCACACCGCGATGTCGGCTTCATTGGCGCGGATAAGACGAGCCGCATCGCCAATCGCCTGAATGCCGGCCGCGCACGCCGTCACCGGCGCGCCGAGCGGACCTTTGAAGCCGTAGCGGATGGAGATTTGTCCAGCTGCCAGGTTCACCAGAAAGGACGGCACCGTGAAGGGTGAAAGCCGTCGGGCACCGCGCTGATCGACCGTTCGCACCGCTTCAGTTATGGCGGGGAACCCGCCGATGCCCGACGCGATGATCGTGGCGGTGCGGGCACGGTCGTCTTCGGAGGTCGGCTTCCATTCCGCCTGAGCTAGCGCCTCTTCCGCCGCCGCCAACGCGAAGAGAATAAAACGGTCGACCTTGCGCTGGTCCTTTGGAGCAAAGACGGTATTCGGATCGAAGCCAGCTTCGGGGTCTTCTTCCAGGGAGGGAACCGTCCCGCCGATCTTCGCCGGCAGGTCGCCGACGACGCCGTCCGAAAGCCGCCGGATTCCCGAACAACCAGACAAGAGCCGAGACCAGGACGTCGCCACATTGGCTCCGAGCGGACTGACTGCTCCCATGCCTGTGATAACGATACGGCGCATGTGCTCTCCAGTTGTCATTTTGTTGGATCCGTCTGCGCGGCTACAGGGATAACGGCGCTACGGGGTGGCGGGGATGGCGTCATGCTTCCCCGGCGGAGACCGCAATCCGCCGAACTTCGTCGGCAGCTACGTTGAGAAACCGCTCCGACATCTCTTGATCATTCAGGATGCGAGAGATCGTCACGGCGCCCACCATGAGCGACAGCATCGCCATGGCTTTGCCAGAGGTTTCTGGACCTCCCGTCGCCGGCATCAATTTCGCGAGGATTTGAAGATGCGCTTGAATTCCGTCCTGGAATGAGGCTCGCACCTCCTCGCTTTGGCGAGCCGCGTCAGCGCCGAGCGCCACCAATGGACAACCGTCGCTCTTCTCTTCGCGATGTCCCGTCGACAGGTAGAGCTCGATAACGGCCTCAAGGGGATCAGGGCTGGCGGCAGCAACGTCCGACCATCGGCGCGTTGCGTGCTCCATCGCCCGCTTCGATGCCTGCGCCGCAAGATCGTCCTTGGATTCGAACTGCTTGTAGAATCCGCCCTGGGTCAGGCCGGCTCCCTTCATCAGATCCTTGAGCCCGATGCCATCAAAGCCGCGTTCTCGAAAAAGCCGGCTCGCTGCATTGATGACCGCTTCGCGATTTGCCTCCGCCTGTGCGCGGCTAACTCTCATGATCGACCTCCGATTAGATTTCACTTGACATCTATACCACGGATAGATTTAGATCGCAATCTAATAGAGGCAGCGCCCGTCAACAAGGGTCATCTGAAATGAAGCGCAAATTTCTTCTCACATCGATCGGCCTTGCGGCTGCAGTCGGGGGCGCGGCGTTTGCGTTCGTCTTCGAAACGCCAGCACGGGACACGGAGGCCGCAGATCCCCGCGTCGCGTCGCCACTTGTAAGGGTGGTGCAGGCGGCGAGATCAGAAAGCGCCGAGCGGGCCTTTACAGGTATCATCGCCGCGCGGGTCGAGAGCAATCTCGGTTTTCGCGTGCCAGGCAAGATCACTCAGCGCCTTGTGGACGTCGGTGAACAGGTGAAAGCGGGCCAGGAGCTGCTGCGGATCGATGAAACCGATCTGCAACTTGCGCTCACGGCCAGGCGCAACGCCGTCGCTGCAGCGCGCGCTGTTCTGGTTCAGGCGCGTGCCGACGAGAAGCGCTACGCTGTTCTGGTGAAGAATGGACTGGCGGCAACGCCGCAGCGATACGAGCAGGCGAAGGCAGCGCTCGATACCGCCACGGCACAGCTTGCCGCCGCGGAAGCGGAAGCGAAGGTCGCAGAGAACGAGGCGACCTACTCTGTCCTGCTGGCGGGCGCGGATGGAACGGTAACCGAAACGCTTGCCGAGCCGGGGCAGGTTGTCGCCGCCGGTCAGCCGGTGGTTAGACTTGCCCATGCCGGCCCCCGTGAGGCGGTGGTCGCCCTTCCCGAGACGCTTCGGCCGGCAATCGGCTCGGCAGCCGAGGCCGCCCTGTACGGCCGCGATGGCCGACCCTCCACGGCACGTCTGCGGCAGTTATCGGACTCCGCCGATGTCCAGACCCGTACATACGAAGCTCGCTATGTGCTTGACGGCGAGGCTGCGGCGGCACCTCTTGGCGCTACGGTCACTATCCGGATTGCTAGCCAGGCGACGCAACCGGAAATCACGGTGCCGCTCGGAGCCGTGCTCGACGACGGCGAGAGGACTGGCGTTTGGGTGGTCGATAGCGCCACCTCGACCGTACACTTCCGGCCGGTCAAGCTTGTTCGCGTGACCAGCGAAACCGCCATGATCTCCGGATTGAACTCTGGCGATCCGATCGTTTCGCTCGGCGCTCATCTCCTGCAGGAAGGCGCTCGCGTCAGAACTGCGCCCGAAGGGAACAACAGATGATGAACCTCAATCTTTCCGCGATCGCCGTTCGCGAGCGCGCCGTCACCCTGTTCTTCATCCTCCTGCTGGTCGCCGCCGGCGCCTACGCCTTCCTCATGCTCGGACGGGCGGAGGATCCGAACTTCACTATCAAGACCATGACGGTGACCACGGCATGGCCCGGTGCGACGGCGCGGGAGATGCAGGATCTCGTCGCCGAACCGCTGGAGAAGCGGCTTCAGGAGCTTACCTGGTACGACCGGGTGGAGACGACCACACGGCCAGGCTATGCCTATATGACGGTCACGTTGAAGGACAGCACGCCGCCATCAGCCGTGCAGGAGGAGTTCTACCAAGCGCGCAAGAAGCTCGGGGATGAAGCCCGCAACCTGCCGTCCGGCGTCTTCGGCCCCTTCGTCAACGACGAATATTCGGACGTGAGCTTTGCCCTTTATGCGCTAAAGGCCAAGGGCATGCCGATGCGTGAGCTGGCCAGGCAGGCCGAGGTGATCCGGCAGGACCTCCTGCACGTGCCCGGCGTCAAGAAGATCAATATCCTCGGTGAACGTCCCGAACAGATCTTCATCGAGTTTTCCTATGCCAAACTGGCAACCCTCGGCGTCTCGGCACAGGATGTCGTTGCCGCCCTGCAGCGGCAGAACACCGTTACGCCGGCAGGCTCGATCGACACAAAGGGGCCGCAGGTCTTCATCCGGGTCGACGGCGCTTATGACAGTGTCGAGGCGATCGCCGACACGCCGATCGCCGCTGCGGGGCGGACGCTCAAGCTCTCCGACATCGCCGAGGTCCGCCGCGGCTACCAGGATCCTCCCACCTACCTGATCCGGCGCCAAGGTGAGCCGACCATCATGCTCGCGGCTGTCATGCAGGAGGGCGGGGACGGTCTCGCGCTCGGCAAGGCGCTCGAGGACAGGACTGCAGCGATCGCATCGGCACTGCCGCTCGGCATGACGCTCGACAAGGTGACCGACCAGGCCGTCAACATCACCTCGGCGGTCGACGAGTTCATGATGAAGTTCGCGATGGCGCTCGGCGTGGTGCTGGTGGTGAGCCTGCTCAGTCTTGGCTGGCGCGTCGGCATCGTCGTAGCGGCCGCCGTTCCGCTGACGCTTGCGGTCGTCTTCCTCATCATGCTGGAAACGGGCCGGTTCTTCGACCGCATCACGCTCGGCGCCCTCATCCTGGCGCTCGGCCTTCTCGTAGACGACGCCATCATCGCCATCGAGGTGATGGTGGTGAAGATGGAAGAGGGCATGGACCGCATCAAGGCGGCGGCCTATGCGTGGAGCCACACTGCGGCGCCGATGCTGTCGGGAACACTCGTGACGGTCGCCGGCTTCCTGCCGGTGGGCTTTGCGCGCTCGACGGCGGGCGAGTACGCCGGCAACATCTTTTGGGTGGTGGGGTTCGCCCTCATCGTCTCCTGGATCGTTGCGGTGGTCTTTACGCCCTATCTCGGCGTCAAGATGCTGCCCGCGATCAAACCGATCGAGGGCGGTCACCACGCGATTTACAACACGCCGAACTATCGGCGTCTGCGACGGCTCATCACCTTTGCCGTGCGCCACAGATTTCTGACCTGCGCCATCGTCGGCATCGCCTTCGCGCTTTCCGTGGGCGGCATGGGAGCGGTCAAGCAGCAGTTCTTCCCGACATCCGACCGTCCGGAGGTGCTGGTGGAGGTTCGCCTGCCGCAAGGCACCAGCATCGAGACGACGACCGCGACGGTCGAGAAGCTCGAGCACTGGCTCGACGAGCAGCCCGAGGCCAAGATCGTCACGAGCTATGTCGGTCAGGGCGCTCCCCGCTTCTTCTTCGCGATGGCGCCGGAATTGCCTGATCCTGCCTTCGCTAAGATCGTCGTGCTGACCCCGGACGCAGAGGCGCGCGAGGCCTTGAAGCAACGCCTCCGTGACGCGATATCCCAGGGGCTTGCACCTGCCGCCTATGTGCGCGTCACGCAGCTTGTGTTCGGGCCGTACACGCCGTTCCCGGTCGAGTTTCGGGTCATGGGACCTGATCCGACCCAATTGTACAGCATTTCCGAGAAGGCCCTCGACATCATGCGCGGCGTCCCGGACGTGCGACAGGCCAATCGCGATTGGGGCAATCGCACACCTGTTCTCCGCTTCATTCCCGATCAGGAGCGACTGAACCTCATCGGCCTCTCGCCGGCAGAGGCGGCTCAGCAACTGCAGTTCCTCCTCACTGGCATCCCCGTTACGCAGGTCCGCGAGGACATCCGCAATGTCCCCGTCGTGGCACGCAGCGCCGGCGGCGAGCGACTGGATCCGACACGTCTGGCGGATTTCTCCTTGATGAGCCGCGACGGCCGCCCGATTCCGCTCGACCAGATCGGTCGTTCGGAAATCCGTCTGGAAGAACCGATCCTGAAGCGCCGCGATCGCACGCCCGTCATCACGATCCGCTCGGACATCAACGAGGCCACACAGCCGCCGGAGGTCTCCAAGCAGATCATGACCGCCCTTCAGCCGCTAATCGCATCTCTTCCAGCCGGCTATCGCATCGAATTGGGTGGATCGATCGAGGAGGCTGCCAAGGCCAATACCGCGCTGGGCAAGGTTTTCCCGGCGATGATTGCCGCGATGCTGATCGTCATCATGCTGCAGGTGCGATCCTTCTCGACGATGGCCATGGTCATGCTGACGGCACCGCTTGGTCTTGTCGGGGTCGTGCCGATGTTGCTCACCTTCAACCAGCCCTTCGGGTTCAACGCCATTCTGGGTCTGATAGGACTGGCCGGCATCCTGATGCGCAATACGCTGATCCTGACCGAACAGATCAAGGAGAACCGTGCTGCCGGTCTCGACGACTATCACGCCGTTATCGAGGCCACGGTGCAACGCACAAGGCCCGTGATCCTGACCGCACTTGCGGCCGTGCTGGCCTTCATCCCACTCACGCACTCCGTCTTCTGGGGTTCGATGGCCTATACGCTGATCGGCGGCACGGCGGTCGGCACGGTGCTGATCCTGCTCTTCCTCCCGGCGCTCTACGCGGCGTGGTTCCGCATCAAGCCGACTGCAGATGAGCTCCATGAGGAGCCGATAGAGGAACCGGAGTTGCGAATAGCAATGGCTGCCGAGTAGGGCCCTTGTCGGGCGGAGACGGTTCAGGTTCTCGCGCGCTGGCCTTGGCAACGCGTGGCCGGGTGAGCCACACCATCTTACCGCTTGCAGATGATCGTCCGGGACGGGCCCGGCCGATCCGTTCATTCAATCTGGAGGCGTTTCATGGATTATCCGGTCCGGCCGGGGACTGATACCGACAGGATGCGCGCGCGCATCCTGGACGTGGCGGAGGAACACTTCCGCCGCATCGGCCATCACAAGACATCGGTGGCCGACATCGCCTCCGAACTCGGCATGAGCCGAGCGAACATCTACCGCTTCTTCTCTTCCAAGGATGCGATCCGTGAATCCGTCTGCGGTCGGATTGTGAACGATGCCGCCGACGTGGCCCTTACGATCGCACGCACGAGCGCGTCGCCGTTGGAGAAACTCAACCAGATCCTGACTGCCGTTCACCGCCACACTAAGATGCAGTCGACTGAGGCAAAGCGCATCCATGACCTGATTACCGCCGCCGTGCGGGAAAACTGGGCCGCCATCAAGGCGCATGACGAGAGGATGATAGCGATCTTTGAGGCGATCATCCGCGAGGGCATGGAGGCGGGCGCGTTCGAGGTCGAAGATGCCGCGGAAGCGGCGCGGGCCGTCAACACGGCCTTTATGCCGTTCGTCCATCCGGGTCTGATAGAGCACTGCGTTTTACACAGCGAAGACACCGAAGTCGCCCTGCGCGAGCAGATTCGCTTTGTCCTGAAAGCCCTCGGCAAGTCTGGCAATGCGGGCTGCCCTTGTTCAGGCCTGTGATTCCGGATGAAGCCGACCGCCCGCAATAGGTGGGGAGCGGAAGAGAGCCAGCGGACATTCGGAGCCTTGACATGCTAACGCCTACGATCCGTCTGAACACAATCAGACCGGGACTTCCCACGAGTGCTTGATCTTCTGCATAGGGATTTCTGTCTTGATATTCCTGACGCCCCTGATGCGGCCAAGGTGCTCAATCTGGAAGCGCCGATATCCTTCGAGGTCGGGAGCGATAACGCGCAGCAGGAAGTCGCTGTCTCCCGCCATAAGATGGCACTCCACAATCTGGGGCAGCTTTCTGACCGCCTCTACAAACACATTTACAGTCTCCTCATCCTGACCGGTGAGCCAGACACGCACGAAGAGGGTCAAACCCATCCCCACCTTTGCAGGGTCGAGGAGCGCCACATAACGGGATGACGCCGGCTTCCTCGAGCAGCCGGACGCGCCGCAGGCATGGCGATGGCGACAGGCCGACGCGCTCCGCCAGGTCGACGTTGTTCATCAATGGCGTGGCGGACCGGCGAAGTCTGGCGCGGCTTACGGGATGTGCTGCCCGTCGCGCTCGGCTTCGTTCCTTTCGCGCCGGTGCTAGGCTCGCAAGCCTCGCAGAAGGGCTTCAGCGCCGTCGAGGTGCCTCTGCTGACTGGACTGAATTTCGGCGGCGGCTCGGAATTCGCCGGTCGAGCTGTGGAGTTCACCGCCGCACGTGCTGCTGATCGTGGCGATTACCTTCCTGGTCAACAGCCGTCATCTGTTGATGGGAGCGGCCTTTGCGCCGTTTATCCGGCACTTGCCGAAGAGGAAGGCTTTGGCGGCCCTCTTCCTCATGTGCGACGAGAGCTGGGCGATGGGACTTGCCGACGCCTGGAAATCCGGTGCGCGCCTGTCGCTCGGCTACTATCTGGCGGTCGCGCTTGGCCTCTATACATGCTGGATCGTCTTCACCGCGGTCGGCGCGCTCGTCGGCCCGGTTCTCGGCGACGTGACGCGCTATGGCTTCGATATGGCGTTCCCGGCCGTTTTTTTGGTGATGCTTTCGGGAATGTGGAAGGGACCGTCCGCAGCCTTCCATGGCTCGTCAGCCTTGTCGCCGCGGCGACCACCTATCTGGTCCTGCCGGGGGCCTGGCATGTGCCGGCAGGCGCGGTGTAGGGCGGCCTTGCCGCCTATGTTCTTGCGAGACCGTCATGATCGATCCCATGAACCTAACGACCATTCTGCTGATGGCTTTGGTCACTTACCTGACGCGCATCGGCGGCTACGTGTTTCTGCGCAACCGTACGCTCAGCCCGAAGCTCTCGACGGTGCTGGAGAGCGCGCCTGGCTGCGTCCTGATCACGATCATCGCCCCTGACTTCGTGACTGGTCATCCGGCCGACCTGATGGCGCTCGGGGTCACCATGGCGGCGGCGACACGGCTGTCCATCCTGCCGACTGTCGTCATTGCGATTGCATCGGCCGGCCTTCTGCGGAGCATGATCGCGTGACGATCCGGCGAGAGCAGCAATTGGCAGGTTCTCCGCTGACCCTGCCATGGCCGTCCTGGCCTTTCGGGGCGCAGCTTCATTTGCGACCGAGCCCGCGTCAGCGATGAACGCGGGATCCCGTCGCCCCGGCCCTCAATATCTCCACCTGGGAGCGCGCTTCGCATTGTGCAGCAGCTCGCTAGATGTGGCGAACCCGCCGAATAGCCGCGTCAAGCGCCGTTCTTCCTCCTGGCACAAGTGCTGCCGTCGGCAGAACTCGCGGACTGACCACACTTTCGTGGCGGTTTGCTTGGAAAGTTTTTCGGCTTCTACGCGTTCAACCATCGTGCTCCTCCCAAAGCGATGGGCGTCAGACTATGCTACTAAAGTCTAATGGAGCAAGCTTTTAATTAAGGTGCTTCTAATTGGTTGGCGCTGCCTCCCAGCGACGGGCGATCACTCGCGGATTCCCACCCAAGACTGTCGAAGAAAAGGCGCTTGGAGGGCGGTGGCGTCTGAGCGGCCCAGGGCCAACGCCGGGGTTCCCTCCCATCGGAAACTGGAGGTGAAATTCGCTGTTTCCATAGGCGGGAGTGGTCTTGTCGGATAAGCGGTGTCCGGAGACTCGGCAATGAACAGCCTTGACACCCGGGGTCATCCAACGAGCAGTTCATTCGAGGATCTCATTGCGGCTGTCGGTAAAGTGGCAAAGGGGGTCGCACTATCTCAGTGCGTTCATTGGGTTTTCCGTAGTGTGCTTTTAGTGGTGCTTTCGTACCCGGACTCTGGGTCCGGTGCTATTGTTAAGCGCGCCCTTCATTGACGCGAGCATCGACCAATGAAATTCATAACCCATTAGTTAATGGAAGTCGCTGAAATATCATTTTACTTAACCAGATCAAAGATCCAATTTGCGACGGAGGAGATCTGCCGTGCAATTCGCCCGTATCAACGACATCACGATTCATTATCAGGTGATTGGCGCGACGGGAGAAAAGCCCGTCCTCGTCTTCATCAATTCGCTCGGCACGGATTTCCGGATCTGGCGCGATGTCGTCGTCCGGCTTGCCGGTGAATTCGCGATCGTTCTCTACGACAAGCGGGGCCATGGCCTTTCCGATGTCGGCCAGGTTCCCTATTCGATCGAGGATCATGCGACCGACCTTGCCGCCTTGCTCGATCTGCTCGCGGTCCGCCAGGCAATCGTCTGCGGGCTCTCCGTCGGCGGGCTGATCGCGCAGTCGCTCTATCAGCGCCGTCCCGATCTGGTGCGTGCGCTCGTGCTTTCGGACACCGCGCACAAGATCGGCACGGCCGACATGTGGGACGCGCGCATCGCCGCGATCGAGGCCCACGGGATCGAGGCGATTGCCGACTCTGTACTGGAGCGCTGGTTCACGCCGGCTTTCCGGCGGCCGGAGAATGTAGCGCTCATCGGCTATCGCAACATGCTGGTCCGGCAGCCGGTGGCGGGCTACGTCGGAACCTGTGCCGCAATCCGCGACGCAGATTACACGGAGGCGGCCAAGAAGATTGCCATTCCCGTGCTTTGCGTGGTCGGCGAAGAGGACGGTTCGACGCCGCCGGATCTGGTGCTCTCGACGGCGCAGCTTATCCCCGGTGCGCGCTACGAGGTGATCCGCGACGCCGGCCATATCCCCTGCGTCGAACAGCCTGAGATATTGACCGGGCTACTGCGGCCATTCTTCGAACTCGTCATGCATGGAGACAGGAAAGATGAGTGACGCCTCCGCGCCCTCCGAGCGCTATCGTCAAGGCATGGCGACACGGCGCGCCGTTCTCGGCGACAAGCATGTCGATCGCGCGCAATCGGCCGCAACCGATTTCGATCGACCCTTCCAGGATCTGATCACCGAAGCCGCATGGGGCCATGTCTGGTCGCGCCCGACCTTCACGAAACGGGAGCGGTCGATCGTCACCATTGCGCTTCTAGCCGCGCTCGGCCAGGACGAGGAAGTGGCGATGCATGTCCGCGCGACGGCCAATACCGGCGCGAGCCGCGAGGATATCTGCGAGGCGCTGCTGCATGTGGCGATCTATGCGGGCGTGCCGGCGGCGAACCACGCGATCAAGATCGCCAAGCAGGTCTTGGCTGAAATGGATGCCGGCAAGGCGGTCTGAGAGGAGCAATGACGATGTCGGACAGGCAGAACCGCAAGCCCGAAACAGGCGCCTTTTTCCAGCGCGACCGCGACTGGCATGCGCCGGCCTTTACGCCCGGTTACAAGACCTCCGTGCTGCGCTCGCCGCAAAAGGCGCTGCTTTCGCTTGACGGCACGATCTCGGAGATCACCGGTCCGGTCTTCGGCCATTCGATGCTGGGCGAACTCGACAACGACCTGATCCACAACTTCGCCAAACCCGGCGAAAGCGCGATCGGCGAACGCATCATCGTGCACGGCCGGGTGCTCGACGAGCGCGGCCTGCCCGTGCGGGGTGCTTTGCTCGAGTTCTGGCAGGCTAATGCCGGCGGGCGCTATCGCCACAAGAAGGAAAGCTATCTCGCTGCGCTGGACCCGAACTTCGGCGGCTGCGGCCGGACGATCACCGATGACGAGGGTTGTTATTTCTTCCGGACGATCCGGCCGGGCGCCTATCCCTGGCCTAACGGCGTCAACGACTGGCGGCCGGCGCATATCCATTTCTCGATCTTCGGGCACGGATTCGCCCAGCGACTGATCACGCAAATGTATTTCGAGGGCGACCCGATGATCTGGAAATGTCCGATCGTCAACACGATCCCGGACCGCCGGGCAATCGAGCAACTGATCGCGCCCCTCGATTGGGCGAACACGATTCCGATGGACGCGCGAGCCTACAGGTTCGACATCGTGCTGCGTGGGCGCCGGTCGACGTTTTTCGAAAACCGACCGGAAGGCAACTGAGGGGCAACCGATGGTTCAGGAACTTGGCTATCTCAAGGAAACCGCCTCGCAGACCGCCGGGCCCTACGTTCATATCGGCCTGACGCCGAACTTCTGCGGCATTGCGGGCGTCTACGAAGCCGACCTCGGCGCTTCGATGATCAATGAGAAGACGCTCGGACAGCGCATCACCGTCAACGGCCGGGTGATCGACGGCGCGGGAATGCCGCTCAGGGACGCGCTGATCGAGATCTGGCAGGCGGATGCCGGCGGCCTCTACAATTCTCCCTCGGAGATGCGCGGCGCCGCCGATCCTAATTTTACCGGGTGGGGCCGGTGCCCCACGGGCGCCGAGGATGGCGTTTTCACTTTCGAGACCGTCAAGCCGGGCCGTGTGCCATTCAAGGACGGCCGCCTGATGGCGCCGCACATCACCTTCTGGATCGTCGCGCGCGGCATCAATATCGGCCTTCATACGCGGATGTACTTCCCGGACGAGGCGGCGGCCAACGCCGAGGATCCGCTGCTTGCCCGCATCGAACATCGCCATCGCGCCGCAACGCTTGTCGCGGCGGGCGCGGCGCCTAGTTATACATTCGACATTCATCTCCAGGGCGAGAAGGAAACCGTCTTCCTGGATATATGATCATCGTGCGGCGGCCTTGACCGCGTTTGCTTCGTGCCTTTGACGTCGCTGCTCCCGCGCCGCGGAAGCACGAGATCCTGGAGATGTGGAATGACCTACTCGGCCTTTGATCATCCCTATCTTTCCGGTCTTCTCGGTGACGAGGTCGTCGCGGCGGAATTTTCCGCCGCGGCCGATATCCGCGCCATGCTCGCCTTCGAGGCGGCGCTGGCCCGGGCCGAAGCGGAGCACGGCATCATTCCGCGTTCTGCGGCCGATCGCATCACCGAAGCCTGTCGCGCCTTTTCCCCGGACGTCGTGGCGTTGCGCCGCGCGACGGCGGCAGACGGCGTCGTCGTTCCGGAACTCGTCCGGCAACTGCGCCTAGCGGTTGGCGGCGACGCCGCGAGCCATGTGCATTTCGGGGCCACCAGCCAGGATGTCATCGACACCAGCCTGATGCTGCGATTGAAAGCGATCACCGAACTCTTCAGCGGCCGGCTCCGCGATGTCGTCGCGGCGCTCGACGAATGCGACCGGCAGTGGGGCTTTCGTCCCTTGATGGGGCGCACGCGCATGCAGGCGGCGATCCCGGTTACGGTTTCGGACCGCCTGCGCTCCTGGATCGAGCCGCTCCTCGACCACCAGGACCGCCTCGAGGCCATGGACCGCGACCTGTTCGCCGTGCAGTTCGGCGGCGCCGCGGGCACGCTCGAAAAGCTCGAGGACAAGGCGGAAGCCGTTCGCGAGACGCTCGCCGAGGAGCTTGCGCTGGTCGATTGTCCGCAATGGCACAGCCAGCGTTCGGCGGTCGCGGATTTCGCCAATCTGCTATCATTGATCACCGGCACCCTCGGCAAGTTCGGCCAGGACGTCGCGCTGATGGCGCAAACCGGCGAGGAGATCGTGCTCTCCGGCGGCGGCGGCTCCTCCGCCATGCCGCATAAGCAGAACCCGATTGCTGCCGAAGTGCTTGTCACCTTGGCACGGTTCAATGCAACTCAGCTCGCGGGCGTGCATCAGGCTCTCATCCACGAGCAGGAACGCTCCGGTTCCGCCTGGACGCTCGAATGGTTGATCCTTCCGCAAATGGCGGGCGCGACGGCGGCTGCCACACGGCTTGCGGCGGAACTTGCGGGCAACATCAGGCGATTAGGGGGCGCGTGACCCACCCGCCGGTGCTCCAGGCTTCTGGCGATTGCCGCCGCTGGGGCCGCGTCGCAATACTTCAACTGAGATTTGCTCAGCTCCATTCCAGCGGTTCTTAGGCTCCTTGCTTGCGTCAGCGCAAAGAGGATCGGGACGCGCCGGCCTAACACGGTCGACGGAGAAATTGGGAGCCGCCAATGGTTACGAGCGCTCGCGACCGCCGCCTGGAGTGGGAATACGCAACGCGTATTGCCGAACTCCTCTGCAACCCCCGAGGTCCGGGCTCGGACGACGTCTACCTGCTTGAACTCATGGAATTTCGGCGCAATCACCCGAGTGGTCAGGAGCCAAACACGTTCCGGTGCCGACGAGGTTAGCCCGAGTGTCGACCGGACTGCTTGCCGCATCGCTCTGGTGTAGGCAGGCCGATGATATCAACGGTGATCGCCCCCGGCAGTCTCTTAATCGACATATTCGCTAGATTATCTGTTAACCTGCGCTACCATGTCCTCGGCGCGTTTCGCGAGTCTCGCCGGCGCCGACATGCCTGAGGAGCGTCGGCCGGTCGCCGGTAGCTCACGAGCGCGCGAGTGCCGGAGCTTCGGATCTTGGCGCACGCCTTGCGCGTTCCGAGGCTGGTAACCAGGGGACAACGGATCAGGAGGCGCCTTTGCTTTACGATGTCGCAGTTGTCGGTTCGGGGTTTTCGGCGATCGCGGTGACGATCAATCTGCTCCATCTGTTGCCAGCCTCCACTTCCATTGCGGTCGTAGGCGACGACCCCGGGTTTGGAAGGGGCACCGCCTATCGGACGGAGTTCTATGTTCATCGATTGAATGTCCCCGCCGGGCGTATGAGCGTCGTTCCGGAGAAGCCCGACGATTTTGTCGAATGGCTTGAAGAGCATATGAAACAGGTTTCTGCGGACGGCTTTGCTTCGCGGGGAGACTATGGTCTTTATCTGCGCGACCGGCTGGCGTCGCTGTTGCGCGGCCACGAGCGCCGCGCGAGAGTGGATTTTGTCAAGGCCAAGGCGACAAATTGCACTCATTGCAGCAAGGCGGGACGTGTCTTTCATCTCGACAATGGCGGCGAACTGAGCGCGCGAAACGTCGTGCTCTGTCTCGGCGTCGGCAATGCCGATCTGCCGCTCGCGGCGGGAAAAATCGACGCTGGCGTCGAAAGGCGCATCGTGCGCAATCCCTGGCGGCTGAGCTGGCTCTCGAAGGTTGGCGCCAGCGACACGATCTGCATTCTCGGATCCGGTTTGACGATGATCGATCAGGTGCTTGCATTGCGGGTTCATGGTCACCGGGGGCTTGTCCGCGTCCTGTCTCGTCGCGGCCTCCTTCCGCATGCGCATCCGCCGGCAGATCGCCGGGCGCCGGCCGTCGAGCCAAAGCTTGGGCGTTCGCGAGAAATCAGCGCCTTGCTCGCGGGCTTCCGCAAGCAGGTTCGCGACGGAGCCGATTGGCGCGGCCTGATGGATGGCTTGAGACCAGTGACGCAAGGGCTATGGCAGCAACTGACGAAAGAGCAACGCGCCCGCTTCCTGCGCCACGGCCTCGCGTGGTGGAACATCCATCGCCATCGGATTGCCCCGCAGATATCCTCGCGCGTCGACACCTTGAAAAGGGATGGCATCGTCACGATCCATGCCGGCTTTCTGGAGACGATCCGGGAAGGACCGCGCGGTGCACTGGTCTCCTATAGAGAAAGGCAAAGCCGCCAGCCTCGTTCGTTCAATGCAGATTGGATCGTCAACTGCACCGGCATGGAGCGGGCCGGCGTCAAGCACTCGCCGCTGCTTCGGCAAATGCAGCAACAGGGGCTGATTGCCGCCGACGAGCTTGGCCTCGGTCTTTGTGTCGACACGGAATCACGCGTGCTTGGTCTGCCGGAAGAGCCGCAGCCGGGACTTTATGCGGTAGGCGCTTTGACTGCCGGTCAGTTCTGGGAAATCACGGCGGTTCCGGATATCCGGGTCCAGGCGAAGAGCGTGGCAAGCGCGATCGCCGAGACGTTGCGCGTCTGATATTCGGTTAGCCTGTGGCTAGAGCATTTTGCAGTCAGGGGGTCACCTGACGTCGCACAAATGCGGCAAAAACAAACAGGTAGAGCGGTGGCGCGAACGCACGTGAGCCCATTCCGCTCTAGATCACGATGATTTTGGGTCGAATCGACCCAAAATCATAAACGTCATCGATTCTAAAAAGTTAGAGCGGGATGCGGGCGGAAAACTGAACACACTTTTCCTCATCCCGCTCCAGGGCCCGAGGCTTGCCACGGAACTTGCCGGCAATATCGGCGTTGGAGCGCCGCTTGAGGACTGTCGAAAAAGATGCCGGACCGCTTCCTGAGAAGCGGTCCGGCGTTTCAAGGCAATCACGCAGCAGTGTCAGGCAGTCAGGCCGACCGGGCAATATTCCAGTCGAGCCGGCGTACGTCCCTCTGCATTTGCGCATAGGACCAGGTCGGTATCCTGCCGTGATGCATCGCCGCTACTTGGGTTGCGTCGGCCTGAATGTTTCGCTCCTCGCGACGCAGCCTGTTGAATGCGACGGAACTGAGCTTGCCCGACGAGCGCTCCGCATCCATGCGATGATTGGCGGTACGGAGCTCGTGGAGGATGTTGGTAAGCCGCGGCTGTTGCACGACGGCGGCGGAGGTCATGGGCCGGGCGACCGGGGCGGGAGGGGTCATTGCATCGTCGTTGCCGAATATTCCCTGGTAATAGTCGCCGTTCTCGGGACCGGGCGACGGGGTACCCTCGTGGCGTGAGGCTGCCAGGGCGCCGCCTGCGGCGAGCGACAAGGCGAGGGCTGCGATTGCGGATGTCTTGATGAGCGAGCGCATTTTGCGTCTCCTTGAACACGGGAAGCGATGAGCTTCCAGTCGGGGCTGTCTCATACCGTCGCGTCGCGATCTGTTTGGTCGCCGGAAGTATTCAGCCTCGAGAAAAGGAATAGATCCGGAGGCGACATAAGTCACATTAACAATAAATAAAGTTTCCCCGCCCTCATTTGACAAAATTCTGTCAAATTCCGGGGTGACCGCGGCGTAATATCTTCGAGAACTATTAGAAAATTCAGGGCTTTTGGGTTAAGCTTCTGGGGTTGTCCAAAGTATGTAGCGTCCGTTCATGAACAAACTGTAATATTTTGGAAGATAGTGTCGTTTCCAAGCGCCCGAGGCTTTACCTGCGGTTTAGACGGGGTCGTTTGTCGTGCGTTTTCGTTTTATTGCCGCCAGCCGCTCGCTCTCACGCCCATAGTAGTGCTCAAGCGAGGGTAGTGTCGACTTGAGCTCGTTTAACAGGGCCTCGTCGATGCTGACGGCGTCGCGGTACTTCGCTTCGATGTAGGCGAGGTGCCGGGCAAGCGCGGCTTCGGAGGCCCCTTCTGCGACCGTGAAGACCGGTGAGACCTCACTTCGCCCCTTGACGGTGATCCGGTCGATTTCGGCGATCGGAAATTTCACCGCCGCGAGCTTCGCCGTGCGCTCCCCGAGCAGCAGCGAGATGCCATAGTCCTTCGACGCCCCTTCCAGACGCGACGCGAGATTGACCGCGTCACCGAGCGCCGAATAGTCGAAGCGGCGGGCAGAACCCATGTTGCCGACGATGCATTCGCCGGTGTTGATGCCGATTCCGATGCGCAACGTCTTGGGCGGGCGTCCTGCCGCCCGTGCTTCGGCTTCCAGTTCCGCGTTCAAGCGGTCAAGCGCGGCGAGCATGTCGCGCGCCGCCTCAACGGCGTGGACGGCATGATGGGGGTCGTCGAGCGGGGCGTTCCAGAAGGCCATCAGGCAGTCGCCGATATATTTGTCGATTGTGCCGCTCCGGTTGAGCACGGCCTCCGACAGCGGCGTCAGCAGCCGGTTGATAAGCGTCGTCAGCCCCTCCGGATCGTTCTTCATGTCTTCCGAAATCGTCGTAAAGCCGCGAACGTCGCAGAAGAGGATCGATAGCGTGCGCCTCTCACCACCGAGTTTCAGTTGCGAAGGATCCTGCGCCAGCCGCTCGACGAGCGCGGGCGAGAGATATTGCGAGAAGGCGCGTGTGATCTCCCGCCGCCGTTTGCGTTCCTCCGCATAGTCGAGGCCTGCCTGTCCGACCGCCACTCCGAAGAAAGCCAGTCCGGGGCCGAGCGGCGAGACGAAGATATGGCCGAGGCGCATCAGGCCATAGCTTGCAAGGAAGATCAGGGTGATCGCAATGGCGCCGTAGCCGAGTGTCCTCCAACTCGTTGATCTGGAGACCGCCAGAGCCGCCGCCAAGGTGGCAAGGATGATCGCCGGTATGGCAATCGTCGTACCTGACCGCTTGATGAACAGCCGGTGCACGAGATTGTCGTAGATCGTCGCCTGGACTTCCGCGCCGGCGACGAGGCCGCGCGAAAAGACCGTGTCGGAGATGGCAAAGGCATCGACCCCGCCTTCCGCGAGTGTCGGTGCATTCTGCAGGCTCAGCCCCACGATGACGACGCGATCGCGAAAAGTGCCCGGCGGCAGGAAATTTTCCGGATCGAGTGCCTGGTAATAGGAAACGGTCGGATAGGTGCGCCCAGGGCCGAAGGTCTGGATCAGTGCCCTCCTCGGCGGCGGTGCCGGCTCTGCTCCGGCGACGGTCGCGAGCGTCACAGCGAAGCCGTCCGTGTAGGGTGGAATCTGCCTGAGCGTACCGTCGCCGCTGAGATTGACCGAGGCGATGCCGATTTTGGCCCCCTTGTCCGTGAAAAGCGGCAGGGGTTCTGTACGGACGAACTGGTCGGCCTGCGGCGTCTCGATCACCGACTGATCGCCGGCAAGCACGACGTCGGGCCCGAGGGCCTCGGCCAGCGCCGTGTCGTTTTCCGGGGCGGCGGCCGGCTCGGCAAAGATGACGTCGAGCGCAATCGCCCGCGCGCCGTCGCGCCTCAAAGATTCGATCAGGCGGGCATGCAGGGCGCGCGGCCATGGCCACTGGCTGCCGATTTCCGCCATGGATGGCTCGTCGATCGCGACGATAATGGGGCCATCTTCCGGTAGCGTGGGCCGGCCGATGATCGACAGATAGTCATAGGCGCGCAGATCGACGAGCGACCAACTGCCAGTCAGCGAGACAAGCGAGACGAGGGCGGCAACGAAGGAGGTCAAGACGGCAAGCTTCATCCGCCGCGTGGAGCGGCGAATTCGATCGATTGCCGCGGAAAAGCGTTGGGGGACGAGCGCTGGAGCAGGCGTGTTCATCAGAACCGCACTTTGACGGTGCCCTTGACGGTAGGCCCCCAGCCCGGAAGGCCGTCTCGCACCTCGAACTCTTCGTCAAGCAGGTTGAAGCCGGCGAGTTCCACTTCGAACCGTTTGTCGAAGGGCTCCCATAGGAGGGATGCGTCGAGGGTCCAGAAGTCGTCCAGGGTCGTGGTGCCGCCGAAACGCTCGCCAATGTAGTTTGCTGCGACCGTCGTCCTGACGTTGGCGGTGCTGACCCAGGTCAATGCCACCTGTCCCGAGTTTTCCGGCAGGAACGGGAGGTCGCCACTGCTCCCTGTCGAGAGGTCCTCGCTTTCGGTGCGGGCAACAGTCGCCGACAGGCCGAGGCCATGGCCGAGCGCCATGTTGGCCGTCAGCGCCAGGCGGTCGACTCTTGCCCGGTCGAAATCGAACTCGTTCGGCACGAACAGAATTGAAAACGGAATCGCGATCGAGCCGTTGCGGATTTCCTGATGCTGATAATCGACCGCGGTGAAAAGCCAGTCGCTCCATTCTGCATCCCATCGCAGGGCGAGGGTATCGGCATAACCCTCTGTACCGATGAGGAACTGGTTCGGTTGGAGGCCGACGATGCCGATGGGCGCCAGGGTGGCGGCGCCGAAATTATAGCCCTCGCGCTGAACGGCTACGCGCAGCCAATGGCCCTCGGCCGGCGCCCAGGCGACACCGAGCTTCGGTTCAAGTCGAATATTGTCGTCGTTGACGTCCTCGATGTAACGAGCAAAGAGCGCGGCCTCGACCTTCAGGTCCGGCGTGATCTCGTAAAGGCCATCGACATAGGCCCTCATGACCCCTGTGGTGCCGGATAAACTCGTGGAACTGAACGGCGTCGAAGGAGGGATAAGATCGTAATACTCCGCCTTCGCTTCCGACCTGACGGCGCCGGCCTCAATGCCATAGCGCCACGTCAGGTCACCGTCTCCGTAAAGGTGGTTCAACGCGCCAATGTAGCTCGTTTCCTTTTGCTCACTCCTCAGGTGCACAAGATCGGGAAACGGGATGTCCGAGAAAGCTAGCTTCGAGGCTTGATCGACCTCCCGGTCGCTGAAGAAGAACGCGGCATTGGCGATATTCTGATATCCAAATGTATGACTCCAGGCGACGCCGGAGATCAGGCTCGAGCCGCTGTCGTTGTTCAGCTGGTCGGCTGTAAGTGGGAATATGTCCGGATCCGGAGTGTCGAAAATATTCCGGCTGTCATCCACGTCCGCCATGCTCAAGAAGGCGACCACCCTATCGTCAGGAGACGGGGTTGCGGTCAGATAGGCGCTGCCGCTGATCAGGCGTGACTCACGATCGACCTCAAGGCTGCTTCCGAGGTCGACGGTATCGTGCGGCTCCGTCCATTGCAAATTGCCGAACACGCTGATCGGGAATGGCGAGAAGGTGAATCCTCTGACTTCGGCTTCACCGATCCAACCGGCGTGATCCTCGTCCGCCACGACACCGCCGCCGAGATCGACTTCGAAGAAGGGGGTTTGAAACAGGTCGGCCGCGCGTGCTCGGTCAGCCAGCATATGCGGTTCGATCAAAAGCCCCTGGAAGAAGGCCGAGAAGCTCGATGGGTTTTGCGAATTGGCGACCGGACTGCCGTCAAAATCATATGTATTGAACAGGGGATTGATGCTGCCGCGGATCGCCTGATCCACATAGGCCGCACCGACAAACGGATCGAACACGGCATCGCCATAGTATTGCCCCCAGGCGTCGAGACCCTGCAGACGAAAGGCGTTATTGAGCGTCGAGCCCGCGTCCTGGTTGGCGCCCAAAGCTGCCGTGTCGCCACCTTTGGCGCGGGTGCGCCGCATGGTTTCCTGGGCATAGCGGATGGCCGCATCCGCATCATACTCATCGATCGCAATTATCGTACGCACCTGCGAGACGACAGGATCGTTCGGATCGAGCCTGTCGGCGTTGTCGAGGGCCTGGGCCGCCGGGATGCGATCACCCTTCTCATAATGTGCGGCGGCGAGCAGGAGTTGGGCATTGGAGTAGGAAGGATTGGCCGTCGCGCCCGCGAGCAGGTCGTTGACCGCCTTGTCGAGATCGCCGTTTTGCAAATGGTAACGGCCGCGCGCGATGAGCGTCAGGTCGAAGGACGGATCTGCCGCCAGTGCCGCGTCGATCTCGCGCTTACCTTCCTCCATCCGGTTTTCGTCCAAGTACTGGATCGCGAGGTTCGCATGATAGAGCGGGTCACCAGGGTCGAGGGCGATAGCCTTTTTGAAGGCATTCTCTGCCGCACGATTGTCGCCGCGGCTCCCCTGGATAAGGCCCAGCGAATTCCAGATACGAGCATAACCAGGTGCTATCTCCAGGGCGCGTTCGAGGTCGGCCCGTGCACCTTCGCGATCATTTTCGACATAGAAACGGTAGTTGGAGCGCGCTTCAAGCGCGGTCGGATCTTCCGGATCGATCGACAGTGCCCTCTCGATGCCGCTTCGCATTTCCTCCCGATCGTAAAGCAACATTGCGAACAACGCGCGGGCAGCCGGCAGCATGGGATCGTCGGGATACCGATTTTCCGCCTTCTTGATCGTCTCGATCGCGGCGCGGATGTCGGTGCGGAACCCCGCGGTCCACGCCTCGGCCAACGTGCCGTAAGAACCAGTGGCCTGATTCGGCGGTTCTTCGACCCGGTCGGGATTTGCAAGAGCGCGGGCGAAATAGCCACCATAGGAGGCGATGGAGCGGCGTTTGGCATCAAGCCCGGGAGCCGCTCGTGCGAAGAGCTTTGCGGCTTCTTCGTAGCGGTTTTCTGAACCGGCTATCAGACCGTCAATAAGATCCCCCCGCGCCGATTGCGAGGGCGAGAGACCGTGGCGCCGCGCCTGCGAAAGGGCAGCGCGCGCCTTCCCCCGCCCGTCGAGCGGGAGGTAGATCTCCGCGAGCGTCAGCCAGTCTTCTGCCGATCGAGCTGCCTCCGGCAGCGACTCGATGCGCGCGCGTTCGCGCCGCATATCGGCAACCCTGAGCGGCGTCGACGGCATCCAGACGAAGGCATCGCGCAGCGACAGATGGAAGAGCATCTGCTCGCGGTCTTTTGGCGTGACGATCACGATCTTGGTTGGCGCACTGCCGATCGCCGCCACGGCGCCTTCGCCCTGGTTCACGGTCACGCTGCCGTAGGCATTGCTAAGCTCGACCACGCCCTCGAGAACAACCAGCGAGGTCTTGCCATCGGCGCCGACGGTCAGCGTCCAGTCCGTCCCGCGGATGGCGGCGGTTGCGGCGGGTGTGTCGATCACCAGGCCTTCGCCGCCCCGCTCGGCGCGGGCCCAGATCGTGCCTGATTGCAGTTCCAGATTAGAGCTGCCTGCGCCGATCTGTTTGACGCGCAAGGCGGTGTTTCGTCCGAGGCGGATCTGCGTGTGGTCTCGGAAGAGGACGGCGAGCGCGCCCACCGCGTTGGTGCGCAAGACGTCGCCGGGGATCAGGTCCTGGGCGAGGTCAACGACCCGCCAGTTGGAGACATCGACGAAGCGAACCTCTTCGCCGGATTTGCGGGCGATGACGGAGCCGGCTGCAGGCGCCGGTCGCGGAATCGGTTCGGCAAACGTCGGCCACGGCGCAAAGAGCGCCATGGCGGCAAGCATGACCCCCGATAACTTTCCCCTCACTGCCGAGTTCCCCACCTCGCCTTACGAATCCAGTGGATTTTTAGGAGAAAAAAGTCAAGTTCCCTGTGGTGCGACGGCCTTTTTTGTCGCTACGGTGTATTAAGAGGGAAACAGTGTGAGGGGGCTGGTGTAAATGGGGATTAGCGAAAATCTATACAACATTGACCTTTCGGATGAAGTATTGCCGCTGGAGCTTGGACCAAGCGCCTATTACGATCACATCCGGAAGATCAACGACGTCTTCTACGACCAAATAAAGATGTCCGACCAGAAGGCGGCCTATATCTTCACTTTTATGTTTGCGTTCCTGATCAGTTCGGCCGAGGGACGAAACGTGTTCACCTGGCAACGCTATCTCGGCGATGATCCGTTGGCGATGATTTTATCGGCATTGCTGGCGCTTGCTTCAATCTTTTCGATCATTTCGGCGATCCTCGTCGTTCTGCCGCGAAAGAGCGCGACCTCAACGACACTCTTTTGGGGCGGCTGGCTGTCGCACCGCGATACGTTTCGCAAAGCGGCGACAGGCGGCGAAACGGCCTATCTGTTTCAGCAATATATCGAGAATGCTGACGCCCTCGCGTCGATCGCGTGCAGCAAATACCGCTTCGTCAATTTCGCTTTTCGGGGATTGATTGTCACGGTGCTTGCCTACGTCGCGATCCTGGTGACGGGCTAGCGTCAACCTGCATCATAGCGCCCTCGCTGGATGACGAGCGTCTCGTCAGGTCATGCGGCGTTTGTGGAAAATGCCCTTGAACGGTTGTCGGTGGCGCTTCTTCGATTGTTCGCGAGGGGATTGTCTGCCGGAAGTTTGTCCTGCATTCGGAGTTGCCTTGGAAAAGCCCAATCGGCAACTAACGTTGCGACTCCTACCGTCTACCAGCCCTTCCTGTGCTTGATTGCTGAACGATCGAGCGCCAGCCACCGCTGCCGATCCCGAAAAGGAGACCATGAATGAAGAAGAGTTTTGCCGTGAAGGCGTCCGTCGCGGCGCTGGTTTTCGCGGGGACCGTTGCCGCCCACGCAGCCGACGTCCCAAGCTATCCGGCCCAGGCGCCGGCGCCGACGGCTGAGGCAGATCTGCATGGTGGCGTGAAGATCGGCTATCTCGACTGCAATATCGGCGGCGGCGCCGGCTATGTTCTTGGCTCGGCGAAGGAAGTTGACTGCGTCTTTCGTTCCACCCTCGCCGGCGAAGCTTCGGATCACTATGCGGGCGAGATCAGGAAGCTCGGCGTCGATATTGGTTTCACGACGCGCAGCCGGCTGATCTGGGCCGTGCTGGCGCCGACCGCCGGCTATCACCGCGGATCCCTGGGCGGCATCTACCAGGGTGCGTCCGCCGAAGCGACCGTAGGCGCCGGCGTAGGTGCAAACGTGCTCGTTGGCGGCACCGCTGGCTCGATCCATCTGCAGGCGATCAGCGTAACCGGTCAGCTCGGGCTCAATATCGCTGCCGCCGGAACGTCGATGACGCTCAACGCCGTCAACTGAAGCAATTCCAAGTGTATAACGGTTTTTCCGTCCGGAATTGCATCGTTTCAATGATCTAGCCGTGTCGTTGCCGTTCCGTCTCGGCCCTGACGGAAGTATACAGGGTCCGATTGATTTGCGGGGGAGCGCGTGGGAACAATCGTTCGTTCTTGTTTGCTGGCGGCCTGCGTGGCGGCATCGCCTGCTGTGGCGTACGCCGAATGGCAGGCCGTCGAGAAGGTGCGGACCTACACCATATCGGGAGATACCGGTGCCGAGCTCTATGCATCGATCGGCGAGCGGGGGCCGAAGGTTGGCCTCGTTCGCGCGATCGCGCATACGGATTTCAAACTGACCTGGACCCGGAAGTACGAGCCTCAGGGCAATGCCTGCGTCCTCTCTTCTGCCCGGCCGAAGCTGACGATCACCTATATGCTGCCCGAGCCGGCAAGTACCTTGCCGTCGGGGGAGCGGGAGAGTTGGGAGACGTTCATCGCCGGCGTGCACAAGCACGAACGGGTGCATGGTGATTTCATCAAGGACATGGTGCGGCAGATCGAAAGCGTGTCAATAGGCCTGACCGTACCCGATGATCCGGCGTGCCGCAAAATCAGGACCGAGCTGACCAAGCGCCTCGGTGAGCTTTCGCTTGCGCAGCGGCAGCGAAGCCGGGATTTCGACCGGGTCGAGATGAGCGATGGCGGCAATGTTCACCAGCTCATCCTCAAGCTGGTGAACGGGCACTAAGGCAATTTCAGAAGTGTATGGCGGTTTTCCGCTCTGAATTATGCAGATTCAAAGATTAAAGCCATCCGTTAGGCGTAACGGACGAGGAATTCCTCGGCGGTCAGATGGCGGAAATCGTCGAGTGCGCGCCTGAGCCGCGCGTGGTCCCAGTCCCACCAGGCGAGCCGATCCATGCCTCGGCCGATCTCGGCCGTAAACCGCTCGCGGATGAGCTTTGCGGGAACGCCGCCCACGATCGTATAGGGGGCGACGTCCTTGGAGACCACGGCGCCGGCGCCGATTACCGCGCCGTTGCCGACGGAAACCCCCGGCAGGATCGTCGCGCCGTGGCCGATCCAGACATCATGGCCGATCGTTACCCGGTTCTGGCGCCGCCAGGCAAAGAGATCGTGGTCGAGGTCGGCGTCGTCCCAATAGTTTGGCGCGCGATAGGTGAAATGGTGCAGCGTCGCGCGCCAGGTCGGATGGTTGGTGGCATTGATGCGCACCGAGGCGGCGATATTGACGAACTTGCCGACCGTTGCGCACCAGATCGAGCCATCCTGCATAACGTAGGAATAGTCGCCGAACTCGACTTCGTCGAGCCGCGAGCGTTCCTGCACTTCCGTGTAGCGGCCGAGCGTCGAATTCACGACGCTCGCGCTCGGGTGGACGAAAGGTTCGGGCCCAAGTTTCTGGCTCATGCCGCCTGCTTCCTTGGCGAGAACTCGGACACGTCGATGATGCGGTCGGCAACCGCGTCGCGCACTTCCTCGTCGTGGAAAATGCCGATCAGGGCCGTGCCTTGCGCCTTCTTCTCGGCAATCATCTCGACCACGACCGCGCGGTTCTTCGCATCGAGCGAGGCGGTCGGTTCGTCGAGCAGCAGGATCTTGTGGTCGGTGATGAAGCCGCGCGCGATGTTCACCCGCTGCTGCTCGCCGCCGGAGAAGGTGGCCGGCGGGAGCGACCAGAGTTCCTTCGGCAGGTTGAGCTTCGCAAGCAGATCGGCCGCCCTTTCGCGTGCCACCTCGGCGGCGGCGCCGCGCGCCTGCAACGGTTCCGCGACGATATCGAGCGCCGAGACCCGCGGCACGACGCGCAGGAACTGGCTGACATAGCCGAGCGTCGTGCGACGCACTTCGAGCACAGTGCGCGGCTCTGCCGTCGCAAGGTTTACCAATCGGCCGTCGTGCTCCATCAGGATCTGGCCTTCATCGACGCCGTAATTGCCGTAGAGCATCTTGAGGATCGAGCTCTTGCCGACGCCCGAGGGGCCGCCGAGCACGACGCATTCGCCGGCCTTCACCGAGAAGGAGACATTCGCGACCACCGGCAGGCGCACGCCATCGCGCAAGTGCATGGTGAAGCTCTTGGCGACTTCTGAAACAACGAGTGGAGTAGCCATTGGTTCTTACTTTCCTTTGCGCATGATCTTGTCCGCAAACCGGATTCCACTTTTCGGGGTCATGCGTCAGACCTGCAAAATCGAAGAAACGAGAAGCTGGGTGTAGGGCTCGCGCGGGTCGTCGAGCACGCGATCGGTGAGCCCCTGCTCAATGACCGCGCCGTCCTTCATCACCATCATCCGGTGTGACAGAAGACGGGCAACGGCGAGGTCGTGCGTGACGATGATCGCCGCGAGCCCCAGATCGTGGACGAGCCCACGCACGAGGTCGAGCAGGCGGGCCTGCACCGAAACGTCGAGACCACCGGTCGGCTCGTCCATGAAGACGAGGCGAGGGGAGGTGACGAGATTGCGGGCGATCTGCAGACGCTGGCGCATGCCGCCGGAAAAGGCGCGCGGCTGGTCGTCGATTCGATCCTCGTCGATCTCGACGCGGGTGAGCCAGTCGCAGGCGGCGGCTCGGATATTGCCGTAGTGCCGGTCGCCGACGGCCATAAGCCGCTCGCCGACATTGGCACCGGCCGAGACCGTCATCCTGAGGCCCTCGGCCGGGTTCTGGTGAACGAAGCCCCAGTCAGTGCGCATCAGAAAGCGCCGTTCGGCCTCGGCCATACGGGCGAGATCGCGGTACTGCCCGTCGCGCATGTGGTATTCGACGATGCCGGAGGTCGGCATGAGTCGGGTCGAGAGGCAGGAAAGCAGGGTCGTCTTGCCGGAACCGGATTCACCCACGATCGCCAGCACTTCGCCCGGGTAGAGCTCGAAGGAGACATTTCGGCACCCGATGCGGCTGCCGTAGAACTTCGAGACGTCGTTGACTTTTAGAAGCGGAACGGCGCTCATTCTGCGGCCTCCTGGCTTTCTGGCGTTGGGCGGGCGAGCATGTGTCCGGCATGGCCGTGTGCGCGCCGGTCTTCGCAATGGTCCGTATCGGAGCAGACGAACATGCGCCCACCCTTGTCGTCGAGCACGACCTCGTCGAGATAGACGTTCTCGGCGCCGCAGAGCGCGCAGGGTTTGTCGAACTTCTGGATCTCGAAGGGGTGATCCTCGAAATCGAGGCTGATGACCTCCGTATAAGGCGGCACGGCATAGATGCGCTTTTCACGGCCGGCGCCGAAGAGCTGGAGCGCTTCCGACATGTGCATCTTCGGATTGTCGAACTTCGGCGTCGGCGAGGGGTCCATGACATAACGGCCCTCTACCTTGACCGGATAGGCGTAGGTCGTGGCGATATGGCCGTTGCGGGCGATATCCTCATAGAGCTTCACATGCATGAGGCCATATTCCTCGAGCGCATGCATCTTGCGCGTCTCGGTTTCGCGCGGCTCTAGGAAGCGTAAGGGTTCCGGGATCGGCACCTGATAGACGAGCGTCTGGCCTTCCTTCAGCGTCTCCTCGGGAATGCGGTGGCGGGTCTGGATGATGGTCGCCTCCTTCGTCCGCGTCGTTACCGCGACATTGGCGACCTTCTGGAAGAAGGCGCGGATCGAGACGGCGTTGGTGGTGTCGTCTGCGCCCTGGTCGATGACCTTCAGAACGTCGTCGGGGCCGAGAATCGAGGCGGTCACCTGAACACCGCCCGTGCCCCAGCCATAGGGCATTGGCATTTCGCGCGAGGCGAAGGGCACCTGGTAGCCGGGAATGGCGATGGCTTTCAGGATCGCGCGGCGGATCATCCGCTTCGTCTGTTCGTCGAGATAGGCGAAATTATAGGTGGCAAGGTCGTTCATTCGGCGGCCTCCTTCATGCCGTCCTCACCGCCAGTGCGGGCGGCCTCGTAATCGCGGCGCATGCGGCGCACCAGGTCGAGTTCGGCCTGGAAGTCGACGTAGTGCGGCAGCTTCAGATGTTCGACGAAGCCGGTCGCCTGAACATTGTCGGCATGCGAGA
>NZ_JASKLT010000002.1:165614-169952 GCF_030124405.1 Sinorhizobium sp. 7-81 | reverse complement strand
AATTCCTGGTCCTGCGCCGGAGCAACGATGTCCTCGCTGAACTCGTCGGTGCGAAGCGCCCGATCGACGAGCGACATCGACATGGCCTTGCGCTCGCTCTGACCGAAGACGAGGCCATAGCCGCGCGTGAACTGCGGCGGTTGCTTGGCCGAGCCCTTGAACTGGTTGACCATCTGGCATTCGGTGACGCGGATCACGCCGAGCGAAACGGCAAAGCCAACCTCCGGCAGGTCCAGTTCGACCTCGACCTCGCCGATCCGGACGTCGCCGACGAAGGGGTGGGTGCGGCCGTAGCCGCGCTGGGTGGAATAGGCGAGGGCCAGCAGAAAACCTTCGTCGCCACGCGCAAGCGCCTGAAGGCGGAGGTCGCGTGCCATCGGGAATTCCATCGGCTCGCGCGTGAGATCGCCCATCACGTGGCCTTCCGGCATCCGGCCGTCGCCTTCGATGAGGCCCTCGCCATCGAGAATGTCGGAGACGCGCATGACATGCTCGCCGGGCTCTTTCACTGCCGGCTCCTCAACTGTCTCATCTGCGATCAGCGAAGGATCGAGCAGGCGGTGGGTGTAGTCGAAGGTGGGGCCGAGCAGTTGGCCGCCAGGCAGATCCTTGTAGGTGGCCGAGACGCGGCGCTCGACCTTCATCTTCGCCGTGTCGATCGGCTCCGAATAGCCGAAGCGCGGCAGCGTCGTGCGGTAGGCCCGCAGGATGAAGATCGCCTCGATCATGTCGCCGCGCGCCTGGCGCACGGCGAGCGCAGCCAGTGCCCGGTCATAAAGCGAGGCCTCGGCCATCACGCGATCGACGGCAAGTCCGAGTTGTTCGATAACCTGCTCGATGGTGATCGAGGGCAGCGCGCGGTCGCCGCGGCGGCGATCGGCAAGCAGGCGATGGGCATTGGCAATGGCGGATTCCCCGCCTTTGACGGCTACGTACATGCTCTTACTCCCGCTCGAGTTTGGTGGTGCGCGGCAGGCAAAGGACCGCATCGCCTGCCGTCAGGACCAGGTCGATGCCGCGCGGGAAGATCGCCCGGTTGGCAGCCCAGAAATCGAGGAAGAGATCGGGCAGGCCTTCCGGCGCGATGACCGTCTCATCCTTGATTCCCGGTCCCCTGGCGATAAACGGCTGGCCGCCCGTGAGCGCTTCGATCTCGATGACCAGCGTCGTCGAGCGGTCGGGATATTCCTGCGTGCCGAGCGCGAACTGATCGAAACTCGGCACGGCGGCACCCTTCTCGATGAAGGCGAAGCGGGCGTCATCCTTCGTTTCGATCATTGGTGCGCCAGTGTGGAAGGCGATCCATTGCGGGACTGCGGACTTTGCGAGCGCTGGCGAGAGCCAGACGGACGTGTCGTGGTCGCAGAGCGTCAGCGCAACGGCGCCGCTGGCCTTGCCAAGCGGGGAGGGCGGGGCGGCAAGCGCCGCAAAGCTGGTAACGGTGCCCGGGCGGGCAAAGCCATCCATCAAGGTGCGAAATACGGATTGCGCCTGAAACACCGGATCGGCGAAGGCGCCGGCATAGATTTGCGATTGTGCGGCCATCAGTCGTCTCCCCGGACCATGGTGAAGAAGTCGACGCGGGTCGCGGCGGTCTCTTCCGCCTTCCGGCGGTCTTCCGCATCGATGCGGGCGGCGATCAGCCGGTGCAGCGCTTCGACTGCCGGGCGATACTTTCCGGTCTGGAGAAGCGCATCGAAGATCGCGGCGTAGCGGGCGCGTTCCTTGTCGGTGCCGAGCAGTTGGCCGTGGCCGATCTCGCCGCTGGAGAGCCTGACCGTGGCGCGCGACACGGTCGCTTCGCCGAGGTTGAAGGCATCGCCGCCGCCGCCGATCCGGCCGCGCACCATGACGAGACCCGTTTCCGGACCACGGACCGCGAAGATTTCCGGCTTGTCGGCGATCGCTTGCCAAGCCGTCTTCAGTTCGGCGAGGCTGGCGCGCGCCAGAAGCCGCATGCCTTCCCTGCGCTTGGCCGCCTCTTCGGGGAGGCCTTCAAGTTTCTGAGTTGCGTTCATGGTTTTATCCTAAATGTCTATTGATCTAGATAACTGTACATCTTATACTTTTCCTTAGCCCCCGCAAATGACAGGCTTGTGACATTCGCGGAGAAAATGGGGTGAAGAGGAATGGCGTTGAAGAAAATCGTCGAACGGCAGACCGGCGTGGCGCTCTGGCGGCAGATCGCCGACCGCATCCGGCTTTCGATCAGTAACGGCGACTACGACCAGACCGGCATGGTGCCGCCGGAAACGGTGCTGGCGCAGGAATTCGGCGTCAATCGCCACACGGTTCGCAGCGCCCTGGCGGCGCTGGCGGACGAAGGCCTTGTCCGCGCGGTGCAGGGGCGCGGCACGATCATTGAGCGCAAGGACCGCGTCAGCTATCCGATCTCGCGGCGCACCCGCTTTTCGCAAGGACTCGGCCGACAGGTGAAGGAGATCGGCACGCGGCTGCTTGGCCATGCGGAAGTGCCGGCGAGCGGCGAAGTTGCGGCGGCCCTAGGCGTTTCTCCCGGCGCCTTGCTCATAGAGTTGCGAACGGTGAGCAGCGGCGACGGCCGGCCGCTCTCGACGGCGGTCAGCTATTTTCCCGCCGACCGCTTTCCCGGGATAGCCGAGGAATACGCCCGCCTCGGCTCGGTCACCAAGGCTTTTGCCGTGCACGGGCTGGACGACTATGTGCGCGTTTCGACCGAAATCGTCGCGCGGCATGCCGATGCAGACGAGCTTTCGCTTTTGAAGCTCTCGCCCGGCGCGATCGTGATGGAAGCGCAATCGGTGAATGCCGATCTTGACGGCAAGCCTGTCGAATTTTCGCGCACGCGCTTTGCCGCCGACCGGATGAAGCTGAGGATAGAGACGTAGGCGGAGCGGGATGATTTCGGGTTGAATTTGAGGAGCGGCTTGCTGCGCGAAAATGCCCCTCATCCGGCCTGTGGCCACCTTCTCCCCGCAAGCGGGGCGAAGGGGACTCGTGGCGACGCTCTGCCGCCCAAGCCCCTTGCGGGGAGAGCGTTAGGGTGAGGGGCAGATATTCGACCCAAGACCGCATGATCTACGCGCTGTCCAGCGTCAACGCGATCCGGATCTTCTGGCCGGCCGCAAGCTTCTCCTGCCGCCGAACCTCCGCCTTGACCGGCAGGAGAAACGAGCCCGAGCCCTTGTCGGGAAAGATCGAGGTCGTCCATTCGGTCTTGCCGGTGCGTGCGATTACCTGTTCGCTTCCCCATCCGCGCTTTTTCGGTTCGGCCAGGAACTTGACTTGCTGGGCGATGTCCTTGGGCAGGGTGACGAAATGCCAGCCGCCCTTTCCAGGATAGAGCCATAGTTCCGCTTCAAACTCGAAAACCGTCACGTGTCCCTCTTTCTGTCGTCAAAACAAGGCAATGACGCCGCATTTCCGACGCGTTTTTGCCGCACCTACTAAACTGCTTTAATGCATGTCGTTTTCCCAAAACCGCTGCACACTTTTGGGCGACATGCATTACCCTTTGCATCAGGATCCACGCATTGTCTTCCCTGGGGGAGAAACGAAATGGCGACGTGGCGACCCGATCCTTCCTTTTATCCGTCACCGCGCATGGCCGCAAAGGCCCCGAAGGAAACCATCGCCTATGTGGCGGCCTTCGATCCGGATCGACAGCGACCGGATGCGATTGCCGTGGTCGATGTCGATCCGACCTCAACGACTTATTCTGAGATCGTCGGGCAGGTCGAAATGCCGAATGTTGGCGACGAACTGCATCATTTCGGCTGGAACGCCTGCTCGTCCTGCCTTTGCCCCAATGCGCCGCACCCGCATGTCGAGCGCCGCTATCTGGTCGTGCCCGGTCTCAGGTCGTCGCGGCTTCATATTATCGACACCAAGCCGGATCCCAAAAATCCGCAGATCGTCCGCGTGATCGATCCGGCGGAAATTGCCGAGAAGGCAAACTATTCGCGGCTGCATACCATCCATTGTGGACCGGAGGGCATCTACGCCAACGCGCTCGCCGACCGCGACGGCAACGCGCCGGGCGGCATCTTCCTGCTCGACCACGACAGCTTCGACGTGCTCGGGCAATGGGAGATGGATCGCGGACCGCAGAAGCTCGCCTATGATTTCTGGTGGCATCTCGGTCACGACACGATGATCACCAGCGAGTGGGGTACGCCGGAGACGTTTGAAAACGGCCTTGTTCCGGAAGTGCTGCTCGGCTCGAAATACGGCCGCAAACTTCATTTCTGGGACCTCAACAAGCGCAAGCACGTGCAGGAGATCGACTTCGGCGAAGAGCATCAGCTCGTCTTCGAATTGCGTCCCGCGCACGATCCGACCAGGGCCTATGGCTCTGTC
>NZ_JASKLT010000002.1:0-165604 GCF_030124405.1 Sinorhizobium sp. 7-81 | reverse complement strand
ATCAGCCTCAAGGATCTCTCCGCATCGATCTGGACCTGGTATCGCGATGGCGACCAGTGGGCAGTGAAGAAAGTCATCGAGATTCCGGCCGAGCCCGCTGACCCAGAGCTTCTGCCGCCTGTTCTCAAGGGCTTCAAGGCGGTCGCCCCGCTTGTGACCGATATCGATCTTTCGATGGATGACCGGTTCCTCTACGTTTCCTGCTGGGGGACGGGCGACATGATCCAGTACGACGTTTCCGATCCCTTTGCGCCGAAGGAGACGGGCCGCGTCAGGATCGGCGGGATCGTTTCCCGCGCCACGCATCCGAAAGCGTCGAACGGCGCGCTCAACGGCGGACCGCAGATGGTGGAAATCAGCCGCGACGGCAAGCGTGTTTATTTCACCAATTCGCTTTACGGCGCGATCGACCCGCAATTCTATCCTGAAGGCATCGATGGATGGATGGTGAAGCTGGATGTCGGCGATAACGGCGGAATTTCCTTCGATGAGAACTTCTTCGTCGATTGGCCGAAAGGCCATCGTCCGCATCAGGTTCGGCTGGAAGGCGGCGACTGCTCCTCCGATTCCTATTGCTATCCCTGAGGGGTGTGGGACCGTGCGGCCTCACCGGAGCAAATGACGGATCTCTGGCCGTGGCTCTCGCTCGCCGGTCTCGGTGCCTTCCATGGCGTCAACCCGGCAATGGGTTGGCTTTTTGCCGTGGCGCTGGGGCTTCATCGACAAAGTTCGCGGATCGTTTGGTTGTCGCTGCTGCCGATAGCCGCCGGGCATGCCGCTGCCATTGCGGTGGTGCTGGCGATTTTTATAGCCTTCGGCGCGGTCGTCGACCTGCGGAGCCTCAAGCTTTTCACGGCCGCGCTTATTCTCGGCCTTGCCGGCTACTATGTCTTCTACGGGCACCGCCACCGGGTAAGGGTCGGCATGCGGACGGGGATGGCCGGCCTTGCACTCTGGTCGTTCCTGATGGCAACGGGGCATGGCGCGGGACTGATGCTGGTGCCTGCGGTACTGGGCCTCTGCCTTGCGGACCAATCAGCGACCATCCCCCTCGGCAATTCGCTGCCGATTTCGCTGGCAGCCGTCGCACTCCATACCGGGGCGACGCTTGTGGTCACCGCCGCTGTTGCCTTCGTCGTGATCGAATGGCTCGGCCTTGCGATCCTGCGCTCCGCATGGATCAATTTCGATCTGATCTGGACGCTGGCACTGGTGGTGACCGCCGTCATTCTCGTCGTGGCTTGAAGCTTCGCCCTGCCAGTCAGATATTCCTTCGCTTGCCCTCGATCAGGTCGAGCACCGCGCGTGCGGCGTCGAGCACGTGTGTGCCGGGACCGAAGACGGCGGCGACGCCATTGTCCATCAGGTATTGATAGTCCTGGCGCGGAATAACGCCGCCGCAGACGAGGATAATGTCCTTGCCGCCGCGCTTCTGCAGTGCCTCGGCCAGTTGGGGCATCAGGGTCTTGTGGCCGGCGGCAAGTGAGGAGACGCCGACGACGGTGACTTCTTCGGCGAGCGCCAGATCGGCTGCCTCTTCCGGCGTCTGGAACAACGGCCCGGCAACGACGTCGAAGCCGATGTCGCCGAAGGCCGACGCGATCACCTTGGCGCCGCGGTCGTGCCCGTCCTGGCCGAGCTTGGCGACCATGATCTTCGGCTTGTGGCCGAGCCGCTTGGTGACGTCGCCGAGCCGCCCGGCGAGCACGCCGAGTTCGGGGTCGCTTTCATAGGCCTTGCCATAGATGTCGGTGACGACTTCCGGGATGGCGGTGTGATCGCCAAAGACCTGCCGCATCGCCTCGGAAATCTCGCCGACGGTGGCACGCGCCCGCGCGGCCTCGATCGCCGCCGCGAGCAGATTGCCCTTGCCGCTCCGCGCGACCTCGGCAAGAGCTTCGAGCGTCTCCGTCACCCTCTGCGAATCTCGCCGGCGTTTGGTCTCTTCGATCCGCTTGATCTGTGCCGTGCGGACGGCGGCATTGTCGATCTGGAGGATGTCGATCGGGTGCTCGTTTTCGAGCCGGTACTTGTTGACGCCGACGATCACTTCCTCGCCGCGGTCGACCGCCGCCTGGCGGCGCGTCGCCGCCTCTTCGATCAGCCGCTTCGGTAGGCCGGCGTTGACCGCCTTGGTCATGCCGCCGAGTGCCTCGACTTCCTCGATCAAGGCCCAGGCCTTTTCCGCAAGCTCGTTCGTCAGGCTTTCCACATAGTAGGAACCTGCAAGCGGATCGACGACCTTTGTCACGCCGGTCTCGTGCTGCAGGATCAGTTGCGTGTTGCGGGCGATGCGGGCGGAAAAGTCCGTCGGCAGTGCGATCGCCTCGTCGAAGGAATTGGTGTGCAGCGATTGCGTGCCGCCGAGCGCCGCCGACATCGCCTCGAAGGCGGTGCGGATGATGTTGTTGTAGGGATCCTGTTCGGCAAGCGAGACCCCGGACGTCTGGCAGTGAGTCCTCAGCATCAGCGAGGACGCTTTCTTCGGCTCGAACTCCTTCATGATCCGCGTCCAGAGGAGCCGCGCCGCACGGAGCTTCGCCGCCTCCATGAAGAAGTTCATGCCGATGGCGAAGAAGAAGGAGAGTCGCCCGGCGAAATCGTCGACGTTGAGCCCCTTGGCAAGCGCCGCGCGCACATATTCGCGCCCGTCGGCAAGGGTGAAGGCAAGCTCCTGCACGAGTGTCGCGCCCGCCTCCTGCATGTGATAGCCGGAGATCGAGATCGAATTGAACTTCGGCATCTCCTTCGCCGTGTATTCGATGATGTCGGCGACGATCCGCATCGAGGGTTCCGGCGGGTAGATATACGTGTTGCGAACCATGAACTCTTTGAGGATGTCGTTCTGGATCGTGCCCGACAGATCGGCGCGCGCGATGCCCTGCTCCTCGCCGGCGACAATGAAGGAGGCAAGGATCGGGATGACGGCACCGTTCATCGTCATCGAGACCGACATCTCGTCGAGCGGGATGCCGTCGAAGAGGATCTTCATGTCCTCGACCGAGTCGATCGCCACCCCCGCCTTGCCCACGTCGCCTTCGACGCGCGGATGGTCGCTGTCATAGCCGCGATGGGTGGCGAGGTCGAAGGCGACGGAGAGCCCTTTTTGCCCGGCCGCGAGGTTCCTGCGATAAAAGGCGTTTGAGGCTTCCGCCGTCGAGAAACCGGCATATTGCCGGATCGTCCAGGACCGGCCGGCATACATGGTGGCGCGGGGACCGCGCACGAAGGGCTCGAAGCCGGGCAGTGAATCGAGGTGGCCGATACCGGCCAAGTCGTCGCGCGTGTACAGCGGCTTGACGTCGATGCCTTCCGGCGTGTGCCAGGTGAGGCTTTCGGGCGAGGCCTTCAGCTCCTTCTCGGCGAGGGCTTCCCAGTCCTTAGGTGTTTTGTCAGTCATTGGCTTGCTCCATCGAGGCGTAGCTGGTCGCTATCCGGTGCACCCCCCTCTGCCCTGCCGGGCATCTCCCCCACAAGGGGGAGATCGGCAAGCGTCGATGTCCCGCTTCACCAGCGCCCGTTTGCCTGAGGTGTGGAAAGGACGTGCCTCGGCATCTTCGACTTTGGTGTCGCGCGGGGCCGTACCTCTGGCTAATCTCCCCCCTTGTGGGGGAGATGCCCGGCAGGGCAGAGGGGGGTATCAACGCCTCCTCCGAACGTACAGGGCTCACCATCACTCGAACTCCATGATCAGTTCATCGACCGCGAGGCTCGCGCCGGCGACAATCGCCACGCGCTTGACGGTCGCTCGCCTTTCGGCTCTGAGGATGTTTTCCATCTTCATCGCCTCGACGACGGCGATCGCCTGTCCGACCTCGACCGTGTCGCCCTCCTTGACCGCGATCGAGGTCACGACGCCCGGCATTGGGCAGAGCAGCATCTTCGACGTGTCCGGCGGCAGCTTCTTCGGCATCAGTCGCGCAAGTTCGGCAACGCGCGGGGTCCTCACCCGGGCGATCACGTCGATGCCGCGCCAGCGCAGCCGGATGCCGGTGCCGACGAGATCGACCTTCACACCCATCGGCTGATTGTCGACGTTGAAGGTGGCGAGCGTACGGCCGGGTGTCCAGTCGGTGGCTACGGTCACCGAACTCTCGTCCGCAAAGCGAACAAAGGCGCCATCCGCCGAGGTGCCGGCGGTGACAGCAAGGTCGCGATCGCCAAGGCTTGCCACCCAGTCGTGGCCGACGACGCGGCGGTGGTTGCCGATCGTGCCCGATATCTGGCTCGCGCGCTCCTGCAGCGCCTGGTTGATGGTGACCGCGACGGCCGCGAGCTTGCGCGCGTCCGCCTCGTCCGGCACGACGCCCTGGAAGCCGGCGGCGAACTCCTCGGCGATATAGGCGGTGGTCAGACGCCCTTCGCGGAAGCGCTGCTGCTGCATGACGGCGGAAAGGAAGGGCAGGTTGTGCCCTATCCCCTCGACCTCGAACTCGTCGAGCGCGCTCGCCATCGCCTCGACGGCGGTGGCGCGATCCGGCCCCCAGGTGCAGAGCTTGGCGATCATCGGATCGTAATACATCGAGATTTCGCCGCCCTCGAAGACGCCGGTGTCGTTGCGGATGACGGTGCCGTCATCCTGCCTGCCTTCCTGAGGCGGGCGGTAGCGCGTCAGCCGGCCGATCGAGGGCAGGAAGTTGCGGAAGGGGTCTTCTGCGTAGAGCCGACTTTCGATCGCCCAGCCGTCGAGCTTCACGTCCTCCTGGCCGAGGGACAGCTTTTCGCCGGCCGCGACTCGGATCATCTGCTCGACGAGATCGAGCCCGGTGACGAGTTCGGTCACCGGGTGCTCCACTTGCAAACGCGTATTCATCTCGAGGAAGTAGAAATTGCGCTCGCCGTCGACGATGAATTCGACCGTACCGGCAGAGTGGTAGCCGACCGCTTTGGCGAGCGCGACCGCCTGCTCGCCCATGGCGCGCCGCGTCTTCTTGTCGAGGAACGGAGATGGGGCCTCTTCGATGACCTTCTGGTTGCGGCGCTGGATCGAGCATTCGCGCTCGCCGAGATAAAGCGTGTTGCCGTGCTTGTCGCCGAGCACCTGGATTTCGATGTGGCGGGGCTCGGTCACGAATTTTTCGATAAAGATGCGGTCGTCGCCGAAGGAGCTTTTCGCCTCGTTCTTCGACGACTGGAAGCCTTCGCGCGCCTCTATGTCGCTCCAGGCGATCCGCATGCCCTTTCCGCCGCCGCCGGCCGACGCCTTGATCATCACAGGATAGCCGATGGAAGACGCGATGCGGACGGCTTCCTCGGCGTCCTCGATCAGCCCCATATGGCCGGGAACGGTCGAGACATCCGCTTCGGCGGCGATCTTCTTCGAGGTGATCTTGTCACCCATTGCCTTAATGGCGCCGACCGGCGGCCCGATGAAGGCGACGCCTTCCTTCTCCAGCGCCTCTGCAAAGGCGGCGTTTTCCGAAAGGAAGCCGTAGCCCGGATGCACGGCATCGGCGCCGGTCTTGCGGATCGCGTCGAGGATCTTGTCGATCACGATATAGGACTGGCTGGAGGGCGAGGCGCCGATATGCACCGCTTCGTCCGCCATGCGCGCATGCATAGCATCGCGGTCGGCATCCGAATAGACGGCGACGGTCGGAATGCCGAGCTTCTTGGCGGTGCGGATCACGCGGCAGGCGATTTCACCACGATTGGCGATGAGGATTTTCTTGAACATGCGTTTCTCTTTCAATCCTTTCTGTCGCGTCAGCGCCTGAACTTTCGCCGGTAGGGTAGAAGCGCGATGGACGACGCCGCCACCGCCCCGCCGAAGAGGAGGGCGAAGGGGGCGACCACCATGGCCGCTGCAAGGAAGGGGCTCGACGAGCGTGCGATATGGGTGCCGACCGCGCCGATGTTGAGCCAGATCAGCGCGCCCGCGACCGCCGCGCCGACGAGCGCGCCGTAAAGCGCGTTCGTCGCCAGATAGCGTAGCATCTGCCAGTGGTCGCGGCGCGCGGCCTCGGGTGTCATGATGGGCTCCGGCTCCGGTTTCATCGCGAGCCTCGTCAGAGCGGTATCGTGTCGTGCTTGCGCCAGCGCGTTTCCACCTGTTTGTTGCGCAGCGACGCGAAGGCGCGCGCGATGCGGCGGCGCGACGAATGCGGCATGATCACCTCGTCGATGAAGCCGCGTTCGGCGGCAACGAAGGGGTTGGCGAAGCGCTCCTCGTATTCCTTCGTGCGCGCGGCGATCTTCTCGGCATTGCCGAGTTCGGAGCGGTAGAGGATTTCGGTCGCGCCCTTGGCACCCATGACGGCGATTTCCGCCGTCGGCCAGGCATAATTGACGTCGGCGCCGATGTGCTTGGAGGCCATGACGTCGTAGGCGCCGCCATAGGCCTTGCGAGTGATGAGCGTCACCATCGGCACGGTCGCCTGGCTATAGGCGAAGAGCAGCTTGGCGCCGTGCTTGATGACGCCGCCATACTCCTGGCTCGTACCCGGCAGGAAGCCCGGCACGTCGACGAGCGTCAGGATCGGGATCGAGAAGGCGTCGCAGAAGCGGACGAAGCGGGCAGCCTTGCGGGAAGAATCGATGTCTAGACAGCCGGCGAGAACCATCGGCTGGTTGGCGACGACGCCGACGGTCTGGCCTTCCAGACGAATGAAGCCGGTGACGATGTTGCGGGCAAAGCTCGCCTGAAGCTCGAAGAAATCGCCTTCATCGGCAAGCGCCAATATCAGTTCCTTCATGTCGTAGGGCTTGGCGGCACTGTCGGGGATCAGGCTGTCGAGACGCATCTCGATGCGCGCCGGATCGTCATGGAAGGGCCGGACCGGCGGCTTTTCGCGGTTGTTGAGCGGCAGGAAGTCGAAGAGCAGGCGCACATGTTCCAGCGCCTCGACGTCATTTTCGTAGGCGCCGTCGGCGACCGATGACTTCGTCGTATGGGTGCGAGCTCCGCCAAGTTCTTCCGCGGTGACGATCTCGTTCGTCACCGTCTTTACGACATCGGGGCCGGTCACGAACATGTAGGAACTGTCGCGCACCATGAAGATGAAGTCGGTCATCGCCGGCGAATAGACCGCCCCGCCGGCACACGGCCCCATGATCACCGAGATCTGCGGAATGACGCCCGAGACTTCCGCGTTGCGGCGGAAGACTTCCGCATAGCCGGCGAGCGACGCCACGCCCTCCTGGATACGGGCGCCGCCGGAATCGTTGATGCCGATGACCGGTGCGCCGTTGCGGGCCGCCATGTCCATGATCTTGCAGATCTTCTGTGCATGGGTCTCGGAGAGCGAGCCGCCGAGCACGGTGAAATCCTGGCTGAAGACATAGACCTGCCGGCCGTTGATCGTACCCCAGCCGGTGACGACGCCGTCGCCCGCGATCTTTTGGCTTGCCATGCCGAAATCGACGCAGCGATGCGTGACATACATGTCGTATTCTTCGAAGGAGCCTTCGTCGAGCAGCACGTCGATGCGCTCGCGCGCCGTCAGTTTGCCCTTGCCGTGCTGCGCGTCGACGCGGCGCTCGCCACCGCCGGCTCGAGCTTGTGCCCGGCGGGCTTCCACCTGTTCCAATATGGCGCGCATGTGTCTCCTCCCGAATTTCTTTCTCGCCGAGATTTTTCTCGATTTTGCAGAGGGGTTTGAAGCTTCGCAATAGCGTCGAAGGGCGAATGGCAAAACGGCCGATGATGTGCGAATGTGGAATATAGAAATATGTAAAACGTAAACTGCAAAGTTGCGAACATGGCGATCGGCAAACTTTACATCGGCCGCAAAGTCCGGGAACTCAGGGAAGCAAACCGGGCGACGCAAGGGCAGTTCGCCGAGCGTATCGGCATCTCGACGAGCTACCTGAATCAGATCGAAAACAACCAGCGGCCGGTTTCGGCGGCGGTGCTGCTCGCGCTTGCGGAGAAGTTCCAGATCGATATTGCGGAACTCTCGACAGGCGAGGGTGACCGGCTCCTGTCGGCCCTGTCGGAGGCGCTGAACGATCCGCTGTTCGAGACCTATTCTCCGAGCCTGCAGGAGCTGAAGCTCGTCGCCCAGAACGCGCCGGGTCTCGCGCATGCGCTGATCACCTGCCATCAGGCCTATAGGCGCAACAGCGAACAGCTTGCCAGCATCGACGACACGATCGGCCGCGGTGCCTCCTTCGTCGAGACGACGCCTTACGAGGAGGTGCGCGACTTCTTCCACTTCGTCGACAACTACATCCACGAGATCGACACGCTCGCCGAAACGCTTGCCGCCGACCTTGGCCTTGGGGAGGGGGACAATCATACGGCGCTCGCGGCGCACCTCGAGCAGCGCCATGGCGTGCGCGTCGTGCGCGGCGTCGCGGGCGACGAGGCGATCCGCCGCTTCGATCCGCGTGCCCGCATCCTGACTCTCAACCCATACGCGCCGGCGCCGACGCGTGATTTTCAACTGGCGTTGCAGATCGCCCAGTTCCATGCCCGCGAGGAGATCGACCGGATTGTCGGCAGTGCCGCATTTCGCACCGAGGAGGCCCACGAAATCTGCCGGCTCGGCCTGCAGAACTACTTCGCCGGTGCGCTGATCCTGCCGTACCAGTCATTCCTCAAAGCGGCGCGTGAATTGCGGCACGATATCGAGTTGCTCGCTGCCCGGTTCGGAGCCTCGCTGGAGCAGGTCTGCCATCGGCTCTCGACCCTCCAACGCCCCGGGCAGAAGGGCATTCCGATCTTCTTTGCGCGCATCGACCGGGCCGGAAACATCACGAAGCGCCACAGCGCCGCCAAGCTGCAATTCGCCCGCTTCGGAGCGGCCTGTCCGCTCTGGAACGTGCATCAGGCATTCGAGACGCCGGGGCGGATTATCCGGCAGCTCGCCGAAACACCGGATGGCGTGCGCTATCTCTGCCTCGCCACCCAGATCACCAAGGGCGGCGGCGGTTACCGTGCCAACCATCCGCGCTACGCGCTCGCGCTCGGCTGCGAAATCTCCTATGCCGACGCCTTCGTTTATGCCGACGACATGGATCTCGGCAATCGCACCGCCTTCGACCCGATCGGCATCTCCTGTCGCATCTGCGAGCGCACCAAATGCGCCAGCCGCGCCGTGCCGCCGCTGAAG
Source organism: Sinorhizobium sp. 7-81 (assembly GCF_030124405.1). Classification (NCBI taxonomy): domain Bacteria; kingdom Pseudomonadati; phylum Pseudomonadota; class Alphaproteobacteria; order Hyphomicrobiales; family Rhizobiaceae; genus Sinorhizobium; species Sinorhizobium sp. 7-81. Next base: position 156,548 of record NZ_JASKLT010000002.1, on the reverse strand, counting down.
CGCAAGCTGATCGTCGACCATGACATGCGCGGCTCTCTGCCGTATCGTCTTAGCGAGAGCTGAGCGTGGGTTTCATCGGCTCTGTTCGTTTTTGAACAGATGTTGTGAGAATTTGCGTCTGTGCCTGTGCGAAATTTGGTGTAACTACAGCGCCGCGCGTCTTCTCAGACGTGCAAAGGTCGCTGTAGCACTTTGAGTGCTGCATGTTTTTATCCATAAATCGCCTTCGATTTATGGAAACATGCAGTGCGCCACATTGTCAGTATGCGGGTCAGGGAGGACATGCATATGGATTTTCGCCTGTCTGAGGAGCAGGAGGCCATCCGCGCGATGGCGCTCGATTTCGCCCGGGACGAACTCGCGCCCAACGCCATCGACTGGGACCAGCAAAAGCACTTTCCGGTGGAGACGCTGCGCGCTGCGGCGGCACTCGGCATGGCCGGAATCTATGTTCGCGACGACGTCGGCGGCACCGGTCTCACCCGTCTCGACGCGGCGATGATCATCGAGGCGCTGGCGACCGGCTGCCCGGCGATCGCCTCCTTCGTCTCGATCCACAACATGTGCGCAGGCATGATCGACCGCTATGGCACGGACGAACAGCGCCAGCGGCTCTTGCCGCCGCTCCTCAGCATGGAAACGCTGGCGAGCTACTGCCTGACCGAGCCCGGCTCCGGCTCGGACGCGGCGGCGCTGAAGACCAAGGCCGTGCGCGAGGGCGACACCTATGTGCTGACGGGCCAGAAGCAGTTCATCTCCGGCGCCGGCGAATCCGGTCTCTATATTGTCATGGCCCGCACCGGCGACGAGGGGCCGAAGGGTATTTCGGCGTTTGTCGTGGAGAAGGAGGCGCCGGGTCTGACCTTCGGCGCCAATGAGAAGAAGATGGGCTGGCATGCCCAGCCGACGCGCGCCGTGATGCTCGACAATGTCCGCGTTCCGGTTACAAACCGGCTGGGCGCGGAGGGTGAGGGCTTCCGGATCGCCATGGCCGGCCTCGACGGCGGCCGGCTGAACATCGCCGCCGCTTCGCTCGGTGGCGCGCAGGCCGCGTTCGACAAGGCGCTTGCCTATGTGCAGGAGCGGCGTGCTTTCGGAAAAGCGATCGGCGAATTCCAGGCATTGCAGTTCCGTCTGGCGGATATGGCGACCGATCTGGAGATTGCGCGCACCTTCCTCTGGCGGGCGGCTGCCGCGCTCGATGCGGGGGATCCGGAAGCGACCAAGCTCTGTGCCATGGCCAAGCGCTTCGTCACCGACCGTTGCTTCGCGGTCGCCAACGACGCGCTGCAGCTCCACGGCGGCTACGGTTATCTCGCCGATTACGGGGTCGAGAAGATTGTCCGGGATTTGAGGGTGCACCAGATACTCGAGGGCACCAACGAGATCATGCGGCTGATCGTCTCCCGCGCGATCATGGGACGGAAATAGGAAGGAGATTTCATGGAGATGCAGACCGCTCTGCCGGAGGTCATCGTCGAGCGCCAGGGCGCGATCGGCAGGCTCCGGCTTAACCGGCCGCGCGCGCTGAACAGCCTCAACCTGCCGATGATCCGGCTGATCGATGCGGCGCTGACCGAATTCGAGCGCGACCCGGCGGTCGCCGCCGTGCTTGTCACTGGCGAGGGTGAGCGCGGGCTTTGCGCCGGCGGCGACATACGCATGATCTACGAGAGCGGACGGGAACGACCCGAGGAGGGCGCGCAATTCTGGCGCGAGGAATTCATCGTCAACAGCCGAATTTCCGCCTATTCCAAGCCCTATATTGCCCTCATGGACGGCATCGTCATGGGCGGCGGTGTCGGCGTTTCCGCCCACGGCAGCCATCGGATCGTGACCGAGAGGACGCGGCTTGCCATGCCGGAGACGGGTATCGGCTATTTCACGGATGTCGGCGCGACCTGGCTTCTGCCGCGCGCGCCCGGCGAGTTCGGTACCTATATCGGGCTCACCGGCCGAGATATCGGCGCGGCGAATGCCATCCACGCGCGGCTCGCCGACAGTTTTGCTCCGACGGACAGGATCGGCGAGCTGATCACCGCGCTAGCAGCCCTTCCGGCTTTCGCGACTGCTGATGACGTTTCCGCCGCGATCCGGAGCGTTTCCGGCGAGCCGCCGGCGTCTCCGCTGCACGACCATTTTTTGCTCATCGACCGCTGCTTTGCCTTCGACACGGTTGAAGAAATTTTTGACGCGCTGGAACGGGATGGTTCGGATTTCGCCGGTGAGACGCTGCAATTGCTGCGAACGCGCTCCGCAATCAGCCTGAAATTGACGCTAGCGCTGTTGCGTGCTGGGCGCGCGAGCGCCTCGCTCAACGAGTGCCTGGAGCGGGAATATGCCGCGACCATCGGCATGCTCTCCAATCCGGATTTCTACGAAGGGGTTCGGGCGGCGGTGATCGACAAGGACCGCAATCCGAAATGGTCGGTCGGGCTCGCGGAGGTGACGCCGCAAATGCTCGCCCGCTTTGATAAACACGGGGGCGCGCCGCTCTTCGGGTGAAGACAGCCGTCAGACGAAAACATGCGAGTTGAGGAGGAGAGGCAAGATGACGAAGATCGCCTTTATCGGGCTTGGCAACATGGGCGGCCCGATGGCCGCCAATCTGGTGAAGGCGGGACATGCAGTCACCGGCTTCGACCTGTCGGAGGCGTCTCGCAACGCGGCGGCGAAGAGCGGCGTTTCGGTGGCCGGCTCGATCGCGCAAGCGGTGCGCGAGGCACAATGTGTCATCACCATGCTGCCGGCAAGCGCGCATGTTCTTTATGTCTGGGATGAACTGCTCGGTTTCGTCGATCCGGGCACGCTCATCATCGACAGCTCGACGATCGATGTCGAAAGCGCGCGCAAGGTGCACGGCTTTGCCGACAAAGCCGGCTGCCCGTCGCTCGACGCTCCGGTCTCCGGCGGCACGGCGGGAGCCGCGGCCGGCACGCTGACCTTCATGGTCGGCGGCAGCGACGGCGCCTTTTCCCGCGGCAAGCATCTGCTCGAGGCGATGGGCAAGAAGATCGTCCATTGCGGCGATGTCGGCGCCGGCCAGGCGGCGAAGATCTGTAACAACATGATCCTCGGCATCTCGATGGCGGGCGTTTGCGAGGCTTTCGTACTGGCCGAGCGGCTGGGACTGTCGCATCAGGCGCTCTTCGATGTGGCCTCGACCTCTTCCGGCCAGTGCTGGTCGCTGACGAGCTATTGCCCGGTTCCCGGCCCGGTTCCGGCCTCGCCGGCCAACAACGACTACAAGCCGGGCTTTACCGCAAGCCTGATGCTGAAGGACCTGAAGCTGTCGCAGCAGGCCGCAAGCGCCAGCGGCGCGGCGACCCCGATGGGAGCGCAGGCAGCGCAGCTCTATAGCTTGTTCGAAAAGCTCGGCCACGGCGGCGAGGACTTCTCCGCCCTGATCCGCATGCTGCGAGGCACAGAAGAGGTTAAGGCGGGGTAGGGGGTGCGCCTTGCGCACTCGGAGATGCGCCGCAACGTTCCAGCCGCATCGGCCTCCCGCTCCGACCGGCCGTCACATCTGTACGGTCATGCCACCATCGACGGTGAGCGTGATGCCGTTGACGAAGCTCGCGGCCGGCGAGGCGAGGAAGACGGCGGCCGGGGCGATCTCTTCCGGTCGGCCCCAGCGCTTCAGCGGGATGCGCACATCGACGAAGGCCTTGAGCGTCGGGTCGGCGGCAAGATGTGCGTTGGTCTCGGTTGCAAACCAGCCCGGCGCAATGGCGTTGACTGTCAGGTTGTCGGCGCCGAGTTCGACGGCGAGCGACCGCGTCAGCGCCGAAAGCCCGCCTTTGGCCGCCGTATAGGCCGGATCGCCGGCGCGCGCCGCGAAGGCGGCGATCGAGGTGACGAAGATCAGCCGGCCGGCGGCGGATTGCTTAAGATAGGGCAATGCCGCCTTTGCCATGGCGTAGGCTGCGGTGAGGTCGGTGTTGAGGAGAGCTGCGAACTCGTACGGCTCCATCGCCTCCGTACTGCGGCGGTCCCGCTCGCCGACGGCGTGGATCAGGATATCGAGCGCCCCGGTCTTCGCCGTGGCATCGACGAGAATGGCTTCGACGTCACGCGTAACGTCGCCCGGCGCCACCGCGACGGTGATGCCGTCATCGGCAAGCCGGGCTCTCGTCTCCTCGAGGCTTTCGAGATTGCGGCCGTTGATCACGGTCCAGGCGCCGGCTCTCGCCAGGGCCTTGGCCATTTCAAGGCCGAGCCCACGCCCGCCGCCCGTCACCAGCGCGGTCTTGCCGTTGAGATCAAACATGGGGCTTCCTCGTCTGTCGCTCAATCAGTCTCTGTCGGCAGAGCCGATTTGAAGCGCAGAAATTTACAGCGATACGGCATCCATGCAAGTGTTGGCGGTCGCGTTTCGCCAGCTGAGTCCCGTCCGCCGGATATGGCGAAGCCGGCCACCGCGGCAGCGGCGACCGGCTTCGCTAACTGGAGGCCTGCCGATCACTTCATCGTATAGACGTCGATCGTGAAATACTTGTCGTTGATCTTCTGATAGGTGCCGTCGGCGCGGATTTCTTCGAGCGCCTTGTTCAGCTTTTCCCGCAGGTCGTTGTCCTCCTGCCTGACGGCGATGCCGACACCGTCGCCGACGAACTTCTTGTCGGTGATCGGCTCGCCGATGAGCTCGCAGCAGCCTTTGCCGTCGTCGTTCTTATTGACCCAATCGAGCATCGGCAGCATGTCGCCGACCTGCAGGTCGAGACGGCCATTGACCATGTCGAGATTGGCCTCGTCCTGGGTCGGGTAGAGCTTGATATCCGCGTCCGGATAGACGGCGGCGATGTAGTCGGCCTGGGTCGTACCGGACTGGGCGCCGATGACCTTGCCCTTGAGCGCCTCATTGCTGAACTCGGTGAGCCCTGCGCCTTTCGGGGCCACATGCGTCATCGCGGCAAGATAATAGGGATCGGTGAATGCCACCTGCTTCTTGCGTTCCTCGGTGATGAACATCGAAGCGATGATCATGTCGTATTTCTTGGCGAGCAGACCGGGAATGATGCCGTCCCAATCCTGCGCGACGACTTCGCATTCGGCCTTGATGCGCTCGCAAAGAGCAAGGCCGATTTCGACGTCGAAACCGCCGATCTTGCCGCTGGAGTCGACGAAGTTGAAGGGTGGATAGGCGCCTTCCGTGCCGATCTTCAGTTTATCGGCGGCCTGAGCCGTCGACGATACCAGGGCGGCGCAGACGAGCGCCAATGTCAGAATCCGGTTTTTCATGGTTCGTTCCCCTTGGAATTTTCACCCTTTTTCAGGGCTTCGTCTGAACTCTATGGGCACATGCCGCATAAGCGAAATAGATAGAGCCGATAATCGATATTGTTTCAATTTATCGAGACATGGGGTTCCTGTCACTTGTACCGGCCGTGGCGCTGCAGCACCTCGATCTTGTAACCGTCGGGGTCGGCGATGAAGAAGAAGCGCGCAAGCAGCGTCCCGTCTCGCTCGAATTCGACGATCTTGTTGGGGCTGAGACCCGCCTCCGTCAAACGCCTATGCTCTGCGTCAAGATCGGCGACGGAGAAGGCGAGATGGCCATAGCCCTCGCCAAGCGCATAGGGTTCCGTGCGCCCCTTGTTGATCGTCAGCTCGAGTTCGAAAGGGCTTTCCGCATTGCTGAGATAGACGAGCGTGAATGTCTCGAAATCCAGCCGCTCGGCAATGTCGAGGCCGAAGGCCCGGCGGTAGAAGTCGACCGAGCGTTTCTCGTCGATGACGCGGATCATTGAGTGGATTGCCTTCGCCAAGATCGTCTCCTTCGTCGATGTCGTGCAGCGGAGATAGCAGACGACTCCTGTTGAGGGAACCGGGGACGATCCGCCGCCGTGGATGCCCGGTTTCCGTGTCGTGGCGGTGGAAACGGCTTTACATCCGCGATGGCGTTTGATTTGTCAGGCGCAGTGATTTTTCGATCTTTTGGGAGGAGCAGGATGAAGCTGTTGCGTTACGGACCCGTGGGGGCCGAGAAGCCGGGCGTGCTTGATGGCGCGGGCAGCATTCGCGATCTCTCCGGCGTCATCGCCGATGTCGGCGGCGCCGCGATCGCGGATTTTGGGTGGGCGAGCGGGCTCGACATCGAAGACCTGCCGGTCGTCGATGGCGCACCACGGCTCGGCGCCTGCGTTGCCGGCACCGGCAAGTTCATCTGTATAGGTCTCAACTACGCCGATCATGCCGCGGAATCGGGGCTGGAGGTTCCGCCGGAGCCTGTGGTCTTCATGAAGGCCACCTCGGCGATCGTCGGGCCGAACGACAATGTGATCATGCCGCGCGGTTCCGTCGCCACCGACTGGGAAGTCGAACTCGGCGTGATCATCGGCGAGACGGCGAAATATGTCTCCGAAGCCGAAGCCCTCGATCATGTTGCCGGCTATTGCGTCGTCAACGATGTCTCGGAGCGCGATTTCCAGACGAAGCGCTCGGGCCAGTGGACCAAGGGAAAATCCTGCGATTCCTTCGGCCCCATCGGCCCCTGGCTGGTAACCCGCGACGAGATCGCCAATCCGCAAAACCTGAAGATGTGGCTGACCGTCAACGGCGAGACGAAACAGGACGGATCGAGCGAGACCATGGTCTATGGCGTCGCCTATCTCGTGAGCTATCTCTCGCAGTTCATGACCCTGCATCCGGGTGACATCATCTCAACCGGTACCCCTCCCGGCGTCGGCATGGGCTTCAAGCCGCCGCAATATCTGAAGGCCGGCGACGTGATCGAACTCGGCATCGAAGGTCTCGGCACGCAGAAGCAGAAGGTCGCCGCGGACGACTGATCCGGTTTTCGAGCCCTATTGCCCCTCGCCCTCTTCGCGCAAGCAGGGCGAGGAAACCTGAAGGGGCACAGCACATCCCTTGTCCCCCAAGCGGGCGGAAGGTGGCGGTAGGCCGGATGGGGACGAATGTGGGCCGAAACCCACACCTTTAGCCCTTCAGCCGCCCTTGCCGCTTGAGTTGCTGCTCGCGGAAGAAGATGAAGAGGCCGGAAGCGACGATGAGACCGGCGCCGAGGATCATCGACAGACGCGGCGCGTCGCCGAAGATCAGCCAGCCGAAGACGATCGCCCAGAAGAGCAGCGTATATTGCAAGGGCGCGATCGTCGCCGTTTCTGCGAGCTTCAGCGCCCTGTTGACGAATACATGCGCGAGCATGGCGACGACGCCAAGCAGCCCGAGCAGCGCGGTGTCGAGCGGTTTCAGCGGCGTCCAGTCGAGCGGCGCCCAGACGAGGCCGACGACCGCCGCGCCGACGATCTGCCAGAAGGCCAGTACCGAATCCGGCGTGCCGCGCAGCGAGCGTCCGGAAATCATCATGAAGGCAAAGAACATGCTGCCGAGAACCGAGATCAGCGCCGGCAGGGTCAGGGCTTGCGAGGATGGCTCGAGCGCGATGACGACCCCGACGAAGCCGATGGCGATCGCGGTCCAGCGTCGCCAGCCGACATGTTCCTTGAGAACCAGCGGCGAGACCGCCGCGACATAGATCGGTGCCGCCAGCCAATAGGTCATGACATCGGCAAGCGGCAGGTAGACGACCGCGAAATAGAACGCGACGACCTCCGCTGTCGAGGCGACGACGCGGGCAAGCTGAAGCCACGGCCGCTCGATCGCTACGACCTTCCGCAGTCCGCCGAGCCAAAGAAAGGGCGCGAGCAGGAGTGCCGCGGCCAGACTGCGGATCAGCACCACCTGGCCGACCGAATAGGTCGCGACCAGCCATTTGCCCATCACGTCGTTCAACGAAAACATCAACATGCCGAGAAGCATGAGGAGAACGCCGGTGCGGGCGGTGCTGGAGGTCTGAACGACAGGAGAGGTGGTGGCAGTATCTGCGGTCATGGTCGGGGCCTTTGTCTTCAGCCCAGCCATTGGCACATTCCGGCGACGTGATCCATGCTCCGTTTCTGATCAACTCATCAGCATTGCGAATGTATGCCGCAAATCGCGGCTATCCCGCCAGGCGGATTTCGGGCGTCAGCACCTTTCCGTAGAGCTCCGCGTATTGGGCGGCGCTGCGGTGCCAGGAGCAGTCCGTCCGCATCCCCTGTCTGCGCAACCTTTCCCAGATGCGCCGTCGCTTGAAGAGTCTGAAGGCGCGGCGCAGGGCAAGCCTCAATCCGTTCGCGTCGATGGGCGAGAACTGAATGCCGGTTGCCACTTGCGCATGCAATGCGGCGTCGTTGGCGTCGATGATCGTTTCCGACAATCCGCCCGTGCGGGCGACAATCGGCACGCAGCCATAGCGCAAGGCGTAGAGCTGAGTGAGACCGCAAGGTTCGAAGCGGGAGGGAACGAGCATGGCGTCCGCCCCGGCGTGGATCTGGTGGGCGAGCGGCTCGTCGTAGCCGATCCTGACGGCAACGCTATCCGGGAAGCGCCGCGCGGCGTCGGTGAACGCATCCTCGATCACGGCATCGCCCTGGCCATGTACGATCAGCTTGCCGCCGCCTTTGACGATCTCGTCGACCACACCCGCCAGGAGGTCCATGCCTTTCTGCCAGGTCAGCCTGTTGACCGCTGCGAAAACCGGCCCGGACGTGTTCGGCAGGCCGAAGCGGTCGAGCAGCTTCTGCCTGTTCGGCAGGCGGCGCAACGGCGCACGCACCGAGAAGTGATTTTCGATAAGCGGGTCCGAGGAGGGGTCCCATACCTCCGTGTCGATGCCGTTGACGATGCCGATGACGTCATCGTGACGCTCATTCATCAGACCTTCGAGACCCATGCCGAAAGCCGGGGACATGATCTCGCGCGCGTAGGTTGGACTGACCACGGTGATCACGTCGGCCGCCTGCAGTCCACCCTTCAGATAACCGAGGTCGCCGTAATATTCGAGGCCGTCGATGGAGTAGGCCTCGTCCGGCAGTCCCAACTCGGTGAAACGACGGGCGGGGAACTGCCCCTGGAAGGCGAGGTTGTGAACCGTCAGGACACGAGGGATCTCGGCATCAGACGAAAATTTGAGATAAACCAGGCTCAGCGCCGGATGCCAGTCATGAGCGTGGATGATGTCCGGCCGCCAGTCCGCGACGCCCTGCTCCGCGACCTGCGCGGCGACGAAGGAAAGGGCTGCGAAACGCTTCCAGTTGTCCGGGTAGTCCTTGCCGCGATCGTCGGTGTAAGGACCGCCTTGGCGGTCGAAGAAGCCGGGCGCGTCGAGCGCCAGGATGTCGAGGCCGTCGGCCCGTCCTGCGACAAGAGTGGCGCGCTCGCCGAACAGGCAATCATATTGCCTGATCGGTGAAGCTCCCGTGAGCGCCTGCATGACGCTCGGATATCCGGGAACCATGCTACGCGTATGGATGCCGTGGGCCGTCAATGCCTTTGGCAGCGAGCTGGCGACATCCGCCAGACCGCCAGTCTTCACCAGGGGGAAAATCTCGGCCGTGACGGACAGAATGTTCATCGCGTTTTTCCGGGGATTTATGTCATGGGCCAGGGGTGACACGCAGACGTAATCTGCGCTCCCTCAACACAATCGAGCCACCAAAGTTCCGCCACATGTTGAATTTTGAACATGCATGTGCGCAGGCCTGAACAAGGCGCCCTGAAGCGGCTCCGTGGAGCGGAATCCGACGTCTCGGTTGTCAATGCTCCCACTTCCAGTCACGTATTTCCGGCATGTCCTCGCCATGCTCGCGCACATAGCGGCCATGCTCATCGAGCTTGGCGCGAAGCGCTTCGACGACATGTCCGGCCTTCTCCAGCAGTCCGGGAATGCGTGAGATCGCTTCGATGGCCAGGTGGTAGCGGTCAAGTTCGTTGAGAACGGTCATGTCGAAAGGCGTGGTGGTCGTTCCCTCCTCGATGAAACCCCTCACGTGGAAATTGTCGTGGTTGGTGCGCTTGTAAGTCAGGCGGTGGATCAGGTACGGATAGCCGTGATAGGCGAAGATCACCGGCCGCGCAGTGGTGAACAGGCGGTCGAAGACATCGTCGGGCAGGCCGTGGGGATGCTGGTCGCGCGATTGCAGCGCCAGGAGATCGACCACATTCACGACGCGGATCTTCAGTTCCGGAATATGCCGGCGCAGCAGATCGACGGCGGCGAGCGTCTCCATTGTCGGGACATCGCCAGCGCAGGCCATGACGACATCGGGCTCGTCCGAATAGCCTTCGTTGCTGGCCCATTTCCAGATGCCGATGCCGGCTTCGCAATGCCGGACGGCCTCTTCCATCGCCATCCATTGCGGCTCCGGCTGCTTGCCGGCAACGATCACGTTGATGCGGTCGTAGGTCTTCAGGCAATGATCCGCCACCCAGAGCAGGCTGTTTGCATCCGGCGGCAGGTAGATGCGGACGATGTCGGCCTTCTTGTTGGCGACCAAATCGACGAAACCCGGATCCTGATGGCTGAAACCGTTGTGATCCTGCCGCCAGACATGGGACGTGAGCAGATAGGTGAGCGAGGATATCGGCCTTCGCCAAGCCAATTCGCGCGAGACCTTCAGCCATTTCGCATGCTGGTTGAACATCGAATCGACGATGTGGATGAATGCTTCGTAGCAGGAAAAGAAGCCGTGCCGGCCCGTAAGCAGATATCCTTCGAGCCATCCCTGGCAGAGGTGTTCACTCAGCACCTCCATCACGCGCCCGTTGCGGCCGAGCTGCACGTCATAGGGCCGGATCTCTTCCATCCAGACCCGATCGGTCACTTCGAAAACGCTGCCGAGCCGATTCGATTCCGTTTCGTCGGGACCAAAGACGCGAAAGTTGGCATGGGACTGGTTGAGCAAGAGAATGTCGCGCAGATATTGTCCAAGGATTTTCGTCGACTGCGCCGTTGTTGCGCCCGGCCGCTCGACGGCGACGGCATAGTCCTCGATCGCAGGTGTCTTGAGCTCCTGCCTGAGCAAGCCGCCATTGGCGTGCGGGTTCGCCCCCATCCGTCGGGCGCCGGCAGGGGCCAGTGCCCGCAGTTCCGGCTTCAGCCGTCCGCTTTCATTGAACAGTTCTTCGGGCGCGTAGCTCCTCATCCAGTCTTCGAGGATCTTGCGGTGATTTCCATCCTCCCGGCAGGTGGCGACCGGCACCTGGTGCGACCGCCAGAAATTCTCGACCATCTTGCCGTCGACTTCCTTGGGGCCGGTCCAGCCCTTCGGACTTCTCAGCACGATCATCGGCCAGCGAGGGCAGGTATTGTCGGTACCGCCGTTTCGCCAGTGCTGCTGGATGGCACGAACGTCCTGGAGCGCCTGTTCCAGCGTCGCAGCCATGTGCCTGTGCATGGCAAATGGTTCGGCGCCTTCTACGAAGAGGGGGTCGTAGCCGTAACCGCTGAAGAGGTTTCTTAGATCCTCGTCGCTCATCCGCCCAAGCACTGTCGGATTAGCAATCTTGTAGCCGTTCAGATGCAGGATGGGCAGCACGACGCCATCGCGGGCAGGATTGAGGAACTTGTTCGAATGCCAGCTTGCGGCGAGCGGGCCTGTCTCGGCTTCGCCGTCACCGACGACGCAGGCAACGATGAGGCCGGGATTGTCGAACGCCGCGCCAAAGGCGTGGGCGAGGGCGTAGCCCAGTTCGCCGCCCTCATGGATCGAACCGGGCGTTTCCGGCGCCGCATGGCTCGGAATACCGCCCGGAAAGGAAAACTGACGGAAGAGTTTTCTCATCCCAGCGACATCTTCGCTGACCTCCGGATAGATCTCGCTGTAGGAGCCTTCGAGATAGGTGTTCGCAACCATCCCGGGCCCGCCGTGACCGGGACCGCAGATGTAGATCATCTCAAGGTCATGGGCTCTGATGACGCGATTCAAATGGGCATAGATGAAGTTGAGGCCCGGCGTGGTACCCCAGTGACCGAGCAGTCGAGGCTTGATGTGCTCCGGTTTCAACGGCTCCCGCAACAGCGGATTGTCGAGCAGATAGATTTGTCCGACGGAGAGATAGTTGGCCGCGCGCCAGTAGCGATCGACAAGCTCGGCTGCGGCATTGTCAAGGACAAATGGTGCCGATCTCGAATAAGGCTTGCGCATCTGCTTTCTCCTCGCTAGGGCCGGTGAGTTGCGTGGGGCGACAGCTTAGTCTCCGCCGGCATCGTCAGAGATGACATGGATCATACCGCAGTTCTTTTTCGCCTTGGCCGGCCATGACGACGAACCGGAATCCACCGCAGTTCGTGCCGGCCCTTATCGCGAGGACGGACGGCGTGGATGGCTGGCGTTGTGCCCGTAGCGGTCATTGACCGTGATCTAGCGGTGGCGGCGGCGAAGGCAAGGCGCTTCTCACTGCGAGTCGCCACTGCACGTTTTCTTAGATCGGCACCGATTTAGAGACGGAAACATGCAGGAATTCAAAGTGCTCCAGCGACATTTGCGCGCCGAAACGACGCGCGGCGCTGCAGGCGTGCCGAAATATATTCGCTGTGGTGGAACATTCTCGGGGGCATAAGGTTTGATGAGTGGATCGCACGGAGCGCGTTCTCTGACCCAAACTCTGGAGGCTCCCTGGCGGTCTCTCCTATGCTGGTTCGTCTTGTGAGCCTCGTCTCGACGAGGCTCATTTTTCGATCGTGTCAGCCCTCTCGGTGCAAAGCAAGGAAGGAACACTTGGATGACCTTCAGCTTGATCAGTCCCGTATTTGCCGATGGGCAGCCCATCCCCCAGAAATATACCCGACTAGGCGAGAACCTCTTTCCACCGCTGAAGTGGACGGGCACCCCGGAGGGAACGCAGAGCTTCGCTCTGATCGTCGAGGATCCGGATGCGACGCGAGGATTGTTTCGACACTGCGTTATCATCAACATCCCGGGCAATTGGACGGAGCTGCCGCAAGCGGTGGATACCGCGCCGGATCACAGCATCAAATTCATCAAAAACGACTTCGGCAATGCTCGCTACGATGGGCCGCAGCCGCCGGCCGGGACCGGACTTCACCATTATTGGTTCAGGCTCGCGGCGCTTGATGCCGTCAACCTTTCGATTCCGGAAGAGGTCGGGGCAGAGGAAGCCTGGAAGAAGGTGCGCAAGCACCTGATCGAAGAAGCCGCGATCGTCGGCACATTCGAGCAATAGGGCGGCAGCAAGACGGCAGATACGGTCTGCGCGCCAGCGTGGCAAATGCGGCCGTTCGGAACAATCGTGATCGCGATCGATTAGACGTGCAAGCAAGTCACAGCGGGAGGGAGAGCTTCCAATGAGCGCTTCGAGCACCACGATCGACCACGACACCATCCGCAACTGGGCCGAGGCCCGCAACGGCCATCCGGCACGCGTCAAAGGCGCAACCGACGGCGGTCTTTTGCGCATCGACTTCGGCACACCGGAAGAAACGCTGGAGAAAATCTCGTGGGATGAGTTCTTCGAGATCTTCGAAAAGAACAACCTGGCCTTTCTCCACCAGGACCTGACCGATGACGGACAGACCAGCCGCTTCTGCAAGTTCATCCATCGCCATTGAAGCCGTAGCTCCAACCGATCTCCGGCCGGGTTCTGGCCTCGCGCCATGGAACCGTTGCGTTGCGAGACAGTTTCTCCTTAACCGCAGGGAAGGAATTGCCGATGCCGATCAGCAAGGCGACGGATGTCGACAAGTTGAAGAGCGAGCGACGTCAAGAACCGGCCGCCGCCCGAAAGGTCAAGCCGGAAGAAATACGCAAGCTTGGCATGAGCAGAGACGACGAAGACCTGCGGGACCGGGAGTCGCTTTTTTGGCGCGGCATCTGGATGACCGTGTTTTAGCGCAATACCAGAAATCCGTGTAACGGTTCCCCGTCCGCAAGTGATCGTGAGCTGAGAAAGCGCACAAAGAATGCGACCGGATCGTGGGCGATGATCCGTGCACCGAAGTCGCCTCAATGGCTGCCCTATTATTCCACAGCCAGCAACTGCTCGATCTCCTGCAGGCGCGATTTCAGGCGCTGGATTTCGTCCCGTTTCTCCGCAACCACGTCCTTCGCCGTCTCCAGCCTGTCGGCACCTGGCACAGTTCCGACCGCCGTGTGGGCCTCCGTCGCGATCGCGTCGATTTCGGTCTCGAGTTCGGCGATGCGGTTGCGCAACTCATCGAGCTGGCTCCGGACGCTTTGGTCGGGATTGTTGCGAGAACCCGCGCCCCAGGCATCGATCGGTTCGTCGACGCCGGGAGGGTCGAGCGGGCGGGCATGGATCAAGCTCGATCCTGGTTTTCCGCGTTTCGTCATTGGCTGATCTCCCGTAGGGCTCCAAACTCCTGATCGCGGCGGTTGTTCCGCAGGATTCCCGTGGCCGCAGACTTTTCGCCGACCGGCTGGAACTTCTGCCCACAACGGCCGTTTTTGCTGGAGCTGAATTGGGAGGGTTCTATGCGCTCGGAGGAAAACCTGCAGCTTCATTTCGATCTCCTGAGCCACCGGGCGCTGCTTTCGTGCGGCGACCGGGACTACGTGCTGCCGGACAGCTATCCTACCAAGGAAATGGCCCGACTGGCCGCGCAGAAATTCGCATGGGAAACGCTCGGCCTAAAAGATCGAACCCGCGAATTCACCCAGGCCTCGGATCTGCCAGTCTGGTTGCGCTAAAGCAAATTCCAGTAAGGCGTGCAACGGTCTTTACGTTCGGAAACGCGTAAGTTCAAAGGGTTGGATCATGAGGTGGAGACTTCTTTCAAAAGAGGCATCGGAGGAGATATTCATCCTTGTGCTGGACCCCGGGGAGGAAGCTTTCGCCGCCATCTCCGAGTTCGCCGCAACCCAGAAGATCTCCGCGGCCTCACTGATCGCGATCGGCGCGTTCGAGAAAGCCGTCGTAGGCTGGTATGACCTGGAAAAGCGAGACTACCGCCGGATCGTCGTCGACGAGCAAAGCGAAGTGTTGAGCCTGATCGGCGACATTGCGCTTGGAGAGGACGGGAAACGCAGTCTGCACGCCCATGTCGTGCTGGGGCTCAGCGATGGGACAACGCGCGGTGGCCATTTCCTCGAAGGGACCGTCAAGCCCACTCTCGAAGTGACATTGTCGGAGACACCTGCGCATCTTCGGCGCAAGCACCATCCCGACCTTGGAATTGCCCTTATAGACGTCTGAATCCTGTTCAAGGGGCCGCGCGTTGCCAGCGTGTTACCACCGGACCTTCGGTGCCGAAGACCGGGTCGAGTTGGGGCAGCGGCACCGAAGCGATCGCTTCACGATCGGCGTCGGTCGCCGGCCCGCGCTGAATGTCTGCGTGCTGCCCGGGAGGATAGCCGCCTATCACCAGGAAATCGGCGCTTGCGGTGATCCGGCGATGACCGGTGCCGGCAGGTAGCACGATCACATCTCCCGCCGTTACCTCCAGTTCCTTGCCCGTCGGTCCGCCGATCAGGAGGCGTGCCTTGCCTCGGGCGATGGCCAAGACTTCGTGGGCGCGCGTATGATAGTGCTGAAAGTCGAAAACACCGTCGCGCCACATGCCTCTCCAGCCGTTGGCATGAAACCTGTCCTCGATGCCGGCTGCATTGTTTTCCCCGGCGTCGAGTGCGCCGTGGTAGACGAGGGCGGGCAGGTGCGGGTTGTTCGGCACGCCCCCGCTTTCGGCAAACATCAGCTCCTCGATATGCATCGGCTCCCTCCCGGAACGATTTTCGTCCGCTTCCGTTGGACATATGGCGTCGTGCGTCTCTTCAGAGGCATGAAGGCCGCTATGACACATTGAACTGCTGCATGTTTTTACCCTCGAATCGGCTCGGATTTAAGGAAACCTACAGCAGGTTACCAAGGGAGAAACCGTGATGAGCAAGGAGAGCAAGAAGAAGAAGTGGTCGCAGGAAGTGACCGAGAAGAGCGATGCGCTTGACCTTGAGGAAGGTATCTTCAAGTCCGACGATCCGGCGAAGATCGCGCATTCGCTGAAGCGGTCGGCCGAGGCGAGCGATCGGCGGAAATCCACTCCTTTCCGCTCTGCCATGTCGATGCTGACGTTCTATATAAACAGAGCCGGTGCGGGTCTGAGCCGCCGCCAGAGACACGTCCTCGAAAAGGCGAAGGTCGAATTGCGAAAAGATTTCGGGCGCGAGCCCAGGTAAGGGGAGCCTTCAATGCCTTACAAGCTCTATTACTGGGACGGCATTCCCGGACGCGGCGAATTCGTTCGCCTCGCGCTCGAGGAAGCCGGAGCGGATTATGTGGACGTCGCCCGCGAGCCCGACGGGCAGGAGCGGGGCACAAGGGCGATGCTGAAGTTGCTGAGAGACGGCGACGGAGAGACGATCCCCTTTGCGCCCCCGTTTCTGAAGGATGGTGACCTCCTCATATCGCATGTCGCCAATATCCTGTTCTATCTCGGCCCGAAGCTCGGCCTGGCACCCCAGGACGAAGGTCTCCGCTTCGTTGCCAACGGGCTGCAGCTGACGATCACCGATTTCGTCGCCGAGATCCACGACACACACCACCCGATCGGCGTATCGCTCTATTATGAAGATCAGAAGCCGGAAGCCTTGCGGCGATCGTCCGACTTCCTGTCGGAGCGCCTGCCGAAGTTCCTCGGCTATTTCGAGCGGGTCCTGCGCCAGAATCCGAGGGCTGGGACGCATATAATCGGCGACCGCCTGAGCTATGTCGATCTTTCGCTCTTCCAAGTTGTCGAGGGGCTTCGCTACGCCTTTCCGAAGGCAATGCGGGACTACGAAGCGAATATCCCGGGCTTGATCGCTCTGCGCGATGCCGTCGCGGAACGGCCGAACATCCGCAGCTATCTCGCCTCCGATCGACGGCTCTCCTTCAATGAGGCCGGTATTTTCCGCCTCTATCCGGAGCTCGACCGACAGTCATAGACGGCGCTGCTTCCGTCTTTCGTGTTCAGCTTCATAGACGGCGACCTTCGTCAAATCCTCGACGAAGCGTGCACGTTGCGCTGCCGCATCCGATCCATCCCGGATCCTGAGAAGATAGGACGGATGGATCGTCACCAGGACGGGATAGCCGGCCGGGGTGTCGATCAGGTCGCCGCGATTTTTCGTGACAGCTACGCTCCGGCCAAGCAGCGTCATCACCGCCGTGGCGCCGAGTGCAACGACGAGGTCCGGTCGAAGCTGTTCCAGTTCCGCGCCGAGCCACCAGGCGCAACGCTGGATCTCGCCCGCGTTGGGGCGGGAATGCAACCGCCGCTTGCCGCGCTGCTCGAACTTGAAGTGCTTGACCGCATTGGTGAGATAACAGCTCGATCGGTCGACGCCGGCCTCGTGCAGACATTCGTCGAGGACCCGGCCGGCCGGACCGACGAAGGGATGCCCCGCCAGGTCCTCCCGGTCGCCCGGTTGTTCGCCGACGAGAACGACGCGGGCGTCGATAGGGCCTTCGCCGAAGACGAGCTGTGTTGCGTTTTTGTAAAGATCGCAGCGTTCGCAACCTTCCGCTTGCCTCCGCAAGGCCGCTATCGAGCGGGCTTCGGCGTGGTCGCCAGAGAGGGCCGGACCGGTGCTTGCTGTTTCTCGCGGCATCTGCTGTCGAGGATTGTTCCTCGCTCCCATCGACGCCCAAAAGCGATAGCGCGTCGAAGTTCTAACCCGAAGATCGAAATCATGTTCCGTCGGGCTTACACTCGTGCGACGGCGGCAACGATGCCCGGCCCAGGCAGTTCGCCCGCTGTCGCTGCGCGCTCACCGGACATGGTAAAAATCGGCTGACCGATGATAGGGGGCACTGCTCCTGCTTCGTCGGTGAGATTGATCCGCAGCTGCAGAACGGAACTGCCGAACTGCCAGTCGACGGCGACGAGCCCGTCGTCGGTCTGACGTATGCGGTGGTCGGGCAGACCGGGCTTCTCCAGCAAAGGGGCGATATGCCGCTGACGGATGTCGGCAAGCTCGCGGATGAAGGCGACATGCCGTCTGCCCGCCGGGCTTTCCGCCCGGTCCCATTGCAATTTCGATGAGGCGAATGTCCGCGGGTCGAGCGGATCGGGCAAATCCGCCATGGTCGCGCCATGCGGCATGCCGCCGAAATTCTCGGCCTCCCGCTGGCGTCCGGAGCGAATGGCCTCGGCGATCTGGCCCTGATAGTCCGCGAAGAAGCAAAACGGTTGGGTCTCACCATATTCCTCGCCCATGAAAAGAAGCGGAACTTGCGGAACGAGCATCAGCGTCGCGGTCAGAACCCGCATCAGATCCTCGCCGGCAAGCGAGGCGAGCCGCTCGCCGAAGGCGCGGTTTCCGACCTGGTCATGGTTCTGCAGGAAATTGACGCGTGCCTGCGGCGGCACCCGGTCGCCCGTCCAGGGCGACGAAATCTCCTTTCCCTCGGCGGGTGACGCGAAACCTTCGGCCATGGCCTCGCGAATTTTCCGCCACGTGTCCACGGCAAAGGGTTGGTAGTGGCCCTTGGTTTCTCCCGTCGCCGCGACATGCAGTGCGTTGTGAAGATCATCGTTCCACGCGGCGGTGAAGAGTTCGGGAGTCCCTCTCGATTTTCTCCCGACAAGGCTTCTGCGGCGGTGTGCATCTTCGACGACGAGATGGACGTGGCGCTCGGGAAATGTCTCGCGTATCTCGCGCGCCATTTCGACCAGGATATGTGGCTCGCGGCTGTCTCTGATCTGCTCCGTCGCATCGAGGCGCAGCCCATCGAAGCGGAAATCGCCGAGCCAATAGAGCGCATTCTCGATGAAATAGCGCCGGACGGCATCCTGTTCGACGGCGATCGAGGCTCCCCACGGCGTCGCCCGATCCGTGTTGAAGAAGTCCGCCGCGTAGCGCGGCAAGGCATTTTCTTCCGGGCCGAAGTGGTTGTAGACGACATCCAGCAGAACCATGATGCCGAGCGAATGCGCCGCATCGACGAGGGCCTTCAGGTCGTCCGGTGTCCCATAGGCATGGTGGGGCGCATAATGTAGCACGCCGTCATAGCCCCAGCCGCGCATGCCTGGATATTGGGCGACGGGCATGATCTCGATCGCGGTAATTCCGGCATCGGCAAGATGAGCGAGGCGTTCGCCTGCCGCGCGGAACGTGCCCCCCGGCGTGAAGGTGCCGGTGTGCAGCTCGCATATGATCGCTTCTCCCCATGGCCGGCCGCGCCAGGATGCGGTCTCCCAACGATATGCGCAGTGATCGATGAGGATGGAAGGACCGGAAGGTCCGCTCTGCTGGGCTGACGATGCCGGGTCTGCGATCAGCGACCCGTCCGATAGCTGAAAACAGTATCGGTCCCCGGCTTGCGCTTTCACCGAAAGCTCGAACCATCCGCCGTCGATCGCCTGCATGTCATGGGCAGCCCCGTTGAGAATGAGGCTCACGGCCCGTTCGTCGGGTGCCCACAATCGGAATCGTGCGGCATCGGCCGAAGTGAAACTGGCGCCCCAGGTTTTTCTGAAAAGTCCGGACGATTGCTCTCGCTGCATCGGCTCTGGTCCCCTGTTGAGTGCAGGGAAACTGGTCGGCTCCGGCGAAAGTTCCACCCTCTCTGTCTCACCGGCCAAAAGCGCCGGTAGGAACAATTTCTCTTCTTCCGCGTTGCACCATCGCTTTCGAACGGGCGCGGGAGGGATGATAACGGCAATGAACGTATCTTTCTCCGAACTCAATTTTCTGAAACCCGAACTCGGTGCCGAGTACACCGGCGAGGGCACGCACTTCGCGGTCTTTTCGGCCCATGCGGAGAAGATCGAACTCTGCCTGTTCTCCGAGGATGGCAGCCGGGAAACGGCACGTTTGCCGCTGCCCAAGCGCGAGGGCGATGTCTGGTCGGGTTATATCGAAGGCATCGGTCCGGGCACGCTCTACGGTTATCGCGCCCATGGCCCCTATGACCCGCACAACGGCCATCGGTTCAATCCGAACAAGCTGCTGCTCGACCCCTATGCCAAGCAGGTTGCCGGCACCTTCGTCTGGGACGATGCGCTGTTCGGTTACACGATCGACGGCACGGGAAACGACCTCTCCTTCGACGAGCGCGACAGCGGGCCCTTCATGGTCAAGGGCGTCATCCAGGACCCCGCTTTCGACTGGGCCGGCGAGGAAGCGATCCGCCGCCCGTGGACGGATACGATCATCTACGAAACCCATGTTCGCGGCATGACCATGACCCATCCGGCCGTGCCGGAGGACTTGCGCGGCACGTTCATTGGCATGGCGAGCGACCCGATCATCGACCATCTGACGAAACTCGGCGTCTCGGCCATCGAACTCTTGCCGGTCCAGTATTTCCTCGACGACCGCTATTTGATCGAACGCGGTCTCAGGAATTACTGGGGGTATCAGACGCTCGGCTTCTTCGCTCCGCAAACGCGTTACATGAAGAGCAATCGGATCACCGAATTCAAGACAATGGTGAAGCGGTTTCATGCCGCCGGCATCGAAGTCCTGATGGATGTCGTCTACAACCACACGGCCGAGGGCTCCGAGCACGGCCCGACCTTGAGTTTCCGCGGCCTCGACAACCTCAGCTATTACCGGCAATCGCCGGAAAAGCCGCGTCATACCTTCGACATGACCGGCACCGGCAACACGCTCAACGTCGCGCATCCGATGGTGCTGCGCATGGTGCTCGACAGCCTGCGCTACTGGGTGCAGGTCATGCACATCGACGGCTTCCGGTTCGATCTCGCGAGTGCGCTCGGTCGCGAGGACATTGAGTTCGACCGGGAAGGCGGCTTCTTTGACGCAATCAGGCAGGATCCGATTCTCGCCGGAGTGAAGCTCATTGCCGAGCCCTGGGATATCGGCGCGGGCGGGTACCAGCTCGGCGGCTTCCCGCATCCGTTCCGCGAATGGAACGACCGCTTCCGCGACGATGTCCGGCGGTTCTGGAAGGGGGATGGCGGCATGGTGCCGACGCTTGCCGAGCGCATCGCGGGCTCGCCGGTGCAGTTCAATCATTCCGATCGCGGTGCGACCGCGTCGATCAACCTCGTCAGCGCGCATGACGGCTTCACGCTGACGGACACCGTTTCCTACAACGACAGGCACAATGAGGCAAACGGCGAGGAGAACCGCGACGGACACTCCGAGAACCATTCTGACAATATGGGCGTCGAAGGTCCCACCGACGACGAGGGGATCAGGAACGCACGCGCACGCCGGCGCCGCGCCATGTTTGCCACCATGATGCTCAGCCAGGGCGTGCCAATGGTCCTTGGCGGCGACGAGCTCGGAAATAGCCAGGGCGGCAACAACAACGCCTATTGTCAGGACAACGAAATCGGCTGGCTCGACTGGGCGTCCGAGGATGAGACCTTCCTGACCTTCTGCCGAAAGATGGTGGCGTTCCGCAAGGACAATCCGGCCTTGTGCCAGGAGCGGTTTCTGCGCGGCGAACCAGGTGACGACGGTCACGTCGAAATCGCCTGGTACAGGATTGACGGCCATCCGATGGACGAGGAAGCATGGCATGATGGGGAACTGCGTATCGTCGGGGTCTATATCAGCCGCAATGGCGTCGCCGAGACGACGCCGAACGGTCTCTTTCTGGCTTTCAATGCCGGTGCCGATTGCGAGATCTCACTTCCCCGTGTGAATGGAACGGAGCAATGGCAGCGCGTGCTTGATACCGCCAGTCTCGATGCGGCCAGTGATGGGCCCGCACTTGTTCGCGCGGCGCAAGATCGGGCGCTTGTCGCTGCGCAAAGCGTCGCAGCGTTCATTTCGGCGGACCATGGCTAGAAACGGCGAGCCCGCGCTGGAGGAAAACGGGCTCGTTTACGTCAGCGACACCGAGCCCGGCATCAGGCGCCAACGTAAAGGCAGGGGCTTCGTCTATCGTCTGCCGGACGGTTCGGTGCTTTCCGATCCCGCGGTGAAAGCGCGCATATCGTCTCTGGGCCTGCCGCCGGCTTACGAGAACGTCTGGATCTGCCTGGATGAAAGCGGCCACCTTCAGGCGACCGGCTATGACGCGCGCGGCCGAAAGCAATATCGCTACCACAAGGAATGGCAGGCGCTCAGAAGCGGCGACAAGTTCGGACAGCTTCTGACGTTCGGAAAGGTGCTGCCGAGGATCCGCCGCACGATCCGGCGCCACATGCAGGGCGCACCCGACGACGTCCGCACCGTTCTGGCGGCGCTGGTGGCCCTGCTCGATGAAGCTCACCTGCGTGTCGGCAGTCCGGCATACGTGCAGGCGAATGCAACCTATGGCGCGACGACCTTGCTCAAGCGCCACCTCAAGCTTTCCGATGGCTGCGTCCAACTGAGCTTCACCAGCAAAGGCGGCAAGCGGGTGAGGCGGAGACTTCGTCATCCGAGATTGCAGCGGCTGCTCGAAGAGATTTCGGACTTGCCCGGCCGGCAGCTTTTTGTCTGGAAGGATGAGACCGGCACGGTGCGGTCCATCGATTCGGGGCGCCTCAACCGTTATCTCGCCGAAATATCGGGAGCGGAGATTTCTGCGAAAACATTCCGGACCTGGGCGGGAAGCGTCGCGGCATTTACCGTCGCGCGTGCCGCTGTGGAGAGGGGGGAACGGCCAACCGTCAAGCAGATGAGCGAGGCTGCCGCATCGGTCCTGCACAACACGCCGGCCATCGCGCGCGCGAGCTACATCCATCCGGAAATCATTGCGCTTGCCGGTGACGGTTCGGTTTCAGCCAGGAACCTCGACCCGCGCGGCCGTGCGAACAAAGAATTACGCGCCGAAGAGGCACGCATGTTGAATTTTCTGACCCGCGCCGGGCGATCGAAGCGCCGGAAACCGAACTGAATCACCGACCTTCGCAACGCAGTCAGAGGTCGCGATCGGTGTCGCCGATTGGCCGAGGTGCCGCGCCTTTCGTCGGCTGGACCCGAATATTGTTCTGCACATGCGTAACGCCTGAAACGTCATCGGCACAATCTTCGGCCCGGCGCTTGGCCCACTTGGAATCGACGAAACCGCTGAGTTGCACCTCGCCATTCAACACGGAGACCTCGATGTTGGAGGCGTCGAGCGCGCCGTCGTCGCTGAGCCGGTCGCTCACGTCTTCGTGGATACGGCTGTCGGAACGAGTGTAACCCTTGGGCCCTTTGCCGCGATGCTGATCCATCTCGCGTCGCCGCTCGGCCTCCTCGTCGCCGAACCAGGAGGCAACTTCGTCTCTCGCTCGATCAACGAAGCCACGCTGCCGCCTCTCTTCCGAAGGCGCTCCGTGGCCGCGGTAAGGGCGTTGCCCACTATAGCCGTAGCCGGAGCCATAATAGTCGCTAAACGCCCGTTCCCTGTTCCACCGGTCATAGTCCTCGTCCGTGCCGCGATAACGCTCCGAGCGGCGGGGTTCGGGATCCGGAAAATACATGGAATTTTCGTACTCCGCGCCGCGTGGAGCTTCGCCGAAGCGTTCGCGCGCGCGTCGCCGCTCGCGCTCATAGTCGTCGGGTGCGCCATACCGATCCCGCTCCCTTTCGTGGGACCGGTCAAAATCCTTTTTCCTCGCCATCGGTTCCTCCTTGCGCTCGTTCCTCGTGCCAATGCGATCCCAACGGCTGAGGGGCGGATCGGTTCCAGGTTTCCACGGCGGGTCGATCCGCAGTCGTTCTCGAGAGGCCCGGCCTTATCCAAGGCCCTGGACCGCGATCGGCAGGCGAGGGAGACGCCCCGCGGTCCGCGATGCGGATGACGTGTGGAACATTCATGGTCGACCGGGATTTTCAATGAAACCCGAGGCCGGGCTTCAGACCCGCATTCAGGAACGTGCCCGCATTCAGGAATGGAGCGAAAAAATGCCGAATCCGCGCCAACCGGAGCCAAAACCACCGTCACCGCAGCCACCACCGCCCTGGAGCCCCGAACCGCCGATCGAGGAGCCGGATCCCGACCGCCTTCCCGACGAAGTGCCGGACCCCAATCCGGACGAAAATCCGGAGCCCCTCAAACATTTCCAAACGCGCCGCAATGGGTGGAACAATTGAGCGGTCGCACCGTTTGAATTCTGCCATCGACAGAGTTCAGCGGTGAGGAAGAAGGGACATGGACAACAACGACAGGGAAGAACTTATCCGGCGCAGAGCCTATGCGATCTGGGAAAAGGAAGGTCGCCCCGAGGGCCAGGATCAGAGGCACTGGGAACAGGCGTCGCGCGAGATGCAGCGCGAGGAAAACCGGTCGAGTACCGGCGAAAAGCAGGATCTCGAAACCGAGGGAACAACGCACGCGACCTCAACGCCGGCGTCGCCCCCCTCTGAGGGCAAGATCCGAAAAGCCGGACCGGCGGGGCGGTAGCCGCGCGAAAACCGCCGGCGGGAACGCCTGGTCGGTTGCAATCAAGAATTCACAAGGAGCAAGACCATGCACGTATCGGAAATCATGACCAGAGACGTTCATCTTGTCAGCCCGAACGAGACCATCACCGAGGTCGCAAAGCAAATGGCTGAGAACGATATCGGCTTTCTGCCCGTGGGAGATCACGACCGCCTGGTCGGCATGATAACGGACAGAGACATCGTTGTTCGGGGCGTCGCAGACGGCCTCGATCTCCAGTCGAAAGTAGGAGACATCATGACCACCGATGTCAAATACTGCTTCGAGGACGAGGAAGTGGATGACGTCGCGCGCAACATGGGCGATGTCCAGGTTCGGCGCCTGCCTGTAGTCGACCGCGACAAGCGATTGGTCGGCGTCGTATCGCTCGCCGATGCTGCCCGCGAGCAGCCCGCGATTGCCGGCACCGGTCTTAAAGGCGTGACGGTTCCCGGCGGCGCTCACAACCAGTCCGAACGAAGCGGCTAAAACACACGCGATCGCGTCCGGTCTATTCTTCGGTACGGGTCAGCCCGCTTTGGTCGCAGTCAGAGCGCAAGGCGGAACAAAAGGCATGCCTTGCGCTTTTCTTGCAACGAAGGAGTCCGGAGATGCCAGCGAAGCAATACAGCGGCGGCAACGGCGTAGACCCGCGTCGAGCGCAACCAGGCTCGCGTGAAGCGAGGCATGCGGGCAGATCGCCGAGAACAGGAAAGCCCCAAGAGTCCCGGAAGGAAGAGGCTTGGAAGGCGGCGGAACTTGGCCTGCCCGAGGCGGAAGACAGGGCCTCGGTGAGCGAACATGTCGCCGATGCCGGCGACGCCGTTGGCTGGACGCCAAGCACGAGTGATGAAGAGGCCGCACGGGCAGATCCGCCGCAGCCGCGACCGCGCGACTATGGCGAAACCATACGCTCGGCGGTGAGATACGTGCCGGGACACGAACCTCGCGGCGACCAGGCGACGACTGAGAATGATGCGCAACAGGGCGACGACGGCACCGGCGGAGAAATGTGGAACCGCGTTCTTGGCGGCAACACCAATGCCGGCATGATCCGCTTTCTCGGAGCGATTGCGCTCTTCATCCTGATATTCGCGTCCCTGTTCTGGCTCTTCGCCGATTGATCGGCCGCCGCGGGATTTCTCAAGGCGAATCCCCTTTTGGGGATTTGCATGATTTCAGCGTTTACCACGCAGGAAAGGGACGACGTGCGAGCCCAGGTCAACACGGCCGGCACCAAGGCCGCGGCGGCTCCCATGTGGCAAACCGGGAAGTAGAACCCGGCAAATCTCCACTGACGCCTTTGCGACTCCTTCTCATCGAACGGAACATAATTGACGCTTGCCGGTTCCGGGGGTGTTGAAATCCGTGCGGCGCTTAAGGGCGCCCGAAGGAGAAGAGAGATGCCTGCAAAATCAAAAGCACAGCAAAAGGCTGCAGGTGCCGCGCTTGCCGCCAAGCGGGGAGAAAAGAAGAAGAGCGAGCTCAAGGAGGCTTCGAAAAGCATGGAAAAATCCATGACCGAAAAGGAGCTCGAGGAAATGGCGTCGACCAAGCGAAAGGGCAAGAAGGAGCACGTTTCGAAGTCTTGAGAGGCGACGGGTACCCGTCGGCACGAGCCGAAGTTTGCAGCACTGACGGTTGACGCTTTGGCGATCCGCCAAACTCCACTGCGCAGGGGCCTTCCACCGGAATGTGCCTCGACCGGTATGGATTTGCGCCAAAATGGTGATCGACTCCAATGGGTTACGAAGCCTGCGGACAAAAACCGCATCAAACTTTTCCCATCCGGCTCTGGCGGTTTACATGGCGAACCGGGCACAATACGTTATCCTGAGATCCTCGCCACGACGAAGGACAGGCGGATGAGCGAAACCAGAGCACCCGAGGGTGCGAACGTAGACAAGGCTATCGACGAGCGGATCGCGTCGCTCATGGCGAAGATACAGAAGGAAGCTGCGCCGGAGCGGCTGCTGGAACTCGCTCGGCAACTGCAGCAAGCGCTGAATGCGCGCAGGCGCTGAGCGGATGTTCATTTCCAGCTGCGGTTAATTCAACGGATTTCCATGCATTTGAACCATCAATTCTTCGCGGGCGCGGCTGAGCCTGCTTTTGATGGTGCCGATCGCGCAATCACATATGTCGGCCGCTTCCTTGTAGCTCATGCCGAAACCGGCGACGAGGACAAGGACCTCGCGGTGCTCGGGGGTCAGTGACGCCAAAGCGTTGCGGAGCTCGCCATTGAGGACGGACCATTCCTGCGGCGGAGCCATCGGAATCGGCAACTCCGCGCAATTGGTGTTCCCAGGGCTCTCGCGCGTTCGGATCTTGTATTGCGTCCGGAAAGCGTTGCGCATGATCGTGAACAGCCAGGACTTCAGGCTGGTGCCCGGTTCAAATTGATCGATGCTTCTCAGTGCACGAAACAGGGTTTCCTGCACGAGGTCATCCGCCTCGAAGGGTACCGATGTGAACGTCCGGGCGAACGCCCGCAGAGCAGGAATCAGATCGACGACCTGCTCCTCTACGTGATGCGATTGGTGAAGCACATGGATGTCGGTGGCAGGCATATCGAATACCGCCCTTTTGCACGAACAGAACATAGGTAACGTCGGACAATGCCTGGCTTGCCTTTTGGTTCCCTCGCGCCGTGGATGATATTTAAGGGCCGGTGGGACGCCCCGTTACCTGGCTGCCTGGTTCTTCAAAGTACAGCCGATCGTCTCTCCGCGCGGCTCTCGTGCCGCCGCAGATTCGGCAGTGGTATTGCAGACCTCTAAAATGCCTCTGTCTGGTGCGATCCTTCGACTGGCTGGGGCAGATGCCTGCTTTCCTTCGTGAAGGTTGGCCCGAGGCGGGCATTTGCCCGCCAAAGGAGGATATGCAATGGACAAGCTTCCAAGAGTCATCGCCGCGTCGCTGCTTGGGCTCGCATCCGCGACTGTATCGCCGCTCATCTCGGCGAGTGTGGACAGCGATTCAAGCAATGCCTACGCCGACAACGGTGTCATTCTCATACCGGGAGGAACGCGAGACAGCAGCAACGACAGCAGTGGTCGTGAGGACGGTACCGGTGGAGGCGGCGGCCCTGAGGACGGTACCGGCGGCGGTGGTGGGCCAGAGGATACTGGCAGTGGAGGTGGAGGGGACGACGGTGCCGGCACCGGCGGCACATCGGGCAGCGGCGGTTGAGGACAGCCAGTTCTAACCTGATGACTGCCTAAAGGGGGTCTAAAGAGGTCCTTCTTGTCGATGGACCTCTTTTTGCGCCGTTCGTCGAAGCGGGGTGACGAGGTTACCGCTTACAATCGGCTCCAGAGACGTTCTTCCTTTGCACACGCGCACAGGGCTGCCTCGGCTGGCACACGGCGGCGAAACAAGCCACAACCGGAGAGGTCACGACTTGGACCGAGCACGAGCGGACCGGGAACCATTTGCGTTGCCGCTGGTTGGGAGGGTCCCTTACGGAAGGAGTATATCATGAATAAATTTGCCATGATGATTGCTGCTGTGCTGCTGACGGCCGGTTCGTCGGCGATTGCCCAGACAACGGTCGTGTTGCCCGGCGAGGTCAGGACCTACGTGTTGGAACAGAATACGCCGTCCATTCAATATGAGGGCGAGATCGTCGTTGGACAGCCGGTGCCCGAAGTGGTGGAGGTTTACCCGATTCCTGACCAGCCTGAGTACGGCTACGCAGTCGTCAACGAAAAGCGGGTCATTGTGAACCCGAAGACGAAGACCGTCGTGCAGGTTCTTGAATAACGAACGGGCCCCTGCCAGCGCGAAAAGATCGGAAAGCGGAGCATGGAAAACATCGAGTTTCGGCTAGCCGCCCACCGCGAAATCCTCGTGGCTGTCCTTTCGGCACTGGCAAAAAATGACGATGCCTGGCTGGTGATCAATCGCATCCTGGAAGAAGAACTGATCGTGCAGGATCATGAGGAAGATCCGGGGATAGTGCCGTCCGAAGCCTTTGCGCGACAGAACGCGGTGACGGCGGAAATTTCATCCATTCTCCAGGACGCCAGCGCACGCGCGGCGGCGGAAACTGCCGCCGCTGCGCCGAAAAGCGATCGTTGATAAGACGAAATAGCCTGCCATGGGCGGGAACTGCTCTCTCTGTGGTGCGTTAAGGATGCATTGCGGCAAAGCCCGCGCACGTCCATACCAGCAGAAGGAGAGCATCGTGCGGCAACGATCGAAGAAGAAGCGTCAGAGATTCCAGCGGCCGCCTGAGAATCCGAATCCGAAGAAGACGCGAAGAAATACATGGCAACCCCAGGTCATCGTTCCCTATCGCGTAGATCTCACACTCAAGAAGTCGGCAGATGAGGAAGTCAGGGTGCCCGCATCCATCAATGGCAGGAGTCTCATCAATGGCCGCCCATGAAGACAAAGCGATACGCGTGCGGGACGTGATGTCCAGACTGGTCTTCACCGTTTCACCGAGCGACACGGCGCAGTCGGTTGCGCGGTTGATGGAAGAGGCAGGCGTTGGCGCCCTGCCAGTCGAGGCCCCGGGCGTCGGAACGATCCTTGGGATCGTCACGGACCGAGACATCCTTACCTCGGTGGTTGCCCAGGGACTGTCGACATCGACGGCCGTGTTCGAGTTCATGACGGTTTCGGCCGAATCCTGCGAGGAAGACGACAGCATCCTGCTGGCCGCGCAAAAGATGCATGATTACAAAATACGCCGCCTTGTCGTCGTTGATGAAAAAAAGCGCGCAGCCGGCATCGTTTCGCTGGCAGATATCACGCGGGCGAGCCCGGAACTCGGTGGCCTCGTACTGGGTGGAATAAGCCGCCAGGCATCCCAGTCCCCTCCGCTTGAAGGAGTTTCCTAATGCCAACTCTGACGCAGGATCGCCTGTGGAGTGAAGCAGTCATCCTGGAGGCGCCGAGCCGCGTGCTGCGGGTGCAAAGCACGCGCGACGCCTACCTATGCCTCAAGAACCACTGGCCGCTCGTAGAAGGCGAGGCAAAAAGCGAGGCATTGGCCGTATGCGACCGCGTGATCGAGGGAGCTGACGAACCCGATGCGGCACGAGCCGCATTCATCAAGGCGGCTGAGGAAGCACAATTCCGTGTCAATAGCTGGACCGGTTCCTGATATTTAGCTGGTGCCGGCGAAGCATCGCCGGCAAACTTATCATATGCGGCCGGATCGCCGTCGGGTTGCATCGATCCAGAATCATGTGACCCGCATCCCGACGTGTCGCGATTTCAAACGCGCGCAAACTGTTCGAACTTTTCGTTGCGCCGTTATCAGAGGAATGGCTTGCCTCCGGTCACTGCGATCGTTGCGCCGGACACGTAGCTCGACATCGGATCCGCCAGCATCACGAAGGTCGACGCCAGTTCCACCGGCTGGCCGGGGCGCTTCATCGGTACCTGCTTGCCGAAATTGACGACCGAATCTTCCGGAAGGGTGGAAGGAATCAGCGGCGTCCAGATTGGGCCCGGAGCCACGACATTCGCGCGTATGCCCCGCTCTGCCAGCAACTGCGCCAGCCCGGCCGTGAAGTTGTGGAGCGCACCCTTGGTGGTGGCGTAAGCAAGCAGGGTCGGATTGGGGCTGTCGGCATTGATGGAGGCAGTATTTATAATCGCACTGCCTTCATGCATATGCGGCACCGCCGCCTTGGTCAGGTAGAAAATCGCATGGATGTTGACCTTGAAAGTCAGTTCCCATTCTTCGTCGGTTATGTCTTCGATCGCCTTGAATGCCGCCTGGTGAGCAGCGTTGTTGACGAGAATATCTATACCACCGAGCTCTTCCACTGCCGTATCGACGATGCGCCGGCAATGATCGGAGGACTGGATGTCGCCCGCTACCAGCACGGCCTTGCGCCCGGCTTCTTCGACGAGCGCCTTCGTCGCTTGCGCGTCTTCGTGCTCGCTCAGATAGGAGATCAGAACGTCCGCGCCCTCTCGGGCATAGGCGATCGCCACGGCCCTGCCGATGCCGCTATCGCCGCCGGTTATGATCGCCTTCTTTCCCTTCAGCCGGCCCGAGCCCTTGTAGGAATTCTCCCCATGATCCGGTAATGGCTCCATTCGATCCGTCGTTCCGGGCATGGCCTGGGGTTGCCGCGCAAAGGGAGGGTGAGGGAAGGTATCCATTTCCGAAGACTCCGTGTGAACAAGGCGGCTTTCGCAGTTCCGCCTTCGTGTTGTGTGGGGTCTAACCGAGGGCCGGACGCTTTTGTTCCGGACGTATTCCGCTCGCGGTTGTCCCGTGTATCGTCGGAACCGATTGCACCGGGAGGCGTTTCCTCACTTCGGGACGATTGGCAATGAAACCGCGCACGATTCTCACAGGTATTGTCTTTCTGACGGCAGCGGCTCTCGCTTTGCTGATCTATGATGCCGCCGATCGCAATCCTGCCGAGCAAGACGGCACACGCCTTCCCGCCACGACCGATTGATCGCTTGAGGATCGTCCGAGGGGTTTCCGTCGGGGAACTTCCTATCCGGGCTGGCGTTGACCCATCAGGAACCCTCAGGAGGAAATGATGAAAGACACTGAAAAGCGGCGCAAGGGCGTCCCCGGCAATACCGCCGGACAGAGACCCATCGAGAAGGATAGTGATTTGC
The DNA here is from genome assembly GCF_030124405.1 of Sinorhizobium sp. 7-81. Classification (NCBI taxonomy): domain Bacteria; kingdom Pseudomonadati; phylum Pseudomonadota; class Alphaproteobacteria; order Hyphomicrobiales; family Rhizobiaceae; genus Sinorhizobium; species Sinorhizobium sp. 7-81. The sequence goes on along the minus strand of NZ_JASKLT010000002.1, from coordinate 125,831 downwards.
ATCCGCGCTCGAAGAAGCAGCCCGTCGAGCCGGACGATCTCGCTAACCATCGCGCCATGCGGGAAGCCGTGCACTCGAAGAGAGATGATTATCTCGTGGAGTCCGATCTCGAGGAAGCGGACCAACGCTATCCGACCCCGGGCATGAAAGACCAGGAATAAGGAGTAGAACGATGGCAGCGCCGAAATCGCTGAAAGCCGGCTTCACCGGCAGGCCGGCGGAACCCGATCTGAAAACGAGGGCTCAGGATGCCGCACGCTACGTCCGCGACGAGGCGGCGGTGGTTGCCGGGACCGCGCGCGAGCATCCGGCCGCGCTCAGTAGCACGCTGCTCGTGGTCGCGACCCTCGCATTCGTCGCGGGCTTCGTCATGGGCGGTACATCGGCCGCTCCTGCGCGAAGCCAGCGGTTCTGGTCGTGGTGAATATGGAGTGCGCAAGCTTTTCCTGACCGATCGGGAACAAATTGCCGCGCTTCCGGTTTATCTGTCGGACCGCGTGGAAAAAGTCCCCTCTCCGCAAGCCCCTACGGATCCGCGCGATCCCAAACGACAGTGCAGATCGGGCTCCATCGATTTGATGGGGCCCTATTTTTTGGACAAGTTCTTGCTGGCAACGCGGGAGCGATGATCTTGAAAACCGGGAACGATTTGCAGGCGCTGTGGTTTCGTCACCGAAGATAAACGTGGAGAGCAATGATGAAAACGCCGAAACCGGGTGCGCCCGGCACAACGGAACAATCGCCGCGCTGGGAAGGGCCGAAGGAGACGAAGCCGAGGGGCTACCTTCCCGCCAAGGATAATCCCGAGCGGGACAGGGATGCGGTCGGGGAAAATCTGAAGGACCCCCATCGCGGCAAGCTGTCGGACGCGGGCAAGACCAAGGGCGATTAGAGCAGTTCCAGGAAAAGCATCGGCGGATATTTCGCGTCGAGCACGGTAGCGATCGCGTGTCGGTGGCCTCATTTTTCTTTGCTCACTGAGAAGCAGCACATCATTCGAAGCAATTAGCCTTGACTAATCAATTAGCGCACGCTATTGATATCGCCATGACCGAAGCCACTCATATCAACGCCGTCATGCGCGCCCTTGCCGATCCCACACGGCGGGCCGTGTTTGAGCAGGTCGTCAACTCCGGCGAGATCACCGTCGTCGATCTGACGCGAGGGAGCGGCGTGACGCAGGGTGCTGTTTCTCAACACCTCAAGGCCCTGAAGCAGGCCGGTCTGGTGGCCGAGCGCCCCGAAGGCCGAAAAGTCTATTACCGCGCCCAGCCGGACGGCCTCGCGCCGCTGGTCGACTGGATGAGCCATTACGGCGTCTTCTGGCGCGAACGCTTTGCAGATCTCAGAACATTGCTGAAGGAAATTGATCCATGAACGACGCCGCATTGAAACTCGACGTGCAAGACATAGTGGTCGACGAGGTTTTCCCGCATACGCCGGAGACGATCTGGAACACGCTGACCACAGCCAATTTGATGGGCCGGTGGCTGATGATGCCGACCGGCTTCGAGCCCGTGGAAGGCAAGCGCTTTACTTATCAGACCACGCCGGCCGGCGCGTGGGACGGCACCATTCACTGCCAGGTGCTGGAGGTGAAGCCGAACGAACGTTTGGCCTATGCCTGGAGAGGCGGGCATGAGGGAAACGTCGGATACGGCTCACCGCTCGACACCGTGGTCACGTTCATCCTTTCCAAGGTCGAAAACGGCACGCGCCTCCGCCTCGTCCATTCCGGCTTCATCCTGCCGAAGAACGACACGGCGTTCAGGAAGATGGGCGAAGGCTGGAAGAAGGTAGTCCAGAACATTGGCGCTATCGCCGGCGGGAAGGACTGACGCGACGGAAATCGCCGTGGCCAATGCAGCGCTTTATTGGGAGAGAGACATGAGCAAGCCTTATACCGGCGGCTGCGCCTGCGGCGCGATCCGCTATGAAATCTCGGCCGAGCCGATCGCGATGAACGACTGCCAGTGCCGCCATTGCCAGAGTACGAGCGGCACCGGGCACGGATCCTATCTGACCTTCCCGAGCAGGGAGGCGGTGAAGCTCGAGGGCGAAGCGACGCATTGGGGCATGGTCAGCGATAGCGGGAACGTGAAGACGCGCGGCTTCTGTCCCGCCTGCGGGTCGCCTGTCTATCTGACCTTCTCGGACACGCCGGACTTCTTCACCATTCACGCCGCAAGCCTCGACGATCCAGGCCGATACGAGCCGCAGATGGTGACGTACACGGTGCGCGGTCATGCCTGGGACCGGCTCGATCCGGCCGTGCAGAAATTCGAGAAGATGCCGCCGGCGTAATCCTCTGCCTCTGAACATGAGGCCTGCGCCTAGATCATTCTAACTGTTTCGTTGAAACGATGAGAATGATCTGGCGCCACGACCTATCTCAGCAGGCCTTGGCCCCCATCGATCCAGATGGGGCTGCCGGTCACGTGCCGCGCGCTATCCGAAACCAGAAAGCGGATGACTTCCGCAACGTCCTCACTGCGGCCGGGCTTGCCGCCGGTAATCGGAACCTGGCCGTCCGGCCACTCGACCGCTATCGCCGTCTCCTCCTCATGGCGCAAACTGGTGTTTTCTTCGATTTCGGTCTCGATCTCTCCCGGGCAGACGGCATTGACGCGAATGTGGTGCTTGGCCAATTCGAGGGCGAGTTGCTGGACGATCGCCACCTGCGCCGCCTTGGTGGCGGTATATGCGGTTGCACCGGGTGTGGTGAACGTCCGCGTACCGTTGATCGATGACACGACGACGATCGAGCCGCCGCCGTTTTCCTTGAGGTAGGGAACCGTCATATGCAGCGTCAGAAAGGTGCCACGCAGATTGACGGCAATGGTCTTGTCCCATTCGAACGGCTTCAAGTCGTCGATCGGTGCCCAAACGCCGTTGATCCCGGCATTTGCGACGACGACATCGAGATGGTCGAATTCGCGCACTAGCGTCTTGACGGCGTTGCGCATCTCAAGCTCATCCGCGATGTCTGCTTCAAGCACCAGCGCTTTGCCGCCAGCGGCAGCGATCTCCGAAGCGCACTTCTCCAGCTTGGAACGGGTACGGCCGAGCACGCCCACCTTCATCCCGTCGGCGGCAAGCGCAAGTGCGGTGGCGCGGCCGATGCCGGACCCCGCGCCCGTGACCAAGGCGACAGACGATCGACCCGGCATGGCCTAGTGCTTCTTCCGGTGGTCGCTGGCGATGGTGGTGCCCGTGACGGAAACCGGGTCACTGGCAGGAAAAGTGTCTTCCAGCCCTTCATCGAGCTGACGCTCCATCTCGCCCGTGTCTTTGGCCGCCCGTGCAGTCCGTGCGGTCTTGATTTTATGCTCCGCGTCGGGGTCGCTCTCCAACGCATCCGTATCCGCACGTGCGAGTTCCATCATGACGGTCTTGGCGCGTTCGACCGCATTCAACCGGTTAAGGCTCCGCGCCGCGTCGTTGCGCATCGAAACCGAAACGATCTCTCCGCCTTCGCCGACGAATTCGACTGTGAAGCCCGAGCGGCCGCCCTGTTCCGGGATGACCTGTGTTCCAACGAGATGCATACGTGACCCTCCTGGCAACTGCATTCGCTACGCAAACGGCCTCGCCGACGTTTGGTTCCAGCGACGCCTTCTGCGTGCTCGCGGCCAGGGCTGTTTTCGTTATTCGCTTTTCTCTGGTTGCCGCTCGACTGCTCGCGATATCTTCTCATGCAGAACGCGATCATCCTCACTTTTGGCATGTTCCTTTAGGATCTCGGTGATCCGCTTGAGTTCACGCTCATCAAGCTCCTCGATGCCGATATACTTGTTCTCCGCCGAGCTCGTCAGGATGAGCTCGTCGAGCTTCGCCTGGATCGCTATGCCATCGCGGATCTGAGAGTTTTGCAGTACGAAAACCATGAGGAAGGTTACGATCGTGGTCCCGGTGTTCACGACCAGCTGCCATGCTTCGGAAAAGCCGAACAGTGGCCCGGTAACGCCCCAGACGACGATCGCGGCCACCGCAAGTGTGAAGGTGACAGGTCGCCCGGAATATTCCGCTATTGCAGTCGAGAATTTGCTGAACGCATTGATCTTCTGAGACATTTGCGACACCCGACCGTCATTCGTTTCCGATAACCCTCCAGCGTGGCAAAGAGTTCCCGAGCTGCTACGCTGGAGCGGAGCGTGTCAAGACCTGGGCATGCAGGATGGTTGCCCGGCTGGTATGCCCGGATCGCGGCCACCGTGGCGTCGCTCGCTGGCAGTTCAGTCGAAGCAACTTCGGCGCTGCTGATCCGGCCAGCCTTCACCTTTCGAGAATTTGCCTGAGCGTCGCGGCATCTTCGAGGAATGCCGCCGGGTCGTCATTTGTCACGAACTCCAGCATGGCAAATCGCCTTCCGGTCCAGCGCGACGCGGGCATTTCGGCCAGGACCGTTCGCCAATAATCGAACGCCGACCTCAGGGGGAAGCGGTTGCGGTCAGCGTCCCAGGCAAAGACATGGACATGTGAAACATGCTCGCCGATCTGGGCGACCTCGGCCAGAGCTTCGCCAAGCGGAAGCCCGGGCCGCGGCTGCCAATAAAGATAGACGTTGTCGTGGGCGATCGCGTCAATCAGGCGCCGCGCCGAGTCGCTTTCATCCGTCAGGGACTGCGGGTGATATTCCAGTGATACGGTGACGCCATGGCGCGCGGCTTCCGCGCCCATGTCACGGATCGCGACCGCCGCCGTGCGTCTTTCACCTTCGCTGTAGTCCTTGGAATCGCGCTGGCGCGTGCCGGGCCAGATGCGGATATTCGAGGCGCCAAGTGCGATCGCACTGTCGAGCGCGCGTCGGAACACGGGAAGGTCGTCGGTCGGCGGCGCAACGTAGGAACCATAGGACGTCGCCAACCCCGCCCTTTCGCAAAGGCGCGCGAGGTTCCGGGCGACCGGTTCGTCCCCGGGAGCGACATGCGCATCGCCTGCCCATTCGATTGCCGCAAGCCCGGCTTGGACGGCCAGCTCCAAGATCCTTTCTGCGGGCATCTTGCGGAACGTGACGGTGCAGAGCGCAGGTTCGAAACCGCTCATGCCATGCGCTCCAGGTCGCCTTTGCGGACTTCGAAAAGCAGTGGCCGACCGTCGATGAACCGGGTGATTTCATCGAGCGCCATTTCGCCGAGGCGCGTACGTTCGAGTCCGATAGCGCCGGCAATGTGCGGGGTCAGGAACACGTTTGGAAGGTCATAGAGCGGCGAGCGGCTTTCCGGCACCTCGGGATGCGTGACATCGATGATCGCATCGATCGTACCCGTCTTCAGCTTGTCGATCAGCGCGGCCTCGTCCACAAGCGCGCCGCGCGCCGTGTTGATAAGGGTTGCGCCGTCCTTCATGAGAGACAACTGCCGGGCGTCGATCATGTGCAGCGTCTCGGGCAGCGACGGCGCGTGCAGCGACACGATGTCCGCGCGCGCCATCAAAGCATCGAGGTCGACCTTCTCGACATTGAGGGCGGAAGCGGCATCCCGGCCGACGAACGGATCATAGAGCAGCACCTGATAATCGAACGGACGAAGAAGCTCGATCACCCGTCTGCCGATCTTCGATGCGCCGACAATCCCGATAGTGCGGCGATAGTTTCCAATAGGCTGCCCCTGCAGGAGATAGGTGCGGGTGCGGTCACGGTCGGCAGCATAGAGATCACGGAACCGAAACACCTGCTTGCCCGCAAAGATGATTGCCGCGAGCGTAAACGCGGCGACCGGCACTGCATTGGCTTCGGCGGCATGGCTGACCGCCACGCCGGCGTCGAAGACGCAATCGTCGATCACACCCTTGATCGTTCCGGCCGCATGCACGACGAAGCGAAGGCGCGGTGCCGCCGCAAGCGCCGCTCTATCGAACAGCGGGGCGCCCCATCCAGTCACGAGGATTTCCGCTTCAGCCAACAGCCGCTTTGCCCGGTCGTCGCCGAACTCCGTCATCGGTTGTTGATCGAGAACACGGGCAAGATCATCGAACCGCAGGAGAAGCTCCGGTGTCAGGACGTATCGCGTCCTTTCGGGCTGCATCGCAAAGGCAATCGCGGGACGCCTCATGGCATTCGTCCCGGTGCGTCCATCGCACTCACGCTGCCGCCCTGCCTTGCGAGGATGCGCAGTTCGTCGATGCCAGGGGCCGCCGGCGGTCTCAACCACTCGCCCGACACGGTAGAGGTGTCGCGAACTGCGATCACCGCGCAGCGCAGGATGGTTTCCCCGGCCGGTATGGTGGCACGCAGTTGCGGCACCAGCGTCTTTGCGGCGATCAGGTTGGTATTTGGCGGAGCCTTCTGAGCCATGCCTTCGCGTATAATAGTCGAGCCGAGGTCGCGGATTCCGCTGAAATCCTCCTCGCCGACGGCAAAAGCCGAGCCCGTTGCCGAGAAAAGCGCGTTCGCCTCAAAATCTCGTCGGGCGATGGCAAAGCCGCCTTCGGCTGTCTCGAGCACCCTTGGGGTCGTGATCCGATGCACACGCACATGCCAGGGCGACGACGGCAGCAGCCAGGTCTCGACGACGACATCAGGCCAGGGCGACCATCTGGAAAAGAGCACGTTACCGGCAAGACGAACCTCGTCATTGCTCTCGCGCACCCGGTAGTGAATGCCATCGTCGCTGAAGGCCAGCATGGAATCGAAAGCGCCGCCGGCAAAACCCCGTTCGTCGCTCTCGACGCTGAAGCCATAGCGCGTCGAATAGGCGAACTTCGCGTATTTCTCCGAACCGAACCGCATCTGCCGGTTTTCCTGGCCCGAGGAGAGCGCCACCACGTCGCCCTTGCAAGGCATCATCATCATGCCCGGGTGACGAAGGTCGACCGTCTCGTCGAGCGGCGCCAGAGGCGTTTCCGGGGTCGCCCAGAATGGATGGTCTTCGCCGACCGCAAGCGGCAGGAAGGCCTTGAACGCCCAATAGGGCGAGCCGGCGGAATTATAGTTTTCCGACATCAGCAGGTTGGGATAGCCGTAGCCGATCGACAGCACGCCGTCACGATGCGTCATCGGCTTGTCCGCCCACCATCTGAGGTGGCGGAGACAAAGCCCCTTGATCTCTCCCCAGGGTAGCGCCTCGAGATCGGCAAAGGCGAGCGCCGACCAGAAGCCGGCGCAGGCGAAACGGTAGGTGAGACTGCGGCCAAAGGGGAGGGTCGCTCCGTCCTCGGCGAACCAGTGACGAAAATCCTGTGCGAAGGCGAGAGCGCGCTCGCGGTAGCGCTTCGCGTAATCGTCGTCGACGAAGCGCGAGTAGATCAGCCCATAGAAGTGCATGGCAAATGGAATGTAGTGGTCGATGCGGCGTACATTACCGTCGCGATACCAGCCATCGGCGATATAGAAGCTTTCGAGTTCGGTCAGATACTGCCTGGTCAGGCTGCGGTCGTATTCGATGCCGAGACGATCCAGAGCGATGTCGACGAATATCCGGAAGAACTTCCAGTTGTTGTCGGCGTAGTCGAACTGGCGGGCATGGATGAGATAGGCGACGAGGTTGTCTTTCGCCCGAGGGCTCAGCGGATCCCACAGTTTTTCCGGCACCAGGACAAGCGCGAAGCCCAGCGCGGCGAGCTCGACCATGCGCTGGTCGCGACCGTTGACCGTGCCCCAGAATTCCGGATGGTCCGGATCGGTGCCGTTGGCGATACCCTCCGCATAGCGGTCCCAATGGGCGAAGTGGCCGCCGCCGGCGCCAAAAGGCGCAAGTCCCCAAAGGGGCCGTGCGAAACCTTCGAGATCAGCCGCGGCGCGGTCGAAATGAGCGGCGGCGGCGTCGAGGCGGACGCGGGCGTTTCCTTCGGAAAAGTATGGCAGCAGCGGATTGAAGAGGTCGATCAGGGCGCGCTGCATGTCACTGCGCGTTGCCAGCGGATTGGAGCCAAGCGGATTGGCACTGGCAGGATCATAGGTCATCAGCGCTGTCCTTCGTCTAGTGTGCCGCCATGTACCGGGATGACCGCGTGGGACACGTGCCGGGCGGGGGCTTCCGGGTGTCGGAAGCGGAAGTGCATCATGCCGACCGCCTCGCGGCCAAGGGCCACGCGATCGACGCGCATCGTCGCCAGACGTGGACTGGACATCTCGGCGCAGGGCAGGTCGTCGAAGCCTACGATGGCAAAATCCTTGGGCACACTGAGGCCGATCTCGGTGACTGCTTCGAGAACACCGACGGCGACAAAGTCGTTCATGCAGAAGGCGGCTGAGAAACCGGGGTCCTCCTTGAGTACGGCGAGTGTCGCCGCATGCGCCTCGACGCTCGCATTGGTCTCGAACGGCAAGCGGATGACACGCGCCTCGCCTCCAACCGAAGCGACTGCCGTTTCGAAACCGAGTATGCGCTCGCGGATCGTCTGCCGATGCGACCCGGTCAGATGGAGGATGCGGCGGTGGCCGGCGACGATGAGCCGCTGCGTTGCGGCATGGGCGCCGAAGAAGTTCGACGGTGAGACGCCTTCGAAGCGCAGTTGAGGGTCGGTGCCGTTGACGAGTATCACGGGCGTGCGGCTTTCCATCAGCCACGCGCTGAGCGCCTCACCGGGGTCGATGCCGACCAGGAACAGCCCTTGCGCGGCGACGGAGTCCATCAGATCCCGGACAGTCTCGGGCGTTGCTTTCGCCTCGCTGATCAGACGGATGTCAAAGGGAATGCCCTTGAGGGCCGCCTCTGAACGCAAGCCCTCGACAATACCCTCGTAGAAAATGCTCAAGACTCCGGTGACGCCATTGCTCGCGATCAGCGCCAAGGTCCCGGGGGACGTCTTCGGGCCGGCCTTCAGGGGATAGCCGAGGTCGCTTGCAACCTTCAGAATCTGCCGGCGGACGTCTTCGCTGATGCCGGGCTCGTTCGCGAGAACGCGCGAGACGGTGGAAACCGAAACTCCGGCGCGGGTGGCGATGTCGGATTGGCGGAATCGTTTTGTGGGCGTGTCATTCATATCGCAAATGTTACGCAAATTACGCAAATTTGCAAGCGAGAAACAATTTCTTGCACGATTTAGATTTTTGCATAATGTTATTGCGGAACTTTGGTCCGCCGGACGCTGGAGGAGGGCGCGAGGCAGGTAACGAGAGGGAGGACTCGCATGCTAATCAATCGACGCACATTCATGCTTGGCGCCGCCGGCGCGACTGCTGGCATTGCGCTCGGCCAGGGTAGCCTCCGGCCGACATTCGCGGCAGAAAACGTCAATCTGCGCGCCATGTGGTGGGGCTCCAACGATCGCTCGAAGCGAACATTGAGCGTCGCCAAGCTCTTCCAGGAGAAGAATCCCGGCGTCACCGTTGTCGGCGAGAGCCTGAGCGGCGACGGCTACTGGACAAAGCTCGCGACGCAGATGGCTGGTCGCTCCATCGCCGACATCTTCCAGCTCGAGCCCAATACGATTTCGGATTACTCGAAGCGCGGCGCCTGCCTCGCCCTCGATCCATTCATCGCTTCGGCGCTGAATGTGAAAGACTTCGGCGATGATGTGCTGAAGCTGACGACCGTGGACGGAAAGCTCTGGGGTATCGGCCTCGGCCTCAATTCCTTTGCATTGTTCTACGACGCGGATGCCTTCGCAAAAGCAGGCATCACCCCTCCCGGGCTTGACACCACCTGGTCGGAATACGCCGACATCGCGGTCGAAATGGCGAAGGCCACCGGCAAGGGCGGCGGGCCTTATGCAGCTCGCTACACCTATGTTTTCGATGCCTGGCTCAGGCAACGCGGCAGCAGTCTTTTCAACGAAAGCGGATTGGGCTTTGGCGTCGAAGAGGCCAAGGAGTGGTATGCCTACTGGGAGGATCTGCGCAAGCGGGGCGGCACCGTGGGCGCCGACATCCAGACGCTCGACCAGAATACCATCGACACCAACTGCCTGGCGCTCGGCTATTCCGCGATCGGCATGGCCTACTCGAACCAGATGATCGGCTACCAGCTCATCATGAAGAGCAAGCTCGGCATCGGCATGCTGCCGCGGGCCGAGAAGGGCGGCCCATCCGGCCACTATTATCGCCCTGCGCTGATCTGGAGCGTCGGCGCCACCACGGAGCATGGCGAAGAAGCCGCCAAGTTCATCAGTTTCTTCGTCAACGACGTCGAGGCCGGCAAGATCCTCGGGGTCGAACGCGGCGTGCCGATGTCGCCGACAGTTCGCGAGGCAATACTGCCACAGCTCAACCCCACGGAAGCGGAAACGGTGAAATACATCAACGCCCTGAAGGACCAGGTCGGCAGCTATCCGCCCCCGGCACCGCTCGGTGCGACGGAGTTCGACCATCGCGTCTTTCGCCCGATTGCCGACGAGCTCGCCTTCGACCGTATATCGATCGCGGATGCTGCAACACGTCTCGTCGAGGAGGGAAAAGCGACCGTCCGCGCCGGCTGAACGCCTGCTCACTGGATCGTTGCGCTCACCGCGGGGGCACAGCTGCGAGTTGGTCGCCGTGGCACCCCCCTCTGCCTCTAATCCCCGGGGCGGGCCTTGACCGTCGCGAGGCGACCGCCCTGGTAAGTGCTGCCTTCCGCGGGTCCGGGCTCACGCCCCTCGATAGCTTGGCGAAAAGGCTCGCTGCTGTCCATCGGCTGCCAGCCGAGGAAATCGGCGTGCGCGTTCGACCACCACGCGTCGCGGTTCGCCGAGGCGCCGTACAGCACCAGGCACCTCCTGCTCCCGTCACCAGCAGTCGCGTCGTCATCCGTCACACCCGTGTCAATGAATTTCCGGTTCGGGCAGCTTATGGGGCGATTGCAGGAAGGTGAAGTCGCAGCCTTCGGGCGCCTGTTGAATATGCTCCGCATGCATTTTCAGAAAGCCTCTCGAATAGTCGCGCTCCGGCGGACGCCATTCGGAAAGCCTGCGCGCGATTTCCGCCGCGTTGACCTCCAGCGTGAGCGTCCGATTGGCGACATCGAGAGCGATGATGTCGCCATTGCGGACGGCCGCCAGCGGCCCGCCGACGTAAGACTCCGGCGCCACATGCAGGATGCAGGCGCCGTAGCTGGTGCCGCTCATGCGGGCGTCGGAAATGCGCACCATGTCGCGCACGCCCTGTTTCAGGAGCTTTTTCGGAATGGGCAGCATTCCCCATTCAGGCATGCCCGGTCCGCCGACGGGGCCGGCATTGCGCAGGATAAGAACCGTGTCGGCGGTGACATCGAGATCCTCGTCGTTCACCGCCTCCATCATCGTGTCGTAGTCGTCGAAGACGAGTGCCGGCCCGCGGTGCTTGAGAAGGGCTGGATCGGCCGCGGCGGGCTTCATGACGCATCCCTGCGGCGCGAGATTTCCCTTGAGGATCGCCGTGCCGCCGCGTGCGGCGACGGGATTCTCAAGCGGGCGGATCACGTCCGGCAGATGAACTTCGATCTCCCGGATCGCCTCGCCGATGCTGCCGATCACGTTGCGCTCTTCGAGATGCAGCAGCGGCTCCAGCTGTTTCCACAGCGCCGGCAGTCCGCCGGCGTAGTAAAAGTCCTCCATCAGGAATTCGCCGGTCGGGCGAATGTTGCAGAGAACCGGGACCTTCTCCGACATGCGATCGAAATCGTCCAAGGTCAGATGAACGCCGCATCGCCGCGCCATCGCAATCAGATGGATCATCGCATTGGTCGAGCCGGCCATAGCCATATGCACGGTCAATGCGTTTTCAAACGCCTTGACCGTCAGCAGATCCGACGGTTTCAGGTCTTCGAAGACCATTTCGACGATGCGCGCGCCCGACAGCGCGGCCATGCGCGAATGGCCGGCATCGGCAGCCGGAATGGCCGAGGCGCCCGGCAGTGAGAGGCCCAGCGTGTCGGCGAGCGCCGTCATCGTCGAGGCGGTACCCATGGTCATGCAGGTTCCGAAAGAACGGGCGATGCCGCGCTCCATGACGCTCCATTCGTGCTCGGTGATGCGCCCGGCTTCTTTCTCCGCCCAGTATTTCCAGACGTCGGAGCCAGAGCCAAGGGCCTGGCCGCGATAGGTACCGCGCAGCATCGGTCCTGCCGGCAGGAAGATCGTCGGAAGGTCGACCTGGATCGCCCCCATGATCGTCGCTGGCGTGGTCTTGTCGCAGCCCGCAAGCAGCACGACGCCATCGACGGGATGCGAGCGAATGAGCTCCTCCACTTCCATCGCGAGGAAGTTGCGGTAGAGCATCGTCGTCGGTTTTACGTAGGTTTCGGCCAGCGACATTGCCGGCAGCTCGATCGGAAACCCGCCCGCCTGCCAGACGCCGCGCTTTACCTCCTCGGCCCGTGCGCGCAGATGCGTGTGGCACGGATTGATGTCGCTCCAGGTATTGATGATCGCGATGACCGGCTTGTTCGCGAGCTCCGCATGATCATAGCCCATCTGGTAAAGCCGGGACCTGTGGCCGAAGGAGCGCAGGTCCTTTACGCCGAACCAGCGAAAGCTTCGAAATTCCTCGGGCTTCTTGCGCCTGGTCATCGGTCACCTCCTTTGCATTCCCGGGCGGGTCGGCTAGATTGCACCTGTTCGGAAAATTGACAGGCGAAAGCAAACCCTTGAACGACGTGATGTTGAAACTGAAACCGGCGCGGCGTGAGCGGCTTGCCGATGTCCTTTACGGCCAAATCCTCGAGCAGATCGCGAGCGGCCAGATGGCCGAGGGAGCGAAGCTGCCGTCCGAAGCGCGGATCTGCCGCGACTTCCAGGTTTCCCGGCCGGTCGTGCGCGAGGCGCTGATGCGGCTGCAGGCGGACGGCCTCGTCGTTTCGCGCCAGGGCATCGGGACCTTCGTCAAGTCGCGCCCGTCCAACAAGCTGACCGATTTCGCGGCCTCGGCGGAAATCGCGAGCTATCTCAGGGCCTTCGAGCCGCGGTTGGCACTCGAAACGGAGTGCGCGGGACTGGCCGCGATGCGCCGCACCAAGGCCCAGCTCAACCAGATCGGTGACGCGCTGTCGGCGCTGGAGGGCGCTTTTGCACGCGGCGAGACGGGTTGGGAGGAGGACTTCGCTTTCCATCTTGCGGTCGCCGCGGCGGCGGGCAACGAGCTTTTCCCGCGCCTCCTGGAGGAGCTCGGCGACATTCTGCGGGGCTCGATGCGCATGGCGCTCAGCCTGACGCGGCAAGGCTCGGAAGACCGGCGGCGACGCGTTCTCGAAGAGCACCGCAAGATATTCATGGCGATTTCCGGTCAGAACAGCGAGCTCGCACGTCTCTACATGCGCTATCACCTGACGGAATCGCGGGCCCGCATCACGGGATCCCACGGGGACCTCTAGAGCGATACCCCGTGTGATCGGATCGTTACGGCAACTGTCGGCGTTCGCGCGTCGCAGCCTCCCAGAGCCACGGCGAACTGCACCCCCCCTGCCGCACATCTCCCCCACAAGGGGGGAGAACGGCAAGGTGCGGGCTCCCCATTCCCTCTCGTCGGCAGAGCCAACTTCGCGGCGTGAAATGGCCGTGGTGGAATACGGTGCCTCCTCGATCTCCCCTATTGACACCCGTGTCCCCGATCGTCGCGACTGCAATCTGATCGGATGCCGCTCCAAGGCCAGTCGTCGAAAAGCGCGGCGCCTTGCCCGCACGATCTCCGCCACCACGTCATGCGCCCGTCGATAACGGCTGGGCGTCGCGAGCGGCGGCATCGCTCTTCGCCTTCAGCTTGCGTGCGGCCGAGGCAATGGCATCGAGCTTTTCGGCGCTGTCGAGATTCGACAGAAATTCGCCGATCGGGCCGGTGTCGCAGACGTCCGCGAGTCTCACCGCTTCGTGCAGGACGCGGATCGGCGAGTGCGCGTCGCGCAGGTCCTCAAGCGGCAGGAAACTTTCGCGAATGGCCCGTGCCGCGGCGAATTGGCCGGATTGGCAGGCCTTCAGGATCGCTGTCGACAAATGCGGTGCGATGCACACCGAGCCGGAGGTGAAGGCGGAGAGGCCCATCTCGACGTGGTCGATCGCCGGGCGTTCGCCGATGCCGCTGACGATACGCTCGCCCGAGCCGACGGCGTCGAGGAGACCGGAAAGATAGGCATCGCTTTTCGGGTCGGGCCGCACGACGGCATATTTCAAGGCGGAGATTGCTCCGTCGCGGAAGAGACGCGCGACATCGCCGGTATCGAGGAAGCCGTCATTCTTGATATAGGCGATCAGCGGTCTGCCGGCGGCATCCGCCAGCTTGGCGAATCCCGACGCCAAGCCCGCCGAAGTCGCGGGGAAGGCGAGCGGGAGGACCATGGCTGTCGGAAAGTTCCGTCCGCGCAGGATCGTCGCCTGATCCATCGCCTTGCCGAAGTCGGCGCCGATCGATGGGATCATCCAGCCGTCACGCGGTGCGATGTCCTCGAGCATGTCCAGAAGGCTGCCGAACTCCATGACGCCGAAGTTGTAGAGGTTGGCGTTGCCGCCGTAGAGATAGGTGGTCACCCCTCCCGAGAGCAGCCAATCGACTTGCCTGCGATTTTCCGCCTTGCTCGGTTCGCCATTCAACTGACGTGCCAGCGGCGGCACGGAAAGGACCGAAGATCTGAGGCCGGCCACATCTACGGGAGTCGTTTTCATGGAAATCTCCTTGTCAAGTCTCTTGTATTTTTAATTTACAAGTTGAGCAAGGGCAATAGCAAATGTTAGAGAAAGGGCAGCCGATAAATGCTTGAAAACGCGCGATTGCGACGGATACTCTTTGTCTCTTCAGTCGAGGCTTTCAAACGATGGTGCTAAACATGTCTTTCGACCTGACATTCGAGTGCGTGCTCGATTTGCGCTTCTCGGTGGCCGAGAGCCCGGTTTACGACGACCGTCGAAACTGCTTGTTTTTCGTCGATATCGGCAAAAGCTGCATCCATCGTGCCGATCTTTCCGGGTCGAGCCATGAGGTGTGGACCCTCGAACACGGAGCATGCAGCATCGGGCTTGCGCATTCCGGGCGCCTCGTGCTCGCGCAACGGGACCGCTTGGTGCTGTTCGATCCCGAGAGCGGCACGATCGCGAAAGGAGATCGCCTCGATCGAGGCCGCAAGGCCGGACACACGCCTGAACGACGGCAAGGTCGGTCCGGACCGCGCGTTCTGGGTAGGAACGATGCACGAGGCGGCCGACCGGCAGCCGGTTGCTTCCCTCTATCGCGTTTTGTCGAAGGGTGCGGTGGAGCGAAAGGTCGGTGACGTCATCTGTTCCAATGGTCTCGCCTGGAACGCGGATGGCTCCGTCCTTTTTCATTCGGACTCGCGCGGGCCCTGGATCGACCGCTGGCAGTTCGATTCCAAAACGGGGGCGATCTCCGGGCGTCGGCGGCTGGCCGTCCTCGACGAGGCGAGCGGCCGTCCAGACGGAGCAGCGACCGATGTGGCGGGAAATTACTGGAGCGCCGGCGTCTCGGCGGGCGTCCTCAATCGCTTCGCGCCCGAAGGTCGGCTCATCCAGGCCCATCCTTTCCCGGTGCCGGCGCCAACCATGCCCTGCTTTGCCGGGCCGGACTTGAAGACACTCTTCGTCGCGTCGCTGCGTCCGGTGGGGGCCGATGAGCAAGGTCGGGCCGGCGGGATTTTCGCCGCCCGGAGTCCCGTAGCCGGCGCGGCGGTGCACCGTTTCGACGACCGCGCTTTCTGAGGCCCGTCTCCGTTGGTACCCGTTTCGCCTGGGGTCTGCCCGACCTAAGTATTCGCCTGATCGCGGCAACCTTGGCCATGTTGATTCATGGCCGCTTCGAGCGTGCGAAAAGTTTGGCTGAAGATTTGCGGCCAGTTTCCGGAACCATCGTGCTCGCAACTCCTTCTTTCATCGTAGTCTTGAACGCACGAGGGCAGTTCGCGAGGCCCTGAAGAATGGAGCGTTACCATATAGCTCTTGGACTATTCGGGCTGGTAGTGTTGCTGACGGCCTGGATTCCCATGGCCTTTCGTCGGCTGCCGCTGTCGCTCCCCATCTTTTGCATCGCTATCGGCATGCTGGTCGGACAGACCATCTTCAACCCGATCGCCCAGCTGGCCTCCTTCGACAGCCGGCTTGTCATAGAGCGTGTAACCGAGTTCACCGTCATCGTCGCGCTGATGGGTGCGGGCCTGAAGATTGACCGCCGGGTCGGCCTGCGCAGCTGGGCCCTCACATGGCGACTTCTCGGAATCGCAATGCCGTTGGGGATCGCCATGATGGCTGTCGGTGCCTCTTGGATGCTCGGGCTCGGGGCCGCTTCGGCCATTCTGCTTGCGGCTACGCTTGCCCCGACTGATCCGGTGCTCGCCAGCGACGTTCAAGTCGGGCCGCCCCAGACTGGCAAGGAGGACGAGGTCCGCTTTGCACTCACATCCGAAGCCGGTTTGAACGATGGGCTCAGCTTCCCTTTCGTCTATTTGGCGATCGCAATTGCACTCTCGGCCGAGGAACCGGACTGGTTCTCCCGCTGGCTTCTCTTCGATGTGCTGTGGCGACCCTTCGCCGGTATTGCCGTGGGCTGGCTCGTCGGCAAGGTGCTCGGCTATGCCACGTTCCGCTTCCCGAAACAGGCCGCGCTCGTGCGCACCGGCGACGGCTTTGTCGCCCTGGGGATCACTTGTCTCGCCTACAGCCTCACAGAGCTCATGCATGGCTATGGATTCGTGGCCGTCTTCGTCGCGGCGCTTTCCTTCCGCACCGTCGAGCGGCACCACGAATTTCACAAGGAGCTTCACGATTTCTCGGAGCAGATCGAAAGGCTGCTGATGATGGTGCTTCTCGTGTGCTTCGGAGCGGCCGTCAGTGTCGGGCAGCTCATTGGCAACGTTGATTGGCGACTGGTCGCATTCGCGCTGTTCGTGATATTGATTGTTCGGCCGGCTTCCGGGTGGCTAAGCCTTCCCTCGGTCCTGCCGAAGGGAGAGAGAGCCGCAGTCGCCGTGTTTGGAATCCGTGGTGTCGGCTCAATCTATTATCTTGCATTTGCAACGGGGATGGCGACCTTCGAAGACGTGGGCCTGCTCTGGTCTGCCGTCGCCCTGATCGTCCTTGCTTCCATTGTCATGCATGGGCTGACTGTCACGCCAGCGATGCGCTGGCTCGACAGGCGGCGCAGAATTATAGGAGACGCCCACGCGGATTAAGCCGACCCGTGTCCCGCATGGGGCAACGATGCTGCAATGACGGTCGCGATCGCCAACGATGGTTTCTACATTGCCTTGCCGTCGGTGCCGAAGACGTGACAGCGCGAAGGATCGAAGTGGACGGCCAGATTGGTGCCGCGCTCCACTTTCTGCTGGCCATCCAGGGCGACAGTGAGCTGCTGCTGGTCCGGGGTGATACCGTAAAGCATCGTTTCGCCGCCGAGGTTCTCCACGAGTTCGACGTTGATTGGAGCGAGGGTGATGCCGTCCTCGCGCGCGGAAAGATGTTCCGGTCGAATGCCGAAGGTGACGTCCTGTCCCGCTGTAGCGCCGTCCAGACGTCGGGGCAGCCGGATCGTACCGCCGCATACCTCGATTGCCGTTTCCGCTTCGCCGACCGCAGCGATGCGCGCCTTGAGAAAGTTCATTTTCGGGCTGCCGATGAAGCCGGCGACGAAGCGGTTGACGGGATTGTTGTAGAGATCGAGCGGCGCGCCCACCTGCTCGATGCGGCCCGCGTTCAGGACGACGATCTTGTCGGCCATGGTCATGGCCTCCACCTGATCGTGGGTCACATAGATCATCGTGTTGCCGAGGTCGCGATGAAGCCGCGAGATTTCGACGCGCATCTGCACCCGGAGTTCCGCATCGAGGTTGGAAAGCGGCTCGTCGAACAGGAAGATGCGCGGCTCCCGCACGATCGCCCGGCCGATCGCCACGCGCTGACGCTGACCGCCGGAAAGCGCCTTCGGCTTGCGATCGAGCAGTTTTTCGATCTGCAGGATTTCTGCCGCGCGGCGCACCTTTGGCTCGATTTCCGCCTTCTTGTAGCCTGCCGTTTCAAGGCCGAAGGCGAGATTCTTATAGACGGACATGTGCGGATAAAGCGCATAGGACTGGAACACCATGGCGATGCCGCGCTTGGCCGGTGCTACTTCGTTCATCCGGTCGCTATCGAGCATCAGAGTGCCGCCGGTGATCTCCTCCAGACCGGCGATCATGCGCAGGAGGGTCGACTTGCCGCAGCCGGACGGGCCGACGAAGACAGCGAACTCGCCGGGATCGATGGTCAGGTCGATGCCGTGGATCACATCGAGCGCGCCGTAGCGCTTCTCGACCTTCTGAAGAACGACGCTGGTTGCCATTTCGAATTCCTCCCTGCGGCCTTTGCCGTTACCTCGTGTTCGCGCGCCAGTTGGCATATTTCGGACTCTCCGGTCCGACCGGAAGCGTTATCTCTCGGCCCGTATCGGCGGACTGATAGATCGCCGTCACCAGTTCCAACGCCTGCCGTGCATCCGTGGTGGTGACTGGAAGCGGTCCGTTGCCGCTGAGATAGGCGTGGAAATGGGCCATCTGCGTCGTGAAGCGCGGCGAAACCGGCTGCCAGTTGCCGATCACCTCGTCGATCTCAGCCTGAACAGTCTCGTTGGCGGCGATGATTTTCCAGGGATCCTTGCCCGGCGCATAGGGTTCATGGCTGCTTTCGAACGTGACGTTCTCGAAATGCAGGCGGAGGCGGCTGATCTGCTCCTGCGAGCCGAGCGTACAGGAGAGCGACACGAAGGCGCCGTTCTGCATGAGCAGGCTCGCCGAGGCGCAGTCCTCGACCTCGATATCGTTGACGCGCGTTGCGACGCGCCCGAACACGCTTGCGACCGGACCAAGGAGGTGAAGCATCATGTCATGCAGGTGCAGAGCATGGGTCACCAGCACCCCGCCGAGTTCCGTCTCCCATTTGCCGCGCCAGGGAACGGAGTAATATTCCGGCGTGCGCAGCCAGAAGGTTTCGACCGAACCCACATAGGGCCTGCCGGCGATGCCGGCGTCGATGATGCGCTTCGCTTTCTCGATGCCATCGCCGTAGCGATACTGGAAGATTGGCATCAGCACGCCCTTGGCCTGCTTCTCCGCTTCCATGATCCTGTCGACACCCTTGAGCGAACCCGTCAGAGGCTTCTCGCAGACGACATGCTTGCCCGAGGCGAGGGCGTCGAGCACCTGTTCGAGGTGGATGCCCGGTGGGGTGCAGATATCGATGATGTCGATGCTGTCGTCGGCAAGCAAATCCTTGAACGAGGTCGTTCGCTTTTCAATGCCGAACTCGTTGCCAACCTCGTTCAACCGTTCCACGTTGAGGTCGCAGAGCGCCGTAACCCGAAACTTGTCCGGGTGCGGCAGGTAACCTTCGACGATGTGCGACCGCCCGATCCCGCAGCCGATGATGGCGACTGTCTTGATGCTCATCTCAATTCTTTTCCCAATTGCGTTCGGCGATCGCTTGCGCCGAAAGGGCAAGCTCCATGGCCTTGAAACAGCGTTCCTGCGGCATCGCGGTTTCAGTTCTGTCGCGAATATCGGCAAGGAATTGGCGACCGAACGGCAGCTCGACAGCCGAGCAATCGATGTGCTCGACGCCGTCGCGGTCAGCCAGGAACAGGTGATGGCCGCCCTCGCGACCGGCGAGATCGACCGTCTTGCGCACCTCGATCGTGCCGGTCGTGCCGATGATGAAGAGTCGGCCGTCGCCCCAGGTCGGCATGCCGTCGGGCGTCAGCCAGTTCACATGGATCATGCCGGTGGCTCGCTCCGTCGAAAGATGGGTGCTGCCCGTATCCTGCAGCTCCGGCTTGTCGGGGACGCTCCTGTTGTTGACGCTTGCCGACAAAATGGTCGCATCGCTGGCGCCGGTGAAGAACAGGAACTGTTCGCACTGGTGCGAGGCGATGTCGGTCAAGATGCCGCCGTAGTCCGCGCGGCGGAAAAACCAGTCCGGGCGGCTTTCCCTGCGCAGGCGATGCGGGCCGAGGCCCACCAGGTGCACGACCTCGCCTATGGCGCCGGCGGCGACCAGTTCTCCTGCCTTCACCGTTGCCGGGCTCTCGAAATGCTCGGAATAAAGGATCGAAAAGATCCGCCCCGTTTCGGCCTGGACCCGGCGTACCTTGGCGAGTTGGTCCAGGCTCGTCATGCCCGGTTTGTCGACGAGTACATCCTTGCCGTGGCGCATGGCGCGGATCGCCAGCTCCGCCCGCTCGGCCGAGATCGCGGCGGATGTGATGAGGCCTATGTTCTCGTCTTCAAGGATCTGCTCGAGCGTCGCGATGCGCGGCACGTCCTTGTAGATGCCTGTGAATTCCGCGGCCAGCGCATCGTTCTTCTCATGGAAACCGACGAGGCGGGCGCCGGCTCTGACGAGGCAATTGACCTGGCCGTAGATGTGGTTGTGGTTGAGCCCGACGGCGGCGAAACGCAATTCGTCCATGTGTAAACTCCAACTCCCTCGATCAGCGTTTCATGCCGGTAGTGGCGATGCCTTCGATCAGAAGGCGCTGGAAGAACAGGAAGAAGAAGAACACCGGCACGAGCGACAGCGTCGACATGGCGAAGAGCCCGCCCCAATCCGAAGTGCTGCTCGAGTCGACGAAGGTCCGGAGGCCCAGCTGGATCGTGTAGGTGTTCATGTCGTTCAGGTAGATCAGCGGTCCGAAGAAATCGTCCCAGGTCCAGATGAAGGAAAAGATCGCGGCCGTCGCCAGCACCGGCAGGGAGAGCGGCAGCATGATCTTCCAGTAGATGCGCCAGGGACCGCAGCCGTCCATCATCGCCGCCTCATCGAGTTCGCGCGGGATGCCGCGGAAGAACTGGACCATCAGGAAGATGAAGAAGGCGTCGCTGGCCAGGAATTTCGGCACCACGAGCGGCAGGAAGGTGTTCACCCAGCCGAGATTGAGGAAGAGCACGTATTGGGGAATGAGCGTCACGTGATAGGGGATCATCAGCGTCCCCAGCATGATCGCGAACCAGAAATTGCGCCCGGCGAAGCGAAGCCGCGCGAAGGCGTAGGCAGCGAGTGAACAGGCGACGACGTTGCCGATCACCGTCAGCACGGACACGACGAGTGAATTCCAGAAGAAGCGGCCAAAGCTGATGTCGAGGCCGAACCAGCCGCGCAGATACGAGGCGAAATCGATCGACGACGGCCAGAGCGAGGTCGAGGCGAAGATCTCGTCCTCCGGCCGCACCGACGCGGACATCATCCACAGGAGCGGATAGAGCATCGCGATCGACGCGGCGATCAGGCCGGCGTGGACAAGGACCGACCCCAGTGGGCCGCGGCGGCCGAGCGGTGCCGATGACGGAGCGGTTACGGAGCTCATGATCGCGTCAGTCATCGTAGTGCACCCAGTAGCGAGAGGTCAGGAAGGAAAAGGCGGTGAAGAGCGCGATGATCAGCACCAGGATCCAGGCCAAGGCCGAGGCATAGCCCATGCGGAAATTGCCGAAGGCTTCCTGGTAGAGATAGAGCGTATAGAAGAGCGTCGAGTTGATGGGTCCGCCGGTGCCGCCGGAAATGATGAAGGCCGGGGTGAAGGCCTTGAAGGCATCGATCGTTTGAACCACCGCATTGAAGAAGATGACCGGGGTGAGCAGCGGCAGTGTGATCTTGTAGAACTGCCGGAACTTCGACGCGCCGTCGAGGCTTGCGGCCTCATACATATCGGTCGGAATCTGGCGAAGACCGGCAAGGAAGATGATCATCGGCGAGCCGAATTGCCAGACGCTCAAGACGACGAGCGTCCAGATCGAATAATTCGGATGCGAAATCCAGCTCGGGCCCTCGATGCCGAACTGGGCAAGCAGGCTGTTGATGAGGCCGTCGCCGGCAAAGAGTTGCCGCCAGAGCACGGCGATCGCGACGCTGCCGCCAAGCAGCGAGGGCAAATAAAAGATCGCGCGATAGACGGTGAGCCCCCTGACGCCGCGATCGAGAAGGATGGCGACGAGCAGCGCGAAGGCGAGCTTGAAGGGAACCGAAAGCACGACATAGAGGAAAGTCACCTGCATCGCGGCGGCGAATTTCGGATCGGCCGTCGCGATACGGACGTAGTTGGCGGTTCCGACCCATTCCGGCGCGCGGATCAGGTCGAAGCTGGTGAAGGAGAGATAGAGCGAGGCAACGGCAGGCCCGAGCGTCAGGCCGAAGAAGCCGATGAGCCACGGCAACAGGAACATGTAGCCGGCACCGTGCTTCGTCCAAAGGCTGGCCCAACGGCCCTGTGCGGCGGGGCGCGCCTGAGCGCCCCCACCGATCGCGACAGCGGAATCCTGCACGGCCGCCATCTCCTCAACCTCGCGACAGGATCTGTGTGACCTCGTTCACCAGCGTCTCGCCGCCCTGCTTTGCGTCGAGTTGGCCGAAGGCCACCTGCTCGGCGACGCTGCGCAGAGCCAGCTCCGCCTCGCCGGCACCCGACGGCGGCGGCGGCGGCAGATCGCCGGCGAGCGCTCCGAGCCCCGAGACATAGTCGAGTGCTGCCCGCCCGAGGTCATCGAGCGATGGGGCGAGCGCCTCGCGCACGGAGGCCGATTCGGGCACGCCGCGTTCGACGCCGAGGATCTTGGCGGCTTCCGGATCCTTGACGAAGAAGTTTACATATTTGGCGCCGAGTTCCGGATCGCTGCTCTTGGCCGATACCGAGAAGAACATCGATGGCTTGCGGTAATGGCCGCCCTTGGCATCCTTGCTGATCAGCGCATGGCTCCTGAGCACGATCTTGTCTTTGTTGATCGCCTGATAGCCGACGAGCTGGTTGGAATGGGCGTAGGATGTCGCCGCCTTTCCGAGCGACAAGGGACTCGTCTCGATATTGAACTGGTCGAGTGCCTGAATATCCGCCGGCACGCACGCCTTGTCCTCGCGCATCTTCTGCCACATGGCAAACCATTCGGCCCCGTCGTTCGCATCATAGGCGATCTTGCCATCCGCGGTGAAGAGAGCCTTGCCGCGCTGGCGAAGCCAGTTCTCGAGGAGTGGCTCGACGCCGCTGCCGTCGGAGAGGCCGTAATAGCCCTTGCGCTTGCCGGCCTTAGTGATCTCGATACCCATGCGGGCGAGGTCGTCCCAGGTGGTCGACGGCGTCGGCAAGTCGACGCCGGCTTCCTCGAAGGCGACCGTGTTGACCATCATCGCCGTCGAATTGGCGCCGAGGCTAATGCCGTAGAGCTTGCCGTCGACACTGCCCCCCTTGATCTGCACCTGGTCGAAATCCTCGACCTTCAGCACCGAGCCGAGATAGCTGTCGAGCGGCGCAAGCGCGCCGCGCCGGGCATATTCGACGATGTAGCGGTAATCCATCTGGATGACGTCGGGCGCGTTGCCCCCCGCCACTTGCGTCGCCAGGCGCGGCCAGTAGTCGCTCCAGCCGAGGAATTCGCCGTTGATCGCGACCCCCGGATTGGCTGCCTTGAAAAGCTCGCTGACCTTGTTGGTGCGGTCGGCGCGGGTCTGCGATCCCCACCAGAGGAGGCGCAGCCGCGCCTCCTGCGAGAACGCGCGGGGTGCCAGCGCGGAATATGAAAGAAGTGCCGCTCCTCCTGCAAGCACACTGCGTCTGCTGATGCGATGCGTCATTTGTTCCTCCTCCCTCGGGAGCGCCTCCACAACGCTCCGTCTCACAGTCGTCTTGTCGAGACCTCTTGCAATAAATAACTAATTGGTTACAAACTAGGGGCAAGCAAAGATCGTGTCAAGCAGTTGTGTGAAATGCTGTCATTATCTTGTAAATTATCTTTACGACGTCGCATCGACCGCCGCCGAAGGCAAGAGGTGCTGGAGGTGATGTAATGGAGAAGGCGCAAGCGGGCGCGAGAGGCAGAAGCGGAAACGGCGAGCGCGCTGAGCGCTCCGCGCAGCGCGATCCCGAGCGGACGCGCGCATCCATTCTTGCTGCCGCCACCAAGGAATTCGCGGAAAACGGCATGGGCGGGGCGCGAGTCGATGCCATAGCCGAGCGAGCCGGTATCAACAAACGCATGCTCTATCATTACTTCGGCGACAAGGAGCAGCTCTACCTCGCGGTCCTGGAAGAGGCCTATATCGGTATAAGAACGGCTGAGAAATCCATCAATCTCAGTGACTTGGAGCCGGAGGAGGGCATCGCCGAGCTGGCGATGTTCACATGGAGGTACTTCCTTGAGCATCCGGAGTTCCTGAGTCTGCTCGGTACGGAGAACCTTCATCGCGCCCGCTGGCTGCGTCAATCGACGCGGCTCAAGGAGCTGCATTCGCAACTCATGGGGAAGCTCTCCGAGCTGCTCGACCGGGGCAGGGCAAAGGGCATTTTCCGGGAGGATGTCGACCCGTTGCACCTCTATCTGACGATGGCCGCGCTCGGTTATTTCTACCTCTCGAACCAGTACACGCGGTCGACGATCTTCGGCCGTGATCTCGCTGAACGGGGCAGTCTCGAGGGCTGGGAGCGTCACATCGTTCATGTGACTTTGGCTTCAATCCGACGCTGAATCTCTAACATGTCGTTTTTTTTGTTGACAGGCGTGCTTTATCTCTGCCACAAAGTAACTGATTAGTTACTGGCTTGGGAGGGCTGGTCCGCTCCCACGAGGCCTGGCAGGGAGGAGACCGCATGCCACGTTTGGGGATTATTTTACACGGCGTCACCGGCCGGATGGGCTACAACCAGCATCTGGTGCGCTCGATACTGGCCATTCGAGATCAGGGCGGGATCACGCTCAAGTCCGGCGAACGACTGGAGATCGATCCGATCATCGTCGGCCGCAACCGCGACAAGATCGAGCAACTGGCCAAGCGCCATAACATCGCTCGCTGGTCGACCGATCTCGATGCGGCACTTGCCGATCCTAACGATCAGATATTTTTCGACGCCGGCACGACGCTGATGCGCGCCGAGCTCATCGGCAGGGCGCTCGATGCCGGCAAGCATGTCTATTGTGAGAAGCCGATTTCCGATGATCTCAGCATAGCCGTCAAGCTTGCCCGCAAGGCGCGCGCCTCCGGCCTCAAGCACGGCGTCGTGCAGGACAAGCTGTTCCTGCCCGGGCTGCGCAAGCTGGCGCTGCTCAGGGACTCGGGCTTCTTCGGAAAGATCCTCTCGGTGCGCGGCGAATTCGGTTACTGGGTCTTTGAAGGCGATTGGGGCGTGCCTGCCCAGCGCCCCTCGTGGAATTACCGCAAGGGCGACGGCGGCGGCATCATCCTCGATATGCTCTGCCATTGGCGCTACGTGCTGGACAATCTCTTCGGCGAAGTGCGCTCTGTCTCCTGCCTCGGCGCCACCCACATTCCAAGCCGCGTCGACGAGCAGGGCCGGACCTATGACTGCGATACGGACGATGCGGCCTATGCGACCTTCGAGCTCGATGGCGGCATCGTCGCGCAGATCAATTCCTCCTGGACCGTGCGAGTACGCCGCGACGATCTCGTGACCTTCCAGGTCGATGGGACGCGCGGCTCGGCCGTCGCCGGACTGACGAAATGCTGGACGCAACACCGGGTCAATACGCCGAAGCCGGTCTGGAACCCGGATCAGCCGCAGACCATCGATTTCTACAAGACATGGGACGAGGTGCCGGACACGCAGGTGTTCGATAATGGCTTCAAGGCGCAATGGGAAATGTTCCTTCGCCACGTCGCCGAAGACGGTCCCTGGCCCTACGGACTGGAGGCCGGCGCCAAGGGTGTGCAGCTTGCAGAACTGGGGCTGAAATCCTGGGCCGAGCGCCGCTGGCTCGATGTACCGGCACTGGAGTTTTGAGCGATGACCACCATCGATCTTCCCCTTGAAGGCAGGCTTGCGCGTTATGATTTGGTCGGCCGGCCGGTTCCTTTGCAAAAGCGTGCGCCGGCCGATTTCCCGAGAGTTGCCTTTGCCGCGGCGCATGTCGTCGCCGACCCGCTTGCCGACAATGATCCATGGCTGACGCCGGCGATCGATTGGGAGCGGACGCTCGCCTTCCGGCACCGCCTTTGGGATCTCGGGCTCGGTGTCGCCGAAGCAATGGATACGGCCCAGCGCGGCATGGGACTCGGCTGGCCCGAAGCGCGCGAACTCATCCGCCGTGCGCTAGCCGAGGCGCGCGGGCGCTCCGGCGCGCTGATCGCCTGCGGTGCCGGTACCGACCATCTTGCGCCCGGCCCGGATGTCTCGATTGACGATATTCTCAAGGCCTATGAGAGCCAGATCGAAGCGATCGAGGCAGAAAACGGTCGGATCATCCTGATGGCGAGCCGGGCGCTCGCGGCAGCGGCGAAAGGACCGGAAGACTATATCCGCGTGTACGACCGCATCCTTTCGCAGGTGAAGCAGCCGGTGATCATCCATTGGCTGGGCGAAATGTTCGACCCGGCGCTCGAAGGTTATTGGGGCGATGCCGACCATCTGGCGGCGATGAAAACATGCCTCGAGGTCATCGACGCGCACGCCTCCAAGGTCGACGGCATCAAGATATCGCTGCTGTCGAAGGAAAAAGAAATCGCGATGCGGCGCCGGCTGCCGAAGGGCGTGCGCATGTATACCGGCGACGACTTCAACTACGCCGAGCTGATCGCCGGCGACGAGGAGGGGCATTCGGACGCGCTGCTCGGCATCTTCGATGCTATCGCGCCGGTAGCTTCTGCCGCGCTTCAGGCGCTCGGCGAGGGGCGGAATGGCGAATTCTTCGAATTGCTGGAGCCAACCGTGCCGCTGTCGCGCCATATCTTCAAGGCGCCGACGCGCTTCTACAAGACCGGCGTCGTCTTCCTCGCCTATCTGAATGGACTGCAGGATCATTTCGTAATGATCGTTGGGCAACAGAGCGCGCGCTCGCTTACCCATTTTGCCGAACTCTTCCGCCTGGCGGACAGGGCGGGCGCTCTTGCCGATCCGGAACTGGCGGTCTCGCGCATGCGGCGCGTCCTCGCTGTCCACGGCATCGACTGAGGCCGCCATGACCGAGGCACCCGTTGTCAGGCTCATAGAGGCGGGCATCTTCGAGCGGCAGGTTGGCTTCCGCTTCCCCTTCCGATTCGGGGCGGCGCGCGTCGAGAGCGCGCCGCAGGCCTTCGTTCGGGTGAGGATCGTGGATGACAGCGGCCACGAGGCCGCCGGCTGGTCGGCCGAGATGATGATGCCGAAGTGGTTCGACAAGAATCCGACTCTTTCGCCGGACGACAACGTTGCTCAGCTTCGCGCGTCGCTGCATCTGGCGATCGAAAGCTTGCGGGCAGCTGGCGCACAGACGCCCTTCGGCCTGCACGCCGCCGTCGAGGCCGATCATCATCGAGCGGCTGCGGGCGAGGGACTACCGCCGCTGGTGGCGTCATACGGTCTGGCGCTCGTCGATCGTGCTATCATCGATGCCGCGTGCCGGATGAAGGGCGCAAGTGCGGTCGACGCCGTCCGGCACGATCTGCTCGGCATCACCAACGCCACCGCACCGGATCTTGCGGGCTTCGATCTCACAGGCTTTTTCTCACGGCTGGAGCCTTCGCCGCGGCTCGCGGTGCGCCATACGATCGGGCTCGCCGATGCGCTGACGGCCGCCGATCTCGCACCGGAGCAGCGGCTCAATGACGGCCTACCGCAGACGCTGGAAGAGGTGATTGCCGCCTACGGCCACCGCTATTTCAAGATCAAGGTTTCCGGACGCCCCACCGAGGACCTTGAGCGCCTGATAGCCATCGCCGCGGTGCTCGATCGCATGGTTGACGGCTATCGGGCGACGCTCGACGGCAACGAACAGTTCGAAAGCGCCGACGCGGCGGCCGACCTTCTCGATCGCCTCCAGAAGGAGCCGCGCCTTTCCAGGCTGCGCCGATCCCTTCTCTTCTTCGAGCAGCCGATCGCGCGCGCCGAGGCGCTCTCGAAATCGGTCGCGGGGCTCGCGCAGCGCATGCCGCTCGAAATCGACGAGTCCGACGGCGACATCGGCGCGTTTCCGCGCGCCCGCGACCTTGGTTATGCCGGCATCTCCTCGAAATCCTGCAAGGGCTTCTATCGGGCTCTGATCAACCGCGCGCGCGTCGAGAAATGGAACCGCGAGGCAGACACTTCCCGGTATTTCATGTCCGCCGAGGATCTGACGACGCAATCAGGCTTGGCACTCCAGCAGGACCTCGTTCTGGCGGCGCTCGTCGGCGCGGGCCATGTCGAGCGCAACGGCCACCATTACGTCGACGGTATGGCGCAAGCGCCGGCGAGCGAGCAGGCGTCCTATTTGGCCGCCCATGGCGATCTTTACGACGGGGCGTCCGGCCGGGTGCGGCTCGCCATCAAGGGCGGCGAACTCGCTTTTGGAACGGCCTTGAGAGCAATCGGCCTCGGTTTGTCGGTCGAGCCGGACTGGGCGTCGATGACGGCGAGCTCATGAACAGCGGGAGGAGAACATCATGCAGGTCGAGGGCCTTTCCATCAATCTGGCGACGATCCGCGAACAGTGCGGCTTTGCCGAGGCCGTGGATCTGTGTCTGAAGCACGGGATCACGGCGATCGCTCCCTGGCGAGATCAGGTGGCGGCGGTCGGGCTCGATGAGGCAGTCCGCATCGTCAAATCCAACGGGCTGAAGCTCACCGGCCTCTGCCGCGGCGGCTTCTTCCCGGCAGCGGACGCGGCGGGCCGCGACAAGGCCATCGACGACAACAGACGCGCGATCGACGAGGCGGCCGCGCTCGGCGCCGATTGCCTGGTTCTGGTCGTCGGCGGTCTGCCGGGAGGCTCGAAGAATATCGATGCGGCCCGCCGGATGGTCGAGGACGGCATCGCCACGGTGCTGCGGCATGCGCGCGCCGCCGGCGTGCCGCTTGCGATCGAGCCGCTACATCCGATGTATGCCGCCGACCGGGCCTGCGTGAACACGCTCGGCCAGGCGCTCGACATGTGCGAGGCGCTCGGCGCCGGCGTCGGCGTTGCGATCGACGTCTACCACGTCTGGTGGGATCCCGATCTCGCCAACCAGATCGCGCGTGCGGGCGAAATGAAGGCGATCCTCGCACACCACATCTGCGACTGGCTGGTCCCGACCAGGGACATGCTGACGGATCGCGGCATGATGGGCGACGGCGTCATCGATTTGAAGGGGATCAGGCGTCGGATCGAGGCGGCCGGCTTTCATGGGGCGCAGGAGGTCGAGATCTTCTCGGCCGAGAACTGGTGGAAGCGGCCGGCCGAGGAGGTGATCGCCACCTGCGTTGAACGTTATCGTAGCTGCTGCTGAGGTGAATTTTCTCGAACATGCTTCTTACAAGTTGGCAGCAAAACCGGCCGGAAACGCCTTGACGTCCGCGGAATTCAGCCACTAGCATGTATATTGAATTTACATGTTGTACTAACCACTGCCGCCGGTCTCGCGGCTTCACTCCAGACAGGATTGCGTGAGGAAGATGGATAACAAACGTCGTTTTGCGCTGGTCGGTACCGGCAACCGCGGCACCACGATGTGGGGCAAGGACTTGCTCGCCGGTTGGCGCGGCCAGGTGGATCTCGTCGCCATTGCCGACACGAATGCGCTCAGAGCCGAACGCGCCCGCACGATGATTGCAACCAATGCGCCGATCTACGGCAATGTCGATGCGATGCTTGCCGAAGCGCGCCCCGATCTGGTGATTGTCTGTACCCCCGACGACACGCATGACGACATCGTCGTCCGTGCACTGGAGGCTGGCGCCGATGTCATCACCGAAAAGCCGATGTCGACGACCGTCGAGAAGATCCGCCGCATTCTGGACGCCGAGAAGCGCACGGGCCGGCGGGTGGACGTCTCGTTCAACTACCGCTTCGCGCCGACCGCGGCCCGCATCAAGGAACTGCTGAATTCCGGCGAGATCGGCCGTGTTACCTCCGTCGACTTTCATTGGTATCTCGATACCGAACACGGCGCCGACTATTTCCGTCGTTGGCATGCTTATACGGAACGGTCGGGCAGCCTCTTCGTGCACAAGGCGACCCACCATTTCGACCTGTTGAACTGGTATCTCGACAGCGACCCGGATGCCGTCACGGCGTTTGCCGACCTGCAGATGTACGGGCGCAAGGGTCCGTTCCGGGGCCCGCGCTGCAAGCTCTGTCCGCATAAGAATGAATGCGATTTCTATCTGGATCTCGAAGCCGACCCGTTCCTCGACGCGCTCTATGAGGACCCCTCCGAGATCGACGGCTACTTCCGCGACGGTTGCGTCTTCCGCGAGGACATCGACATTCCCGATACGATGGTCGCGAACATACGCTACCGCAACAATGTCCACGTCTCCTATTCACTGAACACCTTCCAGCCGATCGAGGGCCACCACATCGCCTTCAACGGTACGAAGGGCAGGATCGAGCTTCGTCAGTACGAGGACCAGCCATGGGAAACGCCAGCGGAAGACGTGATCCTGCTTGTCCGCAACTTCCCGAAAGGCCGCCCCGGAGTTGAGCGCATCGTCGTGCCGCATTCCTCCGGCGGACATTATGGCGGCGACGATCGGCTGCGGAACATGCTTTTCAAGCCTGACGCGAGCGACCCGTTGGGGCAGCGGGCAGGCGCACGCGCCGGTGCGATGTCGGTCCTGTGCGGTATCGCCGCACTCCAAAGCTCGCGCACGGGCAAGCTGGTCCGGCTTGCCGATCTGATGCCGGAGCTCTTCGAGGACGAGTTCGGCTCCGCTCCGCGATCCGCGACGCAAATCTCCGCCTCGGCCGGTCGGCAATGAGTTTCGGTCGGCCTCTCTCGTAGCCGCAAGGCCAGCCCGAACTCCCGCCCTCGCGCTCTGCAGGACCCTCCATCCACGGCCGCATCCATGCATTTGACGCATGGGTGCGCTGACATATGAGCGCTGCAATCCCCCGAGGTGACGCACTATATGTCTCGCATCGAAGCAAACGAGGCGCCACGGACTGGCTGCCAGGCTTCGAAAGCCCATGAAAGGGGGATCAAAAAATGAACGTAGCACGATCTTTTAACAACTGGCGCAAGTACCGTCAGACGGTCGCCGAATTGGGCCGCATGTCGACCCGCGAACTCAGCGATCTCGGCATTGATCGCGCCGATATCCATCGCGTCGCCCGCGCCGCTGTCGGCCGCTAAAGGCTCGATCGACGGGCACGCCCCGTCAGAATTGATGTAGCTGTCCAAGCGCCTGCACCTCCCAGCGGGCGCTTTTTCTTTGCGCCGAGTTGGGGACCGGCTGCTCGCTGTTGACTTATCGAAAGCCTGCGCTCAGTGGGGCCAAGCGGAGCCTGATGGCGCCTGCAAGAGTTTGTCCGTGCTTCAATACAACGAGGCCGTCGGCCTCGTTCGGCATGTTATGAGCGTTAGGCAGATGCGTCATCGGCTCGAAACAGAAGAAGTCCGCATCCGTACCCGGCGAATAGATCATAAAGCACTCGAACGCCCCCTCGGTTTCAAGCCTTAACGCAAGCTGGCGTTCGGGCCATTCGATCACGGCCTCTCCGTCCCAGCCGTCATAGGCATTGTTAATCCAGCAAGCGGGGAGCGTATTGCCCTCGGTGAAATCGAGCGTGCGGGGAATCGGGCCGGGAGCGTCCGGCAGGTGTCCGGCCCTTTCGCCCCAGAAGCGTTTTGCACTCGCCCGGAGCCGTGTCCCGGCCGTGCGCGGAAAAAAGGGGTGATGCCCCAATCCAAAGGGTAACGGGCGAGCCGACATGTTCTTGACTGTCAGAGAGAGAGTGAGCGTACTGCCATCCACCCGCACTTCCTGCACGGTCTCATAGACATAGGGGCTTCCCGCCCGCTCAGTGTGCACATAGGAAAGTGTCGCTTGTTCTCCGCTGTGCGACTTCAGCTGCCATTCGCTGAGCCATCCATCCCCATGCAGGCAGAATGGATCGCCGGATGTATTCGGTTCGAGGAAGAAGTGCTCCCCATCGAAGGTGAAGCTATTGCCTTCGATCCTGTTGCCGTAGGGTACGAGCGGGAAGCTCGCCTCGGCGCCGAACGTTTGCGTCGCGATCCCGCCGGTTGCGGTTGGCTTCAGGAACGGGATGCCACGCCAGGTGGCGGCGAGGAGCGAGCCGCCGAAACGGCTCAGCTCGACCGAGAGCTCGTCGTTCCCGAGATGCAGGACATCGTCTGGCATTGCCCGGTCAGACGCGCTGTCTGCCCGCGGCCGAGCGCAGATTGTCGAGGAGGACCGCCAACAGCAGGATCAGGCCCCGCACCACATATTGATAGAAAGCCTGGATGTTGAGCAGGTTCATCACGTTCTCGGCGATGCCCATGATCAGAACGCCGACGATGACGCCGGTCATCGCCGCGCGGCCACCGGCCAGCGAAACGCCGCCGAGCACGCAGGCCGAGATGACCGAGAGCTCAAGTCCCGTCGCGGCATTGGGCTGGCCGGAGGTGATGCGCGAAGCGAGCAGCACGCCTGCGACGGCGCAGACGATGCCCTGCAGCGCGAAGATCCAGATGCGCATGCGGGCAACGTCGACGCCGGCGAGGCGCGAAGCCTCCGGATTGCCGCCGATCGCCAGCGTGTTCTTGCCGAAGACGGTCCTGTTCAGCACGAAGCCGAAGACGATGAAGAACAGGCCCATCACCCAGATCGGTGTAGGGATTCCGAGGAAACGCGACAGCGCGAGCTGGTAGAAGGACGGATCGTTGATGCCGACGGCGCGGCCGTCCGAAGCGATCAGCGCGAAGCCGCGGACGATCTGCATGGTGGCAAGCGTGGTGATCAGCGCATTGATGCGGAAGCGGGCGATGACGACGCCGTTGACCGTGCCGACAAAGCCGCCGCACAGGACGGCCGCCAGCAGCCCGAGCAGGATGGAGCCCGTGGCGTTCGAGGCCATGACCGCAACCATGCCGGAAAACGCCACCGTCGAGCCGACGGAAAGGTCGAAATCGCGTGAGGCGAGGCAGAACATCATGGTGCAGGCAATGATGCCGATGGTAACGACGGACTGCAGCAGGCCGAGCATGTTGCGTTCGCTGAGGAAATTCGGAACCGTCAACGACACGATGACGAAGGCGACCGCGAAGATGACGACGAGGCCCTGCTCGCCGAGAAGGATTTTTTTCAAATGGGTCATCGTCACTGTACCTGTGTGAGGGGAAGGTCTTTGCTGTTCTTGATGTCGGGAAGGGCCGCCGCGAGGATCCGCCGCTCATCGAATTCTGCGCGCGGCATGTCGGCCGCGAGACGTCCCTCGCACATCACGATGATGCGATCCGCGATGCCCATAACCTCTGGCAGTTCGCTGGAGATGACGACGATCGCCATGCCCTGTTCGGCAAGCCCGTAGAGCATTTCGTAGATCTCGGATTTCGCGCCGACGTCGATGCCGCGCGTCGGCTCGTCGACGATGAGAACTTTGATGCCTTCTTCCGACAGCCAGCGACCGAGAATGACCTTCTGCTGGTTGCCGCCGGAGAGGTTGACGATGTCCTGACGGCGGGACGGCGTTCGTACGCGAAGCTTGGCGATGAACTTGTCGGCGAGCTCGCTTTCCTTCTTCGGGTTGATGATGCCGAGGCGAGAAAAGTGGCGGCGCGAGGAGATCGTCATGTTCTCCTCGATCGACCGGCCTTGGACGATGCCATCGAACTTGCGGTCCTCCGGGCAGAGAACGATACCGGCGCGGATCGACTTGGGCGGGCTGTCTGCCGGCACCGTCGCACCGTCGACCGACACGCTGCCCTGGGAACGTGCATCGGCTCCATAGACGAGCCGCGCCATCTCGCTTCGGCCGGCACCAATCAGGCCGAAGAAGCCGACGATCTCGCCGCGCCTGACGGAGAAGCTCAACGGGACCTTCAGTTTTGGTCCCGCAATGCTTTCGACCCGCAGCCGCTCGGCGCCGAAGGCGCGTCCGCGCCAGCCCCAGATGTTTGCGATTTCACGCCCGACCATTTCGGAAATGATCTGGTCGCGCGTCACCTTGGAAATCTCCGGATGATGTGCGGCGAGCTTGCCGTCGCGCAGCACCGTGAGGCTGTCGCAAAGCCGGAAGATCTCGTCGAGGCGATGCGAGACGTAGAGAATGACGGTGCCGTTCACGCGCAGGCGATCAATGAGGGCAAAGAGGATTTCGCTCTCGCGGGAGGACAGCGACGAGGTCGGCTCGTCGAGAGCGATGACGCGCGCATCGAGCATCACCGCCTTGGCGATCTCGACCATCTGGCGCTCGCCGATCGAAAGCGACGCGACCTTGGCGGTTGGGTCGACTTCGATGCCGATTTCCGCCAGTTTTTGGGAGACGACGCCGATGAGTTGCCGCCGGTCGATTACGCCGCCCTTGCCGGGGAAATGGCCGAGCCAAAGGTTTTCGGCGACCGTCAGCTCCGGCACGAGCTGCAGTTCCTGGTGAATGACGATGACGCCCGCATGGAAGGCGTCGCGCACGGAGCGGTAGTGCTGCACTTCGCCGTTGATCCGGATCTCGCCCTCGTCGGCCGACTGATCGCCGGACAGAACGCGGATCAGCGTCGACTTGCCAGCGCCGTTCTCGCCCATGAGCCCGTGGACAGCGCCTTTGCGGACGGCAAAGGAGACATCCGACAGCGCCTGGACGCCGGGGTAACCTTTGGAAATGGATCGGAATTCGAGGAAGTCCTGCATGCGCTGCTCCGAAGCGAGGTGCCCGGCGGTACGAGTGTTACCGCCGGGCTCGTTGATGCCGTCAGTGACGGTTACTCGATGCCGAGTTCCTTGCGGACGGCTTCGTAGTTGTCGCGAAGCGCCAGCTGGCCGGCGGTCAGGATCAGCTTTTCAGGTTCCTTCTCGTTGGCAATCCACTCGTACATGTTGAGCGCGGTTTCGTAGCCGTGACGCTTCGGCGAGATGATGACGGTGCCGAAGAAGCCGGTGGCGGCGGGTTTCTTGAATTCGTTGATCGCCGACTCCGCGCCGCCGATGCCGACACCGATCATGCTTTCGGCTGGAATGCCCACGGATTCCGTTGCGCGCACGGCGCCGAGAACTGCTTCGTCATTGAGGCCGACGGCGACCCATTTCTTGATGCCGGCGTTCTTGTTGAGCACGATCGTCGAGGCGTTGAGGGCAGCTTCCGTATCGGTCTTGGCCTGCGGTGCGTCGAAGATGTTGGCTTCCGGGAAGCCGTTGGCCTTGAGAACGGAAAGGGCGCCTTCGACGCGGTCGACGGCGGTCGGCAACTGGTCGTAGGAGACGCGGATCGCGCCGACCTCCTTCACGTCCCAGCCGCGCTTCTTGATCTCATCGACGATCGCCTGGCCCACGGCCTCGCCGATCTTGGTGGCCGAGATCCCCATGTGCGGAACGTCTTCGATCGGGCTGCCGTCGGCGTTGACCAGGCGGTCGTCGACGGTCATCAGCTTGAGATCGTTGGCGGCAGCCTTTGCGACGATGCCCGGACCGAGCTTGACGTCGGGCGTGCAGACGATGAAGCCTTGCGCGCCCTGGGCCCCGAGATTGTCGATGGCCGACTGGACCTTCTCGCCGTCTTCGGCGCCGATCTTGACCAGCGTGAAGCCTTTTTCTTTGGCGGCGGCGTCCGCGAATTTCCATTCGTCCTGGAACCACGGCTCTTCAGGCTGCTTGACGATGAAGCCGATCTTGACGTCGGCGGCGAATGCCGAAGTGGCCGTGAGTACGGCAACGGTACCAGCCAGAATGGCTGCCTTGATGAAGCGCATGATGTCTCTCCCTGGTGAACTGCCTCCAGCAGTTGGCATTTGTGTATGATGAATCATCATATTCGTCAATTGCCTTTGTATGATGAATGCGATAGTGATGTATAATAATGAAGCGCGCGCTTCTCGCTGTCGCCAGCCTCGGCGATCTGCGCTAAGGAGCTTCGACTTGATCAGCGTGAGGATGGCGATGGCAGCGGGAGGGCAAGGGCACCAGGGTATTGCGGCGGAACGGCTTCAGCGCCGTCCGCGCGTTCAGAAAAACATTACGCGTGCCATTGCCTCCGATATCTGCGCTGAGGTCTTTCCGGTCGGCACGTTCCTGCCTCGCGAAAACGATCTCTGCGAGCGTTATGGCGTCAGCCGCACTGTGATCCGAGAATCGCTGAAGATTCTCGAATCCAAGGGCCTGGTGCGCGGCCGCTCCCGCGTTGGTACGGTCGTCTGCAGCAAGGAAGAGTGGAACATCCTCGATTCGCAGGTTCTGGAATGGATCGGCGAGCGCATCTTCGAATTCGATCTGCTGAACTGCATTCTGGAAGCGCGTCGGGCGATCGAGCCGGCGGCGGCGGAATTCGCCGCCGAGCGCGCAACCGTTCAGGAAATCGCCGATCTCGAACGCGCCTGGCAGGGCATGCGCGACGGCGAGCGCGACCTCGCTGGCTTCACCGATGCCGACGTCGCCTTTCATACCTGCCTCCTCAAGGCAAGCCACAACCAGGTTTTCCTGCAACTGGTCGGCATCATCCAGGCGGCGCTCAAGTTCTCTCTGCACGCTTCGAACGAAGCCGCCGAACGCCGCGATGAGGCCATCGACATCCATGGCGAACTGGTGGAGGCATTGCGCATGCGCGACAAGGCGGCGGCGCGCGAATGCTCGATGCGCATGCTGGATCTTGCGGCCCGCGACCTCGCGGCGGCCGTCAAACGGCACCGGCCTGCAGGCGCCGGTCTCCTTAACAACTCATAGAGCGGGCAGCCCGCCCGTTTCTCTTCCCCCAATGGACATCACGTCATGAAGATTACCAAGCTCACCACCTATATCGTTCCGCCGCGCTGGCTGTTTCTCAAGATCGAAACCGACGAGGGCGTCACCGGCTGGGGCGAGCCAGTGGTCGAAGGCCGTGCACTGACAGTCGAGGCGGCCGTGCACGAGCTCGCTGATTACCTCGTCGGCAAGGATCCGTTCCTGATCGAAGACCACTGGAACGTGATGTATCGCGGCGGCTTCTATCGCGGCGGCGCCTTGCACATGAGTGCTCTTGCCGGCATCGACCAGGCGCTTTGGGACATCAAGGGCAAGGCTCTCGGCCAGCCGGTTCACCAGTTGCTCGGCGGCCAATGCCGCGACAAGATCAAGGTCTATTCCTGGATCGGCGGCGACCGGCCGAGCGACGTTGCGCGCAATGCCAAGGACGTCGTCGCCCGCGGCTTCAAGGCGATCAAGCTCAACGGCTGCGAAGAACTGCAGATCGTCGACAGCAACGAGAAGATCGACAAGGCCGTCTCGACCATCGGCACCATCCGCGACGCGATCGGCCCGCATGTCGGCATCGGCGTCGACTTCCATGGCCGTGTGCATCGGCCGATGGCCAAGGTGCTCGCCAAGGAACTCGAGCAATTCAAGCTGATGTTCATCGAGGAGCCGGTACTGTCGGAAAACCGTGAGGCGCTGAAGGAGATCGCCAACCATTGCTCGACGCCGATTGCGCTGGGCGAACGCCTCTATTCCCGCTGGGATTTCAAGTCGGTCCTTGCCGACGGCTATGTCGACATCATCCAGCCCGATCTCTCCCATGCGGGCGGCATTACCGAGTGCCGCAAGATCGCGGCGATGGCGGAGGCCTATGACGTGGCGCTCGCGCCGCATTGCCCGCTTGGTCCGATCGCGCTCGCGGCCTGCCTTCAGGTCGATGCCGTCAGCTATAACGCCTTCATCCAGGAGCAGAGCCTCGGCATCCACTACAATGCGGCCAACGACATTCTCGATTACATCTCCAACAAGGAGGTGTTCCGCTACGAGGATGGTTTCGTGTCCATCCCGCAAGGGCCCGGGTTGGGCGTCGAGGTCGACGAGGCCTACGTCATCGAGCGTGCGCGGGAAGGCCATCGCTGGCGCAACCCGATCTGGCGCCACGAGGATGGCAGCGTCGCCGAATGGTGACGCGGGAATAGAGGAGGAGGATCATGGGAAACAGGCTCAACGGCAAGCGCATCGTCATAACGGGCGCGGCCCAGGGTATCGGCCTTGCCATGGCCGAGCTATTCCATGGCGAAGGGGCCAGCCTCTTTCTGATCGACCGCGATGGGCCGCTGCTTGAAAGGGAAGCAAGGCGGCTTCGGGAAGCAGGCGGCCGGGTTTCCTCGGCGATCGCCGATATCACCGATGCCGGGGCAATCGCTGCGGCCTTTGCCATCGCGGCGGAGACCATTGGGCGCCCGAACGCGCTGGTCAACAATGCTGGCATCAACGTCTTCGCGGAGCCGCTGGCGACGAGCGGTGCGGAATGGCAGCGCTGCTGCGACGTGAACCTCAAGGGCGCCTGGAACTGCTGCAAGGCGGCACTTCCGAGCATGATCGAGGCGGGCGATGGGGTGATCCTCAACATCGCCTCGACGCATGCCTTCACGATCATTCCGCACACCTTCCCCTATCCCGTTGCCAAGCACGCGCTCATCGGCATGACGAAGTCGCTCGGGATCGAATATGCATCGAAGGGAATTCGCGTGAACGCGCTCGCTCCGGGCTACGTGCTGACCCAGAAGGTGATCGAATACTGGAACAGCTTCCCCGACCCGAAAGCGGCCGAAGCGGAAACGATGAAGCTGCATCCGGGCGGGCGTATCGCGACGGTTGATGAGATTGCCCGCGCCGCGCTGTTCATGATTTCCGACGAATGCACCTTCATGAATGCTGCCTGCCTGACGGTGGACGGCGGCCTCAGCGTGCTGCATCACCCCGCCTGATTGGGCTTTCTCTGCGTTGCCGCTACCGATCTCAGTCCAGCAGATTTACGCCCGCCTCCCTTGCCGCCGCGACAAAGGCAGCGCGGGCGACGTAGGACGGCCAATCGCGTTCGAGCACTGCCTGGCAGATATCGAGTGCGTGTTCATAGGCCTGGCCGCGGTTGACCGGCCAGTGCTTCGACAGCAGTTCCGCGGCCTGGCGGGTGTTGGAGACCATGTGCACGGCCGTCTCGTTAGGCATGCGGATCGGCACGCATTCACTCCAGGGGCCGGTATCCATCACTGCCTTCCTCCCGCCCTTGACCGGCCAGGATCGTCAGAAAAGCCTCTCGCGAGGCACAGACGAAGGCGGCGCGTGCTTCGCTAGGGCTTTTCCGGCGCTTGACCGCCGCTTCGCAGGCGCGCATCGCATAGCTGTAATAGGCGCCGCCTCGAACAGGCCATTCGCTCTGCAGACACTTCATCGCGTCAAGCGGACCGATGACCGTGCGGCACCGGCCGTCCAGCATGGTCAGACTGACCGGCGCGCTCCAGGGAATTTCGTACATTGCTTTCCTTTCCTGTCCCCGACCGGGGTCATCGGCGCGGGATAAGGGAACGAGCGAAAGGGATATCCGCACATCCTGCGTCCTGTATCAGGTTGAATGCCTTCGGACCGGCTGGGTGCCGAGGCATGCCTAACGACTTTGCCTTTGCGGCATCATGCTTACCAGAGATCGAATCCGATTTTTGCGGGCCGATGCTCTTGTGCCTCGGAGCGACAGGCTTCCGGACATGCGAATGTGTTACTGGCTCCGGATGGAAATGTGCGCCTCTTCGGCAGCCTTGATAAACGCCCTGCGAGCCTTCTCGGTCTTGACCTTGCCCTCAAGCACCTGCAAGCAGACGCGTTTTGCAGCGGCAAGGGCGCGCCCGTCCTGATGGGGCCACCGCAGCATCAGGCATTCGACCGCCTCGCGCGTGCTCTTCACATCGCGATATTTGCCTGCGTCGTCGAGTTCCACCTGGACACTCTTGTCCCACCAGAAACTGTGCATGGCGCGTTGCCTCACAGGTTGTTTTTGCTGGAAATTAAACCCGCCGGAACCAACTTTGGTTCCATCCGAAAACGCCGGCGCCGCGCGAATATTATCGCGTCTGTCTACGCCCGATTCCGACCGCAAGGTGGCGTCTCGGCTGCCGCTTACCCCTTGACGAGGCGTGTCGCGCTGCTAAGTAAAAAAGCGGTCCCGCCTTTTAGACATCGAACCGCGGGATGAACATTGGTGCCGGGCCCCTCTGGCGAGAGTTTTACGGCGCTCTCGTGATGTCGGTACCGCCAGCAAATCACGCCGGCGGATTAGCTACCATGAAAACTGATCTCATGCCCAACGCATGTGCCTGTTCGGCTGTGCGCTTTTTCGTTACAGGAAATATCTCGTCCACAATCGCCGAGGCACGTCGTGCCGGGGAGGGTCGTCGATGATCCAGCCCCGTTCGCAAACGAGCGCCCTCGGTTATTTCAAATGGGCCTTCATCGTTACGGCCCTCGGTCTGCTGCTTGGCGTCTGGCTCGGCTGGCAGTCGACCGGTACGTTCAGCGGCACGATGACCGTCTTCTTCATCTGTGCGGTGCTCGCTGTCCTCGAAATCTCGCTCTCCTTCGACAACGCCATCGTCAACGCCAACAAGCTCAAGGATATGACACCGGCCTGGCAGCACCGGTTTCTGACCTGGGGTATCATCATCGCCGTTTTTGGCATGCGCATCGTCTTTCCGCTGCTGATCGTCGTCATCGCGGCCAATATCGGGCCGATCGACGCGGTGATCCTCGCGGCGGTTCGCCCCGAAGAATACGCCCGCATCATGAACGATGCGCATCTGCCGATCGCCGCCTTCGGCGGAACCTTCCTGATGATGGTTGGCCTCAACTACTTCTTCGACCAGGAGAAGGATGTGCACTGGATCGCCTGGCTGGAACGCAAGATGGCGCGATTCGCGACCATCA
Organism: Sinorhizobium sp. 7-81; assembly: GCF_030124405.1. Classification (NCBI taxonomy): domain Bacteria; kingdom Pseudomonadati; phylum Pseudomonadota; class Alphaproteobacteria; order Hyphomicrobiales; family Rhizobiaceae; genus Sinorhizobium; species Sinorhizobium sp. 7-81. The sequence continues at coordinate 85,459 of NZ_JASKLT010000002.1, read as the reverse complement.
AGGGCATCGAGATCGCCCTGGTCCTGAGCGTCATCCTCGCTTTCTCGACCCTGCTCGAAGCCCAGTACGTGCACACTTTCGTCTACGCCAGCATTTATGGGCTGCTCACCTTCCTGGTCGTGGAGGTCGCGGGCGGCCTGCTTGATGCTTCGCAACAGACGATGAGCGCGGCGGCGAAGGGCGGTTTCGGTGCGTTCCTCTACCTGGAAGTGCTCGATGCCAGCTTTTCGTTCGACGGCGTCATCGGCGCCTTCGCCTTGACGCAGAACCTGTTCATCATCGCGATCGGCCTGGGCATTGGCGCCATGTATGTCCGCTCGATGACGGTCATGCTGGTCGAGAAGGGCACGCTCAACGAATATCGCTACCTCGAGCACGGCGCCTTCTATGCGATCCTGATCCTTTCGGTGGTGATGTACTTCCAGACGCTGATCCACATTCCCGAAGTCGTCACAGGCCTTGGGGGTGCGGGACTCATCGGTCTCTCGCTCTGGTCATCGATCCGCCACAATCGGCGGGAGGAGCATGAAGAGGAGCCGAACGCACGGTTTCGGGTCGAAGTCTAAGAGCGGGGCCCGAGAGACGGAATCATTGTCGAGAGATGGCCCGGCGGGATCCCGCCGGGCCATTTTTGCTTTGGCGTGATATAATGTGAATAAGCAATATCTAAAGCATTGATCTGGGTCAATGTGACTTACTGCGATGCGGCTAGGTTGAACTCCGAAGTCAACGGGAGGTTCTCATGTTCCGCAACATTCTCATCCCCACCGATGGTTCGCCGCTCGCCACAGTGGCTTTGGACGCCGGCATTGCCTTTGCAAAGGAAGCTGGGGCAAGAATCACGGTGTTGACCGTGATGGAGCCATTCCACCTCTTTTCGACCGACGCCGAACAGCTCGCCAGCACGAAGGAGGAATATGAGGCATTCTCCCGTCAGCATGCCGGGGAAATACTTGCCGACGCCGCAGCCAGGTCTGAGCGTGCCGGCGTGCCGTGCGGGACGGATCAGGCCCGTAGCCACGAGGTCTATCGCGCGATCATCAAGAAATCGGAGGATATCGGCGCCGATCTCATCATCATGGCATCGCACGGCCGTGGCGGTGTCGGCGCCCTGATCATCGGTAGCGTCGCCGCAAAGGTGCTGACGCATTCGACGATCCCCGTGCTGATCTACAGGAAGAAATAGCGAGCAGAGCCTTAAGGCGATACGATTTCTCCACAGCTCCGGCGGTTTTTGGCCCGGCGTCTCCCGACGCCGGGCTTTTCTTTGGCCGTTGCCGGAAAAGCGTCAAAGTTTCGCGTGATGGCGTGGGTGCCAGGTGGGGCGGCTGCGCAGCATGCATCCGTTCGACCTACTGCATGTTTCCTTATCGTAGCGGATTTAAGGGTGAAAACATGCAGCAATTCAAAGTGCTACAGCGTCCTTTGCCTGAGAAGACATGCGGCGCTGTAGGCCGGCAGTCATGAAACGACAGGGGATGTCCTTGAACGTCAGTCCGAACGATCTTGCGCTTGTTGCGGTGATGCGGCGCTATTTCCTGGTGAAAGATGAAGTCAACGACCTGAAGGGCCGCCTGGAGGCCGCGCGCAGGGAGGTCGCCGAGGAAATCAGCCGGTTCTACGACCCGCGCGTGAATGTCGCCCATGCCGAAGACATTCTGGCGTGGCATCATCTCAGAAGGGAGATGGATGAATTGATGAGCGTTGCCGCGACCTGGGGCAGGGGCGGCAACATCGAGGCCCATCAGCTTGCGTTGGAAGCGGCCGCGGTCGACACCCGTTTTCCGGACACCCGGCCGTCATTGGACTGAGGTCGCGAGCAATTATTCTATCGGTTCAAGGCAGACCGGACGTCCTCGATCACGGGGAGCGCTGCAATCAGCATCAAGGGCGCGGCGAGGAAGAGCGCCGCAGAAACGCCCAGATTGTTGAAGAGAAGGGCGCCGCAAACCCCGCCAACCAGGAAAAGCCCGATCAAGGATGTGAGAAGGCGCAACTTCCGGCGATCGGCGCGGACATGCAGCCGGGAGCTCCTGGCGCTGTCGCGGTTCCAGTAGATCAGCTTTCCAAGCTCGATGCCCGCGTCGGTCACCAGGCCGGTCACATGCGTGGTGCGGATTCTGGCGCCGGAGAGCTTCGTGATGATGGCGTTCTGCAGCCCCATGATGAAGCAGAGAAGCATGACCGTGGTCGATACGGCGAGACTTTCGCGCACGTGGAAAAATATCCCGCTCGCAGCGAAGCAGATGAGCAGAAGCGCCTCGAACAGCAGTGGAAGCGCATATTCCGCCTGCAGTTCCAGGCGTCGGCCCCAGTTGATGAGGATGGCGGACGTGGCGGCGCCGGCAACGAACGAGAAGAGCGCGGCAAGGCCGGCCAGAACCAGTGCGATATTCCCGAGGACGATGTTGTCGGCGATCGCGGAAACGATGCCCGACATATGCGACGTATATTGATGCACCGCCATGAAGCCACCGGCATTGGCAGCGCCGGCGACGAATGTCAGATAGAAGGCCAGATGGCGATCGGTCGCCTCATTGCGTTCTTTCGCAGTCAGATTCCGGAGATAGTGCTTCATGACGGGCCGCAAAGTATCGGATTGGCGGACGAAAAGTGCGATTCATCCGATAGCACAGGATCGCTGCCGCTGTCCGTTCGATCTTGCATTTGCTATGTTGTAGTCGCAGGCGCTCTTGCGCGGCAAGGATGTGCCGCGGTGGCCCGGTGGTTAGCCGTCGAGAGATTGAAGAGGCCGGAAGAGTCTCTATGGAGGGCGTGGCGTGAAATGCATGGGGCGCGCCGCTGGCGACGCCAGCTTGTACCCGCCAAAACCAAAGAACGGCCGCCAGGCGGCTTGAATGACATGCTTATGGTTGGGACGCAGTGGCGCGGTCAAGCGCTCCGGTCCGACAAAAGTCAATATTTAAGCTTTCGAAGGGATCATTGTTTCCCGGGGAACAACTCTACATTGCTGCCTCTGAAAACATCGGTTAGCAGAGTTCAAGCGGCCCGACGAGCCGATGCGGAGATTTCAGTCAGTGCCTAAATCAAAAGCAATATCAAATCGCAAGAACGGCGATCCTGCGCAGGCGCTGCGCGACTGTCGCGCAGCCTTCATCGGTGTCGGCGTCGCCAGCGCGCTCGTCAATATTCTCTATCTCACCGGTTCGTTCTTCATGCTCGAAGTCTATGACCGGGTGCTGCCGAGCCGAAGCATTCCTTCGCTGATCGCACTCTCATTCCTGGCGCTGCTGCTCTACAGCTTCCAGGGTGCATTCGAGCTGATCCGCGGGCGCATGCTGGTGCGCATCGCCGGCGCCCTCGACGAGACGATGAGCGGGCGCATCTACCGGGCGCTCGTCAAGGCGCCCTTGAAGCTGAGGGTTCACGGAGATGGCCTGCAGGCGCTGCGTGATTTCGATCAGGTGCGGTCGTTCCTGTCGGGTGCCGGTCCGGCCGCTCTTTTCGACCTGCCCTGGCTGCCTTTCTACATTGCCATCTGCTTTCTCTTCCATCCCGTCATCGGGCTGATCGCGATCGGCGGCGGGCTGATCCTGACGCTACTGACCTATCTCACCAATCGTGGGACGCAGGCGCCGGCGAAGAAGGCGTCGGAGGCGGGCGGCATGCGCAATGCCTTCGCCCAGGCGTCGCAGCGCAATGCCGAGGTCGTTCAGGCGATGGGCATGTCGGGGCGGTTGACCGACCTCTGGGAACGGCGCAACGAGGAATTCCGGCTGGAGAACCGCCGCACGTCCGACATCGGCAACGGATATGGCGCGGTGTCGAAGGTTTTCCGCATGGCGCTGCAGTCGGGTGTGCTGGCAGCGGGCGCGGTTCTGGTGATCAAGGGTCAGGCCTCGCCGGGCATTATCATCGCCGGCTCCATCCTCACCGCCCGCGCGCTTGCGCCCGTGGAACTCGCTATCGGCAACTGGCGCGGCCTTGTCGGTGCGCGGCAGAGCTGGCAGCGGCTGAAGGAACTGCTCAGGGCGCTGCCGGAGGCCGAGGCGCCGCTGGCATTGCCGACCCCGCGCGACCGACTGAGCGTCGAGGGACTGGCGAGCGGGCCGCCGGCGGCGCAGCGTCTGATCTTCACCGACATCAGCTTCACCGTCCGCGCCGGCAGCGCGCTCGGCGTCATCGGCCCGAGCGCGTCGGGCAAGTCGTCGCTCGCCCGTGCCATCCTTGGCCTCTGGCCCGCCTATCGCGGTTCCGTGCGTCTTGACGGGGCAGCTCTCGACCAATGGGACAGCGATGCGCTCGGCAGGCACATCGGCTATCTGCCGCAGGACGTGGAGCTTTTCGAGGGAACGGTTGCGCAGAATATCTGCCGTTTTGCCGAAGACGCCACGCCCGAGGCGATCGTCGCGGCCGCCACGGCGGCGCGCGTCAATGATCTGATCCTTCGCCTTCCGAACGGCTACGAAACCGAGATCGGGGAGGGCGGCACGGCGCTTTCGGCCGGACAGCGCCAACGCATAGCGCTCGCCAGGGCGCTCTACGGCGACCCCTTCCTCGTCGTGCTCGACGAGCCCAATTCCAACCTCGACGCCGAAGGCGAGCAGGCGCTGAGCGAAGCGATCATGAATGTTCGCGCCCGCGGCGGCATCGTCGTCGTCGTCGCGCATCGGCCGAGCGCGCTTGCGAGTGCCGACCTCGTCCTGATGATGCAGGAGGGACGCATGCAGGCCTTCGGCCCGAGGGACGAGGTGCTGGGCAAGGTGCTGCGCAAGGAACGCGTGCAGCAGACAGAGCGGCCGGCGCCGCTGAAGATTGTCGGTGACGGCCAGGAGGCGGCGCAATGAGCGATAGCAACAAACAGATGCCGAGTGCCCGCCGCTCGCTCGGACGCCATATGGTCGCCGTCTCCACGCTGGCTGTGGCCCTTGTCGCCGGTGTCGGCGGTTGGGCGGCGACGACGGAATTGTCGAGTGCAGTCGTTGCCGGCGGCGTCGTCGTCGTCGACGACAACGTCAAGAAGGTCCAGCACCTCACCGGCGGTATCGTTGGCGAACTGCTGGTCCGCGAGGGTGACCGGGTCGAGGCGGGGCAGGTGCTGATCCGTCTCGACGGCACCACGGTTCGCGCCAATCTGGCGATTGTCGAAAGCACGCTGGCGCAACTCTATGCCCGTAGCGCCCGACTTCAGGCGGAGCGGATCGGGGCGACTTCCTTCGAGATCGATGAGGATCTCGTCGAGCTGGTCTCCGGTGCGGCGGCAACAAAGCTCGTCGATAGTGAGCAAAAGCTCTTTGCCAGCCGCCGGTCGGCTCTCACCGGCATGAAAGGTCAGCTCGCTTCCCGAAAGGCGCAGTTGGCCGACGAGATCGAAGGGCTGACGGTGCAATTGAAGGCGATCGAAGATGCGCTCAAGCTGATCGCGGAGGAACTGACCGGCGTCGACTCGCTCTACGGCCAGGGGCTCGTGCCGATGCAGCGTGTGACGACGCTGAAGCGCCAGCGTGCCGAGCTCGAGGGCGACCGCGGGCAGCGCATCGCCGCCCGTGCCCAGGCGCGCGGCAAGTCGAGCGAGATCGACCTGCAGATCCTCCAGCTCGACGAGGACCGGCGGACGGAAATTTCCAAGGAGCTGACGGATGTGGAGGCGAAAATCGCCGAGTACGAGGAGCGCCGCACCGCCGCCTCCGACCAGTTGCGCCGGCTCGATATCACGGCACCGCTTTCGGGCCGCGTCTATCAGCTCGCCATCCACACGGTAAACGGTGTGATCAATGCCGGGGAGACACTGATGCTCGTCGTGCCTGAAGCCGACGACCTGACGGTGGAGGCCCGGGTTGCCACCCACGACATCGACCAGATCCATGTCGGCCAGCCGGTTGAAATCCGCTTCAGCGCCTTTAATCAACGCACGACCCCCGAGGTCGAAGCGGAGGTGGCAACAATCGCCCCGGACCTCGTGATCGACGAACGCACCGGCGCCACCTACTATCCGTTGCGCATCCGGCCGAAGCAGGAAAGCCTCGCAAAGCTCAAGGGACTGTCGCTCTATCCCGGCATGCCCGCGGAGGTTTTCATCAAGATTGCCGACCGCACGGTGATCTCCTACCTGACGAAGCCGCTCACGGACCAGATGCGGCACGCCTTCCGCGAGGACTAGTCTCGTCGGCCGTGTCTGTGCCGTCCAGGTGAAGAGCAAAGCCGTTTGCATCTGGACCGGCCAGACCGGGGCGGAGCTGAAGGGTCGGGATCACATAGTCTCCGCCGTTCTGCCGCCGATAGGGAATGGGCGGAGTCGAGCCAAGCGTCCGCATCCTCTCGCGCAGGCGCTCGGCCACGACATGGAAGCCGGCCTCGTCGAGGCGATCGACCCTGTAAGCGACGAACGGCGGAAGCACATCGTAGCCCGGATAAAAGAGAATCCCGTGATTGATCGGGAATAAGAGGTCGTCGATCGGTCCGTTAATCCCGCGCGCGGAGTAATGCTCCTCCCAGCCACCGGTTGTCACGAGCAACATCGCGCGTTTACCCGCAAGGGTTCCCTCTCCGAAGCGCTTACCCCAATACTTGTCGCTGTGCTCGCCGACGCCATACGCGAAGCCATATGCGTATACCCGATCCACCCAGCCTTTGAGGATCGCCGGCATAGCGTACCACCACAGTGGAAACTGCAGGATCAGGACGTCTGCCCATAGGAGCTTCTCGTGCTCGGCCTTGACGTCTTCGGTCAGAGTGTTGGTGGCGAATGCTTCGCCCGAGGCCCTTGCCACTTTCAACCGGGCGCCCGGAGCCAGCGATCGAAAATCGGCATGGTCGATCTCGGTTTTCCAGCGAGCAGCATAAAGATCCGACATTCGCACCTCGTGGCCTTGGGCTTCCAGTTCCTTGATGGCGACGTCGCGGAGCGCACCGTTGAGCGAGCGCGGTTCGGGATGGGCGAAGACGAGTAGGACTTTCATGAGATCGGCCTCCGATAGGGGAAATCGATCCTTAGGTAGCCAATGCGGTAATGATCCACTAGATGTGCATAACGGATAGGATTTTGCTGAATAATGGATAAATCGGACGTCACATTGGAACGTATGCGCACCTTCGTCCGGGTGGCCGAGCGCGGGAGCCTGTCGGCTGTTGCGCGAGAACTCGGAGTGGGGCAGTCAACGATCACGCGGCATATCAAAGAACTCGAAGATGCCGTCGGCGTGCCGCTGCTCAGCAGAACCACCCGACGCGTCACCCTGACCGATGAAGGCAGCCGCTATTACGCCAGCAGCGTTCAAGTCCTTCGTCTCGTAGAGCAGGCCGTGGACGAGGCACGCGGCACGCGTGGCGCGCCAGCCGGCACGATCCGTATATCCTGCACGGCGGCCCTTGGGGTCATGCACGTCAGCCGACTGATTTTCGCCTTCCAGGATCTCTATCCCGATATCGGGGTCGACCTCAGTCTCACCGACGATCGAATCGACCTTGTGCACGAAGGTGTCGATATTGCGCTTCGCCTGGGTCCGCTTGCTGACAGCTCCATGAAGCTCAGAGCGATCGGGGAGTGCCGGCGCCTGCTGGTGGCGGCGCCGGCTTATCTGGCTGCGCGGGGTGCGCCGATTGTTCCGCGGGACCTGACTGGCCATGAGGGCATCCGGATGTCGAATGTGGCGGGAAGCGACATCCTCATCTTGCAGGGGCCTGGCGGCGAACACCATGCGGTTCCTTTTGGGGGACGTTTTCGGGTCGATCACGGACTTGCCGCACGCGAGGCGCTTGCCGCCGGGCGAGGCATTGCGCCCGCGCATCGATGGCTGGTCGACGATCTCTTGGCGACCGGACGGCTCACGGCGATCTTGCCCGATTATTCGCTTCCGTCCGTTCCACTGAGCATGCTGATCGTTCCGGGACGCGCGAGCGTTACGCGGGTGCGGTTGCTGATCGACTTTCTCGCGGAGCAAATAGGCCTCATCCCGGGAGTTGAAAAACCCAGCCAAAGGGCCGTCGCCGGAGAGCCAGCCGAGACGGGCAGCGCTCGGCGGACTTAGAGCATTTCGCCGTTTCGACAAGACGGTGAAATGCTCTAACCCGGCGGCAGCGAAACGCCCGCCCCACATTCGCGGGACGGGCGCATCGTCGTGCCTCCTTGCTGGCGGAAAAGTCGCCTTAGAGGAAGGAGAAGTCGCTCGTCGAGAGTGACTTGACGTTCTGCAGGATCGCGACCAGCTCTAGGTCCGCCGTCGCGGCGTTGCCGTCGGCATCGTACCAGAGGCGGCCGTTGTCGCTTTCGAAAAGGAACGTGCCCTTGCCGCTTGTGGCGACCGGGTCCGTGCCGGTAACGAGCGTCACGGTCGTGTCGCCGGCGGCGATGCCGAAGGCGGCGCGATCGATGACAAGCTTGTCCTGGCCGCGGACGAAGTCGGTGATGACATCGCCTTCACCGTCGCGTCCTTCGCGATCGAAGACGAACCTGTCGTTGCCGGTGCCGCCGGTCAGCCAGTCGTCGCCTGCGCCGCCGATGAGCGTATCGTTGCCGTCACGGCCATCGAGGATGTCGTCGGCACCCTTGCCATAGAGCGTGTTGCTCGTCGCATCGCCGCGAATTTCGTCATCCGCCGCGCTGCCGATGATCGTCTCGAAATTCTTGACAGTGAGGCCGAGCGCCAGTCCCTTGTTCTTGGCCTGGGTTTGCAGGTCGAGAACGACGGATGTCTCGCCTTCCGCGAAGCTCAGCGTATCGATACCGACACCACCGTCGAAGAGATCCTTGCCGGAATGAGCGGTGCGGGTGAGGATGTCGTTTCCGGCGTCGCCGAAGAGCTGGTCGTCGCCGGCGCCGTCGCGCAGGCGATCGTTGCCATTGCCGCCCTTGAGGACATCGTTGCCCGCCATGCCGTCGAGGACGTCATTGAGCAAGCCGCCCGTAACCGTGTCCTTACCCTTGCTGCCGACATATTCGAGCGCTTCGAAGGCATTGAAGGATGTAGCGGTATCGACGTTAACCGTGCCGGTCGAGAAGTTGAAGGTGATGTCCTTCGTCTGCTCGGCGACGTTCAGGTTGAGCACGTCCGTTCCCGTGCCACCATCGGAGCGGTCTCCGATACCGGCATAGACCTTGTCGTTGCCATCCTCGGCGTAGATCACATCCCTGCCGCCGGTGGTGGTGGACGTGTCACCGTAGATGGTGTCGTTGCCCGTTCCACCGCGCATTGTATCGTTGCCGGCATCGCCGGAAAGGAAATCGTTGCCCGCCCCGGCGTTGAGACTGTCGTGGCCAGCGCCGCCGCGCAGATCGTCGTTGAGGCTGCCGCCGCCAAAGATGTCGTTGCCTGTTCCGCCGACGAGCGCAACCCGTTCGACGTTCCTCACCGTGACCGGGGCATTTGTCGCCGTTACCGATGGCGCAAGCTTGAAGGTGATACCCTGCGTGTACTTGCTGAAATTGATGGAGACGGAATCCGTGCCCGTCCCGCCATCGACCACCAGCGTGCCGGTCGAGGCCGTCCGCGTGAAGCTGTCGTCGCCGGTTCCGAGGTTGACCGTGTTGTAGCTGGCAGCACCCGTCGCGCTGTCGCCGACACTGACCAAGTCGTTGCCGTCCCCGGCATTGATCGAGTTTTTGCCGCCAAAATCGCGGATGACGTCGTTGCCAGCGCCCGAGTTGAGCGTGTCGCTTCCCTCTCCGCCATCGAGCGTGTCGCCGCCATTGGTGCCGATCAGCGTGTCGTTGCCGCCGTAACCGTAGAAGGCAACGCTCAGTGCGGAACCGACGGATTTCACCACGTCATTGCCGGAGCCGAATTCGACGCGATAACGCTCGAAGTTGTTGAGGCTTGTTCCGTCCGATAGCGTTGCGCTGGCACCGGTCGCGGAAAAGGTTTGGGCGGTTGTCAGCGATCGGCGGTCGACCGCAACGGAGTCGGTGCCGGTGCCGCCATCGCCCTTGTCTGCGCCACCGTCGCCCAGCGTCACGGCGTCGTTGCCGATGCCGCCATTGACGGTATCCCGGCCAATTCCGGCGAGAAGCGTGTCGTTACCGGCACCACCATCGACGAAGTCATCGCCGCCGGCGGCATCGACATAATCGTTGCCGCTCCCGGTCACGACCTTGTTGACCGTCGAACCGGTCGCGTAGATCGAGTAGTGCTCGATGCCCTTGAACGTCGTGCCGCCGGCAAGCGTATTGACCTCCGTCGAAGCCTTGGCGGTGAAGTTTCCGGTGAAGCTGCGAACGACCAGCCGGTCGCTGCCGCTTACGTCGGTGATCGTGTCCTTGCCCTGGCCGTAGGTGTAGCTCAGCGTGTCGTCGCCGGTGCCGCCTTCGAGCTTGTCGTCGCCGATGCCGCCATCGAGCGAGTCATTGCCGGCGTCGCCTGCCAGGCTATCGATACCCGCGCCGCCGGTCATGGCGTCACCGTCGTTGCCGCCGGAAAGCAGGTCGTTGCCGGCATCTCCCGAGAGCGAGTCCGCGCCGTCGCCGCCGTAGACCTTGTCGTCGCCGTCGCCGCCACTCAGGTAGTCGGTGCCGGCGTCGCCGTATACGTTATCGTTGCCGACTTCGCCGCTCAGGAAGTCGAAGCCGTAGCCGCCGATGAGCGTATCGTTGCCGTCTCCTCCCTGGAGCATATCATGACCGCGCCCGCCCGAGAGCCGGTCGTGTCCGAGTCCCCCCATCAGCATGTCGGAATAGTTGCCGCCGGTAATGACGTCATCGAAATTCGTTCCGGTGATGCTGAACGACTCGACATTCGTCGTCTGGATGCCTCCGGTTAGCGTTTGCGGTGCGATCCAGTCCTTGATCGCGATATTGAGCTTTGCTCCATGCTCCGAGTAGTCGATCATCACCATGTCGGTGCCGGAGCCGCCATCGACCACATCGCCGGAAATTTCGCTGAGTTCGAAAGCGGTTATTATGTCCCGACCGCTGCCGCCGTTGAGCTTGTCCTGTCCGGCGCCGCCGCTCAGCATGTCGCTTCCGCTATTGCCGTTTAGCGTGTCGTTGCCGTCGCCGCCCATGAGGCTGTCGTTCTGGAACGAGCCGCTGACGGTGTCGTTGCCCTCGTCGGCGTTCACCGTATCGCTGCCCATGCCGCCGTTGACGATGTCGTCGCCGGCAAGCGCCATGATGAAATCACTCTCAAGATCGCTGCCGGTCAAAATGTCCTTGCCGGCAGTTCCGAAGATATTCGCCATTTCTGTTTCCTTGTTCCAATGCATCGGGACATGCGTCTCTGTTGGCCGAGGCGGCTGCCTCGGCGTGACGGTTGCTGGTTTTTTGGAAGAGGCGCCCATGGCGGGCGGTCGCTCATCGTCGAGCGACAAGGCATCGATAGATTAGATGCGGTGCCGTTTCACGGAGTGTCTCCCCAGTCGAACCCCTCGCAAGTCAAGCGGTATTGCGTGACTTGAAGAACGTTCCCTGCCGTTCTCGCCGCCATATATCGACGAGTCCGAAAGCATTTCATGTTTCCGCGGGAACAGACGATTTGGGTAGATCGCCGATCGGTACACAAATCTATGGTTGCGGGAAAATTGGCGGGCGAAAATCACCCGCGCCGCGGCAGAGGAGGGCTCACAGCCTTCGATGCGACTGGGTCAACGACAGCGGATAGCGGGTCGGATGGTAGGCGGCGGCGCTCACATTGACAGTGCGGTTATGGTTGTCATAGGCGATCTGATCCAGTGTCAAAACCGCGGCCGGAACCTCGAGCTGCAAAAATGACGCCTCGATGTCGGAGGCGAGTCTTGCGCTCACGGTCGACTGGCCGCGCGACGGAATGATTCCGTAGCGATTCTCGAATTCCGCGTAGAGCGACCTGTTCTCGACCGTCCAGTCGATGTCGAGAATGCCCGGCGCGAGCGAGGCGGAAAACCAGTCCCGTTGGATGACCACCGGCACGTCGTCGAGGAGGCGCAATCTCTCGAGGAAAACGACATCGGCCCCTGTCGGCAGCGATAGCGGCCGCGCGACTTCCGCGTCGGCCTGGATGATCTTGCCCGAGAGAAGGCGCATGCCGGGCTTGCGGTTGTTCGCGTAGGCCGTCTGGGTGAAGCTGCGCACGACCTCGAGCTCATAGAACGGTGTCGGTGCGGTGACATAGATGCCCTTGCCGGGCCGCGTCTGCAGATAGCCGAGATTCTCGAGCTCCTTCACCGCCTGGCGCACGGTAATGCGGCTGACGCCATAGACGGCGACCAATTCCCGCTCGGATGGAAGCTTGTCGTTGACCGCAAGTTCCCGCCTTTCGATCATGCCCTTGAGCAGATTTCGCAATTGCACGTAGAGCGCATCCGGATGGTTGCGATCGATGGAACTCTCGTCCGGGAGATTTGCGTGTCGCGCCATGCGTTTTTTCGTTTCAGCCGCCAGTTGCCGGATGCTCTTCTGCATTGCACCTGGCAAGGTTCAAGACAAGAGCCCGGCGGGCGTTTTCCGTTTCGCCTTGCTTCGACCGTCATGCATCTTTCAGCCATCCTGTGGATCGTGCGAAAGCTTCCTGGAGCCCGCGTTGACATGACTGGTTATATCCAGTAGCGATATCACAGTCGGAACGGCGGAGTAAAGAATGAAACTGACCTTGATTGGCGGCGGCGGAGTCCGGGCACCCCTGTTTGTCGGATCTGCACTGCGGCGCGCGGAGAGAAGCGGTCTGACCGAGATCTGCTTGCAGGACATCAATGAGCGGAAACTCGATCTTTTCGGGCGGATCAGCCAGGAACTGGCGCGACGCATGCAGTCCCCGGTCAAGGTCACCATGTCGGTCGATGCCGAGCGGGCGCTGGAAGGAGCAAGCTATGTCGTGACCACCGTCCGGCCCGGCAACGAAGAGGGACGGATCAAGGACGAGCGCATCGCGCTTGCCCATGGCGTTCTGGGGCAGGAGACCACCGGTCCGGGCGGCTTTGCGATGGCGCTCCGCAGCATCCCCGTCATCCTGAAATATGCGGAAATCCTGAAAAAGGTCAGTCCGGACGCCTGGCTGTTCAACTTCACCAACCCTGCCGGCCTGGTTGCCCAGGCCCTGCAGAACGAAGGCTATCATCGCACCGTCGGCATTTGCGACGGTGCGAACGGTGCGCAGGAGGCTTTGGCGCGCTGGTACAAGGTGCCGCAGAACGACGTGCGCGCCGAGGTCTATGGCCTCAACCACCTCTCCTTTACGAGGGGTGCCAGGATCGATGGCAAGGAAGTGCTGCAGCCGCTGCTCGACGACGACGCCTTCATCCGCGCGACGTCGCAGCGCATGTTCGACAGCAAGCTGATCCGCCATCAGCGCAACTGGATCAACGAATATCTCTATTACTACTACTATGCGGAAAGGGCGGTCGAAGCGCTCAAGTCCGACGAGCGGACGCGTGGCGAAGAGGTAAAAGACCTGAACGCGGCGCTGATTGCCAAGCTCGGCACAATCAATCTGGATACCGATGCCGAGGAAGCATTGGCCGCCTACTACGCCTATGAGCGGCGGCGCAACGCGACCTATATGCATTATGCGCTGGCGGATGCGCCAAGCATGGAAGAGGCCGACAAGTTCGTCGACAGCATCGCCGCCGGCGAGACGGGTGAAGAGGGCGAGGGCTATGCCGGCGTCGCGCTCAACCTCGTCGATGCGCTGCAGACCGGAAAGCCCTGCTACACGGGTCTCAACGTTCGCAACGAGGGCGCGATCGACGGACTGCATGCCGATGACGTCGTCGAAGTAAGCTGCGTGGTAGACAAGAGCGGCATCCGGCCGCTGAAGATGGGCGCCATGCCCGAGGCGCAGGCGCAGCTCGTACAAAACGTCAAGCGCTACGAGCGACTGGCGGTCCGTGCAGTCAAGGAACGCAGCCGCGAGCTCGCCGTCGAGGCGCTGATGGCGCATCCGTTGGTGCTCTCCTATTCGCGCGCGGTGCCGCTGGTCGACGAATATCTCGCGGCGCATGCGCAATATGCAGGTGACTGGTCGTGAATGACGCGCTTGGTTCCCACTATGATGTGATGGTGGTCGGAGAATACTACTTCGATCTCATCTTCCGCGGACTTCCGGAGGTGCCGAAGATCAGTGCCGATCTTTGGGCCGAGGAATTCGAGTGGGTGCCGGGTGCGGCCTATTCAACGGCGCTCGCTCTTGCCCGACTTGGTACCAGAGCGGGCTGGTGGTGCACCTTCGGAAACGACATCTTCAGCCGTATGATCGTCGACGAAGCGCGGCGGGAAAATATCGATGACGGGCTCTTCATCCATTTGGAGAAACCGTTGCGCCGGGTGAGCGCGGCTTTCTCGTTCGCGCATGACCGGGGCTTCATCAGCTATGCCGAGCAGCCGGACCCGCTGCCGAAGCCGGAGGATCTCGAGCGCATCGGGCCGCGCATCCTGCTCTTGCAGGGGTTCTCGCTCGACGAGGAGCGCCGCGCCTTGATTCAGGCGGCACGTGACCTCGGCATCGTCGTCTGCTCCGACCTGCAGCACGTCGATTACAAGCTCTCGACGCCCGGCATCCAAGAGATGCTGAGGCTGATCGACGTCTTCCTGCCGAATTCCTCCGAGGCGAAGGCGTTGACCGGCGAGGATGACGTTGAGCGTGCGCTCGCCTCGATCGCCCATTTCTGCCCGACCGTCGTCGTCAAATGCGGCGCCGAGGGCGCAATCGCCTCTTCGAAGGGAGAGATCTGCCGCGTGCCGGCGCTCGCCGTGGATGTATTCGACACGACCGGTGCCGGCGATTGCTTCAACGCCGGCTTCGTCCACGGACTGCTCAACGAGCCGGACCTTCGCGGCGCGATCGAAATTGCCGTCATCTGTGGATCGCTCGCGGTGACGGGGTATGGCGGCCGCAATCTGCCTTTCCAAGAAGATCTTACGAAATATCGGCGGCGGGAGGCCGCGATATAGCGACGTTCACAAGAGAACGAATGAGGGAACGATATGAAACACAAACTGAAAATGCTCGCAGGCATGGCCGTGGTCGCCATCGCATCAGCGCTCCCGGCGAAAGCCGAAACGGTCTCGATGTTCTGCTCCGCGACCGATTACGAATTGTGTGAAAAGGCCGTGGCGAAGTGGTCGGAAAAGACCGGTAACGAGGTGAAGCTCAACCGGATGCCGCAGAACCTCGACGATGCCATCCCGATCTACCAGCAGCTGTTCGCGGCCCAATCGTCGGACATCGACGTGCTCTATATCGATGTCATCTGGCTCGGCATGTTCAAGGATCATCTCCTCGATATCACGTCGATGATCCCCGAAGACGAGGTGAAGGCGCATTTCGCATCCGCAACGGATGCCGCCCGCCTCGACGGCAAGCTTCTGGCAATGCCCTTCTACATCGACACCGGGCTGATGTTCTATCGTAAGGACTTGCTGGAAAAATACGGCAAAGAGCCGCCGAAGACCTGGGACGAAATGACGGCGACCGCCAAGGAGATCCAGGATGCGGAGCGTAAGGCTGGAAATCCCGACATCTGGGGCTACGCCTGGCAGGGCCGCAGCTATGAGGGCCTGACCTGCGATGCGCTCGAATGGATCGCTTCCGCCGGCGGTGGAACCATCATTTCCGACGACGGCGAGGTCACCATCAACAGCCCCGTGACGGAAGCGGCGCTGACCCGCGCGCGCGGCTGGATCGGCACGATTTCGCCCGAGGGCGTCCTCAACTATGACGAGGAAAATTCGCGTGCGCTGTTCGAAAGCGGCAATGCTGTCTTCCATCGCAACTGGCCCTATGTCTGGGGCACCTCGCAGGCGGAAGGCGGCAAGCTCGTCGGCAAGGTCGGCGTCTCCGCGCTGCCGCTCGGTGCCGAGGGACAAAAGTCCAGCGGAACGCTCGGCACCGCCTATCTCGGGGTTTCCAAATATTCGCAGAAGCAGGAGCTCGCGGCCGACCTGCTGCGCTACATGGTCGGCTTCGAGGACCAGAAGATGCGGGCGATTGAAGGCGGCTACAATCCGACCGTCGAAGCGCTCTACGAAGATGCCGACGTGCTGGCGAAAATTCCCTTCCTCGGCATGGCAAAGACGGCCTTCGAGGAATCGGTTGCCCGTCCGTCCGCCGCCACCGGCAAGAACTACAACCGGATTTCCCGCACGTTCTACCGCGCCGTTCACGACATCATCTCCGGCAAGGATGATGTCGCCAAGGAACTCGCCGATCTGGAACGGCGCCTGCAGCGCGATGTGAAAGCCGGCGAATGATGAAGGGGCACCTCCGGCAACCCCGGAGGTGCCTTTTGCAAACATGCATTTCGACACGACGAGTTCCTGATGGCGAAGCCGATTGTCTTCGACGGCTCTGATGAGATGGGCTTTCATGTTGCCAAGCAGATCCTGGCTGGAATTTTCGGTGCTTCCCGCCATGGACGGCGCTATCTTCTCGGCTGCCCGACCGGTCGCACGCCGCGGCCTGTCTACCGGGCGATGGCGCAGCAGTTGCGGGAAAACCCCATCGACCTGTCGCAACTCGTGCTCGTGATGATGGACGAATATCTGACCGCCACCGACGATGGGATATGGAGACTCGCGCCACCGGAACGGCATTTTTCCTGCAAGCGCTTTGCCGAGCGCGAGATCGTGGCGCCGATCAACGAAGCGCTGCCGTCGGACTACAGGATAAGGGCCGATCACATCTGGTTTCCGGCGATCGATGAGCCGGAGGAATACGACAGGCGGATCGCGCAGGCGGGCGGCATCGACTTCTTCATTCTCGCCTCCGGCGCCGGCGACGGACATGTGGCGTTCAATCCACCGGGCAGTTCGGTGCTAAGCCGGACCCGGGTCATCGAGCTGGCGGAGCAGACCCGGCGCGACAACCTTCAGACCTTCCCGACATTCGGTTCCATCGACGATGTGCCGACCCATGGGCTAAGTGTCGGGCTCAGGACCATCAGCGAGGCGCGCAAATGCAGCCTGCTTTTGAGCGGCAGCGGCAAGAAGGAAGCGCTGAAGCGGATAGCGGCGGCCGGCAGCTTTACCGCCGACTGGCCGGCGACCATCGTCTTCGAATGCAGCGACAGAGAAATCCTGGCCGACCGCGCTGCGGCGGGCCTTTGAAGGACAGTGTAATGGCTTCAGTCACCTTGAAAAACGTCAGCAAGACCTTTGGCGCCTATGATGTCATCCGGTCGATCGATCTCGAAATCGAAGATGGCGAGTTCATGGTGTTCGTTGGCCCGTCGGGTTGCGGAAAGTCGACGCTTCTGCGCCTGATCGCCGGGCTTGTCCCAGTCTCCGAAGGTGACGTCTTCATCGGTGGCGAGCAGGTGACCGACGTGCCGGCATCGAAGCGCGGGCTCGCGTTCGTCTTCCAGTCCTATGCGCTCTATCCGCACATGAACGTGTCGCGCAACATCAGCTTCGCGCTCGAAACTGCACGTCTCGCCAAGGATGAAATCCGCCACCGCGTGACCAAGGTCGCGGAGATGCTGAAGATCAGCCATCTGCTTGACCGGCGCCCGCGCCAGCTCTCCGGCGGACAGCGGCAACGCGTGGCGATCGGCCGCGCGCTGGTCGGTGAGCCCGAGGTTTTCCTCTTCGACGAACCGCTGTCCAATCTCGACGCCGATCTGCGCATGGAAATGCGCTTCGAGATCGCAAAGCTGCATGCCGACGTGAAGACGACGATGATCTATGTGACGCATGACCAGACGGAGGCGATGACGCTCGCCGACCGGATCGTCATTCTCAATCAGGGGCGCATAGAACAGGTCGGCCGGCCAAGGGAGCTTTATGACCGGCCGGCGAATCGGTTTGTCGCCGGCTTTCTCGGCAGTCCGCGGATGAACTTCGCACCGCTCGACCGGGATGCTTCGTCTACGGGTGTGCTCCGGGGCGTCGGCGGCTTTTATCATGCCGCCGAGCTTGCCGGCGCCGAAAACCCCACCGAGATCGGCCTCAGGCCGGAGGCCCTCAAGCTGGTCGGCGCCGAGACCAAGGGCGCGATCCGCGGAACGTTCGAGCGCATGGAAGACCTCGGCTACGAATATGTCTGTTATGTGCGGCTAAGCGAAACGCTGGTCTGGACGGTACGCTCTACCGGAAGCCCGCCGGCATTCACCGATGGCGAGCCGGTCGGACTCGCCTGGCAGCCCGAGAATCTCTATTTCTTCGGCGAGGACGGACGGCGGATCGATCATGGCGCCGCCGTCCAACTGGCATCGGGAGCTTCGCTGTGAGCGCGGCCGAGAAGATGCAGCGGCAACAGAACCGCACGGCCTGGCTGTTTCTGCTGCCGTTGATCATCGCGCTTGTCGGCGTCGCGATCTGGCCGCTCGCGCGTAGCATTTTCTTTTCCTTCACCGATGCCTTCCTCGACGCGCCGGCGAACTACGGCTTTGTCGGAATCGACAATTTCATAACCGTTGCCGAAGACCCGGTGTTCTGGCGGGCGGTCAGGAACACGCTTCTCTTCACACTGATATCGGTCGGCCTGGAGACGCTCCTGGGGTTGGCGATCGCGCTGCTGCTCCACCGTGCCTTTGTCGGTCGGGGTATCGTCAGGGCCGCGATCCTTGTTCCCTGGGCCATGCCGATGGTCGTCTCGACCCGGATATGGGAATGGATGCTCAACGACCAGTTCGGCCTTATCAACAAGCTTTTCGTGGCGCTGGGCCTTG
This sequence comes from Sinorhizobium sp. 7-81, assembly GCF_030124405.1. NCBI lineage: Bacteria > Pseudomonadati > Pseudomonadota > Alphaproteobacteria > Hyphomicrobiales > Rhizobiaceae > Sinorhizobium > Sinorhizobium sp. 7-81. Next base: position 66,928 of record NZ_JASKLT010000002.1, on the reverse strand, counting down.
TTGAGAAGGGCATCGCCTGGACCGCCGAGCCCTCGCTCATCCTCTATACCGTGATCTTCATCGACGTTTGGGTCACGACACCGTTCATGGTGCTCCTCATTCTGGCCGGGCTGCAGTTGATCCCGGAAGAGATCTACGAGGCTGCCGAGGTTTCCGGCGTGCCGCACTGGAAGCGCTTCTGGTCGATCACGCTGCCGCTCGCCACCCCCGCGATCGGCGTCGCGATGCTGTTTCGCACGCTCGATGCGCTGAGAATGTTCGATTTGAGCTATGTGCTCGCGGCGAACAACGAAAACACCATGACGATGTCGATCTATGCCCGCGACCAGCTCATCAGCTTTCAGGATCTTGGCCTCGGCTCCGCGGCTTCCACCTGGGTGTTCATGATCATCGGGCTGATCGCGATCTTGATCGTTGGCGTCCTGCGCCTCGATCGTGCAACGGGGTGATGAAAATGGCGATGACGACGACTGTTCCCGCAAAACGCTATTCCAACAGCACCTATCGTACGATCAGGCGCATGAAGGCCGTGGGCCTTTATGCGGGCGTGGCGGCCGTGCTCGTCTACATGCTTTTCCCGTATTATTGGGCGATCGTTTCGTCGACCAAATCCGGCCAGGCGCTTTACCAGTTCAGTCTGGTGCCGTCGCTGGACTTCAGCAATTACTGGCAGCTGTTTCACAATCCTGTCTTCATGGGAGCGCTCGTGAATTCCGGTCTGGTCGCTTTCGCGAGCACGATGATTTCCCTTGTGATCGGCCTTCTCGCGGCTTACGCGCTCGGGCGGCTGCAATTTTCGCCGGGCCGGATCATCTTGATCGCCGTCCTGATGATCTCGATTTTCCCGCAGGTGGTCGTGCTTTCGGGAATGTTCGAAGTGATCGGCTGGCTTGGGCTCTATAACCGTCCGTCGGCGCTCATCGTCTCCTATCTCATCCTCACGCTGCCGTTTACCACCTGGATCCTGACCAGCTTCATTCGCGATCTGCCGACCGAGTTGGAGGAGGCGGCGCTCATCGACGGCTGTTCGCGGCTGAGGGTGCTGACCCATGTGCTGCTGCCGCTGATGGGACCGGCGATCGCCAGCACCGGGCTGCTGTCGTTCATTCTGGCGTGGAACGAATTCCTCTTCGCACTCACCTTCATTCTGACCGACGAGAACCGGACCGTGCCGGTTGCGATCGGCCTGCTCACCGGCAGCAGCCGTTACGAATATCCCTTCGGCCAGATCATGGCCGCGTCGGTGACGGTCACATTGCCGCTGTTGGTGCTGGTGCTGATTTTCCAGCGCAAGATCGTTGCCGGTCTGACATCCGGTGCAGTGAAGGGATAGCGCGAACGGAATCCCTTCAGACGGGATCGGCAGGTGGCGACGCGGCTGCGCTCTCGCCGTCGGGTGCCTGTATCTTCCGCAAGGGGACGTCGCCTGCGATTCATGCAGATGATCAAAAATTAGGCGTGTGGCCGAATTAGTTTAGCTTGCCCGGAATGCCGGGACTGCCTTTTGTCTCCGCGCGAATGGCCTCTTCGTGGTACCAGCAGCCGTCTATGGCCGCAGCGCAAACATCTTGCGTGTCCAGATCGGCCTTCTCGTCCCGGCGGTTCTCCACTCTTCTGAGCGGTTTCGCGGGGAACGGATAAATCGTCGCCGACCTGCGGGTTAAACTCTCGGCCATCGTCTGGTCTCCCTTGAGTTCTGCGAGGGAGAATAGCGCATCATATCCGAATTGCACATGGTTTATGCGAAATGCTGAAAATTCGATCAATCGCGCGCCGTATTTGTGGGCACGAGGTTTTGCGCGCTGAAAAATTAGTCGCGAACGCCGGAGTTTGGTCTTGGCATCGCGATCGCGGAACGGCTTGCCGTCGCACGCATAGCGCTCGATGGCGCCTTTCTGGCCTCATGGGGAGAGTGGCCTTGCGCGGGAGCAGCGCTCCGGCCGGCATCAACTAACCGATTGAGTCCATTACAGCGTTCCAACGACACTTGCGGCGAATGAATGGGTTCGCGGACGGCCACGAATGTGACGGCCAACCATTTCTTTCGCTTCCGGCAAGCCTCAGCGGGCCGAACTGGCACGCAAAATGCTTCAGGTGTTCCGGATCCCTTGGCGGTCGGCGCTCCGCGTGCCACTCCGTTCAGGATTTGCTCAAACCTCGCAACACCACGTTATGAGAGATTCGCAATGACAAAGTATAAGCTCGAGTATATCTGGCTCGACGGCTACACCCCGGTACCGAACCTGCGCGGAAAAACGCAGATCAAGGAATTCGATGCATTCCCGACGCTTGAGCAACTCCCGCTCTGGGGTTTCGATGGTAGCTCGACGATGCAGGCCGAAGGCCGCAGCTCCGACTGCGTGCTGAAACCGGTTGCGGTCTATCCCGACCCGGTTCGCACCAACGGCGTACTGGTCATGTGCGAAGTCATGATGCCGGACGGCAAGACGCCGCATCCGTCGAACAGCCGCGCGACGATCCTCGATGACGAGGGCGCCTGGTTCGGTTTCGAGCAGGAATACTTCTTCTACAAGAACGGCCGCCCGCTCGGCTTCCCGGAGTCCGGTTATCCGGCGCCGCAGGGCCCGTACTACACCGGCGTCGGCTACAAGAACGTGGGCGACATCGCACGCCAGATCGTCGAAGAGCACCTCGACATCTGCCTCGCTGCCGGCATCAACCATGAAGGCATCAATGCCGAAGTCGCCAAGGGTCAGTGGGAATTCCAGATCTTCGGCAAGGGCTCCAAGAAGGCTGCCGACGAAGTCTGGCTGGCTCGCTACCTGCTGCAGCGCCTGACGGAAAAATACGGCATCGATATCGAGTGGCACTGCAAGCCGCTCGGCGACACCGACTGGAACGGCTCGGGCATGCACTGCAACTTCTCGACCGCCTATATGCGGGAAGTCGGCGGCAAGGACTATTTCGAAGCGCTGATGGCTGCCTTCGACAAGAACCTGCACGAGCACATCGCTGTTTACGGTCCCGACAACCACATGCGCCTGACCGGCAAGCATGAAACGGCACCGTGGAACAAGTTCAGCTACGGCGTTGCCGACCGCGGTGCATCGATCCGCGTGCCGCACAGCTTCGTCAACAACGGCTACCGTGGCTATCTCGAAGACCGCCGCCCGAACTCCCAGGGCTGCCCCTACCAGATCGCTTCGCAGGTGCTGAAGACGATCTCGACCGTTCCGACCGAAGGCAGCGTCGCGAAAGTAGCGTAAGTAAATACTCCCCGCGGCGCCGACGCGAATGTCGGCGCCGTGACCTTCATCCGCGGGCGATCGACTCCGCTGCACCGAACAGGTCCTGGAGTCTTGTCGCCTTTCTCATGCGGATTGATAGCAGAAACTCGATCGCGCGGTGCGGACCGGGAGCGGTGCGCTTTTACCCCGCACTTGCGGAAATGATCCAGTCGACGGCGGCTGAAATATCGCGGACCGTCGCGGTTGGCGCCGGCTCGAACCGCTTCTCGTCGCCTTCGCGGTACTTGCCGGTGCGCACCAGCAGGGCGTGCGCCACGCCCGCCTGCAGCGCCCCAGCGACATCTGTTTCGGCGTCATCGCCCACCATTGCGGCTCGTGCATCCGGACAATCGATCGTCGCGAGCGCAGCGCGGAAGAACGACGGCGAAGGCTTCCCGAGGACAATCGCGCTTTTCTGGCTGGCGAATTCCAGCGCGGTCACGAATGCTCCAGCATCAAGGCTGAGTTTTCCATCCGAATCTTTGAACGTCCGGTTCGGCGCCAGCGCCAGCAATTCCGCGCCGGCGACCAACTGTCGAAACGCCGCGTTCAGTGTTCGATAATCGAAAGCTTCGCCCGCATCGCCGACGACGACGGCTTTGGGCAGATCGTCTGCCAGATCGTCGAATTCCGGCACGAGATTGGGATGGACCAGTAGATGCGGCGATCGGCCGTGGCTGGCAAGCCATCGACGAGCCGCCTCAGCCGGCGTGAAGACTTCATCTGCCGTCACAACAAGTCCCAACCGCGTAAGGCGTTTAATGACGGCTGGCTTGGTCGAGCGGGTGGTGTTGCTGACGAAGCGGATGGGAAGGCCGACATCGCGCAGACGCAGAACTGCCTCCATTGCGCCAGGCACGGCCTCCTCGCCGTCATAGACGACGCCGGCAAGATCCAAGAGCACACCGCTGATCATCGCAGCAGCATGACACGGAGGCGTTGCTGGTCAAGTTCTGTAAGTTGCGCTGTCGCCCGCCGGGCAGGGACGGGCCTGCGCATTGTCGTGCAGCAGCGGAAAATTCGAAGATTACGACCGCTATCCGCCCGTTTTCTCGATCGGTATTTTCTTGTGGCATTGCAGCCCACCAGAAATTGACTTCGGTTCCTGTTTGCACGCATATTGCGCGCGGGGATCAGCAGACAAAGTCATCATGCGCAAGCTAAAATTCGCCGTTGCCGCATTCGCGGTGCTGGGAAGCGTGCTGCCGTCGGCAGCCGAGGTCTTTCCGCGCGCATCGTCACCGGAAGGCTCGGTCATTGCGCGCAAATCCGGCGAGGAGATCCGCTTCATCGAAATAGATGCCTGGCGCACGGTCGAGGTCAGCCAGGACCTGCTGGCCGGCGATGTCCTGCGCACCAATGCAACCGGTAGCCTTGCGCTTCTGTTCGCCGATGACACGCAGATGCGCATGGGCCGCAACACAGTGCTGCTCGTCAAGAAGATAGGCCAGGACTCCGACAGCCAGCTCAGCCTTCAATCCGGCGTCATCTGGGCCCGGGCCAAGCGCGGCGGCAGCGGTCTGACCATCGAGACGCCCGCAGCGGCGGCAGCCATTCGCGGCACAGACTGGACGCTCCGGGTAACCGGCAATGGCGACACGACTCTCTCCGTGCTTGAAGGCAGCGTGGAGCTCAAGAACGCCCAAGGGTCGGTGACGGTCAATCAGGGCGAGGGCGCGTTTGCGGCAATTGGGCAGGCGCCGCGCAAATACATCCTCGTCAATCTGGAGGAGCGCGAGCAGGTCCTCCTCTACACCGAACTGCGCGGAACCTTTGCCACGTTGCCCGTAACTGGGATGGGTGGTCGTGAGACGCGCGCACGGCGTGATGCCATTTTGGCTATCGCGCCCGCAGCGCGAAGCAGCGAGGATTGGGTTGCGCTTGCTGAAGCATTGCTTTCGAGCGACGGGCGCGCGGCCGCAAAGGACGCGCTTGCGTATCTCCGCCGGCCCCTGCCGGCTGGCTTGGAGGCGCGGGCGAAGCTTGTCGAAGCGATGATCGCGGGACAGGAGCTGCGTTACACCGAGGCAAGCCGCTTGTTTGCCGCCGCTCTGCCGCATCTGCCGCGCGATCGCCGGGCGGCCGCCGTCTTCGGTCGATGGTTCGCAAACGCCTTGGCCCATCCGGATCGCGAGACGCCGCCCCCACCGGCAGAAAACGCCTATGCCGATGATCCGGTCGCGGCGATGGCACGGGCCACCGCCGCTGCCCACGTGCTTGGACAGGCGGAAGCGATCAACATCCTGAAGGCGGCCGAAGAGCGCTTCCCGAACGATGCGCGGCTGCCGGCGATGCGGGCCGATCTTGCTTTTCAGCTCGACCGTCGCGACGAGGTGAGGGAGGCTCTTGCCCGCGCCAAAACGATCGATCCGGAGGAGCCAGCCTATCTCCTTGTAAACGCACGCTTCCGCGCGACCGTTTCCAGCGATCTCGATGGCGCCCTCGCGGACCTGAAGCGCGCGACAGAGCTTGCACCCGGCGACGATGCCGCCTGGAACGAGATTGGCATCGTGCAAAGCGACCGCAACGCGATCATAGAAGCGGATACCGCCCATCGCCGCGCGATCGTGCTGGACCCGGAAAACGCGGCGCTCCACGCAAACTACGCGCGCTTCCTGATGGATAACGACCAGGTCGCGGCGGCAAAGGTCGAGATCGACAAGGCGGAAGCGCTGGATCCTCGTTCTTACGCGGTTCTGGCCGCCAAGGGCCGTTATCTCTTGCGGATCGGCAAGACCGAGGAAGGCGAGAAGACGCTTCTGGAAGCCTCCGCTGTCAACCCGACCTACGGCGACAGCCTCATAGGCCTGGCGATCGGCAGCTATCAGCTAGGGGCGGAAGAGGAGGCGGCCCAGGCGCTCGACAATGCGGATAGATTCGATCCGGACAATCCGTCGATCTCCCTGATCCGCTCCGGCATCGCCCTTGACCAGTACCGTGCCGATCAAGCGATTGTGGAGGCCCGCGAGGCCCTGCGCCGCCGCCAAGCCCGCGGCGGCTACTATAACGGTTACGATGCCAACCGACAGGTTTCCTCCTTTCTGGGAATCGCGCTCGACAATGTCGGCCTGAACGAATGGAGCCAGTACTACGCGGATCGTTCCTACGATCCGTTCAGATCGACCACCTATCTCGATGAGGCTGCGGCCGGCCGGATCAGTCCCTTCGAGGGATTTGCACCTTTGCTCTCCCCAAGTGAGCGCACGCAGGCGGGAAGTTCTACCCTGTCCTCCAACCTGCAGGCGCTTCTGCTTGATCCGCTCGCGGTTGCGTCGCCGACGATCCGCAATTCACTCGAACGAACGAGCTTTTTCGAAGCGGCCATCGGGGGCGGCTTGATCTGGCAGGAGGGCGAGCTTGGCTGGAAGAGCGATGTCCTCGTGCAGGGCACGAGCTACGCGCCGCTGCCGATCAGCTACTATCTGCAGGCTGAGGCACTGCGGCCCGACAGTCCGCGCACGAATGATCGGGATGACATCACCGGCGCAACTTTCGCTGTCGGCATACATCCGACCTTGGAGGACAACGTCTACCTGTTCGGCGATATGGTCGACCTCGACACTGGTTTTCCGGGGCAGACGTGGTTGCCGACGCCGTTCGACACGAGAGAAACTCGTTTCTCCAACCTCGGGATCGGCTGGAGCCACACGTTCGGCGAGCGCAATCTTCTGCAGGCATTCGGCGTCATCGGCGACAGGGACGTGCACCAGAGTCTCGATCTGATCGACGATATCGGCCCGTATCGCGTCGAGCAAGAAACGGAAGAGCAAACCGCAACGGTCGGCGTCAGCCATCTATACGGAATCGGACCTGTTACGTTTCGCTATGGTGCAGAGACCGGCCGATTCCATACGCGCGATTCCGCAATCTATACGGATCTGCTCACGGGGGGCGTGTTCTTCGTTGATGGATTTTCCGACAAAGGCAACGCAACGCGCGGCTACACCGACATCACATGGGACGTGTCGGAAGATCTCGAGTTTCAGGGCGGCGTTTATGTGAATTGGTTGGAGGATGTCACCGACGACTGTCCCTGCGTCGATCCGCGCATCGGCGTCGCGTGGTCGCCGGTGGAAAATCACTGGCTCCGCGCGTTCTATCGCGAAGACACGCAGTTTTCATCGAGCTACACGCTTGCCCCGGTCTCGACCGTCGGGCTGACGCCTCTTGATCTGCCCTTGTTCATCGGGGGCAGCGCGAAAACGGCCGCGTTGCGTTGGGAAGCCGAATGGTCCGAGCGATTGTTCACCTCGGTCGAGTACCAGCATCAGCGTTTTGACGGCCTGTCTCTGGACGTTCCGGAATTGCTCGGCAGCTTCGACACGACGACCGGTGAAATCGATCGTGTCCATGTCAACGGCAATTACTGGATTGGCGAGGGCATCGGTGCCTTTGGGTCGTTCACTTGGAACCATAGTGTCGACCTGACACCTGGAGGCGGGGGAGAATTCGAAGTGCCGCTCGTGCCGGATTATCGCGCGCAAGTGGGGCTGACGGTCGTACATCCCTCGCGCGTCAAGGCGACGGTAGCGCAGACATATGTTGGGGAGCGAGTCGGCGCACCCTTCGGCATCGACTTGGAGTCATACACGATCACCGATGCCGCGATCAGTTGGGAATCTGCAAGCGGACATCTGGAGCTTGGTCTGCAGTTGCTGAACGCGTTCGACAATGACTTCGAACTGGCTTTCGGTATTCCCGGCCCAGGCCGCACGGTCCTCGGCTCCGTCAGGGCAAAATTTTAGCGGTCTCGATTGAGACCGCTCCAAGGTCGTACTTGTGTCGGCCGGCGCGTGTCGTTAGCCGCGACGGATGTCCGGGAAATTTGCCGGATCGATGCCGAGGGTGCGCAGGTCGCGCGCATTCGGACGGCGGTGGCCTTCGACGGCGGCGGCAGCAGCGTTCGCAGCGCTCAGGACGGCGAAGGCGCGGCCAATGAAACCCATGCGGTTCTTGCTGGTGGCAATCATCTCTTTGCTCGCTTTTTCATTTTCTATTCGATGAGCAAAAGATGGGCTTGACCGGGTGTTTTTGCAATGCACAAAACCTCACCCCAGCCATGCAACACAAGCAAGCCCAGGCTTCCCCCGGCCAACCGGACTTAGGGATTGCAACAGGAAGTAATTTTAGCGGGAAGGGGCTGCCCTTCCTCTTCCCGCCCCATGAATCGTCGACTGCATGCGTCCTTAAATCGGAGTGATTTAAGGACGCACGGATGCAGTGATTCAAAGTCCTACAGCGCCGTGCGTCTGAAAAGGCGCAAGGCGCTGTAGGAGGCGAAAGGGGTCAGTCCTCGCTGGCGGCGAGTTGCGCAAGCATCTGGCCGCGCCCGCGAGCTCTCAGGATGAGCGGCACGATAAGGGCGAGGGCGGCGATGACCAGAAGCACTGCCGCGATCGGCGAGGTGAAGAGCACAGTCATGTCGCCCTGGCTGATCGAAAGCGCCCGGCGCAGTTGTTGCTCGGCGAGCGGCCCGAGGATGAGGCCGACGACGACCGGGGCGATCGGATAGCCGAAGACGCGCATAACGTAGCCGAGCAGGCCGAAGGCGAGCAGCATGCCGAGCTCGAACACCGACGGGTTGGCGCCGATCGTGCCGAGCGTCGCGAACAGCAGGATGCCCGCATAAAGCCACGGCTTCGGGATGGTCAGGAGTCTCACCCAGAGGCCGATCAGCGGCAGGTTCAGGACGAGCAGCATGAAGTTGGCAATGAGAAGGCTCGCGATCAGACCCCAGACGAGTTGCGGGTTGGTGGCAAACAATAACGGTCCGGGCTGAAGGCCGTATTGCTGGAAGCCCGCCAGCATGATCGCCGCCGTCGCCGTCGTCGGCAGGCCGAGGGTGAGCAGCGGCACCAGGGTACCGGCGGCGGAAGCATTGTTGGCCGCTTCCGGTCCGGCGACGCCTTCGATCGCTCCATTGCCGAACTCTTCCGGGTGCTTGGTCAGGCGCTTCTCGGCCGCGTAGGAGAGGAAGGTGCCGATTTCGGCGCCGCCGGCCGGCATCGCGCCGATCGGAAAGCCGATTGCGGTGCCGCGAAGCCAGGGCTTCCATGAGCGGGCCCAGTCCATTGCGCTCATCCAGACCGAGCCCTTGACGGCCTCGACCTTGTCCGGGCCACGATCGCCCTGCGCTGCGATATAAAGCGTCTCGCCGATTGCGAACATGGCGACGGCGAGCGTGGTTACCTCGATGCCGTCGAGGAGGTCGGGTACCCCAAAGGAAAGGCGCGTCTGGCCGGTCAACTGGTCGATGCCGATGCAGGCGAGTGTCAGGCCGACGAAGAGGGAGGTGAGGCCGCGAAGCGTCGAGTCTCCGAAGGCTGAGGAAACCGTGACGAAGGCAAGTACCATCAGCGCGAAATATTCGCGCGGGCCGAAGACGAGTGCGAGCTTGACGATATAGGGCGCGATGAACGCCAGCGCCAGCGTCGCGATGAGACCGGCGACGAACGAGCCGATCGCAGCGGTCGCCAATGCCGGGCCGCCGCGTCCGGCGCGCGCCATCTTGTTGCCCTCGAGCGCAGTGACGATCGACGAGCTTTCACCGGGGGTGTTAAGCAGGATCGAAGTGGTCGATCCGCCATACATGCCGCCGTAGTAGATGCCGGCAAACATGATGAGCGAGCCGGCCGGATCGAGCTTGTAGGTGACGGGCAGCAGCAGAGCCACGGTCAAGGCCGGACCGATGCCGGGGAGGACGCCGACGGCGGTGCCGAGCGTCACACCGATCAGCGCATAGACGAGGTTCATCGGCTGGACGGCAACCAGCAGGCCCTGCAGCAGGAAGTCAAAAGTACCCATGGTCGGCGGCCCCCTCAGAAGAACAGGCGTTCAAGCGGCCCTGCGGGCAGCGACAATTGCAGGAGCTTGGCGAAGATCACCCACACGATGAAGCTGAAGACGATGCCGACCGGCACGGTCAGCCAGAGCATGCGCTTGCCGAAACCGCGCGCCGTCATCGCAAAGAGAATGCCGGTTGCGATCGAAAAGCCGAGCGTGTTGAGCAGCAGCATCTGGGCGGCAAGGCCGCCGACGATCCAGAAAACCGGGCCGAACTCCTGTTTCTCCCGCTCATGACCGAAGTCGCCTCTCACAGCTTCGACAGCGGTCCAGACGGCGAGCCCGACGAGACAGCAGGCGATCGCATAGGGAACCGTGGTGGGGCCGACCTGCGAATAGCCGGCAAGCCCGCTAAGGCGCGAAACATCCCAGAAGATCAGGCCGCCGATGGCAGCCAGAACCGCGGCGATAATGAGCGCCGCCCTGTCGGGGCGGCGCGTTTCGACGGAAGGGTGATTCCCCTTGTTCATTTGACCAGCCCGATGTCCTTGAGGACGGTTTCGGTTGCGGAAATGTCCTTTGCGAGCTGCTCGTTGAAGGCGTCGCCGGCGAGATAGGTGTCCTGCCAGCCCTTCGTCTTCAACACTTCCTGCCAGCCGGCGGACTTGGCGAGCTTTTCGATGTCGGCGGAAACGGCTGCCTTCTGCTCGTCGGTAAGGCCAGGGGCAGCCGCGACCATGCGCCAGTTTTCGACCACGACGTCGACGCCCGATTCCTTCAGCGTCGGCGCGTCGATCCCTGGAAGACGCTCGGCGCTCGAAACGGCGATCAGTCGGAGTGTGCCGGCTTTCACTTGCGATTCGAATTCGCCGTAGCCGGAAATGCCGGCCGTCACCTGGCTGCCGAGAATGGCGGCGAGCGCCTCTCCACCGCCGGAATAGGCGATGTAGTTGATCTTCGTCGGATCGACGCCGGCAGCCTTGGCAATCAGCCCGACGGCGATGTGGTCGGTGCCGCCGGCAGAGCCGCCAGCCCAGGAAACCGCGCCCGGATCCTTCTTCAGCGCCGCGACGAGGTCGGCCATCGTCTTGATTTCGGAAGCGGCCGGAACGACGATCGCTTCGTATTCGCCCGTCAGCCGTGCGATCGGCGTCACGTCCTTGAGGGTCACCGGCGATTTGTTGGTAAGGATGGCCCCCACCATGACATAGCCGCCGACGAGGAGTGCATTCGGGTTGCCCTTCTGCTGGCTGGCGAACTGGGCGAGCCCGATCGTGCCGCCGGCGCCGGGAACGTTCTGCACCTGGACATTGCCGGAAATGCCTTCCTGCTGCATGACGGTCTGCAGCGACCGGGCCGTCTGGTCCCAGCCGCCGCCGGGATTGGCCGGCGCGATGATCGTGTAGTCGGCGGCGTATGCCGGAAGCGCCAGGGCGCCGGCGAGAATGGATGCCAGGAAGAAGTGTTTCAAGGTCGGTCCTCCGTAGGGCGCGTTCAATCGCGCGTGCGTTGATTATCGTCGCGTACGGGAGAAGCACGTGACCGGCTTTTGCGCGCCAGCCGCTGACCGTGGTGGTGATTTCCTCCCGATGCGCTGCTGACGGCCCGCCTCCACGGATCATCAGCGATCCCTAAGCCACCATAGAAAGCTGACATTAACCTGACATCAAGTCGGCATTGCGTAAATGGGTTGTTTTGCTATTGCATGTTTCCTTGAACCGGAGCCGATTTCACGCAGCAATTCAAAGAGCTACAGCGACCTTGTGTTGCTGGGAAACCGCACGCTGCAGGCGAGAGTCAGTGTAGCCGCAGCACCTCGTTCCAGCGCGCGATCAGGCGGGCACGCTTGACCTGGTCGAGATAGACCATCAATCCCGGGCTGACCGGAACGGGGCGCAATTGGCCGCCCAGCATCTCCTGCATGGTGTTGGCGGTGTTCTCCCCCGCGACATCCGGGCTTACCGCCGGGATCTGCAGTTCGCGCGCCATGATCGTCTGGCCTTCCTTCGACATGAAGAATTCGAGGTAGCGGCGGCCGAGATCGGGGGAGGCGGCCGCCTGCGGCACGAGCCCGATGCGCGACATCACCACCGTGTAGTCCTTTGGAAGGACGATGCCGACATCGGGATGGCGCGAGGCCCAGTCGGCTGCATAGGATCCGAGGATATTGTAGCCGAGCACGAAGCGGCCGTCGGCAACCCGTTCGACGATCGCCTGGCTGGTCGAATAGAGCTTTACGCCCGCCGCCCCCATGGCCTGGATGACGCTCCAGATGTCGCCGAACTGCTCCTGGTCGCGCGACATGAAGAGGAAGCCGACGCCGGAGCGTTCGATATCATAGGTGCCGATACGGCCGAAGACGGCGCTGCCCTGACGCTTCAGATAGTCGACGAATTCCGCGCGTGTTGCCGGCGGCGGCTCGGTTGCGAAGCTCGGCTTGTGATAGACGAAGACCGCCGGCTCGAAGGTCAGCGCATAGGCCGTGTTGCGCCAGTTCGCCCAGGCCGGCCAGCGGCCGCTCATTGGCAGGTCGCTGCGCTGCGCATAGCCGTCGTTGCTGAGCTTGACCTGCAGGTCCATCGCCGAGGAGAAGGCAAAGTCGGCCGTCTTCTGGCCGCCATCCGTCTCCTTGACGATCCGGTCGTAGATCTCGCCCGTCAGCATGTCCTCGTAGCGCACCGCCACGTCCGGATTGGCCTTCTGGAAACCGACGATCATCGGCCGCGCCAGCGGCTCGTCCAGCGAGGAATAGACGACGAGGATGGGGGCCGCGGCGTCCCCGGAAACGGCGGGAAAAAACACCGGCGCCGAGAGCGCCAACCCGGGGAGAAAGAGGCAAAAAAGCAGGGAAATCAGGTATCGCATAATTCCACAATGCCCTACAGCGCCGCGCGTCAGTTCAGGCGCGCAAACGTCGCTGTAACGGCTTGAAGCGCTGCATGATTTTCTCCTTAGATCAATTCGATTTAAGGAAGTATGCAGTAGCCGTCTGCCGTTCACAAGCAAGCCTGCGGTCGATAAAGTGATCGGGGGAGAGCGACAATTGCGAATCTTGCTTGTTGAAGACAACCAGGCCCTGGCAGAGGGCCTATCGGCGATCCTGCGCGGAAGCGGTTATGCGGTCGACGTCGTCAGCGACGGCGCCTCGGCGCATGCTGTTGCCGCTGCGGAAAGCTTCGATCTGGTGATCCTCGACTTGAATTTGCCGGAGATGGATGGGCTCGACGTGCTGCGGGCCATGCGGGCGCGGCAGAACCGGGCGGCGGTGCTGATCCTGACGGCGCGCGGCACGCCGGAGGAACGGGTGAAAGGTCTCGATCTCGGCGCCGACGATTACATGATCAAGCCTTTCGACATCGGAGAGTTCGAGGCGCGGGTGCGGGTGCTGTTGCGCCGCCAGGCGGGATTGCGCGCCTCCGTCGTCAGCTATGGCAATGTCTCGCTGGATCTGACCTCGCGCAGTTTCTCCTCCGCCGGCGGGCCGATCGAGATTCCCGCCCGCGAGCTCGGCCTGCTCGAACTTCTGTTCATGCGCGCCGGCAAGGTCGTTGCCAAGGAGGCGATCGTCCAGTCGCTCACCGGCCTCGATGACGATCTCAGCCCGAATGCGATCGAGCAATATGTGAGCCGGCTCCGCAAGCGCTTGGCACCCTATGGCCTGACGGTGCGTACCGCACGCGGCATCGGATATTATCTCGACAAGACGGCCAGCCCCGAATGAGGACGGTCGTCTATTCACTGCGGCGCAGGCTGCTCGGCTGGCTTTTGATTTCCACCGCCGTGATCGGCGTGGTGGCGCTGACCGACACCTACCGTGAGGCGGTCAAGACGGCGAATGTCGTTTCGGACCGTGTGCTTGCCGGTTCGGCGCTCGCAATCGCGGAACGTGTCGTCGTCGCCGAGGACGGCTCACTTCAGGTCGATATTCCCTATGTCGCGCTGGAGATGTTGACGTCCGCGGCACAGGATCGGGTCTTCTACCGGGTGGACGGGCCGCCAGGCCAATTCATTACCGGTTACCAGACCCTGCCGTCGCTCACGGAAGCTCAGGACCAGTCGACGGTGTTCGGCGATGCCGTCTTCCGCGGCGAGCCGATCCGCATCGCGGCGCTCCGGCGTTCCGCTTCGACGGGTGTCAATTCCGTTCCCTTTGTGGTGACGGTTGCCGAAACGACGATCGCCAGGCGACAATTGACGCAGACGATCCTTCTGCGCTCCGCCCTGCGTTTGGGCCTTATGATCGCTGGCGCGGCGGTGATCGTCTGGATCGCCGTCACCTTTTCGCTGAGGCCGCTCTATCGGCTCGGCGACGCCATCGCCGAGCGCAGTCCCGACGATCTGCATCCGATCGGCGAGCGGGTGCCGAGCGAGGTTCAGGGGCTCGTCGACACCGTAAACTCCTTCATGGTGCGCCTGCAGTCGGCGCTCGACGCGCTGCGCCATTTTACTGGCAATGCCAGCCATCAGTTGAGAACGCCGCTCGCGATCATCCGCACGCAGCTGGCACTTGCCCAGAGAGCAGGTACGATCGAAGCAACGCGGATGGCTGCGCGCAAGGCAGATGAAGCAGTCGCCGATGCCGAACGCATTCTTGCGCAATTGCTGCTGATGGCAAAGATCGATGCGGCGGCGAGGGAGGAGGCGCGCGGTTCGGAGCGCATAGAGCTCGTGGGGCTCGCCCGCGCAATCACGGCCGAGCATGTGCCGGTGGCCGGCGAAGCCGGAATCGACCTCGGTTTTGCCGGCGACGGCGAACATTGGATCCGCGCCCAGCCGCTGCTCGTCGGCGAGCTTCTGAAGAACCTGATCGGCAATGCGCTCCTCTATGCCGGACGGGGCGCCGAGGTCACGGTGCGTGTCGACAGGCGCAACGACGCTGTCGTCCTTGAAGTCGAGGATAACGGCCCGGGAATCCGGCCGGAACTGCGTGAAGCGGTGCTCAAGCGTTTCCGGCGCGGCGGCGACGAGGCGCCCGGCACAGGGCTCGGTCTACCGATCGTTGAGGAGATCGCCACGCTTTACGGCGGAACGATGCGTCTGGAGGACGGCGAGGGCGGGCGCGGATTGAAGGCGGTGGTGGCTTTCCCGGCGGCGGGGTGAGGGTGAGACTTCGATAGCCGGCAAGCGGGTTTTCCCGTTCGCTTGGCGCTGCACCCCCTCTGCCCTGCCGGTCATCTCCCCCACAAGGGGGGAGATCGGCTCGGCGCGCGGCCTTGCGCAGCCTCAAGGCCGTAAGTGCTCTCAAGGAGCACAGGGAAATCATACCCAAAGCAGTTGCATGTCCGACGTCAGGGCCGCGAGGAGCTGCCGAACTTGACGTCCAGGTCCACCTTCGTCGAATCCAACCGGAAGTGGGTTGAGCAGGCGGACCCTGCTTCGTGCCGATCTCCCCCCTTGTGGGGGAGATGCCCGGCAGGACAGAGGGGGGCAGCTCTGGGCTGAGTAAAGATGCTATTTGCACTGTTGTTCAGAGCGGGTCCGATCAGGAATCGGCCCGATGCACCTCCGAAAACAAATGACCTGCCCGGCAACGCGCGGGCAGGTCGAGGCAAGGCTATCGCCGATGCGTCCGATCAGAACGGCGAATCGGGGAAATAGAAGTCCTTCGCATTGTCCTTGGTGACCAGTGTCGCGTCGATCGTGTAGGTGCCGCGAACCGGAACCTGTCCGTAGAAGTTGGCGACCGTCATTTCAAGCGCGGTGCCCACCATTGCCGGCGGGTAGAGCACGTCGACCGGGATCATCTTGTCGCCGTCCATGACCTTCTTGATCATATCCTTCGAACCGGCGCCGGCAACGACATACTGAATGTCGGTGCGCTTGGCCTGCTCGATCGCCTGCAGGACGCCGACGGCCATGTCGTCATCCTGGCACCAGACGACGTCGATCTGCGGATATTTGGTCAGATAGTCCTGCATCACCTTGAAGGCGTCGTCGCGGTTCCAGTTGCCGTATTGGCGGTCGAGGATTTCGACTTTCGAGCCGGCGATGCCCTGGTCGAAGCCGTCCTGGCGCTGCTGGTCGATCGGGATAGGCAGGCCGCGGATGACGACGACCTTGGCTTCCGGCGTCGTGGCCTTGATGTATTCGCCGGCGACCTGGCCGAGCGCCGGATTGTTGCCGGCGACATAGAGGTCACGCACGCTGTTGTCGTTGACCGAGGGCGCGCGGTCGACGAGCGCGACAAACGTGCCCTTGCCCTTGACTTCCTTGATGGCGTTGACCAGCGGATCGGGATCGGTCGGCAGGATCACCAGCGCGTCAATGCCCTGGGTTTCGAGATCCTGCACCGCGTTTGCCTGGCTCGCCGGATCCGGCGAGGTCTTGACGATGACGTTGAGACCAGGATGCTGCTCCATGAGCGTTTTCGCGACGCGTTCCGCGTGGAACACGACACCGGCGGTCCAGCCATGGTCGGCCGCAGGGATCGAGACGCCGATCGTGACCTTCTTTTCCTCCGCGTGGGCCACGCCTGTCAGTGCCATCATCGCGACGGCGGCAATGCCCATTAAACCCTTTCGCATGTTTTCTTTCCTCCCAATGGATCAAGGTCTTAGCTGATGTCGCCGGATCACTCAGGATCCGGCTTTGTCACGATTTGCGTACCAGCGAGCGCTGGACGAGCATCGCGATGATGATGATCGCACCTTGCATCGCGCCGATCAGGTATTCGCTGATGAAGTTCGACAGGAGCATGATGTTGCCGACCAATTCGAGGATAAAGGCACCGCAGATCGTGCCCCAGACGCGGCCCGCGCCGCCTTTGAGAGCCGTGCCGCCGACGACGACGGCGGTGATGGCCTGCAGCTCCCAGAGGATGCCGGTCGTCGCCGAGGTGGAACCGAGGCGCGGCACGTAGAGCAGCACGGCAATCGCCACGCAGAGGCCCTGGATCACGAAGGCGATGGTGCGCACCCGATTGACGGAGATGCCGGAATAGCGGGCGACGTCGCTGTTGGAGCCGACGGCGACCACGTGCCTGCCATAGCGGGTGCGGTAAAGGATGAAGGCGGCGACGGCGGTGACCGCGAGAATGATCGCGATCGGCAGCGGCACGCCGAGAATGCTGCCGAAATAAGCGGGGCGATAGAGCTCCTGGATTTGCGGCTCGCGAAGCGTGATCGCGCCGCCCTGCGAAAGCCAGGTGGTGAGGCCGCGATAGATACCCATCGTACCCAGCGTAGCGATAAAAGGCTCGATCCGGCCGACGGTGGTGATCAGCCCGTTGGCGAGGCCGCAGGCCGCGCCCGCCGCGACTGCGAAGACGACTGCGGCCGTCAGCATCAGCGCCGGATCGGCTATGACGCCGGAATTCATGAACAGGATCATAAGGCTCGCCACGAAGGCTACCATCGAGCCGACGGAAAGATCGAGGTCGCCTGCCGAGATGACGAAGGTTGCGCCGACCGCAATGATGGCAATGAAGGCGCTGCGGGTGGCGACATTGGCGAGATTGTTGAGGCCGATGAAGTTGGGGTTGACAATCGCGCCGACGACCAACAGCAGCGCGAGCGCAGCAAACGGCGCCACGGCCCTCAAATCGACGTCTCGCCAGGTGCGGCGGTGAATTGTGCTTTGGATGGTTTCCTCGTTCGCGCTCATGTCCAGACCAACCTCCCGCCCCGAAAGCTCGGGGGAATTCCTTTTCCTGTGACTGCCTTGTTGTCGCCGGCGTCGGCGGTCAGGCCGCAGCCATCCTCTTCAGTCCCGCGGCATAGCGCATGATCTCCTGCTCGGAGATCTCGTCGCCTTCGAGCATGCCGACGATGCGTCCCTCGCGCATCACGGCGACCCGCGTGCAAAGCCCGATGACCTCCGGCATTTCCGAGGAAACGACGATGATCGAGCGGCCATCGCGCGCCAGCGCCGAGATGAAGTGATAGATCTGCTGCTTGGTGCCGACGTCGATGCCGCGCGTCGGCTCGTCGATGATGATGATATCCGGCTCGGTTTCCATCACCTTGGCGAGCAGGAGCTTTTGCTGGTTGCCGCCAGACATGCGTCTGGCGACCACATTGCCGTCGCGCACGCGGATATCGAAGCGGCGACGGGCCTTTTCGAGGGCGGCGGCCTCGCTCGTCGGGTTGAGATAACCGAGGCTGGTGTGCTGATCGAGCGATTGCAAGGTCAGGTTTGCCGTCATGCCGGAATTCAGGAGCAGACCCTTCCCTTTGCGGTCCTTGGTCATATAGGCGAGGCCGCATCGGTTGGCCGCGTGCACGTCGCCCGAGGGAACGGATTCGCCACGGATCGTCACCTCTCCCGATAGCCGCGGTCGAAGGCCCGCAACCGCCTCCATCAGTTCGGTTCGTCCGGAACCGATCATGCCGGAAAAACCGAGGATCTCGCCCTTGCGCACCTCGAAACTGGCGTCCTTGACGTAGTCGGTCGAGATCGAGTCCACGCGCAGCACGACTTCTTCGTCAACGTCCGGCTCGGTTTTGGTAGGATAGAGACTCGACATCTCGCGGCCGACCATGAGCTGGGCGATCGATTCCCCATCGAGCATCGAGGTCGGGGCGGTTTTCACCCACTGCCCATCGCGCAATACCGTCACCCGATCGGTCAGCTCAATGACCTCGTCGAGCTTGTGCGACACGAAGACGAAGCTCGTGCCCTTATCACGCAGCTTGCGCACCTGGCGGAAGAGGAAATTGGTCTCCTCGCGGGAGAGAACGGCCGTCGGTTCGTCCATGAAGACGACCCGCGCGTCGCGGCTGATAGCCTTGGCAATCTCCACCATCTGCTTTTCAGCGATCGAAAGACTGCCGATCAGCGCATTCGCGTCTACTCGACAGCCGAGGAGGTCGAGAACGCGGCGCGTTTCCGCGCGCATATATTTGCGATCCAGTACGCCGAGCCGCGTTACTTCCCGGCCCAAAAACAGGCTTTCCGCAACCGTCAGATGTTCTGCGAGATTGAATTCCTGGTGGATGATGACAATGCCGAGCGCCTCGGCGGCGCCATTTTCGGGGAGCTTCACCGGTTGTCCATCGAGCAATATTTCACCCGAGGACGGCTGCTCGAAGCCCGAGAGTATTTTGACGAGCGTCGACTTGCCGGCGCCGTTCTCGCCCATCAAAGCATGGATCTCGCCGGCGCGAAGCTCGAAATTAACGCTGAAGAGCACCTGCACGCCGCTGAACGACTTGCTGATGCGACGCGCCTCCAGCACCACGGGCGCGGCGTCGACGGTCTCCGGATTCATTGATTTCCCCCTTGCGGCTCCCATCCGCTTATCGGGCTATGTAAACCTTTACACTCGCGATGTAAAGGTTTACATAAGGGCATGCACAGAATTTTACCCGGCAGCCTTTGACGTTGCCGGCGGTGTGTGTAGTGTCCCGCCCAGACGAGACGCAAGGCAGAGCGCAGTGTCGGATTCCACGCCCGCAACCATCGAAGACGTCGCCCGGATCGCCGAGGTTTCGATCGCGACGGTATCGCGGGCAATCCACACGCCGGAGAAGGTCGCCACGTCGACGCGTCTGAAGGTCAATCAGGCGATTGCAATCACCGGCTATACCACCAACGCCATGGCGCGCAGCCTCAGGCTCGGCCGGTCGAACATGATTCTGGTCGTCGCCCCGGATATCGGCGATCCCAATTTTTCGAGCATTCTCGTTGGACTGGAAAACGAGGCGCGGTCGCATGGTTATGGCGTGCTGATCGGCCATACGCAGAACGACGCGCAGCGGGCGCTCGAATATTTGAAGTTCCTCAACTCCAACCAGGCGGCGGGCCTGATACTTTTTACCGGCATACTGCCATTCGGCCACGAGACCATGACGGCGCGATTGCCGCCGAGCGTCGGCATCTTCGAGCCCGTCTTCAACGGCGGCATACCCTATGTGGGTGTCGATGATGTGGAGGGTGCCCGCAAGGTGGTCGATCTGCTGATCGCCGAGGGGCACCGCAAGATCGCCTTTATCGGGGATTCCCGCACCCGGCTCGCCTACAAGAGGCGACGGGCGGGCTACGATGCGGGGCTCGACGCAGCGGGCGTGCCGGCGGAGCTTCGCCTTATCCAGGAGGGCGATGGCACGCTCGAGAGCGGCAGAGCTGCTGTCGAGCGGCTCTTCGTGCGCGACACGCTCCCGACCGCGTTCATGTGTGTCAACGATCAGACGGCGCTTGGCGTCATGATTGGGCTAAAGGCGCGCGGTTATGACATACCCCGTGATTTTTCCGTCACCGGTTTCGACGACGTGCCGCAGGCGACGTTCATGACGCCGGCGCTGACGACGATCCGCCAGCCGCGCACGCTGATCGGCAAACACGCCATGGCGCTTCTGTTGGAGCTTCTTTCCGACGGGCAGCCCGCCGAGATGGAAATCCTCTTGAGGCCGGATCTGATTGTCCGCAATTCGGTCGCCTCGCCCTCGCGGAGATGGACGGAAAGATAGGGAAAGCCGAGGCGGCCTCGCTAGCCGCCCCTCCCTCAATGAGGGCATCACGAGGCGCTCCTCCTTTTGGGAAAAGGCCCTCTCTCACACTTCGTCTCATCCCGGGCCTCAGCGGCGTGCTTGCCCGCGTGGACAAACTCCTGCACCTGAAAGCGGCTCGACGTCGAGGTCCCCCACGTCGTTGGTAAGCTCACGGCAGGCCGCATTGGTCATCCCCCCAGCGCGTCTGATAAGGCGCGCTGGAGGATGAGGGAAGAAACGGGCGTTACGCGTTAGCGGCCGCGGGAGGCAAAGAGGGAAGCTGTTTCGCGGGTCTGGACCCGAAGCATCGCGTTCCAAAGCTGAAGAACGAAACGCGGCTGGAACTGGCTCGCAAGCTTGCGCTGCGACAACATGATAAATCTCCGACAGTTTTGGATAGTTGGGGGTGTAGTGTATCGGCGATGCTTTCACCAGAGCGGAGTCCAAGGGGCTGCATTGCAGGGCAAGCATAAGTCGAACCACGGGCAAGTCTTCCATCGCCTCGCAATACAGAAAAGAAAAGACCGGAACGGCTTTCGCCGGTCCGGCCAGTCACTTCACTGGGAGGACAAGTCTTCTTCTTCGATATTAAGTCTTTTTTCTGGCCTTCTGGCGATACACGTCGACGACTACGGCTGCGACGATGATTATGCCCTTGACGATCTCCTGATAGTAAGCGTCGACCCTCAGGAAGGTGAACCCGGAGGTCATGACCCCGAGGATCACCGTGCCGATCACGGTACCCGTGACGCGGCCGACACCGCCGGTCAGCGACGTACCGCCGATGACGGTCGCAGCGATGGCGTCGAGTTCATACATGACGCCCATGCCGGCCTGCGCCGTCTGCGCGCGTGCTGCGGTGACGACACCTGCGAGGCCCGCCAGCATGCCGGCGATGGCATAGACCTTGATCAGATGCGCTTCGACATTGATGCCGGATACGCGCGCAGCCTGCACATTGGCGCCGATCGCATAGGTGAACTTGCCGTAGCGGGTGTAGCGGAGCGCGATGTGGAAAATCAGCGCGACGACCAGGAAGACGATAACCGGCCAGATGCCCGTACCGATGAAATTGAACTGTTCGGTGAGACCGGAGACCGGCTGGCCCTTGGTGTACCACTTCGAGATGCCGCGGGCAGAGACCATCATGCCGAGCGTGGCGATGAAGGGCGGGATCTTGGTTTTCGCGATCAGCTGCCCGTTGATATAGCCGGCGATCAGGCCGATGCCGACGCCAAGACCGATCGGCACGATGGCCGGAAGGTCGGTGAGCGAGGGGTAGAGCGCGCGTGGCCAGGTAGACGCCTGCGCGACGCTTGCCGAGATCATCGCGGTCATGCCGACGACCGATCCTGATGAAAGGTCGATACCGCCGGTGATGATCACCTGCGTCACGCCGACGGCAATGATGCCGATAACCGAGACCTGCAGGATCATGATCGTCAGTCGCTGGGAGTTCATCAGGAAGCTCTGGCCGACGAAGATCCAGCCGAGAACTTCGTAGACAAGGGCAATCCCGAGGAGCACCAGGAAGATGTTGAATTCAGGTGGCACGCGCCGCCTCGACCTCACAAGGGTCGAACTCGTGCCATGTGCGGCGACATTGGTATCCATTTTCTTTCCTCCCTGCGGTCGGCATCGCGCGCCTAGCGCGCGGCAAGTTCCATGACCCTGATCTGGGTCGCTTCGGCTCGGTCGAGGAAGCCGGTGACGCGGCCTTCATGCATCACCATGATCCGGTCGCTCATGCCGAGCACTTCGGGCATTTCCGACGAAATCATGATGACTGCGACGCCGTTGCGGGCGAGTTCGGTGACAAGACGGTGGATTTCCGCCTTGGCGCCGACATCGATGCCGCGGGTCGGCTCATCAAGGATGAGAATGCGCGGATTGGTGAGAAGCCAGCGGCCGATCAACACCTTCTGCTGGTTGCCACCCGACAGGTTTTCGATGCGCTCCTGCAGGTTCGGCGTCTTGACGCGCAACTTGCGGCTCATCTCCTCGCAAGCCGCGGTAATATCCTTTTCCGTGACGAAGCCGCCCTTGACGTACTTGTCCTGCAGCACGGCGATCTGCATGTTTTCGAGCACGTCAAGGATCAGCAGGCAGCCGGTGTCCTTGCGGTCTTCGGTCAGGAACGCCATCCGGTTGCGGATCGCCGTGTTGGGATTGTCGATCACGATCTCCCTGCCGTCGATCGCAATCGTGCCTGAACTTGCCGGGGTGACGCCGAACAGCGTTTCGGCAACATTCGAGCGACCGGACCCGACGAGCCCGGCGACGCCGAGGATTTCGCCGGCGCGTACGTCGAAGGACACGTCATGGAAGACGCCGTTGAGCGTCAGGTTCTTCACCGACAGCACAACGTCGCCGATCGGCACTTCTTCCTTTGGGAACATCTGGGTGATCTCGCGTCCGACCATCATGCGGATGATGTCGTCGCGGGTGACGTTGCTCGAAGCGTGCGTGCCGATATATTTGCCGTCGCGAAACACCGAGAACTCATCGGCGATCTCGAAGAGTTCGTTCATCTTGTGGGTGATGTAGACGATGCCGATGCCCTGCGAGCGCAGATCTCGGATGATCTCGAAGAGATGCGCGACCTCGCGCTCGGTCAGCGCCGATGTCGGCTCGTCCATGATCAGGACGTCGGATTCGTAGGATACCGCCTTGGCGATTTCGACCATCTGCCGGTTGGCGACGGAGAGATGGCGCACCTCGATCTCAGGATCGAGGTCGATCTTCAGCCGCTCGAACAGCTTCGCTGTCATGCGGCGCATTTCGCCGTGATCGACGAAACCGAAGCGGTTCTTGGGTTCGCGGCGGATCCAGATGTTTTCCGCGATCGTCATGAAGGGCATCAGGTTCAGTTCCTGATGGATCATGGCGATGCCGTTTTCGAGCGCGTCGAGCGGCGACTTCAGCCGGATGTCGACGCCCTTGAGCTTCACCTCGCCCTGGTCCGGCTGATAGATGCCGGCGAGGATCTTCATTAAGGTCGATTTGCCGGCGCCGTTCTCGCCCATCAGCGCGTGCACGGTGCCGCGCTTCAGCCTGAACTCGACGTCATCGAGCGCCACGACGCCCGGGAATTCCTTGCGCACGCCTTCCGCGGAAAGAAGATATTCGGCCTTGGGCACTGCGCCGCTGGCGCGCACGGCTGCCATCGTTGTGGGACTGAGTGTCATTCTCATTGCCTCCCATTTTCCGGGTATCGACCGGAACGTCCACGCGGTGGGCGGAGTATGCCTTCTTGTCGACCCATTGCCGGGTCTTTGGCGGGACTTGACTTCAATGGAGCGCGGCGTTTACCGCGCTCCATGAACGAACGATCAGTTCTTCGCCTGGTACTTGTCCAGGTTTTCCTTCGTCACGAGTTCGAAGGGGATGTAGACCTTCTTTTCGACCGGCTCGCCCTTGGCGAGCTTGAGCGCTGCGTCGACGGAGCCCTGGCCCTGGCCGGCGGCGTTCTGGAATACGGTCACGTCGAGGTCGCCGGCCGCCATCGCGGCGAGCGCATCCTGGGTTGCATCGACACCGCCGATAACGACCGAGTCCATCGAACGGCCGGCAGCCTTCAGCGCCTGGATGGCGCCGATCGCCATTTCATCGTTGTTCGAAATGACGGCATCGAACTCAAGACCGGCGGAGAGCCAGTTGGTCACGAGGTCGGCACCCTGGGTGCGCGACCAGTTGGCCGTCTGCTCTTCGACGATCTCGATGCCCTTGCACTGTTCGGTGGCAAGAACGTCATGCACGTCCTTCGTGCGCATGCGGGCGGCCTGGTTGGAAAGCTCGCCCATCATCACGACAGCCTTGCCCTTGCCGCCGAGCATCTTGCAGATTTCCTGGGTCTCGAGCGTACCGGATTCCAGCTCGTTCGAGGCCACGAAGGCCTGCTTGTCAGGAAGGGTATCGACGTTGACGGGTTCGCGGTTGACATAAACCAGCGGAATGCCGGCGTCGGCGGCGATCTTCGACATGGCGGCAGTCGCATCGGTGTCGACCGGGTTGACAATGATGGCGTCGACACCAGCAGCGATGAAGTTCTGGATCTGGCTCTGCTGTTTCGCGACGTCGTTTTGCGCGTCTTCGATCTGCAGTTCGACGCCGTTGAGCGTCTTGGCGTAGTCGGACATGCCGTTGCGCAGTACCGTCAGGAAGTTGTCGTCGAACAGAGCCATCGAGACGCCAATGGTCTCGGCATGCGCCGCCGTCGACATCATGACGGCCATCGCGGCGCCCAGCATAAATTTCTTCATTTCTTTCTCCTCCACATTCGGTGCCCGGCGACACCTTCTCCAGCCGGAAGCACGACCTTCTCGCGGGTCGAGCCTATTCCCAACCGAAAGCCGCACTCCCGCTGCTCCTTCGGTCAAAACGGAATAAACGAACCAGTAAATTGCGATTACGGAATATGTATTCCATTTTATCCGGACGCCGTCAAGTCTGTCTTACAGCGCCCGGCCATTTTCGGTGTTTTCCTGCGAGAGATGATCAGGCCTTGGCTTGCAGATAAGCTATGCTTTCGCGGAGAGCCTTTGCCGGATCGGCGAGGCCGTGCACCGACGGCGCGAACGGCTCGAAGGAAAACGGGCCTTTGTATCCTTGATCCGTGAGCCGCCGGATCTGTCCTGCATTGTCCAACCTGTCTTCCGCATCGACAAGAACGCGATGCGGATCGCGCATGTCGGCAACCGTCACCGCCTTGTCACTGACGCCGGAAATATGCACGAGCCCGGTCACATCAGGGAAAAAGGCATCCTCGCCGGCAAGATGATGATGGAAGGTGTCGTGGACCAGGCGGAATGTCGTTTCGCCGCCGACCTCCCGGATTGCTTCGACGGCTTCCGTCTTGGAGCGCAATGAGCAGATCTCGAAGCCGAGCGGCTCGACGAGGCCGACGATACCGGCCTCGTCGAGGATCGGCTTCAGTGCCTTGAGCGCCGTCCGCAGATTCGCTTGGCGTTCACCGTTCTTCCGGCCGGTGCCATCATTGACCGGCACCAGCACCAGCGCCTTGGCGCCGCAATCGCGCGCATAGGAGACGAGCGCGCGCGCTTCCGCTTCGCGCTCGCCGTTCCATTCGTTGAAGCGCTGCAGTGCGTTGATCGAGATAATTGTCACCCCGTGCTTTTCAGCAAGCGCCTTCACCGCATCCGGGCGGGTGCCGTCGAGGATCGCGTTGCCGGAGAGATCGTTGCGAATTTCAACCGCCGAAATTCCGAGCGACTTGGCGAGTGCGAAGAATGTGTCAAGCGGTAGGCCAGGCGCGGCCATGTGATTGAGGGCGAAGGGAAGCGCGGTCATGGCGGGTGTATCCTCCAGGAATGTTTGGAATGGACTTCGCCTGATCGGAACGTTTATTCCATTTCAGGCCTTGTGCCACATTCATCACTCGGGAGGGTTCAGTCAAAGCGATACGCCGGTGGCCGCCTTGCATTTCTGCAAGAATGCATTTTGCCGATGATGCAATTCTATCATAATGGCCGAGCTGGCGTCACGAGGCGGCGCGATACGGTTTGCCATTCGGCGATCATCGGCGCATGGTGGCTGCTTCGGCAGCCAACGACGCGGGCGCTGCCGCTTCGGGGTCACCATACCCTGGCCCCAGCAGGAGGCGACCACGATGTCTTCCAGCTCCGACCGACAGCATTTGAATTCTCAGAACTTGCGGATGCTTGATGGCGTGCTTCGGCGCGCTGGTTTCCGCAAGACCGTCATGAGCGGCCAACAGGAAAGCCTCAAAACGGCAGCCGTTTTCCTCGTCGGCAGGTTTCAAGAAGGAATAAGTGATCCTGATACTTTGCTTGCTGAACTGGAAAAGCAGCCGGGGTTGCCGGCGCCCCGGCAAGGCAGGGGCGACCAGTCTTGATGCCTGTCCTGATGTCCGGCCTTGATGCCTGGCAGGATCGCAGACCTATCCCGGTTCGGGATAATGCCGACAAACCGGCGATTACTGCCTAATTCCTTAAATCGGAATCGACTTAAGGACAAAATCAATGCAGCACGTCAAAGCGCTACAGCGGTTCCGATCTCAGGACAATGTGCGGCTGCAACTCGTTCCGACCTTGCCGACGAGATCTGCAGGAACTTGAATATCGGCCAATATCAACGCCACGAGCTCATCACGCTTCGCGCGATTGTCATAGCCTTTCAAAGCTGTAAGATCCATGCTGCCGGCGGTAGCCATTCGTCCTGCGGCACTTGAGCAGACGCCGTAAGCGCATCGATCCAGGCCGTTTCCGCCGCAAGTGTGCTGGCACTGGTTGTCGTGACCCATCCAGCATTGAAGGCGATGATCGGCGCGGCAAAGGCCCCTACGACAAAACCAATCGCATAGGGCTTCGCCCGTTCAAGAATTTGATCGAATGTCATGATTTTCATTCCCTCTAATCAGATTGATTATCGGGATCGTTGCGGGCCCGCGCTCGGACCATGAGCCAATGGCAATCCAGATTTTGCATCCTGCTCTCTAAAATATTTAATGTAAACAACCAACTCTGTATGTTTCTCGAAAAATATATTTAATCTATTGACTTCGCGTGCTGCGTTATTTGTTCGGTGTAGTATTGTGCCTCTAGGTAGAAAATCAAGGCGAGGTCGGAGATAAGTTTTCCCGGTTTCCAAAGACCTAACTAAAATATCTTGGTGAATTGGAAATTATCGGGTAAAGATTAAAAATCGTTCTTAGGCTAGCTTGGCTTTTTGCTTCGTCCGAAGCTCTGCACCCGCCAAACGCACCCATCATCGATCCTTCAGACGCAGCAGGCTGCTGCGACTTCTCATAGGCATGAGAAACGTGAAGGAAATCTGCGGCCGACGGCAGTCGCGCCGCGCTCCTGTTCTGAACAGAGAGCAAAGCGCTCCAGTGGGGCCAGAAATATCCGGCAGGTGAGAGGGACGTTCTGATGCGTGGATTCCCTGATGATATCGCGGCTGCACTGAGCGAGGCCGAAATTGCGGCGCTCCGGTGCGTGTTCGAAGCGGTCTGCGCTGAGTACGGAATATCGCGGCAGGGCCAACAAATTCAACGGCTGGCGCAATTCCTCATGCGCGAGTTCCGCCGCGGGCCGTTGGATGAAGACGAGTTGCTGACCGCCGCTCACGAATTTTATCGCGAACAGGAACGCGAACTTGGAGGCGCAGAATAGGCAATGCCCGGGCCGGCCGCTGCCGGTCGCACGGCGAAAAAAAAGGGAGAGAAATGATGAAATCGCATATCGGGCGTTTCGGATATCAGTTCAGATTTGTCGACTTCATGGTGCGATCGTCACTGGCAGTTTCGCTCTTGGTGATAGGATATGTCACCTTCTACGGAGTTTTCTGGTAGTCGTCAGCGCGACGAGAGCCAGCGGGCACAGCGGGTGATCGCTACCGCATGATTCCTTAAATCGGAATCGATTCAAGGATCACAGCCACGCAGCAATTCAAGTGTTACAGCGATCTTTGCGCGCCTTAAAAGACGCACGGCGCTGTGGGTATCTTCAACCAATCTTTTCCCCTTCGGTTCGCCTGATCCCGTTGGCCTCGGCGATAAAGTCGGACAGCATCGGCACATAATCTTCGCCGTGGCCGGAACCGACGGCGTGTGCGAAGGAATTGCGGACAGCCGCGCCGATCGGGTTGGCGGCGCCGGACGCATTGGCGAAGCCGGCGAGATAGCTCATGTCCTTGAAGGCGTTGCGGATCGCGAATTTGTGCGCATTCGGGTCCCGATCTAGTACCCAGCGGAAAAAGGTTTTGTAGAAGGGGCAATCCATCCGCCCGCCACGAATGACGCTATCAAAGACTTGCGGGGTGAGGCCGGCCTTCCTGCCGAGCATCAAAGCTTCGGAATAGAGTGCGGCGTAGCCCATCGCCAGGAAGTTGTTGAGGAGCTTCATCGTGTGGCCGGTGCCGGTCGGCCCGGTATGGATGATGCGGCCGGCGAAACATTCGAGCACGGGCCAGACGCGGCGCACATCGTCCTCAGCGCCGCCGACCATGACGTCGAGGGTGCCGGCGGCAGCATCGGCCGGCGTGCGGCTGAGCGGCGCGTCGATAAGGGTGATGCCTTTCCCGGCCAGATCTTCGGCGAGTTTCGTGGTGACGGAAGGATCGGATGTCGAACAATCGATGATCGTGACCTTCTTCCCGGCGGCGGCGATGCCTTCTCCGCCCTCAATCACCGACAGCACCTCAGGCGAACCGGTGACGCAGAGGACGATGACGTCGCTTCGTTCGGCCATCTCGCGCGGCGTCTTGACCTCGGTCGCACCCTCGGCGACGAGAGCCTCGACGGGCGCGCGGTTGCGATGCGCCATCACCGCAAGCGGCCAACCCTTCTTCACGATGTTTGTCGCCATGCCCTGACCCATCAGTCCGAGCCCGATGAAACCCACATTCGCCTTCGTCATTGGTCGCCTCCCGGCCGTTGGTCATGTCCAGTCGTCGTCATCATCCTGCACGATTGAGCGCGTATCGCCAAATTGACCCTCGAGCCTAGTCGCGCAGCGTGATCCACACCGGTGCGTGGTCGCTCGCGCCATCGAGACCGCGAACCTCCCGCTCGATACCTGCGCCACTCAACCGGCGTGTGAGTTTCCGGCTCAAGAGAATATGGTCGAGGCGCAGGCCCGCGTCGCGCTGCCACCGGTTGCGCCGATAATCCCAGAACGTGAAGAGCTGCTCCTCTGGATAGACCTTGCGGAGCGCATCGAGCCAGCCTTGGTCGAGAAGCCGGCGGAATGCGGCGCGGCTTTCGGGCTGGACGAGGGCGTTGTCGTCATAGGAGCGAGTCGGGTAGATGTCGCGTGGCTCCGGGACCACGTTGTAGTCCCCAGCAAGGACGACCGGCAGACCGGTCGCCAGCAGTTCGGCGGCATGCAGCCTCAGGCGCTCATGCCAGGCCAGCTTGTAGTCGAATTTCGGTCCAGGCTGTGGATTGCCGTTGGGGGCGTAGAGCGACGTGATCAGAATGCCGTTCACGGCCGCTTCGATATAGCGGCTTTGCGAGTCGGATGGATCTCCGGGCAGCTCGGCGCGCGTCAGGATCGGCTGGCTGCCGCGCGCCAGGATCGCGACGCCGTTCCAGGCGGCCTGCCCGCGCCAGACGGCGCCGTAGCCAGCCGCTTCGATCGCTGATTTCGGAAATTGACCATCCGTTGCCTTCAGCTCCTGCAGGCAGGCCACGTCCGGCTCGGCTGTCGCGAGCCAGGCGAGCAGATTTTCGAGCCGCCGGTTGACGCCATTGATGTTGAAGGTCGCGATCTTCATGCGTTCAGCGCACCAGCCGACCGGTCCAGACGGCAACTCTTTCGGCCATCGCCTTCAGATGATCGGCAGCCGAAAAGCCCGATACGCTCTTGCGGGGCTTGAGGTCGTGATCGCCGTCCTCGAGCCACAAGATTTCGATCGCGTCGGAGAGCGTGTAGCCGGCGACGTCCTCACGCGTGCCGAAATCGTCGCGGGTCCCTTGGCAGATCAATGTCGGCGTCTTCAAGTCGACGAGATGCTTGGTGCGAAGCTGCTCCGGTTTGGCCGGCGGATGAAACGGATAGCCGAGGCAGAGGAGCCCGGCGATTTTTCCGCTCGAATGGAGGTCGTCGGCTATCATGCTGGCGACCCGCCCTCCCATCGATTTGCCGCCGATGACGAGCGGGCCGGTCGCGCCGAGCGCGGCGATGGCCGCCTCGTATTCGGGCTTCAGCGTCTCGGCCCGGGGCGGTGGCTTGCGGCCCTCCGAGGTACGGCGGGCGGCCATGTAAGCAAACTCGAAGCGGGCGATGCGAAAGCCGGCGTCGGCAAGCGCCTTCGCAGTCGCGGTCATCGAAGCCGAGTCCATCGGCGCACCCGCGCCATGCGCGAGGAGAATGGTGACGGGGGCATCATCCGGACCGTCGAACAGGAATTTTTCGCCCATCTTAGCCAGCCGTCCTTGGGAGGAGGTGGAGGTCCACGAACTGGACGCCGCGTTCGGCGGCCCGTGCCCACTCGGAATCCTTGTCGAGTTCGAGATAGCGCCTCCACCAGCGCCGCGCCTCGCCGAGATTGTCCGTGTCGAATTCCAGTTTCGCCAGGTTGAAGATGGCGTCCGCATAGTTGCCGTCGAATTCGATGGCTTTCTGCAGATGCCGGCGAGCGGTATCGACCCGGCCGCGTTCGCTCATCAGCCCTGCAAGGTTGAACCAGGCCTCGACGAAGCTCGGGTCGAGCTTGAGCGCGCGGATGTAGTCATGCGCAGCTTCCACCTGCCGGCCCGCGGCCTTCAGGCAGTTCGCGCGGTTGAAGGCGGCGACGGAGTCCGTTGGATCGATGGCGAGGCAGCGCTGATAGAGTGCGGCTGCTTCGTCGCAGAGCCCTTGCTCCTCGGCGACTTCCGCCCGGGCGAAGAGATCCTCGAGTTCCGCATCGTCGGGCGCTCCAAGATCGAACAGCAATTGCCCGTCGAGTTCGCTGAGGCCCTCGGCGCGGCGGACATAGATCGTGTCGGATCTTTCGTGATGAAGCGAGAGCGCGGTGAGTGCCGCCACGGATCCGGAGCGGTGGACCGATCGCGCAATCGTGCTCCAGGTGGCACCGCTGTCGATCAGGCCGGCATATTTCCGGGCGAGGATCAGGTCGCGGAACGAAAAGGGTTCGCTGTCATGCTCGAAAGCGTCGAACAGCGAAAGCAGGTCGAAGGTGCGTGCGGCAAGCCGCGATTGATCGAGCAGCGACTGTCGCGACAGGGCCGAAGCCTCCGGCGCTGTCATCAATCCCAGCAGCCGAAGAAAGCCGTTCTCGCTGAGAGGGCGTCTGTTCTGGCCGATCTCGGCGTCGAATCTGGCCTCGATTTCCGCTTCGCTTGCCTTCGAAAGCAGGCTACGGCCGAAGACGAGGTGCGACGTCTGGCGTGTGATGCCGCGCCTCAGATGGCCGAGCTGCCGCTCGACTTCGCGCGCTGCCAGTCGGCGGGGAAACGCCGCAAGTGCCCCGATGATGCCGAATGTCTGGCCCGCAACCGCCATCAGACTTTCTTCTTGGCCGCCGGCTTGTCGTTGGTCGTTGCCGTCTTCGCGGTCCGCTTGGCCGCCGGCTCGGCCTTGGCCTTGCTCTTGGCCGGCGGTTTCGACTGCGAGAGGCTCGCCTTTAGAGCGTCCATGAGGTTGATGACGTTGCCGCGCTCGGGTGCCGCCGCGATGATCGGCTTGTGGCCCTTGAGCTTCTCGCGGATCATCTGCATCAGCGCGATCTCGTAGCGATCCTCGTAGTTCTTGGGATCGAAGGTCGTCCGCTTCTGTTCGATGAGCGCTTCGGCGAGCTGCAGCATTTCAGGGTCGGGGTTTCCGACCGGAATATTGCCGAAATATTCTGCGGTGCCGCGCACTTCGTTAGGGTTCCTGAGCGTGCAGACGAACATGCCGGTCTCGCGCGGACCGATGGTGATCACCCGTTCGCGGCTGGAGAGCACGAGGCGCGCGATCGCCAGCTTGCCGGACTTTCGCAACGCTTCGCGCAGTACGATGAAGGTTTCCTCCGCCATCGCGCCGTCGGGCGCCAGATAATAGGGAGCATCCTGGTAGATGACGTCGACCGAGCCTTCGTCGACGAAGGCTTCGATGTTCATCGTATGGTTGGATTCGATCCTGACGCTCTCGAGGTCGGTGTCCTCGATGATGATGTATTTCTTGTCCTCGTACTCGTAGCCCTTCACCAGATCGGATCGTTCGACCAGCCCGAGCTCCGGATCCACCGGCTTCATGTTGATCCGGTTGTGGGTGTCCTTGTGAAGCTGATTGAAGCTGATGCGCTCGCTCGAACTGGTGGCTGGATAAAGCCTGACCGGACAGCTTACGAGACTTAGTCTGAGATAACCTTTCCAACTTGCCCTGGGCGCCATGATTGTCTCCTGCGCGGCAACACGAACTACTTCCCCGCCTCGGACAACACGGGCAGATCCCTGGCGAAAGCGTCTATTTCCGCCCATGGATCGCCGGACGTGACCAGGAGGCCAGGCAGCGAAGAATAGTTCAAATCCTCCGGAGCGTCGATAGATTCAAGGTCGCCCCAGCTTACCGGGGTTGAGGCCGGCAGGTTCGTCCTCGCGCGAAGCGAGTATGGGGCGGCCGCGGTGTGACTGCGCGCATTGCGATGGAAGTCGATGAAGATCCGCTTGATGCGCTTGTCCTTGCCCATCGTCGTCGTAAAAACCTCCGGCGCGCTCGCGGCCAGGCGGGTGGCAATCGCGCTTGTCGCCTGATGCACCTTTTTCCAGTTGTGCTTCGGCGCGATCGGCACGACCACGTGGATGCCCTTGCCGCCTGACGTCTTGACGAAGGGAACGAGATCAAGCGCCTCGAGCTCGCCGCGAATGTGGACGGCGGCCTCGACCACCTCGCGCCAGCTGATGCCTTCGCCGGGGTCCAGATCGAAGACGATACGGTCGGCCTTTTCAAGCCGGTTGCTAACGGTCCCCCAGGTGTGAAATTCCACCACGCCGAACTGCGCGAGCGCAAGATATCCCTTGGCGTCCCCGACGGAGAGATAGGACTTCGTTTCGCCTTCCGAGTTGGTCGATTGAAACGTTTGCACCGAGGTCGGCATGCCGGTGAAGGGATGGCGCTGAAAGAAGCAATCCTGCGCTCTTCCCGTCGGGCAGCGCACCAGCGAGACGGGGCGTCCGAGAATGTGCGGCAGCATGAAATCGCCGACGAGTGCATAGTAGACGGCGATGTCGAGCTTGGTCGGTCCGGACCTGCCGAACAGGCGGCGCGTCGGATTGGTGATCGAGATGCTTGCGAGGTCCGCGTCCGAGATGAAGTGCTTTCGCTGTATCGGAGCTGGCGTCGAAAGCTCGACGTCGCGAAGGCCCTTGAATACGGCGTGGCGCAACGCGTTGTCGGTCGTACGGTTGGAGTAGTGAATGTGCGCCGTCAGCACCGGTCTCACCCAAATGATTTCCTTCGGGGCGCCCTCAAGCTTCGCCGCACCGGCACGCAGCGGCTCCAACCGGGCGAGCAACTGCTTGAGCATCTCGGCATCGAAGCCCGTTCCGACCTTGCCGCGATATTGCAATTCGCCGTCAACCCACTCGCCAAGCGCAAGCGCGGCAAGCCCTTCGGCGGCCTCGGACCTGGTGTATCCGGCGATCACGAAATCGCCGATCTGCAGCGCCTTGGTCTTGGTCCAGGTTTTCGAGCGGCCGCTTTGGTAGGGGGCCGAGGCGCGCTTCGAGACGATTCCCTCGAGCCCCATTTCCGAAGCCTGGTCGTAGAGCCCACGCCCGACGCCGACGACGTGATCGCTCAGCTGGATGGCCGAGCGCGCCGAGACCTGCCCCGTCAGCAACTCAGCGAGCAACGTCTTGCGCTTTTCGAGCGGAGCGCCCATGAGGTTCCACCCATCGAGATGCAGGAGATCGAAGGCATAAAACACCAGCCTGTTGCCCGCGCCCTCTGAAAGTGCCTCCTGCAGCAGGGCGAACCGGCTGATTCCCTTGTCGTCGGGAACGACGATTTCCCCATCGATGATGGCATCGCGGCAGGGCAGCCGTCGAAAGCCTTCCGGCAGGTCGCCGTAGCGCTTCGTCCAGTCGAGACCACCGCGGGTGATGAGGCGCACTTCGCCGGCGGACAGGTGCGCCATCGTCCGGTAGCCGTCGAATTTGACCTCGTGCAGCCATACTTCGCGCTGACCGGCGCTCCCCGGGGGAACAGCCGTCTGCGTCGCAAGCTGCGGTTCGATGCGGGCGGGCGCTGCGCCTTTCACGGCGCCCGGTAGTGCGCTCGGATTGAGCTTGACCGGCTTGACTGGCTTGGCCGGCGGTTTCGGCTTCTCCACCAGTTCCTCGATCCGTCGCCCGGACTTGACGCTTTCCGGGCGCGTGGAGAGGATATCGGTTGTGGCGTCGGCGGCGAGGTCGCGTTCCTTGAACAGGAGCCAGTTGCGCTGATCTTCCTCGCCGGGCTTGGGCTTCAGCCGCGCCAGCATCCAGCCGCCATTGAGTTTCTCGCCCGCAAGACGGAACTTGAAGGCGCCCGTGCGCAAGCTCTTCTCGATGTTGTCCATTGGTGCCCACACGCCCGTGTCCCAGACGATCATCGGGCCGCCGCCATACTCGCCCTCGGGGATGACGCCCTCGAAGTCGATATATTCCAGCGGGTGATCCTCCGTCTCGACCGCGAGCCGTTTGTCGGCGGGATTGAGCGACGGCCCCTTCGGGACCGCCCAGCTTTTGAGCACGTCCCCCACCTGCAGCCTCAGGTCGTAATGGTCGGCCGTCGCATGATGCTTGTGGACGACAAAGCGGTTGCCGCTCTCGCCGGCAAGCCTGCCGGGCGGTTCCGACGTTTTCGAAAAGTCCCTTTTCTTGCGATAGACCTGTAGCTTCGACGTCGCCATGTCCCTACGCTATGGCTTATGGGGCGAACCCGCAATATGACGTTCACGTCGACATCGAAAGGATGCGCTGAACATCAAGGGGGACAGGAGAGATGACGGAAAACTATCGTTGGTTGAACGAGCCGGCAAGCTGGCAAGGCGACGAAAAGGCGCTGTCGCTCAAGACGGACGGCAATACGGACTTCTGGCGCGAGACCTTCTACGGCTTCGTCCGCGACAGCGGCCACGCCTATCTCCGATCGGTTTCCGGCGATTTCACCGCATCCGCCACGATCATGGGCGCCTACGAGCAGCTCTACGACCAGGCCGGGCTGATGTTGCGCCTCGACGAGGAGAACTGGATCAAGTGCGGCATCGAATATACCGACGGGCTGATGCATTTCAGTGTCGTCGTTACGCGCGGCGTTTCGGACTGGTCGGTAATCCCTCTTCATGACGCCACGTCGTCCGACGCGGTCGAGGTGCGGCTGACGCGCCATGGCGACGCTGTACGGGTGCAGTTCCGCTTCGGCGACGCGCCCTGGCAGATGGCGCGGCTTTGCCCGTTTTCGGCGGCGGATGCGGAGATCGGCGTCATGGCCTGCTCTCCGGAACGCGCAGGCTTTACGGCAAACTTCCGCGACTTCAGCGTTGGCCCGCCGATTGCCCGTGCGCTGCACGAGGATTGATGGCTCCACCCAAAGGCACGCGTCAATGCGAATGCATTACGCGATCGCGCGCGGCGTCAGGCTGACCGGCCGGCAGGACTCACGGATCATCAGGCGCCCCTGCAGCACGAGCCTGCGCGGTGCCGCCGGGCTCTTGCCTGAAAGGCGATCGAGGATGAGTTGCGCAGCCTGTTCGCCGATCGCCTGAACGGGCTGTGCGATCGTCGTCAGATGCGGCTGGAAAACGTCCGCCCAGGGAAAATCGTCGAAGCTTGCGACGGATACGTCTTCCGGGCACTTGAGACCGATATCGCGGATCGCCTTCATCACGCCGATGACCATCAGGTTATTGGCGGAAAAGATCGCGCTCGGTCGCTCGGCGCTCGTGAGCAGTTGCATCGTCGCCTTGTAGGCATCCTTTTCGCGGAAGTTGCCAATCCGCACGAGATCGTCCTCGTAGGGTAGCTTGGCCGCTTCCAATGCGGCCTTGTAGCCGGCCAGGCGCTCGCGTCCCGTCGACGTTTCGAGCGAGCCCGAAATATAGCCGATGCGGCGATGCCCGAGACCGAGCATATAGAGGGTCGCGTCGTGGACCGCACGGCGGTTGTCGAGCACGACGGCATCGGTGTCGATTCCGTCCAAGAGCCTGTCGATCAGGACGGTCGGCAGATTGGCGCCGGCAATAATGCGCTTCAGCGTTTCGTCGTCTCCCGCAGGCGCGATGATCAGGCCATCGACGCTGCGATCGATCAAGAGCTCGATCTGTTCATCCTGCATCTCGACGTCCTCGTCGTTGCAGCAGAGCATCACCGCGTAGCCGGCGCGATGGAGGACGTCCTGGATCACCGCCACGACGTCGGTGAAGAAGGGGTTGGTGATGTCGGCCACCATCAGGCCGACCGTGCGCGTGGTGCCGAGCTTGAGGCTGCGGGCGATCGCGTTGCGCTTGTAGCCGATGACCTGGATCGCCTCTTCGATGCGGCTACGCAGTTCAGGGCTGACGGGAGCGGACCCGTTGATCACCGCGGAAACCGTCGCCACGGAGACGTTCGCGGCCTTCGCAACGTCGAGCATTGTGGGCGCGGTGGACTTTCGTGAATTCCGGCGACGCTGCGGCATCTTCCATCAAAACGTTTCGAAATGCAGTTGGGAGAACCTTATGTGAGCCGCGAAAATTGTGCAATAGCTGCGCCCCTACCTGGATCTTTTAGCCGCTTGACACTTTCGAAACGTTTAGAATAGGCTGCGGGAAATAAGCGAAATAATCGTCAGATATCGGTGGTAGGGAGGCCGCCAATGTCATGCGCGATGATCTTCCGACGTTGCCGGGTTCCAACTCGCACGCAAGCGACGCGCAACGCGTCGTCCTGACAGCCGAGGCGATTTCCAAATCCTTCGGCGGCATTGCCGCGCTCAAGGAGGTGCGGTTCGATCTGCGCGCCGGCGAGATCCACGCCCTGATGGGCGAAAACGGCGCCGGCAAGTCGACGCTGATGAAGATCCTTTCTGGTGTCTATCCCGATTATGACGGCCTCGTGCGCGTTGATGGTACGCCGGTGCGCTTCTCGACAGTCAGGGACGCCGAAGCGGCCGGGATCGCCATCATCCATCAGGAACTGAACCTTGTTCCGGAGCTCCGCGTCGCCGACAACATCTTTCTCGGCCGGGAGCGCGTGATCGCCGGCCTTTTCGTCGATCGCAAGGCAAGCCTCGATGCCTCGCGCGTGTTGCTGCGTCGTCTTGGCATCGACCTCGATCCCGAGGCGCGCGTCGGCCAGCTCAGAGTCGGTGAGCAGCAGCTTGTCGAGATTGCCAAGGCGCTCTCTCTCGAGGCGCGCATTCTGATCATGGACGAACCGACCTCCGCGCTTTCGCCCGGCGAATGCCAGCGGCTCTTCAAGATCATGCGACAGCTTGCTGCCGACGGCGTCGGTATCGTCTATATTTCCCATCGTATCGACGAGGTGATGCATTTGAGCGATCGCATCACCGTCTTTCGCGATGGCCGGCATGTCTGGACCCGGCCGAGGGCCGATCTCGATGAGGACTCGGTCATCGCCGCCATGGTCGGCCGCAGCCTGCTCGACGCACAGCGCGTAGAACGGCCAACGAGCGGCGATCCCGTGTTGTCCGTGCGTGGTCTCTCGCTTTCGACGTCCAGCCGGCATGGCTGGCGCGACGTGCTGAAGGGTGTGAACTTCGACGTCAGCGCCGGCGAGATCCTGGGCATCGGGGGGCTGCTCGGTGCCGGGCGCACCGAAATCCTGGAAACGATCTTCGGTTCGAGTGAAGGCCGGCGCGGCGGCGAGATCTATCTCGATGGAACTCCGGTCGACATCCGCTCCCCGCTCGATGCGCGCCGCCTCGGCATCGCGCTGGTGACAGAGGATCGGAAAACGCAAGGGCTGCATCTCCACGATTCGATCACGGACAATGTGGCCCTGCCGTTGGTCGGCCGGTTGGCGCGTTTCGGTTTGCGGTCGTTCGATGCGGAGAATTCGCTCAGCAAGAAGGCCGTGCAGACGCTTGGTGTGCGCTGCGGCAGCATCGACCAGATCGCAGGGACGCTTTCGGGCGGCAATCAGCAGAAGGTGGTGATCGGCAAATGGCTGGCCACCGGCCCGCGCGTGCTTCTCCTCGACGAGCCGACGCGCGGTAT
This sequence comes from Sinorhizobium sp. 7-81, assembly GCF_030124405.1. Classification (NCBI taxonomy): domain Bacteria; kingdom Pseudomonadati; phylum Pseudomonadota; class Alphaproteobacteria; order Hyphomicrobiales; family Rhizobiaceae; genus Sinorhizobium; species Sinorhizobium sp. 7-81. The sequence continues at coordinate 28,800 of NZ_JASKLT010000002.1, read as the reverse complement.
CGATGTCGGCGCGAAACGGGAGATCTACGATCTCATCTTCTCGCTTGCGGGAGAGGGGCTGGCGATCGTGGTCGTGAGCTCGGAATTGCCGGAGCTCTTGCACCTTGCCGACCGTATCCTGGTGATGGCTGAAGGCCGTCAGACAGGGCTTATCTCCCGCGAAGAGGCGAGCGAAGAACGCCTCATGCAGCTCGCCGCTCCGCGGGGTGGTGTGCTTGGAAGGGCCGTTGCATGACATTTCTGAGACTTCTCTCCCAGACGAAACTCTATTGGGGTCTGATCGCCATCTTCCTGATAGGCGTTCTCTCCTCGCCTGTGACCTCGTCGGGCAGAAACATCTTTCTATCTTCCGGCAATCTTCTCGACGTGCTGCGGCAAGTTTCGACGACGGGGCTAGTTGCCACCGGCATGACGGCCGTCATCCTCACCGGCGGGATCGATCTCTCCGTCGGTTCGATGATGGCGATCTGCAGCGTCGTTTGCGCCATGCTCCTGACGGTGCCCGGCGAAACCCCGGCGGTTTTCCTGGGAATTCCGGCTGTCGGCCTCGCCTCGCTTCTTGTCGGCGCGGTCGTCGTTCGCTTCGTTTTCCTCAACAGCGAGAAAGCGCGGGGTGGGGAAGCCAATGTCAGGGACGTGCACCTCAATCGGGTGCGTGGCACGCTCCTGCCTGCGGTTGGCGGCATCCTCTTGTGCGCGCTGGTGCTGAGCTTTCTGCTGCCGCAGGTGCAGACGAAATTCGGCGTGCTCGGCGTCCTCCTGGTTGCGCCTGCCGTGGGCCTGCTTTTCGGCACGATCAACGGCGCCATCATCGTCGTCGGCAGGTTGCAGCCGTTCATCGTCACCCTGGCGATGATGGTGACGGCGCTTGGCATCGCGCGCCTCACAGCCGGTCAGAACAATGCGGTGCTGCCGGTTTACACCGGGACCAACGCCACTGCCGATTTCGACGTGCTTCGCCAGCTCGTCTTCGGCATTGTGCCGATGCCGGGCATCTTCTTCATCGTGGCGATCATCCTTTACAGCATCGTCCTGCGCTTCACGCCTTTCGGCCGCTACGTCTATGCGATCGGTGGAAACGAGGAGGCGGCGCGGCTCTCCGGCATCAATGCCGGGCGGGTGAAGATCATCACCTATGCTATCTCCGGGCTGCTCGCCGGTATCGCGGCGGTGCTCTATGTGGCCCAGTATCGGCAAGGCAAGCCGGACGCCGGCGCAGGACTGGAACTCGACGCAATCGCGGCCGTAGTGATCGGCGGCACGAGCCTTATGGGCGGGCGCGGCAGCCTTGCCGGGACGTTCTGCGGCGTCCTGATCTTCGGGCTGCTCTCCAATATCCTGCAGCTTCACAACATCAACTCCAATCTTCAGCTGGTGCTGAAGGGCGTGATCATCATCGGCACGGTGCTCGTTCAGGAGCGCAACGCCTACGATGTGCTTGCCCATTTGCGGCTGACAAGCCGACGCCCGGCGCAAAGCGAAACGGCCGCGGAGGAGCGGCCGGCAAGAGAGACCCTGTCTCTAACCATGGGAGGAAAAGAAGAATGAAACGTCGTGACATCATGAGACTGGCGGCCATTGCGGCCGTTCTCGCGGCCTCCACCGCCCTCTTGCCGGGCAAGGATGCGCTCGCCCAGGACAAGAAGTGGCGGATCGGCTTCAGCCAGGCAACGACCATCGAGCCGTGGCGCGCGCAGTTCAACAAGGACATCATCGCAGAAGCGGCGAAGCATCCGGAAGTCGAGCTCATCATCACGGATGGCGAGGACAAGACGGAAAAACAGGTGGCGGACGTCGAAAACCTGATCCGTCAGGAAGTCGACGCGCTGCTCATATCACCTAAGGAATCGGCGGGTTTGACGGGCGTTGTCCAGCAGGCGATCGACGCGAAGATCCCGGTTTTCGTTCTCGACCGCAACGTCGAGACCGACCAGTACACCCAGTTCGTCGGCGGCGACAACAAGCTGATCGGACGGGCGGCCGGCGAACACGCCGTGGAGCTCCTCGGCGGCAAGGGCAAGGCTGAGGGCAACATCGTCGAGATCTGGGGCGGCATGGGCACGCAACCGGCACACGACAGGCACGATGGCTTCCACGAATTCACCGACAAGGAGCCGGGCATCAAGCACCTGCTCGACCAACAGTCCGGCGATTGGAAGCAGGACCAGGCCTATAACATTATGGCGACCGCACTCCGCAACAACGAGAAGATCGATCTCGTCTACGGCCACAATGACCCGATGGCCTACGGAGCCTATCTGGCGGCAAAGGATGCCGGCCGTGAGAAGGAAATCAAGTTCCTCGGCATTGACGCGCTGCCGGGTGAGGGCGTGACCTGGGTCAACAACGGCGAACTCACCGCGACCTTCCTCTATGCGACGCCCGGTGCCGAGGGGCTTCGCCAGGCAATCAAGTTCCTGAACGGCGAGAAGGTCGAAAAGACCGTGACGCTCGACACGATGACGATCACCAAGGAAAACGCCGCGGAGATCATGAAGGCAAACGGACTGTAGGCGCAGCATACCGGGCGGCGAAATGCCGCCCGGTATGCTGATAAAAACGTCGCCTGCGAGTTGGCGCCCACCGGGACCAAAGCTTTGCAGGAGCATCCGGGCAAGCTGGTCGGCGCAGTGGCAAAATCGCAACTACAACGTGTTATGCACTGCAGCGATAACGCCGCAGAGCACGCAGCTCTTGCATTCCGTTCCGTGACACGGTTCTGTTACAAAATCGTCACAATCCGGGAGAAGGAGCATGTTCGACGGTAAGATCGAACTGGCGGATTGGCACCACTGCGCCGCGGGACATCAGCGCAGCATCTTCGCGCATCCGCTCTATCCAAATGTTTTGATAAAGGTTCTGAAACCGGAATCGAGGGGAGAGGGCGGCACCCGGCGGTCGAAGAGGAGGCTTCGTTTCCTGAACAGGTTCAAGCGCTTCGGGGCATATCGGACGTTTCAGCGTGAGGTCGATGAATTCCTTGAGCAGGCGAGAAGGTTCTCCCTTGCCGATCGTGTCGAACTTCCCATCCCGAGGATATTCGGTTTCGCCAATACCGATTATGGCCTCGGTTTGATTGTCGAAAAGATAACGATGAGCAATGGGGAGATCGCTCCCACCCTGCGTGAATTGGCGCTTTCGGGCCGATTGACCGCAACACATCTCAAGATGATCGATGAGCTCTTCGAACGCTTCTGCCGGCTGCACATCGTCATGATGGACGTCAATCCCGGCAATTTCGTCGTCACGGATCGCCGGGGATTCGAGGAACTCATCTGCGTCGATGGTACTGGAGAAATGAGTCCTCTGCACATATTCGCCTTCAGCCGCCGCATGAACGAAGCAAGGCTCCGGCGGATGCGCGCGAAGTTGCTTACGAAGCTTGCCGGAACCCTGGCATGCTCCGCCGCGGTGAGTGGAGATGAAAGTGTCCGCGCCGCCCTCGCAAGGTACCAGCGGCAGACAGGCCAGCTAACTCGCTCGATAGGTCTTTCGCCTGATCCCGCCCACTGACCGCGCCTTACGTGCCGATATCGGGCGCTGGACGAGGAGGCGGCCGCCTTCCCGCGAGCGGTTGAGAGCACGTTCGACGCCTTGCCACCGATGTGCGCCTCACGCGCGAGATACTGCGCCGGATCGAAGCCAGCCAGCGAGACGGCGACGATTTCGCCTTAACTAAAGGCCGAACCCGCCAGGCGCACCTTGGGCGACACTTGGAAACCACATGCCTTCGGCGCCACGCCAGCCGACAATCGGGATGTCGCACTTGCGATCGAACTTGCCGATAGGTGCCTGGCGTATACAATTCTCCTCGGTCCGGAATTTGTGGCCGGGAATCTGGATCGTACTGTCTTGCGCATAGGAGATAGCGCATGATGACAAGGCCAGCGCCGTCAAGGCGGACAGGGTGCTCTTCGGCATAGTAAGTTCTCCCCCATTTCAGCAAATGCTGATTTTACATCAGACGGGGAAGGTTGGCCTTTAGCCTTTCCGAACTAGCTCGGACGGAGCACGTCTCCGCTCTTGGCGCAGACGGAGTCCAATTGCTCTTGATATCGTTTGCGCTGCTATTATCATGGGCGTATGCGACGTTCGAAGCGGTTCCCTTGGATGGAACGGGCGAGAGCCCAAGCAGGATGACGAATACGTCGCGATCGGAGCTGCAGCGGACCCGGCCAACCCATCTGCAGCTCTGTTTGTTTTGAGGGTAAAAACTTTCGAATTTCGCGGCGACCGCATGTTCCCTTAAGCTCATTGAAAACAATGAGCCTTTGGCCCCGTCTATTTCGTCCCTTAGTGCATCACCGACAGCGCGGCGGCGAAGAAATCCTCGCCACCGAAATTGCCCGACTTCAGGGCCAGAAGCATGTCGCCCTGGGGGTTGCCGATCGTCCGGAGCACCGGCACGCCGGGCGCGATTTCCGGGCCGATCAGGAAAGCCGGGATGGCAAGCTGATCCACTGCCGCACCGGAGGTTTCGCCGCCGGCGACGACGAGACGCCGCACGCCTCTTGCCACCAGTTCGGCAGCGATGGCCGAGGTTGCGGCCTCGATCGCGCGCCCCGATATTTCACGCCCATAGCGCGATTGCAGCCGGGAAACGGCCTCCGGCGTTGCGCTTGCGGCGATGATGACGGGGCCTGCGTCCATTCGTTCTCCCGCCCAGGAAAGCGCGGCGGAGATCTCGTCCGGCGCTGCGGTGAGCAGTTTTTCGGGGTCGAGCCTCAGGACCGGCATTGACTGTTCGACGACGGCAAGCTGACGAAGGGTCGCCCTGGAGCAACTGCCGGCGATGATGGCGGCATGCCCGCCGACGGGGCGGATGGCATCAGCCGCGGCGGTGGCCTTCGGCGGCACGCGACCGGAACGCACCAGTGCGCGCGCGAGCCCCAAGCCGAGACCGGATGCGCCGGTCGAGACCGGTGTCTCGAGTACCGCTTCGCCGAGGATTTCGAGGTCACGCTCGAAGATCGCGTCCGCGATAGCCGCTGTGAAGCCTTCTGCCCTGAGCTTATCGAGCCTCGCCCGCACTGCTGGCGCCCCGGTCGATACCGTCGCCAGGTCGACAAGCCCGATGCGGCCGCGTGATTGCCGAGCCATGACGCGAACCAGATTGGCGTCGTGCATGGGATTGAGCGGATGGTCTTTCAGCGGGCTTTCGTTCAGCGGCTCCGTACCGACGAAAAGGTGCCCGAGATAGACGGTGCGTCCCGTCTCCGGGAAGGCAGGCGTGACGAGCACGACGCCGCCGCCTGCCGCAGTGCTGAGGGCCTCCGTGACCGGGCCAATATTGCCGCCATCGGTGGAGTCGAAGGTTGAGCAGATCTTGTAAAGCACATGGCCAGCGCCGTGGTCGCGCAACCACTGCTCGGCTTGACCCGCAGCCACGACGGCTTCATCGGGCGGGACCGAGCGGATCTTCAGCGACACGACGACGGCGTCCACGTCGGGCAACGCCAGCGACGGGTCGGGAATGCCGACCGTCTGCACGGTGGCCAACCCGTTCTTCGTCAGCGTGTTTGCGAGGTCCGAGGCGCCGGTGTAATCATCAGCAATCGATCCGAGCAGGATGGTCATCAGCTAGCTCCGGGAAAACGGCTTGAACCAGTCAAGGCCGTCCAGTGTCCGGCCGCGCGGGACATATTCGCAGCCGACGAAACCATCATATCCGAGCCGGTCGATTTCCTCGAACAGATAGGCGTAGTTCAGCTCTTCGCCGTCGGGTTCATGGCGGGAGGGGATGCTCGCGACCTGAATGTGGCCGATCATCGGCAACAGGCGACGGAGCGCCATTGTGACGTCGCCGTGCAGAACCTGCCGATGATAGATGTCGAACTGGAGCTTGAGGTTCGGCAGGTCTAGTTCTGCGATAAGCCGCTCGGCCGTGCCAAAGTCGTTCAGGAAATAGCCCGGCATGTTTCGTCCGTTGATCGGTTCGATGAGCAGATCGATGCCGCTCTCCGCCAGCCGTTCGGCTGTGTAGACAATGGAGCGCCGGTAGCAGGATGCGGCTTTTTCGTCCTCGCTGTCGGCGAGGCCCGCCATCAGGTGCAGCCGTTTAGCGCTCGTCGCAGCGGCATAGTCCAGCGCCCGTTCCACACCGGACGTCAGTTCATCGAAGCGGCCGGGCAGCGCTGCGATGCCGCGCTCGCCGGCCGCCCAATTGCCGGGAGGCAGGTTGAACAGCGCCTGTTGCAGGCCGTTGCGGGCGAGCCGCTCAGCGATGGCATCCGGCGCAGCCTCGTAGGGAAACAGATATTCGACGGCGGTAAATCCTGCGTCCGCTGCCGCGTCGAAGCGGTCGAGGAAGGACCACTCGTTGAACATCAGCGTCAGGTTGGCGGCAAAGGCCGGCATTGTCGCGTCCTATTCGTTCTCTGAGTTGGGGCGGGGCAGCGCCGCGCCTGAAAGCTGGGCGTAGAGCCGGGCAAGGGAGGCATCGTCGTCGCGTCCCATGCCCGCGCCGGCAGCGGCGAGATACATCTGCAGCGCAGCGGCCGCGAGCGGCACTGGGTAGCGCTCCGACCGGGCCATGTCCTGGACGATGCCGAGATCCTTGACGAAGATCTCGATGGCGCTCCGGGGCGTATAGTCTCCGGCAAGCACATGCGGCACGCGGTTTTCGAACATCCAGGAATTGCCGGCGGATGCGGTGATCACCTCGTAGACCTTGCCGAGATCGAGCCCCTGTTTGGCGGCGAAGCTTATCGCTTCGCAGGCGGCCGCGATGTGGACGCCGGCAAGAAGCTGGTTGATCATCTTGAAGGCGGCTCCGGTCCCCGCCGTGTCTCCCAGTTCGTAGACCTTGGCCGCCATGGCCTCGAGGGCCGGGCGTGCTGTTTCGAAGGCGGCTTTCGAACCGGACGCCATGATTGTCAGTTCGCCGCTGGCCGCCTTTGCCGCACCCCCGGAAATCGGCGCGTCAAGGTAGTGGAACCCAAGCGCCTCGGCCCGTTGTGACAGGTCCCTTGCGACGGCCGGATCCATCGTTGCCGAGGAAACGAACACCGCGCCAGGCTTGATCGCACCGGCGATTCCTTCGGGGCCGAACAATATTGCTTCGGTCTGCGCAGCGTTGACGACCACGGAGACGATGATATCGGCCCCCCGCGCCGCTTCAGCCGCCGTGGCCGCGCCGCGGCCGCCTTCGGCGACGAACCGTTCGACCGCAGCTGGCATGATATCGTAGCCGACAACTTCGAGGCCCGCATGTTTCATCGACCGGGCCATGCCGAACCCCATCGAGCCGAGGCCGATCACGGCGGCAAGTGCGGTATTTTCTGCGTGCGATGACATGGCGGCATGCCCCAATCGAGGTAGGAGGTTGCGATATTCCGGTTGCCTGTTTCGGTGCCGGCAGCTCTTTTTAGTTCGTTTTGGCAGCGCTGCCAAACTGAAATTGGTAGCGCTGCCAAAAAATCTCGCTATTGATTTGGGCAAGAAATGCAGGGCGGCAATCTTGCTGGAAGGCACGCTTTGAACGTGAACCCGGAAACCAGGCACCAGACCATGGTGACGCTTGCGAAGGTCGCCGAAGCGGCCGGCGTCGGCGAGAGCACGGTTTCGCGCGTTCTGCGAAACCATGGCTCGTTCTCGCGCACGACGCGGGACCGGGTGATGGAAGCGGTCGAACGGCTTGGCTACGTTCCGAACCGGATCGCCGGGACGCTGGCTTCCGCCGGATCGCGTCTCGTCGCGCTGGTCATTCCGTCGCTGACGAACATCGTGTTCGCCGATGTGTTGCGCGGCGCGAGCGGTATATTGGAGGAAAGCCAGCACCAGGCCGTTTTTTCCGTGACCGATTACGATCCGGAAAAGGAGGAGGCGCTGGTTGCCGCGATGCTTGCCTGGCGGCCGACGGCGGTGATGCTGGCCGGCTTCGAGCACACCGAGGGCACGGTGAAGATGCTGCGGGCGAGCGGGTGCCGTGTGGTGGAATTGCTTGATCTCGACGGTACGGCACTGGACCTTGCCGTCGGCTTTTCGAATCGGGCGGCCGGAGCCGCCTCGGCCGATTTTCTGTTGAGACGCGGTTATCGCCGGATCGGCTATGTCGGTCACGATCCCGACCGGGACACCCGCGCCGCGAAGCGCTTTGCCGGCTTCCGAGAGAAGTTGGGCGCCGCCGGGATTCCACTCGTCGACCGTGAAATTCACGCCGGCGCCTCCTCGGTGGAAAACGGACGATCGGGGCTGGAGCGGCTGCTCGCGAGGACGCCCGACCTCGATGCAGTCTATTTCTCGAACGATGATATGGCGCTTGGCGGCTATTTCCATTGTCTGGCGCACGGTATTCCGATCCCCGCGCGCCTGGCACTTTTCGGCCATAACGGCCTCGACATTGGCCGGGTTACACCGCAGCCGCTCTCGACCATCCGCACGCCCCGGGTTGCGACCGGGCAGGTGGCGGCGGAACTCGTTGTCGCGGATACACCGTCGCAGGTCGTCGACCTCGGCTTTGAGTTGATCGAAGGGGCGACCGCCTGACAGAAAGGGATTGCCATGTCCGAGAACCGCCTGCGCGACGAAATCTGCCGATACGGGCGATCGCTTTTCGAGCGGGGCCTGACGCCCGGTTCGTCAGGCAATATTTCGCTCAGGCTCGATGATGGCGGCTGGCTGGTGACGCCCACCAACGCTTCGCTCGGCTTTCTCGATCCCGCCCGCATTTCCCGCCTCGACGCCGCGGGACGACTCATTTCCGGAGACAAGCCGACCAAGGAAATTCCGCTTCACTCCGCCCTTTACGAGTCGCGCGGCAGCGCCCGAGCGATCGTCCACCTCCATTCCACCCATGCGGTGGCGCTCACCATGCTGCCGGAGATCGATCCGCGCGCAGCACTGCCGCCGATGACGCCCTATTATCTGATGCGCGCTGGTGAAACCGCCCTCGTGCCCTACTATCGCCCCGGCGATCCGGCGGTTGGCGATGCAATCCGTGGACTTGCAGGCAAGTACTCGTCGGTGCTGCTTGCCAATCACGGTCCAGTGGTGGCGGGCGGCAGCCTCGAGGCGGCGGTTTTCGCCACCGAGGAACTCGAGGAAACGGCGAAGCTCTATCTGCTTCTGCGCAATCTCAATCCGCGCTATCTCAGTCCGGAGCAGGTCGCTGATCTTGCGAGAACCTTCGGGCTCGACCTGCCGTCCCTTGATGGTCATGAAGGGCATGATCACGACTGAGTGGTCGGAAGCCGGTCTTGGCCGGAAGGTCTCCGAACTGTTATGCGCCGCACAAGAAGCACACGCATTTTTGGTGCGGTGCCGCGACGAACTGACCTTGACCGCGTCCTCATTTGAGATGTCTATTTGTATTACTGATCCGGTGGACCAACCAGTAGATCAGTCGGAGGCGTGTCGCAGTGAACGGCAGTCCCATACTCACGCAAATGCCGAAAGTCGGGCGGAGCCTCGAACGCCGCACCGCGCGTGACGTGATTGCCGACAAGCTGATGGTTCTCGTCGCGACCAACATGCTGCGTCCGGGCGACGAACTTCCCGGCGAGCGGGAACTCGCCAACGTGCTCCATGTCAGCCGTGAGACGGTGCGCGGCGCGATCCAGACGCTTGCGGCGCGCGGAATCATCGAGGTCTCGCAAGGCAGCCGCAGTCGGGTCGCCAATGTCGATCTCAGCGACGTGACCGTGACGATCGCCTCGCCGAACGCCATCGACAGCTATGATCTCGAGGCAGTCCATGCCGCAAGGCTCCACATCGAGTTGAAGGTCGTTGGCGACGCTGCCGAAAACATCGACGAGGACACGTTGCGCAAGCTGGAGACCCTCCTCGAAGCGCAGCGCCTCGGCGGAGACGACGCCATGCGCTTCCTGATCTGCGACCGCGAATTTCACGTCGCGATCTATCGGGCGTGCGGCAATCCGCTGCTCTCCGATTTCGTCACCGACCTCTACACCTACATGATGAATTACCGGCGAAGCGCGATGTCGCGACCCGGTGCGATAGGGGCGAGCTACAAGGATCACAGTGACATCGTGGAAGCGCTTGCACGGCGCGACCGCGAAGCGGTCGTCGCGGCGTTTCGCCACCATCTCATGCGAATCTACGAGACGACGAAGGAACTGCTCGCAGAGGTCGGACGAGCGGAAAGAAGCATGGGCAAGGGTGCAAAGACACGTTGAACCCGGAAGGTTTCGGGGATCGAACGGGAGGTTCGCCGCGAATGCATGTCATGGTCATAGGTGCGGCCGGAATGATTGGCCGCAAACTGGTCGAGAAACTCGCCGCTGAGCCGGACGCTCTCGGCTACGAAATCGCCAAGCTGACGCTCGCGGACGTCATCGAGCCGTCGGTTCCGCCTGGGCTTGCCTCGATTTCGAAGACGCTCGCGCTTGACCTGTCATCGGAAGGGATAGCGGCGCGGCTTATTGCATCGCGACCCGACGTGATCTTCCATCTGGCGGCGATCGTCTCCGGCGAGGCGGAGGCGGATTTCGACAAAGGCTACCGCGTCAATCTCGACGGCACGCGAGCGCTCTTCGAGGCTATTCGCCATGAAAGCCGCAACGAAGCCTATTTCCCACGCCTGCTCTTCGCCTCGTCGATTGCCGTCTTCGGCCAGCCTTTCCCGGAAAAGATCGGCGACGAATTCTTCACGACGCCGCTGACGAGCTACGGCACGCAGAAAGCCATCTGCGAATTGCTGCTCGCCGACTATACGCGGCGCGGCATCTTCGACGGCATCGGTATCCGCCTGCCGACCATCTGCATCCGGCCGGGCAAGCCCAATAAGGCGGCGTCAGGCTTCTTCTCGAACATTCTGCGCGAGCCGCTCGTCGGGCAGGAGGCGGTGTTGCCGGTGGACGAGAATGTCCGCCACTGGTTCGCAAGCCCGCGCTCGGCGGTCGGTTTCTTCGTCCATGCAGCGCGCATGGACACTGCGAAGATCGGGCCACGGCGCAACCTGACCATGCCGGGCCTGTCGGCGCTGGTCGGCGAGGAAATCGCGGCCCTCGGGCGAGTTGCCGGCGAGAAGGCCGTGCGCCTTATCCGCCGCGAACCGGATCCCGTCATCTCCTCGATCGTCGCCGGCTGGGCCACTGATTTCGACGCCCGGCGCGCGCGCGAGCTCGGTTTTACGGCAGAAAGCAATTTCGACGAGATCATCCGGATCCACATCGAGGACGAACTCGGAGGAAAGATCTGACATGGCTCGAGGCATGAGAACTGGCGAAGGCAAGATCGCGCTGGTGACGGGCGGCGGCACAGGCGTTGGGCGCGGTATTGCGCAAGCGCTGAGCAATGAAGGCTACGTGGTCGTCATCACCGGCCGCCGGTCGGACGTGCTGGCCGCAGCCGCGAGAGAGATTGCGGCGGAGAGCGGTGGCGTTGTTCGGGCGGTTGCCTGCGATGTCGGCGACCCGGGCGAGGTCAAGGACCTCTTCGATGCGGTGCGGGCAGAGTTCGGCCGGGTTGATCTGCTCGTCAACAATGCCGGCACGAATGTGCCGCCGGTTCCGCTGGAAGAGGTGACCTTCGAACAATGGAGCGCCATCGTCGCGGCGAACCTGACGGGAGCCTTCCTCTGCACGCAGCAGGCATTCCGGCTGATGAAGGCGCAGGAGCCGCGCGGCGGAAGGATCATCAACAACGGCTCGATTTCCGCGAGCACCCCGAGGCCGAATTCCGCCCCCTATACCGCGACCAAACACGCGATCACGGGTCTGACGAAATCCACGGCGCTCGATGGACGAGTTCATGACATCGCATGCGGCCAGATCGATATCGGCAATGCGGCGACCGACATGACGCAAAAGATGAGCACGGGCGTGATGCAGGCCAATGGCGAGATCGCGGCCGAGCCGACCATTCCCGTCGCGCATGTCGCCGAGGCCGTCATCTACATGGCGTGCCTGCCGCTGACGGCCAACGTGCTGACCATGACCGTCATGGCGACGAAAATGCCGTTGGTCGGCAGGGGATAGGAGAATTCAAGAGGTCGCGTGAGCACGGGGAGGGGAACGACCGGACCGCGCGACCAGCATGGGCAGATCCTTGGAGGAACGCATATGGCAGCCGTAGACTTCGTCGATGTCAGAAAATCGTTCGGTGCCTTTCCCGTCATCAAAGGCGTGAACATCGAAATCGAGGACGGCGAATTCGTCATTCTCGTCGGTCCTTCCGGCTGCGGAAAATCCACGCTGCTGCGGATGCTGGCGGGACTTGAAAACATCTCCGCGGGCGAAATCCGCATCGGCGACCGGGTCGTGAATTCGCTGCCGCCCAAGGACCGCGACATTGCCATGGTGTTCCAGAACTATGCGCTCTATCCGCATATGACGGTCGCGGACAACATGGCCTTCTCGCTGATGCTCGCCGGTTCGTCCAAGGCGGATATCGACAAGCGCGTCGGCGCGGCGGCGGAGATCCTCGGCCTGTCGAAGCTGCTCGATCGCTACCCGCGCCAGCTTTCCGGCGGCCAGCGCCAGCGCGTCGCCATGGGCCGGGCGATCGTGCGCGACCCGCAAGTTTTTCTCTTCGACGAACCGCTTTCGAACCTCGATGCGAAACTGCGCGTGGCCATGCGCGCAGAGATCAAGGAACTGCATCAGCGCCTGAAAACCACCACCGTCTACGTCACTCACGATCAGATCGAGGCGATGACGATGGCCGACAAGATCGTCGTCATGCATGACGGCATCGTCGAGCAGATCGGCGCACCGCTCGATCTCTATGACAACCCGGCCAATCTCTTTGTCGCTGGTTTCATCGGCTCGCCGGCGATGAACATGCTCAAGGGCAGGCTCGATCCGGCCAATGCCAACGCATTCCTCACGCAGGACGGCACGGCGCTACCGGTGGCGCGTCCGGCCGCCGCCGCAAGCGGACGCGAGCTCGTCTATGGTCTCAGGCCCGAATACATGGCCTTGGACCCGAACGGCCTGCCCGCCGAGATCGTGGTGATCGAACCGACCGGCTACGAGACGCAGATGATCGTCCGGCTCGGCGGCAACGATGTCACCTGCGTCTTCCGTGAAAGGGTGACCGCCAGGCCCGGCGAGACGATCCGTCTTTCGATCGATGCCGCGCATGTTCACCTGTTCGACGCCGAGAGCGGACGACGCTTGTTCGATTGATGCTGCGCGGAGAGGCAACCCGGGGGAAGAGGAGCCTCCGGTCTTGATCGCGCGGAGATGTCCGGCAGGGGCTGGGCATCATTGCCGCCGCATTCGCCAAGCGGGACGGTGAATGCCGGGAAGGACGTGCTCCCGCTTTTCAAGGAGGAGTATCATGCCAATAAAGAGACGTGACTTTCTCGCAGCCTCCGCTGCTCTCGCCGGTGTCGCCGGCCTTTCGCCACTCGGCATCCGGCCGTCCTTCGCGCAAGCCGCTGAGCCGAGCTACAAGCCGGAGGAAGGCGCGAGCCTGCGGCTTCTGCGCTGGACACCTTTCGTCAAGGGCGACGAGGACGCCTGGCTCGCCAACACCGCGAAGTTCACCGAAGCGACCGGTGTTCAGGTGCGCATCGACAAGGAAAGCTGGGAAGATATCCGTCCGAAGGCCGCGGTCGCCGCGAATGTCGGCTCGGGTCCCGACATGGTGATGTGCTGGTTCGACGATGCGCACCAATACCCGGACAAGCTCGTCGACCTGACGGAACTGGCGAACTATCTCGGCGGCAAATATGGCGGGTGGTACGACGGCGTGAAGGGCTATGCAAGCCGCGGCGACCAGTTCATCGCCATGCCGCTGACGGCGATCGGCAACGCCATCTGCTATCGCGACAGCCACATGAAGGCGGCAGGCTTCAGCGAATTCCCGAAGGACACGGCGGGCTTCCTCGAACTCTGCAAGGCCATGAAAGCCAAGGGAACGCCGGCCGGCTTCCCGCATGGCAAGGCTGTGGGCGACGGCAACAACTACGCCCACTGGCTGCTCTGGAGCCATGGCGGCAAGATGGTCGACGAGAGCGGCAAGGTCACGATCAACAGCCCGGAGACGCTCGCAGCGATCAACTATGCCAAGGCGCTCTACGAGACTTTCATTCCGGGCACCGAAAGCTGGCTCGACATCAACAACAACCGCGCCTTCCTCGCCGGACAAGTGTCGCTCACAGCCAACGGCGTCTCGCTCTATTATGCGGCAAAGAAGGACCAGGCGCTCGCGGAACTGGCCGCCGACATCCGCACCACCAACTTCCCCGTCGGCCCGGTTGGCCAGAGCGTCGAACTGCACCAGACGAGTTCGCTGCTGCTCTTCAGCCACACCAAATATCCGGAGGCGGCAAAGGCCTACATCAAGTTCATGATGGAAGCCGACCAGATGAATGCCTGGATCCAAGGCTCCAGCGCCTATTGCTGCCAGCCGCTGAAGGCCTTCGCCAACAACCCGGTCTGGACGTCAGATCCGATCCACGCGCCCTATGCGCGCGCTTCGGAAACGTTGCGTCCGAACGGTTACGCCGGACCACTCGGCTATGCCTCGGCCGGCGTCATGGCGGATTACGTGCTGGTCGACATGTTCGCGACGGCAGTCACCGGGCAGATGACGCCGGAAGACGCCGTTGTCGAGGCCGAACGGCGGGCAAACCGTTACTATCGCGTCTAGCCATCTTGGGCGGCTCTTGATCGGGCCGCCCAACACCGGAAAGGCGCCGACGAAACATTGCCGGCGCTAAACTGCGAGATCTTCCGCGGGAGAAGTTCGATGCCCACAGCACCATCCGGAAAGCAGCCATCCGTCATGGCTTCGCTCATGCAGAACAACAACGTGCTCGGCTTCCTGTTCATGCTGCCGGCAGCTGTGTTCCTCGTCTGCTTTCTCACCTATCCGCTCGGGCTCGGCGTCTGGCTCGGTTTCACAGACACGCGCATCGGCCGCGACGGCATCTTCATCGGGCTTGAGAACTATGTCTTCCTTGCCGAGGACTCGGTCTTCTGGCTCTCGGTCTTCAACACGCTGCTCTACACCTCGGTCGCCTCGATCCTGAAGTTCGGGCTTGGCCTGTGGCTTGCTCTCCTGCTTAACGAAAACCTGCCGTTCAAGTCATTTTTCCGGGCGATCGTGCTGCTTCCTTGGGTTGTACCGACAGTGCTTTCCGCGCTTGCCTTCTGGTGGATCTACGATTCGCAGTTCTCGATCATCTCCTGGTCGCTGATGCAGCTAGGCCTCATCGACGGGCCGATCAACTTCCTCGGCGATCCGACCAATGCCCGGATTTCAGTCATCGCCGCCAACGTCTGGCGCGGCATTCCGTTCGTCGCCATCTCGCTGCTTGCCGGGCTGCAGACGATACCGGCTTCGCTGCAGGAGGCAGCCTCGCTCGACGGCGCGACCAACTGGCAGCGCTTCCGCTATGTGACCTTGCCGATGCTGACGCCGATCATCGCCGTCGTCATGACCTTCTCGGTTCTCTTCACCTTCACCGATTTCCAGCTCATCTACGTGCTGACCAAGGGCGGGCCGGTGAACGCGACCCATCTGATGGCGACGCTTTCCTTCCAGCGCGGCATTCCGGGCGGTCAGCTCGGCGAGGGGGCGGCGATCGCTGTTGCCATGATTCCCTTCCTGCTTGCCGCGATCATGTTCAGCTTCTTCGGACTGCAGCGCCGCAAATGGCAGCAGGGCGGCCAGGATTGATAGGAGGCATGCCGTGAACACCACCGCGAAAATCCCGGACGACGTCCTTACCGATCATGCGGAGGGCATGAGCTACCTCAACCGGCTGCCGCGCCGGATCGTGGTTCTCTACCTGCCGATGGCGGTCTTCGTCTTCGTCCTCCTGTTTCCGTTCTACTGGATGGCGATCACGGCGGTGAAGCCGAATTCGCAACTGACCGATTATAATAACTACAGCCCATTCTGGGTCGTCGGACCGACGCTCGAACACATCAAGTATCTGTTCTTCGAGACGTCTTATCCGGGCTGGCTGTGGAACACGATGCTCGTTGCAGTCGGCTCCACAATACTCTCGCTTGCGGCCTCGGTGTTCGCGGCTTACGCGATCGAGCGGGTGCGCTTCACCGGCTCGCGGCCGGTTGGGCTGATGATCTTTCTTGCCTATCTGGTGCCGCCGTCGATCCTGTTCATCCCGCTCGCCTTCATCGTCTTCAAGTTCGGAATCTACGATTCGAGGCTGGCGCTGATCTTCACCTATCCGACCTTCCTCATCCCCTTCTGCACCTGGCTCTTGATGGGCTACTTCCGTTCTATTCCGTTCGAATTGGAGGAGAGTGCACTGGTGGACGGTGCGACGCGCTGGCAGATCCTCGTCAAGATCATCCTGCCGCTCGCCGTGCCCGGTCTGATATCGGCAGGCATCTTCGCCTTCACGCTCTCCTGGAACGAATTCATCTATGCGCTGACATTCATCCAGTCTTCGGAGAACAAGACCGTTCCGGTGGGCGTTTTGACCGAACTCGTGCGCGGCGACGTGTTCGAATGGGGGGCGTTGATGGCGGGTGCGCTGTTCGGCTCGCTGCCGGTCGTCATTCTCTACTCGTTCTTCGTCGACTACTATGTTTCGTCGATGACGGGTGCGGTGAAGGAGTAGCGCGGCATGCTCATGGCCGGCCAATGACGAAATAGCGCTGGCTGGGCGAGGCCTGCAGCGATCATCGATCGACGGGGCAGGCCTCTGACCGTCAGCGTTTCCAAACGGCTGGCTAAGATTTACCACCGGGCCGGGAAGGCTGCCATTCGCCAAAACGGCTTACCTCCGACGTGCGAGCGATGGCACCCAAATGGATATGCTACTTGTGGCTGCAGCTCCCGATGGGCGATCCCCCCGCACGCGACGGTTCTCAGTAGTCAGAGGGTGCCACCCATCCATTCGACTGCGGCGATTGCCGAGCCGAGCAAAATAACCGGCACCGAGAGGGCGCCGAGGAACTTGATCATCTGAATGCGGCGCGAACGTCTGCCATGCCAATCGTAAGCCATCTTTTTAAGCCTCTGACTGCATCCAAGTTCTGCGCATATCAAAGCATCAAAGGTGCCGGACGGTCGAGTCCCAAAGTCGTGACATGCCCTTCGGGCGAGCCCGCCGGCGTGCCACACGTGGCCAACGCGCGGCAATGCTTCCACTAAATTGCCGGAGGCTGCGCAATCCTCGGCCGCTCAGCCATTGCGTTTTCGGATCTAAACTGGTTCTTGAATGCACAGTGAAGAAGCGATCGGCGCCGGAGCGCGCCCTGAGATAAGGTGCTTGGATGAGGTACTTGTGCTAAAGGCGGCGGACAGCTTGCCCGACGTGGTGGACAAGACGTGGCATCCGCCGGACGGGGCGAGGCTCGGCGCGACGTTCTTTGTCCGCCGCGCCTTTCCATGGCTCGGCCACTATTTTGGCGGGGCTCCGCTTGCCTCGACACTCGCCCCAGATATCGACGGAATTGTCTCGTGGGGTGGGCGCATTCCGGCAAAGACCGCAATGGCTGTTGCCCGCTTGCGGCGATTGCCGCATTGGCACCTCGAAGATGGCTTCCTGCGCTCGGTCGGCCTTGGCAAGGACGGAGCCGCACCCGTCTCGATCATAGTGGACGACCGGGCGCTTCCTGTCGACGGCGGGAAGGCGTCGCGCCTGGAGTTGCTGATCGCCGAGGCGGCTAGGGGGAACTGGGATCTTCTGGGGGAGCGCATCCGCGCGCGGATGGTCGAGCACAAGCTGTCGAAATACAACAACCTGCCGCACGAGCCGCCCTCGATCGAACAGAGCACCCGGAGGCGTATCCTGCTTGTCGACCAGGTTTTTGGCGATGTCTCAGTGGAGTGTGCGCTTGGCGGCCGTCACTCCTTCAACACGATGCTCGACGATGCCTTGGCAAGCGGCGCGCAATGTGTCGTGCGTACCCACCCGGACGTCATGGCCGGCTACCGAAAAGGCTATATGACCGAGCGTGCCGCGAGGACACCTGGCGTCATTCTCCTGGCCGACCGCGTGTCCGTCGCTTCAATTCTCGACGTCGTCGACGAGGTATGGACCGTGTCGAGCCAGGTCGGCTTCGATGCCTTGTTGCGAAGGATGCCCGTGTGCTGCTACGCCATGCCATTCTACGCGGGATGGGGGCTGACGGACGATCGGGCAAGCGGCAGCGCCGTGACCGCCTTGGCGCGGCGCGCTGGTGCGAGACCCTCCATCGATCAACTCACGGCTGCAACGCTCGGGCTCTATCCGACTTATCGCAATCCGGAAAACTGGCAGCCTATGGATGTGTTCGCGGCGATCGATTTCCTGGTCGCGGAGCTCGAGACGGCGCGGCGCGGCTATATCGTTTCATTGTTTGATTGAAACAGTGACCACTCCCGCCGGCCAACAAGCTGGCCGATCCGCCCGCAGCTCGAAGCTTCGTCAATTTTCCTTTACCGAAATACCGTCCTGGCCAATCTTGATCTCGACGCCCGGCTGGCTTTCCTCGCGGTAAACATAGATGCCGAGCCCGACTGCGACTACAGCAAGAGCTGCGATGATGAGATAGAGCCCGTTCCGGTTCATCCAGTGCCGTCCTTTCGATGATTGGTGTACTCTATCGCATGTTCCTCGAACCGAGGCGATCTCGCGTGGGGGAGCTTGGCGACATGACCGGTCCGTAGAGTCGCTACCGCTCGTGGCGTCAAGCGATCATTCGCGCTTGTTGTTGAAGTGCGCGTTGCCCAGGCCGGTGCCGATCGTCAGAACTCCCCAGCCTGAGACGTCCTGCATGAATGGGATCTGCGAAAGCCCCTGAACGACGGCGTCGTTGTGCATGATCACAAAGGTTTCGTCCTCGCCGATTTGTGGAATGGCCTCCTTGATCGCGGCAGGCAGATTGAAGTGCTCGCTTTCCCAGTTGCCGCCTGGCAGGTTCTGACCGCCGCGCACGATCGATCCATCGGCGGCGATGACGCCGGGGCAGGCCACTCCAATCACGGGTGCGGGTAAAAGGTCGGCCTTATCCGCCTTTGCGATGAGCTCTTCAATCATGCTGATGAGACGTTCGATCGCGGTGGTCCGATTGGGCTTGTCGTCCGCGTGTCGCCATTTGTCTGACTTCCAGACCTTGGCCTTTGAGAGGTCCGCCTCTTCTTTCAAGCGCAGCTCGACTATGCCCACGCGAAGATTTGTGCCGCCAATATCAACGGCGAGCATAGCCTTGTGCCCCTTCAGCATCCAAGTCGGCATCAGGTGGGCGGCGCCGATAAGCCCTGCGTCATCCGGATGGTGGGCGATGGGAGTAAGTTCTACCTTGGTGCCCTTGGCCTTTAGCAGCACCATTGCACGGGCGATTGCGAGTTCACCTACGGCGCTCCCTCCAAAGCCACCACCGATCACGACACGCTCCGTATTGTTCCAGCTCTTTTGTTGCAGGAATTTGGCGAGAATGCTGGCGAGCTCGCCCGCGAAATCGTCAGCCGCTCCCATAATCAGGGCGGCCGCCTCCTTGTCGTCACCCTTCAGAAGTGCGTCGATCTGCTTTTTCGACAGATCGCCGGTTGGCGTCTTCCCGAGTGGATCGTCGCCCCCCTTGCGCACGCGCCTGCGCCATGCGTCGAGCTTCTCCTGAAAGGCGTATTTGTTGGCCTTGTCGCCCAGGAACCCGTCAGAGCTACGCAGTCCGATATTGTAGCCGTCGACCGTGACCGACGGTAAATCGTCGGCACCATGAGTGAGGAGGGCGCCATCTGGCTTCTCGTTCGCGGATCTGCTCACGCAACCTCCCGTATGACGATTCACCTGAACTGGATCCGAGACCGGAGTGAGTCCTATAACGTGAGGGGCCGGGCGATGTTCCGACGTCGAGGCTGCAAATCGAGAAAGAAGTCGATTGGGGATGGATAACGCCGATAGCAGAGCCTAAGCGATTGAAATGATCGAATTAAGTTGATGCGTAGTAGGCGCGGGGACCGGTAATTGGCAGCGGTCAAAAATGCTCGTGCGTGAGCGTCACGCTCTATCACTTCTGCTCATGGTGAGTCGATTTGACGCACGGCACGTTACCATATTCGTTTTGTCCCATGCATCGAGCTCTTCAATCGGGTACAGCACCGCCTTTCTGACTTTCGGTCGCGAATTCGGTCGAAAGCCCGGTTCAAGGCTAGACCCCCTTGCCAGGCAGAAACTCGGTAAGCTCATTGCAGATTCCGCTTGGTGGTCTCGCCGCCATGACGATCGGACGTGTCCTCGAAGAAGTACGAGGGTGCCACATCGAGCACTTCTGCGATCGCTTGAAGCCGGCTTGCTCCGACCCTATTGATCCCGTTCTCGTACTTCTGCACCTGCTGGAACGTAATCCCGAGCGCCTTGGCAAGGGCTTCCTGGGTCATCTCGATCCAGAGTCGGCGCATGCGGATCCGGCGGCCTATGTGAATGTCGATTGGATCAGGTTTCTTTCTTTCAGGGGTACGAGTGAACACGCGTTACTCCTGTGTTTGCTGATTTCGAACCAAGCGTCGCCGGCGAGTCGGGATCCAGAACCAACCGATCGAGCGCAATGCGTAACGCCCTCCGTCGGCGCACGAGCATCCCTGAAACCAGGAGCCTCAGGAACCGCCCGTGCGGAACGGCGTCGAACAACAGAGCTCCTGCCGCTCCGATAAACTTCCTCGCGAAGCTCCTCAAAGTCAGTTGTATACTGCTACAGTGCTCAACTTATGTCTTGTCTTTGCACGCCAACTTTGCTGCTCGTATATTTTCAGCCTTGGAAGTTTGCCTTTGTACTCACCGCCGGAACTCGCATTGCGACCCGATCTTCCGACACAGATCGCCGAGAGGCGCGGTGCAATTGCCTACCCCGAAGGCCAACCCTCCTCCGCGTTGCGAAGCAAGGTGATGACCGAGGGCATGACATCGCTCAGCCTTCATTTGCGCTTGATGAGTTCGAGCGTTACATGCGGTCCAACAACAACGAAATCGCCTGGAAGCCTAAAAACGAGCGGTCATTCGTCGTCCGCACAACGCGATACGATTCGATGACGCAAATTACGAAGGAGGTGGCCTTCCTGATGAAGGTGCGAGAGCCTTCGGAACTACCAACAATCGATCCGGCCTTCGCTTCCGGTGCAATTGCGGTTGCTGCAATCGCCCTCAATTCCGAATGGGCGATACCCGCGTTGCGCAAAACCTGCTGCTTCAGATGGAGACCGACATCAGCATGAGGCGGCAAAACGGCGCGCTGTAAACTCGGTAACAGGTCTTCAGATGGCCACACATTGCGGGATGCCGCCCCTCGATCCCCCAGCGCCTGGCCCCGTTGGAGCACCGGCCTTTGGACAGCAAATATCTGCTAAATGGAAGCTTAGGGTTGGTCGATCGCCGGCTCTGATGTAAATAGGGGCTATGTCACATCAGAAACAGTTTCTCGGGGCCTCGAAACCGGACGCGGTTTCAGGAGAGGACTTCATTCGCGCCGCTCTCACAACAGATCTGCGGGGCTGGGCTCTGTTCCTCGATATCGATGGGACGTTGCTTGACCTTGCCGAAACGCCGGACGCGGTAGTCGTTCCGCCTTCGCTGCCTGCGAACCTCAATGCTTTGTCGAGAAAACTCGGAGGTGCTCTGGCACTAGTGACTGGTCGCGCCCTCGACTATGCCGACGGGCTCTTTTCGCCGGCCCATTTCCCCATCGCGGGGCTGCATGGTGCCGAGCGCCGCGATCCGGACGGCCTTGTACACAAAGCCGCCGACACGACGGAATTTGAGCGGCTGAAGGCCGATCTTGTCGCCGATACGGCCAACTGGCCCGGGGTTTTGATCGAGGACAAGGGAGCGGCGGTCGCCGCGCACTACCGGCTTGCACCGGACAGACAACTCCAACTTGAATTGCTGATCGAGCGGGCGTTGATCCGAGCAGGGCCAAACTGGGCGATCCAGCATGGCAAGATGGTGATCGAAATCCGTCCGGCACGAGCCGACAAGGGCGACGCAATCGCGGCGTTTCTTGCGCAGCCACCCTTTGCCGGGAGGCGCGCCATCGCCATTGGAGATGATGTGACCGACGAAGCGATGTTCCGCACGGTCAACCAACTCGGCGGCTACTCGATCCGCATCGGACCGCCCTTGCCTTCGAGCGAAGCGCTCGGCTCCGTTCCCTCTGCCGAGGCCCTGCGCGGCATCATCGCCGCACTGGTCTCCTGAATTTTTGAGCACCTGACACATCTTCTTGAATGAAGGGAGTTCGGCATGGGCCGTCTCATCATCGTTTCCAACCGTGTACCTGTTCCGGAAAAGGGTGGTATTGCGCCCGCCGGTGGGCTGGCGGTCGCGCTGAAAGTCGCCCTCGAAGAGCATGGCGGCATATGGATGGGCTGGTCGGGGAAATCGAGCGGAGAGCGCGAGCCGCAGGCGCTTGCACAATTGCAGCAGGGTAACATCACCTATGCATTGACGGATCTGACCGACACCGATGTCGAGGAATATTACCACGGCTTTGCCAATCGGGTTCTTTGGCCGATCTGCCACTACCGGCTTGATCTCGCCGAATACGGTCGCAAGGAAATGGCCGGGTATTTTCGCGTCAACCGCTTCTTCGCCCGCAGGCTTGCCCCGCTTGTCAAACCTGATGACGTCATCTGGGTGCACGACTACCACTTAATCCCTCTCGCGGCAGAGCTGCGCCAAATGGGATTGAAGAACCGGATCGGTTTCTTTCTCCACATTCCCTGGCCGCCCGCTGATGTGCTCTTCACGATGCCCGTTCACGAGGAGATCATGCGTGGCCTGTCTCACTACGACGTCGTCGGCTTTCAGACAGATCATGACCTTGAGAACTTCGCCGGCTGTCTCAGGCGGGAAGGCATCGGCGACGAACTTGGC
This sequence comes from Sinorhizobium sp. 7-81, assembly GCF_030124405.1. Taxonomy (NCBI): domain Bacteria; kingdom Pseudomonadati; phylum Pseudomonadota; class Alphaproteobacteria; order Hyphomicrobiales; family Rhizobiaceae; genus Sinorhizobium; species Sinorhizobium sp. 7-81. The sequence goes on along the minus strand of NZ_JASKLT010000002.1, from coordinate 6,059 downwards.
GAAGGGCGCTTCAGCGCCTATGGCCGCATATTCAAAGGCGGCACCTATGCAATCGGCATTGAGACTGCAGCCTTTGCCGAATTCGCCAAAAAGGCAGCGACCAACAAGACGGTCAAAAGAACGCGTGAAAGCATTGGCCATCGCAGTCTGATCATTGGTGTCGATCGCCTCGATTATTCCAAGGGGATCACGCAGCGCATTGACGCCTTCGAACGCTTCATCCTGGCCAATCCGGCCCAGCATGGGCATGTGACCTATCTACAAATCACGCCGAAATCCCGTTCCGAAGTGCCGGAGTACGAAGCCATGCAGCGCATGGTTGCCGAACAGGCCGGCAGGGTGAACGGCGCGCTCGGCGCCGTCGATTGGGTTCCGATACGCTATATCAACCGCTCCTTAGGCCGCCACATTCTTGCCGGGCTTTACCGGCTTAGCAAAGTTGGCCTCGTGACGCCGCTTCGAGATGGGATGAACCTCGTCGCAAAGGAATACGTAGCCGCGCAGGATCCGGACGATCCCGGCGTGCTTCTGCTTTCCCGGTTCGCCGGAGCTGCTCGCGAGCTGAACGGCGCGCTGCTCGTCAACCCATACGACGTGGAGGGTACCGCAAACGCCATGGCGCGCGCGCTGAGCATGCCGCCGAAAGAACGGAAGGAGCGCTGGAAGACGATGATGGATCACTTGCTGGAACACGATGTCACGCGCTGGTGCCAGGATTTTCTCGATGATCTAACGGGCAGAACCGAATCGGCCTGGATAGAGCCCTTAGATGGAAGGCAGGCTTCGTATTCTGAAAAAACTGGGATCAAAACTGGCGAATAAATTTTCTCAAGCCGCCGCACGCCATTCTTGAACTCACCAACCGCCGGCGACAGGATCAGATATTCTCCGGTGTGAAGATGTCGAAAGCCAGGAAGGTCTGTCCTGGCACGCCGGCCGCTCCCCGATCGATCGCGCCGATCATCAAATTGACGGTTTCCCGCACGAGGGCCGGAACCGGGGTTGCGATCGCCATCATGACTGCCTCGTCGGCAAGCGCTGCGCGTGACTCCGGCGTGAGTTCGTTGACGACCACCAGCAGCTTACGCTCGAGCTTTTCCTCTCGGATCGCCGAAATTGCGCCCTCCATCCCGCCGCCGCAGACATAGAAACCGATGAGATCGGGATGCCGCCGCAAAAGGTCAAGCGTTGCCTCGTGGGTGATCTCGGCGGTATCCAGGTTGACCATCGTGTCGAGCACCTCGAATTCGGGCGCGTTCTCGCGAAAATAGGAGCGAAACGCGATCTCGCGCAGTTCATGCCCGTGAAAGCGATGGCTGCCGACAAAGGCCGCGACCTTTCCCGGGCGTTTCGCCGCCTTGGCAATCATCCAGGCTGCAGTTCGTCCAACCTTGTGGTTGTTCAAGCCGATATAACCCTCGCGCACGCCGGCTGCGAAATCGGAAAGCAGCGAGAAGACCGGAATGCCGCGCTCCTTCAGCTCTTCTATCACCGCCGTGACGGCTGGATAGTCGGGCGCGACAAGTGCGATCGCCTGGTTGCGTGCCGCCATCGCCTTCAGCTTTTCGGTGATGCCTGCCGGGGTAGAATTCGGAACGAAGTCCACCTGAGGGAGCGCGCGGACATGGGTCAGTGACAGCGCCGCGTTCTCGATCTCTTTCGCAACCGCCTGATAGAAAGACTGCTGCGGTTTTTGCAGGAGGAAGCCGAGACGATATTGCGGGAGATCCTCGAATACGCGCTGGCGAAGCAGGCCGACGGCGTGATAGCCGATCGTCTTGGCCGCGTCGTAAACCCTTCGTGCCGTTTCCTCTCGCACCGGATGACGCCCGTTCAAGACACGATCGACCGTGGCGACGCTCACGCCGGCCGCCCGCGCAAGATCCGCGATCGTCGGTCTCCTGGTCATTGCGCTTCCTCCTGAAATTATCCCCTCAAGCATGAAGCCGGCGCTATGATGGAATTTGAGAGAATATATCATGACTGCATTGAGAATTGCCAAAAGTCAACATACCCTCCTTTCATCGAATTTGGGGCGCAATCGGGAGTGCGCTTCGGGAGGACGAGATGACGACGGTTGCCACGAAAAGAGATTACAGCCTGCTCGGGCGCGATGCCGAGGCGGCGGTCGCCAGCGGGCTTTCCGCGGCTGAGTGGTATCACACCGAGATTCCGCGCAAGCAAATGAAGGAATTGATGAAACGCGAGGATGGCCCGGCCATTCGCGACACCGTCCTCTGGCTCGGCAGCATGGTGCTTTTCGGGGGGCTCGGCATCTATTTCTGGGGCACTTGGGTCGCGGTGCCGCTTTTCCTCGCCTACGGCGTCCTCTACGGCTCGGCCTCCGACAGCCGCTGGCACGAATGCGGCCATGGCACCGCGTTCAAGACGATGTGGATGAATGATGTCGTCTATCAGATCGCCTGTTTCATGATCATGCGCAATCCGGTGACCTGGCGCTGGAGCCACACCCGCCACCACACCGATACGGTCATCGTCGGCCGCGACCCGGAAATCGCCGTCATGCGCCCGCCGGATCTTCTCCGGCTCGTTCTCAATTTTTTCGGCATCATCGATGTCTGGCACGCTGTCATCGATATGGTGCGGAATGCCTTCGGCGTGATCAGCGCTGCCGAAAAGACCTTCATTCCGGAAATGGAGCAGCCGAAGGCGATTCTGGTCGCCCGCATCTGGCTGGCGATCTATGTCGCGACGATCGGCCTGTCGATCTATCTCGGCTCTCTTCTGCCGCTGACGCTGATCGGACTGCCCCGCCTCTATGGCGCCTGGCATCACGTGTTGACCGGCCTGTTGCAGCATGGCGGGCTTGCCGACAACGTCACCGATCACCGGCTGAACAGCCGCACGGTCTATATGAACCCGGTGAGCCGCTTCATCTACTGGAACATGAACTATCACGTCGAGCATCACATGTTCCCGATGGTGCCTTATCACGCGCTGCCGAAGCTGCATGCGATGATCAAGCACGACCTGCCGGCGGCGAGCCCGTCCATGCTTCACGGCTATCGCGAAATGATCCCGGCTTTCCTCAGGCAGCTCAGGAACGAGGACTATTTCCTGAAGCGCGAACTGCCGCCGACGGCAAAGCCCTATCGCGAAGAGTTCCACAACGACCGGGTCATCCACGCCGCTGAGTGAGCGTGGAAAACGACAGTCTATCAAAACCTTGCATTGAAGGGAGGAAACCCATGAGCTCGAACTGGGTCGAGGTCTGTGCGGCCGACGAAATCGATGAGGAAGACGTTATTCGCTTCGATCACGAGGGGCGAACCTTCGCCGTCTATCGCAGCCCCGATGACGATTATTTCGCGACCGATGGGCTCTGCACCCACGAGCACATTCATCTCGCCGATGGGCTGGTGATGGACGACATCATCGAATGTCCCAAGCACAACGGCCGCTTCAACTACAAGACTGGCCAGGCCAAGGGCGCCCCCGTGTGTGTCAACCTCCGGACCTATCCGGTGAAGGTTGAGGCCGGCAGCGTCTTCATCGCGATTTCCTGACGACAAATTGCCTTAACGCCGAACCGGCGGAGGGAGGAGAAGGCATGACACATATCGTCATCGTTGGTGCCGGTGAATGCGGCGCGCGGGCGGCGTTTGCGCTGAGAGAAAAAGGCTTCGATGGCGAAATCACGCTGATCGGCGCCGAACCGCAACTTCCCTATGAACGCCCGCCGCTTTCGAAGGAAGGGCTCGCGGGCGCCGAGCCCCCGAAATATGTGGCGGCGGCGGAGCGCTATCAGGATGCCGGAATAACGGTGCTCACCGAGGCACCCGTCGAGACGCTCGACCGTGAGCAGAAGAAGGTCAGGCTCGCTGACGGTCGTTTGATTGCCTATGACCGGCTGCTGCTTGCGACCGGCGCCCGGCCGCGGGCGTTTCCGGGCGCTCCGGAAAACTCCGAACGCATCCGCATGCTGAGGACGCACGCCGACGCGGCGGCGATCCGTCCAATGCTTCTCCCCGGCCGTAAACTTGCGATCCTCGGCGGCGGTTTCATAGGACTCGAACTCGCCGCCACCGCCCGCAAGCTCGGTGCCGATGTCATTCTCGTCGAAGGCCTGCCGCGGATACTAAGTCGCGGTGTGCCGGAAGAGATCGCCGCGGTCGTGGCCGGGCGGCATCGGCGCGAAGGCGTCGAGATCGTCTGCGGCGCGAAGATCGCAGCACTTGAAGAAGAGGGCGGCCGAGCGCGTGTTCTCTTCGCCGATGGCGGCAGCGTTTCCGCCGACCTGGTCATCGTCGGCATCGGCGCGGTCCCCAACACCGAACTGGCGGAGGCCGCGGGTCTTGCGATTGACAACGGCATCGCAGTCGACGAGCGGCTCAGCACCTCCGATCCCGATATCTTTGCCGCTGGCGATTGCTGTTCCTTCCCTCTGTCGCATTACAGCGGGCGGCGGGTGCGGCTCGAAGCCTGGCGCAACGCCCAGGAACAAGGGACGCTCGTCGCCAATAGCCTAATCGGCGGGGTCGAGCCTGTCTCCAGCGTACCGTGGTTCTGGTCGGATCAATACGATCTCACTTTGCAGATTGCCGGTCTTGCCGACGGCGCGGCGAGGACAGTCCGGCGCGACATGGAGGAGGGGGCCTTCATCCTCTTCCATCTGGATGGCGATGGCCGGCTGATCGCCGCCAGCGGCGTCGGCCCCGGCAATGCAGTCGCGCGCGATATCCGCCTTGCCGAAATGCTCATTGCCGCGGGCAGCCGACCCGACCCGGCGGCGCTTGTTTCGCCCGAAACAAAGCTCAAGAAGCTGCTGGCAGCCTGAGCGTCGCCCGGTTCCCCCTGTTCCCTAAGCACCCCGCTGGAGGTTTCGATGAAACACCGCCGCCCGACTGTTGCCGATCTGTTGTCGATGAAAGGCACGAGGCAACTGACCATGCTTCGTGTCGTGACGCTAGACGAGGCCGAAGCCGCCGAGGAGGCCGGCATCGACCTCGTCTCCGTTCCCCCGGCACTCCTGGGACCGGAATTCCGCGAGGCGGCACCCTCCGTCTTCGCCTTCCCCGGGCTCGAATATGGCGATTACGTCACGGCGGAGGAGTATCTGCGCGCCGCCTTCCAGGCGATGCGTACCGGCGGCGACGCGGTCTATTGCGCTGCCGGTCTCTCCACGGTCAGGCGGCTGCGAGAGGAGGGCATTCCTGTCTGCGGCCATGTAGGGCTGATCCCCTCCAAGGCCACCTGGACCGGCGGCTTCCGCGCGGTCGGCAAGACTGCGGAAAGCGCGCTCGAGGTCTGGCGGCAGGTAAAGGCGCTCGAAGAGGCGGGCGCCTTTGCGGCCGAGATCGAGGTCGTGCCCGCCGAGGTGGCGACGGCGATCTCCAGGCGCACTTCGCTGCTGACGCTCTCCATGGGTGCTGGCACCGGATGCGACGCACAGTATCTTTTCGCGGAGGACGTGCTTGGGCAGAACCGCGGCCATTATCCGCGCCACGCCAAGGTCTATCGCGACTTCGCCGCCGAGTTCGACCGCCTGCAGCAGGAGCGCGTCGCCGCCTTCCGCGAATATGCCGAGGACGTTCGCTCCGGCGCCTATCCGGAAAAGGCGCATCTGGTTGGCATCGCGCCGGCGGAAGTGGAGGATTTTCTCGAGAAAATCGATGCGCAGGAGTAGAACCTTCTCGCAAATCGAAAGCAGCGGCTCTGCGCTGAAGGACGCGACGGCAAGGACGAAAACAATGCACAATTATGTTTTGACGGTAACCTGCAAATCAACACGCGGCATCGTCGCGGCGATCTCCCGCTACCTCGCCGAACAGGGTTGCAACATCATCGACAGCTCACAGTTTGACGATCTCGAAACGGGTCTCTTCTTCATTCGTGTCAGCTTCATTTCGGAAGAGGACGTGAGCCGGGAGGTGCTCGAAAAGGGCTTCGCGCCGATTGCCGAGACGTTCGGCATGGAAGCGGCAATCCACGACGCCAGCGAGCGCATGAAGGTGCTGTTGATGGTGTCGCGTTTCGGCCATTGCCTGAACGACCTGCTCTACCGCTGGAAGATCGGCGCGCTGCCGATCGACATCGTC
>NZ_JASKLT010000001.1:900883-1506068 GCF_030124405.1 Sinorhizobium sp. 7-81 | reverse complement strand
GATCGAGATCGACCCGATGATCACCCACACGATGCCGCTCGACGACATCAACAAGGGCTTCGAACTGATGCATTCCGGCGAAAGCATCCGCAGCGTCGTCCTCTACTAAGCTGTCAAACTGGATCAACAGAGCGCCGGAATCGATTGTATTTCGGCGCTTCTTGACTGTTCGGAAGTGCGCTTAAACATGATCTATGTCGATGCCGACGCCTGTCCCGTGAAGGCGGAAATCCTGAAAGTGGCAGAGCGTCACGGTTTCGAGGTGACTTTGGTCGCCAATTCCGGCCTGCGCCCGTCACGAGACCCGATGGTGCACAACGTAATCGTATCGGCGGGCTTCGATGCAGCCGACGACTGGATTGCCGAACGCGCAGGAGAAGGCGACATCGTGGTTACGGCGGACGTCCCGCTCGCCGCACGCTGTGTCGCCGCTGGCGCGCTCGTCACCGGACCGTCCGGTCGGCTCTTCGACAAGAGCAACATCGGCATGGCTTCGGCCATGCGCGACCTCGGCGCGCACTTAAGGGAAACCGGCGAAAGCAAAGGCTACAATGCAGCCTTCACGGCAAGGGACCGCTCGGCCTTCCTGGAGACACTTGACCGGCTCTGCCGCCAAGCCAAACGATGAACGCGGAAGGACGCTGGGCCGCGCGATGAAACGGACGACAAGGCTGCGACACTGGCCATTCTATGCCGCGCTTGGCTGCGCCTTGCTGAGCCTACCGATCTCCCTGGTCCTTGCTCCACGCTTTGCGCTGGAGATCACCGCCATCACATTCTTCTGCGTTTATCTCATCAAGGCGGCCGTGCGGCTCAGGCGCTTGACCGGAAGTTATCTCGAACACCATGCGCATAGCACCGACGAACCTGAAGCGGTCATTTTTCTGGTTACCCTTGCTGCGGCTGCCGTCTCGCTGCTGTCACTTTTCCTGGCGCTCAATCGGCAAGATCAGGGCAATGGCTTCGACCTGCCCCTCGCCTTTGCTTCCGTGGGACTCGGCTGGGCGACGATCCACACCATGGCGGCAATGCATTACGCGCACGTCTATTGGGTGGCCGACGAGAGCCGTGATCCGATCGAGCCGGCACGCGGACTTATGTTTCCGGAAACGGACATGCCCGGCGGCTATGACTTTCTCTATTTCGCCTTCGTCATCGGCATGACTGCGCAAACATCGGACGTGGCGATCACGGCAACGGCGATGCGCCGCATCAATCTGGCGCATGCCGTCGTTTCGTTCTTCTTCAACACCGTGCTGGTCGCCGCGGCGGTCAACGCCGCTGTCCAGTTGGCCGGCTGACGCCTGCCCTACTTCAAGGAGTAAGTCATGAAAGTTATCTCGCAAAATACTGCCTTTGGCGGCATGCAGGGCGTCTTTTCCCACGATTCGGCCGCCTGTAAGGGCGAAATGACCTTTGCCGTCTATGTGCCGCCGCAGGCGATCAACCAGCCGCGCCCGGTCCTCTGGTATCTGTCCGGGCTTACCTGTACCCACGCGAACGTGATGGAAAAGGGCGAGTATCGGCGCATGGCCTCAGAGCTTGGCCTCATCATCGTCTGCCCGGACACCAGTCCGCGCGGCAACGATGTGCCCGACGAAGTGACCAACTGGCAGATGGGCAAGGGTGCCGGCTTCTATCTCGACGCGACGGAAATGCCCTGGGCCGAGCATTATCAGATGTACACGTACATCACGGAGGAACTGCCCGCCGTCGTCAGCCAGCATTTTCGCATGGATATGAGCCGACAGGGCATTTTCGGCCATTCGATGGGTGGGCATGGCGCAATGACGATCGCCCTCAAGAATCCTCAGCGTTTCAGGAGCTGCTCGGCCTTTGCGCCGATCGTGGAACCCTCGACCGCCGATTGGTCGATCGGTGCTTTCGAAAAATACCTCGGCTCGGACAAGACGACCTGGCGCCAGTACGATGCCTGCGCATTGGTCAGGGACGGGGCACGCTTCCCGGAGTTCCTGATCGATCAAGGTAAGGCGGACGGATTTCTCGAGAACGGCTTGCGCCCCTGGTTGTTCGAGGAGGCGATAAACGGATCCGGAATAGGGCTGACGCTCCGGATGCATGAGCGTTACGACCATTCCTATTACTTCATTTCGACCTTCATGGACGATCATCTGAAATGGCACGCCGAGCGGCTCGGCTGAGACGGGTCATGTGGGCGCGTCTGATAAGACGCGCGGCGCTTTAGTCACGACATGGATTGAAAACGTGGCTGGCCAGCCGTTTCGACCAGGCGGACACTTGACTCGGCAAGACCGTGGTGACCTTCCATGTCGATGACGAGGTGCCAATGGGCGGTCTCGGGAATGGTCATGCGCAGCGGCGATTTTCGCGCGACGCCGCCAAGAAATTGATGCTTCAACGTCTCCCGGTACCGGGTGAAGTTATCGTCGGTCATCAGCCGGACGTTGGCGACGGCGGACAGCGTCACTTCGATCGTTGTCCCGGCCCTTTGTTCCTTGAGGTCGTAGTGCGTATAGTTCACTGCTCGTTTTGTCATCGCCAACCTGGACCGGAAACCTGCATGAGAAATTTCTCACAATGCTAGCCAGTGCCACTTAACGAATGGTTTTGCACCCCGCTGCGGGGCGCTCGCCCCGCGATCGTCGCCCTCATCTACCCCAACGGAAATCGGCTCCATGTTCCATATCCTGCTCGTCGGCGCCGGCGGCGCGCTGGGCTCCGTGCTACGTTATCTCGTCGGCCTCTGGACGCTCCATCGGTTCGGCCCCGCCTTTCCCTGGGGCACCTTGTGCGTAAACGTCAGTGGCTCGTTCCTGATCGGCTTCCTGGCGGAGTTCATCATGCGCAAGATGGGGGCGTCTGCGGAGATGCGCGTGTTCCTGATCACCGGCGTGCTTGGGGGTTACACCACCTTCTCCGCCTTCTCGCTGGATGCGATAACCCTGCTGGAACACGGCCAGCAGACGCTCGGTATCGCCTATATCATCGCAAGCGTCACTCTTTCCATCCTTGCCGTCTTCGCCGGACTGGCCCTGATGCGCGCAATGGTCTAAAGCCAGCAATTCAAAGTGCTACAGCGTCCTTTGCGCGTCTGATAAGACGCGCGGCGCCGTAGAAGAACAGGATTTTTGCAGATGGCAGGCATAGAACACAGGCAGGTGGACGGTGACGAGGCGGGAATGCGTCTCGACCGCTGGTTCAAGGTGCATTTTCCCGGGCTCGGCTTCGGACCGCTGCAGAAGCTGCTGCGCTCCGGTCAGATCCGCGTAGACGGCGCCCGCGCGAAATCCGACACGCGCGTTCAGCCGGGCCAGACGATCCGCATTCCGCCTCTCGGCGTCGATGCGAAGGACACCAAGAGGGGTCCGATCGGCGGTCGTGACTTGCGCCATTCACCCGATGGCGAGTTGCTGTCGCGCATGGTGCTCCACGAAGACGCCAAGGTGATCGTGCTCAACAAGCCCGCCGGACTTGCCGTGCAGGGCGGTTCCGGCGTCAGCCGCCATATCGACAAGATGCTTGAAGCGTGGACGAGCCAGAAGGGCGAAAAGCCGCGACTGGTGCACCGTCTCGACCGCGACACGTCGGGCGTCCTCGTCGTCGCCCGTACCCGCGGCGCCGCACAGCAGTTGACCGCCGCCTTCCGCGAGCGTGACACCAAGAAGACCTATTGGGCCCTGGTCAAAGGCGTGCCGCGCAAGCGCGAGGACCGTATTTCGACGTGGCTCGTCAAGGAGCAGACGCCAGACGGGGACCGCATGCGGATTGCCAAACACGGCGACGAAGGTGCCGACCATGCGATTTCCTATTACCGTATCGTCGAGCAAGCCGGGCAGAACCTCGCCTGGCTCGAAATGGAACCCTATACCGGCCGCACGCACCAGCTCCGCGTCCACGCCGCTCACATCGGTCATCCAATCATTGGGGATCCGAAATACTTCGAGGCGGACATCAACTGGACCTTCCCGGGCGGGATGCAGAATCGGCTGCATTTGCACGCCCGGCATATCGATATTCCGCATCCGAACGGTGGGCGACTGAAGGTCACCGCCCCCCTGCCCCCGCATATGGTGCAGAGCTGGAACCTGCTCGGCTTCGACGAAAACACGGCCGACGGGGAAGACTGATGAAACTCGTCCTGTTCGACTGCGATGGGACGCTGGTCGACAGCGTCGGGTTGATCCACGAAGTGATGGCCCGCACCTTCGAAGCCTTTGACCATCCGCGGCCGACGACCGAAGCGACCAAGGCGATCATCGGCTTGACGCTCGACATAGCGATCGCCCGACTGCTGGGCCGGCAACACGTCGACGATCAAGCGACCATAATGACGGCACATTACAAGGAGATCTTTGCTTCTGTGCGGGGTGAAGCGGGCTTTCAGGAGCAGCTGTTTCCCGGCATTGCCGAAATGTTGCAGACGCTCGCCTCGCGCGATGAATTGCTGATCGGCGCCGTAACCGGAAAATCGCGCCGGGGCCTTACACACATCTCCGCCACCCATGGGCTCGACAAGATCTTCTTCGTTTCCCGGACTGCCGACGATTGCCCGTCGAAACCGCACCCGGCGATGGTCATGGAATGCTGTGCGGAGGCGGGTATCGATGCGAAGGACACGATCGTCATCGGTGATGCGATCTTCGACATGCAGATGGCGAAGGCGGCCGGCGCGGATGCTCTCGGGGTCGCCTGGGGCTATGCAAGCGTGCCGAACCTGATCGAAGCTGGCGCCGACCACATTGCCCACGTACCGGGAGACATAATCGAATGGATGGAGCGCAACCATGCCTGATATACGCGACGAGTTGAGCGGCGCGCTGAGCCATGAAGACCCGGTGCGGCGTGCACAAATCCAGATGCAAAAGCCGCTAGCCAAGCGCTTCTATAAGGATGTTAGCATCGGTCCCGCGGACGACGGCGCTCATGCCGTGCTTCTTGACGGCCGCACGGTGCGCACACCGAAAAGACACCCGCTTGCGGTTCCGACGCGCAAGCTTGCCGAACTGTTGGCGGCCGAGTGGGATGCGCAATCCGAGGCCATCGACCCTACGGCAATGCCGATCACGCGCATCGTCAACACGGCGATTGACGGCGTCGCGGTCGATCATCGCGCAGTGTTCGACGATATTCTGCGCTTCGCGGGCAGCGATCTTCTCTGCTATCGCGCCGACGGTCCGGAAGGGCTCGTCGCACGACAGAACGATCTCTGGAACCCAGTCCTCGACTGGGCAGCGCAATCACTTGGCGCCCGCTTCATTCTGATTGAGGGCGTGATCCACCAGGAACAGCCCCCCGAAGCAATCTCGGCCTATGCCGAAGGCCTGCGTGCCTTTGCGACGCCGCTCGGACTCGCTTGCCTGCATACGCTGACGACACTCACCGGATCAGCACTGCTCGCGCTCGCCTTTGCCATGGGGCGGCTGACAGCAGAGGAAGCCTGGACCGCCGCCCATGTCGACGAGGACTGGCAGATCGAACATTGGGGAACCGACGAGGAGGCTTTCCAGCGCCGCGAGAACCGCTGGCAGGAAATGAAGGCGGCCGCAACGGCGCTCGACGCCTTGAAATAGCGTCGAGCACGGGAGTTGCCTGCCGTTACGACAGACAACTCACCCTACAGCGCCCGCGCGTCTTCTCAGACGCGCGAAAGGACGCTGTAGCACTTTGAATTGCTGTTTTATCCGTAAATCGGCTCCGATTTTACGGAAACATGCAAAAAGTTAGGCGAAAAATTTGAGACCGGCGATGCCGGCGACAATCAGGCCTATGCAGCCGAGACGAATGAATGTCGCCGGCTCGGCAAATAGAAAAATTCCCAGCACAACCGTGCCCACGGTTCCAATGCCGGTCCAAACGGCGTAGGCCGTGCCGAGCGGCAGCGAACGGACAGCAATACCGAGAAGCACGATGCTCAAGATCATCGATCCGACCGTCAGCACCGTCGGCGTGACCCGCGTAAAACCATCCGTGTATTTGAGACCGATCGCCCAGCCGATTTCGAGAATGCCGGCAAGCAGAAGGGTGAACCAGGCCATTTTCAAACTCCCTTGTCTGGAGCGAGGCCGTCCCCGCGGATGTTCGGGACGATAGATATCGAACCCGTGCAGCCGTCTGCAATAGGCGCTCTATGCCACGGCGACTTGCGGGGAGCAAGGCACCTCCCGGCAAGTCTGCCCTGCGCGGCGGGCAGATGTCGCCTTGGATCGTTTCATTGTTTCATTGAAACAGTAAGGTGATCCAACTCTTTGAGACTACGCAATTCTGGACGAAAACCGTTACACGCTTTCCTGGATTGCTCTAAGAGTTTCGCTCGCGCCGAAGTTTTTGCCACCACTCCAGTCGCTTGCGAAGCTCGCGCTCGAAGCCGCGCTCAGGCGGGTCGTAGAAAGTCTTGCGCCCCATCTTCTCCGGAAAATAGTCCTGCCCCGAAAATGCGTCCGGCTCGTCATGGTCGTAACGATATCCCTCGCCGTAGCCCTCGCCCTTCATAAGCTTCGTCGGAGCATTGAGAATATGTTTCGGCGGAAGCAGCGAGCCGTTTTCCTTCGCCGCGCGCATTGCCGCCTTGTAGGCCGTGTAGACCGCGTTCGACTTCGGTGCCGTCGCGAGATAGACACAGGCCTCGGCCAGCGCAAGCTCGCCTTCTGGCGAGCCGAGATAGTCATAGGCATCCTTGGCGGCGTTGCAGATGACGAGCGCCTGAGGATCCGCGAGACCGATGTCTTCGACGGCCATGCGGACCAGCCGCCTGCCGAGATAAAGCGGGTCCTCGCCGGCATCGAACATGCGGCAGAGATAATAAAGCGCAGCATCGGGATCGGAGCCACGAACGGACTTGTGGAGCGCCGAGATCAGATTGTAATGCCCGTCCTGGCCCTTGTCGTAAACAGGGGCACGACGCTGGACGATGTTCTGCAGAGCATTGGCATCGAAGATTTCATCCCGACGCGCCGCGCGCCAGACTTCTTCGGCGAGCGTCAGCACGGCGCGCCCATCGCCGTCCGCCATGCGCAGGAGGCTGGCGCGGGCATCCTCGTCGAGCGGCAGCGGCTTGCCCTCCGCCTGCTCGGCGCGCCGCAAGAGTTCCTCCAGGCTCGCTTCGTCATGCGGCTTGAAGGTCAAGACGCGTGCGCGCGACAGGAGCGCGGCATTGAGCTCGAAAGACGGGTTCTCCGTCGTCGCGCCGACAAGGATCACCGTTCCATCTTCCATCACCGGCAGAAAGCTATCCTGCTGGGCCCGGTTGAAGCGGTGGATCTCGTCTACGAACAGCAGGGTCTGCCGGCCCGACATCCGTCTGGCGCGCGCAGACTCGAACACTTTCTTGAGGTCAGCGACGCCGGAGAAGATCGCCGAAATCTGCTCGAAGGCGAGGCCAGCTTCTCCGGAGAGCAGGCGGGCGACCGTCGTCTTGCCCGTGCCCGGCGGCCCCCAAAAGATCATAGAGCCCAGCGAACCGGATGCTATCATGCGCGTAAGGGTACCATCTTCGCCGGTCAGGTGCTCCTGCCCGGTGACTTCGGCAAGCGTCCGCGGCCGCAGCCGATCGGCGAGCGGCCTCGCCGACGCCATTTCCGGTGGTTCAACTGGAGAAAACAGGTCGCTCATCGGAAGAACTGTCGGATGATCTGGCCGTCGCGCTCAATCTCGACGCGCCAGACGGATGCGTCCTCAGCCATCACGGTCTCCAGCGTCTCCGAACTGTCGATGGCCGTTCCGTTGACCGAGCGGACGATGTCCTTCGGTTCGAGGCCTATACGGGCCGCCGGTGAGCCACGGTTGATCTCGGTCACGACGACACCCTGCAGGGAAGTCGGCATGCGCAACTCTTCCGCCAGTCGGGGTGACAGATTTGCCACCACTGCACCAGCGAAAGGATTGCGCCCCTCGATCAAGCGCTCATCACGCGGCGAGGTCTCCGGTGCCTGCTCGAGCTTCAGGACGACGTCGCGCGTCTCTCCGTTGTCGGAAATCGTCACGCGCGCTTCGTGACCGATGCCGACGGTCGTCAGGCGATAACCGAGCGCGTCGGGATGCTCGACGGCAATGCCGTTGACCGCGCTAACCACTTGCCCGGGCTTGATGCCGGCGGCTGCGGCCGGACCGTTCGCGGCGACGGCCGTGACCAGAGCGCCGCGTGCCCGGTCGAGCCCGAGCGCCTCGGCCACCTCGGACGTGACAGGTTCAAAGGTCGCGCCGATGAAGGGACGGATGAAGGAGCCGCCGCCGCCCTCCGCGGACGCGACAAAGACCTTGACCAGATTGGCGGGAATAGCGAAGCCGACGCCGTTGGAGCCACCGCCCCTCGAAAAGATCGCCGTATTGATGCCGATCAGTTGTCCGTTCATGTCGATCAGACCACCGCCGGAATTGCCTGGATTAATGGCGGCGTCCGTCTGAATAAAGAAGCCGAAGTCGCCGGAGGTAATCTGGTTACGGGCGAGCGCCGATACGATGCCGCTCGTGACCGTCTGGCCGACGCCGAACGGATTGCCCATCGCGAGGACCAGATCGCCCACCTCGACGGCATCGGAGTCGCCGATGGGAATGATGTCGAACGGCCCGTCCGACTGGATCTTCAGGACGGCCAGGTCGAGCCGGTCATCCTTGAGCATGATCTTGCAGGGGAATTCGCGACCGTCGGCAAGCGCGACCTTGATGTCGTCAGCGCCCTCGATAACGTGGTTGTTCGTGACGACGACGCCGTTCCGACCGACGATCACGCCCGACCCGAGCGACGACTGTTTTTCGGTCCTGTTCGGCATGCGTTGGCCGAAGAACTCTTCGAAGAAGGGATCGGCAAAAACCGATCGCCGCTCGACGACCCGTTCGGCATAGACGTTCACCACGGCATTCGCCGTCTGCTTGACCAGAGGCGCAAAGGAAAGCTGCATCTCGGCGCGGGATTCGGGCACGACCTTCGCGTCCTGCGCCGCCGCCGGAACGGACAGTGCAACCGCGAGGACGAGCGGAACCAATGCTCGACGGCCAAAGATCATGTAGCACTTCTCCCTTTCGTTGCCGCTACGTTCAGATAGGATTTCGTGAGAAAAAAGGCAAACGGCTGAACGGGGTAACACTCACGGCCAACGCACGAAAACGTGGTTCCGCGCACCTTTTCCAGTGATTGAAACTCTGATCATCTAGGTCGGGACCTAATCTCCCATGTCAGCTATCGTTATCGAGGAAGTTCCATGCCTGCCTATCGCCCGCCGTGTATCGCTGCGTCAGAGATAACGCCCGAACGCTTCTTCCTCAATCGAAGGACATTTCTTACGGCCGCAGCCGGCGGGCTGGTCCTGGGTGGGGCGACGGCCGCGGGTGCGGCGGCGCTCAAGGCTTCGGCGAGCCCGTATCAGGTCGATGAGGCCATGACGCCTGAGGAGGATGTGACGAGCTACAATAACTATTACGAATTCGGCACTGGCAAAGGCGATCCAGCCGCCAATGCCGGGGCGTTCAAGTCTTCGCCCTGGACGGTGAAAGTCGACGGCTTGGTCGGCAGGCCGAAGGAATTCGGGCTTGAGGAGCTTCTGGCCTTCCCCCTTGAAGAGCGGATCTATCGTATGCGCTGTGTCGAGGCCTGGTCGATGGTCATCCCATGGATCGGCTTTCCGCTGGCGGCACTTCTCGACAAGGTCGAACCGCTCGGGAGCGCCAAATACGTCGCCTTCGAGACCGTCGTAAGGCCGGAGGAAATGCCCGGCCAGGCCGGCTATTTCCAGCCGCTGGAATGGCCCTATCGTGAAGGCTTGAGGCTGGACGAGGCACGACACCCGCTGACGATCCTTTCGATCGGACTCTACGGCAAGACCCTGCCGAACCAGAATGGCGCGCCGATCCGGCTGGTGGTGCCGTGGAAGTACGGCTTCAAGGGGATCAAGTCGATCGTTCGAATCTCACTGACCGAGACGGCGCCGCCCTGCACGTGGAATCTCAGTGCTCCGAACGAGTACGGCTTCTACGCCAATGTGAACCCTGCCGTCGATCACCCGCGCTGGAGCCAGGCGACGGAGAATCGCATCGGCGAAGGCGGCTTCTTCGGCGCCAATCGGCGCGACACGCTCCCCTTCAACGGGTATGGAGAGGACGTCGCCAGCCTCTATTCCGGCATGGATCTAGGAGCGAATTTCTGACGATGGCCATCCTCCCCGCCCTGCCGAAGCGCTTCCATGGTCCTTCCGTCTGGGTGCTTTATGCACTCGGCTTCTGTCCGGCGATATCGGCCTTCTATCTTGGCGCAACAGGACAGCTGCCCGGCAACGCCGTCAAGGAGTTCGAACATCTGCTGGGCCTTTGGGCGCTTCGCTTCCTCGTCGCTACGCTGACGATCACGCCGATCCGTGATCTTTTCGGCATGAACTGGCTGCGATACCGTCGCGCGCTCGGCCTGCTCGCCTTCTACTATGTTCTGATGCACTTTCTGGCCTATATGGTGCTGGACCAGACGTTGCGAATTCAGCCGATCATCGCCGATATAGCTCGCCGGCCTTTCATAACCATAGGCATGGCTGCGCTCGCGATGTTGCTTCCACTTGCGCTCACGTCGAACAATTGGTCGATCCGCAGGCTCGGGGCACGATGGAACAAGCTTCATCGACTGGCCTATGTGATAGCGGCTGCCGGCGCTCTTCATTTCGCCATGGCTGTGAAGGTGGTGGGACCGGAGCAGGTGCTTTATCTCGTTCTCGTCGCCCTGCTCCTTGGGTGGCGCGCGGTCCGAACGCGCTTCCTTCGCTGGAAGCGTCAGCAGGCAGTTCCAACTCGTTCCGCAATGGAAAAAGCGGCCGGGTGATTGTCACCCGGCCGCTCAATTCCTTCGATCGCTTCCTCCAGCGCCGCGCGTCTTATCAGGCGCGCAAATAGCTCTGTAGCACTTTGAGCTGCTGCATGTTTCTATCCTTATATCGGCTCCGATTTAAGGAACATGCGGTAGCGATCAGGCTGCTTCGGCCGCCTCGGCTTCGGCTGCAACGCGAGCGCGGTCCTTCGCGCCCTTGGCATCGACATCGCGGTCAACGAATTCGATGACGGCGAGAGCGGCGTTGTCACCATGACGGAAGCCTGCCTTCATGATGCGCAGGTAGCCGCCGTTGCGGGTGGCGTAACGCGACGCGATCGTGTCGAACAGTTTCGAGACGACGGCGGCGTCGCGGATCTGCGAGATCGCCTGACGGCGGGCATGCAGGTCGCCGCGCTTGCCGAGCGTGACAAGCTTTTCGACGATCGGACGGATTTCCTTTGCCTTCGGCAGGGTCGTGACGATCTGTTCGTGTTCGATCAGCGAAGCTGCCATGTTGGCAAACATCGCCTTGCGGTGGCTAGCGGTTCTATTCAGCTTGCGGCCGGCTTTACCGTGGCGCATGGCTATTCTCCTTTACTTGCAGGCATCCGCCCGCAGTCTAATGGGGCGTATATTCCGCTGAGAGCCGAAGGCTTGTAGCGATGAGACATATACGCAGTTTAACTTTCTAAGGCCAGCTTTACGCGTTCTCTCGAACGCGTGCGGCCTTAGTATTGGTCTTCGTAACGCTTGGCGAGATCTTCGATGTTCTCAGGCGGCCAAGACGGCACTTCCATGCCGAGGTGCAGGCCCATGGAAGCGAGAACTTCCTTGATTTCGTTGAGCGACTTGCGACCAAAATTCGGTGTGCGGAGCATTTCTGCTTCGGTCTTCTGAATGAGGTCGCCGATATAGACGATGTTGTCGTTCTTCAGGCAGTTGGCCGAACGGACGGAGAGCTCCAGCTCGTCGACCTTCTTGAGAAGCGCCGGGTTGAAAGCGAGTTCGGTGACTGCCTCTTCCTCTGCTTCCTTGTGCGGCTCTTCGAAGTTGACGAAGACCGAGAGCTGGTCCTGAAGGATGCGCGCCGCAAAGGCAATCGCATCTTCACCGGTGACAGAGCCATCGGTTTCGATGGACATCGTCAGCTTGTCATAGTCGAGAACCTGGCCTTCACGGGTGTTTTCCACCTTGTAAGAGACCTTCTTGACCGGAGAGTACAGGCTGTCGACCGGAATGAGGCCAATCGGCGCATCTTCCGAGCGGTTGCGGTCAGCCGGCACGTAGCCCTTGCCGTTGTTTACGGTGAACTCCATGCGGATTTCCGCGCCCTCGTCGAGGGTGCAGATCACATGGTTCGGGTTGAGGATTTCGATGTCGCCAACCGTCTGGATATCACCGGCCGTCACGACGCCCGGGCCCTGCTTGCGCACGACCATGCGCTTTGCGTCGTCGCCATCCATCTTGATGGCGATTTCCTTGATGTTGAGCACGATGTCGGTCACATCTTCCCGTACGCCCGGGATCGAGGAGAACTCGTGCAGCACGCCGTCGATCTGCACCGCGGTAACAGCAGCACCGCGCAGCGACGACAGAAGCACGCGGCGAAGCGCGTTGCCAAGCGTCAGGCCAAAGCCGCGCTCAAGCGGCTCCGCGACCAACGTTGCCTTGGTGCGGCCGGAGGAGGCGAACTCCACCTTGTTCGGCTTGATCAATTCCTGCCAATTTTTCTGGATCATGTTTTCTGCCTTCCGTTCGTTGCCACCATCCAATCGTGACAACCGAGCCCCGAAGTCCGGGAGAGCGCCTGAACGCCGCCCTCACCGGGATGTTGAATGCATATGATCAGACGCGGCGCTTCTTGCGCGGGCGGCAGCCGTTGTGCGGGATCGGGGTCACATCGCGGATCGACGTGATCATGAAGCCCGCAGCCTGCAGCGCGCGAAGTGCGGACTCACGACCCGAACCCGGACCGCAAACTTCCACTTCCAGCGACTTCATGCCGTGCTCCTGAGCCTTCTTGGCGCAGTCTTCAGCGGCAATCTGAGCGGCAAACGGGGTCGACTTACGCGAACCCTTGAAACCCTTTGCACCGGCGGACGACCAGGCAATTGCATTGCCCTGTGCGTCGGTGATGGTGATCATCGTGTTGTTGAACGACGAATTGACGTGTGCGACGCCAGACGTGATGTTCTTGCGCTCGCGGCGGCGAACGCGGGTGGCTTCCTTGGCCATTGGATCCCTTTCTTAGATCTCTGCACCGCCGTAATTCCAGCGGCTCCACCGGGAAAAGGATTGTTCGTCCCCTGCCCTGCATCTTCACTTCTTGCCGAACCGGCGCGCCGGCTCGACGGATCTTTCGCGACACCGATACCGGTCCGCGACGGTCGGGCAGATCGCCCTCCCAAACTGCAAAAGGAGGCCGGCGCACGACGCCAGCCTCCCGCCTTCCCTTTTCGGGAAATTACTTCTTCTTGCCGGCGATCGCCTTTGCCGGACCCTTGCGGGTGCGGGCGTTGGTGTGCGTGCGCTGACCGCGCACCGGCAAACCGCGACGATGGCGAAGGCCACGGTAGCAGCCGAGATCCATCAGGCGCTTGATGTTCATCGAGGTTTCGCGACGCAGATCGCCCTCGACCTGGTAGTCACGGTCGATCGTTTCACGGATCTGAAGGACCTCAGCATCCGTCAACTGATGCACGCGGCGATCAGCCGGAATACCGACCTTCTCGATGATTTCCTGTGCGAATTTCGTGCCGATCCCGTGAATATACGTCAGCGCGATGACGACGCGCTTTGCGGTCGGGATGTTGACGCCAGCGATACGTGCCACGTCTATTCTCCTTGCGTTCCAGTTGCCATCCGGCAATAGGTGCTTCGTTACGCGACCTCGAAGAGCCGCACGTTAATTGAGGTTCGAGACACGTCAAAAACGACCGTACCCGGACTTCATTGCTTTGAAGACCGCGCCGATCGCTTCTCATGTCGCGAGTTGACGCTGTCTTTGGAGGAATCGGCCGGAAAAGTCAACTCCCCCGGTGGTTCCATTTTGGCAAAGACGAATGTCTAAGCCAGAATCCTCTCGATTTCGGCGGTTACGGTATTCACGTCCGCCATGCCGTCCACCGTCTTCAACTGGCCGGTATCGGCATAGTATTCCGACAGCGGAGCCGTCTTTTCGCGATATTCCGTCAGGCGGCGCTTGAAGGCTTCCGGATTGTCGTCGGAGCGAACGGTTCCGCCCGCAGCGACGGTTTCCGCTACGCGATTCTCCATCCGCCGCACAAGAGCTGCCTCATCGACTTTCAGCTCGATGACGGCATCGAGTTTCAGGCCCTTGCTTTCAAGCATCCGGTCCAGCGCCACGGCCTGCGGCACGGTGCGCGGATAACCGTCGAGGATGAACCCCTTGGCGCAATCCGGCGCGTCGATACGATCAGAGACGATTTCATTGACGATTTCGTCGGAAACGAGCTGGCCGGCATCCATGACCGCCTTTGCCCGCTTGCCCACTTCAGTCGCCTGAGCCACGGCCGCCCGTAGCATGTCGCCTGTGGAAAGCTGCGGAATGCCG
Source organism: Sinorhizobium sp. 7-81 (assembly GCF_030124405.1). Taxonomy (NCBI): domain Bacteria; kingdom Pseudomonadati; phylum Pseudomonadota; class Alphaproteobacteria; order Hyphomicrobiales; family Rhizobiaceae; genus Sinorhizobium; species Sinorhizobium sp. 7-81. Next base: position 1,491,729 of record NZ_JASKLT010000001.1, on the reverse strand, counting down.
TATCTCTCCGTCAGAAGCTTGGCCTGTGTTCCTTTGCCAGCGCCCGGCGGTCCCAAAAAAATCAGTCTCATCGTCCCCTCTTTCCTCCGCGCAGCTTCGACTTCTTGATCAGCCCCTCATATTGCTGAGCAATGAGGTGACCCTGGATCTGTGCTACCGTATCAAGGGTCACGCTGACAACAATCAAAAGCGACGTACCACCAAGGTAGAACGGCACGCCGGTCTGCGAGATGAGGATTTCAGGCAGGATGCATACGAAGATCAGGTAGATCGCACCGATAACCGTGATGCGCGTCAACACAAAATCGATGTATTCGGCCGTGCGCTCACCCGGGCGAATGCCCGGAATAAAGCCGCCATGTTTCTTCAGATTGTCCGCCGTATCCTTCGGATTGAACACGATCGCGGTGTAGAAGAAGGCGAAGAAGGCAATCATGGCGCCGTAGAGCACCATATAGAGCGGCTGGCCATGGCCAAGCGCGGTGACGATCGCCGTCGCCCAGCCGGGCAGCGTCGCCGTGTTGGCGAAACCAGCCAGCGTCGCCGGCAGAAGCAGCAGCGAGGAAGCAAAGATCGCCGGAATGACGCCCGAGGTGTTGAGCTTCAGCGGCAGGTGCGACGTATCGCCCTGGAACATCCGATTGCCCACCTGACGCTTCGGATACTGGATCAGCAGTCGACGCTGCGCGCGCTCAACGAACACGATCAGTGCGATCACAGCCACGACCATGACGATGATCGCCAGAATGAGCGGGGTCGAGAGTGCGCCTGTGCGGCCGAGTTCGAGCGTACCGGCCAGCGCCGACGGAAGCGCCGCGACAATACCGGCAAAGATGATAAGCGAGATGCCGTTGCCGATGCCGCGCGAAGTGATCTGCTCACCGAGCCACATCAGGAACATCGTACCGCCGAGAAGCGAAATCACGGTGGAGATCCGGAAGAACCAACCCGGATCGCCCACTAGGCCACTGCCGCTCTCAAGGCCGATGGCAATGCCATACGCCTGCATCGCGCCAAGAAGCACCGTGCCGTAGCGGGTGTACTGGTTGATGATCTTGCGGCCCTGCTCGCCTTCCTTCTTCAATTGCTCGAGCGCCGGAACTACCGACGTCATCAGCTGTACGATGATCGAGGCGGAAATGTAGGGCATGATGCCGAGCGCGAAGATCGCCATGCGCTCTACTGCACCGCCCGAAAACATGTTGAAGAGCCCGAGGATACCGCCGCTCTGCCCCTGGAAGGCCTGTGCAAACGCTTCCGGGTTGAGGCCGGGCAGCGGGATATAGGTGCCGAGACGGTAAACCAGAAGCGCACCAAGCGTGAACCAGAGGCGCTTTTTCAGATCTTCCGCCTTGGCGAAAGTCGAAAAATTCAGGTTCGAGGCGAGCTGTTCCGCTGCAGAAGCCATGCGATTCTCCGCGTACCAAATTTCGGAATCAGCGGGAAAACCCGGTCAGTTCCGGAAAGAGTAAGTTTTCGTCTTGGAAAACCGGACGCGAGGCGATTGTCGCTGCAATCGGATGCCTCACCGTGGTTTCCGCTATGTCCGCCGCGGCGAGCGATTCGCCGCTTCGAACGTGAGGCTCACATATGGGAGCAAAACCGCCCGGAGTGAAGCACCCGGGCGGTTCATCAGTCATATTATTCCGCGGCTGCTGCGAGCAGCTTGATCGAACCACCGGCCTTTTCGATCTTCTCGATCGCCGGCTTGGAAGCGCCGGCAACTTCGAGCGAGACCTTGGCCTTCAGTTCACCATCAGCCAGAACGCGGACGCCGTCCTTGGCACGACGGATAACGCCGGCAGCCTTGAGCGCAGCCGCATCGACCGTCTTCGACGCGTCGAGCTTCTTGGCGTCGACGGCTGCCTGGATGCGACCGAGCGACACAACGACAAACTCCGAAGCGAAGATGTTGTTGAAGCCGCGCTTCGGCAGGCGACGGTAGATGGGCATCTGGCCGCCTTCGAAGCCGTTGATGGCAACGCCCGAGCGAGCCTTCTGACCCTTCACACCCCGGCCACCGGTCTTGCCGGAGCCGGAACCGATACCGCGACCAAGACGCTTGCGGTTCTTCGTCGAACCTTCGTTGTCCTTGATTTCATTCAGTTTCATTTCTGGATCCCCCTCACTTCTCGTCGACAACGCGAACGAGGTGCTGGACGGCCCGGATCATGCCGCGAACGGCCGGAGTGTCTTCCAGCGTGCGAACCCGGTGCATCTTGTTGAGGCCCAGGCCGATGAGCGTCTGACGCTGTACGGCCGGACGGCGAATGGGGCTACCGATCTGCTCGACGGTAACCGTCTTCTTGGCAACTTCTTTCTTAGCCATCTGTCAGCTCCCTTATTCTTCGGAAGCAGCGCCGGCGGCAACGCGACGAGACTGGAGCGTGGCGTACTTCATGCCGCGCTGTGCCGCGATGTCCTTCGGGTGCATCTGGTTCTTGAGCGCGTCGAAAGTCGCGCGAACCATGTTGTAGGGGTTCGACGAACCGGTCGACTTGGCGACGACGTCGTGAACGCCGAGCGTTTCAAAGACGGCGCGCATCGGGCCACCGGCGATGATACCGGTACCGGCCTTGGCCGAACGCAGCAGCACCTTGCCGGCGCCGTGACGGCCATGGACGTCGTGATGCAGGGTGCGGCCACCACGAAGGGGCACGAAGATCAGGTCGCGCTTTGCAGCTTCCGTCGCCTTGCGGATGGCTTCCGGCACTTCACGCGCCTTGCCATGACCGAAGCCAACACGGCCCTTCTGGTCGCCAACGACGACGAGGGCTGCGAAACCGAAACGACGACCGCCCTTCACCACCTTGGCGACGCGGTTGATTGCGACGAGCTTATCGACAAATTCGCTGTCGCGCTCTTCGCGGCTCTGGCGATCTTCGCGAGAACCTCTTTTTTCTTGTGCCATTGTCCTCTTCCTTTTTCTTTTCCGGGTGCAATCGGCAGATTGACGAAAGCCGCCTCACTTCCTTGGAAATCGAAGCGGCTGGTAGATTTGCGAAGCCGGGCTTTCGCCCGGACATGACTGCCCGGGCGATGAACCTTAGAAGTTCAGGCCGCCTTCGCGAGCTGCCTCGGCCAGCGCCTTGATGCGGCCGTGGTAGATGAAGGCGCCGCGGTCAAAGACAACGTCCTTGACGCCCGCCTGGGATGCGCGCTCCGCAAGGAGCTTGCCGACAGCCGTAGCTGCCGCAGTATCAGCGCCGGTCTTCAGCGAAGACCGCAGATCCGTGTCGAGGGTCGATGCGGAGGCAATGGTCTTGCCGGCAACATCATCGATGATCTGCGCGTAGATGTTCTTCGACGAGCGATGAACCGACAGGCGCGGACGGCCGTTGGCGACCGCCTTGATTTGACGGCGCACGCGGCTGGCGCGACGCACAAGAGTATCTTTCCTGCTAGCCATTTCGCGTGATCCTTACTTCTTCTTGCCTTCTTTGCGGACAATCCGCTCTTCGGCATACTTGACACCCTTGCCCTTGTAGGGCTCGGGGCCACGGTATTCGCGGATTTCCGCAGCTACCTGGCCGACCTGCTGCTTGTTGATGCCGGAGACGACGATTTCCGTCGGCTTCGGAACAGCGATCGTGATGCCTTCCGGCGTCTGGTAGACCACGTCGTGGCTGAAACCGAGCGCCAGCTGCAGGTTCTTGCCCTGCATGGACGCGCGGTAACCGACGCCGTTGATCTCGAGCTTCCGCTCGTAACCGTCCTTCACGCCCTTGAAGATGTTCTCGATCATCGTGCGGGACATGCCCCACTTCGAACGAGCATCCTTGCTCTCATTGAGCGGCTGAACGAGAACCGCATTGTTTTCGAGCTTCACCGAAACTTCGTCGTTTGCGACGAAGAACAGTTCGCCCTTCGGACCCTTCGCCGTTACCTTCTGGCCATCAACGCTAGCCGTGACGCCTGCCGGAACTTGAACGGGTTTCTTACCGATACGAGACATTTTTATACCTGTCTGTTCGCTATGGAGATCCTGCTCGGCCTTAGAAGACCGAGCAAAGAACCTCGCCACCAACATTCTGTTCGCGTGCCTGATGATCGGCCATCACGCCCTTCGGGGTCGAAAGGATGGTGATGCCGAGGCCGTTCGCGACCTGCGGAATGGACTTGACCGAGACATAAACCCGGCGGCCCGGCTTGGAGACGCGTGCGATCTCGCGGATCACGGACGAGCCTTCGTAGTATTTCAGTTCGATGTTCAGCTCGGACTTGCCGTTGCCGAATTCGACTTCGGAGTATCCGCGGATGTAGCCTTCAGCCTGAAGAACATCCAGAACGCGTGCGCGAAGCTTGGAAGCCGGCGTCGAAACGCTGGACTTGCGGCGAGCAGCGCCGTTGCGGATACGGGTGAGCATATCGCCCAAGGGATCAGTCATTGCCATGTGCCCGTCTCCTTACCAGCTCGACTTGACGACGCCCGGCACCTTGCCGAGGTTGCCCAGTTCGCGAAGCGCAATACGCGACATACGAAGTTTGCGATAGTAGGCACGCGGGCGGCCGGTCACTTCGCAGCGATTGCGGATGCGGGTCTTGGAGCCATCACGCGGCAGTTCTGCCAGCTTGAGGGTTGCCTTGAACCGCTCTTCGATCGGCAGAGACTGGTTCATGATGATTGCCTTGAGGGCCGCACGCTTAGCGGCTTGTCCGGCAACCAGTTTGCGGCGGCGCTTGTTCTTTTCAACTGCGCTCGTTTTCGCCATAACAGTTATCCTTCTTTACGCTTGTCGTTACGGATTACTGACGGAACGGGAAGTTGAACTCTGTGAGCAGAGCGCGAGCTTCGTCGTCGTTAGTTGCCGTCGTGCAAACGATGATGTCCATGCCCCACATCTGATCAACCTTGTCGTAGTTGATCTCAGGGAACACAATGTGCTCCTTGATGCCCATGGCGAAATTGCCACGACCATCGAAGGACTTCGGATTGAGGCCACGAAAGTCTCGAACACGCGGAAGAGCGATGTTGATGAGACGATCCAGGAACTCATACATCCGAACGCCGCGCAGGGTAACCTTGGCACCAATCGGCATGCCTTCGCGCAGCTTGAAGCCAGCGATGGAAGTGCGAGCGCGGGTGATCACCGGCTTCTGGCCAGCAATCGCAGCGAGGTCGGCAGCTGCAACGGTCGGCTTCTTGGAATCGCCGGTCGCTTCGCCAACACCCATGTTGATAACGATCTTGTCGAGACGCGGGATCTGCATTTCGTTGACGTAGGAGAACTTCTCCTGCATCGCCTTGCGGATGCGCTCTATATATTCCTTCTTGAGCCGCGGCTCATAAGCGGTCTTAGCCATCGATCACTACTCCCGAACGCTTGGCCACGCGGACCTTCTTGTCACCTTCGATCTTGAAGCCGACGCGGGTCGGCTTGCCGTCCTTCGGATCGGCGACCGCGATGTTCGAAAGATGGATCGGGGCTTCCTTGTTGATGATGCCCGCTTCCTGGCTCTGGGTCTGGCGCTGGTGACGCTTCACCATGTTGACGCCACGCACGACAGCCCGGTCTTCCTTCGGCATGACCTGAATTACCTCGCCGGTACGGCCCTTGTCCTTACCGGTGAGAACGACAACCTTGTCGCCTTTGCGAATCTTCTGCATCTCTCAACGCTCCCTTAGAGTACTTCCGGAGCCAGCGAGATGATCTTCATGTGGTTCTTGGCGCGAAGTTCGCGCGGAACCGGTCCGAAGATACGGGTGCCGATCGGCTCTTTCTTGTTATCGATAAGAACGGCTGCGTTGGTGTCGAAACGAATGACGCTGCCATCCGGACGGCGGATGTCCTTCGCAGTGCGAACGACAACAGCCTTCATGACGTCACCCTTCTTCACGCGGCCGCGCGGAATGGCTTCCTTGATCGAAACGACAATGATGTCGCCGATCGACGCATACTTGCGCTTGGAGCCGCCCAGCACCTTGATGCACATGACACGACGTGCGCCGGAATTATCCGCCACGTCGAGGTTTGTTTGCATCTGAATCATGTCAGGTCGCCTTCTTGTTGTTACCAGGCCGGTTGGGTCGAAACCCCCTCGCCCGGCTTATTGTGCTCATCTCAAAGCAAAAGAACGCCCGGACTCGAGCGTTCCTCAGCTTTAATTGCGTGCTTCATACAGATATTTGCCCGAGACGCAAGGGTCTCGGGGCCAAAACCTGCAGAAATCAAGCCTGGGCGGAAACCACCGTCCAGCGCTTATCCTTCGAGATCGGCGCGCATTCCTCGATGGAAACGACATCACCGACCTTGTACTGGTTGTTTTCGTCGTGGGCCTTGTACTTCTTGGAACGACGGACGGTCTTCTGAAGGATCGGGTGCGCAAAGCGGCGCTCGACCCTGACGACGATAGTCTTGTCGTTCTTGTCGCTGACGACGGTGCCCTGCAGAATGCGTTTCGGCATATTTTCTGGTCCTTAGGCCTTGGCTTCTGCCGCCTTCTGGCGGGCAATTGTTTTGATGCGTGCGATGTCCTTGCGGACCTCGTTAACACGCGAAGACTTCTCGAGCTGGCCTGTTGCCTTCTGGAAGCGCAGGTTGAACTGCTCCTTCTTCAGCTTGGCAAGCTCTTCGTTGAGTTGATCGGCGCTCAGAGCGCGAACATCTGCGGCTTTCATGAGCTTCACTCCTTACTCTGCGATACGCTGCACGAAGCGCGTCTTGACAGAGAGCTTGGCAGCGCCAAGACGAAGTGCCTCACGGGCGAGTTCTTCGCTGACACCATCGATCTCGAACATCATACGACCGGGCTTGACCTTGCATGCCCAGTATTCCACGGAACCCTTACCCTTACCCATGCGGACTTCGGTCGGCTTGGCGGTGACCGGAACGTCCGGGAACACACGGATCCAAACGCGGCCGGCGCGCTTCATGTGGCGGGTGATCGCGCGGCGAGCCGCTTCGATCTCACGGGCGTTGACGCGGTTCGGCTCCTGAGCCTTCAGGCCGAATTCGCCGAAGGCGAGATCAGAACCGCCCTTGGCGACGCCCTTGATGCGGCCCTTGAACTGCTTGCGATACTTCGTACGCTTTGGCTGCAACATTTTTTTACTTCTCCGATATTGGCTGCCACGCGCGAATGTTACGCGTTTTCACGACGACGGTCCCTGCCGCCACCGCCTTGGTTGTCACTCTCGGTCGCGCGGCGCTCGGAGGCCATCGGATCGTGCTCGAGGATTTCACCCTTGAAGATCCAGACCTTGATACCGCAGATACCAAAAGCGGTTTCAGCTTCTGCCGTGCCGTAATCGATGTCGGCGCGCAGCGTGTGCAGCGGAACGCGGCCTTCACGATACCATTCGGTACGAGCGATTTCGGCACCGCCGAGGCGGCCGGCGCAGGTGATCTTGATGCCTTCGGCGCCAAGACGCATGGCCGACTGAACAGCACGCTTCATCGCACGGCGGAATGCTACGCGGCGCTCGAGCTGCTGAGCGATCGACTGGGCGACGAGGGTCGCGTCGACTTCCGGCTTGCGCACTTCGACGATGTTGAGGTGCGTTTCGGAATTGGTCATCTCGGAAAGCTTCTTGCGCAGCTTTTCGATGTCAGCGCCCTTCTTGCCGATGATCAGGCCCGGGCGTGCCGAGTGGATCGTCACACGGCACTTCTTGTGCGGGCGCTCGATCACGACCTTAGCGATACCGGCAGCCTTCAGCTCTTCCATCAGGTATGCACGGATCTTCAGGTCTTCGTGAAGAAGCTGACCGTATTCAGCGTTGTCCGCAAACCAACGGCTGTCCCAGGTCCGGTTGATGCCGAGACGGAAACCGATCGGATTAATCTTCTGGCCCATTATGCGGCCTCCCCTTTGGCTTCCACTTCACGAACAACGATCGTCAAGTGAGCGAACGGCTTTTCAATACGCGATGCACGGCCGCGACCACGAGCGTGGAAGCGCTTCATCACGATCGACTTGCCAACGAAAGCTTCCGCGACGATGAGCGAATCAACGTCGAGATCGTGGTTGTTCTCAGCGTTTGCGATTGCAGATTCAAGCGTCTTTTTGACGGTATCTGCTATGCGCTTGCGCGAGAACTCGAGTTCGGCCAGAGCGCGATCAACCTTCTTGCCACGGATCATCGCGGCTACCAGGTTGAGCTTCTGGGGGCTGACGCGGATCGTGCGCGCAACGGCCTGCGCCTCATTATCCTTCAGCCGGCGTTCGGCTTTTGCCTTGCCCATTGTTACTTCCTTTTCGCTTTCTTGTCCGCGCCATGACCATAGTAGGTCCGCGTCGGAGCGAATTCACCGAACTTGTGACCGACCATTTCCTCGGTCACGGAGACGGGAACATGCTTGTTGCCGTTGTAGACGCCGAAGGTCAGACCGACGAACTGCGGAAGGATCGTGGAGCGACGGCTCCACATCTTGATCACTTCGTTACGACCGCCGTCGCGAACCTTCTCAGCCTTCTTGAGAAGATAGCCGTCAACAAACGGACCTTTCCATACTGAACGAGCCACTTGAGACTTCCTCTCTTACTTCTTGCGCTGGTGACGCGAGCGCATGATGAACTTGTCGGTCGACTTGTTGGAGCGCGTGCGCTTGCCCTTCGTCGGCTTACCCCAAGGCGTAACCGGGTGACGACCGCCGGATGTGCGGCCTTCACCACCGCCGTGCGGGTGGTCAACCGGGTTCATGACGACACCGCGAACGTGCGGGCGCTTGCCGCGCCAGCGCGAACGACCAGCCTTACCGTCATTGATGTTGCCGTGATCGGGGTTCGATACAGCACCGATCGATGCAAGGCAAGAGCCATGCACCAGGCGCTGCTCGCCCGAGTTCAGGCGAAGGATCGCCATGCCCTGGTCGCGGCCGACGAGCTGCGCATAGGTGCCGGCGGAGCGAGCGATCTGGCCACCCTTGCCCGGCTTCATTTCCACATTGTGGATGATCGAGCCGACCGGGATGAACTGCAGCGGCATCGCGTTGCCCGGCTTGACGTCAACCGCCTTGTCCGAAGCAACGATCTTGTCGCCGGCAGCCAGGCGCTGCGGCGCCAGGATGTAGGCCTGTTCGCCGTCGGCATAGTTGACGAGCGCGATGAAGGCGGTGCGGTTCGGGTCGTATTCCAGACGCTCGACCGTGCCTTCGACGTCGAACTTGCGACGCTTGAAGTCGACCAGACGGTAGGACCGCTTGTGACCACCGCCCTGGAAGCGGACGGTGATGCGGCCCAGATTGTTGCGACCGCCCTTGGAGGACAGGCCCTCGGTCAACGCCTTGACCGGCTTGCCCTTGTAGAGGCCGGCGCGGTCAACGATGACCAGCTGACGCTGGCTCGGGGTCGTCGGATTGAAACTTTTCAATGCCATTTTCTTGTTCCCTTTTGGGTTTTTACCCTAATGGGCCTATCCGTTAGAGACCGGTCGAGACGTCGATGGACTGACCTTCGGCGAGCGTAACGATCGCCTTCTTCACGTCCTTCTGCTTCCCGGCAAAACCGCGGAAACGCTTCAGCTTACCCTTGCGGAGGAGCGTGTTCACGGCCGTGACCTTGACGCCGAACAGCGCTTCGACAGCAGCCTTGATCTCAGGCTTCGAAGCACCCTTGGCGACGTTGAAGACGACCTGGTTCTGTTCGGAAACCAGCGTCGACTTTTCAGTGATCGAGGGAGACACGATCACGTCGTAGTGGCGAAGATCCGTCATTTGAACCGCTCCTCCAGAGCTTCTACGGCAGCCTTGGAAAGCACGAGCTTGCCGCGGCGCAGAATGTCGTAAACGTTGATGCCCTGAACCGGCAGAACGTCCACGTTCGGGATGTTCTGGGCGGCGAGCTTGAAGTTGCTCTCGATTTCGGCGCCGCCGATGATCAGAGCATTGGTGAGGCCGAGCGACGCGAATACGCCGGCGAGAGCCTTCGTCTTTGCTTCCTTGGCAACAAGATCGTCGATGACGATGATCTCTTCGGCCTTCAGCTTGGCCGACAGCGCATGGCGCAGGCCGAGCGCACGGACCTTCTTCGGAAGGTCATGGGCGTGGCTGCGGACAACCGGGCCATGAGCCTTGCCGCCGCCGCGGAACTGCGGAGCACGAGCGGAGTGGTGGCGGGCGCGGCCCGTACCCTTCTGCTTGTACATCTTGGCGCCGGTGCGCGAAACTTCTGCGCGGCCCTTTGCCTTGTGCGTGCCCTGCTGCTTCTTGGCGAGCTGCCAGCGAACGACGCGGGCGATGATGTCTTCACGGGGTTCGAGGCCGAAAATGGCGTCAGAAAGGGAAACCTTTCCCGCGTCCTTGCCCTCGAGGGTTTTGACGGTGAGATCCATAATTCGGCTCCCTTACTTCGATGCTTCGGCGCGCACGCCGGCGGGGCGCGGAGCGCTTTCCGGAGTGCCTGACTTGATTGCGTCGCGAACGACGATCCAGGCACCCTTGGAGCCGGGGACTGCACCCTTGACCAGGATCAGGCCACGGTCTTCGTCCGTCGATACGACTTCCAGGTTCTGGGTGGTAACGCGGGTCTGACCCATGTGGCCGGCCATGCGCTTGCCCTTCCAAACACGGCCCGGATCCTGGTTGGAACCGGTAGAACCATGCGAGCGGTGCGATACGGAAACGCCGTGGGTGGCGCGCAGACCGCCGAAGTTGTGACGCTTGATGGCGCCGGCAAAGCCCTTACCAATCGTCGTCCCTGTCACGTCGACGAGCTGGCCCGCGACGAAGTGGCTGGCCGTCAGCTCGGAACCAATGTCGATCATGTTGTCCGCGGAAACGCGGAACTCGACGAGCTTTGCCTTCGGCTCAACGTTTGCAGCGGCAAAATGGCCGCGCATGGCCTTCGGCGTATTCTTGACCTTGGAACGGCCGGCACCCAGCTGAACTGCGGTATAACCGTTCTTCTCTTCCGTGCGGTGGGCCACTACCTGGCAGTTCTCCAGCCGCAATACTGTTACCGGGATATGCTCGCCGGCGTCGTTGTAGACGCGGGTCATTCCCACCTTCTGTGCAATCACACCTGAACGCATCGGTTCACGCCTCTTGTTTAGGGTTCCCGTCGGGCGCCTCTTGCACCTTCCGGTTTCCTGTTCCTGGAAGCCGTTGGATAACTCCACGTACCTTCCTTGTTATTTCGGCTTGCGCCGGACCTTAGAGCTTGATCTCGACGTCGACACCAGCGGCCAGATCGAGCTTCATCAGCGCATCAACCGTCTGCGGGGTCGGATCAACGATATCGAGAAGGCGCTTGTGCGTGCGCATCTCAAACTGTTCGCGGCTCTTCTTGTCGACGTGCGGCGACCGGTTGACCGTGAATTTTTCAATCCGGGTCGGAAGCGGCACGGGCCCGCGCACACTCGCACCGGTGCGCTTGGCCGTCGACACGATTTCGCGCGTGGAGGCATCGAGGATCCGGTGATCAAACGCCTTAAGGCGGATGCGGATATTCTGGCCGTTCATTCGACTTGTCCTTGCTCGTGTTTCCGGTATGCCTCTTACGGCACACACTTAAACTTCTGAATTCGTTACGCTCTGCCGCTTCTTTCAAAAATCGCAGGGACATGGGCGACCATGTCCCTGCCGAAACGGCAAAGCCGTTTTCTTATTACTCGATGATCGAGGCGACGATGCCTGCGCCGACGGTGCGGCCGCCTTCGCGGATGGCGAAGCGCAGCTTTTCTTCCATCGCGATCGGCACGATCAGCTCGACGTCAACCGTGACGTTGTCGCCCGGCATCACCATTTCCGTGCCTTCCGGCAGCGTCACGATGCCCGTCACGTCCGTCGTGCGGAAGTAGAACTGCGGACGGTAGTTGGTGAAGAACGGCGTATGACGGCCACCCTCTTCCTTCGTCAGGATGTAGGCTTCCGCCTTGAACTTCTTGTGCGGCTTGACCGAACCCGGCTTGCACAGGATCTGGCCACGCTCGACGCCGGTGCGGTCGACACCGCGCAGGAGCGCACCGATGTTGTCGCCGGCCTGGCCCTGGTCGAGCAGCTTGCGGAACATTTCAACGCCCGTGCAGGTCGTCTTCGTCGTCGGACGGATGCCGACGATCTCGACTTCCTCACCGACCTTGACGATGCCGCGCTCGACGCGACCGGTCACAACCGTACCGCGGCCCGAGATCGAGAACACGTCTTCGATCGGCATCAGGAACGGCAGGTCGATCGGACGCTCCGGCGTCGGGATGTAGGCGTCAACCGCTGCCATCAGCTCGCGGATCGCGTCTTCGCCGATCTTCTTGTCCGAATCTTCGAGTGCTGCAAGCGCCGAGCCCTTGACGATCGGAATGTCGTCGCCCGGGAATTCGTAGGACGACAGCAGTTCGCGCACTTCCAGCTCGACGAGTTCGAGCAGCTCGGCGTCGTCGACCTGGTCGACCTTGTTCAGGAACACGACGATTGCCGGAACGCCGACCTGGCGGGCGAGCAGGATGTGCTCGCGGGTCTGCGGCATCGGGCCATCGGCAGCCGAAACAACCAGGATCGCACCGTCCATCTGCGCCGCGCCGGTGATCATGTTCTTGACGTAGTCGGCGTGGCCGGGGCAGTCGACGTGCGCATAGTGACGGTTCGGCGTCTCATACTCGACGTGCGCCGTCGAAATGGTGATACCACGGGCCTTTTCTTCCGGCGCAGCGTCGATCTGGTCATACGCCTTGAACTCGCCGAAATACTTCGTGATCGCTGCCGTCAGCGACGTCTTGCCATGGTCAACGTGGCCAATCGTGCCAATGTTAACGTGCGGCTTGTTGCGCTCAAATTTGCTCTTTGCCATTTCCGGCTCTCCGTTTTCTGCCCCCTAGAGGGGAAATCTTTTCATTCTGTTTCAGCGCGAGGCTATTCCGGTCACTTCTGACCGGAATACTTCGCCTGGATTTCCTGCGCGACGTTCGACGGAACCGGCGCGTAGTGATCGAACAGCATCGTGTACTGAGCGCGGCCCTGCGACATGGAGCGCAGGTTGTCCACGTACTTGAACATGTTCGCGAGCGGCACGTGGGCATTGATCACCACGGCCACGCCGCGCGCTTCCTGGCCCTGGATCTGGCCACGGCGAGAGTTCAGGTCACCGATCACGTCACCGACGTAATCTTCCGGCGTGACGACCTCGACCTTCATGATCGGCTCGAGGAGCTGAGCACCGGCCTTCTTTGCTGCTTCACGGAAGCAGGCACGCGAGGCGATTTCGAACGCCAGGACCGACGAGTCGACGTCGTGGAAGGCACCGTCGATGAGCGTCGCCTTGACGCCCAGCATCGGGAAGCCAGCGAGCGGACCCGAGGACAGAACGCTTTCGATACCCTTCTGAACGCCCGGGATGTATTCCTTCGGAACAGCACCGCCGACGATCTTGGATTCGAACACGAAATCTTCGCCTTCCGGGTTCGGTTCGAAGACGATCTTGACGCGCGCGAACTGACCGGTACCACCGGACTGCTTCTTGTGCGTGTAGTCTTCTTCGTGCTGACGCGTGATGGTTTCACGGTAAGCAACCTGCGGAGCACCAACCGAAGCTTCGACCTTGAACTCGCGACGCATGCGGTCGACGATGATGTCGAGGTGAAGTTCGCCCATGCCGGCGATGATCGTCTGGCCGGATTCCTCGTCGGTCTTGACGCGGAAGGACGGATCTTCTGCTGCCAGGCGGTTGAGCGCGAGGCCCATCTTTTCCTGGTCGCCCTTGGTCTTCGGCTCGATCGCGATCTGGATGACCGGCTCGGGGAACTCCATGCGCTCGAGGATAACCGGCTTCAGCGGATCGCAGAGCGTGTCACCCGTGGTGGTTTCCTTGAGGCCGGCCAGAGCGACGATGTCGCCAGCGAAGGCTTCTTCGATGTCTTCACGGGAGTTCGAGTGCATCTGCAGCATGCGGCCGACGCGCTCACGCTTTTCCTTGACCGTGTTCATTACCGACGTGCCCTTTTCGAGCTTGCCGGAATAGATGCGGGCAAAGGTCAGCGAACCAACGAAGGGGTCGTTCATGATCTTGAACGCCAGCATCGAGAGCGGCTCGTTGTCGTCGGCCTTACGGGTGATTTCACCTTCGGTCTTGACGTCGATGCCCTTGATCGCCGGGATATCGACCGGGGACGGCAGGTAGTCGACGACGGCGTCGAGCAGCGGCTGAACACCCTTGTTCTTGAAGGCCGTGCCGCAGAACATCGGGTGGAACTTCACGTCGATCGTGCCGCGGCGAACCAGTTCACGGATCTTGTCGTTGTCCGGATAGGTACCTTCCAGGTAGGCTTCCATAGCCGCTTCGTCGATCTCGACAACGGTCTCGATCAGCTTTTCGCGGTATTCTTCGGCCTTTTCCTTCATGTCCGCCGGAATCTCGACGACGTCCCACTGGGCGCCGAGCGACTCATCGCGCCAGACGAGAGCGTTCATCTCGATCAGGTCGACAACGCCCTTGAATTCGCTTTCGGCGCCGATCGGGAGCTGCATGACGACGGCCGTTGCGCCGAGACGGGTCTTGATCATCTCCACAGAGCGGTAGAAGTCCGCGCCGGTCTTGTCCATCTTGTTGCAGAAGATCATGCGCGGAACATTATACTTCTCGGCCTGACGCCAGACGGTTTCGGTCTGCGGCTCAACACCAGCGTTAGCGTCGAGCAGCGCGATGGCGCCGTCGAGAACGCGCAGCGAACGCTCGACTTCAATGGTGAAGTCAACGTGGCCGGGGGTGTCGATGATGTTGAAGCGGCGCATCTTGCCGTCACGGCCCTTCCAGAAGGTCGTGGTGGCAGCAGACGTGATCGTGATGCCGCGTTCCTGCTCCTGCTCCATCCAGTCCATGGTTGCGGCGCCGTCGTGGACTTCGCCGATCTTGTGGGACTTGCCGGTGTAGTAAAGGATGCGCTCGGTCGTCGTCGTCTTGCCGGCGTCGATGTGCGCCATGATACCGAAATTTCGGTAATCTTCGATTTTATATTCGCGAGCCATGAGAGACTGCCTTTCAGGACCTGTTCCAGATTACCAACGGTAGTGCGAGAACGCACGGTTGGCATCAGCCATCTTGTGGGTGTCTTCGCGCTTCTTCACGGCGCTGCCACGGTTGTTCGCTGCATCCATGAGTTCGCCGCAGAGGCGATCGACCATGGTCGTTTCGTTGCGCTTGCGTGCGGCCGCAATCAGCCAGCGAATGGCGAGGGCCTGGCGACGCTCCGGACGGACATCGACCGGAACCTGATAGGTAGCACCACCGACGCGGCGCGAACGCACTTCGACGTGCGGAGCAATGTTGTCGAGCGCGGAATGGAACACGGCGATCGGCTCCTGCTTCAGCTTCGACTGGACCGCATCGAAAGCACCATAGACGATGCTTTCAGCAACGGACTTCTTGCCGTGCAGCATGATTGCGTTCATGAACTTCGTGACAACCAGATCACCGAACTTCGGATCCGGGTTGATCTCACGCTTTTCTGCTCTGTGACGTCGGGACATACTTCTCGTCTCTCAACTTTTAAAAACTTGACCAGCGAAATGGCGCCGGTTGCGATGTTATTTCGGACGCTTCGCGCCGTACTTGGAGCGGCGCTGCTTGCGGTTCTTCACACCCTGCGTATCGAGAACGCCACGGATGATGTGGTAACGAACACCGGGAAGGTCCTTTACGCGGCCGCCGCGGATCATGACCACGGAGTGCTCCTGCAGGTTGTGACCTTCGCCCGGAATGTAGCCGATAACTTCGAAGCCGTTCGTCAGGCGGATCTTTGCAACCTTACGCAGAGCCGAGTTCGGCTTCTTCGGGGTCGTCGTGTAGACGCGGGTGCAAACGCCGCGCTTCTGCGGGTTTTCCTGCAGAGCAGGAACCTTGTTGCGCTTTACCTGTGCCTGACGCGGCTTGCGGATCAGCTGGTTTACGGTAGGCATGTAACCATCCCTTGCAAAATCTTGTCTCGTTACCCTTTCGGGCGGATCGTTGCCGTCGCCGGCGGTCTCGAACGCCTATGAAATGCGCAAAAGGAGGGCCGATCCGCTTTTGCAGATGGCCCCACCAAAAGCAGAGGACGCACTATCTCGCGCGTCTTGCGTGCAGCATTTTTGTCTTCAGCGTGCGTTTCGAACCTTGTTTGAGGCGAACTCCAGAACGCGACGTTCCGAACCAGCCAGCCTCACATGGGCTCCGATGCGGCGGGGTGTACTGATTTCGGGGCCATCCGTCAAGGGCAATTAAGAAATATTCTGGCTTGCGCAGCCCTGCCATGCCTGGAAAACAAGGCTTTGGCGGCAGGTCGGTCCGGCGGCGGTCGCAAAGATTGCGCCTTAACGCCGGTATTGTCCTTCGCAATTAAGGAATCGGCAACTTCTTTCTGAATCTTTTCCACGATCATGCGTCGGCGATGCCGGTCGACTGATTCTCACGGCCGTTTCCTATTTCCCTATTTTTTTCGCGCGCTGTCGAAAAGCACGCTAAGATCGCGGCAAAACTCGAAAGGACATCCCATGCCCGTTACGCCGGACAACGACAACGTGCCAGACGAACCGCTGGTTTTCATCATCATCGGCAAGGCCTACGAAGCCGACGGCGACGACGAGGGTATCGACATCCATGTGATGCTGCGGGCGCCGGACGACGATACCGCCGTGCGCGAGGCACTCAATGCGCTCGCCGAAGAAGGCTTCCTCCAGGCGGATCTCGATCAGATCGGAACCTTGACGGATATCCCGGATGAAGAGCCGCACGCCTCTGCCTACCAGGGCGCACTGGAGGGTGAGGTAGCGATCATCCGCTTCGCATAACGGAACCGCGCGGCTCGTATTGCCTGCACAGCCGGAATGACAAAGCCGCCCGGATCGCTCCGGGCGGCTTCTTTACTCTCTGGGGGAGCGGGCGCTGGTCGCGCCCTCCCCTTGCGATCATTCGGCCGCGGCGTTCTCGTTCGCCATGTCGGCGAGCATCGGAGTCGCAGCATCCGCACCGGTGCCCTTGCGGCGCTCTTCGAGAATCATCTCGTCGCGCGCGGTTGCGATGCGGCGGATCTGCGTCATGGTACCGCCGGTACCGGCCGGGATGAGGCGGCCGACAATGACGTTTTCCTTGAGCCCCTGCAGACCGTCCATCTTGCCCGCCACGGCGGCCTCGGTCAGGACCTTGGTCGTTTCCTGGAACGAGGCGGCCGAGATGAAGGACGGCGTCTGCAGCGACGCCTTGGTGATGCCGAGCAGAACCGGATCGCCGAAGGCGGGCTTCTTGCCTTCCGCAATCAGCGCGTCGTTGACATCCTCGAGCTCGATGCGGTCGACGTTGTCGCCGACGATATAGGTCGAGTCACCGGCATCGGTGATTTCAACCTTCTGCAGCATCTGCCGAACGATGACTTCGATGTGCTTGTCGTTGATGACAACGCCCTGCAGACGATAGACTTCCTGGATTTCGTTCACGAGGTAGGAAGCAAGCGCTTCCACGCCCTTGATCGCCAGAATGTCATGCGGCGCCGGGTTGCCATCGAGGATGTAGTCGCCCTTCTCGATGTAGTCGCCATCCTGAAGATGGAAGGGCTTGCCCTTCGGGATCAGGTATTCGACCGGCTCGACACCGTCTTCCGCAGGCTCGATCAGCACGCGACGCTTGTTCTTGTAGTCGCGGCCGAAACGAACCGTACCATCGATCTCTGCAATGATGGCGTGATCCTTCGGACGACGAGCCTCGAACAGTTCGGCAACGCGCGGCAGACCACCGGTGATGTCCTTCGTCTTGGCGCTTTCGAGAGGCGAACGGGCGAGAACGTCACCCTGGCTCACCTTCTGCCCCGGCTCGACCGAGAGGATCGCATCAACCGACAGCATGAAGCGAGCTTCACCACCACGCGACAGCTTGGCGATGGCGCCGTTCTTGTCCTTGATGACGATCGCCGGCTTGAGGTCGGTGCCGCGCGGCGTCGAACGCCAGTCGATAACCTGGCGCTTGGTGATGCCGGTCGACTCGTCCGTAGCTTCCAGCACCGAGATGCCGTCGACCACGTCCTCGAAGTGAACGGTACCTTCCACTTCCGTCATCATCGGACGGGTGTAGGGGTCCCACTCGGCGAAGCGTTGGCCGCGCTTCACCTTGTCGCCATCGTCGACGAAGATCTTCGAACCATAGGCGACGCGCTGCGAAGACCGCTCAACGCCGCGTTCGTCCAGGATCTGGATCGCCATGTTGCGGCCCATGGCAACGAGTACGCCATCGGAGTTGCGCAGCATGTTGCGGTTCTTGATCTGAACCGTACCTTCGTAGGACGCTTCCAGGAACGACTGGTCGACCACGGTCGCGGTACCACCAAGGTGGAAGGTACGCATGGTCAACTGCGTGCCCGGCTCACCGATCGACTGTGCCGCGATGACGCCGACGGCCTCGCCCATGTTGACGGGCGTACCACGAGCCAGGTCGCGACCATAGCAGACGCCGCAGACGCCGGTCTGGATCTCGCAGGTCAGCGCCGAACGAATGCGGACCGACTGGATACCGGCCTTCTCGATCTCGACCACATCGGCTTCCAGGATCATCTTGCCGGCGTCGACGATACGCTCACCGGTGACCGGGTTGTCGATGTTGTCGAGCGCGGTACGACCAAGGATGCGCTGGCCGAGCGAAGCAACGACCTGACCGGCGTCAACGATCGCCGTCATGGTGAGGCCCTTGTCGGTGCCGCAATCCGTATGCGTGACGATACAGTCCTGCGCCACGTCGACGAGACGACGGGTCAGGTAACCGGAGTTCGCAGTCTTCAAGGCGGTATCCGCCAGACCCTTACGGGCACCGTGCGTCGAGTTGAAGTACTCGTTCACGGTCAGGCCTTCCTTGAAGTTCGAGATGATCGGCGTTTCGATGATCTCGCCCGACGGCTTGGCCATGAGGCCGCGCATACCGCCCAGCTGGCGCATCTGGTTCGGCGAACCGCGGGCGCCCGAGTGCGACATCATGTAGATCGAGTTCATCGGCTTCTGGCGCCCGTTGTCGTCGAACTCGACCGCCTTGATGCGCGCCATCATTTCTTCGGCGACCTTTTCGGTCGCCTTGCCCCAGGCGTCGACAACCTTGTTGTACTTCTCGCCCTGGGTAATGAGGCCGTCATTGTACTGCTGCTCGTATTCCTTCACGAGCGCTTCGGTATCGCCGACGATCTTCACCTTTGTATCCGGGATCACCATGTCGTCCTTGCCGAACGAAATGCCGGCGCGGCAGGCATGCGAGAAACCGAGCTGCATGATCCGGTCGCAGAAGATCACCGTGTCCTTCTGACCGCAGTGGCGGTAGACCGTGTCGATCATCTTCGAGATGTTCTTCTTGGTCATCTCCTGGTTGCAGATATCGAACGGAATATTCGGATTCTTCGGCAGGAGCTCGCCGATGATCATGCGGCCGGGCGTCGTTTCATAGATCTTCGAAACCGGGTTGCCCTCGGCATCGACGGTCTTGTAGCGGCCGCGGATCTTGGCATGCAGCGTTACGGCCTTGGTTTCCAGAGCATGGTGCAGTTCGCCCATGTCGGAGAAAGCCATGCCTTCGCCCGGCTCGTTCTGGTTCAAGATCGACAGGTAATAGAGGCCGAGAACCATGTCCTGCGACGGAACGATGATCGGCGCACCGTTTGCCGGATGCAGGATGTTGTTCGTCGACATCATCAGAACGCGTGCTTCAAGCTGAGCTTCGAGCGACAGCGGCACGTGAACGGCCATCTGGTCGCCGTCGAAGTCGGCGTTGAAGGCGGTGCAGACGAGCGGATGCAGCTGGATCGCCTTGCCTTCGACGAGAATCGGTTCGAAGGCCTGGATGCCCAACCGGTGCAGCGTCGGCGCGCGGTTCAGGAGAACCGGATGCTCGCGGATGACCTCGTCGAGGATATCCCAGACTTCCGGCTTTTCCTTTTCGACCAGCTTCTTGGCCTGCTTGACGGTCGAGGAGTAACCCTTGGCGTCGAGGCGGGCGTAGATGAACGGCTTGAAGAGTTCGAGCGCCATCTTCTTCGGCAGGCCGCACTGATGCAGCTTGAGTTCCGGACCGGTCACGATGACCGAGCGGCCGGAATAGTCGACGCGCTTGCCGAGCAGGTTCTGACGGAACCGGCCCTGCTTGCCCTTCAGCATATCGGAGAGCGACTTCAGCGGACGCTTGTTGGCGCCGGTGATGACGCGGCCGCGGCGACCGTTGTCGAACAGCGCATCGACGGATTCCTGCAGCATGCGCTTTTCGTTGCGGATGATGATGCCCGGCGCGCGCAGCTCGATCAGCCGCTTCAGACGGTTGTTACGGTTGATCACGCGGCGATAGAGATCGTTCAGGTCAGACGTCGCGAACCGGCCGCCGTCGAGCGGAACGAGCGGGCGCAGATCCGGCGGGATCACCGGAACGACCTTCATGATCATCCATTCCGGACGGTTGCCGGATTCCATGAAGTTCTCGACGATCTTCAGCCGCTTCATCAGCTTCTTCTGCTTCAGATCCGAGGTCGTCTCGGCCATTTCCGAGCGCAGATCGCCAGCGATCTTCTCGAGATTCATCGAAGCGAGCATCTCGTAGATCGCCTCGGCGCCGATCATCGCCGTGAACTGGTCTTCGCCGAACTCGTCAACGGCGAGCATGTATTCTTCTTCGCTGAGGAGTTGGTTCTCCTTGAGCGAAGTCAGGCCCGGTTCGGTGACGATGTAGTTTTCGAAATAGAGAACGCGCTCGATATCCTTTAGCGTCATGTCGAGCAGCGTGGCGATACGGCTCGGCAACGACTTCAGGAACCAGATATGGGCAACGGGCGCGGCGAGCTCGATGTGGCCCATGCGCTCGCGACGAACGCGCGACAACGTGACTTCGACGCCGCACTTTTCGCAGATGATGCCCTTGTACTTCATGCGCTTGTACTTGCCGCACAAGCATTCGTAATCCTTGATCGGACCGAAGATGCGGGCGCAGAACAGACCGTCACGTTCCGGCTTGAAGGTACGGTAGTTGATCGTCTCCGGTTTCTTGATCTCACCGTAAGACCAGGAAAGAATCTTCTCCGGCGAGGCGATCGAAATCCGTATGGAATCGAAAGTCTGTGCAGGCACCTGCGGATTGAAAAGATTCATGACCTCTTGGTTCATGCCTGTCTCCTTTGCGGGCATTACGCCCTGAGCTTGGCGGGGGTGCCGGCAAATCCCGGGCGCCGGCCCCTGCCCTATAAACAGCTAAAACCGCATCGGGTGCGGCCCTGTTCCTACCGCGGACAAGAAACTGCCCTGCGGCGGAAACGGTGCGTGCCGCGACGCGGCACGCACCTGATGTCGTCTTACTCTGCTGCGTCCGGCAGTTGCGCCGCGGCGCCGAGGTCGTCGACCTTCGAGTTTTCGAGCTCGACACTGAGGCCCAGCGAGCGCATTTCCTTGACGAGAACGTTGAAGCTCTCCGGAATGCCAGCCTCGAACGTGTCGTCGCCCCGGACGATCGCCTCGTAGACCTTGGTGCGGCCAGCAACGTCGTCCGACTTGACCGTCAGCATTTCCTGGAGCGTGTAGGCCGCGCCGTAAGCTTCCAGCGCCCAGACCTCCATTTCCCCGAAACGCTGACCGCCGAACTGCGCCTTGCCGCCCAGCGGCTGCTGGGTAACGAGCGAGTAAGGACCGATCGAACGGGCGTGGATCTTGTCGTCGACCAGGTGGTTGAGCTTCAGCATGTAGATGTAGCCCACGGTCACCTGACGGTCGAACGGTTCGCCGGTGCGGCCGTCGAAGAGGGTCGACTGACCGGTCACCTTGAGACCTGCCTTGTTCAGCATCTCGTTCACGTCGGCCTCGACGGCACCGTCGAAGACCGGCGTCGCGATCGAAACGCCACGGCGGGTCTGCTCGGCCAACCGAACCACCGACTCGTCGTCGTACTGCTTGATCGGCTCTCCCTTCGGACCGGATCCAATGACGTCGTCGATCGTTGCACGCAGCGGCTTGATGTCGCCGTTTTCGCGGTACGCATCGAGCATCGCGCCGATCTTCTTGCCCATGCCGGCGCAAGCCCAGCCGAGATGGGTTTCGAGGATCTGACCGACGTTCATGCGCGACGGCACGCCGAGCGGGTTCAGCACCACGTCGACATGGGTACCGTCCTCGAGGAACGGCATGTCTTCGATCGGCACGATGCGCGACACGACACCCTTGTTGCCGTGACGGCCGGCCATCTTGTCGCCCGGCTGGATCTTGCGCTTCACAGCGACGAAGACCTTGACCATCTTCATGACGCCCGGAGGCATTTCGTCGCCGCGCTGGACCTTCTCGACCTTGTCCATGAAGCGCTGTTCAAGGCGCGACTTTGATTCATCGTACTGACCGCGGAGCGCTTCGATCTCGCCCTGAGCCTTCTCGTCCTCGATGGCGAACATCCACCACTGCGAGCGCGGATATTCGCTGACGACGGCGTTCGAAAGCTCGGTGCCCTTCTTAAAGCCCTTCGGACCGGCAACCGCGACGTGACCGCGCAGCATATCGACCAGACGCGCATAGACGTTGCGATCGAGGATCGCCTGTTCGTCGTCGCGGTCCTTGGCGAGGCGTTCGATTTCCTCGCGCTCGATCGCCATCGCGCGCTCGTCCTTCTCCACCCCGTGGCGGTTGAAGACGCGCACTTCGACGACCGTACCGAACGTGCCCGGAGGCATGCGCATGGAGGTGTCACGGACATCCGACGCCTTTTCACCGAAGATCGCGCGCAGAAGCTTTTCTTCCGGCGTCATCGGGCTTTCGCCCTTCGGCGTGATCTTGCCGACGAGGATGTCGCCCGGCTGAACTTCGGCACCGATGTAGACGATACCGGCTTCGTCGAGGTTCTTCAGCGCTTCTTCCGAAACGTTCGGAATATCGCGGGTGATTTCTTCCGGACCAAGCTTGGTATCGCGCGCCATCACTTCGAATTCTTCGATGTGGATGGAGGTGAACACGTCGTCGCGCACGATCCGTTCGGAAAGCAGGATCGAGTCTTCGTAGTTGTAGCCGTTCCAGGGCATGAACGCGACGAGCGCGTTGCGGCCGAGAGCCAGATCGCCGAGGTCGGTCGAAGGACCGTCCGCGATGATGTCGCCCTTGTTCAGAACGTCACCGACAGTGACCAGCGGGCGCTGGTTGACGCAGGTGTTCTGGTTCGAACGCTGGAACTTCTGCAGGCGATAGATATCGACGCCGGACTTCGAAGGATCGAGGTCTTCCGTGGCGCGGATAACGATACGCGTCGCATCGACCTGGTCGACGACACCGCCACGGCGGGCAGCGATCGCAGCACCGGAGTCGCGGGCGACGACCGGCTCCATGCCAGTGCCTACGAACGGGGCTTCCGCACGCAGCAGCGGCACGGCCTGGCGCTGCATGTTCGAGCCCATCAGCGCGCGGTTGGCGTCGTCATTCTCGAGGAACGGAATGAGCGCCGCGGCGACGGAGACAAGCTGCTTCGGCGAAACGTCCATCAGGTTGATGTTGTCGCGCGGCGCCAGCATGACTTCGCCGGAGTGACGGCAAACGACGAATTCCTCTGCAAAGGAGCCGTCGTCGTTCAGTACCGAGTTCGCCTGCGCGACGTGGTACTTCGCTTCTTCCATCGCCGACAGATAGACGACGTCGTTCGTGACCTTGCCGTCGACGATCTTGCGATACGGGCTCTCGATGAAGCCGTACTTGTTGACGCGGGCGAAGGTTGCGAGCGAGTTGATCAGACCGATGTTCGGACCTTCTGGCGTCTCGATCGGGCAGATACGGCCGTAGTGGGTCGGATGAACGTCGCGGACTTCGAAGCCCGCACGCTCGCGGGTCAGACCACCCGGGCCAAGAGCCGAAAGACGGCGCTTGTGGGTGATTTCCGAAAGCGGGTTTACCTGGTCCATGAACTGCGACAGCTGCGAGGAACCGAAGAACTCGCGAACGGCGGCCGCGGCCGGCTTCGCATTGATCAGATCCTGCGGCATGACCGTGTCGATTTCGATCGAGGACATGCGTTCCTTGATCGCGCGCTCCATGCGCAGGAGACCGAGGCGATACTGGTTCTCCATGAGCTCGCCGACCGAGCGAACACGGCGGTTGCCGAGGTTGTCGATGTCGTCGATCTCACCCTTGCCGTCACGCAGCTCGACGAGCATCTTGACGACAGCAAGAATATCTTCCTTGCGGAGCGTGCGAACCGTGTCCGGAACGTCAAGGTCGAGACGCATGTTCATCTTCACGCGGCCGACAGCCGAGAGATCGTAGCGCTCGGCGTCGAAGAACAGCGTGTTGAACATGGCTTCGGCAGAATCCATGGTCGGCGGTTCGCCCGGGCGCATGACACGATAGATGTCGAACAGCGCATCCTGGCGGTTTTCGTTCTTGTCGGCGGAAAGCGTGTTGCGGATATAGGCGCCGACATTGATGTGGTCGATGTCGAGAACCGGGATCTCTTCGAAGCCAGCCGAGAGGATGACGGGAAGCGTCTTCTCGTCGATCTCGTCGCCGGCTTCCAGGTAGATCTCACCGGTTCCGTAGTTGACGACGTCTTCGGCAAGGTAATTGCCGTAGAGATCGTCGTCGGTCGCCTTGAGCGCCTTCAGGCCCTTGTCCTGCAACTGACGCAGCAGACGCGGGGTGAGCTTCTTGCCGGCTTCGACAACGACTTCACCGGTATCGGCGTCGACCATGTCGGTGATCGCCTTCTGGCCCTTCAGCGCATCCGGCTGGAACGGCACGCGCCAGCCTTCGCCGTCGCGCTGGTAGAGCGACTTCGTGTAGAAGGTGTCGAGGATCTCTTCACCGTCCATGCCGAGCGCCATCAACAGCGACGTCACCGGAATCTTGCGGCGACGGTCGATGCGGGCGTGCACGATGTCCTTGGCGTCGAATTCGATGTCGAGCCATGAACCGCGATACGGAATGACCCGCGCTGCGAAGAGCAGCTTGCCGGACGAGTGGCTCTTGCCCTTGTCGTGATCGAAGAACACGCCTGGGGAGCGGTGCATCTGCGAGACGATGACGCGCTCGGTGCCGTTGACGATGAAGGTACCGTTGTCCGTCATGAGCGGCATGTCGCCCATGTAGACGTTCTGTTCCTTGATGTCCTTGATCGACTTTGCGCCCGTGTCTTCGTCAATATCGAACACGATCAGGCGCAGCGTCACCTTCAGCGGCGCCGCATAGGTGAGGTCACGCTGGCGGCATTCTTCGACGTCGAACTTCGGCGGCTCGAATTCGTAGGACACGAACTCGAGCATGGAAGCGCCCGAGAAATCCTTTATCGGAAATACCGACTTGAAAACGGCTTGAAGGCCCTCATCAGGGCGTCCACCCTTGGGCTCTTCAACCATAAGAAATTGGTCGTAGGACGCCTTCTGAACCTCGATGAGGTTCGGCATCTCAGCGACTTCGGGAATTTTTCCAAAAAACTTGCGTACGCGCCTGCGACCGTTAAACGAAAGGGTCTGAGCCATCGTCGCTCCTTGTCAATCTTGCATCCGGGCCTGCAACGGACGGGAACCGATGGCCAGTCGACCCCGTCAATCAATGGGTAGTTCAATCTCGTCCAACTTCCGGAAAACGCCCAGCGCGGATTGCTGTGCTGTCCTCCGTTCGAGACCATCCTCTTGAAGAACCCATTACCCAAAAGCCGTTTTCGACAGGCTTTTGGGTAATATGTTCTAAAAACGGTCAAAGAGAGGCGGCCAAACGGCCACCCCTCCTTTGCATTTCGTCGAATTACTTGACGTCAACCTTGGCGCCAGCGTCTTCGAGCTTCTTCTTGAGGTCCGCAGCTTCAGCCTTGGAAACGCCTTCCTTGACCGGCTTCGGAGCGCCTTCGACCAGGTCCTTGGCTTCCTTGAGGCCGAGGCCGGTGATGGCGCGGACTTCCTTGATGACGTTGATCTTGTTGGCGCCGGCGTCCGTCAGGACGACGTCGAACTCGGTCTTCTCTTCTTCAGCCGGGGCAGTAGCGCCAGCAGCGCCGCCAGCGGCAGCAACTGCTACCGGAGCAGCAGCAGAAACGCCCCACTTTTCTTCGAGAAGCTTCGAAAGTTCTGCAGCTTCCAGAACGGTCAGCGAGGAGAGGTCTTCAACGATCTTTGCGAGATCAGCCATTTTACTTTTCCTTTTGTTCGGTTCGAACTGGTTCTAAATACAACAGCGAAATTCCGCCTCAGGCGGCTTCGTCCTTCTTGGCGTAGGCCGAGAACACGCGAGCAAGCTGACTTGCCGGTGCTGCGACAACCGTCGCGACGCGGGTTGCCGGGGCATTGAGAAGGCCCAGCAGCTTCGCGCGCAGCTCGTCGAGCGAAGGCAGGGTCGCAAGCGACTTGACACCTTCGGCGTTGAGCGTGGTTGTCCCCATGGCGCCGCCGAGCACAACGAGCTTATCGTTGGTCTTGGCGAAATCCACGACGACCTTCGGAGCCGTTACAGGGTCAGTGCTGTATGCAATCAGCGTCTGCCCCTTGAAGAGATCGGTCATCCCTTCAGACTCCGTGCCCTGAAGAGCGATCTTGGCCAGGCGGTTTTTCGCGACTCTGACGGTGCCGCCAGCAGCGCGCATCTTCGAACGGAAGTCGTTCATCTGCGCAACTGTGACACCAGCATAGTGGGCCACGACAACCGAACCGGAAGCCTTGAAGACTTCGTTCAGCTCCGTGACGAATTCGCGTTTTTCCGCTCTTTCCACTGTCTGTCTCCAGTTGACAGGGTTGCTTCACGCAGCCCTGCCGGGTTTGCCTTTGTCACCCGGGATCATGCTCGATCCCAAGCAACGCTTAAGGATCCTGTCCCTTGGCGTTCCCGGAAGAGCCGGGTCTGACACAAGGCAAGCGAGGTTCGAACCGAATTTCGACGCCGAAGGCGTTGTTCAAAATTCAGATCTTACCCGTCTCATGCGGGCAATGGTGATTAAGGTAAAACCACCCGCAATCTCGGACAGGAGTTCCGGACCTTAGGTCCGGATTTCCGGCCCCGAAAGGCCGGAAATTCAGTTTCGGGGCCGAAGCCCCTGCATGTTTCCTTAAATCGGATCCGATCTATGGACAAAACATGCAGCAATTCAAAGCGCTATAGCGATCTTTGTGCGTCTATACTGACGCACGGCGCTATAGAATTTGTCAGGCGACGCTCAGCGTTGCCGGATCGATCTTGAGGCCCGGACCCATGGTCGAGGAGATCGCTACGCGCTTGACGTAGTTGCCCTTGGCGCCAGCCGGCTTTGCCTTGATCACGGCATCAGCGAAGGCGCGGATGTTCTCTTCCAGCGCCTTGGCATCGAAGGACGCCTTGCCGACGCCGGCGTGAACGATACCGGCCTTTTCGACGCGGAACTCGACCGCACCACCCTTGGAGGCCTTGACGGCAGCGGCTACGTCCATGGTGACCGTGCCGACCTTCGGGTTCGGCATCATGCCACGCGGGCCGAGAACCTTACCGAGACGGCCGACGAGCGGCATCATGTCCGGGGTCGCGATGCAGCGATCGAAGTCGATCTTGCCGCCCTGGACAATTTCGACGAGATCTTCGGCGCCAACGACGTCAGCACCGGCGGCCTTGGCTTCGTCAGCCTTCGCGCCGCGCGCGAAAACGGCAACGCGAACCGAGCGGCCGGTGCCGTTCGGCAGGTTGACAACGCCGCGGACCATCTGGTCGGCGTGGCGCGGATCGACGCCGAGGTTCATGGCGACTTCGATGGTTTCATCGAACTTTGCCGTCGCACGCTCCTTGACCAGCGTTACGGCCTCACCGAGGCCGTAGGTCTTCGCCGGATCAATGCCCTCGCGGGACTTCTGTACACGCTTTGCAATCTTCGCCATGGTCTTAGCCCGTCACTTCCAGGCCCATGGAGCGGGCAGAGCCCTCGACCATTGCCATTGCGCCTTCGATATCGGCCGCGTTGAGGTCCTTCATCTTGGCCTCTGCGATCGTACGGATCTGAGCCTTGGAGATCGAGCCGGCCCTGGCCTTGCCCGGGGTCTTCGAGCCCGACTGGATCTTTGCTTCACGCTTCAGGAAGTAGCTGACCGGCGGCTGCTTCATGACAAAGGTGAAGGACTTGTCCTGGTAATAGGTGATGACGACCGGAATCGGCATACCCTTTTCCATTTCCTGCGTAGCGGCATTGAACGCCTTGCAGAATTCCATGATGTTAATGCCACGCTGACCAAGCGCAGGACCGATCGGCGGCGACGGATTCGCCGAGCCGGCCTTCACCTGCAGCTTGAGCTGGCCTGCAACTTTCTTAGCCATTTCTCTCTGCCTCTGAATGCCTCTTCACGATCAAACCGGAAGAGGAACTGTTGAGCCGGTCGCCCGGCCATTTACCGGTCTCTCGACCGGCGGCTGCGGTTGCGTGGTGCGGACAATCCGACCCGGCTAAGACCGGACACCTCCCACGCGCATGCGGATCACTCCGCCGGAACAGGCCAGTCGGCCCGCCCATCCCTTTTTAAACCTATGGTTTTCAGACCTTTTCGACCTGGCCATATTCCAGCTCGACGGGGGTCGCGCGACCAAAGATCGAAACCTCGACCTTCAAGCGCGACCGCTCCTCATCGACATCCTGGACGATGCCGTTGAAGGATGCGAACGGACCATCCGATACCCGGACCTGCTCGCCGATCTCGAAAGAAACCGACGGCTTCGGACGATCGACACCGTCCTGGACCTGACCAAGGATCCGCTCTGCCTCATGATCCGGAATCGGAACGGGCTTGCTGTCGGTCCCGAGGAAACCCGTGACCTTCGGCGTATTCTTGATGAGGTGATAGGCCTCATCGGTCAGATTGGCGCGAACAAGCACGTAGCCCGGAAAAAACTTGCGCTCCGCGTCGACCTTGCGGCCGCGGCGGATCTCGACGACCTTTTCCGTCGGAACGAGAATCTTTTCGAAAAGGTGATCCAGACCTTTCTGCTTGGCCTTTTCCTCGATCGACTCGGCGACCTTCTTTTCGAAATTCGAATAGGCGTGAACGATATACCAGCGCGCAGCCATGCTACTCTCCACCCAATCAAGCGCCAACGTTGAGGACGAGGCTCATCAGCCAGCCCATCAACTGGTCCGCACCAAAGAAAAAGGCGGCGGCAAAAGAGACCATGACAAAGACCATCAGCGTCGAGATCATCGTCTCGCGCCGTGAAGGCCAAGTCACTTTTGACGTTTCGGAGCGAACTTGCTGCAGAAACGTGAACGGATTCGTTTTGGATGCCATAAAATGCTCACGCCATTACGGCGCGTAAAGCCGATGATTCAGCCCCACGCACCGCGTGTCTGTTTGGACCCTACATAAAGACCGATTCCGAAAACCACAAGAGCCAATCAGTCTTTTTGTGAATATAAAAAGACGGCCGCGCCGCCCTACCCTTTTTTCATTCTGGCCGAATTCGATGAGGCAAGAATGACGAAACTGGCAGGGGCAGAGGGGCTCGAACCCCCGACCTGCGGTTTTGGAGACCGCCGCTCTACCAACTGAGCTATACCCCTAGACCGAAACGCCGACCGGCCAAATGGCCCGCACGCGTCTCAGGTCAGCGGCTTCATATTCAGTTTGCCGGACGCTTTCAAGCGCATTTGCGGCAAAAGGGAAAAAAGTTCGAAGAAAATTTCGCGGCCGCAACGCTGCAAGCGGTCGCGGCGCTTCAATTCTCCAACTGGACGTATTTCCGCCAGTCATGTTCCTCCTTGAACCCGAGAACCTCGCGAATCTTCCTGTTCGAGAGAAGACCTTCGAACTCGCCGATCTCTCTTTTGAAGGGAACATCAGGATAAAACCGCCTGGCAAGTTCACGCGAAGGCGTGTTGGCCGAGACCGTGTCGTTCGCGGCGTTGAATATCGTAAAGCCGAGGCCGTCCTTCTCTATGCAGAGCTTGACGATCTGGCCGAGATCGCGCGCATCGATGTAGCTCCAGGCAATCCTTTTGCGGATTTCGGGATTGGCGAAATAATGCGGGAAATTCGCATATTCATGCGGCTCGATCACGTTGCCGATGCGCAATGCATAGATGTCGAACCCCGAGCGCTCGGCAAAGGCGCGCGCCGTCTTCTCGTTCACCACCTTGGAGAGACCGTAGGAGTCCATCGGATTGACGTCGTAGTCCTCCTCCAGCGGGAATTGGTGGAAATCGCGATGACCCTCCGCAAAGCAGACGCCGTAGGTCGTCTCGCTGGAAGCAACGATGATCTTGCGGATACCGAGCTTCACCGCCGCCTCGATCACGTTGTAAGTGCCCATGACATTGACCCGGAAGGTCTCGTTATCCGGCTTGATGAGAATGCGCGGAATGGCGGCAAAGTGCACGACAGCATCGAAGGACTGCTGCCCCCGATCGAGATCGGGAAAGTCCCGATGCATCGAGAGCGCATTGAACATCTGGCCACTATCGGTGATGTCGGCGATGAGGTTCGTGACGCCAGGGCTTTCGAGCGGAGCGAGGTCGACATTGTGCACCTCGTAACCCGCCTCAACAAGATAAGGTACGGCATGCCGCCCGGCCTTGCCTGCTCCGCCGGTAAAAAGAATACGCTTTTTCATGACGCCTCCCCTGCTGCAGGTTTCCTTAAATCCGAGCCAAATTAAGGAAACATGCAGCAATTCAAAGTGCTGCAGCGACCTGCACATGTCAAAAGATGCACGGCCTGCAGAAAGCGAAGCAATAGTTAGCCGCTTTGTTCTTTTGCACAAGATGCGCCCACGCCGCATCCCGCTCATCACCATCGCAGGCTGTAGCGGATATCGAACACGCTGCGGGGCGCCAACAACGGGTCGGCGACTGCGGCCCCGAGCTGTAAATTGCCGAACTTCTGCTCGAAGCCAATGCGGCTCAAGCCGCTGATGCCGTCGCTCGAAAGCTCACCCTGCGCGACAAGTGACGTCCGGGTCGCTGGAGATGCGAGCCGGGCTGATTGCGTCAGCCTCGGCTTGGCGCAACTATTCTCATAGGCGTTGCACTGAAGGGCGATGCTGCGGTGGACCTCCGCATCGAGTGCCGGCGTCACAATCCATGTTCGTGCGGTACCGGCGCCCACATTGCTGGTGCCGGTCAAGGCGTTGAAGTCCATGTTGAATAGCGAGGAGCGCGTGGTCGCCCGTCCCTTGCTCTTGCGCGAAAGCGACCCCCAGAGGCGTACGGGGGCGGTGGGCGGCTTGATCTTCCCCGACGACTCCGCGCCCATCGAGAATTCCGCCCCGGCGGTTGTATCCCATTGCCCCGGGAAACGCATGCCGAGCCGAAGCCTGTAGGCGTTGGCTCCGGTCTTTGCAGGTGCCCAGATAAGCGGGCCGTCGTCGGCGGCCGATGCCGATTGCCGAAAAGGCCCGACACAAACAAAAGCTATGCCAATCGCGGCGAGGCGCGTAGCGATACTTCTTTTCATTTGGGATTCCGATCCTCGGTCGCAACCGTTGCCGTTCCGGCAAAATCGTCAGGCTCGGAAAATAGCACAGATCGGAGGCGATGACCTTATGTTAATCGGCCGCAACGCACCGAACTGCGTGGGGACTGTTGCAAACATCACACGCGAACAATTTCGGAATGACACCCGCCTCCCACTGCATATTTCCTTGAATCGGAGCCGATTTTGGACCCGAAACATGCAGCAATTCAAAGTGCTACAGCGACTTCGTGCATCTGGAAAACGCAGACCCTGCACATTGCAACGAAAAAGCCCCGCAGTTGCCTGCGGGGCCTCGAAATCCGGATGTGCCGGAAATTTATTACTCGATGATCGAGGCGACGATGCCTGCGCCGACGGTGCGGCCGCCTTCGCGGATGGCGAAGCGCAGCTTTTCTTCCATCGCGATCGGCACGATCAGCTCGACGTCAACCGTGACGTTGTCGCCCGGCATCACCATTTCCGTGCCTTCCGGCAGCGTCACGATGCCCGTCACGTCCGTCGTGCGGAAGTAGAACTGCGGACGGTAGTTGGTGAAGAACGGCGTATGACGGCCACCCTCTTCCTTCGTCAGGATGTAGGCTTCCGCCTTGAACTTCTTGTGCGGCTTGACCGAACCCGGCTTGCACAGGATCTGGCCACGCTCGACGCCGGTGCGGTCGACACCGCGCAGGAGCGCACCGATGTTGTCGCCGGCCTGGCCCTGGTCGAGCAGCTTGCGGAACATTTCAACGCCCGTGCAGGTCGTCTTCGTCGTCGGACGGATGCCGACGATCTCGACTTCCTCACCGACCTTGACGATGCCGCGCTCGACGCGACCGGTCACAACCGTACCGCGGCCCGAGATCGAGAACACGTCTTCGATCGGCATCAGGAACGGCAGGTCGATCGGACGCTCCGGCGTCGGGATGTAGGCGTCAACCGCTGCCATCAGCTCGCGGATCGCGTCTTCGCCGATCTTCTTGTCCGAATCTTCGAGTGCTGCAAGCGCCGAGCCCTTGACGATCGGAATGTCGTCGCCCGGGAATTCGTAGGACGACAGCAGTTCGCGCACTTCCAGCTCGACGAGTTCGAGCAGCTCGGCGTCGTCGACCTGGTCGACCTTGTTCAGGAACACGACGATTGCCGGAACGCCGACCTGGCGGGCGAGCAGGATGTGCTCGCGGGTCTGCGGCATCGGGCCATCGGCAGCCGAAACAACCAGGATCGCACCGTCCATCTGCGCCGCGCCGGTGATCATGTTCTTGACGTAGTCGGCGTGGCCGGGGCAGTCGACGTGCGCATAGTGACGGTTCGGCGTCTCATACTCGACGTGCGCCGTCGAAATGGTGATACCACGGGCCTTTTCTTCCGGCGCAGCGTCGATCTGGTCATACGCCTTGAACTCGCCGAAATACTTCGTGATCGCTGCCGTCAGCGACGTCTTGCCATGGTCAACGTGGCCAATCGTGCCAATGTTAACGTGCGGCTTGTTGCGCTCAAATTTGCTCTTTGCCATGGGTACGTTTCCTGTGGTCAAATAAGATGGATCAGCCGGCTGGGCCGGTTTGTCGAGCCGTTTAAGGGTTTCGCGGGATTTGCGCAAGACTTAATTGCGTGCACGAGGATGGGGCCGCACAGCCGTCCAGCCCTTCGGTATCAAACGATTTGCCGAACACCAACACCGCCACCTGTCGGATGCGCGAACATTAACGCAATCATCGAGATGCGGTGTTTATTTGAAGCCCAATCTGAGCTGTCTTTGCAATGCGGGAAGCGAACTGGAGCGGGTAGCGGGAATCGAACCCGCGTATTCAGCTTGGAAGGCACTCAAGTACGACTATAGTTACAAAGGGCCGTGTCATTCTTTGTATCAAACCTTCCACATGCGGCGTTGATGGTGGTGACATGGCGATTGGCTACCGCGAGACGCACGGATTTGTAGTGCGCGGATCGCCTTCAGCAACCCGCCGCGCCACTTATTTGTGGCGCTTGCGCACCAGCGCGGGCACGAACCTTTGGTAGCGCGAATTTTTGGAGCGCTGATCGGGAATCGTCTGCGCGATTTTTTTGAAGTTGTTTAATAAAATCGAACGTCTCCACTCGATGCGCGACCGGCCTGCCCTGGCGGGCGAATGCGCGCAGAAGATCCGCGTCTTCTTCGCCTGGGCGATGTGGCCCCCTCGGCGCGCGCAGTTCGGCCTCACCTCGGACCCCCGGTACATACTTCCGCGTCACATCGCCGGCCGGCCCGAGGCCCGCTACCGCGCCTTCTGGACGCCGACGAACTGCATGCCTACCTCGCCGCCGCGGCAACCCTCAAGCCGCACCAGCAGGCATTGGCCGAGGGGCTGGCGCTCACGGGACATCGCGCTTCGGAGCTCGGACGGATGCGACGGACGGAGCTGGATCTGGACCGGAACGTCTGGGCGGCTCGACGAGGCAACGGGGCCATCGACAGGATCGGCCTTCCGGACGCGTTCGCACGCCGGCTGGCCGAGATGCGCAGAAATCTGCCCTCCGACGCCGGTGACTACGTGTTCAGCGCCATGCATGGTCGCACCCCCCTGCTGCATCTGGGCCCGATGAAGTCGGCGCTGGACCGGGAGATGGGATGCGTCCTAGGGCGTGCCCCTGCGTCGCCATGCGGATGGAGATGGCAGGATCTGCCGCACCGTGATCTGCATGATGGTCGTCGGCGGAACGGATGGGACGGATGCCGTCCGCGCTCCAGCCGACAGCGACGAGGCGACCCGCGACGCCTTCAACAGGCACGCCGATGCCCTGGACCGGATCATGCAGCGGTACCGGGACCGCAGCGGCCAATGCCGCCCGCCGCGAGGGACGGATCATACCGTTTCGGACGGAACGGCAGAAACCCGCGGGCGACGCGTGATCGCGACGCCCGGGCCATGGTCCGGACTTCCGTCGATGAAGACGACGCCGCCCGACTCGAGGGCGGCGCGGACCTTCTCGATGGATTCCACGAGGACGTTCTGCTCGCCCTTCTCGATCCTGACCAGGATCTGCCGGCTCAGGCCTGCAAGGCTGGCGAGCTCCTCCTGGCTCAGTCCGAGGAGCGCCCTGCCCGCCCTGAGGGCGCCCATGATTTCTGACGTCGAATCCATGGATTCGAAAAGGCGACAACCCGGCGCCGTTGTCAACAATTGTGCACAAGGATTCGCTCTTCGCGGCTCATCGCCCGGGGCCATCGTGGTTCACGGGGCCATTCCCACGCTCGGCAGGACGGACGGGCAACGACATCACGACGAAGGGAGGACTTCCGCGAACGCATTCGCTTCCCCTTCAGTGGCCTTCGAAAGTCGGACACCATGCGCACCGCGAGGATCTCAGTCTTGACGTTCATGCATCGTCGACAGACCTCCGTCATCGATGGTCGGCCTTCAGCACGGCAAAGATCCCAAGGAAGGTTGTCGGTCGACGCTGCTGGGACCGCATCCCCGTTGGCATCAATGCTGGATGACATGTGTGATCATCCGAGCGAGGAGAACTATCCTGCGATGACCGATCAGACTGCGGGGCGCTCGCCTTTTCCGCGGCCAGTCTTTCCCCCGAAGGCAAAATCTCCTTCACGACAAGAGATATAGCCGGTTCCTCGTTGGCGATGTAGGACGAACTCCTATCCTCGATGCGAGGAACCGGCTTGCCTGCTGCCCATGCTTGGGCCTTTCCCGTCGAATCCTTGCGCTTCCTCTTTTCAAAGATGTCCCTGATGGATGTCGTGGTCGGTCACGACGTCGACCATGAGGTGGCGCTTTCCATGAAATGCCTCGAGGCCGCGTGGAACCGAGCCCCGCTTCCAGTCGGATCCACCGAGATCAAGATCCATACGAAATTCAACTGCCTATGGTAGACGCGACGAGGAAAGATGCGCGCACTATCCCCATTCATCCATGTCCGGGGAAGTAGTCCCCGAAGATAGTTCGCCAGTCCTCGATCGCCGATCTCACGAAGCCGTAACTCGCGTTGCTTTCAGCGGCGACCGCTTTTCGATACGCGTTGTCCAGAGCGGCAATGATCTTGGCCGCTTCCGACTTTGCGAGATAAGAAGCGACATCGTCGCTATAGCCAGCGGGGTCGGCGACCTTGACCCAAACGTTTCCTCTCATCTTGTCGAACACCCAACGGGCAGCGCTGGCATAGTCACTGATGGTGACGTCCTGAAGGACATGTCTGACCAGTACCTCAAGATGAAAGGAGCGGAACAGGTTTCCATTCGATCGGTTCCAGCATTTGAGCATCTTTATGAGCGGTACCAGCGCACCGTTGTGCGCCTTATTGGACTGAGACCAGAGTTCGACGTGTTTTTTCGGGTCCGTAGGAATCCATCGTCTGAGATTGGCATCGGGGATAAGAAAGCCTCCGCCGTTCCGGTAGAAGCCGGGAACGACATCCACCTCGAAATCCGTGAACGTGATGGTCACTGCCTGTCCGTCAGGCTTAATCCTGGGTGTCGAGGGGTATTTCTTCTTGAGCGTGGTCATTACCGACGTCAAAAGCGAGTGCTGGTTCTGCGCCGCGTAGTACTTCGGATCAAGGACCGCGAACACATCGATATCGGCGCTCTTGAGGGGGGCGATCATTGTGTTGCGGCGATAGGACCCCGTGAGAAAAGTGTCGAGGACGGCAAAGTCCCTCGACAACGCTTCCCGAACGTTCTGCTGGCGCTTGGATGTCGTGCTCTCCTGCAGGCTGGAGATCTCGAGATTGGCCTTAAATTGCTGGAAGGCTTCGGCGATGGTTTGGCCATGAGTGCGCCTTAGATTCCGATGCGAGCGCGTATGCGCTCCCACTCGGCGGTCAGCGTCGGGTTCTGCTCATTGAAGATCTTCGTGGATAGGAGGATCGCAGCGGTCGATTTGGTTGTCTCATAATAGGCAAAGAATTCGATGATCTGGGCCTGAGTGATGGACTTCGACACCCCACGCCCCCCGTTGAAGAGCCTGTTAAAGTCTTTGAAGAGGTGTTCGCAGCGCATGCGGAGCCATTCCATGCGAACCAGTCGTCCTAAGATCTCCCCGCTGAAGATAGCTTGCGCCGCTACGCCGATGACCTCGAGATCGGTGGAGGGCAACGCCATCGCCGCAATCCAGACCACGAGGTAGCCGAGCGTCGTTATCCGCTGGGACCGTAGCATCTTGCCAATAATGGAGCGCGTGAAGAACACGCTCTCCATGGAATTCGCTGCCAGCCGCCTGAGCGGGTTGGTCTGGTCGTTGTTGTAATAGCCAACAGTCTCCTCATGCGTGAGCGTGACGTTGAAGCTGTTCGATAGCACCTCTTGCCGCCTGGCATCCTCGGCTCTCGGGAAGAGGTAGATGTTCTGGACCTGTCCATGCACGAAGAACAGCAGGGCACCGATCAGAAACGCTATCTGGAGAGCGATGTTCGCCTCCGGATGCGCAGCCTTGTCGATGAAGAGAACGACAATAGACAGAGCGGAGATCGCCCGGAACAGCCATCCTCCGATCTTGTCCATTAGGACGAGCGGGTCATAGTAGGTTTTCCCGACGGTATCGACCTTAGGCATTCATTCCTCCTGGGTTACTTGATCACGACGTAGAACGGGTCGCTCTGACCAACGACACGGTCATCGCGTCGCCTGATGATGAACGCTTCGGCCATATGGACCCCGCGGTATTGCAGCCCTTCCCAGCGACGATCGCCGTCGGTGGGTTTTTCGAAGCCGCCCCTACCGCATTTCTGAGCCATCGCGGCAGCGCCCGTGTTCGTGATACGCCAGCGGACGTAGCAGTCGGATGGCACGGTCTGGAACTTGTTGATGCGGACATCGAACCAGAGTCCACCACTGGGAGCGAGCGCTTCGCCAGAGCTTATCCGATGCCCCCTTCCCTTCACCTTGGTACCGCTATGCTCCGCAAAAACCTGGACATTGCGCGAGACGGTTTCCGCCATCGGCCATGGCGGCGTCTGCTGGTGCCGCGGCTTGCTGAAGATGGCCGGAAGGATTCCAACCCCGTAGTCGATTACGGTATCGACGAGTCCATCAAGATGTGCGGCTGTGTCCATGAGAAGGACACGCGCGCGATCGGTCACAGAGGCTTCGGCCTTCTTGACGTTCTCGCCCTTCGCGAAGTCATCGCCGAAGACCCTGCGCCATTTCTCGATGCTTTCGGCGCGGTTCGGAGCCTCGATGGCTTCATCGATCCACGTCCGGTACTTGTGGACGAAGTTGCGAAAGTTTGCGTACTGGGTGTCGTTCCAGAGATCCGCGAAGTCCTGCGACTTCAGCGACGGGTTCTCCACTCTCGGCTTGTCGGGACGTTCCTGCAGCCAGTCGTCGAGCCGGCCCATAATCGTCTGAAGGGCACTGGGCGTGTCGGCGAAAGCCGTCGAGTCCTTGTCCCACCACTCGATCCGATGGCCGATCAGGGTCGTCAGCAGGACTGACTGGCAACTGAACCGCTTCTTAATGTCGCGGATATACTTGATCAGCCGCGTTGCCTTCCGGAAGGAATTGTTGCCCGAATATCCGTTTCTTTCCTTTATCCAGCGGGTGTACTCGATCGGCTGGGACTCTTCGAACTCGTCGGCGCGCTTGTTGCAGACCTCGAGCGTCCCCTGATACTCGCGATCCGTCACCAGCGGCGCGATGTCGATCTTGCAATCATCGGCGTAGGTGATGGTGACGCAGTAATCGTAGACGACCGTCATCTCGCCATAGCGCTTGCTGTCCCGGAAGACGCGGCCGAGTTCTTTCACGTACTGCGCGGCGCTCCAACCGTTGACGGGTTTAACCTTCACAAGCAGGTCCGCGTCGAACTCTCCCTTGTCGACGGGACGGATGATCGTGTCGTGCGCCCACGACCCCTGCTCGATGAAGCGAAGGATCTGCGGATCCCAATCGGACGCCTTGAGAAAATCCTTGATGGCGTCGACACGAGCTGTGAGCAAATCGATACGTGTTTGATTGAGATTAACGGTATCCGTCAGGAAATCCTTGAAATCACTTACAAGCTTCATGCTTCTTTCCGATCTCGTTTTTGGCGCTACGGCTAAGGTTCCGTCCGGTCTTTCCGCGGCGCTCCGAATGTGTTCGTTATAATGCTTCACTAAGTATCGCTACTCCGAACAAAATGGGGATGTTGATTTCCGGAGTCAAGGCCCGTACTGTATAGCTACACCGAACAATAGTAAGCGACGAACGGTTCCGCCATGACCCAACCAACATTCGGCAAGAAAATCAAAGAACTGCGCACGAAGAAGGGGCTGACCCTAGACCAGCTCGCGACCGCGACTGGTTCGTCAAAGAGCTACATATGGGAGCTGGAGAACAAGGATCCGCCGCGCCCTTCTGCTGAAAAGCTCGCCGCAATCGCAGTGGCCCTTGAGGTCACTACCGACTACCTGATCGGACGTGAGGAGGTTACCCTCGCCGATGCCCAGGATAAGGCCTTCTTCCGCGAGTACAGCCAGATGGATCCTGACACGCGCGAAAAAATCCGGGCGATGGCCAGGGTTCTCGGAGGCAAAAAGGAGTGATCCCTAAGTCGCCCAGAGCCGTAGCAAACAATATCTCGCTGGTGCTGAACACGATGTTCGGCAATGACAGGTTTGAGCGCGGGCCTGTGAACGTGGATGAAGTCGCTCTCGAATACACAAGGCAGATCTCTCCCGCCAGTCACATAGAGCAGATCGTCGGCGATGATCTGCCGGGATGCGAAGGTGCCCTAGTGCCGGGTGACACCACGCCGCGGCGTTGGGCGATCATGTACAACAAGACCCAGAATCCGGGGCGCCGCGCCTACACCGTAGCGCACGAACTCGGACATTTCATGCTTCATCGAGACCTGGTCGACAAGGATCCAGATTTCGACGGCGGGTTCTACTGCACGAAGGAAGCCGTCGAACACGGTGCCGGACGAAACATCGAGAAGGAAGCGAACGAGTTCGCTGCCACCCTGCTCATGCCCCTGGATGACTACAGGCGGTTCATTCCCTCCGATCAGCTCGCTGACTTCTCTCGTTTGGGCGAAGCGGCTGCAAGGTATGGTGTGTCGCTCACGGCCGCGACACTGAGGTGGCTCGAGTATACAAAATCGCGCGCCATGGTCATCGCGTCCGTGGATGGCTTCGCACTCTGGGCAAAATCTAGCGATGCGGCCTTCAAGTCAGGTCGCTTTCTCCGGACTAAAAGCGACCTGTTTGAACTGCCTGCCGCTTCTCTTGCAGTCAGCAAGCTGTCGCGAGACGAATCCTTGGAGGGCATTCAGCAGAAAGCAGGCGTCTGGTTTCCGGAGCCGACTTTCGAAATGTGCATGAGGACAGATCGATACGACTTCGAGCTGACGCTTCTTCATCTCGAAGGCACGGCGCCAGCCTATCAGGCCGAAGATGAGTTTCAGGACTCGTATACGCAATTTTTCCGACTGCGGACGCGGGCGTAGACCACGCCTGGCTACACGGCCTCCAACCATGCGCCGGGCTTCGCTAGTTCGAGCGCGTTCTGGATCGTGATGCCTTCATCCGGGCCGACTGTTATTTGTCGCCGCATGACCTAGTCCGCAGAACCGGAGCGTCAGACCCGCGGCCAGAACGAGAGCAATTGGGTTAGTGGATCCGACATGCCTCAGAGTATCGTGGAATGACATTGTGCTGCCTCCGCCCATCTGTCGAAGACACGATAAGAACACGTATTCCCGCGAGGCTCAACCAACCGTTCGGACGCCGCTCATGGCGAGAATTTGGACTGCGCGTTCCCTCAAGAAAGGAACAGCGCTTCATCAAGATCATTCGGCAGTTCTTCTTCCATCCAGAAAAAGTCAGCGAGACTGTTCCCTGTCTCGTCGCGAGGAGGATGGCCGTCTCGATATAGGTTAAAGCCCTCTTTTAATTTGATGTCGCGCAGGGTGCCGCCACCGAGTCTGATCGTTGCGTTGGTGAAGTCGCAGAATTGGAATTTGTGCGCCCTGAGATCCCCAGTCGAGATTTCGGAAATGGTGCACATATCGAAAATGCACTCTTTCATGGTCGTTTTTCTGAAATCCACATTAGCTCCGGAAACGACTACATTGGTTAGGCGCACTATGCGTCCCGCCATGCGCGCATACTCTCGGGTGGAGATTGTACCCCCTTCGAAAAACAATCTCGGCACCGCAGGGATGAAATCCCATTTACCCCGGTTCTCGATTGTGGCCTTGTCGCGCTTGAACATCCCTTGAGCGCGCGAGCTTATTCCTTTGTCCTCAGCAACACGAAGTGCGGCGAGTACGGCGCGCCTGGAGCGAGCCAGACCCTTGCTGCCGTATGTTTCCGTCAGAACATCGACGAGAAGATCGACCGCTTCGACCGAATAACGCCGTCGCTCGTCTTTGATAACAATTTCGAGCGCAGTTACTCCCGCGATCAACTGCGGGAGCTTCTCTGTTTCTGTTATCAGTTTTGCACCGTCGAGGAGCAGCTTTGCTAGGTTCTCATCCTCTTTTGTGTCGTTCTGACGAACGACCTGCGCTGCTTGATTGGCTTGGTACTTCAACTGTTCGGCTTGATAGTCCAGTTGGCGGGCGTTGAGGACACCGCGCCATGCCACCGTGAAGAATGTGACGAGAGCAATCATGGCAGCGCCAAAAGGAGTAAAAGCCTGTGCGCGAGGGAGTGTTTTCTCTGGGTCGTCTGTGAAAATCCAGAGCCCCGCTGTAGCGAACAGAATGGAAGTCAACACCACAGCGGTAATCGCCAATGCGAACCAAGTCTCAGCCTTAACCTGTGGACCTTCTTGCGCCCTGTTTTCAACTTCGCTCTCGGCCATATGCCCTACCCCAATTTTCTAAGGAGCAGATACCATGAGTCCTCGTAACAAACGGTTGAAACACGACAGGACGTATTCTGAATTAATTTCCTGTGGCGGCCCTTGCGCCGATTGGTTTTGCCCGGACGATTGTCAGTGGAGATGGTTTCAGGGGGACCGCACAGGACAAGGCACGTCCCGTCCGCGCTGTGGATGCCGCCCGCGCCAACGATCGTCACCGTCTCGGGGATTCCGATCGGACTCGCCATCCTCGAAATCAGCAAGGAGGTCGAGATGCGCTACATGGGCAACGGCGAATTCAAGCGCGCCTCGCCCGGGACGACGGTCCACGGCATCACCTGGACGGAATGGCAGCGCGTCCCGACGGGCCGCCTCAAGCTCGTCGCCTATAGATCCGATAGATCGACTGCCGCACCAGCGCGAGGAGGGTACTATGCCACGACGGAAGCCGAAGCCACGCCCCGCTGTTGCCATGCCGGAAATCGAGGTCGGTGACTGGCATGGGGAGTTCGCTGGCTCACCCTCTGGCAATATCGGTCAGCACATACAGCTAGGGCCGCCCTTCATGGTCGCAGAGTTTACCTACTTGCTCGCCGGAGCGGTGGTCATTTCCCCGATCAGAAAAATCCGTTGGCCAGCGGTAGTCTCCTTTTGGGTCCGAACGCCGTTGACACCCGAGAGGGTCGAAGCCGGCCTAATGTTTAAGTCAGATGAAATCCCGTCTGTGAATGTCAGCTTCGAAGTCACGCGGCAGCAGTTCACCGAGACCTGTTGGCTGTTCAGGGAAAAATTGCTCAAGGACTTTCATTTCCGAATTGGGCCCGAGACGGATAATCATTGGCCGCTGGAGAGCTGGGGAGCGAGTTTTCAGCTTTGATTGACCGCGATTGCGGATGGCCTCCGCCAAAAAGTCGCCCTTAGGCTCTCCTGTAAGGCTTCTCTTGCAGGAAAACGGGCCTCCAATCTTCAAAGCGCTTCCGGCACCCAGATGGCGGAGTCTTGATCGCCATACGCAATCGCACGACCATCTATTGCACAGGCTCCGACCCAAGCGCACACGATCGAGTCGAGCGCGTCCTCAAACGCCTTGAGCTCATGCCCTTGAGCGTCCATCGGCGGCAACGGCAGCGCGTCTAAGACTCCTGGAATCCTGGCGTCAAGCAGCTCGAGTATCCGTCCCCACGTCTGCAGCAGGTTCGCCCGCCGATCGGCGGAACTTATGTCGGGCCAGTACTTACTGATTTTCGATTGTTTGTAGGGGAGCCTGCGATCGGCTGCGGCAAGCTCGATAAGTGCTGGGTGGGGATAGACCTCGATGAGAGCTAGTCCATTCAGTTCCGATACGGCCAACGGATATCCGGCGATCTCGAAACCGGTCCGGAGTTCGTCACTGAGCCTGCCTGGTCGCTCGGCGCTCGGCGTATGTGTGCTTGCATGCCTGGCACCGTAGACCGCCGAAATCATGTTATCCGAACTCCTGCGGGCAACGATTGGCGACAGGGACAACGGCATATCGATGGCAACAAGATCGACTTGTGCACCCACCTTTCTGTTGGCCGTGGTGATCAGTGAGGAAGCTTTTGGCATTGATCCTCTGTGCCGCGCAATGGGACTGGCGCCTTCGCTGCTCAGGAATGCATCGTAGGACGCGGAGACCGCTCTCAGCCGCCAGCCACGGCCGTCGTCGGAGATGATAGCGATCCCGCTCGGCTGCCCTACAGTCCAGGCGGCGTCGATGCCGACAACCGATCTCATTATTTCCCCTCAGACGGTTTCGACTTCTTCTGCTGCAAGCCCCTGGATCTTGAGTTCGGCGCCGACCCACTTTCGCGCCGCGGTCATGCTCTGACGATAATCGTCCGCAGCGAGTGAGAGCGACTCTGG
Organism: Sinorhizobium sp. 7-81; assembly: GCF_030124405.1. NCBI lineage: Bacteria > Pseudomonadati > Pseudomonadota > Alphaproteobacteria > Hyphomicrobiales > Rhizobiaceae > Sinorhizobium > Sinorhizobium sp. 7-81. Next base: position 1,448,803 of record NZ_JASKLT010000001.1, on the reverse strand, counting down.
CGAGGTGGCGCGATCGAGGTCTTCAAGCGACCATCCATCGACCAGCCGTTTGCTAATCGCGAAACATGTCGCCTTGCCTACGCGAAAGGCCATTGAACGCTGCGCCGCCCGTAAAATGATCCTTCTCAGTTCCTCGGCTTCCATCTGTCCGGCGAAGAGAACTTCGAGCTCCGCCGTCATTCGCTCAACCGCGGAATAGAGACCGTTGATGAACAGGGTTTGTGCATTCTTGTAGTATCGTCCGGCACGCCCCCTCATCTGCTTCTCGTCGATCTCGGTCGGATCATCCAGAATCTCGATTGTCGGCGCCCTCTCGAGGGCCTGTGCCTCTTTTGAAAGCTTGGCGCCTTCGGGTGCCTTGCGGACCTTCTTGTCCGTTGCCCGCTGTCCGCCACTTCTTTCGCCGCGGAGGAAGCGGTCCTCCTCGTCATCGATTGGTTCCACGGCGGCGGAGCGCGCTTCATCAAGCCCAAGATCGCTATCGTCCGTGCGATCCGGAGCTTTCAGAGACTTGACGTAGGTGGTCGTCGGAAGGCGGAACTCGTCCAGAAGTTTCTGTAGATCCTTCTGCAGATCGTCGAGGTTTTCGTCACGGGGCGGGTGAGCCTCCCGGATCACGTCCTTCACCCACTCGGGCATGAGCTCACGCACCCTGCCCGCGAAGTCGTCCGTAGAAATGGGGTTCCGCTCTTCGACCGTCATGAGCGCATCACGGTACTGGTTAGGGAGCGTGTCGTCATCCGGAAGATAGATCTCGACAGTGAGAACGGTCGAGCCGAAGGGAATCCCATAATTCGGCGCTACCGCGGACCACTTTTTGCCAGTGCGGAAGTCGTATCTCTCACCCTTGTGAACGAGAGCACAGAATGTGGTCGAGGACGTGGCTGGGTTGTTCAGCGCACTGATGGAGTGGCTATAACTCTGATGCTTGGGGTCATGGATGTATTGAATCTTGATCCCGGTTTCACCGCACGTCACGACTTGTGCTTTAGGAAGAAATGGAACAACTTCCTGCAAGGTCTTGAGAGTTCTCGTTCTGCCGGTTTCATCTTTGCCGCCGCCCTTTGTGAGCGAGACGTCCAGCATGACCTTCACCCCCGGGCGAAATTCCGCAAAGCGCCGGAATATCTGCGTTGCGACATAGCTCCGGTCGACCCTGATACCTTTCCCAACTGGCTCCAGGATTGTGTCGTGCTCGTCGTCCTCGCCCATTAGGACGACCTCGGTCCAGTCCGAGGACAGGTCAACCGAATGTCGCAGCGTATAGCTTACATCGAAGACGGATTCCTGCCGTCCCTGGACATCGAATGTGAACCGAACAAAGGTTTCAGCTTCCTCGTCGTATCCGATGGTAACCTCGTGAACGACGCCGTTCTTGCAAGAGCGATAGCGAATCCCGGCCGGAGAAACGGTGAGACCCGAGACTTTCGCGCCGATCCCAAAGTTCCCTTTGAGTGACATCTGCTTGTTGATCGATGCCGATATGTTCGTCGCCGTTCGAAGTTCGGTTGCGTCCATCCCGGGCCCGGTATTCCAAAACGTTAGCTTCCGCACCCCTTCGATGACAGTTGGGTAGATGCGGACCAGCCGACGTCCTTCTGGAGCAAGCGAAGCGCTCTCCTGCGCGTTCATGAAGAATTCGCGAACCAGGGTGTGTCGCGGCGCCTGCCCAATCATCCGATTGATCAGGAACCTATCGTCTTCGATGGTCAGGCGTTCATAGCTCATATCGGATCCTAGAGTTTGAAGACATCCTTTTCAGACGCGCCCGAAGTTCCGAACTTTCGCTCGAGATCCGAAGCCGCATCCCGCAGCGCTTTGACGATCTTCTTCACGTCGCCATCGTCGAACTCGTAGGCCCGACGGTTCGAAAGATTTCCGATCTTTCTGATGGCATCGAGGGCAGCCTGTGTCCTGCCCTCAGCCAGCTTCACGAATTTCTCTCGTTTACTTTCCATAATTGTCTCGCGATTTCATGATCGCGCCAGACTGTCGATGGCAACATTATTTGTCAACAATTCGCTTTGCATATTTCGATAAAATTCATCGCAATATGCCAGGAGTATTTCACCGCAGCAGTGGCCGGAGGCCGCCACGCGAGAACCTCCTTCTGCCAATCCGTTCCTCGCGCAGCCTGGCCATCATCACGCCACCGAGATGGTATATCGAAGACATATGGATCTCGAAGCAACGCCGTCTGTCCGTCGACGCATGCAGCGCACAACGAAGCGCGACAATCCATTCGAGGTCTCAATCAGATCGCAGCTCTACGACAAAAGGCTCCGCTATCGGGTCCATTATCCCGTTCCCGGAATGAAGCGCATCACCTGCGACATCGCCATGCCCGGATTAAAGATCGCAATCTTCCTCGATGGCTGCTTCTGGCATGGGTGCGATGTCCATCCGCCATCGGTGAAGAAGAACACCGCCTTCTGGATGGAGAAAATCGAACGCAACCGCGCACGTGACAGGCGGGTCCGCGAACACCTTGCAGAGATCGGCTGGACGCCTCTTCGCTTCTGGGAACATGAGACGGTCGAAGCGATCGTGAAGAAGATCGTTTCAACCGTCGAACAATGTAGAGCGGCGAAACCCTCACCTCGCAGCAGCGCGCGCTCGTTGCAGAACATGAAGCGGGCGGCGCGACAATTCGAAGCTGTCGACGGGGACGTAGTTGCTACGGAGGTCCAGACGGTCGAACAGCTTCCCTGCGTCCCATAGCGGATGTACGACCACGCCCCAGCGGCTATTGCGGTCGTCGAGGGAGAAGATCGGAATGTCCGCCCTCCCCTTGACGCTCGAGACCGTGTTGCCGGGAATGAACGTCTTCGTTTGGAGCGCGAGTTCCTTGGCGGTCTTCGACCAGTCTTGCAGTTCGAAGTGGCCGTAGTTCCCGTCAATGCCGCACTCGTAGCAGGGGTCGACCATCGCCCGCAGGTAGGAAAGCCCCAGCCGCCAGTCGAGAAGACCGTGGAAGTTCCTGTTGTTGTACCTCTGAAGGCACCTGTAGCAGGAGGATCCGCACCGCTTCATGTGATCGGGATCGGCAACGTCGGTTCTCGGCCATGCGCCCTCCTCGTCGAGGATGCTGCTGATCAGGGCGGAGACCGGGATGGTACTGTCGCCCAGCAGATGGCGGCAGAAGCCCGAGCCGTTCGGCAGCGCGTCCGATATCTGGAGGTATGGCAGACGCTCCCCGCTCGGCGAATGCATGATGTTCGGCGCCAGTGCGTCGAATTCCTCCGGCGCGATGTCCAGATCGAGCGCGGCACGCTGGACGATGATCTCCGTCGCCGAGATTGCGGCGGCGCGGACGCTTGTGCGGGACGGATCGCGGCGGCCCATGGAAAGGCCGATGTCCATGTCGAGCAGGCGCAGGTTCGGGTTGAGCTTGACCGGGCCTATCTGCAGCGAGTTGGTGACCTTGGTGGAGGCGAGCCAGGCGCTGACCGACGGCTCCTCGACAGCCCGGTAGCGGCCGTTCTGGTCGTCGGAGAGGACATCTGTGGCGATCGCCTGCCCCGACAGCTTCAGAAGCGGCTTGTCCGGCCACCACCAGATGCGCTGCGCGTTGGTGTCGACCGTTTCCTGAACCTCGAAGCCCGAGAAGTCCGTGTCGTCCCTGAAGCCGGGATTGACGAGGAAGATCTCGGACTGCTCCGCAAAGTTGACGCTGAGATTTGCGTCGGTCTTCTGCTCGTCGGGCTTGCCCAGGCTCGCGAGCGTCATGCGCTGGCCGACCTTGGAGGCAAGGTTCTCGTCCGTGGGAATGAGCTCCGTACGGTAGGCCGCGGGCGTGATGCACCGGATCGGGGCATCGGCGAGGGGCGCATCGCAGGCGTGGCAGGAGGCCGTGTGCTCGGTGCCCCTGCTCCACGCGCCGCACTGGCCGCAGAAGCGGAGGTGGAAATCGTCCTTTCTCCAGTCGGAGATGGGATCCACGGGGCCATCGAAGTTCGTCGCATGCTGATCAGGGTCGAGCAGCACGCCGGTGAACCCGATGCAGCGGTGGCGCAGCTTCTCCCGCGTGCGCACGCTTCCGGGCGCGAAGTCGAAGATCGCCATGTCCTGGTCGCGGTCGATGGTGTCCCACTCGGCCTCGAAGTTCCCCCTTCCATTCGCCTTCTTCAGCTCCACGTAGAGATTCCGCGACCGTGTCGGCATGCCGTACAGCGGCAGCAGCCCGCGTTCGGCGAGCGCCGCGGCGATGCCGACCGCCTGCAGTCCGAATTCCTCCTCGAGGGCGTCGATCTGCGCAAGGACGGTGTCTGCCGAGACCTTCTCCGTGATCTTATTCAGATCGCAGCCGGAGACCGCGGCGAGGATGCTCGCCAGCCGGACACGGCGATGATCCGTCCGCCGCAGTGCATCGGACAGCCGATCACGCCAGTTCATGTCCTGCCGGAAGTATTCCCTGCAATAGAGGAACTCGCCGTGAATGTCGCCGGGGATGACATCGTCGCCAGCCCATGTCCCACCGGACTCTTCGCGCAGGATGCGGAAGGCCTCGACGAGCCAGAACTTGCGGAGCAGTCGGGACGGAATGTCCGTCAGTCCCGTCGTGATGAATGGTGGAGGCGGAGCCGACCCTGTGATCTCGATCGGATTGTGGAAGTAGTGGATGTCGTGGCTCTTGCTGCGGCAGACCGTCAGAACCGTAGAGAAGGCTTGTCCTCGGCGGCCGGCGCGTCCCACGCGCTGCTGGTAGTTGAAGCGCTGCGGGGGCATGTTGCCCTGGTAGACCGCCTGCAGGGAGCCGATGTCGACCCCCACTTCCATCGTCGTCGTGACGGAAAGCAGATCAGCCGTGTCGAAGAGCCTCCGCCAGCGGAAGTCCTCGTCGCTCTCGTTGTCGTCCTTGACGAACACGCCCTTGAACTGCTGGAGCCGCTCGGCCGGATCGCTCGTCTGGCCCGTAAGCTCCTCGCACTTGAGCCTGAAGTGCGGCTCGTCGCTCGAGATCGCCCGCATCACCCTGCGTCCGAGGAAGTTTTCTCCGGATATCTTCGAGGCCGTCAAATCCTCCGGACGGGTGAGCATCTCCCCGCATCGCGTGCAACGTCCGAACCCGGAGTGAAGGTGAACGCGGCCGCAGCGCTTGCACCGCCAGGCGGCCCCGGCCGGATCGGCGGCGCGGAAGTAGAGCATGCTGATGTCGATGGATCCATCGCCTCGGGTCTGCTTGAGCGTGGTGCGGAGCTTGTCGAGGAAGTCGTTGCACTCCTGCTCAGGGTGCTGGAGGATCCTCTCCATCAGACGGCGGAACTTGTTGTCGCCCCTGCCGAGCATGTCGAACGCGTTGCTCCATGCATTGCGGGTCACGTCCTGGAACTGGTTGGGCGTGATCCGGTAGGCGTCCGCGAAGATGCGCAGCATCGCATCGTCGCGCGACTTCTCGGGCGTGTATTCCTCGGATCCATAGAAGCTCGGCCATCCAAGCCCAGTCTCCTCGAGCGCGAAGTATGTCTTGCTGAACAGGAGATCCGTCGCGTCCAGCGGCTGATCATCCTGCACCCTCTCTCGCGCCTTTCGGATCAGCTTGAGCTGTTCCTCGGGAACGTCATGCTTCCACGATATCTGATCACTTCCGTCCCTCTCGAAGAACTCGTACCAGGCGTGGCGCTTGTTGATGCGATTGAGCTTCGTGTCGGCTCCCTCGACCGGGGTGGAGCCGAGCTTCATGAGTTCGGTCAGGATCGGACGCGTGAGATTGCCCACCTTGTCGCGTTCGAACTCGAACAGCTCTTTCAGTGGGATGCTTGGAGGTTTGCCTGCCGCGTCCTTCCGCTTCCTGAGAGCCTTGAGGCGTGGCTGAAGATGCTCGGTGTCCTTGTCCTCCATCGTGAGCGTGGCAACCTCATTCCTGAGGCGCTGGTACTCAGCCTCGTCTTCGGCCCTGAAGGCATAATCGGCCGCAATGCGCGTCGCCGCCGAGATCAGGATCTCCCGGCGCAGATCACGCTGGTGCTGAACTTCGACCTCGAGAGCCAGGTTCGCCGCATCCTCGCGGCTGTCGGAGAAGGCGACCAGCTTTCCGTCACCGCCCTGCGCCTTCAAAGAGGCGACCAGTTCGGTGGCGAGGAGCTGGGAGGTCTTGCCGAAACCAGTTCTGAAGCTTCGGATGGGAGATAGGCGGCCCTCGCGCCTCTTGGAGTTCGCCTGCCGATAGCGTCCGGAATAGTCGGTACCACACTTGGCGCAGCAGAACGGAACGGCAGTGCCGTCGTCTTCCATCGTGCGGCTCTGGAACCCGTCGGTGCCTGACCAGCGAAGCAGGTGGCCGGGCACGTCGCCCTTCTCTTCCTTGTCGCTCACGACTCCCGTTCGGGGATTAAGGAAGCCCGGTGTCCATCGGTACGGTGTCCTGCCCGTGCGGATCTCTACTTCGGGCTGCCCCTGGCTCGGCCAGAAGAGGGCGAATTCGCGGTAGCTGGCATCCTCGAACCGTATGGATGAGGCACTTTCGGGAAGCTTTTCCAGTTCCTGCGGAGCTGGAAGCAGCGAGACCCTGCGCGATGAGCCGGGATCGGTCTCCCCGCGCTTGCCGCCTAGATAGAGATCCCCGCACGCCTCGCAGTAGAGCATCTCGAAGAGCCGCTTGCGGCCTTCCTGATCGCTTTCCCCGTCGTAGTTCTGGCCGCGCTCGATGCCGGGGGCTCCCCAGACGACGGCTCCGTCCTCCTCGCGATGGATGGACGCGAACAGGCCCTCGATGTTGCGGACGAAGCAGTGCATCCTGAAGCCGGGAAGCGTGGCGACGGTCGCGCGCTTCGGAGCAAGTTCGGCTGGCAATACGCTGTCCGGAAGGTCGGGGATCGCGCGCAGCGCAAGCAGGCCGCGGACGGCTAACCTGTCTTCTGAGTCGAACAGGGCGTTGCCGATGTCTGCGACCGTGCGTGGACGCTTGGCTCCAAGCTTTTCGGGGTTCTGAAGCGCGAAGTCGAGCATCGCGGCCGCAATCGCGGTGGCCTCCTCCAGCATGGTGGCAGGGGTCTTTCCAGCGGCGCCGGGGATGCTCGCGGCCGCCGCAAGGAAGCGGTCGAAGAGTTCGCGGGGATTGCGCCGATGATCCAGCTCCTCCAGCGCGCGTGCGAGATCGGCGAGGCTTTCGCGCGACGGCATTGCCTCGGGGCGCTGGACTTCGATCGGGCGGCCTGTGACGACGCTCCTCCTCCAGGCTTCATCGATGTCTTCCGCCCCGGCGGTTCCAGCGTCGCCGAACATGTTCTTCAGGTAGTCGATGCTGGCTGGAGCGTTCTCCTCGTCCATCGGCAGCGACGCTGACGAGGCAAGAATGCGCAGCTTGTGGGCGTGGGCTGGATCGGTCAGACCGAGCCGCTCGAGGAGCACCTTGAGCAATCCGGCCATTTCAGCGCCCGCGGATCCGCGGATAAGGTGCAGCTCATCGAGCACGAGGAAGAAGCGCGCGTCCTCGTTCTCCATGAGCCATGCGCGGGTCTGCGACAGGATCGGGTCATCGACCTCGCGCACCAGCATCGCATTCAGAATCGACTGATTGGTGACGAGGATGTCCGGCGGGGTAGCCTGCATGTCCCAGCGCGAGATCAGTTCGGCGCCGTCGGTCGTGGGGAAGATGTAGCGGAGTTCGGGATCATTTTCGGCCGCAAGCCGTTGCTGGATGGACTGGTAGCGCTGGAGCTCCGTCTTCAGCTCCTTGCGTGCGCGCGCATTTCGCTTCTTCCATCCCTCGTCCTTGCTCTTACGCGGATGGCTCAGGAAGCCCGTGACAGGGGACTTGCCCGTGTACCGTCCGAAGAAGATCCGGTTTCCGTTGAAGTGGCGCGCCATGACATCCTGCGCGTCGTCGGAATCGAGCGCCTTGCGCAGGCGCACCATCTGGTCCTCGACGAGTGCGTTAAGCGGATAAAGGACGAGCGCGCGGACCGCCTTGGGCCTATCTGGGTGCTCGTTCCTGCGGTGGTGCTGGAATCTGGCGCGGTCTTCGAGCCAGTCGTCATCAAGAGGCTGCAGGGGTGCGGGCCAGGACGTGGCTTCCCGAGCGAGCTGCGCGAGGATCGGCAACATGAACGATTCCGTCTTGCCGGAACCCGTGCCCGACGTGACGATGCCAGGTGTTCCGTCACGCGCGCCCTTCTCCAGCATCTGCACCTGGTGGAGATAGGGTGCGTAGGCTCCCTTCACTTCGGCGCTGGACCTGTCCCTGTCGAAGAGGCCGGAGAGCGCGAGTTCGATGAAGGCCTGCCTCTCTTTCCGGGAGAAATGAGGCAGCCTGCCTTCGGGGTCGTCGATCAGCCCCTCCAGTCCATACGTGACGGGCTTGTAGCGCGCCACCGCCTCGAAGATCGGGTCGAGCGCGAGCTGTCCCGGCGTGGAAAGCAGCTCCCTCCTCATCGCCGACACACGCGGATCATCGATCCGGTACGCCGTGTCCAGGTACGCGAGGAATTGGTCGATCATCCGGTTGAAGCCGCCAATCGGATCAAACACGTTCAGCCCTCCATATCTATGAAATATTCGTCGTGTTCGTGCTCGTGACCCGCGGCTATCGCAGCAAGCCATTTCGCCTGCCTCAGGAAGACAAGGACCGCATCGGAAAGCTGCATCCACGACGGGGTGCGAGCGAGCGCCCTTGCCACGGCTTGCATAGCAGAACCCTCCAGCTCACGGCCTGCGAGGACCTCCACCACCTCACGGACCCTCTCCTGATCCAGATTTGTCATCGGCCAGAGACCTTCGAATTTCGCGGATCCGGGCCGCGGCGCCTTCGAGGGTTTCAGCGGGAACAGGTGCCGCAGCGTGGAATCCGGGATCGGAACGCGGAGGCCGTCCGCGCCCGCGCTTGCGACGAGTGCGAGGTTGCGCGGCAGACGACCGACCCGCCTCATCGCGATGATCTGGGGAAGCCAGTATTCGCATGGGCCGCTCGTGATGCCGCATATGGCTGCGGCATACAGCGCCTCGGGGCGCTCCTTCGCCTTGTCGATGGCTTCCCTGAGACCGGAATGCTCGTCGTTCAAGAGATCCGTCAGTGAGATCTTGGTGGGGTCGCAGAAGACGATGGCGGCATCGTCTCCGGCAAAGGCCGTGGCAATGTCGACCGCAGCCGCAGCGGAATCGGGTCCGAGCAGCACCGGAACGACATCTGTGGCTGTTGCGACGATGGCGGCAACCTCAGCAAGCGTCAGGCCGGTTGCGACAGCCAGCTCATTGAGGGTCTTCTGCCTCTGCTCGTCCGAAGCGAAGCGCGGCGGCGGAGCTGCCGGGATCGACTCCTCGGTCCGTGCCTCGGCGACTGGCTCTGCGGCGGCGGGAACGGCAGTGGCGATCTGGGCCATGTCATCACGCAGTCGGGCGACCTCGTCGCGGATGGCAGCGGTTTCGCGGGAGGATTCGTTCCTTATTCCCTCCGCTGCGCTTGCGATCCTGCTTCGCAGCATCTCCTCGTGCTTCTCGGTCTCGCTCCTGAGGAGCGCCTCCCGGTGGGAGAACGACGCGAGCTTCGTCTCCGCGTCCGCGACTTCGATCCGAAGGGCAGCCAAGCGGGCGCGCTCCACCTCCATCTCCCTGCGGAGCTGTTCTTCCAGCTCGGTTCGCAGGCGCGCCTTTTCCGATTCCTCGAAGCCTGCGAGCCTGTCCCTGAACGCAGGATCGCGCCCCAGTATCTCGGGCAGGATGTCGGCAAGCTCGCTGCGCTTCGACAGGCGCCCCGCGATGGATGCCAGATCAGCCTTCTCCTCCTCGCTGATGGCCCTGTCGGCCAGCAGGCGAAGGAGTTCCGCAGGCTCCAGTGAACCAGCGTCGCCCGGAAGGCTGAGCGCTGCCGTCGATCTGGAGAGCCACCGCTCCACCGACTCGTGGATCTCCTCCTCAGACCGCAGATCCGTGCTCTTCGGCTCCGACCATTTGGGCGGGGAGACGAACACGACAAGGCCATTCGCCAGCCTGATCATGTCGGGACGGTTCTCGAGAGAAGCCGTGGCGACCGACCGCAGGGACTGTTGGCGCAAGCCGTAGCGCCCCGCTGGAAGAGCTTCGAATCCCGATGTAAGCCAGTGGCCAGGCCGCACCTCGATCGCCGAGACGGGAGCCTCGAGCGGGATGTGCAGCGTGCCTTTCGAGAGCGCGGGAAGCAGTTCCTCGGATCCGCCATGCGGACTGTAGCCGACAGTGAGCCTTGTGACGGTCGTGAAGGACACCGCGTCGAACTTCCCGGGCCCTGCGTTGTCGTTGACAACCTTTGGAAGCTCGAAGACGGAGCTTGCCCGGATTTTTGAAGCCATGGACGAGATGCCTGACGCGAACACCGGGACGGAAATGTCGTCCTTCTGAACGACCAGCTTGGACTCCTTCTTCTCGCCCCCGATCAGCCAGAACGAGTCCGTTCCGCCCAGCGCGATTCTGCTGTCGCGGGTCTCCCTGAGCTTGCCTCTGTGGGCCTCTCCGTCCTTGACTTCGGCAATGATCGCGACATCGTGCGCGACCAACTGCTTCACTCTGTAAACCGTCTTGCCTGATGCTGACATCTTCTATCTCTTTTCGGCCATAACGCGCGCGATCCGCGTCGTCCGTGATCTGCTGTCATGGATCGCCCGGCCCCGGTTGGAGGCCGAGGCGAGAAACCTGTAGATCCATTCCGTGCCTTTCGCTTCCTCTTCGTCCTCTTGCTCCGTGACCGGCACGAGGCGGGAGATGGGCAAGAGGGAGGAAGCGCCGATGGCGTACTGGTACCGCCATCCACCTTCGGAAAAACCGGGAGCGGCATTGCACAGCACCCTGTCGGACGCCCATCTCGCCCAGCTCGACGGCAGGAGGACGCGTGAGCGCCGTGGCTCGAGGATTCCGTCGCGATGGAGGAACAGCGGGCCGCCAGCGCGCAGATGGTGGGAGAGGATTGCCACAGACGGCGAGACGTAGGTCTGCACAGGCTTCCCGTCGACGACCGAGCGGTAGAGGAAGGGATTGCGCGATTCCTTCCTTTCGAGCCTGTAGAGACCGTCGGCAACCCTGTCGTCGTAGCGGACTGCGAAGAAGCCACGTTCCTCGTCAAGCCTGCCGATCACCTGGTAGCCGTGGACTCCGTCCGGGTCGCCGACATCGGCCAGCGCCAGTTTCGGTGTGGGCATTTCAGCGATGGCCATCCTTCCGATGAAGTCCCGGCGCACGCGCTCGTTCGGACACCTGACGGCATATCGGGGCAGCGCCCACTTCGACAGGCCGTTCCATGTCTCGACTTTGGCTCCGGCCGCTCCCGCCGCGGCATGAAGGCGTTCGAGCACCGCGATCGGCGTCGGTCCGCTGATCCTGACGAGATCTGAACCGACGCGCTCGGCCGCCAGCGGGTTCTGAAGTATCCTGCGTACAGGGAAATGGCGCAGCAACGTCATCTCCAGCCAGCCAGCGTCGGAGAAGGATCGAAGCAGATCCCATTCGGAGGGGCAGTCGTCCTCGGGCATGCCTCTCAGGACGATCTCGATGGCCTCGGAGAACGAAAGTCCCCGTGCCGTTCGTTCGTAGAGGGCTTCGCCGATCGTCACCAGTTCATCGCAGGGAGGGGTGCGTTCGCCGCTCCACTCCTCGACGGTGGAGACAAGCGACGGCGCTGTGCCGTGGTGGAATTCGTCCTCCGAAATCTCCCTTGAGAAATCGAAGGAAAGCCGTCGGATGTCGCCGACCTCGTTCGCCCGCGGGACAAGCAGGATCTCGCGGTTTTCCCGGTGGCTGCGGGCGACGAACGTTCCCGAGTGGATCCCATCCTTGAATGACAGGCCGTCATCGCGCCGAACCATGTCGATCGGCTTGCCATTCTTCTCGACACGGATGGCTGCCGGCATCGGACCTGCGATCATCGGCGCCAACGGCGTGCGGCCAAGGTACGCGCCGCCAACCCTGATGCCGTCCCGCCAGCCGAATTCCCTCGGGGTGCTCTGCGTTTGGGCCCCGCCTCCGACCTGGTTTCGGAAGTTGGCCACGACCCAGCCGGCGTTCAGTCCGGCAACGGAGCGGATCGCGTCGGAGTCGCATTCTGCGAGCTTCGAACTCTTCATCAGGAGGATGTTGGATGGCGATGTTCCTGCCCGGTATCTGCCGAAGCCGAGGTTCTCGAGGAACACGATCCCGTTCCGAACGAGCTTCCCAAGAGGCTTGGGGATGAACTTGAGCGCCTCCTCAGGGGTCGAGATCGGCACCCGGTCGCCAAGCGGCGAGACCCGGAAAAGCTCATGCTCGCCGAAGTCACCCTCTGCAACCTCGATGTCCTCGAGCGCGGCCTGTTCCGCCACGATCGAATACCATGCCTGCCAGAAGGGCGTCTCCATGTATTCGCGTACACCACGTTTCCGCGCGTCATCGAACTTTTCGAAGTTGTACTCAAACGACTGCATCGTATCGCCGAGAATATACCGTGACGTGTGGATTCTATTGGCGACGAAAAGTGGGTCGAGAAGTCTTTCCTGCGGAATGAATTGCCTCAGTTTCCGCATTGCGGCTCTGTCTCGCCAGGTTGGAAAGGCCATCTGCAGCGTGCGACCAATCCGGCGAATGTGGTGCGGAACATTCTCAGGAAGCACAAGATCAATCCCGTGCTCCCGCCAAAGGAACTCCTTCAGGTGCCCCCACATCAGATCGAGGCCGACCATCGAGGCCCCTTTGAAGTTCTCACCAAGCTGCTTTGCGAGAATGTCGTCGCGGAAATCCCGATCCCCGCGCTGTCTCGTCTTGGTCGTCTGCATCCAGCAGAGGAATACGAGGATCCTCACATAGTCCGGCGCTCTTCCTTTCAGCGGCGCCATAGCTCCGGAAAAGCGTTGCCTGAGAATGTCGATATGAGGAAGGTTTCGGATGAGCTGTTTTCGAGCCTGTTCCAGATCGGTGACGCCGAAGATATCGAGAAGATCCTCGTCGGCGACATAGACGCTGCCGATCGAACCCGTGCTGCCCGGAGCCAGAAAATACCTTTCGATGCATTCCGCCTCGAAGTTCCTCAACCTGTCTTCCCCTCCCCCTAAGACATCCCTGAACCGAAGCCTGCCCCACCCTTCCTATCGGTAGCGCAGGTGGTCCTCCGCGGCCTTGCCCTTGCCCTTCGTTCGCAGCGGATCGGGATGAAGGACGAGATGCGGAGCCTTGAGCGACGCGTCGGCCGACATGTCCGTGTCCTCGAAGGTCAGCCGTGCGAGGCGGAACGTTCCCTTGTCGCTTCCGAGCAGGACAGCAGCGCCGTCCTCCGGGATTGCCAGCGGCGGCAGGTTTGAAACGCGCCTCTCCGAGAGCTGGTCGTGCAACAGCTTCAGGCGTGCGCGGAGGTAGCGTACGGGGATGTCGAGTTCCATCTGACCTGGCTTCGAGCCAACGATGGCAAGAAGCTGGACGATGGCCCGGTCGATAGCGTCCACGTCGCCTTCGCGTGTCAGAGGCAGCGCAACCAAGTCCGCGGGACCGACGCCGCGGCGCTGCTGCTCCTCGTAGACGGCAACGAGATCCTGGTCGGTGAACTTGTCGCGCGAGGCGCGCCATTCATCGCGGCGACGAAACCGCAGCGGCATCTCGCGCAATCGATAGCCATTGGCGGCGACAGCGTCGGCCGCAATCGGTTCGCCCCAGCCCGCCGGCCAGTAGGTTCCTCCGCCGTAGCCATCGCGGGCGCGCACGGATTCGTTCTTCTTGTTCATGTAGCGCCTGACCATCTTCGGCAGCTTCCTGCCGCTGGCCAGAGCACTCGACGTGATCCTTGCCGGAACGCCCTCCGTGCCCGCTGTCAGGTGCGTCAGGAGCTTGCTCATGAAGAATGGCGGAACGGCATTCCCGACCTGCCTGTACTGTGCACTGCGTGGCCCGGTGAACTCGAACGTGTCCTGGAACCCCTGGATGCGCGCCCCTTCCCTCACGGTCAGAGCCCGGTCATGGATGGGATGTGTGAAGCATCCGGATGTCACGTTCGCGAAACCTGCCGAGATAGTATAGGCAGGCGCCGCCTCGTGCAGTCGCCCGTACAATGTCGCATAGTCGGTCAGTCGGACGCGTCGAAAGCGGTCGGGAAGGAGTTCCGGAGGAATGTCCTTCCAGCAACCGCCCTGTGGCACCTGTGCGATCCTCTTCGCGTTGATCTCGGTCAGCGAGTTTGCGAAATGGCTTCCGACCACATCCGCCCCGTTTCTGGCGAAGCGCTGGAAGGCGGTCTGGTTCACGGCTTCCGGCAACCGGACGATCCCGTCGCCATTCGCATTGCATTGAACGAGATCACCGATCGCCTCGGCGACTGTCACATAGCCTTCGAGATCGCCGCCGCCGTCGGGAGCATGGGTGGGCATGGGAAAGGTCGCGGCGATGGGATCGACGGACGCAACGAGAATGAACCTGTTGCGGAGCTGCGGGAGGCCGTAGTCGGCCATGTTCACGACGTCTGCGAAGACATGGTAGCCTCGCTCCTCGAAGAGCTTGAACAGCTCCTTCACGATGACGAGGTTCTTGCCGTAAACGACGCCCGGCACGTTTTCCATAATAACGCGCTGCGGGCGCCGTCCAGCCGCCGTAAAACCGTCCAGCAAGCGGATGAAATGTACGAAGAGCGCGTTGCGGGGATCATCGAGGTGGAAGACGCCCATCGTGCTGACCGCCTGGCAAGTCGGCCCGGCGAAGAACCAGTCGATCTTCTCGATTACCGCGCGCTCAATCACGTCAGTCGCCGATACCAGCGAAACATCGCAGCAATCGACTAGCGCTTCGGGATGAGCCTTCTTGAAGGTCGCGGTCGCGTTCTTGTCAATGTCGAGCGCCCATTTCACTTCGAGACCGGGGATTGCAATGGCCGCACCAGCCGACATGCCGCCGCAGCCGGAATAGAGATCGATAGCAGTCTGCATGATTCCCCCAAAATTCCCCCGGTACACTATCAAGACCAACTGCATTCTGCGATGGCATTTAGTGTGACCGGACTAAATTTATACGTGTTTCTACATCAAAGAATCGCTTCGGGAGTCGTGGCGGAGGCTCGCTTTCAGAACCGTCCTCTGGTGGGGGCCGACTTGCGCCCTACACGATCCCGCTGAACTTCTCCCTATGCAGCGCCAAATACGCCGGGTGGGGCCACAGCCGCTCATCCGCGGGCAGATGTATCCGATCCATCTGCTTCGCGAACAGCATCCGCAGCTCCGACGGCACCTTGTTATGCGAAACGAGGATTCGGTAATCGTCCGTCAGCGAGATCAGATGCCTGTCGAACAGCCAATGGACCGTGGCGGAAAGTGCGATGCCATTCTGAACGACGTCCGGACCGCCGTCGGCAACAGACCATATGTAAGCGGCCTGGGCTTCGGACTTGCCGCCACCGTTGACGATCCGCAGTCCAGTGATTGCACAGCGGCTATCGTAGGCATCGCAGACCTTTCGCCGAAAGCTTGCTTCTCGGATCTTGCGATTCGTCAGGATCTGCGCGATGCGGCGCTCCTGATCCACGAGCGGGAGGTCGAGAAGTTCCTGCGTGGGGCCGTCGACGTGTCGAGGGTCAAGTTCGAGCCTAATGGCGTTGTCGGCCGCCAGTGTCTCGGACAGCCCGGCGCGGACGATCGCTGCGAAGTCGCTTTTCGGAATTGTGCGAATGGACTTTCCCTGAAGAAAGGCCCCGACACGGCTGGGATCTGCGACCGATAGCAGTGCCGTTTCCCAATAGCGGCCGCCCTGGAAGAATGGCACGGGTTCATCGAACTCCTGGTATTCGGCCATAGCAGCGTATGCGAACCCCAGTCGGAGGGGATCGTCGTTCACCTGCACTACCTTAGCCGTCGCGACATACGCCTGTCTTCCGCCATTACGACGGGGCTCGCGATAGATGACCCGGCCGCCAACCAGTGTCTCGGCGATCGGGCGGTAACGTTTAGGAAAATGGTACCGAAACGCGATCTCGTCGTCGTACCCAGAATCGCGTTTGGTGTCGAAAATGCCCTTCACAAATTGCCCCTGCCCTCGTCTGCCGAATCCGGCGCGTGCGGGCGAGCGTAGAGCGGGCGGGATCGGCGAACAAGAGAAGTGAAACCGAGGACCAGGACTACTCGCCCACGAGCTCCAATAGCTTCTCGAATTCGGCGAGTTGTGAGGTAATGGCGGCGCGCAAGCGTCGGCGGCCTTCCTCAACGTCGGCATCGTTATTGCCGTGGTTGAGAAGTGAAAGCTGCTCAAGGCCCGCCCCAAACGCCAAGCGCGTCGAAGCGCATGACATCCGAAACATGATCTCCATGAAGTCGATGTTCTTCCTGAATTCGATGAGTGCTTGCGCGTCCATAACCGCTCCTAGAATACGAAAGACGGGCCGTCCAGTTGCCTTCTACGGCGGAGAGCGCAGGTCACAGGACCCCATGATAGGCCAAGCTCTTCATCGCATCGAAGATTGATTGCTCATTATTTCACGAGACGCCCTACGCAATTCCGTTGCCCACCCATGTTGCCGAAACCTGATCCCATCCGCCTTCGCCAAGCCATCGAGGACGCAAGCGCCGCTCCAGGGCATAGGCGATCGCATCGAGGCAACCCTCAAACGCCTTCATTTCATGTCCACGGGCGGCGATGGGAGCGCTTCTGCTATCCCTCGCACCTGAGCATCCAGCAGCACAATGATCCGATGCCACGTTTTGAAATCGCGCCGGCCAGTATTTCCGGGTCTTGGACAATCAGTGCCGGAGCCTGCGCTCGGCGGCGGGTTCGCCGATGGCGCAGCCCATGCGCCCACCCTGGCGGACGGCATGACGGTATGCGGTTAATAGAGCCGCACGTGCCTCGAGGAAGGAAGACTACCGATGGATCAAGCTTCGGTAGCGGAAGTCGGGGGGGAGGAGCGCGCATATCGGTCACATTCCGGAAACGTCTACCTGCTGGAGCCTTTGGGAGGCCCCTTCTTCAAACGCTCTCTGCGTCTCCCTTGCGACATGACTTTGCGCCCGACTTTGGCCGGCTCGAATCCCTCTCTTGACAAAGCTTCGCCGAGCGTTTCGTCGTGGTCGGACTCTTCGCCGATCCGGCCGGCGTCGCCGGCCTTGCCTGCATCGTCCTTTCCGCCGTGTGACATGCCTGACTCCGATTTCGCAGCAGCCGCCAACCGTTCACTATCTCAGCAACGAGTGTGCATACGCCCTCCACCGGCGGCCGGCTGAATGCCCTGCCGCTGCGATGGCGGTACCGCTAGCGAACGGATGGCATCGCCCGAATGCCGCTAGGCGGTCTCCGCTAATCCATCGCGCTCGATCCTCACCGAACGATTGGTGACGACTTCGGCCGCCAGGTCAAGGATGCGTTTCTGCCCCTCCGTGAGCATCGCGAGCACCCGCTCCCACTCCTCCGACAGAATTTGCGCCACTTCCGCTTCCAGCCGTTCGGGCAGCGGCCCGTTTCCGAGGTCTTTAGGAGTGCCGAGAAAAATTGGCGTCTTGCCGAGCCCAAAGCTTCCAACCATCCGCCGGGCAATTGAGGTCGCGCGTTCGACATCGCTGCCAACCGTGCCACCCGAGCCGACTGACCGATCGCCGTACACCGCTGCCTCAGCCGCCATCCCGGCGTAGCTCACTGCGATGCGATTGCGCAGACTCGTTTCCGTTGGAAAGTGATCCGGAACCAGGGTGTATGATGCCAGCCCCCCAAGAAACTCTGTTGCAGTCGGATCAAAGCTGTCCTTGATCTCGATGGTCACGCTCGTTGCATATCCCAGCGCGAGCGAGACCAGGGCATGTCCGGCTTCGTGGACCGCAAGCCTGAGCTGCTGTTCCGCCGTGTACCGCATTTTCTCCGGGAGACGGTTGATGAGATCCCGTAGTTCCAGCTCTCGATCCTCGCATCGAGCAGCCTCGCGTGCATCGCGCACCAGCTTCTCGAGGTCAGCCCCCGACGCGCCCTCCAAGTTCTCGGCGATATCGGACAGGGAATCGAGCGATATGGCATCACCAGCATGATGCTTTAAGATCCCGGCCCGTGACTTGTGGTCTGGGAGAGCTAGCTCGAACTGATTTTCGAGGCGCCCGGCGCGCAAGATAGCTGGATCGATCCACTCGGGAAGATTTGTGGCCCCGATCACCACCACGCCATCGCCCAAGTTGCTCAACAGGTAGAGAAAATCGTTGAGGACGACCTGCCAATAGTGGTCATTGCGGTGAGTGGGACGAGCGGATCTCCTTCCGATACTATCGAATTCATCGATGAACAGGACCGAGCCCTCCCCATCATCGGCATCGTTGAAGCTCCTCCTCATCGCCGCGAGGGTGTCATCGAGATGGCCTTCTGACTGCCAGCTCCCTATCGTGGTCGAGATCAGCTTCACACCAAGCGCATTGGCCAACGCCGACGCGAAGAGGGACTTGCCGGTCCCGGGAGGGCCGGATACGAGGGCGCCCCGATTGACAAGTCTCCAGGGCAGCTCGCCGTTGCGCCAGCGGGCGAGGTCAGACGAGAGCCTTCTCGCCCACGGCTTCAGTTCCTCATACCCCGGCAGTTCGAAAAGGTTTGGCGCGCCGGTTTCGCAGCGATTCAAATTGTTGACTTCACCAATCCTGCCTTCAGCCATGTTCGGCTGAAGAACCGCGGCGAGAAGCGCGTTCTGCGGCTTTTCTGCCAGTAGAGCAGCCACCTCCCGGGAGAATGGCGTCCGCCCCGAGAGCCGGCGTACGGCATTGATGTGTCCCGGCGTTGGCCGCTCCACCATCATAACCGCCGTGGCTGCAAAGCGCACATCTTTCGGGACCTCGCCGATGTCCCTGGCGATCAGCACCTCCAGCCCCTTGAGTTCGAATACGGACACACGCTTTTGGGAGACGCCCTTCTTCTTGGGTGGATTGGCAAACCGAACTTTGACCTGCTGGTCCAGCCAATCACCACGCTCTCCCAGGAGGCCCAATGCTGCCGCTTCGTATTCCTGCGTGCGGTAGCCCCTTGGGACCACGAAGATGACAAAGCCGGTGGCGCCAGACCGGAACTGCCCGGCGGCCCGCAGAGCGCGCACGAGAGTGCAGGACGCGAGGAATATGCCGGGATCCCCGGATTGCTTTCGGACGAGCGCGCGATCAAACTCGAACCGCATGTCATTGCCCCCCGCTTCTGTCGCGGGCGCCGAGGCGGTACCATCGGTTCATCGTTCGGGCGATGCCCAGGTTCGGATCCAAGTAGAAAAGCTGGCTGGTGACGACCCTGCGTCCGTCATCGATGCGGGGATGCCCATGCACGATCCCAGTCAGGGCGAATGCGTGGCCCACAGCGGTCCTGTAGCATTCCAGCAAGGGGGCTTCCGCGATGACGGCCTGGTCCAGCCCCCCCGCGTTCGCGCTGTGAATGCTTTCGAGAAGGCGTTCTACCGTCTCGCTGTCCATCCAATGAAAGTTCAAGCGACGTCCTTTCCTGCTCACGTCTCGCACGGTCGCGAGTTCACGTTCATGCCCCGCAAGGGCGGAGTCCCTTGCCGGTGTATCCTCCTTCGGAGGCACGCCGCCGAAGCGGGAGCCCCGGCGTCTCAACCGCGGGGTCGGAATGATCCCGGATCGGTTAGCCAAAGGAATCCTGTTCGCGCCGAAGGGCGCGCATCATCTCGATGATGTCCTGTCCTTTCGCTTGCCGCCTCGCTCCGCTTTCTTCGGATGCCTCCCCAGGACGTGTCGGCGCCCCGTTCGCCGGATCCCGGCGTCGTCACGCCGGACCGCCTCCCGTCGCCGTCGACGTCGGCGGCGTACTCGAATCCCTCAACGATTCGCTGCCAAACCGCGACTCGACCCGTTTCGAACAATGAGTCCATCAATCGTTACAGTTTGCTCACTGTGTAAGCATTACGATCACGAGCAGCCAATGTCAACTTTTATCGCCCTGATCGGCATCGGCCCGTCCCCATTCGCAGAGCCGCAGGCCAGCAGGACTCGCAACGGAATGATTTTTCGTGTGTCAACAATTATGGACGCTCGACAGACATCATTGCGTACTCCGGTAGAACGCAAATCCAGATCTGGTTTACTTCGGGGAATATTAGTGCTAGGCTCACCTCAAGCTTTAACACATCCGGCTGAATGCCGCGTTCCGAGGCGGGAACGCGGACGCTACAGTTCGCGTTTTGGAGGCGACCCATGGGATGGGACGAGATGATGCGCCTGCTCAGGCGCAGGGAGGTGGAGCTCATCACCGGGCTTTCGCGCACAACCCTCTGGCGCTACGAAGGCGACGGGCGCTTCCCCGGGGCCCTTCGGCTACCGGGCGGCGATCTGAGGTGGCTCGGTGGCGACGTCTGGGCCTGGATTCTGGCGCTTCCGTCCGGCAGGAGCAAGGCGCGGGCACGGTGGGAGAACCTGGCGGCACGCAGGTCCAGGAAGTCCGAGCGAAACGCAGCCGCGGCCTGCGCCGACGAGGGCTCCGCTTCAGCGGGGCTGGGAACGAGGCCGGAGGAACGGCCTTGAGGAGACCGGAGCCGCCCCCGCTGTCCAAATCCGTTGTCCAGATTGCGCCGGAGAGCCCGTTTCCGCGGCTTGTCTATGTCAAGTCCTTGAAAGCAATGGCAGGGGCAGAGGGGCTCGAACCTCCGACCTGCGCTTTTGGAGACCACCCAGATGGCGATGGTGCGAGATGACCAGCCTGCCGACGCGACGCGTGCGACAGGCGCTTTGAACTGACGTTGCTTTCCGTCCAGTTCGGGCACTGGATTGTGGTTCCGCCGTCCTGCAGGAAGCAGGCGCGCCGCCCCTCCAATTCCGGGGTTCGAAGTTGCTAAGTGCATGAAAGCAATGGCGGGGCCAAATGGCTTATGAAGCCTAGGTCACCCCGCGTGGCATCGATCGAACATTCCATCATCTGGATCGCGTTCAATGAGTAAGCCGTCTTTCCGCCAAGCCGACATTCAACGCCTTATCCGCGCTGCTGACCACGAAGGAGCTGCGGTTCAGGTGGACCTAAAGTCACTCGTGGTCATCATTATCCCTGCTCCCAAGACGCGACCATCGAAAGAAGGTTCGTCATCGCGCTGGCTGCATAAGGGCAATCTTGCACCGGATGGAAAGGAAAATTGGCATGACGACGAGTAAGAGACCTGGGTACCATTATCGATTGAAAAAGGATGGCTCAACGGCCCACTACTGGGACCCCAAACGCGCGGTGAAAGGTGCCCCTGCTTATCTTAAGCTAGTGAGACTGAACGACGATCTTACCGACGTCGAGCTCGCGGAACAATGTCGGAGGCACACCGAAGAACTACGAAAGGAGCTCGACAATCTCCCTGCTCCTTCAGCATATGACGGAACCATCCGCTCCCTCATCAAGCTATACAGAACAGACAAGACCAGTGGATTTCAAGCTGTCAAGCATTCGACCCGATCGCGTGACTACAATCCCAATCTCCAACTGCTGGAGGACAATGTCGGCGAACGCAGTATCGACAAACTCAAGAGATCGGATTTCAAGCGGTGGTTTGAAAAATGGAAGGAAAAGTCACACAGCAGAGCAGTGGGCGCGATTAAGCTTCTGCGTATAATTCTATCCTACGGCACGGGAGAACGCCTCCACGGGTGCTCAGCGGCCCGGGAAATCCTCTCCCTTATGAAGTTCGAACAGCCTCCTCGCCGTGAGATCTACATGACCTTTAAACAGTGCCGCGCGATCGTCCGTGCCTCTAGGAAACTAGGGTTCCCCTCAATAGGATTTGTAGAAGCGCTCAAATTCGAAACCGCCTTGAGACGCATTGATGTAATAGGGGAATGGAACCCTCCTAAGGATGGTGGCCCTTTTGAATGGACCGGGCTTTGCCGTGACAGTATCTCGGACGATCTAATTCTCTCGATTAAAACTACGAAAACGAAATCCGCCACATCCCACGATTTGAAGGTCCTACCCTTAGTAAAGGAAGCGCTCAAGTCGTACCCTCTTCCGCTTAAGGGTCCTGTCGTAATCGATGAAAGTACAGGAAAGCCATATTGGGATAGCCGCTACGGCGAGAAATTCAGGATAGTGAGAAGGAAAGCAGGCGTTCCATCGTACGTCTGGTCCATGGACACGAGGGCCGGCGCCATAACTGAGACCATAGACGCCACCCACTCCATAGAAGCAGCACAAAAGCTTGCAACTCACAGCAATCCCAAAACTACGGGTAGGTACAATCGTGGTGACGGATTGAATCATAACCGTGCGATCGCGCAAACAAGGTCAGATATGCGCAAATGACACGCCCTGACATGGCGGACACGGGGCGTGACTTAAGTCACTGAAAGAGCTGGAGCGGGTAGCGGGAATCGAACCCGCGTATTCAGCTTGGAAGGCTGCTGCTCTACCATTGAGCTATACCCGCGGGTCTTCGATCCTGAGGCAGAATGGTGGAGGGAGTTGGATTTGAACCAACGTAGGCTGAGCCAACGGATTTACAGTCCGTCCCCTTTAACCACTCGGGCATCCCTCCATTATTCTGTCGGGATCAATCGACCAAGCATTTGAGATCGTAAAGGAAGCGGCGACGTTTGTTACCGCCTCGCGATCTGCGCCGGGTATATGACCGCCCTCCTTCGTCCTGTCAACACGGCGAAACGCAAAATTTCAGAAATTCTCCACAGCCGCGCCGGCGAAGATCGCCGAAACCGTTTCCCAGGTTGATCGAACGCCACTATAAGACGCGCATGACCAAGGACAAGAGCGGCGACAAGAGCGCCAAGGACACCCACTATGCCAATCTCCGGCGCGCCCATCGCGACGCCCGGCGCGAACGCGGCGAGATTCCCACGCCGCGGCAGGACAAGCGCAAGAAGATGCCCGCGGACTGGAAGCCACAGGCGCTGGCGCCGGAGCAGGTGCTTCTCTACGGGCTGCACACGGTTCGCGCCGCCCTCGACAATCCGGAACGAAAAATCGTTCGTCTCTCTGTAACCCAGAACGCGGCTGCACGGCTGGACCTCGGCGACCTCTCAGCACTCCCCTTTCCGACCGAGATCGTTACGCCGCAGGACCTCGACGGGATCCTCGGGCCGGACGCGATTCATCAGGGCGTGATGCTGGAGACGCGGCCGTTGCCGCACCGCAGGCTCGAAGCGCTGCGCGACTGCCCGTTGATCCTGGTGCTCGATCAGGTGACCGATCCTCACAACGTCGGCGCGATCATGCGCTCGGCGGTGGCGTTCGATGCCGGCGCGCTCATCACCACCATGCGCCACAGCCCGACCGAATCTGGCGTGCTGGCGAAATCCGCATCCGGCGCGCTGGAACTGATCCCTTATATCCAGATCACCAATCTCGCCGATGCGATCGATGAGCTGCACAAGCTCGGCTTTCTGACGATCGGTCTCGATTCTGAAGGCCCGGAACCGCTGGAAAGCACCTTTGCCGGCAACAGGATCGCCCTCGTGCTGGGGTCGGAGGGCAAGGGATTGCGGCAAAAGACGCGTCAGACGGTGAAGGCGCTCGCCCGGCTCGACATGCCGGGCGCGATCAAGTCGCTGAACGTCTCCAACGCTGCGGCGATCGCGATGTATGCGGCAAGGCAGTTCCTGAAGATCTAGCCGGTCAGGCGGCCGCATGGCCTTCAATTGAGGCGAATATCCGCCGTACTGATTTGAGCCGTCGGGCAGCCGTCACGGAGTTTCTTCCACGTCGTCACGTTGAGATTCATTTCGCAACGCGCCAGATAGGAAACGCCACCCACCCTGATGCAGGCGGTTTGCCCGAGCGCGTATTTCGATCCGTCACGATTGCGGCAGGTGCAGCGCGCATCCGGCGGGGCCGCCAAAACGCTTCCGGCGGCCATGATCGCCGCCAGGCCCAGTGTTGCGATCAGCATCACGCGCAGGCGTTCCATCGGCGGATCATATCGCAAAACGACGACCAGCAAAAACGGAGAATGCCGGCTGCTTTCACAGCCGGCATTCTCCGCAACGAACCGATGTTTCACGGTCCATATGAAAGTCTTAGCTCGCCAGACGAAGAACGTTGCCCTGGGCAATCGTCTTCTCGGCCTCGGAAATCGCGAACTGCTTCGAATCGTCACCGAGGTTGAGGCCTTCAGCGCGGACGAATTCGACGTCGGTGATGCCGAAGAAACCGAAGACGGTCCTCAGGTAGCTTTCCTGATGATCCATAACGGCAGCCGGGCCAGCGGAATAATGTCCGCCGCGGGTCGAAGCGATGATGACCTTCTTACCCTTTGCAAGCCCTTCCGGGCCGGCTTCGGTGTAACGGAAGGTCTTGCCGGCGACGGCGAGACGGTCGATCCAGGCCTTCAGCTGGCTCGGAATGGAAAAGTTGTACATCGGCGCGCCAACGACGACCGTATCGGCGGCGAGGAATTCTTCCAGCATCTGACGACCGCTCTGAACGTCGGCGGCGAGAGCCGGGTCCACGCCACCGAGATCGGCCGGCGCCATGATCTGCGAACCGGTCAAGTGCTGTACACCGTTGGCGATCAGGTCGCGATAGGTGATCTCGGCGTCGGGCCGGTCGGCCTTGATCTGCGAGACGACTGCCGCTGTCAGGCGGCGGGAAACCGAATGTTCTCCGAGAATGCCGGAGTCGATATGAAGGACTTTCATGGGAGCACCTCTATGTTGCGTTGCGGTGCCCCACATATGATCGGAAAACAATCGCCGGATAAGTGCGCAGATATTTGACATTCTGTTTCCTGACGGAAACAATTTATTTCAGACGAACGGCCCCGGGGGAGACAGGAATGCAGGATCTCAATGATATTGCGCTCTTTGCAGCCGTTGTAAGAAACAATGGTTTCAGCGCGGCCGCGCGAGACCTGAATATGCCCAAGTCAAAGCTCAGCAAGCACGTCGCGCGCCTGGAAGGGCAACTGGGTGTTCGCCTTCTTGAGCGTTCGACGCGCAAGCTGCGCATGACTGAGATCGGGCGCGTTTTCTATGAACACTGCCAGGGGTTGCTGAATGGCGTGGCAGCGGCGGAAGCCGAGATCGCGGCGGTGCGCGCGGAGCCGACAGGTATCGTGCGACTCGGCTGTCCCCTGGGCTTCACCCCGATGCTTGCCGATATTCTGCCGGCGTTTCACCGCCGTTATCCAGGCGTGCGCCTGCTCATCATGACGACCAACAGGCGGATCGACCTGATCGAGGAACGAATCGATGTCGCCCTGCGTGCCCGCGACCAACTTGACACCGACAATCAACTGATCGTGCGCAGGTTCGGCGAAGTGCGCCAGCGCCTTGCCGCAAGCCCGACGCTTCTCGCCCGCCTCGGTGCCATCACGATCGATAATCTGGCCCAGTTGCCGACGCTTTCGATGAACGAACAGCATCCAACCGACACCTGGCGGCTGCTGCATGCGGACGGAATCACAATCGAAATTGCGCACCGTCCGATCATAGGTTGCAGCGATTTTCTCATCCTTGAGCGCGCGGCAATCGAAGGCATGGGGATAGCGCTGCTGCCGGACCATATTTGCGAGCGCGCCTTCCGCACCGGCGTCCTCGTTCCGGTCCTGCCGGAGTGGACGTCAGGCGACGTCGTCGTCCACCTTGTTTTCCCGTCGCGCCACGGCATGCTGCCGGCGACGCGGGCGCTGATCGACTATCTGGCCGAGAACCTGCTCAATGCCTTGGAACGCTGCCGAGAGGTCGACCCGAAGCCCGCATCGTTCGACATATGATCAGATGCGGATGACGCCATAGGACCAGACGCGTGTCCACCAGCGCTCGAGACAGTCCCTGCCAAACCAAATTCAGTTAAGTCTTTGAAAAAATGGTGCCCCCAGAGAGACTCGAACTCCCGACCTACTGATTACAAATAAATGTAAATATTCATTTCATCAAAGGCTTAAATATTAGCTACTGATTGATTTCATTACGTTTTGTAGAACGGTATAGCGCCACATGTTTCGTCATGTTATACCGGGCTTGCGCAAAAATTCGCAAAAATTTCGGCCGGCTTTGGCTTTCTACTGATCGATATTCAGCGGCATTTTGGCGCAAAAATTCGCAAAAATTTCAGCCTACTGATTTCGGGGCAGACAAGATGAAAATCACCGCCGCAGCACTCAACAACGACAGCCTGCCGGAAGGCCGTCATCAGGATCATATCGTCCCCGGACTCCTCATCATCATCGGCAAGAAACGCAGGACATGGTATGTACGCTATCGCGGCGCGGGCGGGAAACAGAAAACCGATCTGCTTGGCTATTTCGTGCCGAATGCCCCGCCCAAATCCGATAGCCTTGGACTTCAAGAAGCCCGCGAGAAGGCGCGCGCTGTCCTTGAGCGGGTTGAAACCGGCGTCCCGGTTGTCGAGGCCAAGCCTGCGCATCCGAAACAGGGTGGCATGACGCTCGGCGAGCTTTTCGACGAATACGAAAGGACCAGAAACGCGAAGGCCGCTGCGGCGCAGAGCGGCGGCGGCAAGAAGGCGCTCAAGGGCATGAAGACGCTTCCCGAGGCCATGCGCACGGTGCGGCGCAACCTCAAGGATTACCTTAAGCTCCCGGCCCGCGATTTCTCGAAAGCCGATCTGCGCAAGGTGCGCGATGAAATTGCCAAGCGGGCGCCGCAGATGTCCGACCGCTTCATGAGCTATCTCGGGACGATCATGAAATGGGCGGCGCAGGAGGATCATATCGAAACCAATTTCGTGCCGGATACGCTGAAAGTCGGCCCCGGCCTCGTCAAGCGTGAGCGGGTTCTGACGGCCGACGAAATGCGCGCCATTTGGGCCGCGTGCGACGGCCCGTTTGAAAGCACAAATGGCGCTGCCTACGGCCGTTTGGTGCGCTTTCTGCTGGTGATGGCGCAACGCAAGACCGAGGGCGCCAAGCTTAGACATGGCGATATCCTCAACGGTCGCTGGAAACAGAAAGAGGACTCGAACAAATCGGGCCGTGAACATTGGCTGGCATTGCCGCCGCTGGCGCTTGAGCAGCTTGGAACCGGTGAAGCGAACAAGCTTTGCTTTGCCGGCGAAAAAGGCGGCGTCATCGGCAATTTCTCTCAACTGAAGGCCGAGCTGGACAAATTATCCGGCGTTTCCGGGTGGCGGCATCATGATCTACGCCGAACGGCCAGCACGCATCTTCAGGAGCAAGGATTTGCGCCGCATATCATCGACGCGGTGCTCAACCATGCCATTCCCGGCGTCGGCGGCCATTACATGCACGGGGCCTTGAACGAGGCCAAGAGTGACGCCATAGCGGCATGGGCCAAGGAACTTGACAAAATCCTCAAGGGCAAAACAGCCGCTATGAACTGACGCGAATCAGCTACGATATGATGGCCTATCACGGCATATATCGAAAACTCTGCTCGATTGGCGAACGACTAAAAGGAAGGAGTCGAGCCCCAATGGGAGACCTCCTGCGATGGCGAAGACGCGCCCTCTTGATACAAGCGCACCACTGAACAGACACCCTGATCGCGATCTCGAATATGGGTTCTATTATTATGCCGATCTGCTCCGCATGGGGATCGTCAGGAACCGCACCGATCTTCACCGGAAAATCAAATATGACGGCTTTCCGCGCCCGGAGAAATCCAGCGATAAGATGCAGGCGGCGGCACCATTTCGGAAAAGCAAGGTTCATGCGTACGTTGACCGCCGCGCCGCACGAGCCAATTCCGGGGAAATGATGGAAAGAGACTGAGCCCGCCGCCCCACACGCGACAAGGGCTCAACCAAAGCTGCTGTAATCAAAGAGTAATTCAAAAACTGCCCTTGCGTCAAATTGGCGGCGGTTTCCGAAAGGAGATCGCTGATGGACGGAATACGCTGTCGTTTGAGGCCTAAAGGCCGCCGGCCACAACATCTAGATCAGCCGCAGCTGTTCGCCGAACTGATCGAAACCCTCACGACGCGGGACCAGCCGTTCGAGGATGCTGACGGCGCTTGGGGGAACAAGGTCACCCGACCGCCGGGGAAAGGCTGGCGGGTCACCGACTATTCACACGACAAGCGGACCTGCTGGATGCGGCGCACGCCGGTTCCGCTTCCGGTTCGCCCCTCGGCGGGCGGATGGAGGCGGCGATGATCTGCTCAGCGCGCGAACTCACCTCCGCCCTGGGCGGCATCTGGCGTGGCTCTTACGGCATGGCGAAATGTCCCGCGCATGACGACCGCTCACCGTCGCTGTCGATCCGTGATGGCGACGGCAAGGTTCTGGTGCGGTGTCATGCTGGATGCGATCAGGCCGACGTGCTCGACGCGCTGCAAGCGCGCGGCTTCTGGCCCAGCCGGGATCATGAGCCGGCATCATCCAGAACGTCGTCGCGTCCTTTAAGGGCGAAAGGCGACGACGCTGACCGCATTGCGCTCGCACGGCGCCTCTGGCGCGAGGCCACAGACCCGCGCGTGCCGCCGGTCTCTGCCTATCTTGAGCATCGTGGCCTGCCGCCGCTATCCGACGATCAGCTGCCCGTCTTCCGCTTCCATCCGCATTGCCCTTTCGGTGGCGAGCGCGTGCCGGCGCTGATCGCGCGCTTCTCGCCAATCGAAAATGATCCCGGCCTTGAGACCGATCCGACCGCGATCTTCCGTATTCGCCTCGACCGCTATGACGGCGACCGTCGCAAGCTGGCGCTCGGCCCGTCAGCGGGTCAGGTGATCAAGCTCGATGCTGACATTTCGCTTGCCGGACTCGGCATCGCGGAGGGCGTCGAGAAGGGCTTGGCGCTGATTGCAAGCGGTTGGCGCCCGATCTGGATTACCTGCGGCACCTCCACCATGCGCGCCTTTCCCTTGTTGCCTTGGATGGAGTGCCTGACGGTTTTCTGCGACCGCGACGATCCCGGCCGCGATGCGGCTCTTGCCGCTGTCGCCCGCTGGCATGACGCCGGCCGCGAAGCCCGTATCCTCCAACCGCCGCTGGGCTGTAAAGATTGGGATCAGTGGTATGTCGGAGACGGGCAGTCATGAATCACCGCACCGTCATCGATCTTGAGCGCGACGCCGAGCATGTACATGATCCGCTTGAGCCCGAATTCGTGTCAGCGTTCGACGGTTCGGTCCCCGTCCGTGATTTCCTCGACAGCGGCTCCCTCTTCCCGATGCGGAACGTCTCAGGATTATCCGGTGACGGCGCTGTCGGAAAAAGCTTCATCGCCACGCAGCTTGCCATCGCCGCGGCCTCCGTCGATCTGCAATGGCTGGGCTTCGAAATCCTGCATCATGGCCGGACCTTGTACCTGAGTGCTGAGGACGACCGCGACGAAGTGCATATCAGGCTCGCCAGTATCTGTGAGGCGGAAGGGATCGATCTGCATAGCCTGGACGAGACCTTGGCCTTCCTCCATTGCGCCGGCCATGACGTTGTGCTGGCGACCGAGGAGAAGGGGGGGCGCGTGAAGCCCACCGAGACTTTCGCGAGGTTGCGGAAGGCTTGTGAGAAGGTGCGGCCGAAGCTCTTGATCCTTGATCCGCTGGCGAACCTTTTTGCCGTCAATGAGAACAGCCGAACTTCGGCTCTGGCCTGCATCGCCCTCCTGCGCGGACTGGCGATTGATTTCGACATGCATGTCCAACTGTTGATGCATCCCAGCCTCTCCGGTCTGAATAGCGGCTCGGGAACGTCGGGTTCGACGAGCTGGAACAATGCGATGCGCTCGCGGCTCTACCTGACGACCAAGCGCGGCGGTGATGATGAAGAAGAGATCGACCCCGACGCCCGCTATCTCACGCCGAAGAAAAGCAACTACGCGAAGCTCGGTGAGGCGATCCCGCTACGGTGGCAGGATGGCCGCTTCGTGCGAGCCGACGAGGAACGCCCGTTCGATGGCGTGAACGTCCGCCACCTTGAACAGGTCCGCGAGGCGTTTCGAAACGGCGACTGGCGCTATGACGAGCGTGCAGGCGATTGGGGCGGCTATCTCATCGCCGAGATCATCGATGCTGATATCGGCCGTGGGAAGAAGGTTCGCGATCTGACGAAATCAGAGAAGGCTGGACGGGAAAGGGTACGCAAAATCATCTCAACTTGGATGCGCGCTGAGCAGATAGGCATCGTCGGACGGGCCGGGCCGGATCGCCATCTCAGCAAATTCTTTCGAGCAGGATGAGCGATGCGGGAGTCTGCGGGAGTCGACATGTTTTTGGTCGCGGAAGTCGCCGTCAAACACAGGCGCGAGCACAGCGGGGGAGCTGCGGGAGTTATATATCCCCCTTTAAGGGGGGATAACTCCCGCACCCCCGCAAGCGAGTGTTGCCGCCAATCTTTCCCCGCACCCTCGCGACTCCCGCAGCCCACTTTTTCGGCAGCCGCCACCAACATCGAAAAGGAGACCAAAATGGAACGCCCAAGAACCCCGGCTGATGCGATGCAGCGCGTGCTTTGCGACAAGCTGATCGAGTCGTGCGCCGCAACCATGTTCCAGAAACTGGATGCGCCCGTCGAGGTCATCGTTGACCGGTTCGTCGCCTACACCTTCGCACAACTTGTCCAGATCGAAGGCCGGGTCGGCGCGGCCCGCATGCTCCGCGATCTCGCCCAGCAGATCGAGGACGGCGCGCTCGATGCTTACGAGCGTGGCGAGGGAAATTGACCCGCGAGGAAATTGTTCCTATCCTGTGGGTGGCTCGATTGGATCGGCGCACCGGCTGGACCGGGCGCTCAAGCCGACAAGCCACCTTCACCGTCACCGGCTGGTCCGGGACCGAAGCTTTGAAAACGGGCAAGCGCCCGCGCTTTGTGACGCCTCGAAGGTGAGCCATGAGCCACATCCTGAAATTCGATCCGACCGCGATCCGCCTCGCGCCACCGCTCGACCTTGAGGTCAAGGCGGCCGGCGACGGATTGATCGAGGGCTATGCCTCGACATTCGGCGGCAAGCCGGATCGTTCCGGCGATATTGTCGCCAAGGGCGCCTTCGCCCGGACCCTTGCCGAGCATGCCCGCGAGGGCACCACGCCGGCCATGTTGTGGGCGCACCGGATCGAGGAGCCAATCGGCAAATGGACGACGCTCCGGGAGGATCGTGAAGGACTCCATGTCGCCGGCCGGATCAACCTCAAGACCACGCGAGGCCGGGAAGCTTTCGAGCATATCGCGGCCGGCGATGCCGGCGCGTTTTCGATCGGCTATCTGATCGGCGACCACGGTCGGAAATACAATGGCGACGGCTCTTACACGCTTGTCGATGTCGATCTGGTCGAGGTCAGCATCGTCGCGGTTCCGGCCAATCCTCGCGCCCGCATTGCCAGCGTGAAAGCCGTCAACTCAAAGGCTGAGCTTGTCGATCTCCTGCACGAAGCCGGCCTTGCGAAAGCCGCCGCTAACCGCGTCGCCGCATCCGGGTGGGCCGGCCTCAGCGGCGCCGAAACCCAAGAAAAAGCGAAACGCCTGCTTGCCGCCATAACAGGCGCGACAGATCGATTGAAAGGGAAATGATATGTCGATCCATCCACAACACCTAACCCGCCAGGCGCGCGCCCTTTTGGCCGCTGGTGCGCAAATCCATCGCAAGGATGCCGGCGGCGCCGACGACCTGCTCGATGCCTTGAGCGAACGCTTCGGCGAGCACGCTGCCGAGGTCTTGCGAAAGCTTGCCGAGACCGACGAGCAAATGGCCGTATTCGCGGAGCAGCTCGCCGACCTTGAGCAGAAAGGCGCGCGCGGCAGCTTTGGCGGCGGCGGAGGAAGCCATGTCCCGACATGGGGCGAACAGGTTATCAAATCCGCCGAGTTGCGATCTTTTGCCGATGGCGGGCGTAATGCCAAGACCCGCATTCCCATCGAGATCAAGGCGCCGATCACGTCGGCCGAATTCCCGGTAGTGCCCGACTTTGATCGTGAAATCGTGCCGCTCGGTCGCCGCCGGCTGATGGTGCGCTCCCTGCTCGGGCAGGCCAATACCACCTCGAACGCGATTTCGTATCGACGCGAAACCGGCTTCACCAATTCGGCGGCGCCGGTTGCCGAAGGCGCCTTGAAGCCCGAAAGCTCGATCACATTCGAGGAGGTGACGGCGCCGGTCAGGACGCTGGCCCATTGGATCAAATTGAGCCGGCAGGTGTTGGACGACGACGCCCAGCTTCGCTCCGAGATCGACACGACCTTGCGCTATGGCTTGGGCTTCGTCGTTGAAGGGCAATTGCTCCACGGCGACGGCAGCGGCCAGAACTTGCACGGCCTCATTCCGCAGGCGACCGATTTCGAGGAAACCCGGCGTGCGGCCGGCGATACCGCTTTCGACATTTTGCTGAAAGCGATCAGCCAGAGCGAGGAGGCGGATTACCCGGCGAGCGGTGCGATTATCAGCACCCGCGACTGGTTCCAGATGATGGGAATCAAGGATAACCAAGGCCGCTACATTGGCGGCGGGCCTCTGGCCGACGTGCCTGATCGCATCTGGCGGCTGCCGGTGGCGCCATCGAATGCCATGCCGGTCGGCAAGTTTGTCGTCGGCGCGCTCGATCTGGCGGCGAAGGTCTATTCCCGCACCGATGCGACGGTCGAGCTTGGATACGTCAACGATGATTTTATCAAGAACCTCCTAACCGTCCTTGGCGAGGAAAGGCTGGCGCTGGCCGTGCGGCGGCCCGAGGCGATCGTATACGGCAGCTTTACGGCGCCCTGATTGAACCGGCGAGCGCGACGCGCTCAGTCGAGGCGGCGGCTCGGGAGGCGATACCGTGCTGTCGCCATCGCCAAGGGAGGGTGGTCTCAGACTTTGGAATGTGGATCTAGGTGTCCGACCGCCGGTCCCCCAGACGAGGCAGATTTGCTTGGGCGGGTTCATGTTGATCAGGAGGATTCAGTTGCGCGTCTGACGTAAACTTCTCCGCCGGCACATAGATATTGAGGTTCACACCGAGATCGCTGAGTCGCTTCTCAGCCTCGAACATAACCTCTTCGTCAACGCATCCCCACATCCTCTGGAAAGGATAGAGAATCCAAAGAGCGGGGTTTTCCTGAACACTGGTCGGTTCAAGCCGCTTTACCTTGTGCTTCTTGTTTTTCTTTCGGACAATTTCGGCCGTAAAAGCATAGGTCTCACACTTAGCGTTCGTACCTGCTAACCAAAGCGCCTCACCCCGATTCTTGGCGTCCGCCGCGAGTCCAGATGGCGCATCTTCCGCTTTCGCGGTCCAGGCCTCGCCGACCATCATCATTCCGTCCACGTCTGAAGCTCGTGCGAGTTTTGCGAGGTCGCGCATCATCACATAGCGACTGGCCCTGTCTGGATGGTCCGTCCCGATCATCTGGACGACTTGCATACCTTTCAGAAAATAAGTGAAGCTGTGATGATAGCCATCCTTTGCCATAAGGAATCGTGCCAGCTGGAAATAAGCATCGCAGAGTTCCTTAAAGGAACCTGCGTTTTTGATGCGCTCCCACTTGGCTTTTTGGTCGCCGTAGCGTTTTTTGAGCGCCTTTTTGTCTGTTTTCGTTTGCTTTTTGAAAAGGCGAATGCCGACGCGGGAACCATCGCGCATGGACAAATATAGTGCACGATCCATGGCAAGCTCCCCCATGACGTCTGGCTTGCTGTCCAAAACCCAAGCTGGAGGCTCAATACCCAAGTGGTTGCAGAAATCGGCGACAGTAACTGCCAGCTCCTCGTACACATGTGCCAGCGCCTCGAGAACTTCCATCTGTGGCAATTGCTCATCAACCCACCGGCGCTCAATCAACAGCGTTCCGTTCTCGACAATATGGGGCACTTCGAAAAAGGGCTTAGGAACCGCATGATAAAACTGCTGCGGAGATGCATACAGCGCTTGGGGCACCCATTGGCTAACCGGCCCCTCGTAATATGAGGCTATAATTTCCCCCCTGACCTGACTGTGAGTCCTGAGGTCGCCTTCTTTTTCGATGGCATTACGGGCCTCCATGGCCCACTTCATGATGGGGTCACTGGCCAATCGCTTACGGTGTGGTTCATACCATTCTTCGAAGCCGGCTACTTTGTTCTTTTGCTTTTGGAGAATGAACGTTACCGTCCTGCTTGTTGTGATGCAGTTTTGCAGGTTGAGCAGAAATCTGTTCGGCTCAAAGTATTCCTTAGCGGCCGCCTCCCAAAGCTCCCGCATTTGCCCGAGTCGGCGCACCACTGCCTCTGCGGCGTCGAAATCGTCGGCGGTCGGCAAATATGCTCTCCTGGCAGGTTGTGATCTTTGGCGATCTATTACCGGAACGATAGTCCCCGGTAAATATTGCCCCGCGCGGACAGTACGACTTTGCCCTTAAGGCAGGGGGGCGGTCGAAACTTCAAAAAGCCCGATGCCTCCGGGCCGGCGCCCCCGCCATGCGGAGAAAAATTTTCCTCGGCGGAAAAATCGCGAGAGTGAATTTTTTAAGTCCGCTATCGAAAGGATGAGGGTTATCCCGGAGCCAACCATTTTCCTACGCAAGACCCCCAAATTTGCGCGATTGTAACGGCATTAATCAGTGGCAAAATATCAGGGTCGGGAAATTGCTGCCCGGCACCCCAGTCGCC
Source organism: Sinorhizobium sp. 7-81 (assembly GCF_030124405.1). NCBI lineage: Bacteria > Pseudomonadati > Pseudomonadota > Alphaproteobacteria > Hyphomicrobiales > Rhizobiaceae > Sinorhizobium > Sinorhizobium sp. 7-81. The sequence goes on along the minus strand of NZ_JASKLT010000001.1, from coordinate 1,414,472 downwards.
CGCGCCCGGCCCCCTCCGACATGGTTTGCAGGGCGACACCTAAAAGAAGCCTCGGCCTCCCCAGCCGGGGCTTTTTCGCGCTTGGTGCGTCTCTCCTGAGCCCAGTCAGGTCTCCTTATCCGGCCAGACCGGAACGCCCCTCCGTAAGGCGTCCTGCGTGTTTAGCAGGTAGGCTACATCGCGGGCCTCCCCGCGTGTGTACCCACGGGTTGGGCTCGCTCGCCCAAACACGTAAGGCTGGCCGGTAAACACGTCATAAACCATCCATGTCCCGTCATGCTCCTGCTTCGAGCGATACCGCTTGGGAGCCACCCCGCGCTTGCCTTCGGTTTTTCCTGTCGCGCCACTCAAAGCTCGCCCTCGGTCGATTCGTCCTCAAGATGAGCTGACTATCGGTCCCGGTCCTTGCTTGTGGATTGCGCTTGCGGCGCCGCTTTTGGATCGTCGGCATTGGGGCGGCGGGCCTTGTCCCAATCCACCTCTTTGCTGATGTCCTCGCCGGCATCAAAGCGCCGATCAAATTCTGTGGCTTTCATTGGCGCGTCCTCTTGGGATCGATCTCGCAATGATAGGCATGCCGCGCATGTTCGCAAGACCCGCGCTTCATCGCCGCGTAGCGAGGCGCCACATCGCGGCGAGATCGTCCAGGCCCATGCGAAGCATATCCGCCGCCACCAGCCGCTTCCGCTTTTCCTTACCGGCGACCTCATGGAGCGATCTTCCTTCGCCCGCTACGGCCGAAACAAGGCCATATAGGCGGGCGCCGAGCAGATCGCGGCAGCGCGCGAGTTCCCGACCGGCGTTCATTTGGCGCTCCGTGATGGGCTCCCGAGCCTTGCCACCGTCAACGTGCTCGCGGCTGTAGTCTATCGCGCCAGCGCCTTTCCCGCCCATCGCCTCGAACAGTGCGCGGAAACGATTAGCGGCGGCCAGCTGCGCCGGATCGATCTGGCCGCGTGATGCAAGCGTGACGATGGCCGATTCGCGGACATTGACCATTGCCGGGATTGTGCGCGGATTGGCCGCATCTGCCGGATGGGCGCGGGAAAAATACGGATTTGGCACCTCGGTGGGGCGAAGCTTTGGCGATGGCATGGGGGAAAGATGCCATGATCCGGGCACAGCGAACACCCAATTTGCGCAAAAAAACGCGCAAAAATCACGAACCCCGGAGCCTGTCGTTTCGGGTCCGTTTTCATACTGCTTTGATTTTATTGTGATTTTTGGTGCCCCCAGAGAGACTCGAACTCCCGACCTACTGATTACAAATCAGCCGCTCTACCAACTGAGCTATAAGGGCACTTTCCGCGCTGGGAGTTATCATATTCTGATTCCGTGTAAAGCAAAAATGCGACTTCTCCGAATTTTTCGGATGCGTTCACGGCAAGGCCGTGCCAGAAAATGGGTTCAGCAAGCCAATCGCCCTGCCCTCTCACGACGAACGGACTGAGTTTCATGGCCCGCAAGTTCAACTCACTCGCCTTCCTCGCCTCCTCGGCCGAAGAGGCGCAAAAAGCGGCGAAAGACCTCAGGGCCATCTATGGCGACCACGAAGCGGACGAGGCCGATGTGATCGTCGCGCTCGGCGGTGACGGTTTCATGTTGCACACACTGCACAAGACTATGAATACCGGCAAACTCGTCTATGGCATGAACCGCGGTTCGGTCGGCTTTCTGATGAACCGCTACAGCACGGAAAACCTGCATCAGCGCATCGAGAAGGCGGTCGAGAACGCCTTCCATCCACTGGAGATGCGGACAACAGACGTCAACGGCAACATATTTACGGCGCTGGCGATCAACGAAGTCTATCTGTTCCGCCAATCCTATCAGGCCGCCAAGCTCAAGGTCATCATCGATGGCAAGACGAGGCTCGAGGAACTGACCTGCGACGGACTTCTGCTGGCGACACCGGCGGGCTCGACGGCATACAATCTTTCCGCGCACGGCCCGATTCTGCCGCTGGAAGCGCCGCTGCTGGCGCTCACGCCCGTCAGCCCGTTCCGCCCGCGGCGCTGGCGCGGCGCGCTGTTGCCCAACCACGTGACCGTGGAGATAGAAATCCTTGAAGCGGACAAGCGGCCGGTCAACGCAGTCGCCGATCACCAGGAAGTCAAGTCGGTCGTCAAGGTGCGCATCGCCGAATCCGAAAAACTGACCGCCCGCATCCTCTCCGACCCGGACCACTCCTGGTCCGACCGCATTCTTGCCGAGCAATTCTCCAATTGAAATCACGCGTTGCACGGATGTGATATAGTTCAAAACGATAGGCGCTGGCCGTCAATCACGCATATCAGGAGGATGCGCCGACCGATGTACAAAGTGCTGTTTCTTGCGCTGTGCCTCTCCCTGCCACCGAGCAAATTGCTGGCGCAGGAATCCACCATCCTTCCTTCAAACGTCATCTTCGTGACAAGCACCGGTTTCTGGGAGGAGAGCGGTGCGCTGTCGCAGGGTCATGCGGAGGAAAAGGCGGGCGGCGCAACGCCCGGCTCGCAAGGGGCGCCGGAAAGTTCGCCTGACGGGAAGCGCGGCTACTACAAGCTCATTGCCCTCCGCCAGAGCGATGGCACCGCGCAGGTGCACCTTCAGCAGATTGCGTCGGCACCGACCGGCCCTGAAGTGGTTTCCTCGGCCGAACTGGAAGAATTCACCGCATTGAAGCCGTATATCACGGACATTCGTCCCGAAACGTCGACCGGCATCACCACGCAGCCGGGCATGTTCGCGACCGTCTATCTGAAGACCGATCCGTCTGCCAAGGAACCGGAATCCTGGACCGTGCTGATCGACGATCTCGGTGACATCAAGATCGAGCGCGCAACGAACTGAGATCAGTCAATATAAAAGGCCGGGCGCGAGACCCGGCCTTCGATAATCCTACGCAGTTCCGGACGAAAACCGTTACCTGTGCTCTAGCTTAGATCTTCGACAAGGGCATCCGCGCCACCCTGTACACGATGGGCAAGGGCAGCTTCCATGAAGTCGTTCAACTCGCCGTCGAGCACATCGCCGGGGCTCGTGCTTTCGACGCCCGTCCGCAAGTCCTTCACCAGCTGGTAGGGCTGGAGAACATAGGACCGGATCTGGTGACCCCATCCGATATCGGTCTTGGAAGCCGCCTCGGCGTTCGCTGCTTCCTCGCGCTTCTTGAGCTCGGCTTCATAAAGCCGCGCGCGCAACATGTCCCAGGCCTTGGCCCGGTTCTTGTGCTGTGAGCGCTCCTGCTGGCACTGCACGACGATGCCGCTCGGCATGTGCGTGATACGCACGGCGGAATCGGTCGTGTTGACGTGCTGGCCACCTGCACCCGAGGAACGGTAGGTATCGATGCGGCAGTCGCTCTCGTTGATATCGATCTGGATCGAATCGTCGACGACCGGATAGACCCAGATGGAGGAGAACGACGTATGCCGCCGGGCATTGCTGTCATAGGGCGAAATACGGACAAGCCGGTGCACGCCCGACTCCGTCTTCAGCCAGCCATAGGCATTATGACCCTTGACGAGAAGTGTGGCGGACTTGATGCCCGCTTCTTCGCCGTCCTGGATTTCCATGAGCTCCACCTTGTAGCCCTGGCGCTCGGCCCAGCGGGTATACATGCGCAGCAGCATGTTCGCCCAGTCCTGGCTTTCCGTGCCGCCGGCACCCGAATGGACTTCGAGATAGGTGTCGTTCTGATCCGCCTCGCCGGAAAGCATAGCCTCAACCTGCTTCTTCGCGGCCTCGTTGCGCAGCTGTTTCAGGGCTTCCTCGGCGTCCGCAACGATTGCTGCGTCGCCTTCTTCCTCGCCGAGTTCGATAAGCTCGATATTGTCACTGAGCTGCTGCTCGAACCGGCGCAGACCGTTTATGCCGTCGTCGAGCTGTTGGCGCTCGCGCATCAGCTTCTGCGCCTCAGCGGCATCGTTCCAGAGCGACGGGTCCTCCGCCTTGTTGTTCAACCAGTCCAGTCGTCTTACCGCCTGGTCCCAGTCAAAGATGCCTCCTCAGCAGGCTTATGGCCTGCTTGATTTCGTCGACAATGTTCTCGATTTCGCTACGCATGATCCTGCTTCTTGTGAACCCGTAAAAAACGTGAGGCTCAAATAACGACGCCCGCCGCCGATGTAAAGGCGACGCGCGGCGCATCGGACATAAAGGGTTAGAACAGGCCGTTCGAGCCGGAGGTTACCGCCTGGTTGGCCTGCGGGGAGTTCCGCAGGATCTCCTCCGGCGGCACATATTGGTCGAGGCCACCGATGACGGAGAAGCTATCGGCAGGGCCTGTGCCCGGCTTGAAGGCCTCGATGATCGTGTCCGGCTCGCCTTCGACAGCCGCCATGCCTGTCTTTCGGTTGACCGGAATGAGGCTCATGCCTTCCGGCACCACGAACTTGCCGGGACGCGTGCCCTTGACCGCCTCCTGGATAAAGGCGTTGAAGATCGGTGCCGAAAGACTGCCGCCGGTCGCCCCACGGCCGAGCGGCGCCGGATCGTCGAAGCCGAGATAGAGGCCTGCCACGAGATCGGGCGTATAGCCGACGAACCAGGCGTCCTTCTCGTCGTTGGTCGTCCCGGTTTTTCCGGCAATCGGACGATCGAGTTGGATCTTGCCGGCCGCCGTGCCACGCGCGATGACGCCTTCCATCATGGAAGTGATCTGATAGGAGGTCATCGGATCGAGGACCTGTTCGCGATTGTCCGTCAGTACAGGCTCTTCCTGCTTTTCCCAGTCGCCGGCATTGCAGTTGTCGCAGGTGCGATCCTCATGCCGGAAAATCGTCTTGCCGTAGCGGTCCTGAATCCGGTCGATCAGCGACGGCTTGATCTGCTTGCCGCCATTGGCGATGACGGCATAAGCCGAGACCATGCGCAGCACCGTGGTTTCGCCCGAGCCGAGCGACATCGAAAGCAGCGGCGGCATCTTGTCGTAGATTCCGAAACGCTCGGCATATTCGGCAACGATGTTCATGCCCATGTCGTTCGCAAGGCGCACCGTCATCAGGTTGCGCGACTTCTCGATGCCAAGACGCAGGGTGGAAGGACCGGCCGAACCGCCCCCGTAATTTTCCGGACGCCAGACCTGGCCGCCGGCAACGATCTCGATCGGCGCGTCGAGGATGACCGAGGCCGGCGTGTAGCCGTTGTCGAGCGCCGCCGCGTAGACGAACGGCTTGAACGACGAGCCGGGCTGGCGCATCGCCTGCGTCGCGCGGTTGAATTCAGACTGGGCATAAGAGAAACCGCCGACCATGGCCAGCACGCGGCCGGTATGCGGATCCATCGCAACCAGCCCGCCCTGCACCTTCGGTGGCTGACGCAGCCGATATTCGCCCTCTTCGCCGGTCGGTTCGACATAGACGACATCACCCGGGCCGAGCACGCCTTCCGGCGACTTGGCGGTCTTGCGCTGGCCACCGGCGGAACGGTAGGCCCACTGCATGTTCTTTGCCGAAATGTACCCTGTCAAACGTTCCGGCACGATCTTGCCGGAGGCTTCCTTCTCCGGCTGGATGCCGATCTCCGCGCCTTCCGCATCGACGGACAGCACGACCGCCAGCTTCCATTCAGGCACATCGCTCAGGGACGCAATCTTGCCGAGCGGTTCGCCCCAGTCGCCACCGATCTCGATCGTCTTGATCGGACCGTGAAACCCACGGCGCTCGTCATAGCTCAAAAGGCCGTCCTGCAGCGCCTTGCGCGCTACGATCTGCAGCTGCGGATCAAGCGACGTACGCACCGAAAGGCCGCCTTCGTAGAGAGCGTTGTCGCCATATTTCTGGATGATCTGCCGACGCACTTCCTCGGCGAAGAAGTCCGACGCGAAAAGATGGGCGCCGCCGCGGCGCGGCGTCACACCTAGCGGCTGCTTCTTCGCATCTTCACCGTCCGCCTTGGTCACGTAGCCATTTTCCACCATCCGGTCGATCACCCAGTTGCGGCGCTCGATCGCGGCCTCCGTCTTGCGGAAGGGATGATAGTTGGCCGGTCCCTTCGGCAGCGCGGCGAGATAGGCGGTTTCGGCAACAGTCAGTTCGGTCACCGACTTGTCGAAATAGGTCAGCGCCGCGCCGGCAATCCCGTAGGAGTTCAGGCCGAAAAAGATCTCGTTGAGATAAAGTTCGAGGATGCGGTCCTTGCTGTAGGCCTGCTCGATGCGGAAAGAAAGGATTGCTTCCTTGATCTTGCGATCAATCGTCTGGTCGGAGGTCAGCAGGAAGTTTTTCGCGACCTGCTGGGTGATCGTCGAAGCGCCGACCGGGCGACGGCCGGAGCCGAAGTTCTGCAGGTTGACGGCGATCGCGCGCACAAGACCGGTGATGTCGACGCCGGGATGCTGGTAGAAATTCTTGTCTTCGGCGGAAATGAAAGCCGCCTTGACGCGGTCGGGGATCGCCTGGATCGGCAGATAGAGGCGCCGCTCGCGGGCATATTCGGCCATCAGGGCGCCATTGCCGGCATGGAAGCGCGTGGTTACCGGCGGCGCATAGTTGGCCAGCACCTCATAATCCGGCAGGTCCTTGGTGATGGCACCAAGGTAGATCGCGACGGCTGCAGCGACGCCAAGCAGCAGAAACGCACCAACGCCGAAAAAATATCCAATCAGTCTGATCATCAGTCAGATACCGGTACCTAATTATCGTCCCATTGCCAGGTCGCCGCCGCATAACGCGAAAGCTCGAAGGCTCCGTGTTCTCGCCAACGAAATCGACCTCGCCAAACTATTCCGTCAGAAATCGTCTGGTATTACAGCTGCACGTTTCTGCCGCTCCCTCTTATGGCGAGGGAGCCCACGCATCAACATTGTTTCCCAACAAATCCGGGCGCCTTGTTCCTAAAGTGCCCGGATTGTGAGTAAAATAGGGCTTGTCGCTGATTATCCCGTGCGCATCCTGTTGAAAAGCATATCGCTGTTACCCGAGCGACACAAATCACTTCCCACACACCGCGGTGCCCCGTCGGACCTGGGTTTGACTAACCGCCGTTTGCAACGGCCGTCTCGCGATAGCGTCGAACGGCCACAGCGAGCAGACCCGACACCTTCTTGCGCCATTCCGGGTCGAGCAACTGCTTCTCGTCGTCCTTGTTCGAAAGAAAGCCGAGTTCGAGCAGGATCGAGGGCACATCCGGCGCCTGCAGGACGCGGAAACCGGCATGGCGATGGGGATTGTTGATCAGTTTGATCTGCCCCTCAAAGGAGGAAACGACCGTACGCGCGAGATTGACCGAGAAGGCCTGGGTTTCGCGCCGCGTGAGATCGATGAGGATGTCCGCCACCTCTGCCGGTTCGCTTTCCAAGGGCACGCCGGCGATCTCGTCGGACAGGTTTTCGCGCTCGGCCAGATTGGCTGCGAGGTGATCGGATGCCTTGTCGGAAATGGTGTAGACCGTGGCCCCGCGAATATCCTTCTGTTTCAGCGTGTCGGCGTGAACCGAGATGAACAGGTTGGCGCCTTTCTGCCGTGCGATCTGCACACGCTGCGGCAGCGACAGGAACTCGTCCCGATCGCGGGTCAGAAACGCCTCGACGCCGGCTTCGCGCTTGAGCGTCGCGACCAGTTCCTCGGCGAAAGCGAGGGTCACATGCTTTTCCTCGGTCTTGGTGACGGTGCCGATCGCGCCTGTATCGATGCCGCCATGGCCGGCGTCGACAGCAATCACGAAGGCGCTAGGGTTTTTCACTGCAGCGGCGACCGGCCGATCGGTCTTTGCCGCACGTACCGTTCCCGTCCACCGCTGGTCGCCGAGAAGCTCGTCGAAGCGGGCCTGGTCGATCTTTTCGGCATCAAGGACAAGCCGGAAGCTCTTGCCGTCCTCTTCGGCCTTCACTTCCGCATGGCTGACCTCCACCGGTCCCTTGGCGGACAGGACGAGGCGCGAGGTACCGACCCCCATCCCGCCGTAGCGGATGGCGTCGAACAGCCCGCGCGGCTCCAGGCTCTCCGGCTTCAGGCCGAAGGAGGTCTGCGGCAAATCGACGATGATGCGGACGGGATTTCCCACGTAATGGATGGAAAATTCCGGCTTTCGGTCGAATTCGACAACGATCCGCGTGCGGGCATCGTCGCCGGCGATGCGAGCACCGAAGGCAAGCAAGGGGGCCGGCTCCGCGGCCTGCACATCGACCATGTCCTGCACCACGGTCATCGCAGCAAATGCAAAGGCGATCACTCTCAGAGAACGACACCACGACGTCACCGATCGCAAAGGACGCAAACGTTTCGCCGAAGGCATCACCCTGGGCTCCCCACAAAATCCGTCGGATATCGGCGGCCGCCCTCCGGCGAGACCACTATCCCCTCAACCAATGAACCCTCATGGTTAACCAAACCTTGATAAACCTCATTATGGCGGCATGGCAACGCGACACGCTGGCGCGAACGGCTTCCTTACCGATCAATTTCACCGGGGCAAGCGAATCGATCAATATTGTGGCGTCAAAGGCTTTTCCCTTGCCAATGTGACATAGAAACCATAAAAGCGTCACAAGGAGAAAGTGTTGACGGGATAGAATCGTCGGCCGGGCAGCCGGAGCTTTTCCAGAGCTTGGCGCCAGGAATGATCGAGCCGGAAATGCCGGTTACAACCGTATCATGCCTTACGCGGCCGCAGGTGTTCATCCGCCGTCGCTGCATTTCCTCCCCGTATACTGGATCGCAAATTTCCGGCGGTGGCCGGAGTTCTTGATGGTGATTTTCACCAGATGCCCGCAAGCGGGCGCATTCATCGGGCCTCGCCTTCGAGGTCCAGGACATTGGCATTCTTGTTTGGTCTTTGATGTGACTCAGCAGTATCGGTCAGAAGTAAAGAGGCCCCGGGACGTGAACGTTCCGGCTGCCGTCTGGCTGCTGCACCTTCACCTGCACCAAACAGGACCTTTCACATCCGGCGCAGTTTTCGACGTGTCTGACGGCCTTCCCAAGGAAGCAGGTCTGTCTGCCGTTGCACCCTCGCGCCGAGGAGCACAACTTAGATGGCAGAGAAAATGCTTATCGATGCGTCTCACGCAGAGGAGACGCGCGTCGTTGTCGTACGCGGGAACCGCATAGAAGAATTCGACTTCGAATCGGAACACAAGAAGCAGATCCGCGGCAATATTTACCTGGCCAAGGTGACCAGGGTGGAGCCTTCGCTCCAGGCCGCTTTCGTTGACTATGGCGGCAATCGCCACGGGTTCCTGGCTTTCGCCGAAATCCATCCGGACTATTACCAGATCCCCCTCGCCGATCGTCAGGCGCTTTTGAAAGCGGAGGCCGAAGAGGCCCGCCGCGACGACGATGTCGAACCGGTCGAGACGGCGAGCGAGCAGAAGCCCGCCCCGGTCGAAGCCGAAGCGGAAACGGTGGCCGAGCTCGCCGAAGCCGTCGAAGCGGCCGCCGAGGAGCCCGCGGAAGTCGAAGCCGTCGCGGAGAAGCCGAAGACAAAGGCAAAGCCGAAGCGCACCCGCCGGACGAAGGCGAAGGTCGCCGAAGAAGCTTCCGAGACGACGGAGAGCCAGGACGGCGGCGAAGAGACTGGCAGCGGCGAGATGGCCGCCATCGTCGAAACCGATTCGATTTCCGAGGACGTCGATACGCGGCGGCGCCGCGACGACGATGATGACGACGACGACGCCCATGACGGCGAGAAGGAAATCATCGAATCCGTCGGCGCCGAAGATGCGATGGAAGAAGTTCCGGACCGTCAGGTGCGCAGACCCCGCAAGCAGTACCGCATTCAGGAAGTGATCAAGCGCCGGCAGATCCTGCTGGTCCAGGTTGCCAAGGAAGAGCGCGGCAACAAGGGTGCCGCACTCACCACCTATCTCTCGCTCGCGGGTCGCTACTCGGTTCTGATGCCGAACACTGCGCGCGGCGGCGGCATTTCCCGCAAGATCACCAACCTCCAAGACCGCAAGCGGCTGAAGGAAATCGCTCGCGGACTCGAAGTGCCGCAGGGCATGGGCGTGATCCTGCGCACGGCCGGCGCCAACCGTACCAAAGTCGAGGTCAAGCGCGACTTCGAATACCTGATGCGCCTCTGGGAAAACGTCCGTACGCTGACGTTGAACTCGACCGCGCCTTGCCTCGTCTACGAGGAAGGCAGCCTGATCAAGCGCTCGATCCGGGATCTCTACAACAAGGACATCAGCGAGATCATCGTCTCCGGCGAGGAAGGCTACAAGGAAGCCAAGGGCTTCATGAAGATGCTGATGCCGAGCCACGCGAAGGTCGTGCAGCCCTATCGCGACGTGCATCCGATCTTCTCGCGCTCCGGCATCGAGGCACAGCTTGATCGCATGCTGCAGCCGCAGGTAACGCTCAAGTCGGGCGGCTATATCATCATCAACCAGACGGAAGCGCTCGTTTCGATCGACGTCAACTCCGGCCGGTCGACCCGCGAGCACTCGATCGAGGACACCGCCCTCCAGACCAACCTGGAGGCGGCCGAGGAAGTGGCGCGGCAATTGCGCCTGCGCGACCTTGCCGGCCTCGTGGTGATCGACTTCATCGACATGGAGGAGAAGCGCAACAACCGCGCGGTCGAGAAGAAGCTCAAAGACTGCCTGAAGAACGACAGAGCACGCATTCAGGTCGGCCGTATCTCGCATTTCGGCCTGCTTGAAATGTCGCGCCAGCGCATCCGTGCCTCGGTTCTTGAAAGCACGATGCAGACTTGCCCGCACTGCAACGGCACGGGTCATGTGCGTTCGCAGTCCTCGGTCGCGCTGCATGTGCTGCGCGGCATCGAGGAGTATCTGCTCAAGAACACGACGCACGACATCACCGTACGCACGATCCCCGAAATCGCGCTTTACCTGCTCAACCAGAAGCGCGGTACGATCATGGATTACGAACAGCGCTTCGGAGTCTCGATCATCATTGAGGCCGACGCCCATGTCGGCGCGCAGCATTTCGCAATAGATCGCGGAGAGCCGGTCGAGAACCCGGTCAAGATCGAACAGCTTCTGCACTTCGAGCCGGAACCGGAAGAAGACGACGTCGTGATCGAGGAAGATCTGGACGAGGAAGAAGCCGCAGAAGCCGCGGCCGAGCGTCCGGAGCCAGCAAAGGCACAGCAGGCCGACGAACAGGGTGGCCGCAAGCGCAAGCGCCGTCGTCGTCGGCGCGGCAAGGGCGGCGGTCCGGCGACGGAAGCAGTGGCCGCTGAAGCTGACGAGACGCTGGAAAGTGTGGCCGACGAAGCTGAAGAGGCCGAGGACGAAGAAGACGCTCAGGAGGCTGGAGCAGCAGCGGAGGACGATGCCGAGCAGAAGCGCAAGCGTCGACGCCGCGGCAAGCGTGGCGGCCGCCGCAACAAGCTGGAATCGGCAGAAGGCGAGACCACTGGCGATGTTGCTGCTGAAGCCGCCGACGAAGATGCTGCAGCCGACGATGCCGTAGCCGAAGAGGCGGAAGCGGTGGAGCCCGTAGCCGAAGCGCCTGTTTTGGCCGAGGCCGCATCCGTGGAAACGGTGTCGGAAGAAACGAAGCCGGCCAAGCCGAAGCGTACTCGCAAGAAGGCGGTGAAAGTCGACGCCGACGTTGACGAGGCAGCCCAGACGGCAGTCGAAGCGCAGTCGGAGACTGTAGATCCGGCGGCGGAAGCCGTCGAGGAAGCCGGCGCCGATCTCGAAGGGGCAAAGCCCACGAGGGCTAATCGCGACCTCGCGACGATCGCGTCCGAACCCGTCATCACCTCGAATGTCTCAAACAAGAAGGAGACCAACGACGAGGAGCCTCCGAAGCCGAAAAAGGGCGGCTGGTGGCAACGCCGCGGTTTCTTCTGAGCCAGAGATAGAATGACTGAACAAAAAGCCCGGATTCGCTCCGGGCTTTTTTTTGGTTCCTGCCCGCTACGGTTGCCGCAGGCGGTGTATCGTAGCCGAGTGGTCGCGACCGAGGGTACATCGCGCGCTTGCGACGGAGATTCCAACAATCGCCATAACCGCCTGGGACGACGTGGCAATCAGGCCAGCCAGCGGGAGACGCGATCCATTGCCTCCGACATCTCCGCTGCGGATCCAGCGTAGGAGAACCGCATTGTGCGGTGCCCTTCCACAGGATCGAAGTCGAAACCGGGCGTCGCCGCCACATTGATCTCGGCCAGCATCCGGCGCGCAAAGGCCATGCTGTCATTGGTAAACCGGCTGACGTCGACATAGGCGTAGAAGGCCCCGTCCATCGGCGAGGCGATCGAGAGGCCGATCTGCGGCAGGCGCTTCATCAGGAGTTCGCGGTTGGCTGCATAGGCTGCCTTGTACCCGTCCAACTCTTCATGCGCGTCGAGCGCCGCTTCGGCGGCGATCTGGGACAGCTCCGGCGGCGAAATATAAAGGCTCTGGGCCAGGCGCTCGAAGCTGCGCACCTGCACCTCCGGCAGCACCATCCAGCCGATGCGCCAACCGGTCATGCAATAGTATTTCGAGAAGGAGTTGATCACGACTACATCGTCGGTCACTTCAAGCGCCGTGGCCTCTTCGCCAACGAATGTCAGACCGTGATAGATCTCGTCGGAAATGAAAGTGATGTGTTCGGCGCTGCAATAATCCGCAAGTGCCTTGAGACCCGCCCGGCCCGTCACAGTTCCGGTGGGATTGGCCGGGCTTGCAAGAAGCACGCCCTTGAGTGGCTTGCCGATGCGGTCGGCGGCGCGCGCGAGGCTTTCCGGCGTCAAGGTGAAGCCGGTTTCACTGCCAGCCTCAACCTCAACGACCGTAAGACCCAGGGCCTGCAATATGTTGCGATAGGCGGGATATCCCGGACGGGCGATGGCGACGCAATCACCTGGATCGAAGAGCGCGAGGAAGGCGAGATTGAAGGCGGCCGACGAGCCAGTCGTGACAGCAATCCGCTGCGGATCGAAGGCAAGGCCATGACGTCTGTGGTAGTGGCGAGCGATCGCCGTCTTCAAGGACAGCGTGCCAAGCGCGTCAGTGTAGCCGAGGCGGCCGTGCTCAAGGGCGCACCTTGCTGCTTCAAGCGCCGCCTTCGGGGCCGGATGGACCGGCTGACCGACTGCCATCGAAATGACCGGATGGCCGGCATCGCGCCGCCGTGTGGCTTCCGCCAACACATCCATGGCATGAAAGGGCTCGACGGCACTGCGTTTCGACATCTGTGTCAATGTAAATCCTCTGCTGCATGTCGATAAAATCGAAAGAGGAAAACATGCAGCAATTCAAATTGCTACAGCGTCATTTGCGCGTCTGACAAGACGCGGCGCTGTGGAAGCGGGCTAGTCTGCGCCCCTTTGCCTGATCATCTCGAGCTTCACAAGTGCGAGAGTGCCGCATTTCCGCCGATTTTGCCGTTTCGTTTCGCCGCGGCGCACCCTATGCTCGCATAAAAGGGTGCGAACCTTGGATAATTGTTGTCTTTCAAATACGCACATTGACGCAGCCGTGCGAAATGAACGACAGACAGAATACGGAAAGACAACGAGGAAAGAATGACCTTCAAGAAGATGATTGCCGCTGGGACGCTGCTCGCGCTTGTTGCGGGCGTAGCCTTGCCGCAGACGGCCGCCGCGCTCGATGCGAAACAGAAGGAAGAGTTCGGCGCCTTCATCAAGGAATATCTGCTCGCCAATCCCGAGGTCATGCTCGAGGTGCAGGAAGCCCTTGCAGCCAAGCAACGCGCCAAGCAGCAGGAAGCGGCCGAGGCGGCGATCGCCAAGAACAAGAAGGCGATCTTCCAATCCGATCACGATGTGACCCTCGGCAATCCTGACGGCGACGTGACGATCGTCGAGTTCTATGATTACAATTGCGGCTATTGCAAACGGGCACTCTCCGACATGGATGCGATCATCACGGCGGACAAGAACGTCCGTTTCGTGCTGAAGGAACTGCCGATCCTCGGGCCTGACTCCCTTGCCGCGCACAAGGTCAGCGCTGCCTTCCGCCTGATCGCTCCCGAAAAATACGGCGACTTCCACCGCGCTCTGCTTGGAGGCGAGGAGCGGGCGACTGAGGAAACGGCGATCGCCGTCGCGGCGAAACTCGGCGTAACCGAGGAACAACTGCGGGAGAAGATGGAAAAAGAACCGCATGATTCCGCCGTGCGCGAGGCTTATACGCTCGCAAACGAGCTCGGCATCACCGGCACACCATCCTATGTGATCGGCAATGAAGCGGTCTTCGGCGCCGTCGGGGCCAACGAGATCGTGACGAAGGTGGCGAACATGCGCAGCTGCGGCAAGACCGTCTGCTGAACCGACAGACACCACAAAGATGTCAAGCGGCCTTCCCCAGGTCGTGTTCCTCTCAAATCACCGTCACTTGTGGACAAATCCGGCGGGGGCCTAAGGGGCTTTTCCTCGCGAAACCATCAGTCTATAGGTAACCCTCCATCATCGGACCGGAATCCCTTATGCCCTCGACGATTTTTGTGCTGAACGGCCCTAACCTGAATGCGCTCGGCAAGCGCGAGCCAGGTATTTATGGCGGCCAGACGTTGGCCGACATCGAGGCGATGTGCAAGTCTGAGGGCAAGTTGCTTGGCTTCGACGTCGATTTCCGGCAGTCGAACCACGAAGGCACTCTGGTCGACTGGCTGCACGAAGCCGGCGAAAAGGCCGCAGGCGTCGCCATCAACCCGGGCGCCTACGGCCACACCTCGATTGCCATGCATGATGCCATTCGTGCAATTGCTGTTCCCGTCGTGGAACTGCATCTTTCCAACATCCATGCGCGCGAGGAATTCCGCCACAAGTCGATGATCGCACCGGCCGTCAAGGGCGTGATCTGCGGGTTCGGCGCGCAGAGTTACATTCTGGCGCTGCATGCGCTAAAGAACCTGACGGACAAATCGAAATAAGAAGAACACGAGGCTCATACTCCCATGGCTGAAAAGAAACCGGGTATCGATCAGGCGCTGATCCGCGATCTCGCCAATATCCTCAATGATACCGATCTGACCGAGATCGAGGTGGAGCAGGACGATCTGCGCATCCGCGTTTCGCGCAATGGCACGCCTGTCGCGATGTCGATGCCGGCAATGCCCACCTATCAGGCGCCGCCCCAGGTCGCCGCACCGCAGCCCGCCGCCGCCCCGGTTGCCGAAGGCGGCCGCAATTCCAAGAATGCCGTAACGGCCCCGATGGTCGGTACCGCCTATCTGTCGCCTGCGCCGGGTGCCCGCCCGTTCATCGAAGTCGGCGCGCTGGTCAAGGAAGGCCAGACGATCCTGATCATCGAGGCGATGAAGACGATGAACCAGATTCCGGCACCGCGCGCCGGCAAGGTCACCGAGATTCTCGTTCAGGACGCGGCCCCTGTAGAATATGGCGAACCCCTGATCGTGATCGAGTAACGCACGATGGCGATGATCTCGAAAATCCTCATTGCCAATCGCGGCGAAATCGCTCTGCGGGTGCTGCGCGCCTGCAAGGAGCTCGGCATCGCAACCGTTGCCGTGCATTCGACGGCCGACAGCGACGCGATGCATGTCCGGCTGGCGGACGAAAGCGTCTGCATTGGACCGCCGCCTTCACGCGAGAGCTATCTGAATATCCATCAGATCGTCGCCGCCTGTGAAATCACCGGCGCCGATGCCGTGCATCCGGGCTACGGCTTCCTCTCGGAAAATGCCAAGTTCGCGGACATCCTCGACGCGCACGACATAACCTTCATTGGTCCGACAGCCGAACATATTCGCCTCATGGGCGACAAGATCACTGCCAAGAAGACGGCGGAAGCGCTTGGCATTCCGGTCGTGCCTGGTTCCGAAGGCGAGGTGAAGCCCGAGAATGCGCTTGAAGTCGCCCGCAAGATCGGCTTCCCGGTGCTGATCAAGGCGACGGCCGGCGGCGGCGGCCGCGGCATGAAGGTCGCGAGAACCGAAGACGACCTCGAGCATGCCGTCGCAACGGCGCGCGCCGAAGCGGCAGCGGCTTTCGGCAACGAAGCCGTCTATATGGAAAAGTTTCTCGGCAGGCCGCGCCATATCGAAGTCCAGATCGTCGGCGACGGCGAAGGCAATGCCATCCATCTCGGTGAACGCGACTGCTCGCTGCAGCGCCGCCACCAGAAGGTCTGGGAAGAAGCCAACTCGCCTGCGCTCAACGTCGATCAGCGCATGAAGATCGGCCAGATCTGTGCCGATGCGATGAAGAAGATGAAGTATCGCGGCGCCGGGACGATCGAGTTCCTCTATGAGGACGGCGAGTTCTATTTCATCGAAATGAACACGCGCTTGCAGGTGGAGCACCCGATCACCGAGGCAATCACCGGCATCGACCTGGTGCACGAACAGATCCGCGTGGCATCGGGCGCCGGTCTCTCGGTCAAGCAGGAAGATATCGTTTTCTCGGGCCACGCCATCGAATGCCGCATCAATGCGGAAGACCCACGCACCTTCGTGCCCTCCCCGGGTACGATCACGCATTTCCACGCGCCGGGGGGCCTCGGCGTGCGTGTCGACAGCGGCGCCTATCAGGGCTATCGCATTCCGCCCTATTACGACAGCCTGATCGGCAAACTGATCGTCCACGGCCGGACGCGCGTCGAGTGCATGATGCGGCTTCGCCGCGTACTCGATGAATTCGTCATCGACGGTATCAAGACGACCTTGCCGCTGTTCCAGGAACTGATCAACAATCAGGACATCGCCAACGGCGACTATGACATCCACTGGCTGGAGCACCATCTGGCCACAACATCCGCATAGGACAAAGAGTTGAAAGGGACGCGCAGCAAACAACCGGACATTACGCCGGACATGTTGCTGCGCGCCTATTCGATCGGCCTCTTCCCAATGGCCGACTCGGCCGATGATCCGGAACTCTTCTGGGTCGAGCCGGAAATACGCGGCATCATTCCGCTTGACGCTTTCCATATCTCGCGCAGCCTGGCGAAGACAATTCGCCGCCGCCCGTTCGAGATTCGCTACAACACCGCTTTCGAAGCGGTGATCGAAGGATGCGCAAAGCCAGCGCCGGACCGGCCCACAACCTGGATCAACGACAAGATCCGCTCGCTCTATGCGGCCCTTCACCGGATGGGTTATGCCCACAGCGTCGAAGCCTGGCAGGATAACGCGCTTGTGGGCGGTCTCTATGGGGTCTCGCTCGGGGCCGCCTTCTTTGGCGAGAGCATGTTCTCGCTGCGCAGCGATGCCTCCAAGATCTGCCTCGTCCACCTGGTCGAGCGCCTGCGGGCGAGGGGATTCCAGCTCCTTGATACCCAGTTCACGACCGAGCACCTGAAATCGTTCGGCGCGATCGATGTGCCCAAGGCCGAGTACGAGGTTCTGCTGGCGAGAGCGATGGCCTCGTCGGACTTGCCGTTTTAGCTGCACGCTTGCCCAGCACGCGGCGGCCTGTCACTCATGCCTCGACGGCGCTGCGCCGCAGCGCGCGCTCCAAGATAAATCTTCTCGTTAAATCGGCTTCGGCTACTGCATCATTGCTTGCCGATTCACGGTCAGCCATGCAGCAATTCGACATCTTTGCGCGTGTGATAAGACGGGCGGCGCTGCAAGGTATGTCACAGCGACGGTTGCCGGCAATCTACTGCTTCGCTGCAGTGTCCGGCGGCGGCAGGTCGGACGTTGCCTTGCAGGACTGCAGCCAGACGTCATAGACGGGGTGCTCAACGGCATTCAGGCCCGGGCTGTCAGCGAACATCCAGCCGGTGAAGATGCGCCGGATCTTGCGATCGAGCGTGATCTCTTCGACTTCCACAAAGGTCGTGGTCTTCGGCGCTTCCGTGTCGTCGCGGCTGTAGCAGACGCGCGGCGTTACCTGCAGTGCGCCGAACTGCACGGTCTCGCCGATATAAACGTCGAACGTCGTGATGCGGCCGGTAATCTTGTCGATACCGGAGAAAACCGCGACGGGATTGGAAAGACGCGTTGCACGCGCGATATCGGTGGAGGACATCAACGGCAGCGCCATCAGCAGCGCAAGGCTCGCTTGACGGGCCGCCCGGCCGATCCAGTTCTGCAGACAGAAACCTGCCATTTACGCCAGTCTCCCCCGCGCTTTCCTATTCGTGCTTGGAGCGGTTCGTTCCAATTGAACCATGCGCCAACTCCTGTTTGCCGCATTTCCGGACGGCAACCGATTTCCGTATCACCTGGAATTGCTCCGGCCTTCAGGCGCTAAACCCGAAATGTGGCTGCGCCATGATCGAGGGGTTCGCTCATATCTTGTAAAGATGAACCGGGCTCAGGAGCGTGGCGTCCAGGCGTCGTAGTCGCCGGTCACGCGCGGGCGCTCGCCCACGCCCGCGATAGACCCTTTCGGGCGATAGGCGTTCGGCGTGCCCGTCTGGTTCGAACGATGCGGCTTCTGCCACTCGCGGGCTACGTATTTCTCGTCGGCGGGGGAAATGTCCGTACGGTGATGCATCCAGCCGTGCCAGCCGGGCGGGATGGCCGAAGCCTCGGCAGGTCCATTGTAGATCACCCAGCGCCGCGTACGACCTTCGGAATCCGTACCACCCTGATAGTAGACGTTGCCGAATTCGTCTTCACCCACGCGTTTGCCAAAGCGCCAGGTATGAAAACGCGTACCGATTGTCTGTTGGTTCCACCAAGTGAAAATCTGCAGCAGAAGCTTCATGGGTCTTCCTTCACCGGCCGTTGGGAAGGCAGCCGGACATCAATATCATGCTCCCGCTTATGCCCCGCCACTCATGCCTTGTCCAGTGATTCTGCTTTGCCGCCAGTCATTTCAGCCGCATCTTGAAGCCGATATGACTGCGCTCAAAACCAAGGCGCTCGTAAAATCGATGCGCATCGGCTCGCACGATGTTGGAGGTCAGTTGGACTTTCGAGGCTCCCTTCTCCCGAGCCTCGGCGACCGCGTGGCGAACCATGCGCTCGCCTATGCCGAGACCCCGCATGTCTTCGCGTGTCTGTACAGCCTCGATCACGAGGCTCGAACTGCCTCGCCCGGGAAGCGATGTCAGCAGCGCCGTCTGGAACGTGCCTACCACCTCGCCGCGGAGGATAGCCACATACAGGGTCTGGTGGGGCGACCCGCTGATCTCTTCAAACGCCGAGAGATAGTCGCGGAAGGCTTCCGGTTCAGTCGTGTCGCCGTGCCCGCCGAGCCGATCGTTGGCAAAAAGGGCAATGATCGCGGGCAAGTCCCCGCGCTCGGCTTGGCGGATTTCGAGGTCGATCGTCATTTCCCGTTTCTCCCGTGGCATCAACGCTGCGGCGCATCAATCACCAGGAGGCTACAATTTCATGACAACCGGCGCGTATTCGCATCGAAACTGACCGCGAGGGCTAGGGAAGCTGCTTCTCCAGGATAAGCGCCGGAACGCCCGACTGTTCGTCTCCGCAATTCGCCGTCCTTCCTACTTCGGAAAAGCCATGCGCCCGATAGAACCCCAGTGCGTGAAGGTTTTGCGGCTCGACTTCCAAGCGCATGCGCTCAGCATCCGGAAAACAGGTTTCGAGTTCGGCAAACATGTCGCGGCCGATGCCCTGTCCTTGATATTTCGGAAGAACGTAGAGTTGATGGAGGACGGCGGTTTTCGCAAGCGAGTCCGACATCGCCGCATAGCCCATGCCGGCAAGCTCTCTGCCGTTATCGGCAACGACGAATTCGGCATTCTTTCGCTGCAGGCGCTTTCTCAAGGCGTCGATCGAATGCCATCTGGCGGTGAGTTCGTCGACTTTGTCGGCTCCGTAAAGCGTGTCGTAGGTCGCATGCCACGTCTCGGCCAGCAAGGCGCGGACCTTTTCGAGGTCGCGCTCACTGGCCGTGCGGACGAAAAACATGGTCATTCCTCGATGCCGAGCTTGGCCTTGACAAGCGCCTGAACAGCCTGCGGGTTCGCCTTGCCGCCAGTTGCCTTCATGACCTGGCCGACGAACCAGCCGGCGAGCGAAGGCTTTGCCTTGGCCTTTTCCACCTGATCGGGATTGGCGGCAATGATTTCATCGACGGCATTCTCGATTGCACCGGTGTCGGTGACCTGCTTCATGCCGCGTGTCTCGACGATCTCGGCCGGATCGCCACCTTCGTTCCAGATAATTTCAAAGAGGTCCTTGGCGATCTTGCCGGAGATGGTTTCGGCCTTGATGAGGTCGATGATGCCGCCGAGCTGAGCGGGCGAAACCGGTGTCTCTTCAATGGTTTTGCCGGCTTTGTTCAAGGCGCCCAATAGGTCGTTGATGACCCAGTTGGCTGCCATCTTGCCGTCACGTCCGGCGGCCACCGCCTCGAAATAGTCGGCAATCGCCTTCTCCGACACGAGAACCGAGGCATCATAGACCGAAAGGCCCATGTCGCGGACGAAGCGCTCCTTCTTGTCGTCCGGCAGTTCCGGAAGATCGGCCTTCAAGGCCTCGACGAACGCGTCGTCGAATTCGAGCGGCAGCAGGTCCGGATCCGGGAAGTAACGATAGTCATGCGCCTCTTCCTTCGAGCGCATGGAACGCGTCTCGCCCTTGTTCGCGTCGAAGAGCCGCGTTTCCTGATCGACGACGCCGCCATCCTCAAGGATCGCGATCTGGCGGCGCGCCTCGTATTCGATCGCCTGGCCGACGAAGCGGATCGAGTTGACGTTCTTGATTTCGCAGCGCGTGCCGAAAGGCTCGCCGGGGCGGCGGACGGAAACGTTGACGTCCGCCCGCATCGAGCCTTCGTCCATGTTGCCGTCGCAGGTGCCGAGATAACGCACGATCGAGCGCAGCTTGGTGAGATACGCCTTCGCCTCGTCCGACGACCGCAGGTCGGGCTTCGAAACGATTTCCATCAACGCGACGCCCGAGCGATTGAGATCGACATAGGACATCGACGGATGCTGATCGTGCATGGACTTTCCGGCATCCTGCTCCAGATGCAGACGCTCGATGCCGATCTCGACATCCTCGAACTGTCCCTGCCGGTCCGGCCCGATCGAAATGATGATCTTGCCTTCGCCGACGATCGGATCCTTGTACTGCGAGATCTGATAGCCCTGCGGCAGGTCCGGATAGAAGTAGTTCTTCCGGTCGAAGATGGAGCGATTGTTGATCTTGGCCTTGAGGCCGAGACCGGTGCGAACCGCCTGCTTGACGCATTCCTCGTTGATGACCGGCAGCATGCCCGGCATAGCGGCATCGACCAGCGAGACATTGGCATTGGGCGCATTGCCGAATTCCGTCGACGCACCCGAGAACAGCTTCGAATTGCTGAGCACCTGGGCATGGACTTCCATGCCGATGATGACTTCCCAGTCGCCGGTAGCACCGGGAATGAAGCGTTTCGGATCGGGAGTGCGGACGTCGACAATGCTCATGTCATGCTCTTCTTTGAAGCCTGATTTTCGAGGTTTCTCGGTAGAGCAATTGGACCGCTGGTGCAAGGCTTGTGAGACCCGGGAAGACCGACCGCGCGGTCGGGAACCGCCTTTAATGAAGCATTGGACACCTTGTGCCTATTATCGCCTATGTCGCCAATGATGACCCTTGTTGTCCTCGCAAGTATCAACCTCGCCACTTACTGTTTGTTCTGGCTGGATAAACGAGCGGCGCAGCGCAACGCCTGGCGCGCGTCGGAGCGCATGTTGCTGACGTTTGCCATTGCCGGTGGCTCTCTCGGTGCGCTCGCCGCGTGTCATATTCATCGGCACAAGACACGCAAAGAACCGTTCCGGACGTTGCTTCTCTCCATCGTCACCTTCCATGTCGGCCTGGTTGTCGCCACTGCTTTTACAGATCCAGAACTGCCGTCACTTCTTGACGCCTGGGCGGCCATTTTTTAGAAGAATCATCGTTCGAATGGAGTCTTGATGTACTTTCAGTCTGAGTCCCGGTAAGGGCCCTGCCCGCGGTCACCACGACTTGCGCGCACGGGCCGGAAACGTGAACCCCGCTCATCCCAGGATTTGCGGAACGTTTTCCTGCGTTCTCACGAGCGCCATTCCGGAATACTCAAACCATGGACATCTCGCGCGCGGAACAGCGCATTCTTCACCATTTGGCCCAGGGCGGCCGCATTGAAATCACCCGCGAAGGCAAGGCGATCGCCGAAATCCGTTGTTTCACACGAGATGGCTGGGTCTATCCCGGCGTCGATCTCGAGCTATTTCGCAAGCTGAAACAAAAAAAGGCGATCAAGTCCTTGGGCGGAAAGCCCTACCGCATCACCGAGCGCGGTCTCTATCTCGTCAGATCGGAACTCAACAACCGCTGAGTGCTCCAACTCCGATCATCCCTGGAGATTTTGCGATCTCCGGGGAGTTGACGGGATCCGTCTGGATCGGCCTCACGTTTCAACGATCGCTTCCGGCGGTATCACCTTCTCGGCGGAAACCGGTCCAACGACGCGATCCCGCCCCGCCGCCTTGGCACCGTAGAGGGCGACATCGGCTTGCGACAGCAGGTGTGAGAGCCCCAGCTTCGGCGACGCCAGCGTTGCGACCCCCACGCTGGCCGTGACGCTCAACTTCCCGCCGTGCTCGAGATCGACGGTCGCAGAACGCACTGCGTGCGCGACGCGCTCTGCCACGTCGCTTGCGTCTTGCAGGGACTGGCGCGCGAGCACGATCGCGAACTCCTCGCCGCCGAGCCGGCCGAGGAGATCATCTGCCCGCAGCGTGCCGGAGATGGTTCGTGCCACGACCTGCAAGACACGGTCGCCGACGGCATGCCCGTAAGTATCGTTGATGGCCTTGAAATGGTCGATGTCGAGCATCATTGCGAAGGCGCGCTCGTTGCTCTTCTCCAGCCGCGTAATCAAGGCGCTCGCGCGCGCCATGAAGGCGCCGCGCGCCAGACATTGCGTAAGAGAGTCATAGTCGACCGCATGTGAAAGGCGGGCGATCAGGCTGCGGCGCGCCATGTCGATACTCGCCACCGTCAAAGGCCCGAGGGCAAGCAGCGTTATCCCAAGCCGGGTCGATGTCAGCGTCGCTTCGGCAACGCCGCTCACCCCAAGGCGCAAGGCGCCAGACGCAACCGCCATCTGCGTCAAGAGACAGACAATCATCGTCAGCGCCGTGGTCGCGAAGAGACCGTAGCTCAATGCGCACCAGATCAATGCGGGAACCGGAAAGGCTATGGCGCCCGGCCCGCCGACGAGCAGAGCGGCACCGCAGGAGAGCAGGAGGAGGATCAGAGGCAGCGGATGTGCCGCCAGGGCCAGCCCCTGCTTCAAGAACGCCGCCCTTCTCGATCTGCGAACAAGGGACGGCATAGTCTGGAACGCCGGCACCAGGACCGTGTAGTTGACCAGATCCGTCGTGAGCCATGAAAGATACGCAGTCCAGGCGGGTTCATCGAAAAATCGCACACTGGCAACGGCTCCGACCACGGACGCGCAGGCACCGGCGACTGCTGCGACGGCGAACATGTAGAGGACGGAGAGCGGCCGGCGCAGACGCCGGTCCTCCTCGCGAAGGCGCATGAAAAGGCTGTAGCCTAGGCCGGCGCTGACCAGGTTGGCGGCATTCAGCCCGATCGCCTGCCAAAGACCGGAGCCGGTAGCGACGTCGGCCATCACATAGCCGGTTGCCGCCGAGAACCATCCGGCCGGGGAAGCCAGCGATGGATTGCGCAGCATCAGACCAAGCAAAATCGCGTTTGCCGGCCAGATCGAAGCCAGCATCCCCACCGGTCGGCTGAAAATACCGAGCAGGCTCGCGATGAAGACGATCAGTCCAAGGCCGGCAATCAGGAGCGGATGAAAGGAAAACTTAACAAACGCCGGTCGTTCAATACTATTTTCAAATATCTGCAACGAGCGCCCCCACGTCGCCACGTAATTTCATAACCGCAACATTTCATGGAGTAAGTGAACGAGGTGTGAATAAAGCGAGGAAAACGCAGCATTCTCGAAACCGGGATTTCTTGAAGCGGCGCCGATTTAAGGAAATATGCTGCAGGTCTCGGCGTCAAACTTCCTGAAATTTATTCTGAGGAAACGCGTCGATCGAGTCTGAGATGAGCGGTTTGCTCAGCCCGATGAATTGGACGTCACGATCGAGCTTCTGCGAATAGGCCGTCGATAGCCAATTCACGCGATAACCGGACCTCTGGAAGAAGGCAATGGCGGAGGCGTTTTGCGCATGCGTCCTGGCGCTTGCCGTATCGAATCCGTCTGCCACGATGCGCTTCTCGATATGCGCAAGCAAAAAGCTACCGAGGCCCCTGCCCTGAGTCTCCGGTTCGATCCATAAGTCGGAGATCGTGCCGTCGAGATCTTCGCGCGCTACCCAACCGCGGACGCGCCCTCCTTCTTCGACCAACTGGACGGTGTGCCAATGACGAGCGAGGAAGGTGTCGAACGCCTGTTCCGCGAGCCGGCGCATTTTTGCTGCATCGGCAAGCGCGGCAATAGCCTGTTCCCAGGCCCTCAGGCCGATCGCGGCGAGAAGCCGAATTTCGCTTTGACGGGCATGGCGGACGATGAACATGGAGCGGTCCCTTTCCGCTCCACTACATCATTTCTTCCGCTGCGTGGCCAGCGATCGGCTGGGCCTCTTACCACCATTTGGGCGGTGTGAAGCGGCCAGCCGCCTGTTCGATGACATGCGCCGTCTTGAACAGCGTTTCCTCCTCGAACGGCTTGCCGATGAGCTGCAGGCCTAGCGGAAGGCCCTTGCGATCAAGCCCACCCGGCACCGCAATTCCCGGCAGCCCCGCCATGTTCACGGTAACGGTGAAGATGTCGTTCAAGTACATCTTCACCGGATCGGCTGCGAGATCCTCATCCGCTATTCCGAAGGCCGAGGACGGCGTCGCGGGCGTCAGGATCGCGTCGACGCCTGCATTGAAAACGACCTCAAAGTCGCGTTTGATCAGCGTCCGGACCTTCTGTGCGCGCAGATAATAGGCGTCGTAGTAGCCGGCGGAGAGCACGTAGGTCCCGATCATGATGCGGCGCTTGACTTCCTGGCCGAAGCCGGCAGCGCGCGTCTTCTCATACATGTCGATGATATCCTTGCCGTCGACGCGCAGGCCGTAGCGGACACCGTCATAGCGCGCGAGGTTCGACGACGCCTCGGCGGGCGCGACGATATAATAGGCCGGCAGCGCGTATTTCGTGTGCGGCAGCGAGATGTCGACGATCTCGGCACCGGCGTCCTTCAGCCAGGCAATGCCCTGCTGCCAGAGCGCCTCGATTTCCTCCGGCATGCCGTCGACGCGGTATTCCTTCGGGATGCCGATCCTCATGCCCTTGATCGACTGGCCGATCGACGCCTCATAATCCGGCACGGGCAAGTCGACGGAGGTCGTATCCTTCGGATCGATGCTGGCCATCGACTTCAAGAGGATCGCCGCATCGCGCACGTCGCGCGCGATCGGGCCGGCCTGGTCGAGCGAGGAGGCAAAGGCGACGACGCCCCAGCGCGAGCAGCGGCCATAGGTCGGTTTGATGCCGACAGTACCGGTGAAGGCGGCCGGCTGGCGGATCGAGCCGCCGGTATCCGTTGCCGTCGCACCGGCGCAGAGATGGGCCGCGACCGCAGCCGCCGAACCGCCGGAAGAACCGCCCGGCACGAGGTCAAGGTTGGAACCCTTGGCGCGCCACGGGTTCTTGACCGGTCCGTAGTAGGACGTCTCGTTGGAAGAGCCCATGGCGAACTCGTCCATGTTGAGCTTGCCGAGCATCACGGCGCCGTCGTTCCAGAGGTTCTGGGTGACCGTCGATTCGTAGCGCGGCTCGAAACCGTCAAGAATATGGCTACAGGCCTGCGTGTGAACGCCCTCGGTACCGAAGAGATCCTTGATGCCGAGCGGAATGCCTTCCAGGGCACCGGCTTTTCCGGCCGCGATACGGGCATCGGAAGCCTTCGCCATCTCGCGGGCCTTTTCCGGCGTCACGGCGACATAAGCGTTGATCGTGTCGTTGGCCGCCTCGATCGCGGCGATGTAAGCATCCGTCAATTCGACCGCCGTGATTTCCTTGGAGGAAAGCTTCGCGCGGGCTTCGGCAATCGTGAGGCTTGTAAGTTCGGTCATGATGTAATCGGGCTTTCGCAATCGGAAACGTCGGGGCGGGACGCGGTTTCTTACTCGACCACTTTCGGGACGACGAAGAAGTTGCGGTCCGAATTCGGTGCATTGGCGACAACGTCAGCCGCCTTGCCGCCGTCGGCGACGGTGTCTGCGCGCTTCTTCATGTTCATCGGCGTTACCGAAGTCATCGGCTCGACGCCGTCGACATTCACTTCGGACAGTTGCTCGACGAAGCCGAGAATGCCATTGAGCTCGCTCATCATCCGCGCGGCTTCCTCTTCGCTGACGGCGATGCGGGCAAGGCGCGCGACACGCTTCACGGTGGCAAGGTCTACGGACATGATCGTCTCCGGTATCTCAAAGTTTCCCCCGCTATAAAGACGAGTTGCACAACGTGCAACGGGCGAATGTCACCGACAGGCTTCGCGCCAGGCACCATTGCTCTTTAGAGAGTGACAATCCCACCGACTTCCGGCGTTGCCACCAGCGTCGAGGCGCCATCCATGCCGGCGACGAAGGTCTGCGGCGTCTGGTCGACGATCGGAAACGAACCATAGTGGCAGGGGATGGCAGTATTGAACTTGAAATAGCGCTGGCACGCGAGAGCGGCCACGGCGCCGCCCATCGTGAAGCGGTCGCCGATCGGCACGATGCCGATGTCCGGTTCGTGCAGTTCGTGGATCAGCGCCATATCCGAGAAAATATCCGTGTCGCCCATATGATAGAGCGTCGGTTCGTCCTCGAAGTGGAGCACGAGGCCGCCGGCGCTGCCGAGCGAATGGGAAACGCCATCTTCGGTGATCTGAGCCGAGGAATGAACCGCGTTGACGAATGTTGCGGAAAAGCCGTCAAGCTGGATCGTGCCGCCGGTATTGCCCGGCTCCATCTTCGACACGCCCTGCCGCCCGAGCCACATGCAAAGGTCGAAGTTGCCAAGCACCGTGGCCCCCGTTTCCTTGGCAATCGCGACGGTGTCGCCGACATGATCGCCGTGGCCATGCGTGAGCAGGATATGGGTGAGCCCCGCGGTTGCCGCCTTGCGTTCGCTTTCACGGAACGCCGGGTTTCCGGTGAAGAAGGGATCGATCAGGATTTTGGCTTTCGCCGTCTCGATGTGGAAGGCGGAATGGCCGAGCCATTTGATCTTCATGATGTTCTCCTTGGATCACGGTAAGTTTGAGCGAGCAACCGAACCTGACGGCGTTGTCGTGCTTAAAGAGTTAGGGCGAACCGCGTTGATGATTTATGTGTCGGAGCAGCATATGGATCAGACGACACAAGTGGAAAGATCGAATCGGGAAATCCCATGGCAATTCTTACGATCGAAGAACTGGCAGCGCGTTTGCCGCCCAACCAGGCGATTGCCGGGCTCGACCTCGGCACGAAGACGATCGGGCTGTCGGTCTCCGATCTCGGACGGCGCTTCGCGACACCGCGCGACGTGATCCGGCGCGTCAAGTTCGGCGTCGATGCGCAGGCGCTTCTCTCCGTGGCGGAAAAAGAAAAGGTCGCAGCCTTTATCATCGGCCTGCCCGTCAATATGGACGGGACCGAGGGGCCGCGCTGTCAGGCCACGCGCGCCTTCGCCAGAAATATGGGAGAGAAAACCGATATCCCCTTTGTCCTCTGGGACGAGCGGCTTTCGACGGTCGCCGCGGAGCGGGTGCTGATCGAGATGGACGTATCCCGGAAGAAGCGAGCCGGGCGCATCGACTCCGCCGCCGCTTCCTTCATTCTTCAGGGGGCGCTCGACAGGTTGGCGTCGCTCGCAAACGCCTCCCGCGATTGAGCTGCGCCGCGCGTGCCGAAACGACGTCGGTACCAGGCAAGGATCTCACGGCGTTTCCTGAGCGCGACCAGCGCAAATACGATGGCGCTATCCACCACCATTGCCCGCGCGACGAGCGGCGGAATGGTTTCGGGCGGAATTCCGAGCACGTGGCCGTAGACCTGGAAAACCAGGTCATGCGCCTGACGCGTCAACATGAAGACGCCGAAGCTCATGTCGTAATAGGAAAGACCATACCAGCCGGTCAGCAGTGTAACCGGGGCGCCCCAAAAGATCAGGAGCCACTTCATACGCTCGCCCTTTCCGGAATCCGCCGGCGGAGCAGCGGATAGAGCGCTCTCTCGACCAGCACGAACGCCAGAAGAGCGGCCGCAAGCACCCCGATGTCGAGCGCCAGGCCGGCAAAAAAAATCATCATGATGATCAACAAACCAGTTCTCATCGAACCGCTCCGTTCTCGATTTCCTGCCCCACTCTCCACCCTTGGGCACGCGCCTGCAACGTAAACCATTTGTTAAGGTTAACATTCACAAGCGAAGTTCGGCTTGCGACTAGCCATGGTGCGAACTATGCGTAGGCCCTCCCCTGTGCATGGACCCGTCATGACCGTCATCTTCGAGAGCATTCTGCCCATCTTCCTGCTCGTGCTTCTTGGAGTCTGGCTTCGACGGTCGAAGCTTATCGATCAGGGGCTGTGGATCGGGCTCGAGCAGTTCGGGTACTATCTTCTTTTCCCCGCGCTGCTTTTCTCGACCTTGGCCGAGGCGGACTTCACCGGAATGAAGGCAGACGCAACGGCGATTGCGACCATCGGCAGCGTTACAGCGATGTCGGCCGCACTCCTTCTGAGCTGGCCACTCCTGCGCAGCCGGCAGATCTCCGGCGCCGCCTTCACCTCGATCTTTCAGACCGCGACGCGTTGGAACGCCTTCATCGCGCTGGCCGTTGCGCAAAAGCTCTACGGTGCGATCGGTCTCAGCCTGACCGCGCTGGTGATGACACTGATCATCATCCCGATCAATTTCTACAATGTCGCCGTGCTCGTCTGGTTCGGCGGCGGCGGTCGCGGTCTAGGTTTCTTCTTCGTGAAGATCATCACCAATCCTTTGATCATTTCGTCGGCGCTTGGGATATTGTTCAACATCACCGGCATCGAACTCTACGCACCGGTGATGACGGCGATCGACATGCTGGCGACGGCCTCACTTAGTCTCGGCCTGATCATGGTTGGTGCCGGTCTCAAGATCGCCGACGCATTGAGGCCGAGCAGCGCCGCAATACTGGCGGTCGCGCTCAAGCTAATCGTCATGCCGGCTTTCATGGTCGGAGCCAGTGCGCTGCTCGGCATCCGCGGCGATGCGCTGCTGGTGATAGCGCTGGGAGCGGCCGTTCCGACAGCCATGAACGGCTATCTTCTCGCCAAGCAGATGGGGGGAGATGCAGAACTCTATGCTGCGGTCGCAACGGTTCAGACAGCGTTATCGTTTTTCACGATACCGCTCGTCCTTTCCGCCACCGGTTACGTCGCGGCCGGATAGAGCAGATCGAGCACATAGCCCGAATCGAAGCGCGAATCGAGCATGCCGTAAGTGGAGCGCCAACCCGCCGCGAGACGCGACTCGAGGAAGGCGTCGGCGATGCGCCCGGCACCGAGCCGATAAAGTTCGGCAGCAGCAGCGGCAAGCGCGAGCTGTTCGACCAGCATGCGGGCCGCACCTTCGTCGCGCTCGCAGAGCGACATGGCGGCGCGAAGGACATCGATCGTCTTTCGGCCGGCGGGACCGAGATCACGGTTGAAGACACCGAAGAGCTGTTCGAACAATTCCTTGCGGCGCCCGAGCACGCGCAGAACGTCAAGCGCCATGACGTTGCCGGATCCCTCCCAAATGGCATTGACCGGCGCCTCGCGATAGTGCCGGGCGAGTGCCCGCTCCTCGACGTAGCCGTTGCCGCCGAGACATTCCATCGCCTCGTAGATCAGGGCGGGCGCGATCTTGCAGCACCAGTATTTCGCGACCGGCGTCATGATGCGGGCATAGGCGGCATCCTCGGCGCTGCCGTGGGCCTTGTCAAAGGCATCGGCAAGACGGAACGACAGTGCGCTCGCCGCGGCGACGTCGAGCGCCATGTCGGCCAGAACACGCGTCATCATCGGCTGGCTGACCAGCGCCTTTCCAAAAACCTTGCGGCCGCGGGTATGGTGCACGGCTTCGGCGAGCGAAGCCCGCATCATGCCCGCCGAAGCAAGCGCACAGTCGAGCCGTGTCAATGTCACCATGTCGAGGATGGTGCGGATGCCGGCGTCGGGCGTTCCAAGGACGAAGCCGAACGTGTCGGAAAACTCCACCTCCGACGAAGCATTGGAGCGATTGCCGAGCTTGTCCTTCAGGCGCTGGAAGCGCAGACCGTTGGCGGAACCATCCTCGAGCAGCCTCGGTACCAGGAAGCAGCCGAGCCCGTCGCGCGTCTGCGCGAGCATCACGAAAGCATCGCTCATCGGCGCCGACATGAACCACTTGTGGCCGTTCAGACGGTAGATGCCCTCCCCGACGCGCTCGGCTGTCGAAGTGTTTGCGCGCACGTCGGTCCCGCCCTGCTTCTCCGTCATGCCCATGCCGATGGTAACGGCAGTCTTCTGCATCCATGGGCGGTTGGAGGAGTCATATTTGCGCGAGAGGATCTTCGGCGCCCATTCCTTCTGGACTGCCGGAGACGCGGTGATGGCCGCAACCGACGCGCTCGTCATCGTCAGCGGGCAGAGATGGCCGCATTCAAGCTGTGCCGTCAGATAGAAGCGGATCGCCCTCGCCTTGTGCGAGCGCCCTCTTTCATCCGCCAGGTTCTCCCATGCGGACGAATGCAGACCCGTCGTCATCGACCGGCGCATCAGCGCATGCCAGGCCGGATGGAAGTCGACGACATCGAGACGCTCGCCGCGAGGTCCGTGGGTCTTCAGTTTCGGCACGCCCTCATTGGCCATGCGCGCCAGTTCCTGCGCTTCCGGCGAGGTGACGTACCGTCCGAGCACGTCGAATTCGTCGCGCAACGTCTTCGGCATGCTCGACGTGATATCGACGACGAGAGGATCGGAGCGATAGGCGTTGACACCGGACCAGGGTTTTGGCTGGTTCAGCTCGGCGAGTTTCTGTTCAGTCCGGTTCATCTGATTCATGGGCCGGTTCTAGCGCAAGTTTCGTGGGTGCGAAACAGGCGCGCCCTGAGGCTCACGCAAGTTTTCTGCGGAAGGGGTAGTGCGCCGCTTGCCCGGCCCGGGACCACGCTTTATAGAGCGAGCCAAACTACAGCGCCGCGCGCCTCATCAGACGCGCAAAGGTCGCTGTAGCATTTTGAGTTGCTGCGTGTCTTTTTCCCTAAATCGATATCGATTTAAGGAGACATGCAGTAGAGAGTGCAAGGGCGGCTCATGATCACTTTCCCGCATCGCCACCTGCTCGGCATCAAAGGGCTCACGGAACAGGATATCACGCTCCTGCTCGATCGCGCCGACGAAGCCGTCAAGATCTCCCGGCAGAGGGAGAAGAAGACCTCCTCGCTGCGCGGGCTGACGCAGATCAATCTCTTCTTCGAAGCCTCCACCCGGACGCAATCTTCGTTCGAACTGGCGGGCAAGCGTCTCGGTGCCGACGTCATGAACATGTCGGTGGGCAATTCCTCGGTAAAGAAGGGCGAGACGCTGATCGACACGGCGATGACGCTGAACGCGATGCATCCCGACGTGCTGGTCGTGCGCCATTCATCGGCCGGCGCGGCGGCTCTGCTCGCTCAGAAAGTCTCCTGCTCGGTCGTCAACGCAGGCGACGGTCAGCACGAACATCCGACCCAAGCGCTCCTCGACGCGCTGACGATCCGCCGCGCCAAAGGCAAGCTCTCGCGGATCATCGTCGCAATCTGCGGCGATGTGCTGCATTCGCGTGTCGCCCGGTCCAACATTCTGCTGCTCAACGAGATGGGAGCGCGCGTGCGCGTCGTCGCGCCGGCAACACTGCTTCCCGCCGGCATCGCGCAGATGGGTGTCGAGGTCTATCATTCCATGGCGGAAGGCCTGAAGGACGCGGACGTAGTGATGATGCTGCGGCTCCAGCGCGAGCGCATGACCGGCTCTTTCGTGCCCTCGGTGCGCGAATATTTCCACTATTACGGCCTCGACGCTGAAAAGCTGAAGGGGGCCAAGGACGATGCGCTGGTGATGCACCCGGGGCCGATGAATCGCGGCGTCGAGATCGCTTCCGAGGTCGCCGACGGTCCGCAGAGCGTCATCGAGCAACAGGTCGAGATGGGTGTTGCCGTGCGCATGGCGGTGATGGAAACGCTACTCCTTTCGCAGAACCAGGGGCCGCGCCTATGACCAGACCACTCGTTCTGAAAAACCTGCGCGTTATCGACCCTTCGCGCAATCTCGACGAAACGGGCACGATCATCGTCGGCAGCGACGGCCGCATCCTTGCAGCCGGTAGCGACGCCCAGAACCAGGGCGCACCGGATGGTGCCTTCGTGAAGGATTGCGGGGGCCTTGCGGCTGTCCCGGGCCTCGTCGATGCGCGCGTCTTCGTCGGCGAGCCCGGAAGCGAGCATCGCGAGACGATCGAATCCGCCGCGCGGGCCGCGGCGACGGGTGGTGTTACGTCGTTCATCGCCATGCCGGACACCGATCCCGTCATCGACGAAATCGCCCTGGTGGAATTCGTACAGAAGACGGCGCGCGACAAGGCGCTCGTCAATGTCCACCCGGCTGCAGCCCTCACCAAGGGATTGCTCGGCGAAGAAATGACCGAAATCGGACTGCTTCGCGACGCGGGCGCTGTCTGCTTCACCAACGGCCGGCAACCGGTTCACGACACGCTCGTGTTGCGCCGCGCGATGACGTACGCGCGCGAATTCGGAGCGGTCATCGCGCTCGAGACCCGCGACAAATATCTTGGCGCCAACGGCGTCATGAACGAAGGCCTGCTCGCAAGCTGGCTCGGCCTCGCAGGGGTGCCGCGCGAAGCGGAAATCATTCCGCTCGAACGCGACCTTCGCATCGCCGGATTGACCAGGGCCGCTTACCACGCCGCCGAGATTTCCGTACCGGAATCGGCCGATGCCGTGCGCGTCGCGCGGGAGCGCGGCACCAACGTCACCTGCGGCATCTCGGTCAATCATCTGACGCTGAACGAGAACGATATCGGCGAATATCGGACCTTCTTCAAGTTGTCGCCTCCGTTGCGCGGCGAAGATGACCGCGTCGCAATGACAGAGGCGCTTGCCAACGGGACCATCGACATCATCGTATCGTCGCACGATCCGCAGGATGTCGACACCAAGCGCCTGCCCTTCTCCGACGCGGCTGACGGTGCGATCGGCCTCGAAACCCTCGCGGCGGCTGCCCTTCGGCTCTACCACAGCGGCCAGGTACCGCTGATGCGCCTGATCGATGCGATGTCGACGCGCCCGGCCGCGATCTTCGGCCTCGATGCAGGCACGCTGAAACCAGGCGCGAGAGCCGACATTACCGTTCTCGACCTGGAAGAGCCTTGGGTCCTCTACGAGAAGGCGCTGGTTTCCCGCTCGAAGAACACGCCTTTTGAAAATGCCCGCTTTACCGGACGGGTCGTCCAAACCTATGTTGCGGGCAAGCTAGTGCATTCGGCGTAAACCGGAACTGTTAGGCGGGGGAGGAACCGGTGGAGATATTTTCCTGGCAGCTGGGGCTGCCCGCGACACTCGCGTGTCTCGTCTTCGGCTATCTTCTGGGGTCGATCCCGTTCGGCCTCGTTCTCACCCGCATGGCAGGCGTCGGCGATGTTCGCAAGATCGGTTCGGGCAACATCGGCGCGACGAATGTGCTTCGGACCGGCAACAAGAAGCTCGCTGCGGCAACCCTGCTCCTCGATGCTCTCAAAGGCACTGCCGCCGCCGTCGTCGCCTCTCTTTGGGGTATTGAGGCCGGTATTGCCGCCGGCCTTGCGGCTTTCCTCGGGCATCTTTATCCAATCTGGCTATCGTTCAAGGGCGGCAAGGGCGTCGCAACCTACATCGGCGTGTTGCTGGGCCTTGCACCGGTCATGGTGGTCGTCTTTGGCGCAATATGGCTCACCATGGCCAAGGTCACGCGTTACTCGTCGCTCAGCGCCCTCACTGCGACCGCTATCGTGCCGCTCGTGCTTTATGCCACCGGATATGGAAAAGTGGCGCTGCTGTTCGCAATCATGACCGTCATCACCTGGATCAAACACCGTGCGAACATCCAGCGGTTGCTCAGCGGCACGGAAAGCCGGATCGGAGAAAAGGGGTGATGTTGAACGTCAGCGCCCAACAAAGAGGAATCGCGCTGACGGAACGGCAGAAAATCGCCTGGCTGCGGCTCATTCGCAGCGACAATGTCGGACCTGCCACCTTCCGAGACCTCATCAACCACTTCGGCACCGCAGAGGCCGCTCTTGAAGCACTGCCCGAACTTTCCCGGCGCGGCGGCTCGGAACGTGCATTTCGCATTGCGACGGCGGCAGATGCGGAACGCGAGCTCGAGGCGGCGCACCGGTTCGGCGCCGTTTTTGTCGGGATCGGCGAGCCGAACTATCCGCCAGCGTTGAGAGAGATCGACGGTGCTCCGCCGCTGCTTGCCATGAAGGGTCATATCCAAGCGGCAACGCGCCCCTCCCTCGGCATCGTCGGTTCGCGCAATGCCTCGGTGAGCGGAGCGAAGTTCGCCGCCATGATCGCACGCGATGTGGCGGCCGCAGGCTATGTCATCACCTCGGGGCTCGCCCGTGGCATCGACACGGCCGCCCACCGCGCAAGTCTCCAGACCGGCACGATCGCAGCGCTTGCCGGCGGCCTCGACCGGCCCTATCCGCCGGAGAATATCGGGCTGTTGCAGGAGATGACATCCGGCGAAGGACTGGCGATCAGCGAAATGCCATTCGGCTGGGAACCGCGCGCGCGTGATTTTCCGCGGCGAAACCGGCTCATCGCCGGCGTCAGCCTTGGCGTTACCATCGTCGAGGCGGCCAACCGCTCCGGCTCACTGATCACCGCCCGTTACGCGGCCGACTTCGGCAGGCTGGTCTTCGCGGTCCCCGGATCGCCACTCGATCCGCGCTGCCACGGCATGAACGACCTCTTGAAGCAGGGCGCAACCGTCACGACCTCTTCGGCGGACGTTCTGGAAGCGCTCGCGCCGCTCACGCGAGACGACCTCCTGACCCGCCTGGACATTAAGGAGCCGACGATCGAGAATACGCGCACGCCACCTGCGGCGCCCGATGACAGCGAGCGCAACCGCATCGTCGAAGCGCTTGGGCCAACGCCGGTCGAAATCGACGACATCATCCGCCACACCGCGCTCTCCGCCTCCCAGGTCCATCTCGTGCTGCTGGAACTGGATCTCGCAGGCCAGCTTTGCCGGCACGGCGCCAGCCTGGTGTCTCTTGCTCCCAAGGAGTGACGTGCCAGAAGGCAGGCCACGCGCCATCGGGGCATATGCAAACTTCCAGGGCGAAAACGACCTTCGGTTGCGGAATTTCGGATATTGCCGCTTGGTTGCAGTCCATGGCGATGTTGCTATTTTCAATGAAACCCCTTGACCGCGCCCGAATCCCTGTCCATTTCGTGGCGTCAACATCCGGCGCGCAGCATTTGCGCTTTGCCAAAAGAGATTGTCTCAGAGAATGACGATGAATGTTGTAGTGGTGGAATCGCCTTCCAAGGCCAAGACGATCAACAAGTACCTGGGCCCCGGCTACAAGGTGCTTGCTTCGTTCGGCCACGTGCGGGACCTGCCCGCCAAGGATGGCTCCGTCCGCCCGGATGAAGACTTCGAGATGTCCTGGGAGGTCGACGGCGCCTCGGCGAAACGCATGAAGGATATCGCCGATGCCGTGAAATCGTCCGATGGATTGATTCTCGCGACCGACCCGGATCGCGAGGGCGAGGCAATCTCCTGGCACGTGCTGGACCTTCTGAAGAAGAAGAAGGTCATCGGTGACAAGCCGGTGAAGCGCGTTGTCTTCAACGCGATCACGAAAAAGGCCGTGCTCGACGCCATGGCCGACCCTCGTGACATCGACATCTCGCTGGTCGACGCCTATCTCGCCAGAAGGGCGCTCGACTATCTCGTCGGTTTCAATCTCTCCCCCGTCCTCTGGCGCAAGTTGCCGGGCGCGCGCTCGGCCGGCCGGGTGCAATCGGTAGCGCTGCGTCTCGTCTGCGATCGCGAAGCCGAAATCGAGCGCTTCGTCACCGAGGAATACTGGAACCTCTCGGCGCTCCTGAAGACGCCGCGCGGCGATGAATTCGAGGCGCGGCTCGTTTCCGCCGATGGCAAGCGGCTGCAGCCGAGAGCGATCGGCAACGGCGACGAGGCCAACCGGCTGAAAGCGCTGCTCGATGGCGCGACCTATGTCGTCGACAGCGTCGAGGCAAAGCCGGTCAAGCGCAATCCGGCGCCACCCTTCACCACCTCGACACTGCAGCAGGCAGCCTCCTCCAAGCTCGGCTTCTCGGCCTCACGCACGATGCAGGTGG
The DNA here is from genome assembly GCF_030124405.1 of Sinorhizobium sp. 7-81. Taxonomy (NCBI): domain Bacteria; kingdom Pseudomonadati; phylum Pseudomonadota; class Alphaproteobacteria; order Hyphomicrobiales; family Rhizobiaceae; genus Sinorhizobium; species Sinorhizobium sp. 7-81. Next base: position 1,378,286 of record NZ_JASKLT010000001.1, on the reverse strand, counting down.
CGCAGAAACTCTACGAAGGCGTCGATATCGGCGGCGAGACCGTCGGTCTCATCACCTATATGCGTACCGATGGTGTACAGATGGCGCCGGAAGCGATCGACGCCGCGCGCCGGGCGATCGGCAGCCAGTTCGGTGAACGATATTTGCCGGAGAAACCCCGCTTCTATTCCACCAAGGCGAAGAACGCCCAGGAAGCGCACGAGGCCATCCGCCCGACGGATTTCAACCGCACGCCCGACCAGGTGCGCCGCTTCCTCGACGGCGATATGCTGAAGCTTTACGATCTCGTCTGGAAGCGTGGTATCGCGAGCCAGATGGCTTCGGCAGAAATCGAGCGGACCACCGCCGAGATCACTGCTGACAACGGCGGCAAGAAGGCCGGCCTCAGGGCCACCGGTTCGGTCATCCGTTTCGACGGCTTCATCGCCGCCTACACCGACATGAAGGAAGATGGTGAGCAGCCCGATGACGGCGACGAGGACGGTCGGCTGCCGGAGATAAACGCGCGAGAAAATCTCGCCAAGCAGAAGATCAACGCCACCCAGCACTTCACCGAGCCGCCGCCGCGCTACTCGGAAGCGACACTGATCAAGAAGATGGAAGAACTCGGCATCGGCCGCCCTTCGACCTATGCCGCAACGGTCACGACGCTCATTGACCGCGACTATGTGACGACCGACAAGCGCAAGCTGGTGCCTGAGGCCAAGGGCCGTCTCGTGACAGCGTTCCTGGAGAGCTTCTTCACGCGCTATGTGGAATATGATTTCACCGCGTCGCTGGAGGAAAAGCTCGACCAGATTTCCGCCGGCGAGCTCAACTGGAAGGACGTCCTTCGCGAGTTCTGGAGAGACTTCTTCTCGCAGGTCGAAGACACCAAGGAACTGCGCGTCACCAACGTGCTCGACGCCCTCAACGAGGAACTGGCGCCGCTCGTCTTCCCGAAACGCGAAGATGGCAGCGACCCGCGTATCTGCCAGGTCTGCGGAACGGGAAAACTTTCGCTGAAGCTCGGTAAATACGGCGCGTTCGTCGGCTGCTCCAACTATCCGGAGTGCAACTACACGCGCCAGCTTTCCTCCGAAACCAACGGCGACGCGGAAGCCTCGGTGTCGAACGAGCCGCTGAGCCTCGGCAAGGATCCGCATACCGGCGAGGAAATCACGCTCCGCAGCGGCCGTTTCGGACCCTACGTCCAGCGCGGTGATGGCAAGGAAGCAAAGCGCTCAAGCCTGCCGAAGGGCTGGACGCCGGCATCGATCGACCATGAAAAGGCCATTGCGCTGCTGTCGCTGCCGCGCGATATCGGCGCGCATCCGGAAACCGGCAAGATGATCTCCACCGGGCTCGGCCGCTATGGACCCTTCGTGCTTCACAACGGCACCTACGCCAATCTGGATTCGATTGAGGATGTTTTTGCGATCGGGCTCAACCGCGCGGTTTCGGTGCTCGCAGACAAGGAGTCGAAGGGCGCCAACGGCTCCCGTGGACGCACGGCCGCGACCGCGCTCAAGGAACTTGGAGAGCACCCAGACGGCGGCCCGATCACCGTGCGCGACGGGCGGTTTGGCCCCTATGTTAACTGGGGCAAGGTCAATGCGACGTTGCCGAAGGGCAAGGATCCGCAATCCGTGACCGTGGAAGAGGCACTGGCGCTCATTGCCGAACGCGCGGCCAAGGGCGGTCCAACGAAAGGCAAGGCGTCCAAAGCGAAATCAACGGCGGCAAGGGCCACCAAGACTGCCTCGAACGGCGCGGCAAAGGCCGCCAAGCCGAAGACCGCCGCGAAGGCGAAATCGAAAACGGCCGCGAAGGCCAAGAAGGACTGACGTTGACCAGAATCCCGCGCGACCCGACGCAACGGCCCGGAAAGGGCGCAGGCAAGAAGAACGGCCGCGCGGCCAAGACGGCACCTGCCGCCGAAAAGGAAACGATCATTCACGGCGCGGTTCCGCCTCGCGATGTGCTGATGCGTTTCATCGCCGAGAACCCGCAACAGGCGTCGAAGCGGGAAATCGCGAAGGCCTTCGGTTTGAAGGGGGAGGCACGCGTCGAGCTGAAGGCGCTGCTGCGCTCGCTCGAGGAAGACGGGCTGGTCGAAAAGAAGCGCAAATCGCTCGTCCGTCCGGGTGCCCTGCCCCCTGTCACAGTGCTCGACATCACGATACGCGACATTGATGGCGAATTGATCGGCCGGCCGGCGGAGTGGCTGGATGACGACGGCGTTGCGCCCGCGGTTCTTATCAAGCAATCCGCGGTCGGGAAGGCAAAGGGCAAGGCGCCGGTCGGCGGCCTCGGCGATCGCGTGCTTGCCAAGATATTCCCCTCGAAGGACCGCGGCGGCCCTGCCTATACGGCTCGCATCATCAAGATTCTCGACAAGCGCAAGGATGCCGTGCTCGGTGTCTTTCGATCCACGCCCGGCGGTGGTGGGCGGCTGATGCCGATCGACAAGCGCGGTGAAGAGGTTTTGGTCGACCCGGACTTCACCGGCGACGCTCAGGACGGCGATCTCGTGGAGGTGCACCTTGCCCGCCTCGGACGCTACGGCCTGCCGCGTGCCCAGGTGCAGAACGTCATCGGCTCCGTGGCGTCGGAGAAGGCGATCTCGATGATCGCCATCCATGCGCATGGAATACCCTACGTCTTTTCCGAGCGTGTGCTGAAAGAAGCCGAGGCAGCGCGCCCCGCGACGATGGAACACCGCGAGGACTGGCGGTCGCTGCCGCTGATCACCATCGACCCCGCCGATGCCAAGGACCACGACGACGCCGTTTACGCCGAGCCGGATCCCTCACCCGACAATCCGGGCGGTGTGATCGTCACCGTCGCGATTGCCGACGTCTCCTGGTATGTCCAGCCGAAGTCTGCGCTTGATCTAGAAGCATTGAAGCGCGGGAATTCGGTCTATTTTCCCGACCGTGTCGTACCGATGCTGCCCGAGCGCATTTCAAACGATCTTTGCTCGCTGAAGGAAGGCGTCGACCGCCCCGCAATCGCTGTCCGGATGCGCTTTTCGAAAGAGGGCCGCAAGGCCGGACACACATTCCACCGCATCATGATGCGCAGCGCAGCCAAGCTTTCCTACAACCAGGCTCAGGCTGCAATCGACGGGGCGCCGGACGAGAAGACCGGGCCGATCCTGGAAACGATCCTGAAGCCACTCTGGGAGGCCTATCGAATACTGACGCGCGGGCGCGACCGTCGCCAGCCGCTCGAGCTCAACATGCCGGAGCGCAAGATCATCCTGAAACCGGACGGCACCGTCGACCGCGTCTTCGTGCCGGAACGACTCGACGCGCACAAGCTGATCGAGGAAATGATGATCCAGGCCAATGTCGCGGCGGCAGAGACGTTGGAGCAGAAGCAGCAGGCACTCATCTATCGTGTTCACGATCAGCCGTCGCTCGCAAAGCAGGAGACGCTTCGCGAGTTCCTGGCGACGCTCGACATCTCGCTCGTCAAGGGCGGCAATATGCGTTCGAACCATTTCAACGGCGTGCTCTCGACGGCCGAGGGCAAACCCTACGAGACCATGGTCAATGAAATGGTGCTGCGCTCACAAAGCCAGGCGATCTACAGCCCGGAGAATATCGGCCATTTCGGCTTGAACCTGATGAAGTATGCCCACTTCACCTCTCCCATCCGGCGCTATGCGGATCTGGTCGTGCATCGCGCCTTGGTCACCGCGCTCGGCCTCGGCGCGGGCGGCACGACACCGCAGGAGGAAGGTACCCTTGACGACGTCGCCGCCGAGATTTCGACGTTCGAGCGGCGCGCAATGGCGGCCGAACGCGATACGATCGATCGGTTGATCGCGCATCACCTGAACGGACGCGTCGGTGAGGAATTCGACGGGCGCGTCTCCGGAGTCACGAGAGCGGGACTTTTTGTCACCCTCCCCGCCTATGGCGCCGACGGCTTTATCCCTATATCTACGCTCGGTCGCGACTACTACATCTATGACGAGGCCCATCAGGCCCTGTCCGGTGAAAAATCCGGACTTGGCTATCGCCTCGGTGATCCGGTGCGCGTCAAACTGGAAGAGGCCGTGCCGCTTGCCGGCGCGCTCCGCTTCGAGATGTTGAGCGAAGGGCGAAAGATGCCGACCGCAACACGCTCCTTCCACAAGGCCGGTCGCCGCGAGCGACCTGGCGCGGGCAAACGACCGGGAACGCGAGCACCGCGAGGCAGACGATAGCAGCCGACAGGAATGCGGTCGGACATGAAGGATATCGCTATGAAGGCAACGGCCACGGAAGAGCTACGGCTCGGGGGAATGCAGGACGGCGAACGTCCCGTCATGCGCTCGATCAAGCGCGGCTTTCTCAGCCGGTGCCCCGCCTGCGGCGAAGCGCGTCTTTTCCGCGCCTTCATCAAGTCGGTCGACGCCTGTGCCGTCTGCGGCGAGCGCATGGATCATCATCGCGCCGATGACTTCCCGCCTTACATCGTCGTCACGATCGTCGGTCACCTTGTGCTCGGGGGCTACATGATGACCGACCTCGTTTTTCCTCTTTCGACCTGGCAGCACCTGGCGATCTGGGCGCCGATCACGGTTGCCAGTTCTTTGGCACTGCTGCAGCCGGTCAAGGGTGCCGTCATCGGGCTGCAATGGGCCGTGAAGATGCATGGTTTCGGCGGCAAGGAGGATGCCCCGGAGGACGTTCTTCCGGCGCGAGACCCTTCGGCATGACGTCGGAGCGCATCAGCGGCAGGGCACCTTCGCCGCAATCCGAGGCTACAAAAAGCCGGCCCGTGAGGCCGCGAGACGCCGCTTCTATCATGCTCCTCGACCGCTCCGACGCGCGCGTGCGCGTGCTGATGGGCAGGCGGCACAGCGCCCATGCGTTCATGCCGAACCTCTATGTGTTTCCCGGCGGCAGACGCGACCCCTCCGACCACCGGCTGGCCTTTGCGGGCGATCTCCATCCGGCCGTTCTGCAGTCGCTGAAGTTGGCCGACGGGCGAGCGGTGACCGGTGCACGGGCGCGGGCGCTGGCGCTGGCGGGCCTGAGAGAACTCTACGAGGAGGCCGGCGTCCGTGTCGGCAAGCCGAGGCTTGAACCAAACGCCGAGCTTCCCTTCCTTCCCGATCTTGCAAACTTGCGCTATATGGCTCGGGCCATCACTCCTCCGGGATACCCGAGGCGGTTCGACACGCGTTTCTTCGCGGTTTTCGCGGATGAGGCTGACATCGATGCTTCGCTGATTCTGGAAAGCCGGGAGCTTCAGGATTTGCAGTGGATCGATGTGAACGATTTTCCGCCCCTCCAAATACCGGAGATCACCGCCATAATCCTTGCGGACCTGAGGAGCAGCCTCGAATCGGATCCCTCCCTTCCTCGTGAGAGGTCAGTGCCGTTCTACTTCACGCGCCGTGGGCGCTTCGTCCGCACGCTCCTCTAAGGGTTCTTTTCGAATGTCAAAGCCGCCGTCCGGTACGCCTGCACCGGTTGACGAAATTCACTGGCTTTCGCTGATTGCCGCCGTCGCCGCAATCACCGCGGTCGGCATTGCCATCGGCCTGGGGCTGCCGTTGCTCAGCATCATCATGGAGAAGCGCGGAATTCCGTCGACGCTGATCGGGTTCAATTCGGCAATGGCCGGCCTCGCCTCCATGGCAGCCGCCCCGTTCACGACGAAGTTCGCGCACCGCCATGGCGTCGCGCCAACAATGCTCCTGGCGATATTGTTTGCCGCCGCGAGCGCGCTCGGCTTTTACTACATCACCAATTTCTGGCTCTGGTTCCCCTTGCGCGTCGTCTTCCACGGCGCGATCACAGTCCTTTTCATCCTCTCTGAATTCTGGATCAATGCGACGGCGCCCCCCAACCGGCGGGGGTTCGTGCTCGGCATCTACGGCACCGTGCTGTCGCTCGGTTTCGCGAGCGGTCCCCTGCTCTTCTCGATTCTCGGTAGCGACGGGATATTGCCCTTCGCCGTTGGCGCCGGCGTGATTCTGCTCGCGGCCATACCGATCTTTCTGGCGCGCAATGAAAGTCCCGTGCTCGACGAGAAGCCCGAGCGCCATTTCATGCGCTATGTGTTCCTAGTACCCACGGCAACCGCCGCGGTGTTCATCTTCGGCGCCGTCGAATCGGGGGGCCTCTCGCTGTTTCCGATTTTCGGGACGCGGGCCGGCTTCACCGAATCGCAGGCAGCGCTGCTGTTGACGGTGATGGGCATCGGAAACTTCATTTTCCAGATTCCGCTCGGCATGCTGTCCGACCGAGTCAAGGATCGCCGCACGCTCCTTTCCGCGATGACGGTGATCGGCCTGATCGGCGCCCTGTGCCTGCCGATGCTGATCGAAAGCTGGATTCTGATGGCCCTTGTGCTGTTGTTCTGGGGCGGTTGCGTTTCAGGTCTCTACACAGTCGGCCTTAGCCATCTGGGTTCCCGGCTCCAGGGCGCTGACCTCGCCGCAGCGAATGCGGCCTTCGTTTTCTCCTACGCTGTCGGCACCGTTGCCGGCCCGCAGGTGATCGGAGCGGCAATGGATGTCACCGGCAACAGCGGTTTTGCCTGGGCGATCGCGGCGTTCTTCGGGCTTTATGTTGCGCTTTCAGTGGTCCGGATCGTTTTGAAACCAAAACGGCCTTGACTTTTCGGCCGCGATTTGTAGTTTCGCGCCAACCTTGACCGTGGCCCGCAACCGGTTGTCCACGGCTTTCATCTTTATAAAGGCAGGACGACCATGGCGAAAGCTACCACCATCAAGATCAAGCTTCTGTCGACAGCGGACACGGGTTTCTTCTACGTCACGACCAAGAACAGCCGTACGATGACGGAAAAGATGACGAAGACCAAGTACGATCCGGTCGCAAAGAAGCATGTCGAGTTCAAGGAAACGAAGATCAAGTAAGATCAGCGTTCCAGTCTGCTTTAAAGCGCCGGCCGCAAGGTCGGCGCTTTTTCTTTGATCTTGTTGTCTTCGACGAAGGCCTCAATGGTGCGCCTTTCCCGACGCTGGACAGCTCTATCTAGCTGAACCGAAACGAAAAACGCCGCCTCTTGCGAAGCGGCGTTTTGAAAGGGGGTCGGCTGACTTCCGACTGCGGCACGAGGAATCCGCGAACATCAGAGCCAGCCGACCGACCCCACGACCCAGGAGATGCGGCGGACCTGAGCATCATGGGGTAACCGATTGGTGACGGAAGTCATACTTCCATACGTATCAGCATTGCCTGAAAATAAAAAAAAATCAACGAATTCTTAATCGCCGAAACAAGGTTGCTCGGCGTTTGGTTAATTCTGTCTCATATTCGGACAACGCCGAATTTGCCGCTTATGGAAATGCTTTGCCCCAGCACCAGCGACCGAGCGGAGAATACAACTTTAAAGAAACTTAACAAGAGTCTGAAAAGAGCATTCTAATCGCGGTCGTGCGACCGTGTTACTTGCTGCATCAAGGTCAGGCGGCTGCCGCCACTACCCTGTTGCGGCCGTTGTTTTTTGCCTGATACAGCGCCATGTCGGCTCGCTTCAACAACGCTTCCGGGGTGTCGCCGTCCGCTCTCAGGCTGGAGATGCCAAGGGAGGCCGTGACGGAATGAAGCGTATCAGCCCGCGAAATGGGGAATGCACGGCTCTCAACCGCCAGACGAAGGCGCTCGGCGACGATTGCCGCCATTTCTGGCGTGGTGTCCGGCATGACGATCACGAACTCCTCGCCACCAAACCGGCACGCGAGATCGGCACCGCGGACGGTCGCTCGCACGCGGTTGGCAAACTCGCGCAACACTTCGTCGCCTGCGTCATGGCCGTAGGTATCGTTGACGTATTTGAAGCGATCGATATCGGTAATGCAGATGGAAAGCGGCCGACCGCGGGCAGCGGCGCGGTCCATCAACAGTTTCAGATGATTGTCCAGATAACGGCGATTGTGCAGACCCGTGAGATCGTCGGTGATCGCCAGTTCGATCGTCTGCTGGACGCTCGCCCGCAGCCGGTCATTGCAATGCTTGCGGCGAATCTGCGTCAGTGAGCGAGCCACGAGCTCATTGGGATCGACCGGGCGCATAACATAGTCCGTCACGCCAAGTTCGAGCGCCCGAACGACCATCTCGTCACGCCCCTGCTCGGTGACGAGCAGGATCGGGATGAAGCGTGTGCGCTCCAACGAGCGCAGCTGCGAGCACAAGCGCAACGGATCGTAGTCATCGAAGTTTGCGTTGACGATGACCAGATCGAAACTGCTTTCGGCCGCCTCGAACAAGGCAGCCTGGGGATCCGATATGACCGAAACGTCGGCGATTGGTTTCAGCGCGCGCACAAGCCGTTCCTGGGATGAGGCGCGTGCGTCCACCAGGAGGATGTTGCCCGGCTCGTCCGGGCGATCCGGCCGCGCAAGTTCCTGAAGGCCGATCGTGTGTGCCGTTTGCGCTCGCAGACGCAATTCATCGCTGACATTCTTCAGCCGCACCAGGCTTTTCACGCGCGACATCAGTTGCAGATCGTTGACTGGCTTTGTGAGGAAGTCGTCCGCTCCCGCCTTCAGCCCGCGCACGCGGTCGGACGGTTGATCGAGCGCGGTCACCATGACCACCGGAATATGCGCGGTACGGCTGTTTGCCTTCAACCTCTCGCAAACCTCGAATCCGTCCATGCCCGGCATCATGATGTCGAGCAGCACCAGGTCCACCGGCGTCCTTTCGCAGATCGCCAATGCCGATTGCCCGTCCCCGGCCGTCAAAACGTCGAAATACTCAGCCACCAGACGCGCCTCGAGGAGCTTCACATTGGCTGGTACGTCATCGACGACGAGGATACGTGCTGTCATCTCAATCTTCCCCGGCGCTCAGGCATCGCCCAAATAGGTCTTGATCGTTTCGATGAATTTCGGAACCGAAATCGGCTTGGAGACATAGGCTTCGCAACCGCCCTGACGTATACGCTCCTCATCGCCCTTCATTGCGAAGGCGGTCACCGCGATGACCGGAATGACATGGAGTTCATCGTCTTCCTTGAGCCATTTCGTGACTTCCAAGCCGGAAACCTCGGGCAACTGGATGTCCATCAGAATCAGATCGGGCCGGTGCTTGCGCGCAAGGTCGAGCGCCTCCATGCCGTTGCGCGTCTGGATCGTCTGGTAGCCAGAAGCCTCAATCAGGTCGCGGAAGAGCTTCATATTCAGCTCGTTGTCCTCAACAATCATCACCTGTTTGGGCATGTCGATACCTTGCTGTCCGCCGCCGCCTTGCAAGTCCATGAGATCACGTTGTGATCGATTCTCATAAGTGAGAGCGGGATGTGAGCGGAAAACCGCAAAAACTTTTCCTCAACCCGCTCTAGACATATAAGTTGCACAATCAACGACTCGGCCCATTTCCTCAGTCGCCAGGCTAGCGCTATTTGGTTGAAAAATAGGTAATTCCGGGGGCAACATGACGAGAGGTTCGACACCATGAAGAGTGCTGACGAAACGGCGATCGCCATCCTCGCCTGGCTCGCTGACGAACCGGAGCTTCTGTCCCGTTTCCTCGCCCTGACCGGCACCGACCCCGGTTCCCTGCGTAACGCAATCGGCGAGCCGGGTTTCATGGGCGGCTTGATCGCTTTCCTGATGGACCACGAACCGACGCTGATGGCCTTTTGCGCGGCGACGCAAACGCGGCCAGAAGAGGTGGTCCGGGCACACCACCTTCTCTCCGGTGGTTCGGATTTCGAGGATAGCTGAGCATGCCCGCCGACCGACCCGACGACGTCGTTCGTCTGGGGCACAGACCCCTGATCGTCAGCGATGTCGATGAGGTCGTCCTTGAATTCCTGACGCCCTTCAAGCTCTTCCTCGAAAGTCGTCGGCATAGGCTGCTGCCTCGTTCCTTCCGCTTGACAGGCAACATAGTCGACCTGCAAAACGGTGAGGCGGCGAGCGAAGCCGCTGTGAAGGCGCTGCTTGACGCCTTCTACGCCGCGCAGGAGCAGTGGCAGATACCGGCCGCGCTGGTGGTCAAGACGCTCGCGGAACTCTCCGCCGAGGCGGACATCGTGTTTCTGACGGCGATGCCACCACGCCACGCTGCCGTCCGGCGTGCGTTGCTCGACGCCCTCGGCCTCCCCTATCCGCTGTTCGCCTCCGAAGAGCCCAAAGGTCCGCTGGTCGAGCGACTGCACGGCGCCCGGAAGCTCCCGGTCGTCTTTATCGACGACATTCTGCGCAATCTCCACTCGGTGAGGGATTACGCACCTTCCTGCCTCCTCATAAACCTGATGGCAAACGCCGAGTTTCGCGCCCTCGCCCCGGTCCCGGATATTGGCATCCATACCGTTGCGGATTGGGCCGATGCAGCGCGCCTGATCCGCGCTCACTTCGGACGTTCGACGGCAAGCTGCTGAGTCAGCGCCGCGCCTTGAGCAGCCCTGTCGGCGCGCCGTTTTGCGGCGGAAGGCCACGCCCGCCGAATCCAATGCCCAGGTGATGCCCTCTGTTGCACTCATTGACTCAAATCCAGCCGCATCAGCGGTCTGCCGTCCTTGCGTCGCGCAACCGTCTCGAAACCGGCGAGTTCAAAGATCGCCGTGGAGCCGATGCAAAGGGTCGCCGATTTCGACTGCTTGGCGCGGTCGATCGGGCATGCGTCAAGAAAGCGCGCGCGCCCGGCTCGCGCGTAATCGATCGCCGCGCCAAGCAGGCGGTGGCTCAATCCATGGCCCCGCAACCGCGGCAGTAGAAAGAGACAGCTCAGCGCCCAGACACTCGCGTCCTCGGCCTCGCCCTCTGCGAGTGGTCGAGAAACCGTGCGCGGCGAATTGAATTGGGGCACGTCATAACGCGGGCCGACCTGCACCCAGGCGGTGGGCGCCCCTTCGCAATAGCCGAGGATTCCGGGTGGCGGTCCGGCGGCAATCCGATCCTTGATGAAGCCCTTGCGCTCATCGGCCGACATGCGGGTGCGGATCGCGTGCGGCAGTCGCAGGGCAACGCACCAGCAGCCGCAGAAGGCTCCTTGCCGGCCGAAGAGCTGTTCGAAATCCTGCCAGCGCTCTGCCGTGACCGGTTGAAATTCCAGGGCGATATCCAAACTCCCCTCCGATCTCCGCCTTGAGACTCAGTAGCGTAGAGCGTAAAGTCGCCGCGTTCAACATTTGTTCCGGATATGCCCGACAGCGCTGCATCGATTCCTGGCTTCTGCCGAGACTGCTTCAGGGAACAAACCGTCGCGGCGCGGCGGTGCCTTTCCTGTGGCAGCCCGCGACTTCTTCGCCATTCCGAACTCTACAAGCTGACCTTGGCGCATATCGACTGCGACGCATTCTATGCCTCGATTGAAAAGCGCGACGATCCGGAACTCGCCGACAAGCCGGTGATCATCGGAGGCGGTAAACGCGGCGTCGTCTCCACCGCGTGTTATATCGCCCGCATTCACGGCGTGCGCTCCGCCATGCCGATGTTCAAGGCGCTGGAAGCCTGTCCGCAGGCGGTCGTGGTCAAGCCGAACATGGAGAAATATTCCCGCGTCGGACGCGAAGTGCGGTCGCTGATGCTGGAATTGACGCCGCTTGTGCAGCCGCTTTCGATAGACGAAGCTTTTCTCGATCTCAGCGGCACCGAGCGGCTCCACCATGATCCTCCGGCCCGAACGCTCGCCCGGTTCGCCAAGCGGGTGGAGCAGGAAATCGGCATCACCGTCTCGGTCGGCCTGTCCTATTGCAAGTTCCTCGCCAAGGTCGCTTCCGACCTGCAGAAGCCGCGAGGTTTTTCCGTCATCGGACAGGCCGAGGCCGTCGACTTCCTCAAGGAGCGTTCCGTGACGCTGATCTGGGGAGTCGGCAAGGCCTTTGCCGCGACGCTCGAGCGGGATGGCATTCGCACGATCGGCCAATTGCAGATGATGGAGGAAGCCGACCTCATGCGCCGCTACGGCACGATGGGCCAAAGGCTTTACCGCCTCTCGCGCGGTCAGGACGAGCGGATCGTGGAAACGGACGGGGAAGCGAAAAGTGTGTCGTCGGAAACCACATTCAACGACGACCTCTCGCGTCCGGAAGAACTCATCCCTCATCTGAGGAGGCTCAGCGAGCAGGTGGCGCTGCGGCTGCGCAAGGCGGAGCTTGCCGGGCAAACCGTGGTGCTCAAGCTAAAGACCGCCGACTTCAAGACCCGCACGCGTAACCGGCGGCTCGACAGCCCGACGCGCCTGGCGGATCGTATCTTCCGCACCGGCCTTCAGCTTCTGGAAAAAGAAGCCGACGGCACCCGATACAGGCTGATCGGCATAAGCGTCAGCGACCTGTCCGATCCCGGTCTTGCCGATCCGCCGGATCTGGTGGACCCGGGAGCGACGAGACGCGCGGCTGCCGAAGATGCGATCAACAAGCTGCGCGACAAGTTCGGCAAAACAACCGTCGAGACGGGCTACACCTTCGGCCACCGGCGTCGCGATCAATAATGCTCTCGCGCGGGGACGGCCGCTGTGATCGAATTCCTTAAATATTGGCGGATAGGCTCATTCGACAGTTCTTGCGTTGGAATGAGCGGATGGTTTTGCGTTTCACTCTCGGAGGCGGGTTTGCCCTCCTGCTGGCGTCGGCCTCGTCCGTGTTTGCAGCCAGCGATACACCGCTGCAGGTGATCGTCTCGACGCAGCAGCAATCGGTCACCGTCTATGACGGCAATGCCGTCGTAGCCAAGTCAAAGGTATCGACCGGGAAGGCCGGTCACTCGACGCCGACGGGCATCTTCTCGATCCTCGAGAAACGCCGTCACCACAAGTCCAACATCTATTCGAACGCACCGATGCCGTTCATGCAGCGACTGACCTGGTCAGGAATTGCCCTGCATGGCTCCAGCCATGTGCCGAAACACCCGGCCTCTCACGGTTGCGTGCGGTTGCCCAGCAAATTTGCGGCGAAACTGTTCAAGATGACCAGGCACGGAATGCACGTTCTGATATCGGATCGTCCGGTGATCCCCGCCGAGGTTTCGAACGCCACGCTTTTCCAGCCGAACCAAGCGCATGAGGAAGAGCCGGCCCCGCTTTCCGACGTCCCTTTGCGTCCGGCGCTTAGTCAGAAAGAGACCGACACACTCAAAGTGGCAATGATAAAGACGGCTTCCGTGCCTGCCGTCTCCGGCCAATCCCAACCACCGATTCGCATTTTGATCACCCGACGCAGCACCCGCGACGTAGTTCGCGAGTTGCAGACGCTGCTGAGCAGCCTCGGCTTTGATGCCGGCGTCCCGGATGGCTGGGCCGGTCCCGCCACGTTTGACGCGGTTAGCGCTTTCCAGTCGGCTCAAGGTCTTCCAGCTGACGGCAAAATAACGCCGGAACTGATTGATGCGGTGTTCCGCAAAGCCGGTCGCGAGAAACCGTCGAACGGCATCTTGCGCGTGCGTCAACAGTTCCAGCCGCTCCTCTCGGCCGCCATCCGCATCGAGCAGCCGGAGGTGGCCTTGGGAACGCACTTCCTGCAGTTCCAGGATCTCGATACGGCAAGCGGCAGCGGCAAATGGTTTGGCGTTTCCCTGGAAAATCATCTTCCTGCATCGATGAAAAAACGACTCGGCATTTCCATCGACGCCGATCCGTTTGTTTCCAACGCGCTTCAAGCAACGCTGGATCGGCTCGCGGTACCCCCTGATGTGCGTACACGGATCGCAGGTCTTCTCGTCAACGGATCGTCCTTGTCGATATCCGATACGGAGAGCGGACAGGAAACTGGCGAGGGAACGGACTTCATCACCATCACACGCTCTGCCCCGCGCTGACGACTGTCCGCCTCTAAGCCTTTGGAATTATGCAATTCCGGCCGGACAACCGCTACACACACTCCTGGAAACACTTTAGACGAGTTCGACATCGACGACCCCTGGGGCCGAGCGAAGCGCCGCCGCGATCTCCGGCGAAATCCGGTATTTCTCGTTGAGCTCGACCTCGATTTCCCGCTGGCCGTTTTCCTTGATGACGACGAAAGAAACGAGACCGTCGCCCTTCGTGTTGAGATGGGAAGCTATGGAGCGTAGCGGGCCGGCGTCGCGCACGAAGACGCGCAGCGCCTTCTGCATCTGCAGCGACTCCTCTTCGAGAGAGCGCAAAGTCTGGATGCGAAGGCCGACTCCTTCCGGCCGCTCCTCGGCGGCGACCGTCATGACCAGCGATTTGCCCGGCTCCAGGAGATCGCGGTACTGGTTCAACATCTCCGAGAAGAGAACGGCTTCGAACTGACCCGACGCGTCGGAGAAGGCGACGATCCCCATCTTGTTGCCGGTACGCGTCTTGCGCTCCTGCTTCGAGGTCACCGTTCCCGCCAGCCGGCCGGCGGTCGCCCCCTGCTTCACCGCCGCCGCGAAATCCGCAAATGTCTGCACGCGCATCTTCGCCAGCAGCTTGTTGTAGGTATCGAGCGGATGGGCAGAAAGATAGAAGCCGAGCACCTGGAACTCCCGGTGCAGCTTCTCGGAGGCGAGCCAGGGCGTGTAGGCCGGCAGCGCGATCCGTTCCGGTCCGGTCGCTGCCCCGGCGCCGAACATATCGCTCTGGCCGCTCATCTTGTTTTCCTGCGCGCGCTGGGCGAAGCCCAGGATCCGGTCAAGCCCGCCAATGAGTTCGGCCCGGTCGTAGCCGAAGCAATCAAATGCGCCAGCCGCGATCAGACTTTCAAAGACGCGCCTGTTCAGAAGCTTCGGGTCGATCCGGAGGCAGAAATCCTCGAGGCTCGCAAACGGGCGGTCGCCGCGAACGGCGACGATATGCTCGACGGCCGAGTCGCCGACGCCCTTGATGGCGGCAAGCGAATAATAAATGCGGTTGTCGCCGGTCTCGAAATGGCGGAAGGACGTCTGCACCGACGGAGCGATCACCTCAATGCCGAGGCGCATGGCGTCCTGGCGAAAATCGTTGATCTTTTCCGTGTTCGACATATCGAGCGTCATCGATGCCGCGAGGAACTCGACCGGATGATGCGCCTTCATATAGGCGGTCTGGTAGGAGACGATGGCGTAAGCGGCCGCATGCGACTTGTTGAAGCCGTAGTTGGCGAATTTCGCGAGCAGGTCGAAGATCAGGTCGGCCTGCGGCTTCGACACGTCGTTCTTGACGGCGCCTTCGACGAAGCGGGCGCGCTGCTTGTCCATCTCCTCCTTGATCTTCTTGCCCATGGCGCGGCGCAGGAGATCGGCCTCGCCGAGCGAATAGCCCGAGAGCACCTGCGCGATCTGCATCACCTGCTCCTGGTAGACGATGACGCCCTGCGTCTCCTTCAGCAGATAGTCGATCTTCGGATGGATCGACTCGATCTCTTCCTCACCATGTTTGCGGGCGTTATAGACCGGGATGTTTTCCATCGGACCGGGACGGTAGAGCGCGACAAGCGCGATGATGTCCTCGATGCAGTCCGGGCGCATGCCGATCAGCGCCTTGCGCATGCCGGCGCTTTCCACCTGGAACACGCCGACCGTCTCGCCGCGGGAAAGCATCTCGTAGGTCTTCGTGTCGTCCAGCGGAATGCTCGCAAGATCGATGTCAACGCCGCGCTTGGCGACGAAATCGACCGCGGTCTTCAGTACCGTCAGCGTTTTCAGGCCGAGGAAGTCGAACTTGACGAGACCGGCCTGCTCCACCCATTTCATGTTGAACTGGGTGACCGGCATGTCCGAGCGCGGATCGCGGTACATCGGCACCAGTTTCGAGAGCGGCCGGTCGCCGATGACGATGCCGGCGGCGTGCGTCGAGGCATGGCGGTAGAGACCCTCGATCTTCTGGGCGATATCGAGAAGGCGAGCCACGACCGGCTCCTTTTCCGCCTCCTCCTGCAGCCGCGGCTCCTCCTCGATCGCTTTCGAAAGCGGAGTCGGATTGGCCGGGTTGTTCGGCACGAGCTTGCAGATCTTGTCGACCTGGCCATAGGGCATTTCGAGCACGCGGCCGACGTCGCGCAAAGCCGCACGCGCCTGCAGCGATCCGAAGGTGATAATCTGCGCCACCTGCTCGCGGCCGTATTTGCCCTGAACGTAACGGATGACCTCTTCACGCCGGTCCTGGCAGAAGTCGATATCGAAGTCGGGCATCGACACGCGCTCGGGGTTGAGGAAGCGTTCGAACAGCAGCGAGAAACGCATCGGATCGACATCGGTGATCGTGAGCGCATAGGCAACGAGCGACCCGGCACCCGAGCCGCGGCCCGGTCCGACGGGAATGCCATGCTGCTTGGCCCATTTGATGAAGTCCGAAACGATAAGGAAGTAGCCCGGAAACTTCATCCGCTCTATGACGCCGAGTTCGAACGCCAGCCGCTCGCGGTAATCCTCTTCCTTGTAGCCCGGCGCCATACCGAGCTTCGCCAGGCGACCTTCAAGCCCCTCCTCCGCCTGCCGGCGAAGCTCTGCCGCCTCCGCGCGCTCGGCCTCCTCCGGATCATCCGAAGCGCCGGTGAAGCGCGGCAGGATCGGCCCGCGGGTCTTCAGCATGAAGGAGCAGCGCCGGGCGATTTCGATCGTGTTCTGCAACGCTTCGGGGAGATCGGCGAAGAGCGCGGCCATTTCCTTGCGGCTCTTCAGATAATGATCCGGGGTCAGCCGGAAACGGCTGTCATCCGAAACCATTGCGTTGTGCGCGACCGCCATCAATGCGTCGTGCGCGTCATAGTCAGCCGGCGAAGGAAAGAACGCCTCGTTTGTCGCCACCAGCGGGACATCAAACCGATAGGCGAGTTCGACCAGGCGGCTCTCGTGGCGCCGGTCAAAGTTGCCGTGCCGCTGCAGTTCCAGATAGAGCCGGTCGCCGAAGAGCTCGATCAACGCCTTCAGGCGCGTCTCCGCCAGAGCCGACGAACCCGCCTTCAGCGCCATGTCAATCGGGCCGCTGGCCGCGCCCGTCAGCGCGATCAGACCATCGGTCCCGCCCTCAGCCAGCCATGACCGGGTAATTCGCGCGGCCTGGCTGCCCTCTCCATCCAGATAGGCGCGGCTGACGAGGTCGACGAGCCGGACATAGCCGTCATCGGTTGCGGCGATCAGCACGAGCGACGGCAGCTTAGCAAGCTGGTGATGGTGGCCGCGCCGCTCCCCTTCCGCCTCGTCCTCCATGTCGATCGACAATTGACAGCCGATGATCGGCTGCAAGCCGTCATCCGCTGCCTTCTGCGAAAATTCGAGGGCCGCGAAGAGATTGTTGGTGTCGGCAATGCCTATGGCCGGTTGCTCATCCGCGACAGCCTTGCCGATGATTTTCTTCAACGGCAGCGCACCCTCCAACAACGAAAAGGCCGAATGCACACGCAAGTGAACAAACTGCGGATCCGTCGCAGTTGCCCGCTGCCCAAGGCCTTCGTCATTCGCCATCGTCGTACTCCGATTCGCGCTACCGCATGTTGCTTAAATCGTAGCCGATTCAGGGACAAAACATGCAGCAATTCAAAGTGCTACAGCGTCCTTTTGCGCGTCTGACAAGACGCGCGGCGCTGCAGGAGCAGAGGATATCCCGTGTCCGGTCCCCCATGTCCAGCCTGACGACCGGAACCGCCGTCTTTTTCAACACTGCATCGGAGGAAAGCGCAAACCAGACGCTACCCCGCGAGACGACACCAAAGCAGGAGGGTTACAATCCGAGCGCAATCACGGAAATGCTGGCGATGAAGAGGCTCATCGAGGCGAAGGCGGCGAGATCACGAACGAAATCAGTCATAACATGGCTCCTTTTCCGCTATTGTTTTTCTTTTGTTCTTTTTTTGTTCCATAGTCAAGCAAGACCGCATAAAAGATCCCGCTATTCAGCTTTCATGGTTAATGCGCCCGCGCAGCCAGCGTGGCGCCACGACTATGCCGCTCCGGATTCGGTCAAGGAAGGCTAAACCAAGCGCACCAACGACTCACGGCTTCCCCGAGGTCGACACCAAGATAGGCAACTCGTAGCCACGCAATTCACACGTATGTTCCTGTTTTGTTCTTTACATGGGGGCAATGTTCCGGCATCCTCGGCGGCCGAATTGGGAGCACGCTCATGTTCAGCATACAGGAACTCACCGACTTCATCGTCGAAGCGAAATCGAAGACCTATGTCGGCAACGGCGCTGAGCTTCCCGCCTGCAGACCCGGGTCTCGCGATATCGGACATCGGCGCGGCGCGTGGAGCTATCTCGACAGCTATTTTGGCGGAACGGATTTTGCCGGCCAAGAGGCGGTCTGGCATGAGGGCAATCCGCGCTGGGCCATGAATTACTTCGGCCGCATCGTTCGTCCGGACCTGATCGATGCTGAACGAGCCGGCGCCGTTATCAAGGCCGCACTACAGGCGATGTATCGCGAGAAGCGCCATTTCCTCGGCGGTATGGAGTATCAGCACGCCTATGGTTGCTATGTCGATAGCAGCCGCGGCGCGACAGATCACTTTTCCGGCCGCGAAGTGATTTTCGTCGATGGCGAAGAAGCCTATGAGCTTGAATATCGCGGTGGCCTCATCGTTCCCTGACGCGACAGCGCTGCGCGTCTCCCCAGACGCGCAAAAGTGGCTGCAGACACTTTGAATTGCCGTATGGCTACTTCAGTTCGACGACCTTGCCATCCTCGATCGTTACGCGGCGATCCATCAGCGAGGCGAGTTCGTGGTTGTGCGTCGCGATCAGCGCGGCCAGCCCCGACTGTCGCGCCAAAGCCTCCAGCGCCTCGAACACATAGCCTGCGGTCTCGGGATCGAGATTGCCGGTCGGCTCATCGGCCAGGAGAACGAGCGGCGCATTGGCCACGGCGCGGGCGATCGCGACACGCTGCTGCTCGCCGCCGGAAAGTTCGGTCGGCCGATGACTGGCCCGGTGCCCGATGCGCATGTAATCGAGCAACGCCGTCGCTCTCTCCGCCGCTTCCGCTTTGGAAAGGCCGGCGATCAGTTGCGGCATCATGATGTTTTCCAGCGCGGAAAATTCGGGCAGAAGGTGATGGAACTGGTAGACGAAGCCGATCTCCTTGCGGCGGATCGCCGTGCGTCGGTCATCGCTAAGCCCGTTACAGGCCAACCCGCTTACGACGACTTCACCCGCGTCCGGATGCTCAAGCAGGCCGGCTATATGCAGGAGCGTCGATTTTCCGGTTCCGGAGGGTGCCACGAGCGCGACCGTCTCGCCGGCCCGCAGCGTGAGATCGACGCCCTTGAGAATCGGGAGGTA
The DNA here is from genome assembly GCF_030124405.1 of Sinorhizobium sp. 7-81. Taxonomy (NCBI): domain Bacteria; kingdom Pseudomonadati; phylum Pseudomonadota; class Alphaproteobacteria; order Hyphomicrobiales; family Rhizobiaceae; genus Sinorhizobium; species Sinorhizobium sp. 7-81. The sequence continues at coordinate 1,359,185 of NZ_JASKLT010000001.1, read as the reverse complement.
GGTGTCGCCCTCGCCATAGTGCCGCTCGATGCCAGAGAGCTGCAGTGCCACTCGCGCATTCATTTGCGTTATTGTCCTTGTTATTCGTATCGCAGGGCCTGCACCGGATCGAGGCGCGAGGCGCGCCAGGCTGGAAAGATCGTGGCAAGGAAGGAAAGGGCAATCGCCATGATGACGACGGCGACGGTCTCGTCGGCATTCATATCCGCAGGAAGCTGGCTCAGGAAATAAAGTTCCGGATTGAAGAGCGTCGTTCCCGAAATCCAGGAGAAGAACTGACGGATCGATTCGATATTGAGACAGACAACGACGCCAAGGAGCACCCCGGCGATGGTGCCGGTGACGCCGATGGCAGCCCCGGTCATGAAGAAGATGCGCATCACCGACCCGGATGTCGCGCCCATCGTTCTTAGAATCGCGATGTCGCTGCCCTTGTCCTTCACCAGCATGATGAGGCCGGAAATAATGTTCAAGGCCGCCACCAGTACGATCAGCGTCAGGATCATGAACATGACGTTCCGCTCGACCTCGAGCGCAGAGAAGAAGGTCTTGTTGCGGTCGCGCCAGTCGCTGATGAAGATCTGCCGGCCGGCCGCGTCTTCAAGGGGCTTGCGCAAGGCATCGACGGCGTCCGGATGCTCGGCAAAAATCTCGATCGATTGGACGAGACCTTCCGCATTGAAATAAAGCTGCGCCTCCTCGAGCGGCATGAAGACGATCGTTGCGTCGTACTCCGACATTCCGATCTCGAAGATCGCCGAGACGGTATAGGCCTTGACGCGCGGATTCATGCCCATGGGCGTCACATCGCCATTCGGCGAAGTCAGCGTGATCGTGCCACCGACACGGATGCCCAGTTGTTCGGCCATGCGCGAACCGATGGCGACGCCGCTGCCCGACGCAAAGCCGACTAGATCGCCGGATTGAATGTGCTCCGAGATGGATTTCATCTTCGAGAGGTCGTCGGCACGAACACCGCGAACGAGGGCTCCTGTTGACGCGTCACCCAGCCCTTGGGCGAGAACCTGCCCTTCGACCATAGGGATCGCCATGGTGACGCCGGGGACCGCGGAAAACTTGGTGGCGAGATCAGCATAGTTGGTGAGCGGTCCATCGAGCGGCTGAACGATGATATGGCCGTTCATGCCGAGGATGCGCGAAATAAGCTCGGTACGGAATCCGTTCATCACCGCCATGACGATGATCAGCGTCCCCACACCCAGCATGATGCCGATGAAGGAAAAGCCGGCGATGACCGAGATGAAGGCTTCCTTCCGTCGCGAGCGCAGATAGCGCCAGGCTACCATGCGCTCGAACGCGGAAAAGGGACGACTGGAAGGCGCCCCAGACGGAGCGGCAGCCTGCACCTGGTCTTCCGTCGCCGCGGTCATCTTCGCTTCCTTCGTCTCTATCTGGTCGCAACCAGCTTGTTGATCGCGGCTTCGATCGTCATCGTCTCGCGTTCGCCGGTCTTGCGGTCCTTGACCTCGATCTCGCCATTCGCGACTGAACGCGGGCCGACGATGATCTGAACCGGAACGCCAATGAGATCGGCGGTCGCGAATTTCGCGCCGGCGCGATCATCGGTATCGTCCAGAAGCACGTCGAATCCAGCCTTGCCGAGATCCGAGTAGAGCGTGCCGCAGGCCGCATCGCAAGCGGCATCACCCGCTTTCATGTTGATTACCACCACATCGAACGGGGCGACCGACTTCGGCCAGATGATGCCGTTTTCGTCATGCGACGCTTCGATGATCGCCGGCACGAGACGCGTCGGACCGATGCCGTAGGAGCCCATATGCACGACGTGCTCCTTGCCGTCCGGCCCGAGCACCTTCGCGCCCATCGCCTCGGAGTATTTTGTGCCGAAATAGAAGATATGGCCAACCTCGATGCCGCGCGCGGAAAGACGCTCTCCCTCGGGGATCGCGTTGAAAGCCGGCTCGTCATGCATTTCCGACGTCGCCGCATAGCGCGACGTCCATTTCTCGAAGATCGTCTTGAGGCCGGCGACGTCATCGAAATTGGTTTCCTCACCCGGAATATCGAAACCGAGGAAATCCTTGTGGCAGAAGACTTCGGACTCACCGGTGTCGGCGAGAATGATGAACTCGTGGCTGAGATTACCGCCAATGGGGCCGGTATCGGCGCGCATCGGAATGGCGCGCAGGCCCATGCGGGCGAAAGTGCGCAAATAGGCGGCAAACATCCTGTTATAGGCATGTTCCGCCCCTTCGCGGTTAAGATCGAAGGAATAGGCGTCCTTCATCAGAAACTCGCGCGAACGCATCGTGCCGAAGCGCGGACGGATCTCGTCGCGGAACTTCAACTGAATATGATAGAGGTTCAGCGGCAAATCGCGGTAGGACCTCACATAGGAGCGGAACACGTCCGTGATCATCTCCTCGTTCGTCGGACCATAGAGCATCGGCCGGTCCTGCCGGTCCTTGATGCGCAGCATTTCCTTGCCATAGGCATCGTAGCGCCCGCTCTCCTGCCACAACTCTGCCGACTGCAGCGTCGGCATCAGGAGCTCGATCGCGCCGGAGCGGTTCTGCTCTTCGCGAATGATCGCGTTGACCTTGTCGAGCACGCGCTTGCCGAGCGGCAACCAGGTGTAGATGCCGGCGGACTGCTGGCGGATCATGCCCGTCCGCAGCATCAGGCGATGGGAAACGATTTCCGCTTCCTTCGGATTTTCCTTCAAGATGGGCATGAAATAGCGGGACAGGCGCATGACGGGTTCCAGAACTTGGTGGACTTCGCACTATCGGCGGATTCGGGCGAAATGACGTTGTGCTTCGGCCGCCGTCCACCTGCAAGCTAGGAGAAGCGGCTTTGCCTTACTGCGATCGTACTCTTGAATTTCTCCTCCGGCACCGCCGGTGTGGAAAGCATTCGAGTTCAGCGTTCATAACCGCTTCGCGAGCGGATGAAAACCCTGCCGCGGCGGGAAGAAAGCCACATAATAGATGGGATTTGACAGGAAATGCGCCGCGCTCGCCTGCGTCAAAAGAGCACGGTAGTAACAGGACAACGACGGCTCCTGTCAACGGGAAAATTTTGTCAGACTGTAGCAAAAATGCAAAAAAAGCAGATGACAGCGCCCAATGTTTGAGCTAATTTCGGCTCACAAAACAGGCAAGAAGACCAAATTCTTGCCGAAATTCGCGGTCAAGTCTTGGGAGGATAAGATCTTAGGCGCGCTCGTCCGCTGCCGCCGGAAACGGATTAAAGATCACGCGAAACTTAAAAACAAGGCTTTACGCCTTGTTTTTTTTTGCTTTTTCCCAGCCCCCCAAAACCGAAGCACTTTTCAAAAATGTCAATTCTTCGGTTGTCAAGCCCGCGGATTTCCCGTTGGCGCCGAGAGGCTTGCGGGAATGCTACCCGCACCTCCTGCTCATGTTTCCTTAGTCGTGTTCGATTTAGCGCCGAAAACATGCAGCAATTCAACGTGCTACAGGCTCCTTTGGTGCGTCTGATGAGACGCGCGGCCCTGTAGGAGCCGTCACGAGATGGGGGGCAGAATGGCTGGCGAAACGGCTGTGGGCGTTCGGCCGTGGCATGCTTTTGCCATCCAACCCGCAGGCGCGGCGGCCGTTCAGTAAAATTCCGGCGCGAACCGCGGGATGGAATCGATCCCGTATCCGAGTTTGACAGAAACGACGTACCAACCGAGGTGAATGGCCGCCGCGATGACAGTGGTCAGCAAAACGACACGAAGTGCACGAAACCGCGCCGGAGCGCTTTCGACACTGCCGGGTACGATATCGTTTTCCTCGGCCTGCGTCCGGACTCCCAGCGGCAGAACGGCAAACAGCGTCAGCCACCAGATGATGAAGTAGATGGCAAGGGTCGAAAAAGCGGACATTGCGGGTCTCAATTCAAATCGCCGGACAGGCCGAGCGCCGGCGCGTTTCCGCCGGAACTGCCGCCAGGGCTATGGCGTCCGCCTTATAGCGTTCCTCAGTCCAGCCGGCAAACAAGTGGGCCGCGCCCGACTGTCACACCTGTTCCAACTCTATCAGAGTACCCTGAAAATCCTTGGGATGGAGGAACAGGACCGGTTTGCCGTGCGCGCCGATTTTCGGCGTTCCATCGCCGAGCACCCGCGCGCCCGCCTGCTGCAACCGGTCGCGCGCCGCGATGATATCCGCCACCTCATAACAAATGTGGTGCATGCCGCCCGTCGGGTTCTTCGCAAGGAAGGCGGCAATCGGAGATGCATCGCCCAGCGGTTCCAGCAGTTCCACCTTCGTGTTCGGGAGTGTTACGAACACAACCGCGACACCGTGTTCGGGAAGCGCCTGTGGCTCGGTGACGTTTGCACCGAGCGTCGAACGATAGCTTTCAGCGGCCGAAGCGAGATCCGGCACGGCGATCGCCACGTGGTTTACCCTTCCCAACATCGAATGCTCCCTTCGCTCGAAGACCAAAGCCGATGGCTGCGTGACCGTTTACATCTACCTTGGTGGCGAGGAAATCAGACTTTGGTGACAAAGACCGTGACCACCGGCTTCTTGCCCCAGACCTGATTGGCGGTGCTGCGCACGGCGCGGCGAACCGCTTCCTGCAACATGGCCAGATCCTTCCGCTTTGCCCGAGGAATGCTTTCCACTGCGCCGAGCACTGCGTCGTAGAGCGTGTCATTCATGTCCTCGCCCTCGTCATCGAACTCCGGAAGCCCGATCGGCACGACAACCGGATCACCGAGGAAATCATAGCGGTTGTCGAGCACGACGTTGACGGAGACGTGGCCGGCGAAGGAAAGCTTGCGCCGCTCGCCGATGCCCATCTCGTCGAAATCGCCGATCAGGATGCCGTCCTTGTAGATGCGGCCGTGTGGCGCCTCGTCGATTACTTCCGCCGGCCCCGGAGCCAGGCGCAAGATTTGGCCGTTGCGCAGCCGCGGTACACTGGCGATCCCGGAATGCAGCGCCAGTTCGGCATGCGCCGTCAGGTGGGCTGCCTCGCCATGGACGGGCACGACGGTCTGCGGCTTCACCCACTGGTACATCTGCTGCAGCTCGTTGCGCCGCGGGTGACCGGAAACATGCACCAGCGCCTCACTGTCGGTGATGATGTGAATGCCCTGTTCGATCAGACCGTTCTTGATATCGTTGATGGCTTTCTCATTGCCGGGGATGGTTCGCGAAGAGAAGACGATCGTGTCGCCGGCGGAAAACGCCACATTGCGCATCTCGTCCCGGGCAATCTTGGCAAGCGCTGCCCGGGGCTCGCCCTGGCTGCCGGTCAGGATCACGACGACCTTATCGCGCGGAATATAGCCGAACTCGTCCTCCGCCAGGAACGGCTTCAGCCCTTCCATCAGGCCGAGGTCCCTCGCTACGTCCACGACCCGCTTCATAGAACTGCCGAGCAGCAGCACCTCTCGGCCCGCTGCTTCCGCCGCTTCGGCGACGGAGCGAATGCGGCCGACGTTCGAGGAGAACGTGGTGATGCCGACACGACCTTCAGCATTGGCGATGATCTTCGCCAGACTTTCGGAAACCTGCTGTTCGGAAGGCGAAACCCCATCGCGAAGTGCGTTGGTGGAATCGCAGACGAGCGCCAGCACGCCTTCTTCGCCAACCTGGCGGAAGCGCGCCTCATCCGTGATCGGGCCGAGCGACGGCTCGAGATCGATCTTCCAGTCGCCCGTGTGTACAACGGTGCCGAGCGGCGTGCGGATGACGAGTGACATCGGTTCCGGGATCGAATGATTGACGCCGACCGCCTCGATGCTGAAGGGGCCGACATTGATCCGGTCACTCTGCTTGAAGATCGTGATCGGAATTTCGCCGCGGCTCTTTTCGAAATCGCGCTTCGCCTCAAGCATGCCGGCGGTGAAGGGCGAGGCATAGACCGGAACGTTGAGACCCGGCCAAAGATCGTTCAACGCACCATAGTGGTCCTCATGCGCATGCGTGATGATGATCGCCTTCAGATTGCGGCGCTCCTCCGCGAGGAAGGCGATATCCGGTAAGACCAGTTCGACGCCCGGCAGTTCCGGGCCGGGAAAGGTCACGCCGCAGTCAACCATGATCCACTGGCGGTTGCCCGGCCGGCCATAGCCATAAAGGCCGAGGTTCATGCCGATTTCGCCGACGCCGCCGAGCGGCAAGAACACCAGTTCTTCTTCCTGCGCCATATCTTTGCGCGCCCCTATTCTTCAATCATCCAAAAAATACATCACCGGCGGCGATCGCCTGCTGCGTGCCGGCGCCGGTATCGAGCAACAACCTGCCGTCGTGGTCAATACCGACAAAACGGCCCGAAAGCGATCGATCCGGCAGGTTGACGGTGATCGTCTCGCCAATGCCGCGCGCCGCCGAACGCCAAAGTTCAACGATCTTGCCGATGCCCGTGCCGCGATCCCAGAGCGCGAGCATCTCGGCCACGGCGAGAAAGAGATGTGCGAACAGTTCCTCGGGAGACGCCGACGCCCCTTCGCGACGAAGAGATGTCGCAGGATAGAGCGCCCCTTCGGGCGCGACACCGACATTCACTCCGAAACCGATGACCAGCGCCCGGCGGCCATCGGCAAGCTCCTCCCCTTCGAGAAGAATGCCGCATGCCTTCTTTCCATCGATGAGGATGTCGTTTGGCCATTTGATCTCAACCGGCGCTGCCGCCGGCGGCATCACCATCCGGATCGCCCGGTGCGCCGCCACCGCGACTGCAAGAGGCAGGGAATGCAGGCGCGCGATCGGTGCCGGATCGATGAGAAGCAGCGATGCGTAGAGATTGCCAGGCTCGGAAAACCAGGCGCGGCCGCGACGGCCGCGACCGCCCGTCTGGCGCCCGGCGGTGATCCAGAGGTTGCCTGGGTCGCCTTCGCGCGCCCTCGCCAGGCACTCGCTGTTGGTCGAGACGGTCTCGGCAAGCGCGACGTGCCGGAAGTCGTCAAGCGAAATCCGGCCGCCGCCCTTCCCGCCGGTCAAAAGAAGGTCCGGGCCGCAACTTCCGCGGCGCTTCCGAGCGGACCGCCGATCAGCACGTACCCGAGAACGAACAGACCGGAAAGGCCGAAGACAAGACGCAGTTCGCCGGCAGTGCGGGCAAATTCACCCTTGGCTTCATCGAACCACATGACCTTGATCACGCGCAGGTAATAATAGGCGCCGACGACGGACGCGAGCACGCCTATGATCGCGAGCGCGTAGAGATGCGCCTCGATGGCGGCGACGAACACGAAATACTTCGCGAAGAAACCTGCGAGCGGCGGAATGCCGGCCAGCGAAAACATCAGGACCGTCAGCACCGTTGCCATGAACGGATTGGTCTGCGAGAGGCCGGCAAGATCATCGATGTTCTCGACGTGCTCGCCTTCCTTGCGGCGCATGGCGAGAATGCAGGCAAAGGTGCCGAGAGTCATGATCATGTAGATCAGCATGTAGAGGATCACGCCGCGCACTCCGGCCATCGAGCCGGCCGCAAGGCCGACCAGGGCATAGCCCATGTGGCCAATCGAGGAATAGGCCATCAGCCGTTTGATGTTCCTCTGGCCGATTGCCGCGAAGGCACCGAGCAGCATGGAAGCGATCGAGATGAAGACGATGATCTGCTGCCAGTCGGCCACGACGGGCTCGAAGGCTTCGATAACGATGCGAACGAGCATCGCCATTGCCGCAACCTTCGGTGCGGCTGCAAAGAAGGCGGTCACCGGCGTCGGTGCGCCTTCGTAAACGTCCGGCGTCCACATGTGGAACGGAACCGCGGAAATTTTGAAGGCGAGGCCGGCGAGGATGAATACCAGGCCGAAGACCAGGCCGAGCGAACGGCCTTCCGCCGTCAGCGCCGCAGCGATCTCGTCGAAGCCGGTATGGCCGGTGAAACCGTAAACGAGCGACATGCCGTAAAGCATCATGCCCGATGACAGGGCACCGAGAACGAAATATTTCAACCCGGCTTCTGTCGAACGGATGCTGTCACGATTGATCGCCGCTACGACGTAGAGGGCGAGCGACTGCAATTCCAGCGACAGGTAGAGCGAGATCAGGTCGTTGGCGGAGATCATCAGCAGCATGCCGAGGGTCGCCAGAACCAGGAGCACCGGAAACTCGAAACGGTCGATCTGGGCCGAGCGGGCATGACCGACGGTCATCACCATCGCAGTAATGGAGCCGATCAGCGCCAGGACCTTCATGAATTTGGCGAAGGGATCGGAGAGGAAGGCGCCGCCATAGGCCTCGCCCTCGCCCGTCTTCAGGACGAGCCACAGCCCGGCGATGATCAGCAATGCGACCGCAAGCCCGGTTACCGTCGGCGTGGACCGTTCGCTCGAAAAGACGCCGATCATCAACAGTACCATCGCGCCGACCGCGAGGATCAGTTCGGGGACCGAGAGTTGCAGGCTTGCAAAGAGGGTTTCAGCAGTCATGTCCAGTCACGTCCTGTGGTCATTGCACCGAAAGCGCAACGTCTTGCGCTGCCTGCAGGGCTGCGGAGTAGTTGTTGACGAGCAGATCCACGGAAGCCGCCGTCGCATCGAAGACCGGTGCCGGATAGACACCGAAGAAGATCGTCAGGATCACCAGCGGGTAAAGAATGAGCTTCTCGCGCGCCGACAGATCGAGCAGCGCCTTCAGGCTCTCCTTCTCGAGCGCACCGAAGATCACCCGACGGTAGAGCCAAAGCGCATAGGCGGCCGACAGAATGACGCCGGTGGTCGCGAAGAAGGCGACCCAGGTATTGGCGCGGAAGGCGCCGACCAGCGTCAGCACTTCGCCGACGAAGCCCGAGGTGCCCGGAAGGCCGACGTTTGCCATGGTGAAGACCATGAAGGCGACCGCATATTTCGGCATGTTGTTGACGAGGCCGCCATAGGCAGCGATCTCGCGGGTGTGCAGCCGGTCATAGACGACGCCGACGCAAAGGAAGAGCGCGCCAGAGACGACGCCATGCGACAACATCTGGAAGATGGCGCCCTGGACGCCCTGCGTGTTGGCGGCGAAAGTGCCCATGGTCACATAGCCCATGTGCGCCACCGAGGAATAGGCGATCAGCTTCTTGATGTCGGTCTGCATCATCGCCACCAGCGAGGTGTAGATGATCGCGATGATCGAGAGCGTGAAGACGAACGGCGCGAAATAGTCCGACGCGAGAGGGAACATCGGCAGCGAGAAGCGCAGGAAGCCATAGCCGCCGAGCTTCAGCAGGATGCCCGCCAGGATCACGGAGCCCGCCGTCGGGGCCTGGACGTGCGCGTCCGGAAGCCATGTGTGAACCGGCCACATCGGCATCTTCACCGCGAAGGAGGCGAAGAAGGCAAGCCACAGCCAGGTCTGCATCCCGCGCGGGAACTTGTAGGCGAGCAGTTCCGTGATGTCGGTCGTGCCAGCCTGCCAATACATCGCCATGATGGCGAGCAGCATCAGCACCGAGCCAAGCAGCGTGTAGAGGAAGAACTTGTAGCTCGCATAGACGCGATCCTTGCCGCCCCAGACGCCGATGATGATGAACATCGGAATGAGGCCTGCTTCGAAGAACACGTAGAAGAGCACGATATCGAGCGAGACGAAGACGCCCAGCATCAGCGTTTCCAGTATCAGAAACGCGATCATGTATTCCTTCAGGCGCTTCTCGATCGTGAGCCAGCTTGCGAGCACGCAGAATGGCATCAAGAGAGCCGTCAGAGGCAAGAACAGAACGGAAATGCCGTCAATGCCGAGATGATAGGAGATGCCGGTACCGAGCCATTCGCGCTTCTCGACCATCTGGAAGCCGGGGTTCGAGGCGTCGAACTGATACCAGATGTAGAGCGATACGGCGAAGGTGAAGATCGTCGTCAGCAGCGACACGTTCAGGATGTTGCGGCGGCCGTAGACGCTGTCTTCCCTTGTCAGCAAGAGAAGCAGAACGCCGACGAGCGGCATGAACGTGACCGCGGAAAGTACGGGCCAATCGGTCATCAGAAGGAACTCCCGAGCATCATCCATGTAACGAGCGCAGCGATGCCGATCAGCATGGCGAACGCGTAGTGATAGAGGTAACCGGTCTGCAGCCGGACGACGCGGTCGGTCACGTCGAGAACGCGTGCCGCAACACCATTCGGTCCGAAGCCATCGATCACCCGGCCGTCACCCTCCTTCCAGAGGAAGGTGCCGAGACGCTTTGCGGTGCGGACGAAGAGGAAATCGTACAGTTCGTCGAAATACCACTTGTTGAGCAGGAACTGGTAGAGACCACGGTGTTGCTGCGCGAGATATTTCGGCGTCTCCGGCGAGCGGATGTACATGTACCAGGCAGTGTAGAGACCAAGCGCCATGGCCACGAACGGGCTCCATTTCACCCAAAGCGGAACATGGTGGTATTCCTCGAGAATTTCGTTTTCAGGCAGTGTGAAGAGAGAGCCCTGCCAGAACTCGACATAGTGATGGCCGAAGAAATAATCATGGAACAGGAAGCCCGCGAAGAGCGCGCCGGCGCCGAGGATATAGAGCGGCACCAGCATAACCTGCGGTGACTCGTGGACGTGATGCATGACATCCGAAGAAGCCCGCGGCCTGCCGTGGAACGTCATGAAGGTCAGACGCCATGAATAGAAGCTCGTGAACAGAGCGGCGATCACGAGAAGAATGAAGGCGACGCCGGAAACGGCACCATGCGAGGCGAAGGTGGATTCGATGATCGCATCCTTCGAGAAAAAGCCGGCAGTGCCGATGACGGTTCCCGGAATGCCGACGCCGGTCAGCGCGATCGTGCCGATGAACATCATCCAGTAGGTGACCGGGATGTGCGTGCGCAGTCCGCCCATATAACGCATGTCCTGCTCTCCATCGACGGCGTGGATCACCGAACCGGCGCCGAGGAACAGGAGCGCCTTGAAGAAGGCGTGCGTGAAGAGGTGGAAGATAGCGGCACCATAGGCGCCGACGCCGAGTGCCACGAACATGTAGCCGAGCTGCGAGCAGGTCGAGTAGGCGATGACGCGCTTGATATCGTTCTGGACGAGGCCGACGGTTGCGGCAAAGAAAGCCGTGATGGCACCGATCAGGGTAACGACCGTCAGCGCATCGGGCGAGAGCTCGAACAGCGGCGACATGCGGGCAACGAGGAAGACACCGGCGGTGACCATGGTTGCGGCATGGATGAGGGCCGACACCGGCGTCGGGCCCTCCATCGCGTCCGGCAGCCAAGTGTGCAACAAGAACTGCGCCGACTTGCCCATTGCGCCCATGAAGAGCAGCAGGCAGGTGGCGGTCAAGGCATGCGCCTTGTCGAGCTGCATACCGAACAGCGTGATGACGGCTTCCCCTGCCTCGGCACCTTCCGCCGGCAGATAGCTTTGTGCGGCCGCAAAGATGGTTTCGAGGTTGATCGAACCGAAGAGCACGAAGACGCAGAAGATTCCGAGCGAGAAACCGAAGTCACCAACACGGTTGACGATGAAGGCCTTGATCGCCGCCGCGTTGGCGGAAGGCTTCTTGTACCAGAAGCCGATCAACAGATAGGAGGCCAAGCCCACGCCTTCCCAGCCGAAGAACATCTGCAAGAGGTTGTCCGACGTGATCAGCGTCAGCATCGCAAAGGTGAAGAGCGACAGATAGGCGAAGAAGCGCGGCCGATGCGGATCATGATGCATGTATCCGATCGAATAGACGTGCACGAGCGTCGAAACCGTGTTGACCACCACGAACATGACCGCGGTCAGGGTGTCGACACGGAAGGCCCATTCGACATCGAAGCTGCCGGACTGGATCCAGCGCAACACCGAGACCTTGATCATTTCCTCTTCGCCGAGCGCGACATCGAAGAAAACGAGCCAGGACAGCGCGACCGCGATGATCATCAATCCGCTTGTCACATATTCGGATGCCTTCGCACCGATCTGCGTGCCGAGAAGACCCGCAATGAGAAAGCCGATCAGAGGCAAAAAGACGATAGCCTTGATAATGGTGTCCATAGCCCAATCAGCCCTTCATCATGTTGACGTCTTCGACGGCGATCGAGCCGCGGTTGCGATAGAAGACGACGAGAATTGCAAGCCCGATGGCCGCCTCGGCGGCCGCCACGGTCAGGATGAACAGCGCGAAGACCTGACCGGTGATGTCGTTGAGGAAGGCCGAGAAGGCCACCATGTTGATATTGACCGCGAGCAGGATGAGTTCCACCGACATCAGGATGACGATGACGTTCTTCCGATTGAGAAAGATGCCGAAGACGCCGAGCGTGAACAGGATGGCGCTGACGGTCAGATAGTGGGAAATTCCGATTTCCATGTTGTAGTTCCTCGACCTCGCGTCCGGCTTAGATGCCCTGCCCGGGCTTGACCGTGACCACCTCGACGGCGGTCTCCGGTGTGCGGGCAACCTGGCGCGGAATGCTCTGGCGCTTGATGTTCTGGCGGTGACGGAGCGTCAGCACGATGGCGCCGATCATGGCGACGAGCAGCACGAGCCCCGCAATCTGGAAGAAGTAGATGTAGTGGGTGTAGAGAACGTCGCCGAGTGCGGCGGTATTCGTCCGCTCGGTTGCCGCCGGGATCGGCATCGAGATGCCCTTGGCGATTTCCGGCGAGAACGTGGTGCCGCCGACGACGACGATGAGCTCGGCCGCAAGGATCAACCCGATCAGCGCGCCGATCGGCGCATATTCAAGCACGCCCGCACGCAGTTCCGCGAAATCAATGTCGAGCATCATGACGACGAACAGGAACAGAACAGCCACCGCGCCGACATAGACGACGAGCAGGATCATCGCCAGGAACTCGGCCCCCGTCAGCAGGAAGAGCCCTGCCGAGTTAAAGAAGGTCAGGATCAGGAACAGAACGGAGTAAACCGGATTCTTGGCCGCAATGACCATGAATGCCGATGCCACCGCAATGAAGGCAAAGAGATAGAAAAAAAGAACCTGCAGACCCATGATCGGTGCCTTTTTCGTCTTGCTCGGCGTGAAGGCGCCTGCCCCCACTCCACGGGCAATGCCGGACACGGTCCGGCCAAATGCCCAGTACCTGTTTCACATGCACCGCTCGGAAGCGGCGCGATGCAGCGTCACGCGGATAGCCTCAGCGGTAGGGCGAGTCCATCGCGATGTTACGCGCGATTTCCCGTTCCCACCGGTCGCCGTTGGCGAGCAGCTTCTCCTTGTCGTAGTAAAGCTCTTCGCGCGTTTCGGTGGCGAATTCGAAGTTCGGCCCCTCGACGATGGCGTCGACCGGACAGGCCTCCTGGCAGAAACCGCAATAGATGCACTTCACCATGTCGATGTCGTAGCGCACCGTGCGACGCGTGCCGTCGTTGCGGCGCGGGCCGGCTTCGATGGTGATTGCCTGGGCAGGACAGATCGCCTCGCACAGCTTGCAGGCGATGCAGCGCTCCTCCCCGTTCGGATAGCGGCGAAGCGCATGTTCGCCGCGGAACCGCGGACTGACCGGGCCCTTTTCGAAGGGGTAGTTCACGGTTGCCTTCGGCCTGAAGAAATAGCGCATCGACAGGAAGAATGCGCCGACGAATTCCTTGAGGAACAGCGAGTTGACGGCTTGCGAAAGACCGGCCATCATTTACCTCCAAACTTGCCGGCATCGGAGACACCGGCGGTATTCAGCGAAGCTTGAGCGGACATCAAGCCCACCCCATCAGCTTCAGAACGAATGCGACGATCACGACCATGGCGAGCGACAGCGGAAGGAAGACCTTCCAGCCAAGTCGCATCAGCTGATCGTAGCGGTAGCGCGGCACGAACGCCTTGACCATGGCGAACATGAAGAAGACGAACGAGGCCTTGAGCACGAACCAGACGATGCCCGGGACCCAGTTCAGCAACCAGATGTCAACCGGGGGCAGCCAGCCGCCGAGGAACAGGATCGTCGTCAGCGCGCACATCAGGCAGATCGCCGCATATTCGCCGAGCATGAACATCATGTACGGAGTGGAGCCGTATTCGACCATGAAGCCGGCGACGAGTTCGGATTCGGCTTCGGGCAGGTCGAAGGGCGGACGGTTCGTCTCGGCAAGGGCCGAGATGAAGAACACGATGAACATCGGAAAGAGCGACAGCCAGTGCCAGTCGAGGAACGAAGCCGGCAGGCCAATCATCGTTCCGAGACCGTCGTTCTGAGCGATGACGATGTCCGTCAGGTTGAGCGAGCCGACGCAAAGCAGCACCGTGACGATGACGAAGCCGATCGAGACTTCGTAGGACACCATCTGCGCGGCGGAACGCAATGCGCCGAGGAAGGGATACTTCGAGTTCGACGCCCATCCGCCCATGATGATGCCATAAACTTCGAGAGAAGATATGGCGAAGACGAAGAGGATACCGACGTTGATGTTCGCGATCACCCAGTTTGCATTGAGCGGAATGACCGCCCAGGCGGCGAGAGCAAGCGTCACCGAGACCAGCGGCGCAAGCAGGAAGATCGTCTTGTTGGCGCCGGCCGGAATGACCGGCTCCTTGAAGACGAATTTCAGGAGGTCGGCGAAGGACTGGAACAGTCCCCACGGGCCAACGACGTTCGGGCCGCGGCGAAGCTGCACGGCCGCCCAGACCTTACGATCGGCCAGCAGAACATAGGCGATAAAGAGCAGCAGCGCGACCAGCAGCAACAGCGACTGGGCGACCATGATGATCGCAGGCCAGAGATAGGTCGAAACGAAAGCGTCCATGATACTCTATTCCCTCGCGCTCATTCCGCCGCAGCTTTGAAATTGTTGCGTGCCAAAGCCGAGCATTCGGCCATCACGGCGGATGCGCGCGCTATCGGGTTCGTCAAATAGAAGTCTTTGACCGGAGACGCAAACACGGATTTCGCCATCTCACTGGCTTTTTGTGCGAGTGCGGCAATTTCATCGCTGCGGCCCGCAGCAATCGTGTCATTCTCGGCGAAATGCGGATGAGCCGCATAGAGCTTCGCGCGCAATTCACCAAGCGAATCAAAGGGCAGCTTTCGGCCGAGCACATCGGAAAGCGCCCGGATGATGGCCCAGTCCTCGCGCGCATCGCCCGGTGCGAAGCCGGCGCGGTTGCCCATCTGCACCCGCCCTTCGGTGTTCACCCAGATTCCGGACTTTTCGGTGTAGGTCGCGCCTGGAAGAATGACATCGGCTGCATGTGCGCCGTTGTCGCCATGCGAACCGATATAGACGGTGAAGCCGGCTTTGCGTGCCGAAAGGTCGAGCTCGTCCGCGCCGAGCAGGAACAGCACTTCCGCGCTGCCGACCATATCGGCTGCCGAGTTGCCGCCCTCCCCGGGGACGAAGCCGAGATCGAGCCCGCCGACGCGGGAGGCAGCCGTATGAAGAACGGCAAAACCGTTCCAGTCTGTGCCGACCGCGCCAACCGCGACCGCGAGCTTTGCGGCGTTTGCGAGAACGGCCGCACCGCCCTGCCCTGCCAGCGCGCCCTGGCCGACGATGATCAGCGGGCGCTGCGCCTTCTTCAAGGTAGCGAAGAACTTGGCCTTGCCGGAAAGGAGTTCGGTCAGCATGTCGCTGCCGGCGCCGAGATATTCGTATTCGTAACGCAGCTCGCTCTGTTCGCCGATCACGGCGATCGGGAAGTTGCCCATGCGGTAACGCTTGCGGATGCGCGCATTGAGCACGGACGCTTCGAAACGCGGATTGGAGCCGATGATAAGCAGCGCATCGGCGCTTTCGATGCCCTGAATCGTCGGGTTGAAGATATAGCTCGCGCGGCCGAGCGACGGGTCGAGCGCTGCGCCATCCTGCCGGCAGTCGATATTCTGCGAGCCGAGCGACGAAACGAGTTCCTTCAGCGCGTACATTTCCTCGACAGAAGCGAGATCGCCGGCGATCGCGCCGATCTTGTCGCCCGAGGTCTTCGCAACGGCAGCCTTGATCGCCTGGAACGCCTCGCTCCAGCTTGCGGGCTGAAGGCGACCGTCCTTCCTGACGTAAGGGCGGTCAAGGCGCTGTGTCTTCAGGCCATCCCAAATGAAACGGGTCTTGTCGGAGATCCATTCCTCGTTGATGTCCTCGTTGACGCGCGGCATGATGCGCATGACTTCGCGGCCGCGCGTGTCGACGCGGATCGCCGAGCCGAGCGCGTCCATGACGTCGATCGATTCGGTCTTGTTCAGTTCCCACGGGCGCGCCGTGAAGGCGAATGGCTTGGACGTCAGGGCGCCGACCGGGCAGAGGTCGACGACATTGCCCTGCAGTTCGGACGTCATCGCCTGCTCGAGATAGGTAGTGATCTCGGCGTCCTCGCCGCGACCGATGAGACCGAGTTCGGCAATGCCGGCGACTTCAGTCGTGAAGCGGACGCAACGCGTGCAGTGGATGCAGCGGTTCATTACCGTCTTCACCAGCGGGCCGATATACTTGTCCTCGACCGCGCGCTTGTTCTCCTGATAGCGCGAGCTGTCGATGCCGAAGGCCATGGCCTGGTCCTGCAGGTCGCACTCACCGCCCTGATCGCAGATCGGGCAGTCGAGCGGATGGTTGATCAGCAGGAATTCCATGACGCCTTCTCGTGCCTTCTTGACCATAGGCGTGGTCGTGAAGACTTCCGGCACTTCGCCGTTTGGGCCGGGGCGGAGATCGCGCACGCCCATGGCGCAGGAAGCAGCCGGCTTCGGCGGCCCGCCCTTCACCTCGATCAGACACATGCGGCAGTTGCCGGCAACCGAAAGCCGCTCATGGAAACAGAAGCGCGGAACCTCGGCGCCGGCTTCCTCACACGCCTGAAGCAGCGTGAAATGATCCGGGACCTCGATCTCTTTTCCGTCGACTTTCAGCTTTGCCATCTTCGCACTCAATCCTGTCTTCCGTCCGCCTGCCTCTCGGCGGCGGACATTCCTTTATAGCCATGCCGCTTGCCTGGCGATGGCCGCAGAGGGTCATCGCCTCATCTCTCATCACGCGCCATTGAGCGCCTTCGCCTGCCCCACCCAGTCGTCGCGCAGGATACGGCCGTCGAAGCCGAGTTCCTTATCCAGCCGCGCCACATCCGCCTCGCTCCAGCCGGCGATGTCCGCAAAGCGGCGAATGCCCCTGGCGTTCAAGACCTGCTCAAGCTTGGGACCGATGCCGGGAATCCGCTTGAGGTCATCGGCCGCTACCTGCCTTGCCTCCTTGGCGGGCGCCTTCGTTTTCGCCTTCGGCCTGGATACCTTGGAAGACCGCGCAACAACGGGGGCTGGCGAAGCTTCTGGCGCTTGCTGCACCGCCTGTCTGGCCGGCGCGACCGTTGGCGCCGGCTTGGCCCGCGCCGGGATGCCTTTCTGCATGGCACCGACAGCGCCCTGCATGGCGCCGAACATGATGCCGGCGATGTGACTGGACAGGCCGAAACCAAGCGCCGTTGCCGCGGCAACCGCCGCCGCCGGATGCGCCATCAGCGGGTACGGCGGGAGATTCTGCATGTTTTTCATCCATTCGGCCATGCCGAACGGATCGGCCGGGTCGACGTCGACGGGCCGCGCGAATGGAATGGCTACGCCGACCTTCTCGCTGCTCTGTCCGTCTTTGCGTACCCCGGCCATCGGTCGTTACTCCGCTGCTTCGAGCACCGCGCCGTGCGACGTCGCGTTGCGTGTGTATTCGTCGATGCGCTTTTCGATCTCCGGACGGAAGTTGCGGATGAGGCCCTGAACCGGCCAGGCGGCCGCATCGCCGAGCGCACAGATCGTGTGCCCCTCGATCTGCTTCGTCACATCGAAAAGCATGTCGATCTCGCGCTTCTGCGCGCGGCCCTGCACCATGCGCTCCATGACGCGCCACATCCACCCCGTGCCCTCGCGGCACGGCGTGCACTGACCGCAGCTCTCGTGCTTGAAGAATGCCGAGATGCGGGCGATCGCCTTGATGATGTCGGTCGACCGGTCCATGACGATCGCGGCTGCGGTACCGAAGGACGACTTCACCTCGCGCAGGCCGTCGAAGTCCATCGGGCAGTCGATGATGTCTTCGGCCTTGACCACCGGGCACGACGCACCTCCCGGAATGACGGCCAGGAGGTTATCCCAGCCACCGCGGATGCCGCCGGCGTGCTTTTCGATCAGCTCGCGGAACGTGATGCCCATCGCCTCTTCGACCGTGCACGGCTTGTTGACGTGGCCGGAAATCATGAACAGCTTCGTGCCGACGTTGTTCGGCCGGCCGATGGAGGAGAACCAGCCGGCGCCGCGGCGCAGGATCGTCGGGGCAACCGCGATCGACTCGACGTTATTGACGGTCGTCGGGCAGCCGTAGAGACCCATGTTCGCCGGGAATGGCGGCTTCAGACGCGGTTGACCCTTCTTGCCCTCGAGGCTTTCGAGCAGCGCGGTCTCCTCACCGCAGATATAGGCGCCGGCGCCGTGATGGACGTAGATGTCCATGTCCCAGCCGTGCTTGTTGTTCTTCCCGAGCAGGCCCGCGTCATAGCACTCGTCGATCGCAGCCTGCAGCGCCTCGCGCTCTCGGATATATTCGCCGCGTACATAGATGTAGGCAGTGTGGGCACCCATGGCGAAGCTCGCAATCAGGCAGCCTTCGATCAGCGTGTGCGGATCGTGGCGCATGATGTCGCGGTCCTTGCAGGTCCCCGGCTCCGACTCGTCGGCATTGACGACCAGATAGTGCGGCCGGCCGTCACTTTCCTTCGGCATGAAGGACCACTTCAGGCCTGTCGGGAAGCCCGCACCGCCACGGCCGCGAAGGCCGGAAGCCTTCATCTCGTTGATGATCCAGTCGCGGCCCTTTTCAAGGATCTGCTTGGTGCCGTCCCAATGGCCGCGCGCCATGGCGCCGCGCAGGGACTTGTCCTTCAGGCCGTAGAGATTGGTAAAGATGCGATCTTCATCTTTTAGCATGGTTCACCTCTTTACCGCGGCTTCTTGCCGAAAACCTTGATGTATTCGGCTTCGCCGCCCTTGGCGAGCGCCTTGGCCTGCTTGACCCAATCGTCGCGCTCGATGCGGCCCCTGAAATTCAGATACCCGTCGACCCATTCGCGCTCGGCCTTTTTCCAGGAAGCGACCTGGGCGAAGGTGTAGATGCCAAGCTCGTTCAGGATGCCTTCGATCTTGGGGCCGACGCCCGAGATCAGCTTGAGATCGTCGACGACAGCCGGCTTCTCAATGCCCGCCGGGCGGTCCTTGTCCTCGAGGGACGGCCGGCCTGTGACCGCAGGCTTCGCCGGCTTGGACTTGTCAATCGTCTCGCCTTCGGTCTTGGCGATTGCGGCCGCTTCTTTTCTTGCGGTCGCCGGAGTCTTTAATGTCGGGTTGGTGACGGCGCTTGCGGTCTTCGGCCTTCCCGCGTTCGCCGGCGGCACGCTGACAGCCGGCTCGCTCGACGCCTTTTTTGCCCGAGCGGGGCTGTTCTTAATCGCCGGGTCCGCCGTCAGCAATGTCGTCGGACCGCCAACGGGCGCGGAATAGACGCGATCGATCTGCGGGCCGGGCTTGATCTCCGCGCCCTTGCCTGCTTCGAAACCGTCGATGATCTGTTCCAGCCGCTCAGGCGTCAGGTCTTCGAAAGTATCCTTGAAGATCATCACCATCGGAGCGTTCACGCAGGCGCCCTGACATTCGACTTCTTCCCACGACAGCGACCCACTCTCGTTCAGAGCAAAGGGTTCCGAAGCAATCTTCCTCTTGCAGACCTTGATCAGATCCTCGGCGCCACGCAGCATGCACGGCGTCGTTCCGCAAACCTGCACATGCGCGCGCGTACCGACGGGTTTCAGTTGGAACTGCGTGTAGAAAGTCGCAACTTCGAGAACGCGGATATAGGGCATGCCGAGCATGTCTGCGATCGACTCGATCGCCGCCTTCGTCACCCAGCCGTCCTGCTCTTGGGCGCGCATCAGCAGGGGAATGACCGCCGACTGCTCGCGGCCCTTCGGGTATTTCTTGATCGTTGCCTTGGCCCAGGCAGCATTCTCTTTGTTGAATGCAAAGCTCGCTGGCTGGACAGTGTCTTCGGCTAGTCGACGAACGGACATTCTAGTGGACACCTTATCAGTTAATCGAACCACACCGCGATTTCGCCACCGAGACGAATTCGCAGGCATAGGCTGACTGGTCTTTCTGCAAAAATACGATGTAGCGCGTGCCGTTGGCGACCGCGGCCTTGATCTCATAGCCCTTCGACAGGAGTGCGGACATGGAGCCGCCGCGCAAGGCCTGGGACGACGCGCTGTCCACTTCCTCCTGGGCCGATGCCGCAGAAGTGAACGCAAGAAGCCCGAGAACGGCAAGCGGCGCCAGACGCATCAGCGGTCTACCTCGCCGAAAACGATGTCCAGGGAGCCCAGCACAGCCGAGACGTCGGCAAGCTGGTGTCCGCGACAGAGGAAGTCCATGGCCTGCAGATGCGCGTAGCCCGGCGCGCGGATCTTGCATCGGTACGGCTTGTTGGAGCCGTCGGAGACGAGATAGACGCCGAACTCGCCCTTCGGCGCTTCGACCGCAGCGTAAACTTCGCCGGCCGGTACATGGTAGCCCTCGGTGTAGAGCTTGAAATGGTGGATCAGCGCCTCCATCGAGCGCTTCATCTCGCCGCGCTTCGGAGGCACGATCTTGCCGTCCATCGACGAGACCGGCCCCGCCTTCGCGTCGCCGAGCAGACGGTTCACGCACTGGCGCATGATTTTTGCCGCCTCGCGCATCTCGATCATGCGGATCAGATAGCGGTCGTAGCAGTCGCCGTTCTTGCCGATCGGGATATCGAATTCGAGATCGGAATAGCATTCATAGGGCTGCGCACGGCGGAGATCCCAGGCGGCACCCGAGCCGCGCACCATGACGCCGGAGAAGCCCCAGGCCCATGCATCCTCCAGCTTGACGACGCCGATGTCGACGTTGCGCTGCTTGAAGATGCGGTTTCCGGTGAGGAGCTCGTCGATATCGTCAACGGTCTTCAGGAACGGGTCGATCCACTTGCCGATATCCTCGACCAACTGGTGCGGCAGGTCCTGATGCACGCCGCCCGGACGGATATAGGCCGAGTGCATGCGGGCACCGCAGGCGCGTTCGTAGAAGACCATCAGCTTCTCGCGCTCTTCGAAGCCCCAGAGCGGCGGCGTCAACGCGCCGACGTCCATCGCCTGCGTCGTCACGTTGAGAAGATGCGAAAGGATACGGCCGATTTCCGAATAGAGGACGCGGATAAGCTGTCCGCGGATCGGCACCTGCGTGTCCGTCAATCTCTCAATGGCCAGCGCGAAGGCGTGCTCCTGGTTCATCGGCGCGACGTAGTCGAGACGGTCGAAATAAGGTATCGCCTGCAGGTAGGTCTTGGTCTCGATCAGCTTCTCGGTGCCCCGATGCAGGAGCCCAATATGCGGATCGACGCGCTCAACGATCTCGCCGTCGAGCTCCAGCACGAGCCGTAGAACGCCGTGCGCCGCCGGGTGCTGCGGACCGAAATTGATGTTGAAGTTGCGGACGTTGTGTTCGGTCATACCGATTGCTCCAGGCCGGATGACATCCTCGGCGGATCGTCACGGGCCGACTTAACTCAGCGTGCCTTCGCCTTTTCATCACCGGGCAGGACGTATTCGGTCCCTTCCCACGGCGAGAGGAAATCGAAGTTGCGAAATTCCTGCTTCAATTCGACGGGCTCATAGACGACGCGTTTGACCTCGTCGTCGTAACGAACTTCGACGAAGCCGGTGACCGGGAAGTCCTTGCGCAGCGGATGGCCCTCGAAGCCGTAATCCGTCAGGATGCGCCGCAGGTCCGGATGGCCGGTGAAGAGAATGCCGTACAGGTCGTAGGCTTCCCGCTCGAACCAGTCTGCGCCCGGGTAAACAGCCGTCGCAGACGGCACAGGCTCGCCCTCTGCAGTCTTGACCTTCACGCGGATGCGCAGGTTCTGCCGCGGCGAGAGCAGGTGATAGACGACGTCGAAACGATCCGGCCGCTGCGGCCAGTCGACGCCGCAGACGTCGACCAGGTTGACGAAGGCGCACTGCACGTCATCGCGCAGGAACGTCAGCAGCGCCACGACGTTTTCCGCCTTGGTCGTCACCGTCAGTTCGCCGAAGGTGATGGATGCGTCGACGATCAGCGCGCCGCGCATCTCGCGAAGATAGGAGGCAAGCTCGTTCAGGGCTTCACTCATGTCAAAGAACCCCCTGCCCTTAGCGCTCGATCGTGCCGGTTCGGCGGATCTTCTTCTGCAGCAGAAGCACGCCATAGAGCAGCGCTTCTGCCGTGGGAGGACAGCCTGGCACGTAGATGTCGACGGGCACGACACGGTCGCAACCGCGTACGACCGAATAGGAATAGTGATAGTAGCCGCCACCGTTGGCACAGGAGCCCATCGAGATGACATAGCGCGGCTCCGGCATCTGGTCGTAGACCTTGCGAAGCGCGGGCGCCATCTTGTTGGTCAACGTACCGGCGACGATCATGACGTCGGATTGGCGCGGCGAGGCACGCGGCGCGAACCCGAAACGTTCGGCGTCATAGCGCGGCATCGACATCTGCATCATTTCGACGGCGCAACAGGCAAGACCGAAGGTCATCCACATCAGCGAACCGGTACGCGCCCAGTTGATCAGTTCGTCGGTTGAGGTAACGAGAAAACCCTTATCGGCGAGCTCATTGTTGATCTCGCCGAAGAAAGCGTCATTGCTGCCAATCGGCTTGCCGGTCGAGGGATCGATAATCCCCTTCGGCTGCGGCGCAACGAGCGTGGTGCCGGACATCAATTCCATTCCAGCGCTCCCTTTTTCCATTCATAGATAAAGCCGACCGTCAGCACCAGGAGGAAGACCATCATCGACCAGAAGCCAAACCAGCCCATTTCCCTGAACGAAACGGCCCAAGGGAAGAGGAAAGCCACTTCCAGATCGAAGATGATGAAGAGGATCGACACGAGATAGAAACGGACGTCGAACTTCATGCGGGCGTCGTCAAACGCGTTGAAGCCGCACTCGTACGCCGACAGCTTTTCCGAATCAGGCGCCTTGAAGGCGACGGCGAAGGGGGCGACCAGGAGCGCGAGGCCGATCACAAGAGCGATTCCAATGAAAATCGCGATCGGAACATAGGAACCGAGAAGTTCAGTCATTGTTATCCGTCCCTGCCTGCGGGAGAGCGCCGGAGAGGCACTTGAACAACAAATCTCGCAGGCCGAAAAATATGTTGCAACGCCAGAGTGGTTAGCGCAGCCCGCGCCCGCGCGCAAGCCTTCAAGGGGCATTTAAACCGCTTCGCGACACCGGATGAAGTGGCATTATTCGGCGCAGCAGCGACAAAACGCGCATTTGCGGGAATCGACGAACCTTACCGTAGACGATGGCCCACCGAGACAGATTGCCGCAATGCAAAAAATGCCAAAATCCGGACCATCAGAACCGATCGAAGGACAGGAGAAATGGCGCGAGTGACGGGGCTCGAACCCGCGACCTCCGGCGTGACAGGCCGGCACTCTAACCGACTGAGCTACACCCGCGCATCATGACCACGCGTGGTCATTATTACATCATCGGCACATTTTGAGAATGCCGCTGGTTTGCCTTTCAAGAGTGGCGCGAGTGACGGGGCTCGAACCCGCGACCTCCGGCGTGACAGGCCGGCACTCTAACCGACTGAGCTACACCCGCATCATCTTGACTAGGCCGGAGCGACTTTCGTGCGCCCCGCATCAAAGCGGCCCTGCCGTTCGATGAGCGGCTAACTAAGCGGTTCGCATTTGGGTGTCAAGCGTGTTTGAAGACAAATCCGTGACGGAGCGAATTTTGATCCACAGCCGACTTCGCGACACGAAATCAGACACTGCACGAGACGCCAGTGGGCGACCTGTCGCCTCCGCGCACTTTCTTTGCCGATCGTCGGCCGCCGGATACGTCCACGAGAAGCCGTGCCTCGTCTGACGACACCGCCACACTCGCGGGAGGTTGTCCACAGGCGGCGACGATGCGCTCCGGTGCGCGAAACGGTGTTCATAAAAAAAATCAAAAAAACCTCTCAAATGCTCTTGCGGTTTTTCCCGGTTGCGCATAGATCACGCCCACCGACGCGGCGGACACGTGTTCGAAACGCGAACGGGCGATTAGCTCAGTTGGTAGAGCGCCTCGTTTACACCGAGGATGTCGGGAGTTCGAGTCTCTCATCGCCCACCATTTCATCCGATAGAATCCGACGACTTGAACCACAGCGGCGTGCGCCTCCTCAAACCGGCGCGCCTCGTCACGTTCCGCTATACTGCTCAACCGTCACGTGTTCGAGCCAATCCACGACCTTGCCGTCGAGCGCTTCCTGGATCGCGATATGGGTCATGGCCGTGTCCGGCCCGGCGCCGTGCCAGTGTTTTTCGCCCGGCGGAAACCACACGACGTCGCCCGCGCGAATCTCCCGCAACGCCCCGCCCCAGCTTTGTGCGAGTCCACGGCCAGCCGTCACGATCAAGGTCTGGCCGAGCGGATGCGTATGCCAGGCCGTGCGTGCGCCGGGCTCGAACGTCACGGTGACGGCGCGAACGCGCGCCGGCTCAGGTGCCTCCAGCACGGGATCCTGCCGCACCGATCCGGTGAAGTACTCCGCCGCCCCGCGCACAGAAGGCCGCGATCCGCATTCCATGATTTCCATCGGGGAGTCCTCCGTGTTGTCGATCCAATATCCAAGACAGCGTGAAGCGGGCGCGCTTCGGTTAAAGCCTGTGAATGGTTACTGACGGGCACGCGTCCCGCGCGACATCGCACAGATGTTCGTGGTGGGTAAGATAGATCACCTGCCCGACTCGCGCCATGTCCGCCATCAGCTCGAAGGCACGGCCGGCGCGATCGTCGTCGAATGTTTCCATGATGTCGTCGGCGATAAACGGTAGCGCCTCCCTGGCGGCAGCAACCTCGTGGTAGCCGGCAATCCTGAGAGCGAGATAAAGCTGAAACCGTGTGCCTTTCGAAAGATCGCCGGCGAGCTTCGACCCGCCCGAGGCGACATTCGCGATCAGGAATTCCTGCCCCTTGTCCGCATGCGTGGAGAGGCCGGAATATTCGCCGCCGCTGATCTTCATGAACATCCGGGAAGCGCGTTGCATCATGGCGCTGCGGTGGCGCTCGCGAAATAGCCGTAGCGCCTGCTCGGCGGCAACCACGCCGGCCCTCAGTCGCAAATAACCGATCGCCCTGTTTTCGATGTCTAGAAGCAACGTCCGGCGCCGCTGCTCCAATTCAGCGACCGTGTCCCCACCTTCGACGCCGGCAATCGCCTTTTCCGCGCTCCGCACCTCCGCATGCAGTTCGCTGACATCGCGATCGGCAGCGTCAATCGCCTCCTCCAACCTGGCGAGGTCGTGGCGCAATTGCGTCTCGTCGACCGCAGCGAGGATTGTCTCCGCCTCTTCGCATGTGGCCACGCAAAGCCGTGTCACAAGATCATTCTCAAGCTCGGCGAGCCTTTGCCGCAACCTCTCCTGCTCGCGCACTGCGTCAAGGCAAGCGCCGGCGTCGTCAAGCGTTGTGCATCCAAAGAAATCGAGAATGACCTGTTTTGCGCAGAGATGGAGTCGCTCCTCCGCGCGCAGCGCTCTTAGGTTCTCCTCCATTCGCTCGATGCTGGCAAGGACTGCCCCGCGGCGCTCTTGCTGCTGATGAGCAGTACTTATTCGGTCGCGCAAGGACGCGAAGAGAACCAGCGGATCGCCTGCGGTCTGCTTCAGCCCGAATGTTTCGGCCAGATTTGAAACTGCGTCGCAGAACGCAGCCTGATCCTTGCGCATGCCGGCGATTCGATGATCGAGATCAGCCTTGCGCTGCATCAGCTTGTCGAAGTCCTGCAAGACGGTGATCATAGGCCCAATCTCTTGTGGAACAGGCCGCTCGATCCGGCCAGCAAGCCAGGTCAATGCGAGCGCCTCGTCCCATTCCCGCTGCCAGGCCGCCATCTCGGCCTCGACGATCGCAAGCACCGCCTCACGGCCTTCCAGCGATTCCGAAGTCCTGCGATGCTGCTCAACAGCAGCACGATGCGCGGCGGCGGCCGTCTGCGCCTCGGAGACGACACGCTCGGCGACCACCAGCAGGCCGTCCAAGCGTCCTGGCACGTTCTCGGTCACTCCAACCCGGGCAAGTTCGTCCTGAAGCGTGCTGACGGTCGTCGCTTCTTCGCAGGCCGCCCGCTCGTGCTGCTGGCGCGCCGCACGCAAAGC
The DNA here is from genome assembly GCF_030124405.1 of Sinorhizobium sp. 7-81. Lineage (NCBI taxonomy): Bacteria > Pseudomonadati > Pseudomonadota > Alphaproteobacteria > Hyphomicrobiales > Rhizobiaceae > Sinorhizobium > Sinorhizobium sp. 7-81. Next base: position 1,333,125 of record NZ_JASKLT010000001.1, on the reverse strand, counting down.
CACCCGTATTTCCAACGCGGCGGCACGCGTCGCCAACCAGGCGTCAAGTTGCGGCAACAGCATGACGTTAGGTAAACCGCAGGCGCTTGCGGCCTCACCCACCGCCGCGTCCAACTCCCCGCGCTCCCTGACCGCTGTGCTCTTCTTTGCTCTTCAAGTTCCTGCAAGCGGGCGCGCCGTTCGGCAATCGCGCATGTCAGGCCGCGTATCTCTGCGAGCCGTTCCGCCTGCCTCAAACGGAACGCGGTGGCTCGATCATCCTCCTTCAGCAGCGTCTCGAAGGTGCCCGCCGTGGCGTCATCCAGCCGAAGGCGGTGCGCCTGCCACGCGAGATCGCGCCGCTGGCGCAACTCGCCCGCGGCCGCGTCGTCCACAGCGCCGCCGAAAGACTTGAACGCCGCAAGACGCGCTTCATCTCCAGCCTGACGCTCGCTTTCATCTGCGATCCTGGCGTCGAGGCGCAATCTCCGTTCCGCCTGCAGCGCTACCTCCGCCCGCCAGGCCTCGACCATGCCAGGCGCCGGAACGCAAACCGCCGCAAGCTCGTCGGCATTTCCGTCGAACGGCCGGAGCGCTTCGAGCTTGTCGGAAAGTTCCGCCTCCAGTCGGTCGACCTCGCGTCTTGCTGCCTGTTGACGAAGCAGGCAATCGCTCTGGCGAGCCAGCCGCAGACGTTCGGTGAGATGGCTGAGGTCCTTCCCGCCTCCACCCAGCCCGGAAAAGTTTGCGGTCGGCCTCCTGCCACTGCCACTTTGCTTTCCCCGCCTCCTCGCGCGCGGATGAGAGCCTTTCGGCGAGCATCGCATGTCGCCGTACGAGATCCTGCAGCCGGGCGCCGACTGCGGCGGGCAAGAGTAGTACGACGGGATCGGGATTGCCCGCCTCACCGAGACGGACGAGACAGGCCTCGATCCCGCTTGACGTAACGGCAAGCTCTTCAAGGCGAGACGGCATGTCCCGCGCGGCCGTCAGATAGCGGGCGTCGAGCGCGGTTTCGCGAAGCACCTTGAACCGGTCCGCAAGCGTCAGCGCCAGGTCGTCCAAAGGCAGGTCTTCCAGCTCTTCGCGCCGGAGGCGCAATTCCTCGCTCAGTTGTAGAAACCGGGCGGCGATTTCCGCTTCCGTTTTGCGAAGCGCCGGCAGTTCGCTCCACCATTCCGAAGGCGGCAGCGGCAGAGCTTCTTGCCGCGCGAGTTCTTCCTGCGCCGCGCGCAGCCGCCCGAGAAGCGGCAGACAGTCGAGCTGCGCACGCACCCGGTCCCGGCCAACGCGCAATTCCGTGCGCTGCGCCGACGCCCTGTCATGGCGCTCGCGGGCGCTTGCCAGCGCCTTGCGAAGCGACGCATATTCGCGCGCGTTGATGTCGACCGCGTTGCGCTCGACCTTCAGCGCATCGAGTTCGCCCCTCAGTTCGGCGAGTCCGTGCTTTCGCCCTTGCGGCCTGTAGAAGGCATCCGCCTCGGCGCGCAAGTTCGCCAGCACGGCGCTGCTATCCGGCAGGCCGGAACTCGCCGAGAAGAGGAGCGAACCAAGCTCTCCCTCGCTCTTCAGAATGCTTTCCCCGCCCTGTTCAATGCTGTCATCGTCCAGCGAGAACATCATTCGATAGGTCGCACGATCGATAGAGCCGAGGGCGGCCGAAAAGAGATTTTCCGGCAGCGGCTGTTCATCGGAGCTGATCAGGCTGTTTGCATTGCGCTTGATGCGGTAGGCGTGATGTCGCCGACCGCCGGTTTCGACGATGCCACCGACACGCATCGTCTGGTACGGGTGCAAAAAGCCATAGGGGCTGAGGCGCTCGATCCCGAAAAGCAGATCGAGAAAACCGGCAAACAACGTCGACTTGCCGGCCTCATTCGGACCGTAGACAAGGTGAAAGTCCGGTTGCCCGGATTTGGCGTCGCCGAAATCGAGGCTCCGCCCGGTGAACTTGCCGTAGCGCACAAGGTCGAGTTGCTGCAGCCGCATCAATCGCCACCCTTGGCGGCGGCGTGGAGATGTGCCAGCACATCCGCGCTCCCCATCAGCCCGGCACTCATCACCAGTTCTTCAAGCGCGCTTTCATCGGGCGCAAGCGTCTGTCGCAGCTCAAGTGGCAACTGCTGCAAGAGCTCTTCGGCGACAGTTCTTATTTCCTTCCGAAAGCCGAAGCCCGGTAGCACCTCGTTTTCGACAAGGGCGGCAAGTTCCTCCACCGGCTCTCGCGAAGGCCGATCGTATTCATCTCGCGGCTCCCGGCAGTGAAGCTCAATTTTCTCTACCCAGCATCCACTGAGCCCAACAGCAATGTTCGTGAGCTCGGTTTCCAAAAGATCCGCGTCTCTTCTCAGGCGCCAGGCAAGCGGAGAAGCGCCCGTCAGCGATAAACGCAGAATGAGGTTCTCCGCCGAGATCTGGTGTCGGAGTCGGGCGAGTGCACGGGTCACCAGATCCAACGCGTCGCGCCATTCCACCGCGCCGGTGATATCCACGGAAAGCCGCTCAAACACGGCCGCGCCGATCGAGCGCTCCTCGATCTCGACACGTCCGTCGTCGTCGATCGTCACGACGGTTACGCCCTTCGCACCCCCTTCGTTGATGTCGCGACCCTGCGGCATGCCCGGCATGACGACAAAGGGCTGCGTGCTGTGCACCTGGCGCTGGTGAACATGGCCGAGCGCCCAATAGTCGAAGCCATGCCGTTGGAGATCGGCGACACTGCAGGGCGCATAGCGATCATGCCCCTCCGAACCGGAAAGGCTCGTGTGCAGCATGCCGATGTTGATCGCTTCGGCGACCGGCGGATGGAAGGACGGCAGCAGGCTCTCCGGTGCGTGCGGATTGGCGAAGCTCACCCCGTGAACATGAACTGTCCTCCCGTTTGCCATTGCCTTGGCAAGCATCGGCTTGCTCCGCCCCTGGAAGACGTGAACGGAAGGTGGCAGCGTCAGTTCGCGCGTTACCTGGGATTGGGCGTCATGGTTGCCGCGAATGAGAAACGTCCTGATGCCGGCCTCGTCCAGGCGACGCAGCTCGCCGGCGAGAAAAAGCGCCGTGTTCATGGAGGTCTGGCTGCCGTCATAGAGGTCGCCGGCGATCAACAGGGCGTCGACGCTTTCGGCGATACACAGGTCGACGATCTTTGCCAATGCGCCTCGGGTGGCGCCGCGCACGAGATCGGCGAGCTCCGCATTCCTGAGAGCCAGGCTTCGCAAGGGTGAATCGAGGTGGAGGTCTGCGGTGTGAACGAAGCGGAAGGGCATGGCCGGACCATGGCCCGGCGCTGCCTCGCCCGTCAATGGCGCCCAATCACTCGACCACAGGCGATCCGGTCACCATCCCCAACGTCGTCGGCCTCACCAACAAGATCGCTTTCCTTTCAACGGATCGCGCAGCCGATTGCGCCGACCCTATACAACCGCAGACAGCAATTCTTCGCCTCACAACATTGACGGCCCTCTACAACGCGGGCCGTTTCCTTTTGCTGAATAAGCGCACCTTAAGAATTAGGAGGTTTTTGTCGACAAATGTGCCAATTGTAACTATCAATAGTGTTACTGCCATTTGACATGGCACCTCAACATATACCTATGACGGTCATGAAGAAGACAATCGAAGTTTCCGAGAAGCTGTTCGAACTTTATCATCGCGTTCATCGATTGGTGAACGAGTCGATGACGGAGGAAGGCGTATCGCTTGCCCGAAGCAAGTTCCTGTTCTTTCTGAGCAAGCTCGGCCCTTGCCGATCCACCGATATCGCCTGCGCGCTCAACTTCGCGCCACGCACAGTCACCGAGGCGATCGACGGGCTGGAGCGCGACCGTCTGGTGATGAGGAAGCCTGACCCCGAGGACCGCCGCGCGAAAATCGTCTCGATCACAGAGACCGGCCGGGTCGTGCTCGAAGCGGCCGAACATCCGCGCAAGCAGCTCATTGAGGAAATCTTTTCGGCACTCGACGACGAGCAGCTGGACCAGCTTTACGAAATCGTCAGGCAACTCGTGGAGAAGACCGACGAAATTCGCAAACGCAAGGAAGAAGCCGAAGAGGCTGAGGTGGCCGTCGCGCGCTAGAGACGCCCACCATCCACGAAGTTCCCAGAAAAATCAGAAAGAGGCCGGAACGTCATGTCCCGGCCTCTTTCATTTTCTCCAGGCGTTTGCGGTTACATCGCGTCGATGGCGCCGATGGAGAAGAACAGGGTTTCGCCGGAGGAATCGTCGACGCCGTCGTTGTCCGTGACCACATAACCGTTGCCAGCCGCATCGACAGTGAAGCCCTCGACCTTGTCGACGACATAGCCGTTCAGCGCTTTCAATTCCGGAATGAGGTCACGCACCTCTTCCTTCTTGACGACCGGCAGTTCGCCGCCGAGTGCAGCCGGCTTCAGATCAGCAAGTGCAACGCGGTAAAGCTTCTTGAGCCCAGCCGCCTCACCGATCAGATTGTCGCGCTCGATGATGTAGGCGTAGCTGCCGTGGACGGAGATTTCCGAAAGGCCGACCCAGCCATCTTCGGACTTGTCGAGCGGATACCGCACGCCACCCCATTCCTTGGTCGCCGGACTATAGGAGACGATCTTGACGAAGCCCTTCTCGTCATCCTTCCATTCGCGCTGAACCGCCATCCAGAGAACCTGATCGTCGCCCTCGCCGACCGTCGCGATGCCTTCGAAGCCATAGCGGATCTCGTTCGCGCGCAGCGCTTCCGGCAGCGCGATCTCTTCCTTGATCTCGCCCTTCTTGTTCACATGGAAAATCGCGTGGCTGTAGAGCTTGTCCGAGTTGCCTTCCGAGGCGAGCCAGAAGCCGCCTTCGCCATCATTGGCGATGCCTTCGATGTCGAGCTTCTGGGCCGGCACACCGTCACGGGTGATCGGCAGAGCTTCGGTGATCACGGCCGGCTTCTGCGAGGCGTCGATCGTGAAAATCGTCGGCCGGGACGCGAAGACGGAATCGTTGACGGCGCGCAGGAAGCCCGGCTTGTCTTCGACCGCAGCGAGCCCCGAAAGAGCGCCGAAGCCTATAGGCAGTCCGTCCTTCTCCGAGGAGCGGATCTGCGGATAGGCGGCGTCGCCTTCCGCGCGTTCATAGATCATGACATGGGCGCGCGCGCCGCCGTCTTCGACGAGATCGACTTCGTTCGCCGTTGCGAACAGGTTACGATCCGAAATCGCCACTGCGCCCTCGGGAGATATTCCGGAGGGGAGAAGCTGGAGCAGCTCGGGTTCGGCGCCGGTGTCCTTGTAGACGCCAACGATCGAGGCGCGCTCCGAGAGCACGAAGAGGAGATTGTCGTCACCGAAGCGCGCCGCTTCGAGACCCTCCGGCTCAACGCCTTTCGCGGATGATCTCTTGTCCGGATAGTGGCCGATCGCCGCAATCGCATGCTCGAAGGCCGCGCCAGACTCGAACAGCACTTTGCCGGTCGTATCGAAGATCGTGAAACCGCGCGCTCCGCCTTCGTAGTCGCCCTCGTTGGCAACAACCAGTCGGTTGTCGTCGAGCCATTTCACCGCATCCGGCTCCCGCTTGCGGCCCGCCTGCTCGCCGGTAAACGAGATAGCACCGTCGCGCTTGGCGTCGATGTTCTTGAGATCGACCGTGCCGGCCGAAAAATGCGTCTTCACGGCGGCGGATTCGCCGTCGATGACGACGATGTGGTTGTTTTCCTGCAGCGTCAGGGCGATTTCGTCCTTGCCGTTGAAGGCAACGAATTCCGGCTCCGGATCTTCGCTGGCTGTCTCGGCGAGACCGGTCAGCGCCACATGCTTGATGCTCGCGCAGTCGGCGACACCATCCTTCAAGGAAAGAATGACGAGATCGCCCGCCGGCATCTGCGGAATCTCCCCGTCATTCACCTCCTCGTCGCGCTCGTTTTCGATCGCAATTGCGGCAAGCGTCTTGTCCTTATTGATCGCAACCGAATCCGGCTGGCCGCCAAGGTCGCAGGTCGCATCGATCTTCTTCGTCGCAAGATCGACGACGGCGACAAGACCGGAGGGCTTGGTGAAGCTTTCGCGCGTGTTGACGGCGACGAGGGCCTTCGTGCCGGCGACAGCAACCGATGTCGGTTCGCCATCAAAAGAGACGATGCCGCCCGCTTTCGGTGCCTTGGCATCGGTGATGTCGATGAAGCCGATGCGCTTGCCGGGGCTGTCGGAGTAGATGAGCGTTTTGCCATCTTCGCTTGCCGTTATGATTTCGGCCGAGGTCGCGGCTTTGCGATCCGCACCTTCCGGCAGATTGTCGGCGACGGCAAAGGATGCGATGCGGTTGAAAACCTGTTCTGCCTGCGCGGCTGACGCCGTCGATGCGGCGAGCGCTGCCGCCAATGCTGCGGTGATTGAAAATGTCTTCATGTGTCCCTCCGTGTCGCGACACATGGGCAAATATCCCTCACGCATGTGCCGCTGTTGGCATCCGGAATCGCTCGATCGTTTCACGCGCCGGATGGGAGGCTTTTGCAACCGTCCTGTAACAGCTCAATGACAGGAGATAGAAACGAAAAGAGGCCCGGGCGGACCGGGCCTCAATTGATCTGCTTGCGTGCTTCCGCCATCAGGCGGCTCCGCGGCAGATGAAACATGAACCTCTCTGCTGCCTATGTTCTCACGAGGGAAACGGGCAAGACAGGGTGCGATGTTCGCTCGGGTTCTCGAACCCCCGCAAACACCAGATTAGTTGACAGCGTCCTTCAGGCCCTTGCCGGCCGTGAACTTCGGCACGTTGCGTGCCGGGATGTCAACTTCCGCGCCCGTGGACGGGTTGCGGCCCTTCGAGGCTTCGCGGCGGGTCACGGAGAAATTGCCGAAACCGACGAGGCGGATATCGCCACCGTTCTTCAGCTCAGCCTGGATGGTCTCGAAAACTGCATCAACTGCAGAAGATGCATCGGTCTTGGAAAGTCCGGCCTTCTCAGCAACGGCAGACACGAGCTCATTTTTGTTCATGTTTCCACCCCTTTCATATGGTTCGAAACGACTGTCTTCCTAAGCCGGGGCGGCTTGCGCATCGCCCACGTCTTGCCATTCCCAATTGCGCCTAATCCCTTGGAATGCAAGGCTCGCGGAAGGCTTTTACAACAAAAAAGACCGGCAAAAGGCCGGTCTTCCTTGTTTTTCTGGCCAGGGGCGCAAGTGGGACACAGTCCCACGCCCCTTCCGGCACTTGATCAGTGCGCGATCGAAGCGCCCGCTTCGTCCTGCGAATCGACCGCTGCGACGGGCGAAGGCTGGTTCGCCGGATCCCATTCGATCGGTTCGGGGCGACGCGACAGGGCATGTTCGAGGACCTCGCCCATCCGCGAAACCGGGATGATTTCGAGGCTGTTCTTCACATTGTCCGGAATCTCGGCCAGATCCTTGGCATTCTCCTCGGGGATCAGCACCTTCTTGATACCGCCGCGCAGAGCCGCCAACAGCTTTTCCTTCAGGCCGCCGATCGGCAGCACGCGACCGCGCAAGGTGATCTCGCCGGTCATGGCGACATCCTTGGAGATCGGTATGCCGGTCATAACCGAGACGATGGCGGTCGCCATCGCGACACCAGCCGACGGTCCGTCCTTCGGCGTCGCACCTTCGGGCACATGCACGTGGATGTCACGCCGGTCGAAAAGCGGCGGCTCGATGCCGAAATCGATCGCACGCGAACGGACATAGGATGCCGCCGCCGAAATCGACTCCTTCATCACGTCGCGCAGGTTGCCGGTGACCGTCATGCGGCCCTTGCCGGGCATCATGACGCCCTCGATCGTCAGCAGTTCGCCGCCGACCTCGGTCCAAGCCAGTCCCGTGACCACCCCGACTTGGTCGTCGCGCTCGGCCTCGCCGTGGCGGAACCGCGGCACGCCGAGATAGTCGTTGACGTTCGCCGCCGTCACTTCGACCTTCTTGGTCTTACCCTTGAGGATCTCCGTCACAGCCTTTCGGGCGAGCTTCATCAGTTCGCGCTCGAAGTTGCGGACGCCGGCTTCACGCGTATAGGTCTGGATGACGGCCATCAGAGCATCGTCGGTCACCGAGAATTCCTTCGGCTGCAGAGCGTGGTCGCGTATCGCCTTCGGCAACAGGTGCCGCTTCGCAATCTCCAGCTTTTCCTCTTCGGTGTAACCGGCGATCCGGATCACCTCCATGCGGTCCATCAGCGGCGCCGGAATATTCAACGTATTCGCGGTGGTGATGAACATCACGCTGGAGAGGTCATATTCGACTTCCAGGTAGTGATCCATGAAGGTCGAGTTCTGTTCCGGATCGAGCACTTCCAGAAGCGCCGAGGACGGATCGCCGCGGAAGTCCTGGCCCATCTTGTCGATCTCGTCGAGCAAGAAGAGCGGGTTGGACTTCTTCGCCTTCTTCATCGACTGGACGACCTTGCCGGGCATAGAGCCGATATAGGTCCGACGGTGGCCGCGGATCTCAGCCTCGTCGCGAACGCCACCGAGTGCCATGCGGATATACTCGCGGCCCGTTGCCTTCGCGATCGACTTCGCGAGTGAGGTCTTGCCGACGCCGGGCGGGCCGACGAGGCACAGGATCGGTCCTTTGATCTTGGAGGAGCGTGCCTGTACCGCAAGGTACTCGACGATGCGTTCCTTGACCTTGTCCAAGCCGAAGTGATCGGTGTCGAGCACCTTCTCTGCGTGGTTGAGGTCGGTCTTGATCTTCGACTTCTTGCCCCAGGGCATGCCGAGCAGCCAGTCCAGATAGTTGCGCACGACCGTGGCTTCCGCCGACATCGGGCTCATCTGGCGCAGCTTCTTCAACTCCGCATCAGCCTTCTCGCGCGCCTCCTTGGAGAGCTTGGTCTTGGCAATGCGCTCTTCGATTTCGGCCATCTCGTCGCGGCCGTCCTCGCTGTCGCCAAGCTCCTTCTGGATCGCCTTCATCTGCTCGTTGAGATAGTACTCGCGCTGGGTCTTCTCCATCTGGCGCTTGACGCGCGAACGGATGCGCTTTTCGACCTGGAGAACCGAAATCTCGCCTTCCATGAAGCCGAGGGCCTTTTCGAGGCGCATCTTCACGCTCGTCGTCTCCAGCATTTCCTGCTTTTCGACGATCTTGATGGAGAGGTGCGATGCGACCGTGTCGGCAAGCTTCGAATAATCTTCGATCTGGCTTGCGACGCCGACGACCTCGGGAGAAATCTTCTTGTTGAGCTTTACATAGCTCTCGAACTCGGACACCACCGAGCGGCTCAACGCTTCAATCTCGACCGGATCTTCTTCCGGCTCGTGGAGCGCATTGGCCTGTGCTTCATAAAATTCCTCGCGCTCGGTATAACGATCGATCTCCGCGCGCGAGCGCCCTTCGACGAGAACCTTGACGGTGCCGTCGGGAAGCTTCAGCAACTGCAATACGTTGGCAATGGTTCCGACATGATAAATGGCGGACGGTTCCGGATCGTCATCGGTGGCGTTGATCTGGGTGGCAAGCATTATCTGCTTGTCCGTGCCCATAACCTCTTCCAGCGCGCGGATCGACTTCTCCCGCCCGACGAAGAGCGGCACGATCATGTGCGGGAAGACTACGATGTCACGCAGCGGCAGAACCGGATAGGTCGCGCTTTCAGTCGCCGAGGACGTTTTGTTCGTCATATCATTTCCTTTCCGTCCCGATTTCGGGCCCGTTCCCGGGAGCCCTACGGCACTCCCGGCTGTCATATTTTCTACATGAAAGTGGAGAGCAAGAGCGGCCTTTTCAAGGTACGGCGCAGCCTCCTCCTTCACGGATAGTTTCCGATCCCTATGCCAGGACGCTGTTGCGGACCTTGCGACGGGACGCTGAAACATCAACGACAGGCAGCAAACGAGCCTTCACTGAATCGTCGCATCATCGCGTTGTTGCCGCACTTTAGCAACAACCGTTTCATTAAATCGAACGGGCTGCGGCCGTATCTCAACAGCTATTGCACAATATGAAAAAGCCCGCACGTGGCGGGCTTTTTCAAACAATCGTGATGGCGCCGTTAGGCCGAAACGTTGGTCTTCTCTTCGGACCGCTCCGAATAGATGTAGAGGGGCCGCGCGGTTCCCTTGACTACCTCGTCCGAAATCACAACCTCGCGAACGCCTTCCAGCGTGGGCAGCTCGAACATCGTGTCGAGCAGGATCTTTTCCATGATCGAACGCAAACCGCGCGCGCCAGTCTTGCGCACGATGGCGCGCCGAGCGATTTCCCGCAGAGCGTCCTCGTGGAAGGTCAGTTCGACGTCCTCCATTTCGAACAGACGCTGATACTGCTTGACCAGAGCGTTCTTCGGTTCCGAAAGAATCTGGATCAATGCGTCCTCATCGAGATCCTCGAGCGTCGCCAGAACCGGCAGACGGCCGATGAACTCGGGGATAAGGCCAAACTTGACGAGATCTTCCGGCTCGAGCTCGCGCAATACCTCGCCGACGCGGCGATCTTCCGGAGCGCGGACGGTGGCGCCGAAGCCGATCGACGTCTTTTCACCGCGGGCCGAGATGATCTTGTCGAGGCCCGCAAACGCGCCACCGCAGATAAAGAGGATGTTGGTCGTGTCCACCTGCAGGAACTCCTGCTGCGGATGCTTGCGGCCGCCCTGCGGCGGCACGGACGCCACGGTTCCTTCCATGATCTTCAAGAGCGCCTGCTGCACGCCCTCACCCGAGACGTCGCGGGTGATCGAAGGATTGTCCGACTTGCGCGAAATCTTATCGACCTCGTCGATATAGACGATGCCGCGCTGCGCGCGCTCGACGTTGTAGTCGGCCGCTTGCAGCAGCTTCAAAATGATATTCTCGACGTCCTCACCGACGTAGCCCGCTTCCGTCAAGGTCGTTGCATCGGCCATAGTGAAGGGAACGTCGATGATCCGGGCCAGGGTCTGGGCCAGATACGTCTTGCCGCAGCCGGTCGGGCCAACAAGCATGATGTTCGACTTCGCCAGTTCCACGTCGCTGCTTTTGGCGGCATGCGCGAGGCGCTTGTAGTGGTTGTGCACGGCGACCGACAGGATGCGCTTGGCCTGTTGCTGACCGATGACGTATTCGTCGAGAACCTTGATGATTTCCTGCGGAGTCGGAACGCCATCGCGCGACTTGACCATCGAGGTCTTGTTCTCTTCGCGGATGATGTCCATGCAAAGTTCCACGCATTCATCGCAGATGAATACGGTCGGCCCTGCGATCAGCTTGCGAACCTCATGCTGGCTCTTGCCGCAAAACGAACAATAGAGGGTATTTTTCGAGTCACCGCCGTTGCTACCGCTGACCTTGCTCATTTCCACTTCCTTCCAGCACGCCGGACACCTTCGGAAAGATATCCCGGACCACTCAATCCGCCTTGCGTAAAAGCCCACCGCCCTTCGCAAGGTTCTTGGGAGTACTCACCGTACAGGCAAACGCCTGAATTTCGGCCGCAACGACTCTCCCGCCGAAACCCGACCGCTATGTTTCAAACTCCAACATAGCGCTTTGGTTCATATTAACGGCTTTACCCTGCCGATAAAGCCCCTTAGCAATTACAAATGTGTCACAATTGCATCGGTGGCGACACAAACGCTTGATGTCAAGCCGATTCGACGCCTTCGGCGGCCTCGCGCGACGTGATCACCTTGTCGATCAGCCCCCAGTCCAGAGCCTCGTCAGAACTCATGAAATGGTCGCGATCGAGCGTCTGTTCGACCTCTTCGTAGGTCCGTCCGCAGTGTTTGACATAGACCTCGTTCAGCCGGCGCTTCATCTTCAGAATGTCTTTTGCATGCCGCTCGATGTCGGATGCCTGACCCTGGAAGCCGCCGGAAGGCTGATGCACCATGATGCGGGAATTCGGCGTCGCAAAACGCATGTCCTTGTGGCCCGCCGCCAATAGCAGCGAACCCATGGATGCCGCCTGTCCGATGCAGAGTGTCGAGACCGCCGGCTTGATGAATTGCATCGTATCGTAGATCGCCATGCCGGCCGTCACGACGCCGCCGGGCGAGTTGATGTAGAGCGCGATTTCCTTCTTCGGGTTTTCAGCCTCGAGGAAAAGCAGCTGGGCGCAGACGAGCGTTGCCATATGATCTTCGACCGGGCCCGTCAGGAAGATGATCCGCTCCTTGAGCAGACGCGAATAGATATCGTAGGAACGTTCGCCGCGGTTGGTCTGCTCAACAACCATCGGCACCAACGCCATGGCCGTATCAACTGGATTTCTCATATCGAACCTTCATCAATCGGGCCCGCAATCCCTTCGCGGACCGGGAATCATCGGATAAGCCTCTACCCTTACATAGAGTGTCAATGCCCTTCACTTCAAGTCGCGAACATTCGATAGGCATAATGGTCGCGGGCTATCCGCCTCAAGGTCCGCTCTCCTGCACACGCCCTCCTTGCAGGATTGCTCACAGGCATTCCCAATGCGTCAGTAAACAATCGGTAAACCGCGCCCGCGCATGAAGAGCGCGCGCTTCAAAGTTGGGATTCCAGCGGCAAGAAGCGGATTGCGCCGGCAATCAACCGCCGAAGAATGCCGGCATCCGGCTCGCGCCGCAGCAATCTTTCCGTTCCATTCGTGCGATCGCGCCAGACCGGCCTGCCGTTCTCCAACCCCAGCCGATAGCTCGTCTCCGGCAAGGTCTCGTCGTCGAATATCGATTGCAGCTCTGCGGCCAGCGCCTCATCCGAGAACACGACACCCATCTCGGTGTTGAGCGAGGCGGAGCGCGGATCGAAATTCATCGAGCCCACATATCCGATCATCCCATCGATAACGAAGGCCTTGGTGTGCAGGCTCGCGTTGCGGGCGCCGAACAGCGACATGCGGTGACGGTCGATGAAATCGCCGCGTTCCTTGAGTTCGAAAAGATCGATCCCGCCGCGCAGTAGCCCTTTGCGATACTTCATATAGCCGCCATGCACGGCGGCGACGTCCGTCGCCGCGAGCGAATTCGTCAGCACCGCCACCTTCGCCCCCTTCCTGGCGAGAGCCGTCAGTTCGCGCGTTCCTTCGGCGCCCGGTATGAAATAGGGCGAGATGATGCGCAACTCGCGCTTGGTGGCATTGATCAGCGGAAAGAGTTCACGCAGCAGCCAATTCTGGCGCTTCTGCATCAGCGCCTTTTCAGGCGGATCGAAAGCGATACGGACATCGGCGCTCCGGTGGAGCGGTCGGCTGCCCCGAAAGCAACCCTTCTCAGCGACGGCCTTGCCTACCCGTTCCAGATAGAAACGCGCGGCGGCGGTGCGGGAAAGCGCATCGAGCGTTTCGCGCAGGGCCGGCAGATATTGCTTGCGCGGCGTGCGCAGCGCCGCGATCGGCAGGACGGAGGCGCTGTTCCAATAGCGATCGAACATCTCCGTCGCCTGATCGACGACCCGCCCTATCATCCAGACGTCCAGGTCGCGAAAGTTCGAAAGCTCGGCAGCGTCGAAATAAGCATCGCCAATATTGCGCCCGCCGGCGATCGCGAGCCGGCCGTCCGCTATCCAAAGCTTGTTGTGCATGCGGCGCGTTGCGCTGAAGGCGCGGATGGCCATTTCGAAACCCCGCCGAAAGCGGTCCCTTCGCGCGCGGCTTGGATTGAACAGGCGGACGTCTATATTCGGGTGCGCGTCAAGCGAGATGCACAGGCGGTCATGGATCCCTGCATTGATATCATCGAGCAGCAATCGAATGCGCACGCCGCGGTCGGCGGCCATGACGAGTTCGCGCGTCAGCAGAAAACCGGTCAGATCGTCCTTCCAGTAATAATATTGCAGGTCGAGGCTGCGCCCGGCTCGCCGCGCGGAGTGCGCTCTCGCGACAAAGGCCTCGATGCTGTCGGATATCAGCGCGACGCCGTTTTGATGGGGATGGTCGAGCAGGATCTGGCCGATATCCAGGTCGATCGCGGTTTCGTTCTCGGCGACGGGCAGTGCAAAGGATGGCTGCGCCTGGGGGCGGCGTCCGAGCCGTCCATAGATATAAAGGATCATCGCGCCGACGAGGGCGATCAGAACGGCAAGAGAGACCGCAAACCAGGGGATCATCGCACGCCGCCTCAGCCTGCTACGCCGAGCCCGTCCCAATCAGCTCGGCGCGAACCGGATCGTTATCGCTTTTGTGAGCCGCCTTCAGGTCAATCGAGGCCTTGACCGGCAGATGGTCCGAGGCAACGCGCGCCAGGGGTGTGTCGTGGACCGCCACGGACGTCACCAGATGATGCGGATTGCCAAGCACACGATCGAGCGGAAGAAGCGGAAAACGCGACGGAAAACTGGCGACGGCCGCGTGCGAAGGATCGAAGATCGGGCTCAGAAAACTGAGGGATGAACGCTTGCCCATGCGCCATTCGTTGAGATCGCCGATAAGCAGCGTCGGCCGCCCGACCCCATCGGCTGCGGCACGCAGAATGGCTTCGGCCTGCCGCGCCCGGGAGTGGCGCAACAGGCCGAGGTGAGCGGCGATCACCCGCAGCGGCCCGGCCTTGAGGTCGAGATCGACGACCAGGGCGCCGCGCGGCTCGACACCGGGCAGCTTCAACTGGCGGAGATCGGAAACCGCCCCTTCTCTCAGCAAGAGGACGTTGCCGTGCCAGCCGTGCCCCTTGGCTGAAAAGGGCGAGATCGGCACGGAAACCAGATGGGCCTCGCGCCGCAGGTGCTCGAGGTCGAGGAGCCCGGCGCGTTCGCCGAAACGCTGATCCGCTTCCTGCAGGGCGACGATATCCGCACCGATCTCGCTGATGACCTGGGCCGTGCGCGCCGGGTCAAACCGGCCGTCGGTCCCGACACATTTATGGATATTGTAGGAGGCTATGACGATGTCTCCGCGCTCCACCGCCGCATCGCGCCCAATAACCGTGGGCCGTCGTTTGCGGATCGCCGCAAGAATGCCCGCGGATAAACTGTTCTGTACTTTTGCCATGCCGCTCCCTGCTTGCTGCCGCATCATGCTCAAATAAGTCGCCCCGTGCCACTGAAAAAGCCCGGCTCCTGCATGTTGTTCCTTCCGTCGGATCGCGGGGCTCCCGTCGTGAGCCGCACGCACGTTCGCCGGCTGATTAGGCTTGCGGTACCTGCATCCGGCGCAATAGAGATGCAGATGAAGCAGCGAGCCTATCCTTACGTGAAGAGTTGAGTCATGCCTGTAATTCCCGGTATCTCCATCGACGGTTCCACCCGGCGCGTTTCTCTTGACGTTCGCAATCCGGATTTCTTCCGCAATCCGCTCCCCGCCTATGCAGCGCTGCATGCACAATGTCCCGCCTTCTTCTGGGAAGAGCCGCAGCAATGGTATTTTGCGGGCTACGACCAGGTGAACGGCCTTCTGCGCGACCGCCGTTTCGGCCGCCAGATCCTGCATGTCGCGACGCGCGAGGAACTCGGGATGCCAGAGCCGAAACCGCATCTGAAGGATTTCGATGCGCTGGAGGCACATTCGCTGCTGGAACTGGAGCCGCCGGCGCACACGCGGCTCAGGACGCTCGTCAACCGCGCTTTCGTGTCGCGGCAGATCGAGCAGCTGAGACCGGAGATCGAGGCGCTCTCGCACGCCGTCATCGATGGTTTTGAGAAGAACGGCGAGGTGGAATTGCTGAAGACCTACGCCGAGACGATCCCGGTGACGATCATCGCGCGCATGCTTGGTATTCCGGTGGAAGCGGCCCCTCGCCTCCTCGACTGGTCTCATCGCATGGTCCGGATGTACGTGTTCAATCCGACTTTCGAAACCGAGCTCGACGCCAATCAAGCGTCGGCGGAATTCGCCGCCTACCTGACAGACATCATCGCTGAAAAGCGCGCCAATCCGGCCGACGATCTGTTAACGCATATGATCACGTCCGAAAAGGACGGGGAACGACTGTCGGACGCCGAACTGATCTCGACAGCGGTCCTGCTCTTGAATGCCGGCCATGAGGCGACGGTCCACCAGATCGGCAATGCGGTGCGGACGATCCTGCAATCGGGTCTTTCCCCCATTGAACTCTTCGCAAATGAGCAAACGAGCGAACGGACCATCGAAGAATGCCTCCGCTTCGCGGCACCGCTGCATATCTTCCAGCGCTATGCGCTTGCAGATATCGAGCTCGAGGATAGCATCACCCTGAAGAAGGGCGACAAAATCGGACTAATGCTGGGTGCAGCCAATGTAGACCCGCGGAAGTTCTCGGCGCCCGATACGTTCAAACCCGACCGGGACGAGGGCCCCAATGTTTCGTTCGGTGCGGGTCTGCACTTCTGTATAGGCGCGCCGCTGGCGCGGCTCGAACTCAGGCTTTCCCTGCCGATCCTTTTTCAGCGTCTGCCGGGGATGCGGCTCAAGCACGAGCCGCATGTCAAGGACAGCTTCCATTTTCACGGTCTGGAGCGCCTGGATCTCGTCTGGTAGACGGCTCAGACGGCCTCGGCGCGCTGCACCCCGTAGCGTTCCGCCGGTCGATCGCGGGAGAGATTGGGCGCGAGTACCATGCGCGCCCGGAAGAGCGCCAGCATTATGACGATGTTCTTGCGCCAAACGGCCTCAAAATCTCCCTGCTACAGCCGGATAACATAGTCCTTGCGAGTCGTTTCAACGACTTCCCAGGTTCCCTTGAAACCGGGCCTGAGAATCATGCTGTCGCCGGCTCTGAGGTGGACGGACTCCTGCCCCTCCTCGGTTACGATCGAATGGCCGGACAGAACGTGGAAATATTCCCATTCGTCGTAGACGATCCGCCACTTTCCGGGCGTCGCCTCCCAGATGCCTGCGTAGAGGCCACCATCCGTCTCCTCCAAGTTCCAGGTGCGAAACTGCGGGTTTCCGGAAATCAGCCGGTCAGGCGCCGGCGCTCCAATTTCCGCTTCTGCAGAAGACAGATCGAACTTCAAGAAACTGCTCATGATGCACCTATCTGGCAAACGCGCCTGAACGCCGCGTCGCGCCTTTCTCAGATCATTGCCAGGGACTGGTCAAGGTCGGCGATGATGTCGGCGACGTCCTCGATGCCGATCGAGAGGCGGATGACGTCGGGCCCGGCACCTGCTGCGACCTGCTGCTCCGGCGTCAGCTGGCGATGGGTGGTCGACGCAGGATGAATGACGAGCGACCGCGTATCGCCGATATTGGCGAGGTGCGAGAACAATTCGAGCCCCTCGACAAAGCGTTTTCCGGCCTCGTAGCCGCCCTTGAGACCGAAGGTAAAGACGGCGCCCGCTCCCTTCGGTGAATAGCGTTTCTGTAGCGCGTTGTTCTGATCATCATCCAGACCGGAATAGCGAACCCAGGATACCTTGTCGTGCTCCCTCAGCCATTTCGCTGCGGCCAGCGCATTGTCGCAATGGCGCTGCATCCTGAGCGGCAATGTCTCGATGCCGGTCAGGATCATGAAGGCGTTGAAGGGCGAGATCGCCGGCCCGAAGTCACGCAGGCCGAGCACGCGCGCCGCGATCGCGAAGGCGAAGTTGCCGAAGACTTCGTGCAGCACGACACCGGCATATTCCGGACGCGGCTCGGAAAGAAGTGGATACTTGCCCGATTTCGACCAGTCGAAGGTGCCGCCATCGACGATGATCCCGCCCATCGAATTGCCGTGGCCGCCGATGAACTTGGTCAGCGAGTGAACGACGATGTCTGCGCCATGCTCCAGCGGTCGAAGCAGGTAGGGCGTCGCCATCGTATTGTCGACGATCAGCGGCAAATCGTGTCTGCGCGCCACCTCGGCGATCGCCTCGATATCGACGAAGGTACCCCCGGGATTGGCGAGGCTTTCGATGAATATTCCCTTTGTCCGCTCATCGATCTTGGCATCGAAACTTGCAGGATCCGCGCAGTCCGCCCAGCGAACCTGCCAGTCGAACGATTTGAAGGCATGGCCGAACTGGTTGACGGAGCCGCCATAGAGCTGCTTTGCAGCGACGAAGTTGTCGCCCGGCCGCATGATCGTATGAAAGACCAGGAGTTGTGCGGCATGTCCCGAGGCGACCGCGAGTGCCGCCGTGCCCCCTTCGAGCGCGGCGATGCGCTCCTCCAGCACCGCTTGCGTCGGGTTCATGATGCGGGTGTAGATGTTGCCGAACTGCTGCAGGCCGAAGAGTGCGGCAGCGTGATCGGTATCGTCGAAAACGAAGCTCGTCGTCTGGTAGATCGGCGTGACGCGCGCGCCCGTTGTCGGGTCGGGTTGCGCCCCGGCGTGAATTGCAAGCGTGCTGAAACCCGGGCCCGCCTTCGTCATTCATTCCTCCTGAACCACCATTTAGCCGATAAGGCGCGGATATTCGATCGCGGGACAGCGGTCCATGACGACCTTGATCCCGGCGCCCTCCGCCCTGGCCGCGGCCTTGTCGTCGCGAACGGACAGCTGTCCCCAGATCACCTTCGGCAACGAGGGGAGCTCGAGGATTTCGTCGACGAGCGCTGGCAGCGCGTGGGCGGCGCGGAAGACGTCGACCATGTCGATCGGCTCCTTTATATCGGCGAGCCTCGCCACGACCGGCTGGTCAAGGATCGTCCTGCCGGCTTGGCCCGGATTGACCGGGATCACGCGATATCCCTTGCGCAGCAGGAAGGCCATCACGCGGTGACTCGGCCGCTCGGCCTTCGGCGAGGCGCCGACCAGCGCGATAGTCTTCGTCGTGCGCAGGATGTCGGCGAGATAATAGTCCGGGTAGGCGTCGTGATTCATGCTGGGCACATCCAAGGGTCATTCACATGCGTGGATACTTGGCCTCGCACGCCGACAAGTCAACCGAAGCGGGCAGGATCGGTCGCCATTTCAACAATGGTCCCGACATTTGACCATCGGTTGATGGAATCTGGTTGCATTTCGTCCAGCACAGCTCCACAACCCCCAAGCGTCCCACATCGTCCCGCCGAGGTTACCTTGCCACTTGACGTTATCGTGCTTGTCCTTTTCGGGGCGCTTCTGCACGCAACCTGGAACGCACTCGTCAAGGCGGGCTCGGAAAAGTCGCTGGACGCCGCCATGATTGCGCTCGGCGCGGCGGCCGTGGCCGTGCCTTTCCTGCCTTTCCTACCGCTCCCCACATCCCGAGCGTGGCCCTTTATCCTGGCTTCGGCAGTCTTCCAGTTCGTCTATTTCCAGCTGGTTGCGGCATCCTATCGTGCCGGCGACATCGGTCTCGTCTATCCACTGATGCGCGGCGTCGCACCGCTCATCGTCGCCGCGACGAGCAGCATCATTGTCGGCGAGGAACTGAGCAGCGGGGCCGTCGCCGGCATCATGACGATCTGCGCCGGTGTGCTGACGCTCGCCTTCGAATCCCGCAAGGGCGGCAAACACGCGATGCTGCTGGCACTCGCCAATGCCTGCGTGATTGCGTGCTACACCTATGTCGACGGCATCGGGGCACGGATTTCCGGCAATGCCATTTCCTATACGCTGTGGATGGCGTTGCTGCCGCCGGTGCTTCTCTTCACCTGGGCGTTCATCCGGCGCGGGGTGAAACCGGTCTTGCGGCATGTCCGCCAGCACTGGTGGCGCGGGCTGATCGGCGGGGCTGGATCGCTCGGCGCCTACGGCCTCGCGCTCTGGGCCATGACCAAGGCGCCGGTTGCTACGGTCGCGGCGCTCCGGGAAACGTCGATCCTCTTCGCGGTCGTGATCTCTATCGTCTTCCTCAAGGAGCGGGTCAGCGTCTGGCGGATCGCCGCCGCTTCCGTCATAGCGCTCGGCGCCCTGCTCCTCAGACTTGCTTGACGATCAGTCCTCTTTCCATTCCGGCATGCGCTTGCCGAGAAAGGCTCCGATGCCCTCTTCCGCATCGCCGGCAAGCATGTTCTCGACCATCACGCCGACAGCATAATCATAGGCGTCGGCCAACGGCATTTCGGCTTGCCGATAGAAAGCTTCCTTGCCGATTTTCAGTGCCTGCGGCGACTTCGAGGCGATGATGGCGGCGTATTTGTCGACTACCTGGCGCAGATACTGCTGCGGCACGATGCGATTGACGAGCCCGAAATCCTTGGCCGTGGCGGCATCGATCGTCTCGCCCGTCAACAGCATCTCCATTGCCTGCTTGCGGTGCGCCGCGCGCGAGAGCGCCACCATCGGCGTCGAACAGAACAGACCGATGTTCACGCCGGGCGTGCAGAACGTCGAACTGTCGGTGCAGATCGCCAGATCGCAGCTTGCCACCAGCTGGCAGCCGGCAGCCGTCGCCAAACCGTCGATCTCGGCGATTACCGCTTGCGGTAGCCGGGTGATCTTCAGCATAAGGTCTGCAGCAAGCCGGATCGTGCGCTCGAAAAAGGCCCGGCCGCGATCTTCGTCGGCGCGGTGCAAGGTCATCTCCTTGAGATCATGGCCGGCGGAGAAGAGCTTGCCCGCGGCCGCAATCACGATCACCTTGATGTCCTTCGAGGAGGCGGCCGCCCCGAGCTCTGTCAGAAGCGCTTCCATCAGGGCGATCGAAAGGACATTCGCCGGCTGATTGTTGAGCGTCAGCCGCAGGACCGGGCCGTTTGCCTCGCGCAGCAGCAAGCCGTTCGGTTCTTCCTTCCTGAATGAGACGACGTCCGCCATGACCTTCTCCGAATGGTATCCGTGGATGACGCGTGGTACGCCGCCGTGGCCGCTCTTTCAACCCTAAGACCATTTTCCGGCTTGCACGATCGGCACGAAGAGCCTGTAACGAGGACATGAAAGAGGAGGATAGCGATGAAGCTGCAGCCTATCATGACAGTCGAAGAGTTAAACAGCTTCCTCGATACCGACTTTCCGCAGGTCCATACGGACGGAAAGGTTTTTGCCGTGACCGCTACCGGGCCGGGTTTTGCAACGATGCGGCTCGATCCGAACGAACGCCATATTCGCCCCGGCGGCACGGTGTCCGGGCCGACGTTGTTCGCTCTTGCCGACGTATCCGCCTACATCGCACTGATTGCGCATATCGGCCCGATTGCTCTTGCCGTCACCACGAACCTCAACATCAACTTCCTGAGAAAACCGGAGCCGGAGCCGCTCGAATGCACCTGCCGGATCCTGAAACTCGGCAAACGGCTTGCCGTCCTCGACGCTTCGATAACGCCCGTCGGTGGGGAGGAACTGGTTGCCCACGCAACCGCGACTTACTCGATTCCGCCGCGTTAGCTTGTGGTATCGTACCACCACACATCTAACCAATTGATTTTTCGACACATTCTTTCAAGCCTCGCAAGAAGACACCCTTGACGGCTTTTTCACACTTCCGTATAAGCTGCGCTCAGATCGCGGTCCCCGTCGGGCCGCCTTCTTTTTTGGCCCGCCCTGCGGGTCAAACCAAGCAACAAGAAAAGCCCGGCGCTATGCTTCCGGGTCCAACGAAAGAGTTTAGATATGGCAACCTTCGTTCAGAAGCCTGCAGAGGTGGAGAAGAAGTGGATCATCATCGATGCCGAAGGCCTCGTTGTCGGTCGCCTCGCTTCCATCATCGCAAACCGCCTGCGTGGCAAGCACAAAGCCACGTTCACGCCGCATGTTGACGATGGCGACAACGTCATCGTGATCAATGCCGAGAAGGCCGTCCTCACCGGCAAGAAGTACACCGACAAGAAGTACTACTGGCACACCGGCTATCCCGGCGGTATCAAGGAGCGCACCGCGCGCCAGATCATCGAGGGCCGCTTCCCGGAGCGCGTCATCGAGAAGGCCGTTGAGCGCATGGTTCCGCGCGGCCCGCTCGGCCGTCGTCAGATGAAGAACCTGCGTGTCTACGCCGGCTCCAACCACCCGCATGAAGCACAGCAGCCGACCGTCCTGGACGTCGCCAAGCTGAATAGCAAGAACACAAGGAGCGCCTGATAATGGCTGACCTTTCCGCTCTCAAGGATATCGCCACGACCGCGGAACCGGCTGCTCCGGTTCACGTCAAGAAGGTCGACGCGCAGGGCCGCTCCTACGCGACCGGCAAGCGCAAGGACGCCGTTGCCCGCGTTTGGGTCAAGCCCGGCTCCGGCAAGATCACCATCAACGGCAAGCCCTATGTGGCTTACTTCGCCCGTCCGGTTCTGCAGATGATCCTGCAGCAGCCGATCGTCGCCGCTGCCCGTGACGGCCAGTTCGACATCGACGCGACCGTCGCCGGTGGTGGTCTCTCCGGCCAGGCCGGTGCCGTTCGCCACGGCATTGCCAAGGCCCTCACCTACTTCGAACCGGGCCTGCGCTCCGTTCTGAAGCGCGGTGGCTTCCTCACCCGCGACAGCCGCGTGGTCGAGCGCAAGAAGTACGGCCGTGCAAAGGCACGCCGTTCGTTCCAGTTCTCCAAGCGTTAATCGCTGGCAGTTACCGCATTTCCAAGGCCGGGCATGTCCCGGCCTTTTTTCGTTGCTTCATTTCAAGGGTCAGATCGGCAATTCCGTGGTCGACTTGAGCTCCCTCAGTACGAAGCTCGACACCACCGTTCGCACATGCGGATTGCGCATCAGGTAGCGCGTCATGAACGCGTCATAGCTTTCCACATCCGCCGCCCGGATCTTCAGCATGTAGTCGAACGTGCCGGAGAGCGCGTAACATTCCATGATTTCCGGCCTGTCCCTGACCACGGCCGAGAAAGAGGCGATCGCCTCGTCATGGTGATCCTCGAGCGTCACATGGGCGATGATGCAGAGCTTCAGATCCAGCTTTGCCGGATCAAGCAGCGCCACGCGTTTGCGGATCACGCCATCGGCCTCGAGTTCCTGCAGCCGGCGCCAGGCCGAGCTTTGCGACATCCCGGCCTTTTCCGCCAGCTCCGCGAGCGACTGGCCGCCGTCAGCCTGGATCAAGCGAAGCAATCGACGCAACGGTTGGAACGTTTCCTTCAAATCTGACGGCATTTCGAAATTTCCTCCCGTCAGGAAGCCGGCAACCGGCAACTGTGAAACAAATACTCAGCCCGTTGGGGATACAATTGCAACAGCAATCTGTTCTGACGAATGAGGAGACGTCATGACCAAGCAAAGCACCTACACCGCGAAGCTGCCGGAACCGGACGGCACCTATCTCTATACACCGGAGGAGGATGCGGTCTGGGGCGAACTCTATCGGCGGCAAATGAAGCTGCTTGCCGATAAGGCATGCGACGAATATCTCGAAGGCGTGAGGACCCTCGGCCTCAAGCCGGACCATGTCCCCCAACTCAAGGACGTTAACGCGAGGCTCGCCGAAACCACGGGCTTCGGCGTCGAGGGCGTGCCGGCGCTCATTCCGCCTTCACGTTTCTACGAACTGCTGTCGCAGGGCAAGTTCCCGCTCGCGACCTTCATGCGCCGGCGGGAGCACATCGACTATATCGAGGAACCGGACCTTTTCCACGAGGTCTTCGGCCATTGTCCGCTGCTGACCAACCAGAGCTACGCCAATTTCGTCCGGCGCTTCGGCCAGAAGGCGGTCAAGCTCGGCAAGGACTATTCGTGGCACCTGTTCCGCTTCTTCTGGTTCACAGTGGAGTTCGGCCTGATCAACACACCGAAGGGCCGGCGCTGCTACGGCGCAGGTATCGTCTCGTCAACGAGCGAGACGCGCCATGCCATGGAGACGATGGACTGCGAATTCCGCCCCTTCGACCTGATGAGCGTTCTTCGGACGCCCTATCGCATCGATATCGTCCAGCCGATCTACTATGTCATCGACAGCTTCGCCCAGCTCGAGACGATTATTGAGGAGGACATCACGGCTCGGATCAATGAAGCCAAGAGGCTTGGTGATTTTGCGCCGACCTTCGAGGCCAAGGCATCCTGAGGGGCTGCCCTACTGCATGTGTCCGTAAATCGCACCCGGTTTACGGACGGAAACATGCAGCAACTCAAAGTGCTACAGCGTCCTTGGCGCGTCCGACGCGCGGCGCTGTAGAATGCACATGATTTTGCCGGCAAGCTATTGCCTTGCCGGCATTGATTGTCCAACGTCCCGCCGATCTGGCGGGAGACGGGAATGGCAAACAAGACAATCGACCACGCGATTACGGCAAGATCACTTACGTCGGCGGCGTCCGATCCGACCCATGCCGGCATGCTTTCGTTCATGCGGCGGAAATACACCAAGAAGCTGAAGGGCGTGGATACCGTCGTCTGGGGCATTCCCTTCGACGCAGCGACCTCCAATCGTCCCGGCGCCCGTTTCGGACCGCAGGCGATACGCCGAGCCTCCGCCATCTTCGACAACGATCCGCAATATCCGTTCGAGCGTGATCTCTTTGCCGACATGGCGACGATCGACTATGGCGACTGCCTGCTCGACTACGGCGATCATACCAGAACGCCCGCAACGATCGAGCGTGAGGCGGCGAAGATCCTGAAGTCCGGCGCCTATCTGCTGACGCTCGGTGGCGACCATTTCGTCACCTATCCCGTGCTCAAGGCTCACGCCGCCCTGCATGGCCCCCTCGCCCTCGCTCAGTTCGACGCCCATCAGGATACCTGGCCCGACGAGAAAGGCCGCATCGACCATGGCTCATTCGTCGGCCGCGCCGCGCGCGAGGGGTTGATCGACGCCGAGCGTTCGATCCAGATCGGTATCAGGACCCATGCTCCCGAGGATTGCGGCATCAGGATCGTCTATGGCTACGAGGTCGAGGAGATGCGCGCCGAGGAGATTGCCGAGACAATCGTCCGACATGTCGGCAGCAAGCCGGCCTATCTGACATTCGACATCGATTGCCTCGACCCGGCCTATGCACCCGGCACGGGTACACCGGTCGCCGGCGGTCCTTCGAGCGCGAAGATCCTCTCGGTGTTGCGCAAGCTCGGTGCCCTCCACATCGTCGGTAGCGACGTGGTCGAGGTGGCGCCCGCCTATGACCATGCCGACATGACCGCCATTGCTGGCTCGACGATCGCCATGTATATGCTGGGCCTGCGTGCCGAATGGCTCGCGGAAAGGCGCGGCTGATTTCGCAGCGACCGCTACAGCGCCGCGCGTCTGACCAGACGCGCAAAGGACGCTGTAGCACTTTGATCGCTGCATGTTTTTATCCTTAAAATCGGATACGATCTAAGGAAACATGCAGTAAGAAATTGATTCAATTCTATGCCAGACTGATTCCGGAAATTTCCGTAACCGTCTGCAGGAACAGGTAAATCATGAAACCGAAGATCTTCATCGATGGCGAACATGGCACCACCGGGCTGCAGATCCGCACCCGTATGGCTGGCCGTACGGATGTCGAACTGCTGTCGATCCCGGAAGCGGAGCGCCGCAACGCAGCGATGCGCGAAGACCTGCTCAACGATGCCGACATCGCCATTCTGTGCCTGCCTGACGACGCATCGCGCGAGGCAGTGTCGATGGTCGCCGGCAACAATCGCGTACGCATCATCGACACGTCGACAGCGCATCGTGTCGCGCCCGACTGGGCCTATGGTTTCGCCGAAATGGACAAGGCGCAGCCGGCCAAGATCCGCGAAGCACGCCATGTCGCCAACCCAGGCTGCTACCCGACAGGCGCCATCGGCCTGATCCGGCCGCTGCGCCAGGCCGGCATCCTGCCGGACGGCTACCCGGTTACCGTCAATGCGGTCTCCGGCTATACCGGCGGCGGCAAGCAGATGATTGCGCAGATGGAGGACGAGAAGAACCCGGACCA
Source organism: Sinorhizobium sp. 7-81 (assembly GCF_030124405.1). Taxonomy (NCBI): domain Bacteria; kingdom Pseudomonadati; phylum Pseudomonadota; class Alphaproteobacteria; order Hyphomicrobiales; family Rhizobiaceae; genus Sinorhizobium; species Sinorhizobium sp. 7-81. The sequence continues at coordinate 1,307,682 of NZ_JASKLT010000001.1, read as the reverse complement.
CATCAGCGCGCCGCATTTCCTCTACGGGCTCACGCTGAAGCACAAGCACGTGCCGGAAATGAAGATGCACGGCCTGCTCGAACGCGCTCCAATCTTCTCGCCGTCGGTCGGTAAATTCCCGCAAGGCATGATCGTGCAAGTGCCGCTGTATCTCGATGATCTTGCCGCCGGCGCGACACTAGAAAGCATCCATGCAGCACTCGTCGAGCACTATGCCGGCCAGTCGATCGTCGAGGTCGCTCCGCTTGCCGAAAGCGCGCAACTCGCCCGTATCGACGCGACGGAGCTTGCCGGCAAGGACACGATGAAGCTCTTCGTCTTCGGCACGAGCGGCGGCACGCACGTCAATCTCGTCGCCGTGCTCGACAATCTCGGTAAGGGCGCCTCGGGCGCAGCGGTCCAGAACATGGACCTGATGCTTTCGGCCTGACAGGACAAAAAAGAACCCCCGGCACGTTCCAGCGCCGCGGGTTTTTCTTTGACCATTCAGGACCCGATCAGTCGCGGAATTCGATCGCCGTCGATTTCGGATATTCTCCGACGAAACCTCGCCAATGCGCGATTGCGAAACCGAGCACGACCAGTGCACCCGCCTGATGCAGCACACCCCAGCCGATCGGCACCTGCAGCACGAGCGTGGTGATGCCGATCACCGCCTGGATCGTCACCAAGGCGAAGAGAACGACCGAGCGGCGCGCATGCGTTGTTTCCGGCGCCGCCCGCAAGGAAGCAATCATGTGCATCAGTGCCAGTGCGAGCAGCAGATAGGCGCCCGCACGATGCAAGAATTGAACGGTCTTGGGGTTCTCGAAAAGATTGATCCAGGCCGGCTGCTGCACGAACAACCCTCCCGGCACGATCGAGCCGTCCATTAGCGGCCAGGTGTTGTAGGTGAAACCCGCATCCAGACCCGCCACCAGCGCGCCCAGATAGATCTGGAACAGGCTCATGACAGCGAGGATGACCGCCATAGATCGCGATTTCTTCGTCGGCGCCGCATCGCCGGAATGCGGACAAAGACCGCGCAGGATCCACATGCAGCCGGCAAAGATCAGGCATGCGATGACGAGGTGCGCGGCAAGCCGGTACTGGCTGACCTCGGTGCGTTCGACGAGGCCCGAGGAGACCATCCACCAGCCGATGAAGCCCTGGAACCCGCCGAGCGCCAGAATGCCTAGAAGAGGCCACCTCAGGCGTCGCTCGATCCGACCCGTTACCCAGAAGAAGAACAGCGGCAAGGCGAAGATCACGCCGATGGTGCGTGCCAGCAGCCGGTGTGCCCATTCCCACCAGAAGATCGTCTTGAACTCCTCGACCGTCATGCCCTTGTTGAGCTGTTCGTACTGCGGAATGCGCTGGTAGAGCCGGAACTCCTCTTCCCATTCCTCAGCGGTAAGCGGCGGTATGACGCCGTGAATGGGTTTCCACTCGGTGATGGAAAGACCGGACTCGGTCAGCCGCGTCGCACCGCCGACGAGCACCAAGGCAAACAGGGCGAAGAGAACGACCGCGAGCCAGCCGCGAATCTGGCGGCGGTTACGCTCTGTCCTGCCGATCTCCTTCAGGAGCGTCTGTTCAGTTGCCAACTCGGCGTGGGCCATGGCTTTTCCTCATTTCTTGCCGTGACGCGGCCATGCCTGCGGCAAGGTTCCCGCTCGACCGCCCCGGAAAGCCGTTGATTTGCACCAGAGCGCCGTGCAAAACAAGGCCGAAGCCTTTGCGGCATGCCGTCGCGGCTACTGCATGTTTAGTCGTAGTCGATTTAAGGACAAAAATATTTAGCAATTCAAAGTGCTACAGCGTCCTTTGCGCGTCTGACAAGACGCGCGGCGCTGTAGTGAAGCGCAGCCATCCGAAAGAAATGAAATGCCTGTACGCCTCAGAAAACTGATCGGCACGATCCTCATCATCATCCTCGTCGTCGTTTATGCGCTGGCGGCGGTCACCTTCGCTTCGCTGCTGCTCGGCGCATCGCCCTGGTGGGTGCATCTGCTTTACTTCTTCCTGACGGGCCTGCTGTGGATCCTTCCCGCGATGCTGATCATCAAGTGGATGGAAAAGCCCGCCAAGAACCGCTGATTGCCGAGGCACAAGATGAGAATCGCGGTGATTTCCGATGTTCACGGCAACGACCTCGCGCTTGAGGCGGTGCTTGCCGACGTCGCAGCACAGGGTATCGGCGAGATCGTCAATCTCGGCGATCATCTGAGCGGCCCGCTCAACGCCGCGCGCACCGCGGACATCTTGATGAAACACAATATGCCCGCGATCGGCGGCAACCACGATCGCTATCTCCTGACGCTCGATCCCGCGCGCATGGGGCCTTCCGACCGTACCGCGCACGACGAGCTTGAACCGCATCACCTTGCGTGGCTTGCTTCCCTGCCTGAAACGCTGGTCTACCGCGATGCGCTCTTTCTTTGTCACGGCACGCCACGGAGCGACGAGACTTACTGGCTGGAAAAGCTGACGGCCGATGGCGTGGTTCACATGGCGGGGCGCGAGATGGTCGAGAGCTTCGCCGCCGGCATCCGCTATCCTGTGATCCTCTGCGGCCATACGCACATTCCGCGAGCCGTGCGGCTTGCAGACGGTCGCCTCGTCCTCAATCCCGGCAGCGTCGGCTGCCCCGCCTACGACGATGATGAGCCTGTTCCCCACAAGGTCGAAACCGGTTCGCCAGATGCGCGCTATGCCATCGTGGAGCACATTGCCGGCGACTGGAACGTCACGTTCCGTTGCGTGCGCTATGACCATATGGCGATGTCGCGCCTTGCCGCCCGTCGCAATCGCCCCGAATGGGCAAAGGCTCTCGCAACTGGTTTTCTCGATTGACCTCTATTGCGCGTGTTCGAGCGCGTGGAGGTCTGCGCCGATGATTGCGGCAATGTTTCGCGTCACCTTGTCGACCGGCCAATCCCACCAGGCAATCGCCTGCAATCTGGCGATCGTGTCCGCCGGAAATCGCATTCTGACGACGCGTGCAGGATTGCCCGCCACCACCGCATAGGGCGGTACGTCCTTCGAAACCACCGACTTCATACCGACGATGGCGCCGTTGCCAACCGTGATCCCTGGCAGGATCGTCGCATCCATGCCGATCCAGACGTCATTGCCGACGACCGTGTTGCCGCGATAGCCGCTGGTATTGGCGGCAGGATCAGAGCCGTCCCGCCAACCGCCGGGAAAGATGCTGAAGGGAAAGGTCGAGAAACCGCCGAGAGCGTGATTGGCTCCGTTCATGATGAACTGCACGCCGGTGGCGATGGCGCAATATCGCCCGATCACCAAGCGGTCGCCGATGAAATCGTAGTGGTAAAGAACACACTTTTCTTCAAAGCGCTCAGGCCCGTCGGGATCGTCGTAGTAACTGTAATCGCCGACCTCGATGAGGGATGAACGCACGATATTCTTGAGAAAACCAATGCGTGGAAACTCCGCGACGGGAAATTTGTCGCCGGGGTTCGGCGCGAACGGCGTGACTGGCATGACATCCTCCTCGAAAGAAAGGTCGTCAAAGCGTGTGGATTCGCTGCGGTCCGGCCGCACGGCACTCCGCTGATGTCCGAACCTTCTTTAGTGGCGCATCTATCCCTCCATCGTTCGGCGTGATGTTAGCGCAGCAGCCGAGAGTTTCCAACCGCCTGCGGAATACGACTTTGCTCTGTGCCCTTCATGCTTTGCTAACTGCATTCTGCTGTCGCCCGGAAAGGGGCCCGCGACCGCGCTCGAAATTAAGCTGAATGTAGCGACGTTTGCGCTTCAATGGACGCACGATCCGGCTTCCGAACGGTGGATGAGATGACGAATGCCTGTTTCACTTTAACCCCGTTGAACGATCCGCAGTCGAGCGATCGCGCCTCGACCCATTGTTCGGAAACGCGAGACACCGGGACGATCACCGTGTCCCTCCACGCGGACATGGCCGCGCTCGAGACGGAGTGGCGCGTTCTGGACGGGAACAGCCAGAACTCGCTGCACCAGAGCTTCGACTGGTGCGCCGCGTGGCAGAAAACGCACAGGGGCCAGATGCTCTTCGTCCGCGCCTCGCGCGGCCAGCAAACGCTCTTTATCCTGCCGCTCGAAATCGACAGCGGACGCTTCTTCCGCACGGCGCGGCTGATCGGCTCCGAGCATAGCAATCTCAATACCGGCCTGTTTGCCGAAGAGGATGCAATGCCACCTCTGGAACTGGTGCGCGCGCTGAACGTCGGGATCAAACGCCAACTGCGAGCGTTCGCGGACATCGTCACACTCGACAAGACGCCAGCGAGGTGGCGCGGAAAGGCTCATCCGCTCGCCGGCCTGCCCGCCTTGCAGAACGCCGACGCCTCATTCCAACTGCCGCTGCTGGGGAATATCGAACGGACGCTGGCACAACTCAATGCAAAGCGGCGGCGCAAGAAGATGCGCATATCGGAGCGGCGTCTCGCCGCCCTTGGCGGCTACGACTACGTGGTTGCCCTGGAGGCATCGGAAGCGCGGCTTCTGCTGGAAACCTTCTTCCAGCAGAAGGCGGCGCGCTTCGAGGCGCACGGCCTGCCGGATGTGTTTCGTGATGCCGATACCCGCGCATTCTTCCATGCGCTCGCTGAACCTGGTCACGCGCCGAATGGGCGACTGCTCGAGCTCAACGCTATTCGCCTCAAGGGCGAGCACGAGGGTCGGATCATTGCGATCGCCGGCCTTTCGCGCAAGGGCGACCATGTCATCTGCCAGTTCGGCTCGATTGATGAAGGGATCGCCGCCGACAGCAGTCCGGGAGAATTGTTGTTTTACCGGATCATCGAAAGGCTATGTTCGGAAGACGTCAGGCTTTTCGATTTTGGAATCGGCGATCAGCCCTACAAACGGTCGTGGTGCACCATTGAGACACCCTTGCGGGACATCGTCTTGCCCGTGACGCTCCGCGGATATCTCGCGGCCTACATCCATCGCGGCGCGATTCTTGCCAAGCGCGTGATCAAAGCCAACAAGGCATCCTACGCGTTCGTGCAGCGGTTGCGCCAGCGGCGTCAATCAACGCTGAAGCCTGCGGATGCAATGGACGAGGACTGAGCATCCGAACCGCGCGGGGATACCCCCGAAGACGTATTGTCTCTGTTCATGCCGCGCGGCGATGGGGAAAGTCCGGGTCGCTCTCGCGCTGTCCGGTCATCAGCACGATGTTGCGGAAGCCGGCCTCGCCAAGGTCGGTCAAGAGTTCCACAATCCGTTCATCGCTGACGGACGAGGCTGACAATATGATCTCGGTTCCCTCCCGCCGGGCAACCTTGGACACGGCGGTGGCGTCCGCCGGGCCGCACTCGACCAGAACCAGGTCATAGGCATTGGTGAGCGCATCGACAATCATCTGCAACCGTTCGATCCCGCGCATTGCCGTCCGCGCGTCGGCATTTCCCTGGGGAATGATGTGCGCTTCGGAGAACCGGTCCGCATGTATCGATTCGGTGAATGCGACTTCGCCGGCAAGCAGGTTGGTTATACCGGGCAGCGAGGACGACTGCGCCATGAGCCGCGTCGGACAAGCCGAGCCGGTAAGGTCAACGAGAACGACCTTCTGCCCTTCCTCCGCCAAGAGCCGCGCCAGCATGACGGTCGCCGTCGATCCTTCGTCGCCGCCGGGCGAAACGGAAACGGCGATCCGGACGTTCCGATCGAGGAGGTGAGCGGCAACGAACTCGATCGAGAAGTCGCTTTCCGCTGGTTCCGTATCCTTCTCTGGTTCAAGGTCCTGTTCCGCCGCGTCGGCGACATCGGCGAGCGCCAGCATCGGCTCCGCCGGCTCGGTTTCCGCCAAGATAGGTGTCAATTGTCCGAAATCTTCCGGTTCAGCGCCGGAAACCGGCTTCAGCGCCCGTCCGCTGAACAGTTCGCCAAGCATGATGACGACGCAACCGACGAGGAAGGTGGCAAGTGCCGCGACTACCGTGATCGGCACTACCTTCGGGAAGTCCGGGTTGCTCTGAACGACCGCATTCGAAATCACGCGCGCATCCGCCGGCGTTGCATTCGCAACCGTACGCGAGGTCGCCTCCCTGTAGCGGGCGAGATAAGTTTCGAGAAGCTGCCGTTGCGCGGTCGCTTCGCGCTCCAGTGCGCGCAAGCCGACCTCTTCCTCCCCCGCCTGCGCGGATTGCGCCTTGAGCGTGTTGAGCCGCTGCAGCAACTGCTCTTCGCGCAATTGCCCGACCCTGGCTTCATTCTCCAGGCTGACGAGGACCTTGCGGGTCTCGGCGCGGATTTGCTGCCTGATGCCTTCCAGCTGGGATTTCAAGCCCTTGAGACGCGGGTGGCCGTCGAGCAATGCCGTCGACAGGTCCGCAATCTGCGCCCGGACAGCGGCTTCGCTTTCCTTCAACCGCTGGATCATCTGCGAGCCGGCGACCTCGGTCAGCGTGTCCGGCGCGCGGCCGTCGGCAAGCGCCGTGCGCACGCCTTTCGCGCGCGCTTCGGCATTTGCCCGCTCTCCGCGCACCCGGGCGAGCTCGCTCGAAATATCGGTGAGCTCGCGTGTGGCGAAGTTTTCCGTCTGACCGGTCGGCAACAGGCCGGAGGAGGAACGGTAGGCTGCAACTTTCGCCTCGGCCTCGCGCACCTTCTCGCGAAGGTTCGCGATTTCCGGTTCCAGCCAACGGCTCGCCTCCGAATTGGAATCGAGTTTGGCGCCGCTCTGCAGTGAAAAATAGACCTTCGCCATCTCATCGGGGATGGCGGCCGCAAGCTTGGGGTCCTCCGAAGTGAAAGCAATGGCTATCACGCGCGACTTCTCAACCTGATAAACCTGCAGCTTGGAGTCGAACTCCTTCAGCACGCGCTCTTCGGGCGGCAAGTCGAGTGGATTTTTCCTGACGCCGAGCATTACCAGAAGATCGGAAAGGGCCGAAGGTTCGGCAGAAGGATCGAACTCCCTGCGTTCATGCAGCTTCATGTTGCGCGCGACCTGTTTGATCAGATCGGCGGAGCGCAGCACCTGCACCTGGCTTGAAATGCCGGATTCATCGAAAACCCGGTCGGATCCCGGCTGCGCCAGCTGGTTCGAGCCGCTGAACTCCGGTTCGCGCGACTCGATCAGCAGTCGCGTCTCGCTCTGGTATTGCGGAGCGATCATCTTCGCGGTTACGAAGGCTGCGCCCGCGACACAAACCGTCGCGAGCAAGAGCCGGGTACGCCGTTCCCAAACGGCGCGGAAGAGCCCGCCGAGATCGATATCCACATCCTGCTGCCCGCCGCCGATGCCCGACATGTCTCAACTCCGAAGGTTCCTCATCCGGCCGGAAAGTAAAGGAACATGGTAACGCAAGGGTTAATTTCCGGCGCAACCATAAGGTGGTGCGCCTTGCCGAACCTCCCATCAAAATTCTCGGGCGAGTTTACCGGCTATTAACCCTAACGGATCGATAACGTCGCCAGAGGTGATCGTTTCCGGAGCCCGAGACCCGCATGTCGACCGCAGGCAAAAAGACAGCACGCGCTATCGCGTTGGCGATATTGTCGGCACTGGTCGGCGGTTGCACCAGCTACCAGCCGGCTCCCAAAGCTTTCAGCGAGGCCACCATCCAGCCCTACAGGCTGGACAGCGGCGACCGCCTTCGCATCAACGTGTTCGAACAGGCGGGCCTCAGCGGCACCTATACCGTCGACCAGGCGGGCTATGTGGCCTTCCCGCTGATCGGTGCTGTACCGTCGCGCGGCCATACGCTGCCGGAACTGGAAGGCATGATCGCCGCAAAGCTGCGCGAAGGCTATCTCCGGGATCCGGACGTCACCATCGAGGTGGACCGCTATCGTTCGGTGTTCATCATGGGTGAAGTGGGCCAAGCGGGCCAATATAGCTACGTTCCCGGTATGACGGTCCAGAATGCGATCGCAGTCGCCGGCGGCTTCTCGCCGCGTGCGAACCAGTCGAACGCCGACATCACCCGCAAGATCAACGGCCGCATCGTTACCGGCCGCGTGCCGATTTCCGATCCGGTCCTGGCCGGCGACACGATCTATGTCCGCGAACGGCTGTTCTGACATCCATGCACAGCGAACGTCCACTGCGCATCCTTCATTGCTTCAGGTCGCCGGTCGGCGGCATATTCCGCCACGTGCGCGATCTTGCCGAAGCCCACGCGAATGCCGGACACGAGGTCGGAATTCTGTGCGACAGCACGACCGGCGGCGCTTACGAGGACGCCCTGTTCGATGCGATCCGCCCCTATCTGGCGCTCGGCGTCGTTCGCCTGCCCATTCATCGCGCCATCGGACCGTCCGATGTTGTCGCGCTCTGGCGCAGCTACAAGGAAATCAGAAGTTTGCAACCGGATGTGCTGCACGGGCACGGCGCCAAGGGCGGCGTCCTTGCGCGCACCATCGGTTCAGCCTTGCGGGTCAACAAGTATCGCGTAGCCCGCCTCTATTCGCCCCATGGCGGCAGCCTCCATTACGATTCAAGATCGTTGAAAGGTCGAGCGATTTTCCGGCTCGAACGGCTGCAGGAGCGCCTCACCGACGCGCTCGTCTTCGTCTGCGATTATGAGCGCCAGACCTATTTCGCGAAGGTCGGCCAGCCGCCCGGCCGCAACGAACTGATTTATAACGGCATCGACGATCGCGAATTCGAGCCCGTCGCGGTCACGCCCGGCGCGGTGGATTTCCTCTATATTGGCATGATGCGGGACCTCAAGGGTCCCGATCTTTTTGTCGAGAGTTTTGCCGCGGCCGAGCGGATCGCCGGCCGCCCCCTCTCCGCATTGATGATCGGCGACGGGCCGCAACAGCAGCAATATGCGGAGATGAAACTGCGCAAGGGACTGGGGCGCCGCATCAACATGCTCCCGGCGATGAAGGCGAGGGAAGCCTTCGCACTCGCACGCACGGTCGTCATCCCGTCGCGGGCGGAATCGATGCCTTACATCGTCCTCGAGGCACTCGCCGCCGGCAAACCGCTCATCGCAACGCGGGTGGGCGGGATCCCGGAGGTCCTCGGCGCCGATAGCGGTGCCCTTGCCGAACCCAGCGTGGAGTCGCTCGCCACGATCATGGCCGCCGCGATCGTCGAGCAGGACTGGGCCGAAAGGATGATGCCGGATCCCGAAGCGTTCAAGTCCCGCTTCGCGTCATCGGTCATGACGAAAGGCGTAATGCGGCTATACCGCGAGCTGGTGGGCAATGCGACCCCTGCAGGGGAACAGCTCCTTACAACGTAAGCGTTTCTTAGTGGCTTTCTGCTATCCGGACGGAGGGACTCCAGCGCCGGGAAAAGACCATGAACCACTACGAGAGGCCTGAAACATTCGATCCGGAAGCGCTTCGCAAGAAGATCTCCGAGATCAGGACGGTTGCCCCCAAAGAGACGATTGAGGAAAAAGGCGCGACGGAGCTCAATCCGCTGGCTCGACAGATCGCGCTCCAGTTTCGCGCCGACACCTATTCACCTGCGATGATCACCGGTCTGATTCGGCTGCTCGATTTCTCAGTGCTCTTTGCTATCGGCTATGGCATCAACGCGTACTATGTTCAGCCGGATCTCGAACAACTTCCGGTCTATCTTGCAATTCTTGCCGGCGGCTCGGCACTCGCCGTCGCGGCTATCCAGATCGCCGATGGGTATCAGGTGCCGGCGCTGCGCGCCTGGCTGCGAATGACACCGCGCATTCTTGGCGCCTGGGTTGCCGCCTTTGGCGCCATCGCACTTGCGCTTTTCTTCCTTAAATCCGGCCATCAGTATTCCCGCGTCTGGATCGCGGGATGGTTCATGGGCGGCGCGCTCTTCCTCGTCGCTCAACGGGCGTTCATCGCCTATTCGATCCGACACTGGTCGCGGAACGGGACGATGGAACGTCGCGCCGTCATTGTCGGTGGTGGTCCGCCGGCGAAAGATTTGATCCGCACGATCGAACATCAGCCGGACAATGATATCCGCATCTGCGGCATCTTCGATGACCGCGACGAGCGGCGATCACCGAACATGATCGCCGGCTACCCCAAGCTGGGGACCGTCAACGAACTCGTCGAGTTCGCCCGGCTTGCGAGGATAGACATGCTGATCATATCGCTGCCGCTGACTGCGGAAAAACGAATACTCGAGCTGTTGAGGAAGCTCTGGATCCTACCGGTCGACATCCGGCTGGCGGCGCACGCCAACAACCTGCGCTTCCGACCGCGCAGCTATTCCCATGTCGGACAGGTTCCGATGCTCGACATCTTCGACAAGCCGATTGCCGATTGGGATTCAGTAGCGAAGCGCTGCTTCGATATCTTTTTCAGCGTCGTCGCACTTCTTCTGCTCTGGCCGGTGATGCTGGCCGCCGCAGTCGCCGTCAAGGTCACGTCACCGGGTTCGATCATCTTCAAGCAGGCCCGGCACGGCTTCAACAACGAGACGATCGAAGTCTACAAGTTCCGCTCGATGTACACGCATATGAGCGACCCGACCGCACGCAGCGCCGTCTCCAAGGGAGACCCGCGCGTGACGCCCGTCGGCCGCTTCCTGCGCAAGTCTTCGATCGATGAGCTGCCGCAGATCTTCAACGTCTTGAAGGGCGAGCTCTCGCTGGTCGGCCCGCGCCCACACGCCGTTCTGGCGCAGACCCGGGACCGAACCTTTTCCGATGTCGTGGAGGGTTATTTCGCGCGCCATCGCGTCAAACCGGGGGTGACCGGCTGGGCACAAATCAACGGTTGGCGCGGCGAGATCGACAATGACGAGAAAATCCGCTTCCGCACCGCTTTCGATCTCCACTACATCGAAAACTGGTCACTGCTCTTCGATCTGAAGATCCTTTTCCTGACACCGTTCCGTTTGTTCAATACGGAAAACGCGTATTGATCTCCGCGAGCGCACCCCAGCCGATCGTCCTTCGCCCCCAACTTGCTGCGATTTCGTTCGTCGCTTCCGGCCTGGTGACGGTCGCGGTGTTTCTGTCCGGCTTCGTCATCGCGGAGCCGGCGCCCTACGAGATTTTCATGGCGTGCCTCATCGGCCTATGGGCACTCTTCGGGCTGAAAATTTCCCGCTATGTGGCGCCGTTGCTCTCGCTCCTTGTCGTGTTCATGGTTGGCGGAATCCTGTCGCTGACAGTGATGGCGGACCTCGGCACCGGGCCGATGTACATGGCCGTCTCCGGCTTCCTCGCCCTCTCCGCGGTCTTCTTTGCGGCGATCGTCGAAGATCGGCATCAGCGGTTGCGCCTGATCTTCAATGCCTGGGTCGGTGCCGCAATAATCACAGCACTTCTCGGTATTCTCGGCTATTTCGGCGCAATACCGGGCAGCGCCAACTTCACGCTCTATGACCGTGCGAAGGGAGCGTTCCAGGATCCGAACGTTTTCGGACCATTCCTCGCCGCGCCCGCGCTCTATCTCCTCCACGGCCTGCTTACCCAACCGATCCGCCGAGCTCCGCCGAAGATCGTCGGACTTCTCGTCCTGGCGCTCGGCGTCTTCCTCTCGTTCTCGCGGGCGGCCTGGGCGCTCAATCTCTTTTGCGTTGTTGCCTTTGTCTTCGTCATGCTGCTGAAGGAGCGGAGCGGCCTCTTCCGCCTGCGCATCCTCGTCCTGGCCCTGTGCGGCGCCCTGTTCATCGTCGCCGCACTGGCGGCCGCCCTGCAGTCCGAGCAGGTCGCGACGCTCTTCTCGAGCCGCTCCCAGCTTGTCCAGGAGTATGATGGCGGACATCTCGGCAGGTTCGACCGGCACAGGATCGGTTTTCTCATGTCGATGGAAAGGCCGCTCGGCATCGGGCCGCTGGTCTTCAGTACCATTTTCCCGGAGGACGAACACAATATCTGGCTGAAATGCCTGACGTCCTACGGCTGGATCGGCTTCGTCGCCTACGTGACGCTGATCGCATGGACGCTTTCCCTGGGCTTCCGCTTCCTTCTGCTCGATCGGCCTTGGCAGCCATACCTGATGATTGCGTGGATCACGCTGATAGGCCATGTTGGCGTCGGCAACGTCATCGATACAGACCATTGGCGCCATTTCTACATGCTGCTCGGCGTCGTCTGGGGATGCGCCGCGCTCGAATATCGCTTTCAAAGGCAGGTCCGCGCCGGAAGGCGCGCATAAACATGAGCGAACCAGCAACGTACGGAACGACAGCCCTTTGCGCCTCCTCGAAGTGCTGGAGCCAAGCGGCGATCTATTCGCCGGTGCGAGCGGAAGACGGCTTCGTCCGTGAGCTCAAGGCAATCGGCTTGACCGCGCTGCGGAGCGATATCCTATGTCATGCTGGGAGGCCGCCGCCGGAAGATCGATTATCATCTCCATCATCGACAACGGCGAGAACGGTTTCATCATTCCCAACAGCGACGACGTTTCGCAGCTTGCGAAAACATGATCGCCGCCGCAATACCCTTCGCTCCTCAAAACGGCCGAGCCGCGCAACGAGCGCTTCACCCTCGACGTCATGCTTGACCGGACGGAGGAACTTTACCGACGTTAGCGGCGCGCCGAACCGTGAGCGACCACCTCTCTGCAGGCCATCGCTGCGCAAAACGTTGTGCGATACGGGAGTTGAGAGCTGTTCTTCATGAGAGGCGTCGGATGCTGGATGCCATGCCCAATAACCGGGCAAGCCCGGCATCCGACGTTGTTGGACCTATTCGTCCGCCTCTCGCTCTTCCTGCTGCCGTTTTTGCTGCAGGAGGATCTCCTCAGCCGGCGTCGACTGTTCAGTCTTGGTGACGCTCGCCGTGGTCATCTCTTCGTCTACAGAAGCAGTGGTTTTCGAGTGCCCGATGCACTCTGCGGAAGCCACCGGTGCCGACAAGGCGAAGGCGGCTGCAAATACGAGGATGCTCTTCATACGGCTTCTCCTTGTTGTTGCAGGCGCAGTCTATCCGCCGCAGTGGCGTCGTCCAAATCACAAAACTGTTCACTTGGCCGCCGGACGCGCAGAATTCCCACGCGGCGCCATGACGCGTCGCCCGATGCCACAATGCTTCGGATTTATCCTATCGGCCTCGGGGATTTCTTCGGCGGCGACGCGCTATGCTCACGTCCTCGATGAGGAGGTCGCGGAAGCCCTCGAATCGCTTTCCCGCTCGAAGAAGGCACAAATGAAGAACAAATGACGGGGATCGTTCGGGACTTTTTCGGGACTATTCGCTCCCGAACAGTGAATCTGAGCGCGTTTCGTTCCCATTTAACCGGTATGGTTAACGAAAGCTTCTCTTGTAGCGCATTGAAATCAAAGAGGAAAATGGTCGGAGCGGCGGGATTCGAACCCACGACCCCTTGACCCCCAGTCAAGTGCGCTACCGGGCTGCGCTACGCTCCGAACCGAAGAAACCCCTATATTCTCGACGCTTGGAGCGCAAGCCCGAATTTGGGTATCGACAGGAAAAAGGAAACGACCGCCTGGACATGGATCACAGCGCGCGACCAAGCACACCGGGAACAAAACCTGCACCGGGCCGTTCGGCCTCTGTCGGTGCAGAGCCGCCGGGCATTTCACCGACCTTGGGCGAAGCTCCGGAAGAGGAAACCAAAGGGCGGAAAGATATCCAGATGTCCCGGAAAATAGACGCAGACAAGCTTCAGAAACTGACGCTCCTCCTGGGCCAAACCGTGGCCGCCTTGCGCGTAAATGAATTCATGATGCGCCGTCTCCTCCAGTGGGCCGCTTCCCAGAGTGATGACCCGCCAGGCTTCGTTAGGGAGATGGTCGAGCATACAAGGCACGACCTGCAGCAGGCAGGCGAGACCGACGGCAGGATGTCAACGTTACTGGCGGTCCATGAGGCGCTGGAATATCTTGAGGATCTCTCCGCCACAATGCAAATCGCGCCGGCAGCAAAGAGTGCGGGCGGGGAAAAGGGCCTTGCGATCCTCGAACATATTCATTTCCCCACCTTCGTGTCCGTTCCCGACCAGCAAGCTAATGGCGCCTCCAAGCGGACCAAAATAGACTAGCCCTGCGGCCGGCGACCACAGGCTCACCCTTGCCTCGCCGGGTCAAATATTACCGCACCTGATCGAGCAACCGCTTGCATTCCAGAAGATCGTAAAGCGCCTCCTGCAAAAGCGCCCGGTCTTCCTTGCTTACGGAAGTCTTGCCGATCGATATCTCCGCGGCGTCGTCGCCACCACCGCCGAAGGCGAAGAACCGCCGGCCTGCCGGCGCCTTCGCGCGGCCAACGATCTGGTCTTCGTCGGCGACGCCGACCTTTGGCGGCTGCGGCTCTTCATTGCTGGAAGCGGCAAGTGCCTCGACGGTCGCGAGATCGCCGCTTGCGATCGCCGCGACGAACTTGTTGCCGTTGGCCTTGAGCAGCTTTTGCACGCCCTTGATCGTGTAGCCATGATCATAAAGGAGATGGCGAATACCCTTGAGGAGATCGACGTCCTCCGGGCGATAGTACCGCCGTCCGCCGCCGCGCTTCATCGGCTTGATCTGCTGGAACCGCGTCTCCCAGAACCGCAGGACATGCTGAGGCAGATCGAGCTCGTCTGCGACCTCGCTGATTGTGCGGAAGGCGTCCGGGCTTTTGTCCATATCATCCCCATTTACAGATCACGCGGCATGTCAGCCCGCAATGGACGGGTCACCGCTCGATGATCGCACGAGTCGCGCCCATTTCAATGGGTTATGGACAGGTTTTCAACCACATTTGTGGTTTTGGGCAAGCGGTCAGGACGCAGGAGAGGCCGGTCTCTGCTTGGCCTTGCGGCTCAAATGCGCCTTCAGCACGCGCTGCTTCAACACGTTCGACGCCTTGAAGGTCATCACCCGGCGCGGTGAAATCGGAACTTCCTCTCCGGTTTTCGGATTGCGCCCGATGCGCTCGTTCTTGTCGCGCACCTGAAACGTTGCAAAGGAAGACAGTTTCACGCTCTCGCCACGCACGATTGCGTTGCATATTTCATCAATGACCGTCTCCACGAGTTCGGCAGACTCTGTGCGAGACAGGCCTACCTTGCGAAAGACCGACTCAGCCAAGTCCGCCCGTGTTACTGTTTTTCCGCTCATCTTCCCCCACCGATGTCTGGCATGCCGATCAGCGCTCGAAGACTATTGCCCTTGCCTTTTGTGGTCAAGCGCCTGCGGTGCTTCATTATTTTCTTACCACCGGATGAGAACGGAGCCCCAGGTGAAGCCACCGCCCATCGCCTCGAGCATCACGAGGTCGCCTTTTTTGATCCGCCCGTCGGCCGCCGCGGTATCAAGCGCGAGCGGAATGGAGGCGGCCGACGTATTGCCATGCACATCGACGGTCACCACAACCTTGTCGAGCGGGATACCCAGCTTCTTTGCCGAGCCGTCGATGATACGGCGATTTGCCTGGTGCGGAACCAGCCAGTCGACGTCGTCTGCCGTCGTCCCGGTTGCCTCGAATGCCGCCTCGATCACATCTGTAATCATGCCGACGGCATGCTTGAACACCTCGCGCCCTTCCATCCTGAGATGGCCCACCGTGCCCGTTGTCGATGGGCCGCCGTCTACGTAGAGCTTGTCGCCGTGGATGCCGTCGGAGCGCAATTGCGCCGTCAGCACGCCGCGGTCGGCATTCGTGCCCGAGCCTTCCTGCGCTTCGAGAATGATCGCACCCGCTCCGTCGCCGAAGAGCACGCAGGTCGTTCGATCGGACCAGTCGAGGATGCGCGAGAACGTCTCGGCCCCGATTACCAGCGCACGCTTGGCGAGGCCGCCGCGGATATAAGCATCCGCCGTCGCGACCGCATAGACGAAGCCGGAACAGACCGCCTGCATGTCGAACGCCGCGCCATGCCGCATGCCAAGGCGATTCTGGATGTTCACCGCCGTTGCCGGAAACGTGTTGTCCGGCGTCGACGTCGCGACGATGATCAGGTCCAGATCGTCGGGCGTCAGATCGGCCCTCGCAAGCGCGGCACGCGCAGCGCTTTCTCCGAGCGATGCCGTCGTCTCCCCCTCGCCCGCGATATAACGCTGGTGAATCCCGGTCCGCTGCACGATCCATTCGTCGGATGTGTCGACCTTCGCTTCCATTTCCTTGTTGGTCATCACTCGCTTCGGCAGCGCTGCCCCGAAGCCGCGAACGACGGAACGGATCATTTACTCAAACCTCATCATTCATGCCGGCGGGAAGGCTTCGGACGGCTGCGCGCCGTGATATTTCGCCAGGTCGCTCTCAATTTTGGCCTTGAGGCCGTTCTTTACCATGTCGTAGCCGACATCGATTGCGGCCGCGAAGCCCTCCGCGTCCGTGCCACCATGACTCTTGATGACAACGCCATTGAGGCCGAGAAACACGCCGCCGTTAACCTTCCGCGGGTCCATCTTTTCACGCAGCCGGTCGAAAGCGCCCTTGGCGAATACGTAACCAATCTTCGCGAGCAGTGTGCGCGACATGGCTGCGCGCAGATATTCGGCAATCTGGCGAGCCGTTCCTTCGGCCGCCTTCAGGGCGATGTTGCCAGAGAAACCCTCGGTGACGACGACATCGACGGTTCCCCGGCCGATATCGTCGCCTTCGACGAAACCGTAGTAATCAATACCCTCGATATTGGCCTCGCGGATGAGCCGCCCGGCCTCCTTGACCTCTTCCTGGCCCTTGATTTCTTCAACGCCGACGTTGAGGAGGCCGACCGAAGGATGTTCGACTTCGAACAACGCACGCGCCATCGCTCCGCCCATCAAGGCGAAATCCATGAGCTGCTGCGCGTCCGCGCCAATCGTCGCGCCCACGTCGAGGACGATGCTTTCCCCCTTGAGCGTCGGCCAGATGGCGGCGATCGCAGGGCGCTGAATCCCCTGCATGGTTCTGAGACAGAAGACGGACATCGCCATCAGCGCGCCGGTATTGCCTGCGGAAACGACCACGTCCGCCTCGCCGGCATTGATCGCGTCGATTGCCTTCCACATGCTCGACTTGCCGCGTCCGCGCCGGAGCGCCTGGCTGGGCTTCTCGTCCATGCCAACGGCGATTTCGCAATCGTTGAACGTGCTCGCTGCCTTCAGCTTCGGATATTTGGCCAGAAGCTCGGCGCATCGCGCTTCCTGGCCGAACAGGACGAATCGAATGTCCGGGTGACGTTCGAGCGCCCTTGCTGCGCCCGGGATAACGACTTCAGGACCATAGTCGCCCCCCATCACGTCAAGTGAAATTCTGACCACGCGTGTCTTATCCTTTTTTCCTGCCACGCAACGCGCCTCGCCCCTGCGTATCCGTCTCACGCGGGGCGATCCCTGTTCCTTCTGACGCTTGAGGCAACATGCGACGTCTCGGCGCATCGGCCCCATCGGCTGGAGTCGGGGCCAAAATACTGCTTTTCGTCTGCGTGACAACCGAATTGTAGACCCGGCTTTCGCCGTTTCAATCCTTTTTCCAGTCCTTCAGCGCTGCAAACGGGTTCGGTCGCTTGTCATCCGCTGCGGAGCTTTCGATACGCTCGCCGAAGACGACGCCTTCCTTGCGCGGATAGGGGTCTATTGCGAGGGCGACATGTTCGCTGACGACGACGCCCGCATCGATGGTGTCGCCGGAAAAGGTGTCGGGAATGTCCGGACCGTCCGGATCGAGCACCATCTCGCCACCATCGCTTTGTGCTTGGCGCGCAAGCCGCGATCCTTCCGGTACGAAAATCGCCTCGACCGGCTCGTTTATGTCCGCCTCGACGGGTTCGAGCGTCACGACACAGGACTGGACAATGCGAGCAGAGACGTCACCCTTGATCTTCACTCCGTCCTTCTTCCAGCGCGCGATCTGGAGGTCAGCGTCGAGCGAAAGTACCTCGTCGACATTCCAGAGATTGGCGAGCGCACGGCGCTCGGCCTCGTTGGCCGAAAGATGGACGCTGACCGCATTTGCCGAGATATGTCCCACCTTCACCGGGTAGGAGAACGCCGGTTTGCTATCGTCTCTCATGACAGGATCCTTCCTCGCGGTATCGGAACGCCCAAGCCGCGGATGCAGCCGCCGAGCGTCGGGCGGCATCAATACCGGTCTATTACGCTCCAGCCGGCGGTATGCGCAACTGGCCCGCTTCGACCACCTCTTCCGGCGTTGCGGACAAAGCCGCTTCGACCGCCAGAAGATAGGCCGCCAGCCCGTCCATCGGCGGCCCTTCGCGGACGTCGGGGTGGAAGTTGCGCAGAAGCGCGTCGGCCAAGGCGCCGCCATCCCCCTGCTCGAGCGCGGCGGCATAAGATTCGAGCCGGCCATAGAACATGCCAGCTAGCTTCTTCATCTTTTTCGGGACGCCCGCGTCACCGACACCAAGTTCGCGGATCGAGTGATCGACGTCTTCGAAAAAGGCATCGACGATTTCCTGAGCGATCTCCTGACCCGTCCGCGCCGAGGCACGTGTCCGTCGAAAATAGAGAATCAGGATAGCCGACAACATCTCGAAGCGGCCCATGACCGTGTCGGGCACAGCGAGGTCGGTGTACAGAAACGGCTGGCGCGCGGCTGCGGTCAGCAACGCATACTGACGCTCCACAATCGCAATATTGCCGCCTTTTCTCTTGAACAGTCCCAAAATCATCACAAAGCCCAGCTCTGGCTTTCTCGAAATGTGGGCGGCGCCCACGACGTTATTGCATGATAGCCGAAGCTGGTTTACCGAAGCAGGCACGAATTGCAATGGCGGATCTGCCATCGTTACTCCAGGGGAACAGTCCTTGACGAAGCGGTATATGATATCAAACCTGAATGTTCTGGGCCGTGCCGTGCTCGTGGCTTCCCTTTGCGCAACCACGCTTGCCGCCTGCACGACGGCGAATGTCGGCGAGGTCCTTCATCAGGGCTACGTCGTTGACCAGGAAACGCTGAACCTCGTTCCAGTCGGATCGAGCCGCGAGCAGGTGCTGCTCTCTCTGGGCACACCGTCAACGACCGCGACCTTCGACAACGAGGTTTTCTATTACATCTCCCAGACGCGCAAGCGGCCCGTCGCCTTCATGAAGCCGAAGATCATCGACCAATCGATCCTCGCCGTCTATTTCGACAAGGAAGGCGTCGTCAGCCAACTCGCACATTACACGCTTCAGGACGGCAAGGTCGTCGACATGCTGTCGCGCACGACGCCGACCGGCGGCAAGGAAACGAGCTTCCTTGGCCAGCTCCTGTCCGGCCCCGGCGCTGGACAGGCTGCGGCACGAAACCTTTTCCGGGACTTCGGCAAGAACTAAACAATTCCAGGAAAAGTGTTTAACGGTCCTCCGTCCGGAATCGCGTCATTTCAAAGAATTATTTCATTGTTTCAATGAAATAATCTTAATCAGCGGTAACACGCAAAAAGGCCCGCGAACGAGGTTCGCGGGCCTTCGGTTTTCAAAGAGGCGCGATCAGGCTAGAACAGCCAGCAAGAGCAACGCCACGATATTGGTGATCTTGATCGCCGGATTGACCGCCGGACCGGCCGTATCCTTGTAGGGATCGCCGACCGTATCGCCAGTGACCGATGCCTTGTGAGCCTCGGAACCCTTCATATGGCGAGTGCCGTTCTTATCGACGAAACCGTCCTCGAAGCTCTTCTTCGCATTGTCCCATGCCCCGCCCCCGGAGGTCATCGATATGGCTACGAAAAGGCCGTTGACGATGACGCCGAGGAGTGACGCTCCAAGTGCCGCGAAGGCCGAGGCCTTCGATCCGGAAAGCATCAGCACGCCGAAATAGACGACGATCGGCGCCAGCACCGGCAGCAGCGATGGAATAATCATCTCGCGGATCGCCGCCTTGGTCAGCATGTCGACGGCGCGACCATAGTCGGGCCTGTCCTTACCTTCCATGATGCCCGGCTTTTCCTTGAACTGCCGGCGCACCTCCTCGACGACGGCGCCGCCAGCGCGGCCGACGGCCGTCATGGCAATCCCGCCGAAAAGATAGGGAATGAGGCCACCAAAGATCAGGCCGGCGACGACATAGGGATTGGACAGATCAAACGAGATCGTTCCCACATCGGCGAAATAGGGATGCTTGTCGCCATTGGCGGCGAAATAGGTAAGGTCGTTCGAATAGGCAGCGAAGAGCACCAGGGCGCCAAGACCCGCAGAGCCGATCGCATAGCCCTTCGTTACGGCCTTGGTCGTGTTTCCGACAGCATCGAGTGCGTCGGTCGATTTGCGCACTTCCGGTGGCAGATGCGACATCTCGGCAATACCGCCGGCATTGTCCGTGACCGGGCCGAAGGCGTCTAGCGCCACGATCATGCCGGCGAGGCCGAGCATGGCGGTAACCGCGATGGCGGTACCGAAGAGGCCGGCAAGCTGGTAGGTGGAGATGATCCCGCCGACGATGACGATCGCCGGCAGCGCCGTAGACTCGAGAGAGACGGCGAGCCCCTGGATCACGTTGGTGCCGTGGCCGGTGACGGATGCCTGCGCAATCGAGTTCACCGGCCGCTTGTTGGTGCCGGTATAGTATTCCGTGATGACGACGATCAGCGCGGTGACGACAAGGCCCAGGATACCGCAGATGAACAGGCCCCAGCCGGTGACATCCTTGCCCGCGACGGTCCCGATCGAACCCCAGCCGATCGTCAGCGACGTCGCGGCGCCAAGGCCGATGATCGACAGCGCACCGGTGACGATCAGGCCCCGATAAAGCGCGCCCATGATCGAGCCATTTGTACCAAGCTTGACGAAGAAGGTGCCGATGATCGAGGTGATGATGCAGGCGGCGCAGATCGCCAGCGGATAGACCATCACGGTGGCGAGCAGCGGCGTACCCGCGAAGAAGATCGATGCAAGCACCATAGTCGCGACGACTGAAACCGCGTAAGTCTCGAAGAGGTCCGCCGCCATCCCTGCGCAGTCGCCGACATTGTCGCCGACATTGTCCGCGATGGTCGCGGGGTTACGCGGATCGTCCTCGGGAATGCCGGCTTCCACCTTGCCGACGAGGTCGCCGCCAACGTCGGCTCCTTTTGTGAAGATGCCGCCGCCGAGACGGGCGAAGATCGAAATCAGCGATGCCCCGAAACCGAGCGCCACGAGCGCATCGATAACCTCGCGCGAGGCCGGGTCGTGTCCGAAGCCCGCCGTCAGGATGAGGTAATATACGGAGACGCCGAGCAGGGCCAGACCGGCCACCAACAGGCCGGTGATCGCGCCCGATTTGAAGGCGATATCGAGACCGGAGGCAAGGCTGACCGATGCGGCCTGGGCCGTGCGGACGTTGGCCCTGACAGAAACGTGCATGCCGATGAACCCGGCCGCGCCCGACAACACCGCGCCGATCAGGAAGCCGATCGCGGCTGCACCGGAGAGAAGAAACCACGCGGCGATGAAGACAACGATACCGACGATGGCAATGGTCCTATATTGACGTGTGAGGTAAGCCTGCGCCCCCTCTCTGATAAAGCCTGCGATCTCCTGCATGCGGGCATTCCCCTGGTCGGCGGCAAGCACCGACTGCGTCGCCCAGATGGCATAGGCCACCGCGAGCAACCCGCATGCGATAACACCTAAAAGCAAGGTCATTTCGCACTATCCTCCGTTTCACCCGCAGGCTCACTCCCTCCCGCAGGCCCCTCAAAACCGCGAATCGCGCACCGCCTCCTCAAGCGGTACCCCTCGCGGCGCGGCCAGAGTGCGGGCGCGGATAGGGATCGTCAAGCCCCTGAAATTACCGGCGTGATGGCGTTTGGAAGGAGTTGGCAGATTTTGCCAAGCGGCTGAAGCAGGACGTCAGACGGCAACGCGCTCCGATGCATGTTTCTCTAAATCGTCGCCGATTTGAGGATAAAAACATGGTCATTGAAAGGTGCTACAGCGTCTTTTGCGAGTCTGATGAGACGCGCGACGCTGCAGTCGTGCGCATCAGCAGGAGAAGGAGGAACAGGCAGGTGCCAGCAACCGGCCAGACAACGGCGTTGAGCATGTCCCATCCATAGGCCGAAAGCACCTTGCCGGAGGCGAAGGACGCGCCGGCGACGGTCGAAAACAGCACGATATCGTGGAAGCCCTGAACCTTGTCCGCCTCTTGCGGCCGATAGCTCTGCGCAATGATCGCGGTCGAGCCGATGAACCCGAAGTTCCAGCCGAACCCGAGGAGGACCAGCGCCCCCCAGAAGTTCCAGAGCGCCACGCCCAGATGCGCGACTGCCGCGCAAGCCAGAAGCAGCAGGAAGCCGCAGGCCACGATACGCTCGGCGCCGAAGCGGCTGATGAGCCAACCCGTCGCAAAGCTCGGACCGAACATCGCCAGCACATGCCATTGTATTCCGAGGGTCGCCAGATCGGTCGAAAAACCGCAGCCGACAACCATGGCGACCGGGGCGCCCGTCATCATGAAGGTCATCAGGGCATAGGCGGAAATGCCGCAGATCATGCCGGTCAGGAACCGTTGGCTACCGACGATCTCGCGAAGCGGCCGAACCGGCAAGACGGCGTGCGCATCCGACACGCCCCTGAGATCCGGCAGGCGAAGCGGCACAAAAAAGACAATGGCCGCAAGGCAAACCGGCAGCAACGCGACGAAGGCGCCGGCAAACCATACGGGCGCGAAGTAGTCGCCCGCGAAGATGACGATCTGCGGACCGAGTATCGCGGAGATGACGCCGCCACCCAATATCCAGGAAATCGCCTTCGGCTTGTAGAAGGAAGGCGACGCGTCGGCTGCAGCAAAGCGGAGTTTTTGCGTGAAGCCGCTGGAGGAGCCGAGAACGGCCAAAGCGAACGTGAACAGCCAAAAGCTGTCGCGGAAAAGCGCCGCCGCCGCAATCAGCCCGCCGAACGCGGCGATGGCGGCGCCGGCGATGAAGGCGAAACGTCTGCCGATCAGCCGAGACAGCGTCGCCGCGAGGACGACCCCAAGCGCCAAGCCCACGTTGAAGCCGGTAAGGGGCGCGGTCGCCAGCGACTTGTCTTCGCCGAGAAGCTGGTGGCCAGCGATGCCGCCGACCGCGAAGCTGATAGGCCCGACAACACCGAGCAGCGCTTGCGCAAGGGTCAGCAGGAAGACGTTGCGACGTGCCTCGCGGAGAACCGCTCCCATATCTTCCGCAGTCGCTGCCACCATTTTCGCTATTTCCGCTGCCCGCGGACCTGCTTGGCGATCCGGTCGAGAACCGCGTTGACGAGCTTGGGCTCCTCGTCCTCGAAGAAAGCCTTGGCGATCTCGACATACTCGGTGACGATCACCGGAACCGGAACGTCCTTACGCTCGAGCATCTCGAAGGTGCCGGCGCGCAGGATCGCGCGCACCGTGGAATCGAGCCTCGACAGTGCCCAGTCATCCTGAAGGGCGGCGCCGATCAGCGGGTCAAGCATACGCTGGTCGCGCACGACACCCGAAACGATCGAACGAAACCACGAGGCGTCCGCCTTCAGGTAGGTCTCGCCGTCCAGTTCCTGACCCAGCCGATGCGCTTCGTATTCGGCGACGATCTCCAGCACACCGGTGCCGCCGATATCCATCTGATAAAGCGCCTGGACGGCTGCGAGGCGCGCGGCACCCCGCTGGTTGACCTGCTTCAGCGGCTGATCCGAGGGAGTCTTCGTCACTTTTCTACGCCCAGTTTCTTCTTCAGTTCGATCATGGTCAGCGCCGCGCGCGCGGCGAAACCACCCTTGTCGCCTTCCGACCGGCGGGCGCGCGCCCATGCCTGGTCATCGTTCTCGACGGTCAGAATACCGTTGCCGAGCGCAAGTCTTTCGCTGACGGCGAGGTCCATAAGGGCGCGCGAGGATTCGTTCGCGACGATGTCGAAATGGTAGGTCTCGCCGCGGATAACCATGCCGAGCGCGACGAAACCGTCATATTCGGTGCCGCCCTCATCGGCGCCGTCAAGCGCCATGGCGATCGCCGCGGGAATTTCCAAAGCCCCCGGGACCGTCACAATATCATAAGTCGCGCCGGCTGCATCGAGCGCGTGCTTCGCACCGTCAAGCAATGCGTCGGCCATATCATCATAGAAGCGCGCTTCCACAATCAGAATGTGGGCGGACTTGGTCTTCGCCATGGATCACCTGTCTTGAAAACTTGGGGCCGGACTGACCGGCGCAGGCGGCGGTCAAACCATGCCGGACGCGGATTGGCAAGCAAATTCCGCCAGCCGGAGGCCATTTGCCGCGCCGATGTCCGTCACAGTGCAAGTTCCCCGCCCGGATGCGACAAGG
Source organism: Sinorhizobium sp. 7-81 (assembly GCF_030124405.1). Lineage (NCBI taxonomy): Bacteria > Pseudomonadati > Pseudomonadota > Alphaproteobacteria > Hyphomicrobiales > Rhizobiaceae > Sinorhizobium > Sinorhizobium sp. 7-81. The sequence continues at coordinate 1,283,645 of NZ_JASKLT010000001.1, read as the reverse complement.
ATGCTGTCGAACCCGACGCCGTTGTGGCCGGGTGCGGACCTGCTAAAAACACAGGTCAGCAGAGCGGTATTTGCTTGCAACAGCTCTCATTGCGCCTAAACCTTAGGTGCAGTAGCGTCGGTTCTGCAAGGCGGAGCTGTCCCCGGTTTATCCGACCGTGGCAACGGCGACGTCGGGATGGGCGTCGCGAAGATTGGGAGGAACGCGATGACGGAAGCGCAAAAGCCGATCGTCAACATTAAGAAGCTCGAACTCGAGCATTGGCAGCAGGGCTCGTTCTTCGAGTCGAGCGACGTTTCCTTCGGCGCTCTTCTCGGCCTCATGGATCTCGGCGTCGGCTACGGCGAGGTGCCGCCCGGCAAATCCGGCTGCCCGTTTCACAACCATCATGTGGAGGAGGAGCTGTTTGTCATCCTGGAGGGTGAAGGAACATACCGCTTCGGCAACGAACGCTACAAGGTCGGCCCAGGCGACGTGCTCGGCGCACCCGCCGGTGGGCCTGAAACCGCGCATCATCTGATCAATACAGGAACGACGCCGCTCAAATATCTCTCCATCTCGACAATGGCCGCCACGGAGATCTGCGAATATCCCGATTCCGGCAAGTTCCTGGCAAAGACGCGGCGACCGGGCTCGCCAAAGGCTTCATTCCGGTTCATCGGTCGCCGCGCATCCGCAACCGACTACTGGGATGGCGAACCGGGCACCTGATTTTTACTCCCCAACAAGAACAATCTGGATCGGAAAATGCACAGCGTTCCCACCATCGAAACCAAACGACTTCTGCTACGCCCCTACCGGCGCGACGACTTTCCCGCCTACACCGCTCTGTTCGCCGACGAGGAGGTTACGCGCTTCATTGGCGGCGTCCCCTATTCGCGCGAGCAGTCCTGGACACGCTTCCTGCGCCAGGTCGGCATGTGGCACTATTTCGGCTTCGGCTTCTTTGCGATCCAGGACAAGGAAACCCGGGCTTTCATCGGCGAAGCCGGCTTCCACGACGCGCATCGGACAATCACGCCCTCGCTCGAAGGCACAATGGAAATGGGCTGGGCGCTTTCCCCCAGAACCCATGGCCGGGGCCTGGCGACGGAAGCCGTGACCGCCGCCCTTGCCTGGGCCGACCGACAATTTCCGGCCTTGAGGAAGACCTGCATCATCGACATTGGCAACCAGGCATCAATCCGCGTCGCGGCCAAGCACGGCTTTACCGAATTCTGGCGCACTACCTATCACGGCAATCATGTCATCCTGTTCGAACGGCACCAGAAGTCCGCGGCATAGGCGGCGTTTGCGCTGCCCCACGAACATGAACAAATTTTAATTATTTTACAGATGGTTACGCCTTTGAAAGGGCCAGATTCCGGCCCAATTTGTCACTGTTGAAACGACGTAACTCCCGGTCGCGCGACGGGACCGCCGCCTCAACCAGTCGAAACAATCCAGTGCTTTTCGCTGCGGGTGACCTCGCCCGCAAAGGATCGGTGCTGGCCATCCCGGGGCAGCTCGGCTCGTCGAACGCGCGCCGCAGCCCCGCGGGAATCAAAGGAGCATGACAATGAACCGCTTTGCGAAAATTTCCGTCATCGCCACCCTCTCCGCCTTGAGTTTCAGCGGCATCTCCCACGCAGCCGGCGTCGAAATGAACTGGCCGAGGGAGATCGACGAGACAGTTCGGAACTTCAGGGGCGATAACTTCAGGATCGTCGATGCGGACACGCTGAACCGTATGAACGAGACCCGCGCCCGGATCGACGCGGAAACGCCGCAGCAACTGGCAGACCTCCATGCCGCCGTCGGTGCCAACAGGGCGCTCGCCGCTAAGCTGAAGGCACGCGATGTCGAGATGGACAACATCGCAGGCGCAGCGCAGGCATCCGACGGTAGTCTCACGCTCTATGTGCGTTGAAACCTTACCCTAACAACTGCGTCCGCCCCCGCTTGTCGGGGGCGGATCCATTTCTGCTGTCGTTATTCCGCCTTGGGTACGGGAAACTCTGCGAGCCGCGCGGCATAACGCGCCATCGTATCGACCTCGAAGTTGACGAGATCGCCAGCGCGCCGATCGCCCCAGGTGGTGACTTCGAGCGAATGACGGATCAGGAGCACGTCGAACTCGGCGCCATCCACCTTGTTGACCGTCAGCGAGGTTCCGTCGAGGGCAACCGAACCCTTGGGCGCCACGAACCTGGCAAGATGTTCCGGCGCGCGGAGCCGGAAGCGGACCGCATCGCCTTCCGGCTCGACGGAAAGGACTTCCGCTCTGTCATCCACATGGCCGGACACGAGATGACCGCCGAGCTCGTCGCCGATCTTCAGGGAACGCTCCAGATTGATGCGCGTGCCCTTTTGCCACCAGGCGATCGTCGTGAGCCTGAGCGCCTCTTCCCATGCCTCGACTTCGAACCACCGTGCATTGCTCCCTGCCTCCGGCAGCGCGGTGACCGTCAGGCATACTCCTGAATGGGCAATCGAAGCGCCGAGGTCGATCGTCTTCGGGTCGTAATTGGTGGCAATGCGGAGCTTGATGCCTTCCTTCAGTGGCGTGACCGCTTCAACGGTGCCGATATCGGTAACAATCCCTGTGAACATCAGATGTCTCTCTCGTAATCCTCGAAGATATCGTCGCCATAGCGCGCCGTCCGTCGAAGCGTGAATCCGGTCGGAATGGACTCCCGCTCAAATGGGGATCGGATGCCACCTTTGCCAATGGTGATCGGACCAGTGAAAAGCAGTATCCGATCAACAAAGTTGGCTTCAAGAAACGCCCGAGCCGTGCGCGCACCACCCTCCACCAGCAGCGAGGAGATGCCGCGCGAGGCGAGCGCCGTCAAAAGATCGGGGATATTGTCGGTGTTCAGCACTTCGACGCCAGCGGCTTCGAGCGCTGCGCGGCGGCTGTCGACGCCCGAATCCTGCCTTGCGTCTGCCACAGCGATCACTGGAACATCTTGCGCCGAACCGACGAGTTTCGAGCCGACCGGCAGATCGAGACGGCGGTCGAGAACGATGCGAACCGGAGACCGGTCCTCCAATCCCGGCAAGCGCACGGTCAACTCCGGATCATCCGCTGTCGCCGTGCCAATGCCGACCAATATCGCGTCCGTCTCTGCGCGAAGCACCTGTACCTGCGCACGAGAAATCGGCCCGGTTATCCGAACCTGGCCCTCTCCCGCGCGGCCGATCATTCCATCCTGGGAAACCGCAAGCTTCAGAGTCACATACGGTCGTTTGCTGCGCTGACGCGTCAGATAGGCGTCAAGCGCCCGTTCGCCGTCGCGATGGAGCGTACCGATGTCAACGGCGATGCCGGCGTCGCGCAGCATGACCACGCCGCGTCCGGCAACACGCTCGTCCGGGTCGAGGATCGAAATGACGACGCGGGCGACACCGGAGGCAATCAAGGCATCGGCGCAGGGGGGCGTCTTGCCGTGATGCGAACAGGGCTCGAGCGTGACATAGGCGGTTGCTCCCCTCGCCCTTTCTCCGGCTTCGGCAAGCGCCTGCGTCTCGGCATGCGGGCGTCCCCCAGGCGCCGTTACGGCCCGCCCTACGATCGTTCCGTCCTTGACGATGATGCAGGCGACTGACGGATTCGTCGATGTCAGGCCGAGATTGTGCCGGGCGAGGCGCAGCCCCGCCGCCATGAACCTCTCGTCCTCGCGGGTCGGCGCCGTCATGCTTCGCTCCGCTTGGGCCTATTCGCCGGGATCGCGCGCGATCTTGGCGCTGATCTCAGCGATGACTTTTTCGAAATCTTCCGCGTGCGAGAAATCGCGATAGACCGATGCGTAGCGAACGAAGGCGACATCGTCGAGACTCTTCAGGGCCTCGAGCACCTGGAGGCCGATTTCTTCTGAAGGGATTTCCGTTTCGCCGGAGCTTTCGAGCCGGCGGACGATGCCCGACACCGCCCGCTCGATGCGATCGCGATCGACCGGACGCTTACGCAACGCGATCTCGAACGAACGCAGCAACTTGTCCCGGTCGAAAGGCACCTTCCGACCGGTTTTCTTGATGATCATCAGCTCACGCAGCTGCACCCGCTCGAAGGTCGTGAAGCGGCCGCCACAATCCGGGCAGATGCGGCGACGACGAATGGCATTCCCGTCCTCTGCCGGACGGGAATCCTTCACCTGGCTGTCTTCGGAACCGCAATAGGGGCAGCGCATGCAGCCGTCCGATCACATGTAGCTGTACATCGGGAACCGATCGGTGAGCTTGATCACCTTCTCGCGAACGCCCGCTTCGACGGCAGCATTGCCTTCGTCGGAATTGGCGACCTTGAGGCCGTCAAGCACCTCGACGATCAATTCGCCGATTTCCTTGAATTCCGCCTCCTTGAAGCCGCGAGTCGTGCCAGCCGGTGCACCGAGGCGGACGCCCGAGGTGACGAAAGGCTTTTCCGGATCGAAGGGAATGCCGTTCTTGTTGCAGGTGATATAGGCGCGGCCAAGAGCGGCCTCGGCTCGTTTGCCGGTGGCGTTCTTCTTGCGCAGGTCGACGAGCATCAGGTGATTGTCCGTACCGCCCGAAACGATATCGAGGCCGTTCGCCTTCAGCGTTTCGGCGAGAGTACGGGCATTCTTGACGATCTGGGCCGTATATTCCTTGAAGGAGGGCTGCAGCGCTTCGCCGAACGCGACGGCCTTGGCCGCGATCACGTGCATCAGCGGGCCGCCCTGGAGACCTGGGAAGACGGCGGAATTGATCTTCTTCGCGATCTCCTCGTCGTTCGTCAGCACCATGCCGCCGCGCGGACCGCGCAGCGATTTGTGCGTCGTCGTCGTCGCGACGTGGCAATGCGGGAACGGAGAGGGATGCTGACCGCCGGCAACCAGACCGGCGATATGGGCCATGTCGACCATCAGCCAGGCGCCGACTTCATCGGCGATCTCGCGGAAGCGCTTCCAGTCCCAGATGCGCGAATAGGCGGTGCCGCCGGCGATGATGAGCTTCGGCTTGTGCTTGCGGGCCTTCTCGGCGACATCGTCCATGTCGAGCAGGTGATCGTCCGCGCGCACCCCGTAGGAAATGACGTTGAACCACTTGCCGGACATGTTCACCGGCGAGCCGTGGGTCAGGTGACCACCGGAATTGAGGTCAAGGCCCATGAAGGTGTCGCCCGGCTGCAGCAGCGCCAGGAAAACCGCCTGGTTCATCTGCGAGCCGGAGTTCGGCTGGACGTTGGCAAAGTTGACGCCGAAGAGCTTCTTGGCGCGTTCGATCGCCAGTTCTTCGGCGATGTCGACGAACTGGCAGCCGCCGTAGTAGCGCTTGCCCGGATAGCCCTCGGCATATTTGTTCGTCATGATCGAGCCTTGGGCTTCGAGGACTGCCCGCGAAACGATGTTCTCGGAGGCGATCAGCTCGATCTCGTGGCGCTGGCGCCCCAGCTCCTTCTCAATCGCACCGAAGATCTCCGGATCGCTTTCCGCGAGAGAGCGTGTGAAGAAGGCGTCATTGGTTTGTGCAAGCATCGGCTCGAGGCTCCTCTCAAAGGTGGTCGTTCTTTAGCTTCCTCGCACGCGGAGAGCAATATCCGCTGTGCGGTTTGCGCCATTTCCACGATCCGCCGCGCCGAAGAACCAAGCGCGGATGCCAAGAAAAAAGCCGCGCTCCGTTCGGATGCGCGGCCTTGATCGGTGAAATCGGGAGTTTGCTTATTGCGGCAAGGCGTCCTGTTCGATGGAGCCCGCCGGCTGTTCGATTCCCGTCGTGGTCTGGAGCGCGAGTTCGGCGGCACCGTCGCGCTGATAAATGTCGTCGCGGAACTGAACGACACGGTCCTTTGCCGACCAGGCGGTGACATAGGTGAAGTAAACAGGGACCTCTTCCGCAAGCTTGATCGGCGTGTTGACGCCCGACTTGATCGTCGCTTCCATCTGCTGACGGGACCACCCCGGCGTTTCCTTCAGCAGCCAGGTCGAGAGGTCGCGCACGTTCTGGACGCGCACGCAGCCCGATGATTCGAAACGCATCAGCTTGTTGAACAGGCCCTGCTGCGGCGTGTCGTGCATGTAAACTGCATGCTCATTGTGGAAGTTGATCTTCGTCGAGGACATCGCGTTGATCTTGCCGGGGTCCTGCCGGAACATCAGGTTCGGCGCCTTCTCGGCGTTCCAGTCCACCGTCTCTGGCGAAACCTCATTGCCGCTGCCGTCGAAGAGACGGATCGCATTGCGCTCGAGATAGGTCGGATCCTTGCGCATCAGCGGCATGATGTCCTTCTGGACGATCGAGCGCGGTGCGGTCCAGTACGGATTGAGGATGACCTCATAGATCTTCGAATTCAGGATCGGCGACTGGCGGTCGATCTTGCCGACGATTGCCGTGTGGCGCAGCACGACGCGGCCGTTCTCAACCGCCTCGATGTAGGCGGCTGGAATGTTGACCATCACATAGCGGCGACCGAGATCGCCGGACATAGACTGGAGGCGGACAAGATTGGTTTCAAGTTGGCCCAGGCGTGTCGTGGCGTCGACGTTCAGCGCCTTCAGCGTATATTCGCCGATGACGCCATCGGCCGGCAGGCCGTGGCGCGCCTGGAAGCGCTTGACCGCTCCGTCGACGTAGGAATCGAAGGACGAAGAAATGCCCGCCGAGCGCGGCAGGTCGCCGGAAACCATCAGGCGCTGGCGCAGCTGCTGAACGGAAGGATCGGTGACGCCCAGTTCCAGCTTCACCGAGGTCGTGACCATCGGCCAGCCGCCGGAGGCGACGATCTGCTGGTAATCGTAGATCGCCTGCTGGAGATGGCCGATCGTTTCGGGTCCGAAGACCGGCGTATTGGAAAGAACCGCCGTCGCCGTACGCGACGCCTTGGCATCGAACTGATCGTCCCAGGAGCCACGGCGCGGTGAATTGATGATCTCGTTCAGAGCATCCTGGGCGCTCGCGGCACCGGCCCATGCAGCAGCACTGAGCGTTGCGGCCGAACGCAGAAATGCACGGCGCGAGAAAGCATCAATTCCGTTCTTTTTCGACATAGTCCCTACCACCTCAATGCGCCGATGGGCGCGCTGCCCTAGCCCTAGAGCGCCTAGCGTCTTATCAGACGCTTTAAGGACGCTGTAGCACTTTGAACTGCTGCATGTTTTCGTCCTTGAACCGGCTACGATTCAAGGAAGCATGCAGTAGCACAAACGTGGTTAACAAAGGTTAACCCCCGTGCCACCCCGCTCTCACGTCGCTTCACGTAAGTGCGAGCGAAGCATCTAACCGGCAGGCGGAACGCGAAACGAATCCCCGTCGTAAATGCGAGAGCACACCTGCAGCAACAAAGCGTCGCTCCCACAGCAATATGGCCAATTCGTGTCTCGCGATTTTCATACGATCGTCGACCGCGGCCAACTCGCGTCTAATGGCAGTGTTTTCGGCGGTAGCCGGGAAGCCAGAATGCAGCAAAGGTCGGACACGCAGGGATTGCGCCCGACCCTTGAACTGGAGGCTGCTATCCGATCAGAGGCGGTAGAGGATCTGATCGTTCCAGAAGCGATCGAGACGCTGCAGGAGCTTGTTCATCTGGGTGAATTCGTCGGAGCCAATGCCGCCGACCTTCTGGATCGAGCCGATGTGACGCTCGTAGAGCTTGGCGACCGTTTCGGCGATTTCCTGGCCTTCTTCGGTCAGGCTGATGCGGACCGAGCGGCGATCGACGCGGGAGCGCTGGTGGTTGATGAGACCGAGATCGACCAGCTTCTTGACGTTGTAGGAAACGTTCGAGCCGAGATAATAGCCACGCGAGCGGAGCTCTCCGGCGGTCAGTTCGGAGTTGCCGATGTTGAAGAGCAACAGCGCCTGGACGGCGTTGACGTCGCTGCGGCCCTGACGGTCGAACTCGTCCTTGATGACATCGAGCAGACGGCGATGCAGACGCTCGACCAGGTGAAGGGATTCCATGTAGAGACCACGGATGGTTTCTTCCTGCGGGTCTCGGGGCGCAACTGCCTGCGGCTTCATTTTCGTGTTCATTTGACTGCCTCACTGTTTTGTTTGGCGGTGTCTGTTTGTCTTCCCGCCTTGAGTGAGACCCTATCGAATACGTATAAAATTCTACTTAAACCGCAGCCTTAACATGAACTTACCATCGAGCGAGCCTGTCTCAGGGTGAATCAACCCTTACCTTCCTTGCCTGGCGCAGCCGCTGATAGAAGAGCGCGGCACGGAAGAGAACGAAAGTCACGGCGACAGCCCCGTGCAGCACGAAAAGCAGCGGCCGCGCGCCGAAGATGCCGGGGTAGAACTCGTGCACGGCGATCTCGATCGCCGCGGCGACGACCCAGACGACGGGTCCCCAGGAGACCAGAAGCCAGAGACCGATCGCGGCGACGGGATAGACGACGGCGAGCGCCGTCGCCGCGGCGCGCCACTCCGGCGGCAAGAGATCGAAACGGCCAGCGCCGCCATGGGAAAAGCCGATGAGCATCGCCCAATAGTTCAACGCGAACCAGAAGCAGGACGCGGAAACAAGGCGCAGGAACCAGCCGAAGAGCACTTCGGTCAGCGACGGCTTCGGCACATGAGCAGAATCGTGAAGCATGCGCGGCAACATAGGCTGGGCGCCGGTAATCCACCAGCACGAACGGCGGAAAAGCCGAGAAACGCGCGCGAGGCACGGGAAGAAATGCCGCAGCGGAGTGCTCTGAAACGCGGTTTTCAACCCATGGAGGCGCATGATAAACCGCTTGTCCGATAAGCGTGGAAGAAGGAAGCGGCGCGATGAACGACAAGACGAATCTTGTGGACAGGATAACCGGACACCGCCGCATGCGCCGAAACCGCAAGGCGGACTGGACGCGGCGGCTGGTGCAGGAGAACCGCTTGACCGTCGACGACCTGATCTGGCCGATCTTCATCGTGCCCGGCAGCGGCATCGTCCAACCGATCGACGCAATGCCAGGCGTGAACCGCATGAGCGTCGACAAGGCAGTCGAGGCGGTGAAAGAAGCGGCCGACCTCGGTATCCCGGCGATCGCCACATTTCCGAATATCGACATGGCGCTACGCGACGAGACCGGCTCCAACAGCCTCGCCGCCGACAACCTGATCAACGAGGCGACACGGGCGATCAAGAGGGCGGTGCCAAACATCGGCGTCATCACCGACGTCGCGCTCGATCCCTTCACCAGCCACGGCCATGACGGCATCCTGCGCGACGGCGAGATCGTCAACGACGAGACGGTTGCGGCAGTCGCGAGGGCAGCGGTGATCCAGGCCGATGCCGGCTCGGACATCATTGCCCCGTCCGAAATGATGGACGGGCGCATCGGCGCGATCCGGGAGGCGCTCGACGCCGCCGGCCACCAGAATGTCGGCATCATGTCCTATGCGACGAAATTCGCCTCAGCCTTCTACGGCCCCTACCGCGAGGCGATCGGCACCGGCGGCCTGCTCAAGGGCGACAAGAAGACCTACTACATCGATCCCGCCAACGGTAGCGAGGCAATCCGCGACGCGGCGCTCGACGTCGAGGAAGGTGCCGATATGCTCATGGTCAAGCCCGGCCTTCCCTATCTCGACATCTGCTGGCGCATGAAGGAGGCCTTCGGGCTGCCGGTTTTCGCCTATCAGGTTTCCGGCGAGTATTCGCAAGTGAAGGCGGCCGCGGCCAATGGCTGGATCGACGGCGAACGGGTCATGCTGGAAACGCTGCTTGCCTTCAAGCGGGCGGGCTGTGACGGGATACTGAGCTATTTCGCCGTCGACGTGGCGCGCATCCTGGCAAAAGGCTGAGTGGCAGACCGTGTTCAGCCACGCATTGTTTTGTCGAAATTCATTCCCCATATCTGAGCGGGAACAAAGTGAGGCACGCGCATGAGCATGCACAACGAACAATTGAGACTCCCCAGCGATGACTGGCGCGCCTACCAGGGTGTGCTGTCGCGGCGAGTCTTTGCCTTCATCATCGACTATGTGATCATCGCCCTGCTCTGGATTCCGGCGGCAGTCGTCGTGTTTTTCCTGGGCATTCTCACGCTCGGCCTCGGCTTCCTTCTCTATCCCGTGCTCTTTGCGCTTGTGGCGATGCTCTATTTCGGGCTGACCGTCGGCGGCCGGGATCAGGCCTCTCCGGGTATGAGAATCATGGGCGTGGCGATCGCCCGCACAGACGGACGGCCGCTGGATTTTCTGACGGCGATCGTCCATCTCGTGATCTTCTGGATCGCCAACGCCCTCTTGACGCCGCTCATCCTCCTCATTGGACTTTTCACCGACCGCGGCCGGCTCTTGCACGACCTTCTGATCGGTACCGTCACGGTTCGCAGCGACGCGTATTAATCCCTGCGGGCCATCTCCGCGTTTGCGGGCGGCAAGCGTCAATTCCGTAAGGAATGCCTAAACGAGTGAGTTGACGTTTTCCATTCTTAGGCCATGCTATTGTGATGAGTAACTGCACGAAGAGTGGCCCCCACGTTCGATGAACACGCAGACCGCACCGTCTCCACAATTCTACCTGACTGCGCCGGCACCCTGCCCGTACTTGCCGAACGAGATGGAGCGAAAGGTCTTCACCCACATGGTGGGCGAACGGGCCCCTGAACTGAACGATCTGCTGACGCAGGGCGGCTTCCGCCGCTCCCAGAACATCGCCTACCGACCGGCCTGTGAAACCTGCCGCGCCTGCGTCTCGGTGCGCATCCTTGCAAACGAGTTTGCGCCAACGCGGTCGATGCGGCGCGTGCTCGCCGCCAATCGGGACGTTATTTCGACCGAATACCCCGCCGAACCCTCGAGCGAACAATACAACCTCTTCCGCCGCTATCTGGACCGTCGACACCAGAAGGGCGGCATGTCCGACATGTCGGTGCTCGACTACGCCATGATGGTCGAGGACACCCATGTGCATACAAAGATCATCGAATACCGCTTGCGGACTGAGGGCGACGGCATCAACGAAAAGGCCAAGGGACCGTTGATCGCCACAGCGCTAACCGACCGAATGAGCGACGGGCTGTCGATGGTCTACTCCTTCTTCGATCCGGCCCTCTCCGAGCGCTCGCTCGGCACCTTCATGATACTCGATCATATTCGCCGGGCGAAGGAACGCGGCCTGCCCCACGTCTATCTGGGCTACTGGGTCAAAGGATCGCGCAAAATGGGGTATAAAACAAAGTTTTTGCCGCAGGAGCACCTTATGGCTCGTGGGTGGGAGCGCTATGCTGGTGACGACGCATCCACCGAAACGGACTGAGAATTGACCCCTTCCCCTGACGCCGCCCGGCACCGGCGCGGCCTTGCCATCACCGGCCTCGGCGGCCTCGCCCTCTCCTTCGACATTCCGCTCATCCGTTCGGCGAACGGCGAGGTCTGGTCGATTCTCGCCGTACGCAGTGTTTCGACCTTCCTCGTCGCCCTTGCCGCCTGGTTCGTGCTCAATCGGGTGCTCGGTCGCCGCGTTGCCTTGATCCCCGGGAAGGCGGGCCTGATCGCCGGTCTTTTCTATGGCATCAACTCCTTCACCTTCCTGCTCGCAGTGTTCAACACATCGACGGCGAACGTCGTCTTCGTGCTGGCCTTCACGTCGATGTTCGCGGCAATCCTCTCCTGGGTCTTCCTGAAGGAACGGCCCTCGAATGCCACGCTGTTGACCATGGCGATCATGGTTTTCGGGGTCGGGGTGATCGTGCAGGACGGGCTCGAAAGTGGACATCTCTTCGGCGACGCGATGGCCGCGTGCTCGGCTTTGCTGCTGGCGAGCGCAATCACCATCAGCCGCAAGAGCGGTCGGGACATGGCGCTGGTGCCGCTGACGACCGCGATCTTCCCGGCCATCGCCGCCTTCGCGCTTCTGCCGTCGAGCGGCATCTCGATCGCGGAACCCGGCTACATTCTGTTCAACGGCCTAATCATGATCCCCCTCGCCTTCTTCTGCCTGGCGACAGGCCCGCGCTATCTTTCCGCGCCGGAGGTCGGCATGTTCTATCTGCTGGAGACAATTCTCGCTCCGATCTGGGTATGGATCGTCTTTTCGGAAACGCCGACGACGCAGACGCTCGTTGGAGGAGCCATCCTCATCCTTGCCTTGATCGGTCATTCGTTCTGGCAGATGCGTCACAAGACGATGAAAGCGCAGACGCCTTGTCCGGAGCTGGGATAAGCGCCGGTTAGAGTAATTCCAGGAAAAGTGTAGAACGGTTTTCCGTCCAGTCACTGCCTCTCGACGGGTCCGGCTTCGTGCGAAGAATCCTGCATCTGCGAGCGCCCGTCCAGAGTTCGCGGTTGGTATTGATCCACTTTGCAGCAATCTCGAGAGGCGCCGGGTTGGCGGTGACCATTTCACCGCCTTCGCCCCGTTGCCGAACGATCAGCCCGGCGCTTTCCATGATGGCAAGATGCTTTGAAAGCGCATCCCCGTCGACACCGAGGGCAGCAGCGATCTCCGCGACACGTGTCGCGCCCGCAAACAGGACCTCGAATATACGGCGACGCATCGGATCGGCGATAGCCAGCAAGGTTTCGTCAAGAGCAGAGGCCATGACATTCACCCCTCTGGAGAGGACCATTGAACTACGAGGGCGATCGCACCAGCGACACCTTCCGCTGCATGTTTCCTTAAAATCGAAGCCGATTTAAGGGCAAAACATACAGCAATTCAAATTGCTACAGCGACCTTTCTACGCCCGGGGGGCGCACGGCGCTGTAGATCAGCCGCTGAACTTGCCGCTTCGCGGGAAGCCCTTCGGCACGTTCCGACCTGTGGCAGCGCGGTCGCCAAGCCACTCGATCAGTTCGTCCTTCATCTTGGTAAAGACGCGACCGGCGCTGTCTTCCCAGGCCAGGCCGTCCGCCATTGTAAAGCACCTGATGTCGGAAATACCGCCGTCCTTGTAGCGCTGCAGCCGGACGCCCTTGCCACGCGCCATTTCGGGGATCTGCTCCAATGGGAAGACAAGCATCTTGCGGTTTTCGCCGACGACGGCAACATGATCGCCCTTGACGGGAACAACGAGCTTCGCCTCGTCGGGCATTCCGACGTTCATCACCTGTTTTCCCTTGCGGGTATTGGCGACAATATCGCTTTCGGTAACGACGAAGCCGTTTCCTGCTGCGGACGACATGATGAGCTTACGTGCCGGATCATGAACGAGGGCCGTCAGCACGTCCTGGTCATTCTCCATGTCGACCATGATGCGCAGCGGCTCGCCATGGCCGCGCCCGCCCGGCAGCTTGTCGCCGCCAAGCGTGTAGACCTTGCCGCCGGTCGTGAAGACCAGGATCTTGTCCGTCGTCTGCGCCGGGAACGCCACTTTCAGCGCGTCACCCTCCTTGAACTGGAGCGACGACGTGTCGGAGATGTGTCCCTTCAGGGCGCGGATCCAGCCTTTTTCCGAGATAACGACGGTGATCGGTTCCTTTTCGATCATCGCCTGCTGGATGGCCTCTACATCGGCCTCCGGCGCATCGGCGAAAGTGCTGCGGCGCTTGCCAAGTTCGGTCGCCTTGGCGAATTTCTTCTTGACCTCGCCGATTTCCCAGGCAACGGCCTGCCACTGCTTCTCATCCGAGGCGAGCAGCGCCTCGATCTCGGCCTTTTCCTTCGACAGCGCATCGAATTCGGTACGGATCTCAAACTCCTCAAGCTTGCGCAAGGAGCGCAGGCGCATGTTGAGGATTGATTCGGCCTGCAGATCAGTGAGCGTGAAGCGCTCGATCATCACCGCCTTCGGCTCGTCCTCCTCGCGGATGATACGGATCACCTCGTCGATGTTGAGATAGGCAATGAGATAGCCGCCCAGGATCTCCAGCCGGCGATCGATCGTGGCGAGCCGGTGGCGCGAGCGGCGCTGCAGCACATCGCGGCGATGGGCCAGCCACTCGCTCAAGACCTCGTTCAGCGCCATGACACGCGGCACGCGGCCCATGGAGAGCACGTTCATGTTGAGCGGGATGCGATTTTCGAGCTCGGTCAGCTTGAACAGTGATTCCATCAGGATGCCGGCGTCGACCGAGCGGCTCTTCGGCACGAGGACGATGCGTACGTCTTCCGCCGATTCGTCGCGAACATCCTCGAGCAGCGGCAGCTTGCGGGCGAGGAGCAGCTCGGCGATCTTCTCGATCAGGCGCGATTTCTGAACCTGATAGGGAATCTCCGTAACGACGATCTGATAGCCGCCGCGGCCAAGATCCTCCGAAACCCAGCGCGCGCGGACGCGGAAACCGCCGCGGCCCGTCCGGTAGGATTCGATCATGCTTGCCCGGCTTTCGACGATTACGCCGCCTGTGGGCAGGTCCGGCCCCTCGATGCCCCCCTTCTGGGGATTGGCGGGATCGTACAGCAGGTCCTCCACCGTCGCATCCGGATGGCGGATGAGATAGAGGGCCGCGTCGCAAAGTTCATGTGCGTTGTGCGGCGGAATGGAGGTGGCCATGCCGACGGCGATACCGGAGGCGCCGTTTGCGAGAAGATTGGGAAATGCGCCGGGAAGGACGACCGGCTCCTGGTCCTCCTCGTTGTAGGTCGGGCGGAAATCGACGGCGTCCTGATCGATGCCTTCGAGAAGAAGGGCCGCAACTTCCGTCATCTTCGCTTCGGTGTAGCGATAGGCGGCGGCATTGTCGCCGTCGATGTTGCCGAAATTGCCTTGCCCATCGACGACCGGGTAACGCTGCGAGAAGTCCTGCGCCAGACGCACCAGCGCGTCATAGACGGACTGGTCGCCATGCGGATGGAACTTACCGATGACATCCCCGACGATGCGGGCGCATTTCTTGAACGAGGAATTGGGTCTCAGCCCCATCTCGCTCATCGCGTGAATGATCCGGCGGTGGACGGGCTTCAGGCCGTCGCGGACATCCGGTAGCGCGCGATGCATGATGGTTGAAAGGGCATAGGCGAGATAACGCTCTTCCAGCGCCGCTTTAAGATCAACCGGCTGAATGTTGTCGTCCCCGCCCGACGGCGGCAAAAGGCTTTGTCCCATGCCCTCTTGCTACCGCAACCAGCCGCCAACGGCAAGAATTTCAGGGCATCGCGCTGTGGAGAACGCGCTTATGAGGCGAGTCGTGCAAACGAGAACAAATGCCGGTAAGTTTCCGGAAAGCATGATCCGCGGGGAACACCTGCCATCCAACCCGACGAATATAAATTTGCTCTGTTTCGTATTAGCTTCGGGATGCGCTGATTTGGCCGATTTGAAATTGAGGATTCGAGTGAGGGTGTCCGCGTTCGAGACATAGCTGACCGCAAGCGGCAGGCCGACCGTCGCAGGGGTCGTCAGCCTCCGTTCGGGGCGAGCGAGTTGACGGATGCCGCGGAGATCACTCAGATTAGCGATAACCGATCCCAGAAACAGCTTCGCAATCAAACATTTTTAAACAAGGAACTCGACAATGACGCATACGCGCAAGATCCGCCTGATGATGGCGAGCGCAGCCTTTCTCACACTCGCCGGCCCGGCCTTCGCGCTCGATGGCGCCGACATGATGAAGAAGCTTGATGCGGCTCTGTCTACCAACGGCTCCTCGATCCTCTTCGACAAGGCGGACGTGAACGGCGACGTGGTGACGGTGACCGGTGTCAAACTGCAAACGGCTGCAAACCCCGGAGAAACGGTCCTCATCGGCGATGTCACCTTCGAAGGCGTCGAGGAAAACGAGAATGGAGGCTATTACTGCGAAACTGTCACCTTCCCCGATATCAATGTCAGCGCCGAGGGCTCAAGTTTCTCCGCCAAGGACCTTTCGATCGGCGGCCTGTTGATCCCCGGCAATCCGGCCGGCGACACGATCAACGACATCCTGCTTTACGAGACGGCGGGAACAGGTCCGATCGTGGTCAATGTCAAGGGCAAGGACGTCTTCACGGCCGAAAGCACGGAAGCCAATCTGACGCGGCAGGAAAATGATGCCGGCTTCGACTTCGATGCAACGCTCGCCGGGCTTAAAGCCGATCTCTCGGACGTCGACGACGCCAAGGCAAAGGAGGCGATCGAAAAGCTCGGGCTGGCCATGTTGGACGGCGAAGTCACCATGAAGGGCAGTTGGGAACTGCAGAGCGGCAACGTCGCCCTCGATGAATACGCCTTCGACTTCAAGAATGTCGGCCGGCTGAACATTGCCATGGACTTTTCCGGATATACGCTGCAGTTCATGAAGTCGCTGCAGGAAGCGACAAAAGCCATGGAGGCCAACCCGAACAAGGAAGAGGCCAACCAGGCGATGGGACTCGCGATGATGGGTCTGATGCAGCAGCTCACGTTCAACAGCGCCTCGATCCGTTTCGACGATGCTTCGATCACCAAGAAGGCGCTCGACTACGCCGGCAGCCAGCAGGGCGTCAGCGGCGATCAATTGGCACAGTCGCTGAAGGGCCTGGTGCCGATCATGATGGCGCAGCTCAACGTACCGGAACTGCAGAACCAGGTTTCGGCCGCCGTCAACGCCTATCTCGACGGACCGAAGAGTCTGACGATCAGCGCCCAGCCCGAAAAGCCCGTTCCCTTCCCGATGATCATGGGAGCGGCCATGGGCGCGCCGAACACGATTCCTTCGGTCCTGGGGGTGAAAGTGACGGCGAACGACTGAGCGGCAGGACGTTCGCTAACGGGAGTCTCAAATCCTCACGGAGCCCGGCGGTCCACCTCCGGGCTTTTTCTATCCCGTTTGATTAGTGATATGATCCACTGCTTGATGCTCGGAGCCGGTCGCCTATCTAATAGTTGCCGACAATTGCGCATTCCCGACCGATGAAGCGGAAGGAGGACGCTATGGGACTGAAGCATTCGGATATCACCGCCATCCTCGGCCCCGTCGACGAAACGCTAATGGCCGAGCTTCTTGCCACCGGCGCAACAGCGAGCGAACTAGCCGAGGCGATTGCTTGGGTCAACAATGACGAGGCTCTGATCGGCGAAGGCCGTCATCTTCCGGCCGGCCGCGTCGCAGCCTTGATCGACATCCTGACACCTGAAGAAGACGAAGAAGAGTGAAACGACCGACCGGCCCTTGTAGGGAGCGGCGCGCTCCCTGCTGCATGTTTCCCTGAATCGGAGCCGATTTAGGCACAGAAACATGCAGCAACTGAAAGCGCTACAGCGACTTTTTGTGTGTCTGAAAAGAAGCAAGGACGTGGAAGACTTGATGACAACGGTGATCCCGTAGCCTGTTGCGGAGGCAATCGGCGATCTCACAGTTTCCGTGTAGAGGGAGGAGCACATGGCTGCCAAGGAAGTCAAATTCAACACCGATGCCCGCGACCGCATGCTACGCGGCGTCGACATCATGGCCAATGCCGTTCGGGTCACCTTGGGCCCCAAGGGCAGGAACGTGGTCATCGATCGATCCTTTGGAGCGCCGCGCATCACCAAGGATGGTGTGTCGGTCGCCAAGGAAATCGAGCTCGAGGACAAATTCGAGAACATGGGCGCGCAAATGCTGCGCGAAGTGGCTTCGCGCACGAGCGACGTTGCCGGCGATGGCACCACCACCGCCACGGTGCTTGCCCAGGCTATTGTCAAGGAAGGCGCCAAGGCCGTGGCCGCCGGGATGAACCCGATGGATCTGAAGCGTGGCATCGATCTTGCGGTCGAGGCGATCGTCAAGGAACTCAAGACCCACGCCCGAAAAGTTTCAAAGAATGCCGAAATCGCCCAGGTCGGCACGATCTCGGCCAATGGTGATGCCGAGATCGGACGCTATCTTGCCGAGGCGATGGAGAAGGTCGGCAACGAGGGCGTTATCACGGTCGAGGAGGCAAAGACCGCCGAGATCGAGCTCGAAGTCGTAGAAGGAATGCAGTTCGACAGAGGCTATCTCTCTCCCTATTTCATCACCAACCAGGACAAGATGCGGGTCGAGTTCGAGGATGCCTACATCCTGATCCACGAAAAGAAGCTTTCCAATCTGCAGGCTATGATCCCCATCCTGGAATCGGTGATCCAGTCCGGAAAACCGCTCTTGATCATCGCCGAAGACGTGGAGGGTGAGGCCCTGGCGACGCTCGTCGTCAACAAACTGCGCGGCGGCCTGAAGATCGTTGCCGTCAAGGCGCCCGGCTTCGGCGACCGCCGCAAGGCTATGCTGGAAGATATCGCAATCCTCACTGGCGGCACCGTGGTTTCCGAGGATCTCGGCATCAAGCTCGAGAACGTGACGATGGATACGCTCGGGCGGGCAAAGCGGCTGATCGTCGAAAAGGAGACGACGACGATTGTCGACGGCGCCGGGGAGAAGACCGACATCGGCGGGCGCATCAGCCAGATCAAGGCGCAGATCGAGGAAACCACGTCGGACTACGACCGCGAAAAATTGCAGGAGCGGCTTGCCAAGCTGGCCGGCGGCGTCGCGGTCATCCGTGTCGGCGGTTCGACCGAAGTCGAGGTCAAGGAAAAGAAGGACCGCGTCGATGATGCCCTTCATGCAACGCGGGCGGCGGTCGAGGAAGGCACTCTTCCGGGCGGCGGCGTTGCATTGCTGCGCCTCGTGAATACGCTAGACAATATATCGACCGCCAATGACGACCAGCGCGTCGGCGTCGAGATCGTCCGTCGGGCGATCGAGGCTCCCGTGCGTCAGATCGCCGAGAACGCGGGTGCCGAAGGGTCGATCATCGTCGGGAAACTGCGCGAGAAACCGGATTTCGCCTACGGCTGGAACGCTCAGACAGGAGAATTCGGAGACCTCTACGAGATGGGCGTCATCGATCCCGCCAAGGTCGTACGGGCGGCGCTGCAGGATGCGGCGTCCGTAGCCGGCCTGTTGGTGACAACGGAAGCGATGATCGCCGAGAAACCGAAGAAGGAAGCACCGGCACCGATGCCCGGTGCGCCGGGCATGGATTTCTGAGACGCAGCCTTGGCGCTCAGAAGCGCTGGGGCGCAGCCGCGTCCCAGCGCCGTCAGTACCGAGGTGCGACGGCTCCCGACGAAGCGCCTCAATCTCTGCGGTTTATCGGTTGACGCGCCTCAAGCGGGCTCCGTGTCGATACCCGCGTCGACCAGTTCCTTGAAGCCGCCGATGTTGAATACGGCCGTATAGCCCATGTCCTGAAGCGTTTTGCCCGCTAGGGCCGAACGGCCGCCGGATGCACAATGGAGAAGGACCGTCTTGTCCTTTTGGAAGGCGGGGTTGTGATATTGGCTCTCTGGGTCTGCGCGAAATTCCAGCATTCCCCGCGACACGTTCACCGCACCCTTGATCTTGCCAGTTTGCTGGACTTCCGTCGGATCGCGGACGTCCACAATGAGCACATCACCAGAGCGCATCTTCTCGGCGGCCTCGGTGGGAGATAATTTTTGGACTGCGCTATTTGCTTCCGCGAGCAGGTCCTTGACGTTCTTCGCCATCGTCCCCTCCATCCAACACGCTGCGACAGAGCAGCGAACAAAGGAAACGCCTTGAAGGAAATCCTGTCAAGGCGGGCAACGGGACCGTGCAACTGACTGCAGGCAGCTAGTGCAAGCATCAATGGATGTTTGCTCCACCATAGAAAAACCCGGCGATAGAGACCGCCGGGTTATTTTCATGCCTTGAAAACTTCAATCTTTCTTCTGCGGGATCGGACGGATCGCCAGTTCCCGCAGTTGCGCGGGTGTCGCCGGCGACGGCGCGCCCATCAAGAGGTCGACGGCCTGCTGGTTCATCGGGAAGAGCGAGATCTCGCGCAGGTTCTTGGCGCCGACCAGGAGCATGACGATACGGTCGATGCCGAACGCCATACCGCCGTGTGGCGGAGCACCGTACTGGAAGGCACGGTAGAGACCGCCGAACTGCTCCTCGACTTCCTGCTGGGATTTGCCCGTTAACTCGAAGGCCTTGACCATCAGTTCCGGCAATTGGTTACGGATCGATCCGGACGCAATCTCGAAGCCGTTGCAGACCATGTCGTACTGGTAGGCCTTGATGGAGAGCGGATCGTCGCCGTTCAATGCCTCCAGACCACCCTGCGGCATCGAGAAGGGGTTGTGAGCGAAATCGATCTTCTTCTCTTCTTCCAGCCATTCGTAGAACGGGAAGTCGACAATCCAGCACAGCTCGAAGCGGTCGCGGTCGACGAGGTTCAGTTCCTCGCCGGCCCTCGTCCGCGCTTCGCCGGCAAACTTGTAGAACTTGGCCGGCTCGCCGGCGACGAAGAAGCAGGCATCGCCATCCTCGAGACCAAGCTGCGTCCGGATCGCCTCGGTGCGTTCTTCGCCGATGTTCTTGGCGAGCGGGCCGGCGCCTTCGAGCTTTTCACCCTCCTTGCGCCAGAAGATATATCCGAGGCCCGGCTGGCCCTGGCTCTGGGCCCAGGCGTTCATGCGGTCGCAGAAGGCCCTCGAACCACCGGTCTTGGCGGGGATCGCCCAGACCTCGACCCGCGGGTTGGACGCGATCATGTTGGCGAAGACCTTGAAGCCCGAACCGGCGAAGTGCTCGGTCACGCTCTGCATCTCGATCGGGTTTCTGAGGTCCGGCTTGTCGGAACCATACTTGCGGATCGCCGTGTCATAAGGAATGCGCGGGAACTTGTCCGTCACTGGCTTGCCGCCGGCGAAATCCGTGAAGATGGCTCGGATCATCGGCTCCATCGTGTCCCATACGTCTTCCTGCTCGACGAAGCTCATTTCGAGATCGAGCTGGTAGAACTCGCCCGGCAGCCGGTCGGCGCGCGGATCCTCGTCGCGGAAGCAGGGAGCGATCTGGAAATAACGGTCGAAGCCTGCGACCATCAGAAGCTGCTTGTATTGCTGCGGCGCCTGCGGCAGCGCGTAAAAGTTCCCCGGATGAATGCGGCTCGGCACCAGGAAGTCACGCGCGCCTTCCGGCGACGACGCCGTCAGGATCGGTGTCGTATATTCGGTGAAGCCAATCTCGCTCATGCCCCGGCGCATGGCCGAAATGATCTCGGTGCGCTTGACGATGTTGCGATGCAGCGTCTCGCGGCGGAGATCCAGGAAGCGGTATTTCAGGCGCACATCTTCCGGATAATCCGGCTCGCCGAAGACCGGCAGCGGCAGTTCCTTTGCCGCCGACAGGACTTCGATCTCGCGGGCGTAGAGTTCGATCTCACCGGTCGGCATGTTCTTGTTGACGGTTTCGTCGGTGCGGGCCTTCACCGTTCCGTCGATGCGGATAACCCATTCACCGCGCACGGTTTCGGCCGTCTTGAAGGCTGGAGAATCCGGATCGGCGACGACCTGGGTCATGCCATAGTGATCGCGCAGGTCGATGAACAGCACGCCGCCATGATCGCGGACGCGGTGAACCCAGCCGGAGAGGCGAACGGTGGAGCCGACATCCGACTTGCGGAGAGCGGCACAGGTGTGGCTGCGGTAACGGTGCATCGTCTAATCCTGGAATTGCAGAAAACCACGCAGGCTCGCTTACGGCGCGCGGCATGGTCAAAATCGGGCGGAAAAGCGCATGATGCGCCGGTTTTGTCAAGGCCGCGACGTGTGTTGCGGCGACAAGAGTCATGAACGGACGCTTCCCTATTGCAGTGAGCTTTGCGAGCGATGTGGCGCAAAAAGAAGGCAAAAGGCCACAAATTGCTACTGTCCCTGGCTGCAAACCGCCGCTAAACAAGGATAAGCCGGTATTTCCCTTTAAGCCGCGGCCGCCATCCGGATGCTTCCAGCCCCCAATGTCCCAGATCCGCCCGCTTATCCCGCTTCTCGTCACCGCAGGCATTCTCATCGGCGGTAACGGTTTGCAGGGGACTTTCATTTCGCTGCGCGCGCTCGAGGAGGGATTCTCGACCTCGCTGATCGGCCTTGTCGGCGCTGGCTACAATATCGGCTTTGCCATCGGCTGCATCTATGTCACCCGCATCCTTCGGGCAATCGGCCATATCCGCACGTTCTCGGCGATGGCCGCGATCGCGTCCGCGACGGCGATCTCGATGGTGCTGCTCATCGACCCGTGGTTCTGGTTCCTGATGCGGCTTCTTGCCGGAATCTGTTTCGCGAGCCTTTTTGCGACGGTCGAAAGTTGGCTGAACGCCAGCGTTACCAACGCCAACCGGGCACGCACGCTTTCCGTTTACCGGCTGGTCGACCTCGGCTCCGTCACTGCCGCACAGTATGTGATTCCGGGTGTCGGTATCGGCGGGTTCGAGCTTTTCGCAATCATCTCGATGGCGCTGACACTCTCGCTCGTGCCGATATCCTTTGCCGACCGGTCAAGTCCCGTGGCCCCGGAAGCGATCCGATTCGACGTCCGGGCGCTGTGGAACATCTCCCCGCTCGCGACGGTCGGCTGTATCGTCGTCGGCCTTACGAACGCGGCCTTCCGCTCGCTGGGGCCGATCTATGCCCAGGGCATCGGCCTCTCCGTCACCGCGATCGCGACCTTCATGAGCGCGGGCATCATCGGCGGCGTGGTGCTGCAATATCCGCTCGGGCACTATTCAGACCAGGTCGACCGGCGCCTGATCATCCTGATCGCCACGCTTGGCTCGCTTCTGGCCGGACTTTTTCTCGCCTTCGGCGCAGGCAGCGACGAGTGGCTGAATTTTGCCGGCATCTTCGCCTTTGGCGCCTTCGCGATGCCGCTCTACTCGCTCTGTTCGGCGCACGCCAACGACCATGCGGCCGAGGGGCAGCATGCGCTGGTCTCCGCAGGCATGCTCTTCTTCTGGTCGCTCGGCGCGATCATCGGCCCACTCTTCGCCTCCTTCATGCTCGACCTCTTCGGACCGCAGGCGCTCTTCACCTATACCGCCGCAATCCTCGCCCTTTTCATGCTCTACACGCTCCGGCGCATGACGGCACGCGGGCCGGTCCCGGCGGAAGAGCGCGCGATGCCGTTTCGCAATCTCCTGCGGACGTCGTCCTTCTTCAACAAGCTTGCCGGCGGTCAGCAGCGAGAGGACGCGCGGTAGCGACAGCTGCGGCAAGATGACCTTTCGGGCGAATTGCTGATTATGAAAATCAGGTTTAGAAACGCTCCGATCGCTTATCCGCACCACGGGACGTCATGATGCCGATGTTCAGCCGCCGAACGTTTCTCCAGGGCTCGGCCGCGCTTGGAGGCGCTTTCGCCTTGGGTGCCGGCGTTGCCGCACGCGCCGTCGCCTCTCCCGATCCGCAAATCCTGGCGGCGCAATTCGCGGATGTGAGGATCGCAGCCGATGGCGTGACGCCGAAAATCATGACCTACGGCCTTGATGATGCCCCCCACGGCGGCATGCCTCCGGTCTTAAGAATGCGCAAGGGAGAAGCCTACGCGGCAAGACTGGTGAACCATCTCGACGAACCAACCACGGTCCATTGGCACGGCTTGAGGATCGCCAATGCGATGGACGGCGTGCCGGAGATAACCCAGCCCTACGTCTATCCCGGCGACACTTTCGACTATGTCTTCACGCCGCCCGATGCGGGCACGTTCTGGTACCACCCGCATTGCAACACGCTCACACAGATTGGACGGGGGCTCGCGGGCGTTGTCGTGGTCGAGAACCCCGAGGACCCGGTCTTCGATGCCGAAATTGTCCTCAATCTCCGTGACTGGCGGCTCGGCGCGGGCGGCAAGTTCATCGATCCGTTCAAGCCCCGCGATGCGGCGCGGGGTGGCACCTACGGCACGGTAAGGACGACGAACTGGCAGCGCCAACCGACCATTGAGGGGCCTGCCGGCGGTCTCGTCCGGGTGAGGATTGCCGCCACCGACGTCACGCGCATCTACACGCTGGCGCTCGAAGGCGCGGCGGCGAAGGTAATAGCCCTCGACGGCAATCCCGTCGAAGATCCCTTCCCGCTCGATCGCATCGACATCGGGCCGGGGCAGCGCGTCGATCTCGCCGTCCGAATGCCGGAGAGCGAGGGCCAAGGAGCAACGCTCGGCAATTTCCGCGGGTCGCAGCCCTGGGCCATCGCAACGTTCCGGGCGGCCGGAACCTCGCTGAAGCGCGACCTGCGCGACATCGCTCCCCTGCCCGCCAATCCGATTGCGGAAGCCGACCTTTCGACGGCCAAACGAATACCGATCGACCTGACGGCGACGGCCGAACACAAGGCGACAGCCTCGATTTGCGGCTCGCTCGGCTATACCTTCTGGGCAATCAACAAGGTTCCGTGGCCGGGAGACACGCCGGATCCGATCGCGCCGATCGAGGAACTGAAGCTCGGCAGGAGCTATGTGCTGCAGATTTCCAATCGCACGCCGCACGCGCATCCGATCCATCTGCACGGCCTGAGCTTCCGCATTCTCACCTCCAACAAGCGGAGCTTCCTGCTGCCCCCGACGGACACAATCCTGCTCCTCCCGGACGAACAGGCGGAAGTAGCGCTGGTTGCGGACAACCTCGGCGATTGGGTGATCCACTGCCACATCATCGAACATCAGAAGACCGGCATGACCGGATATTTCAAGGTGGTCTGACAATTTCGATTGTGACAACAGCCGCGAAACGATACACGGAGGGTAAGCCGCATTTCCGCCACAGTGATTAAAAACCCGATGATTCAAACGACAGTAGATTTAGAGGCCGCCTGCAAACAGTTGGCCCAGTCAAGTTATATTACGATCGACACTGAATTCCTGCGCGAAACAACGTTCTGGCCGGAGCTTTGCCTTATCCAGATGGCGAGCCCCGATCTCGCCGTCATCGTGGACCCGATGGCGCCTGGAATCGACCTCTCGCCGTTCTTCGAACTCATGGGCAATTCGGACGTCGTCAAGGTCTTTCACGCAGCCCGCCAGGACATCGAGATCATCCATCATCTCGGCAACCTTATTCCACATCCGCTCTTCGACACCCAGGTGGCGGCAATGGTCTGCGGCTTCGGCGACAGCGTCTCCTACGACCAGCTGGTCAACCGCATCAAGAACGAGCAGATCGACAAGTCTTCGCGCTTTACCGATTGGAGCCGCCGACCGCTCACGGACAAGCAGCTCGACTACGCACTCGCCGACGTCACGCATCTGAGGGATATCTACCAGTATCTGACAGCAGAGCTCGCGCGCGAGGGCCGCTCGTCGTGGTTGGCCGAGGAGATGGCGATCCTGGAGAGCCGGGAAACCTATGACCTCCATCCGGACAATGCCTGGCAGCGGCTGAAGATGCGCGTCAAGAAGCCGATCGAACTGGCGGTCCTGCAGAAGGTGGCGGCCTGGCGAGAACGCGAGGCGCGCACGCGCAACGTTCCGCGTGGGCGGATACTCAAGGACGATGCGATCTACGAGATCGCGCAGCAGCAGCCCAAGGATGCCGAGGCGCTGGGACGGCTCAGAACCGTCCCCAAGGGGTGGGAACGCTCCAACGCAGGCACGGCCGTCGTCGAGGCCGTGAACGAGGCACTTGCGATTCCGAAACCGGAACTGCCGCGCCTGCCCCGCCAGAACCATGCGCCCGAGGGTGCTGCTGCAGCGGGCGAAATGCTGAAGGTCCTTCTGAAGCTCATCGCCGAAAAGGAAGGCGTCGCCGCGAAGATCATCGCCAATAGCGAAGACCTCGACCGCATCGCCGCCGAAGGCGAAAAGGCCGATGTCGCGGCGCTGAAAGGCTGGCGGCGCGAGCTCTTCGGCGAAACAGCGCTGAAGCTCATCAACGGCGAGGTGGCCCTCCGCTTCGTCGACAAGAAGATCGAAGCGATGGAAATCGGCGGCTGAGAGCGAGCGGATCGCCCATCGCAGTTGTTGCCCCTCACCCTAACCCTCTCCTGCCGTCAGGGAGAGGGGACTTGGGCAGCGCAACATTCCCCTTCTCCTCGTCAAAACGCCGAGAAGTCGCGGCAGCGGAATGAGGGGGCGAACGCGGAAAACGACTCATGCAAACGGACGGTGCCTCTGGGGCCAGGAGCCTTCCGTTTGAATCCGGCACCGGCGAAGACAAAACCCGAGGCTGATCCCAAGATCAGGTGTCTCAACGCATTGCGGACCGGCGTCCGATCCGCGATTGTCCTGTGTATTTTCCGATTCCGAGGCCTCCGTAAATGCGCTGGCGATTCTCCACGCTCGAGTTGATCCTGCTGCTCCTTGTCGTCGCCGGCAGCGGTGTGGCCTATGCCTGGGTCGTTTACGGCGACGGCGGCCTGATCGGTGCAACCTATGCGCTATTCAGTTGCATGCCGATCCTCGCCTTCGAACGGCGCATCATTTTCCGGCGCCTTTACAGGAAGATCCACGGCCTTGCGACGCCGGGCTTTCTTCTCTCTTCCATTGCGGTCTATTTCGCGCTCGTCAATGTCGGCTTTGCGGCCGCAGGCTTGCTGCTGCGACTGGCGGGCCATCCCGGGGAGATGATCCCATCGCTGAACGTGCTCCTCGTCGCACTGGCAATCTCCGGTCCGATCATCTTCGTCTTGCGGGTACGGGAACTGCTTGGCCGCGACGTCTTCCTGAACCTGCTCACCGGACGCTACCGCAAGCCGATTCAGGAAGAGCGCGTGTTCCTTTTCGTCGACCTCGCTGGCTCCACGTCCTTCGCGGAGCGGTTCGGCGATCTCAAGACGCAGGAATATCTGGGAAGGGTCTTTGCCACCATGGCCGATCCGGTGCTGCGCTATGGCGGCTCGATCGACGACTATATCGGCGATGCGGCGGTGATCACCTGGCCGTTCGACCGCGCCATTGCCGACGCCGCCTGTATTCGTTGCGTGTTCGACATTCTTGACCAGATCGACGCGGATGCTCACCGGTGGCGCAAGGAATACGGCGAGGTTCCGAGCCTTCGCGCCGCATTGCATGGCGGAACGATCGTTGCCGCCGAGATCGGCGTCGACAAACACAAGATCACCTATTTCGGCGACACGGTGAACACCACGGCGCGCCTCGAAGGCTTTTGCCGGACCTTCGATCGCCAGGTTCTGATTTCTTCCGACCTTCTCAGACGGATGCGGCTGCCGGCCTTCGTGCGCAGCGAAGACCTCGGCGAACAGGAGGTCAAAGGCCGCGGCCAGAAACTCGGCGTTTTCGCTCTTCGCGTTGGCGGCCTGACGCACGGCGGGGCAAAGTCTTCCGCCGAAGCTAACCGTGTAGCTTTGCCCCCTTCGTGATCTTGTCGACGAGCTTCTTCTCCGCGTGGATCGCGATGCCCGCCACCTTGGCATTATCGGGCGCTGATCTCGAAAAGACTTCCCGGTTGGCTGCGTCGTGCCCGGTCGAGAACATTTCGTCGACGTAGAGCGACGTGCGAACCTGCCTTTCCAAAGCGCGTCGCTGAATGTTGCCAAGGGTGATCCCGTCTGCCGACAGCACGATGATCGGCTGGATGCTGAGCGCGTTATAGATATTACCGGCAGCATCGCGATATGCCTCGCCGATAACCTCCGGCTTCTGCCCGACGATGCCCGTCGCGAGAAAGGCGGTGACGTTCAGCTTCTGCCATAGGGCGAGGTCGTCCCGCAGGATGATTGCAAATTTCGTCTCGAACATTTGTGACCACTCATCTCCATTCTTCCCGACAATGCTAACGCCCGAAGCGGCTGCCGATCTTGAACGTTCGAGCAGGATGCCAATGTCATCAAAGCTTCATCGGGCTGTCAGACAAGCATCAACCAGCCGTCATCAAAGGCGCCTATCGGGGACCGGTCTCAGACCTCCAACCCATGGTGAACTTCATGACGAAAGTACTTTTCGCCTCCGCGGCGCTGATTCTCGTGATGGCAGCGACGGCGCACGCCGGGGAGAAAGCCTTTCCGGCGACGCTGAAGGCGCATGCCGTCCTTCCCGCCAACACGATCATTGCAGCGCCGGCTGACGCGGCGGATTATCTCAAGACCTCGGGGAAATTCACGACCGCCGACCGGAAGCGTGCCGTGGAGCTCGGCAGCGTGGCCGGCAAGGACGGCGTTCGCCCGACCGGATTGTCGCTGCCTTTCAACGGTCAGCCGATGCAGGGCTTTTCCGGCATCAAGACGATGCCGGACGGTACCTTCTGGAGCCTTTCCGACAATGGTTTCGGCAACAAGCTGAACTCGACCGACGCCATGCTGATGCTTCACCAAGTGAAGATCGACTGGGACGCCGGCAAGGTCGAAGCGCTGCAAACCGTCTTCCTGTCCGACCCCGACCGCAAGGCTCCCTTCCCGATCGTCATGGAAGGCTCGGCCAACCGCTATCTCACCGGCGCCGATTTCGATGTGGAATCGATCCAGCCGGTCGCCGACGGCTTCTGGGTCGGTGAAGAGTTCGGTCCCTCCATCCTGAAATTCGACACGGCCGGCAAACTGACCGATATTGTCCCGACCGTTGTCGACGGCAAATCGGTCATGTCTCCTGACAATCCCACACTGACCCTGCAGGCGGACCCGTCCAAGAAAATGCCGGCCTTCAACCTGAAGCGTTCCGGCGGCTACGAGGGCCTGGCTATGTCCAAGGACGGCAGCAAGCTTTACGGCCTGCTCGAAGGGCCGATCTGGACCGACAATGAATCGGTCGAGCAGGCAGAAGGCAGGCCGGCGCTGCGGATCATCGAACTCGATGTCGCGAGCAAGGCTTGGACCGGGCGCAGCTGGCTCTATCCGCTCGCCGAGGGCGGCGAGGCGATCGGCGACTTCAATATGCTCGACGAGACGACCGCGCTGGTCATCGAGCGTGACAACGGGGCCGGCACTGTCGAGAAGGCGTGCGCAGACCCGAAGGATCCGAAGCCCGACTGCTTCGCGGTTGGCTCCAAGCTCAAGCGCCTCTACAAGATCGAGATGACCGACGAAAACGCCGGCAAGGCCGTGCGCAAGATCGGTTACATCGACCTCCTCAAAATCGCCGATCCGGAAAACCGGAAGCGTCAGGGCGGCGGCGACGGCTACTACGACATGCCTTTCGTCACCATCGAAAATGTCGATCGCGTTGACGACGCGCATATCATCGTCGGCAACGACAACAACCTGCCCTTCTCCGCCGGCCGTGCCATCGACAAGGCCGACGACAATGAGTTCGTGCTGCTCGAAGTCGGCGAGTTCCTGAAAGCCGAATGATCCGAAGGCGGCTGCGCGATCGAAGCGCAGCCGCCTCTCCGCAGGCTGCTGCCTTGGCTGGTCAGTGCTCGAAATGGAAGGTGAGCTTCTTTCCCGTCAGTTTGCTGAGTTGCTGGAGACGGCCGTCCAGCCGTTCGCCCTCGAAGTCGGAATAGGCCGCCGGGATGACGAATTCCAGGTCGACATCCGGGCGCGGCGATCGCCGCAAGCCAAGATGGCGCGTTACACCCGGCATCGATGCTGAGAAAAGATAGGCGACGCGCAGGAGCCCGCCCAGCAGTTTGGCGAGTTCCAGCAACCGCGGCGTCGTGATCCCCGCGAGGGGCTCTGTGGCGCCGTCGTCGTTGAGGCCTTCGAAACGGTAATAGTTCGCGAGCGCGATATAGGCCCGGCCGGCATGCGTAATGCCGGAAAAGGACGAATGCGCAATGATGTTCAATGCCTGCAGGCCGCGATAGTCCGGATGGGCACGCCAACTGATGTCGGCGAGCAGGCAGGCGGCCTGGCGGTATCGGCTTTCCTCTTCCGTCTCCTCCACACCGAAATGCGGCACCATGCGCCCGGTCCATTCCGCAAGTTCGCGCGCATGTTCCGGCGAGCGGGCACGCAGGATCGCGATCTCGTCGGCGGCCGTCAACAACGGGTCCTGCACACGCTCGGCCTCGGAAAGCAGTGAGAAAAGATAACCTTCGCGGACGCCGAGCGCGGAGAAGGAGATCCGCTCCGGCTTCATGATCGAGAGCGCTTCGTGCATCGTCACGGCGCCGAAGGGCAGCAGGCTGCGGCGGCTCTTCGAGATCGTCGCGTAGGCGGCAGGTTTGATGTTCTTCGGCTCGATCACCTCCAGAAGGAGAGACATCGCCTCGTCGTAGGAAATCTCGTAGCCCTGCATCATATGCAGGGGATAGTCGCGCGCTTCCATATGAAGCTTGGCGATGGATCGCCATGTACCGCCAACGGCATAGAACGTGCGTCCCGCGCCGCCCTTCAGTACGGCCGCGTCCCTCATGAACTTGCGCACCCATGTCCGTGCCTTGGGTAGCGAACCATTGCTGTGTTCAAAGAGACGGATGCCGCCGAGCGGCAGGGTAATGCCTTTGCCGATGCGCTTGCCGTCGACGTCGACAAGCTCGAGGGAACCGCCGCCGAGGTCACCAACGATCCCGTCAGGATCGTGATAGCCGCTGACGATGCCCATGGCCGAGAAATAGGCCTCCTCTTCGCCGCTGAGGATGCGAACCTTGCATGCGAGGATGGCCTCGGCCTTTTCGATGAAAGACGGGCCGTTGGAGGCTTCGCGCGCGGCGGCCGTCGCCAGCGCGTACATCGTGGTGGCGCGCGCCTGATCGGACAGCGCGCGAAAACGGTGCAAAGCCCTTAGAGCCCGCTCGACGTTCTCCTCCGCCATCCGGCCGGTCGCATCGATGCCCTTGCCGAGACCGCACATCACCTTTTCGTTGAAAAGAACCGCGGGCGAACGGCTCAGCCCCTCGTAAATGACAAGGCGAATAGAGTTGGAACCGATATCCACAACGGAGACCGGGCGGATGCCGGGCAAACGCCCCTGCGCTTCAGATTCTACCATGCAATTCCAGTTTACTTGCGCCAACCGCTTTTCCAGCCGGCAATCAGCTTTGGTGCACTGGATTTCAGAGCCTCACCCCGACCCGAGAGGCTGGGATTGGTCATGAAATAATGCTGCGCATTGAACGGTTCGGCATCCTTGCCGACTTCCATGCGACGCGACGTGCCGTCCGGAAGGATCTCGTAGCTCTGCTGGTTGTCGATGAGATTGCCCAGCATGATCTGCGAAAGAACCTGTTCGTGCACAGTCCGGTTGATGAGAGGCACAAGCGTCTCGACCCGCCGGTCCAGATTGCGCGGCATCATATCCGCCGAGCCGATATAGACAAGTGCATTTTCGGACGGAAGGCCATGACCATTGCCGAAGCAGAATATGCGCGAATGCTCAAGGAAACGGCCGACGATCGACTTGACGCGGATGTTGTCGGACAGGCCAGGCACCTGCGGACGCAGGCAGCAGATGCCGCGCACGACGAGATCGATTTCGACGCCAGCGCGACTGGCCTCGTAAAGCGAATCGATGATTTCCGGATCGACAAGCGAATTCATCTTCATCCAGATCGCAGCAGGACGGCCTGCCTTTGCATGCCCGATCTCTTCCTCGATATGCTTGAGGATTCGCGGGCGCAGCGTGTGCGGAGAGACCGCCAGCTTCATACCAGCTTCCGGCTCGCCGTAGCCGGTAATGAAATTGAAGATATTCGCCATGTCGTGGGCGATCACCGGATTGCAGGTGAAGAACGACAGGTCGGTGTAGATCTTGGCGGTGACCGGGTGGTAGTTGCCGGTGCCGAGGTGGCAATAGGTCCTGAGCTTGCCCTCTTCACGGCGCACGACCATCGACATCTTGGCATGCGTTTTCAGTTCGATGAAGCCGAAGACGACCTGAACGCCGGCACGCTCCAGGTCGCGCGCCCAGCGGATGTTCGCCTCTTCATCGAATCGCGCCTTGAGCTCAACAAGCGCCGTCACGGACTTGCCGGCTTCCGCGGCGTCGATCAACGCTCGCACGATCGGGCTGTCGTTCGATGTGCGGTAAAGGGTCTGCTTGATTGCGAGCACGTCCGGATCGCGCGCCGCCTGCAGCAGGAACTGGACCACGACATCGAACGATTCGTAGGGGTGATGGACGACCATGTCCTTTTCGCGGATCGCTGCCAGGCAATCGCCCGCATGTTCGCGCACACGTTCTGGAAAGCGCGGATTGTAGGGCTCGAAGCGCAGATCTTCGCGCGGCGCCTTGGTGATTTCCGAGAGCGTGTTGAGCGCAAGGAGTCCGGGCAGAACCGCGATGCGGTTTTCCGGGACCCCGAGTTCCTGTACCACGAACTGGCGCAACGACGCGGGCATCTCGGAGTCCGTCTCGATGCGGATCACCGAACCACGACGCCGGCGCTTGAGCGCCGTCTCGAAGAATCGAACAAGGTCTTCTGCTTCTTCCTCAACTTCGATATCGCTGTCACGAATGATGCGGAAGGTGCCCGAACCCTGCACCTCGTAACCCGGGAACAGGCGGTCGATAAACTGGCTGACCACGTCCTCGAGCGTGATGTAGCGGATGACGTTCTTCACGTCCGGCAATCGGACAAAACGGTCGAGCGCTACCGGAAGGCGCAACAGGGCCGTCATCGGCTCGCGGCCCGTCTTGCTGACGAGCTGGAGCCCGATCGAAAAGCCGAGATTGGGGATGAACGGGAAGGGATGCGCAGGGTCGATCGACAGCGGCGTCAGCACCGGGAAGATCGACTGGTCGAATTCGTTGGCGAGCCAGCTGCGATCCTGCGCGGACAACGAAGCGGGGCGAACGATGAGGATGTCTTCCTTCGCTAGATATTGCTGCAGCACGGCGAGCGACGCCTGCTGCTCCATCTGAAGATTGTCGATTTCCTTGAGGATATCGTCGAGCTGTTCGGCCGGCGTCTTGCCGTCGGGGCTGCGAAGGACAATTCCCTGACGCACCTGACCTTCGATACCGGCGACGCGAACCATGAAGAACTCGTCGAGGTTGGCGGCCGAAATCGACAGGAAGCGCACACGCTCCAACAAGGGATGCGCCGTGTTCAGCGTCTCCTCGAGGACACGGCGGTTGAATTGAAGCCAGGAGAATTCGCGATTGATGAACCGCTCGGGACTCGCCAGGAGGTCTATCTGCTCCGCAGGCGCCTCAAGTTCAGTGATTGCAGACGTCGCGTTATCCATGCCCATCAGACCCCATTACTCAAACTGCACGAGCTACCCCACTTTGACGACGGAACTGTGACAGTCAATCGGACTGGCGGGGATTTCCAAGCTCTGCCAGCACCTCCGCCGCCAGGCTGCGTGTCAGCCGTGTGCCACGGGCCAGCGCCAGGTGATCCAGTCGCTCGACAATCGTCTGGGCGGCTTCCAGCGAGCGCTCCATGCGCGCCACGATATAACCGACGAGGCGCTCATCGACGAAAAGCTGGCGGTCGGCGAAAAGCTTGACGAGCACCTGCGTCAACAGCTCGTCGTCCGGCTCGCCGATTTCGACGACCGTCGCAGCCTTCAGGCGCGAGCGGAGATCAGGAAGCGTCACCGGCCACGACATGGGCCACAGGCGTGATGTCATCAGCAACGCGGTGCCGTGCTGGCGCACACTGTTGATGACATGGAAGAGCGCTGTATCGTCAAATCCCTGGCGATCGGCATCCTCGAAGAGAACCGACTTGCTCGCCGCAATATCGGCCGCATCAGAGCCGGCGACAGGATGAATCGCCTCGGCTCCCGCCTTTTCCCGCCAAATGCTGGCGAGGTGCGACTTTCCGGAGCCGACCGGCCCGGCGATGATGACCACCGGCGATGGCCAATCGGGCCAATGGTCGACGATGGCGATGGCCGCGCTCAGCCGGTCGGAAACGAGCAGATCCTCGCGGCCGGTTGCCGGATCATGGCCGAAGGTGAGCGGCAATTGTTCGAACGGACGTCTTGTCATGCTGTACTCTGGACAATGGCGTGACTCAGCCGGGTTCATGGCCTTCCGGCTGCTTCTTCGCGGCTGTCCTATGCCCGTGATAGAGATCACTATCAAGGTACCGCTGTATGCCGAAGCGAACAAGGACCCCGATAGCGGCGGCGGCGGGCACGGCGACGAGAAGGCCGACGAAGCCGAACAGGGCGCCGAAGGCAAGCAGCGCGAACATCAGCCAGACAGGGTGAAGACCGACACTCTTGCCGACCAGTTTCGGCTGCAGGATGTTGCCTTCGAGGAACTGTCCACTGAAGAAGATAACCAGGACCAGCAGGATCATAATATAGTCCGGCCAGAATTGGACGAGCGCCACGCCGACAGCCAGCACGAGCCCCACCATCGAACCGACATAGGGGATGAAGCTTATCATGCCGGCGAAAAAGCCGATCAACAGCCCGAAATTGAGGCCGACAAGCGAAAGGCCGATGGCATAGTAGAGACCGAGGATGATGCACAGCGAACCCTGGCCGCGGACGAAGCCGGCAATCGTCGTGTTCATGTCACGGGCGATCTGGCGGACGACGTCGACATAGTCGCGCGGCACCCAGCTGTCGACCTTGTCGACCATGCGATCCCAGTCGAGCAGCAGATAGAACGCCACGACCGGAGTGATCACGAAGAGCGAAAGGATGTCCAGCAGCGCCATGCCGGAGTTCCACAATTGCTGGAACAGCGTGCCGAGGAAGCTTGCACCCTGTTCAAGCAGCTTGGCCGAATTCTGCTTGATCGCCGTCATCTGCCCCGCAAGCCAGTCCGGAAGCAGCGTCGATTGGCTATCCGTGATGAAGGCCTGAAGCCTGGCAATGTAGTCAGGCATCTTCTGAATGAAGTCGGCCGCTTGCGTGAAGATCAACGGGATGACGATCATCAGCGACAGCGCCAGGACGACAACAAAAGCGACAAGAATGACGATCGTCGCCATCAACCGGCTGAGGCCCAGACGCTGCAGCCGGTCGGCGACCGGATCGAGGAAATAGGCGAGTGCCATGCCGGCGAGGAACGGCAGCAGGATCGAACTGAAGAGCGTCAGGAAGGCGATGAAGCCGCCGAGCACCAGCAGCCAGAAGACGACCTGGCGCTTGAGACTCACACTGCTGACCTGACTGCCCATGGCGCTCCCCGTACCGCGTCGGGCGCAAGCGCGCCTCGCGTTCCATCCATGTGGACGAGATAGGGCGCGGCGCGCGCGCAGGTCAACCCCGGCGCCATTCAAACAGGGGAAATCGCCCCTCGCCGGTCGAAACGCGGTGGGGATGCGGGCAAAACGGCAAAAAAAGGCGGCAAGCACCGGCTGTTGGCTTGCACTCCTTGTCCCGCCGTGCCAATCGCATCCGCAATATGCGACGAGCCTTGGAGAATGAGCATGAGCCAGTCGGGCAAGAACGGCCTCACCTATAGCGACGCAGGCGTCGATATCGATGCCGGCAACCTGATGGTGGAGAAGATCAAACCCCATGTGCGCTCCACGCGGCGCCCGGGCGCCGATGGCGAGATCGGCGGTTTCGGCGGTCTCTTCGATCTCAAGGCTGCGGGCTTCACCGATCCGGTTCTGGTGGCCGCGAACGACGGCGTCGGCACCAAGCTCAAGATCGCGATCGATGCCAACAAGCACGACACCGTCGGCATCGATCTCGTCGCCATGTGCGTCAACGATCTTGTCGTACAGGGCGCGGAACCGCTGTTCTTCCTCGACTATTTCGCGACCGGCAAGCTCGATCCTGACCAGGGTGCCGCGATCGTCGCCGGGATTGCCGCTGGCTGCCGCGATGCGGGCTGCGCGCTGATCGGCGGCGAGACGGCCGAGATGCCGGGCATGTATTCCGGCGGCGACTACGACCTCGCCGGCTTCGCCGTCGGCGCGGCCGAGCGCGGCCAACTGCTGCCGGCGGGCGACATTGCCGAAGGCGATGTCATCCTCGGCCTCGCCTCCTCCGGCGTGCACTCGAACGGCTATTCGCTGGTGCGCAAGATCGTTGCGATTTCGGGACTGGCCTGGGACGCGCCCGCTCCCTTCGGCGAAGGCACGCTTGCCGATCTCCTGCTGACGCCGACCCGCATCTACGTGAAGCCGCTCCTGAAAGCGATCCGCGAGACCGGCGCCATCAAGGCACTGGCGCACATCACTGGCGGTGGGTTCCCCGAAAACATTCCGCGCGTTCTGCCGAAGCACCTCGCCGCAGAGATCGACCTTGACGCGATCAGATCGCCGGCCGTCTTCTCCTGGCTCGCCAAGACCGGCGGCGTTGCCGCCAACGAGATGTTGCGGACGTTCAACTGCGGCGTCGGCATGATTGCCGTCGTTCCGGCGGCGGAAGCAAAAAAGGTCGCGGCGGTACTTACCGGCGAAGGCGAGACGGTCTTCACGCTCGGCCGCATGGTCGCGCGTGTCGAGGGCGCCGCGGGCACGATCTACAAGGGCAGCCTCTCTCTATGAGCACGACTACGGCTAAGAAACGGGTCGTCGTCTTCATTTCCGGCGGCGGCTCGAACATGCTTTCGCTGGCAAAGGCAGCGGCGGAGCCGGACTTTCCAGTTGAAATCATCGCCGTGATCGCCGACAAGGCGGAAGCCGGCGGCCTGGCCAAGGCGGCAGCCCTCGGCATCCCGACATTTTCATTCGTCCGAAAAGACTTCGTCAGCAAGGAAGCGCACGAAGCCGCGATCCTCACCGAGCTTGATCGGCTTCACCCGGACATCATCTGCCTCGCCGGTTACATGCGGCTGCTTTCGGCAACGTTCATACAGCGTCACGAAGGCCACATCCTCAATATTCATCCGTCGCTTCTGCCGCTGTTTCCCGGGCTCCACACGCATCAGCGAGCGATCGATGCCGGCATGAGGCTTGCCGGCTGCACGGTTCATTTCGTGACCGAAGGCATGGATGATGGCCCGATCATCGCGCAAGCCGCGGTCCCGATCCTCGCCGGCGACACGGCGGAAACACTCGCCGCGCGCGTCTTGACCATCGAACACAAGACCTATCCGATGGCGTTGAGGCTCGTCGCCGAGGGCAAGGTCGAGATGAAAGGTGGGCGCGCCGCGAGTCATGCGGTCGGCGAGGCTTCGGGAATGCTCATTTCTCCTGCTATCTGACAGCCATTGCGGAATGCGAGCGTCACTTCGCCGCCGCGAGGCGGCGGTCGAGTGCGTCGAGCACGCGGCGCGTCAAGGTGGGATAGTCCTCGTCGAAATGGTGACCGCCCTCAATGGCGACCACGTCGACGCCTGACGATTTCAGGTCCGGGCAAGCGTCGTCGTCCTCTTCGGTACCGTAGATGCATTGGACAAGCGACGGGTCAATCGCCTTGATGTCATCGACCGGATCGCCGGCGTCTCCCTCACCCTTGGCGCCGAGCCAGCCGAGGACGGAAATCTTGAAATCGGCCTGATGCGAGAGTGCCATGAGGGTGACCTGGCGCACGCGCGCTCGATCGGCTGACGGAAGCAGGTTGTAGGTGCGCGGCAGGATATCGGCACCGAAGGAGTAGCCGATCAGCAGAACGTTTCGGACATTCCAGCGCTTACGATAGTAGGTGATGATCCTCGCCAGATCGTCGGCAGTCGCCTTCGGCTGGCGCTCGGACCAGAAATAGCGCAGCGAATCGACGCCCACGACCGGCACGCCCTGCTGCTGCAGGACGTTGCCGACCTCCCTGTCGATATCCCGCCAGCCACCATCGCCCGAATAGATCGCGGCCATGGTGTCGCGCGCGGGCTTCGCGTCGAGGATAGTCAGCGGAAGCCCGAAAGGGTTGTCGCCTTCTCCGCTCTCAGCCAACAATCCGGAAAGCGCATTCGAAAGCGCCGTATAGGCGTCGTCCCCCGTGTCTCGGATTCCGATCTCCGGATGTCTAGCGATGAGCGTGGTCAGATGATCCCGTCCTTCGGCGGAAGCGGCGGGAGAAAAGGCGACTGTCACTGGGTCGGGCAAAGATCCGTCGGTCAGGCCATAGACCATGCGGTCGCCCTTTCGAACCTTCTCGGCCGGCGTACAGAGCTGCTTCGTCAATGCAATACCCTCTTCGGGATCGACTGCAAGCGTTTGACCAATGGTCGCGGCTGGAGATTGCGCAGCGATCGCCAGCGCCATCGCCCCGCCGGCGCCCACGCCCGCGACGACCGGCGGCTGATAGGCGCCGCTCTTGGCAGCGCGCTGGACCTGCTGGCTCAGCGATTCGATATCCGAGACCGTGTAGATGCAGTTGCCACCATCCTTCGCGAGCGAAGCCAGATAGGTCTTGAGGTCGATGCCGATGACCACCGCCTTTTCGCTTGCAAGCGCCCGCGCGACCCGCTCTTCCTTCGCGGTCCACCCGGCGGCATCCGAAAGGAGCACGACAACCGCAGAAGCTTTTTCCGCGGGGAACAGGATATGCGGCGACGGGATCATGCCGGTGGCGAAATTTTGCGCGTTCTGGGCTGACGAGGAAAAGGACGCTGCCGCTGCAATCAGCACGGCCGAAAGGACGGGCTTCCAGGTTTTTCGTATGCCGGTCATTTCCTTATCACTCCCTTGAGGCCGCCGCCGATGAGAAACGTTGCATCCATCAACGCCAGGATCGGATTTAAACCGCCGCTCGCCACAAGGTAGCGCGGCTGCCAGCGCGGGTGGAACTTGGACTTGAAGGCGCGCAGGCCCTTGAAGTTGTAAAAGCGTTCGCCGTGCTCGAAGAACGCCCGACCTGCCCGATCCCACACTGGCGCCACCCGGCGGGAAGACATGCCCGAGAGCGGCGCCATGCCGAGATTAAAGCGCCGGTAGCCTTGCGTCTTGAGGAATTCCATCAGTTGCACGAACAGGAAGTCCATCGAACCTTTGGGAGCATCCGGCGAGAAGCGCATCAGGTCGATCGACCCCTCCTCCTTCGTCACGGTCGTGAGAATGTTGGCGAAAGCGACGATGCGCCCGGCGCATTTAAGGATAGCGACAGGCTGCTCAGCCAGATAGTCGGGATCGAAGGCTCCGAGGGAAAAGCCCTTCTCTCGTGCGCTGTGATGTGCGAGCCAGGCGTCTGAAACTGCCGCGAGCTCCGGCAGAATCCCCGCTACTGCCTCGGGCTCGACGACGGTGAATTCCAGTCCGTCGCGCTGACCACGGCTTACCTGCTGGCGCAGGTTTGCCCATTTTCCGCCCTTCAATTCGAACCGTGTCAGATCGACCTCGGCGAGTTCGCCAAGTCGGAACGCCCGTAAGCCGGCATCCGCATAATAGGCGAGCCCCAGTGGCGAAACCTGGTAGAAAACTGCCCTGCAGCCATTGGCGCGGGCGGTCTCTATGAACTGCCAGATGAGATCCGGCCAAGTCTCCACCGGGCCAACGGGATCGAAAAGGGCGATCCAGGAACGTGCCCGCCGGCCGTACATGATAAAGGCACGACCGTCGGAAGAGAACATGACGCTCTTGTCGCCCATCCGCACGAGATTGGCATCCGACATGTCCTGGTTCTCGACAATGGCGATCGCCCGCTCCAACGCCTCCTCCGAGGCAGGCTCCACTGCTGTCGTGGCCGGGCGCATCAGGCTCCAGATGGCGATGGCGCTCGCCCCAACCGTGACACCCAGGAAGGCGCGAAGTCCGCGCGGCGCTTCGGCGGAAAACTCGAACTGCCACCAGAGCTCGTGGCTATACTCGATATCGCGATACACGAAGAGCAGAACGACGAATGCCCCGAGGCAGATAACCCCGATAGCCGTCAGCCACGGCAGCGTCAGCGCCTGACCGAACAGCGACGCAGGGCGGACGAAAAGCCGGCGGCTGACAAGCAGGCCGACGATGAAGAATGCGAGCATGCCGGCTTCCATCAACGCCACCGCCTTCAGCAACGACAGCAGCAGCGCCGCGACCGCGATCACGATCGAGGCCCACCAGGCGCCGTCGAGGCGCAGCGCCAATCCCCGCGCTACGATGACCAGTACCAGTCCGAGCAGGCTCGCGAGGAAATGCGCGCCTTCGACAAGTGGCAGCGAGACATAGCTGGAAAGGAACGCCAGGTTCTCGCTAGGCGTCGGCGTCACGCTCGACAGCACCAGCATGATGGCGAGCACGAGTGCGAGCGTTGCCAGAAGCAACGGAGCGATCCGGCCGCCTATGCGGCGCATGCTGGAGGCCGCAGGACGGCCGGCGAGCTGACGAACTTCCATGCCGATGATCACGACAATCGCGATCAGCAGCGGCAGCACGTGATAGATCAATCGGTAAAGAACCAACGCGCCGAGAATTGTATCGACGTCAGCCGCACGGCCGAGCGTCGCCACTATTACCGTTTCGAAGACGCCGAGCCCTGCCGGCACGTGGCTCAGCACGCCGATGCCGACCGCCAATGAATAAACCGCCAGGAAGGCCGGCCAGCCAATTGTTCCCGATGGCAACAGCACGTAGAGAACGGTCGCGGATGCGGCAAGATCGAGCGCTGTTACCAGGAACTGACGGGAGGCCGTTCTGGAGTCTGGCAGGCGCAGGGTTATGCCGCCGACGCGGATCTCATGGCCGTCGCGTGCCAAGATAAAGGCGGTTAACAGGACGCCTAACACGATGATGGCGATGATCCGCAGCCAGAACGGTTCAAGCCCAGTCAGCGGAGCCACGTATTCGCCGACGGTGAGCACGCTGATGCACGTGACGGCGGCAAGACCAAGCCCGAAGGCAAGCGTCACGAACGCGACGACGCGGGCTATCTGTTCCGGCTCCAGGCCGAGCCGGGAATAGGACCGGTAGCGGATCGCGCCTCCGCTCAAAGGTCCGAAGCCGGCTGTGTTGCCGACGGCATAGGCACAGGCGGCCGTGAGCGCGATATCCGCATAGGGTAGCTTGAGCTTGACGTAGTCGAGCGCGGCGACGTCGTAGAAGGTTAGCGCAAGAAAGCTCAACGCCGTGAACAGAACTGCTGCGACGATCGAGATCCAACGCGTCTCGGCCAATGCGGACACGACGTCGTCGTAATGCACCTCAGCGGTCAGGTGAAAGATGGCGGCTCCAAAGAGCGCAATTACGAGAAGCGTGCCGACGGCGGAAAGAGAGCGCTGATTGCGCCTCAGAAACGGCCGCCACCCCGCTTCGTTCCTTTGCTCTTCATCGACTTCAGGCTCTGAGGCAGAGGGGGAGATCATGGCTCGCCCGTGTCCTTGTTGAAGACAACAGGGCTTTAGCCCACTCGAGCGCCATCAGAAAGTGAAATATCGGTAAT
Organism: Sinorhizobium sp. 7-81; assembly: GCF_030124405.1. Lineage (NCBI taxonomy): Bacteria > Pseudomonadati > Pseudomonadota > Alphaproteobacteria > Hyphomicrobiales > Rhizobiaceae > Sinorhizobium > Sinorhizobium sp. 7-81. The sequence goes on along the minus strand of NZ_JASKLT010000001.1, from coordinate 1,243,047 downwards.
GTACAATAACGGTCTTAAGTCAAACGGTTATGACGAAATAGAAGCTCGATTGAGCATCGCCCATTGCAGCAGCATGATCGTCTTCGCGTCGCAGATCTCGCCGGTGCCGATCATCGCCACCGCTTTCTCAAAGGGAATCTCGAGAACTTCGATGTCTTCGCCCTCGTGGACCAGCCCGCCGCCTGCAGACACTTTCTTCGACGCGTCGATGAGCCCGACGAAAAAGCTCGTTCGTTCCGTCAGAGAGCCGGGGCTCATATAGGCGTCGAAGAGATGGGTGGCGCTTTCGATGCGGTAGCCGGTCTCCTCCATCGCTTCGCGGCAGATCGCCACTGCCGGCTCTTCGCCGTCGAGTAGGCCGGCCGGTGCTTCGATCAAATATCCCGGCTCGCCTTGCAGGAATACCGGAATGCGAAGCTGACGGACAAGGACGACCAGCTGCCGTTCCGGATCGAAGAGCAGGATCGTTGCGGCGCGACCATGATCATGGATCTCGCGGACCAGCCGGGCTGTTTGACCGTTGGACATTTCCTGTTCAAGCGTGACCTCTTCGAGGCTGATGAAGCCTTTCCAGAGGGGCTTGCGATCGATGATCCGGACGCGCGGGTCGGCATGCTTCGTCATGAGAGATCCTTGTTGGACGAGGAATTCGCTTGCAGAATCTGACGAGCCGGAGGCGCTCGACCAATCTTCAGGCCCGACGCACCCAGACCCGGTTGTCGTGGAAGGCTGCGCCGCCGTAGGGCGCGACTGCATCGGCGCCGGTCAGGACATTGACCCCCTCGCCGTCCAGATGGGCTCCGTTCGGCCAAAGCCCTTCGGCGATGACGACACCACGGCGTGCGCCTCCGCCGATCCTCGCGTGCAGCCGGATCTCGCCGCGTTCATTGCCGAGCCTGACGACGTCGCCGCCGGCAATGCCGAGCGCGGCTGCGTCTTCCGCGTGGATCATAACTTCCGGCCGCCCCTCCTTCTGAATGGACGACGGCGTCTCGGCGAACGTCGAGTTCAGGAACGACCGCGCCGGCGACGTCGCCAGTCTGTATGGATGGCGTTCGTCGGCCACTTCGATCAGATCGACATGATCAGGAAATTCCGGCAGCCTGCCGTGCGGGCCTTGCGGCCCCATCGATTTCGACGGGCGGTTGGGCGCCGGCGTGCCGGTCCAATCGGCCTTGAAACGGAACTTGCCGTCCGGATGGCCGAAGCCGTTGAGAAAATGTGCCTCCTCGAAGGCTGGCTGGCAATCGAGCCACTTCTCCCGCTTCATCCGCTCGTAATCGATGTCGTAGTTGGCGAGAAGCCGATCGATATGCTGCCGTTCCGTGAGGCCGAAGCCCTGGCGGTCGGATACACCGAGGCGCTTCGCCAACTCCTCGATGACGAAGAGATTGGTCCGCACTGTCGGCGGTGGTTCGACGACCTTCGGTCCGATCAGAATATGCTGGTGACCCCCGCCGCGATAAAGATCGTCGTGCTCCAGGAACATGGTCGCAGGCAGGACGATGTCCGCGAGCCGCGCGGTGTCGGTCATGAACTGCTCATGCACGGCAACGAAGAGGTCATCGCGCAGGAAGCCCTGCTTCACCAGCCGCTGCTCGGGCGCGACGTTGACGGGGTTGGTGTTCTGGATGAGAAGTGCCGTCACAGGCCCGCGATGCCGCAGCGCCTCGGCGTCGCCGGTCAGCACACGGCCGATCTGCGACTGGTCGAGCATCCGCACGTCGGGATCGTGGAACGCGGAACCGACGAGCTCGCGCTTGTCCAGCTTGAAGATGTCGTTGTTCGAATGGAACGCGCCGCCGCCTTCATGCTTCCAGGAGCCGAGCACGGTGGCGACCGAAGCCGCCGCATGGATGGCGACGGAGCCGTTGCGCTGGCGGGTGAAGCCGTAACCGAGGCGGAAGTATGTTTTCGGCGTCGTCCCGACGAGCTTGGCGAAGGCTTCGATTTCCTCCACCGGCAGGCCGGTGATGGCCGAAGCCCAGTCCGGGCCGCGTGTCTTGAGATGCGCTTCGAGGCCCGCGGGATCATCAGCGAACTTCGCCATGTAGGCGCGATCGGCATAGCCGTCACGGAAGGCGATGTGCATGACGGCGCAGGCGAGCGCGGCGTCCGTGCCTGGTTTCAGGACGAGCCCCATATCAGCTTGCTTGACGGTCGGGTTCTCATAAATGTCGATGACGACGATCTTGGCGCCGCGATCCTTGCGCGCCTTGACCGCGTGGGTCATGACGTTGACCTGCGTCGCGACCGCATTGGTGCCCCAGATCACGACGCAGTCGGCCTTCGCCATTTCGCGCGGGTCGGGGCCGCGCAAGGCTCCCGTCGCCATGGTGAAGCCGGTCCAGGCCATGTTCGTACAGATCGAGCCGAAGAATCCGGAATAGCGCTTGGCATGGCGCAGCCGTTCGATCGAATCGCGCTGGACCTGTCCCATCGTGCCTGCGTAGAAATAAGGCCAGATCGCCTCGGGACCGTGCTTCTGCTCGGCCTTGACGAACTGGTCGGCAATCTCATCGAGCGCCGCTTCCCAGGAAATCTCCTGCCAGCTCCCGTCGCCCTTGGCGCCGGTGCGGCGCTGCGGCACTATCAGCCGGCCGGGGTGGTAGATGCGCTCGGCGTAGCGCGCCACCTTGGCGCAGATGACGCCGGCGGTATAGCTGTTTCCGGCCGCGCCGCGCAGACGGCCGATCTGGCCTTCGGCCGTCAGGTCGACTTCAAGCGCACAGGCTGACGGACAGTCGTGCGGACAGACCGAATAGCCGATCGATTTTTCTGCTTTGATGGGGGTCGCAACGTTCATGGCTTTTCTATATGGCATCCGCTAGAGGGCAAAAAGCCCCATTCGCCATCCATCGAAACAATTGATCATAGCCATCGGCGGCGCTCATGAACTACCGGCACATCTATCACGCAGGCAATTTCGCCGACGTCCTGAAACATGCGGTGCTGGCGCGGCTCGTCACGTATCTCAAGCAAAAGGACAAGGCCTTCCGGGTGCTCGACACGCATGCCGGCATTGGGCTCTATGACCTTTCGAGCGAGGAAGCCCAGAAGACCGGAGAATGGCGAGAAGGCATCGGCCGATTGCTGGACGCGGAGCTCCCTGCCCCGGTCGCCGCGATCCTCGAGCCCTATCTCTCGGCCGTTCGCGATCTCAATCCCGACGGCGGCCTCACTCACTATCCCGGCTCACCTAAGCTCGTCCGCATGCTGTTCCGCCCTCAGGACCGGCTTTCGGCGATGGAACTGCATCCGGACGACTACGAGACGCTGCACCGCCTGTTCGATGGCGACTTCCAAAGCCGCATCACGAAGCTCGATGGCTGGCTGGCGCTTGGCGCTCACCTGCCACCGAAGGAAAAGCGTGGCCTCATTCTCGTCGATCCTCCGTTCGAGATCGAGGGCGAATACCAGCGGCTTGCCGAGGGGCTCGCGAAAGGCTACCGCCGGTTTGCCGGAGGCACCTTCTGCCTCTGGTATCCGCTGAAGAAAGGCGCACCGATAAAGGATTTCCACGCGGCGTTGAAAGCGCTGGAGATTCCGAAAATGCTCTGCGTGGAACTCGCGGTGCGCAGCGATCGCGACACCACCGGGCTTGCCGGATCGGGCCTAGTCATCGTCAACCCGCCCTTCACGTTGAAGAGTGAGCTCGATGTCCTGCTGCCCTTTTTGAAAACACATCTGGCTCAGGATCGCTTCGCGTCGGCCCGCTGCTTCTGGCTGCGCGGCGAAGCATCTCTCAACCCGGGGCCTTGACGGATCGATGGCGAAGGGGTCAATCTCCTGAAAGGATTCAGGGAGATGGCCATGACTCGTACGCTTGCCGCATCGCTTCTGCTCTCGCTTTCCCTTACCACCGCTGCTGCCGCCGCCGACTATATCGGGGAGCCTGCACCCCATGCAGCCTATGCTACCGGCGCCTGCAGCAACGCCTCCGTTTTGGGTTTCATTACCCGACGCTTCGACTACAAGGCCGCGAACTACCTTCATGCCAATCTCGCCATCGCCGAGATTCGCGACATGGGCCAAAATCGCTTCGAGCCGCGTGACTACACGCACCTCGTCGAGCGTGAATATTGCTATGCGACTGCCGTGATGACCGACGGCGTACGGCGTCCACTCTGGTATCTGATCGAGCGGCCGTGGGGCTTTGCCGGTGTCGGCAGGAGTATTGAGTTCTGCGTCGGCGGCCTCGATCCCTGGTATGTCTACGGCGCCCACTGCGCTTCGCTTCGTTGAGAGCGGCGAAGAGGCTGCTGCCGGCGCTCGTCGGCGTTCTGACGATCGCCGCCTGCAGCGATGAAAGTGCAGACAAAACTACCCCGAATTCGGCGACCGGCGGGACGAAGACTATTGCGACAGCACCGGTTCCCGTCGGCAGAGGCTTCGACTTTTACGTCCTTTCCCTGTCCTGGTCGCCCACCTGGTGCGGCAGCAACGATCCGTCCGGAAAATCTGATCAATGCGAGGCCGGCAGCCGTCGCGGCCTCATTGTGCACGGGCTCTGGCCACAGAATGAGAGGGGCTATCCGGAATATTGTCCAACGCGGCAATCGGACCGCGTGCCGGATTCGCTCGGCCGGCAATATCTCGACCTCATTCCCTCGATGGGGCTCATCGGTCACCAGTGGCGCAAGCACGGCACCTGCTCCGGTCTCAGCCAGGCGGACTATTTCGCCGTGGCGCGCGCCGCGCGCGAACGGCTCACGATCCCGCCGGAGTTGGCATCGACGGAAAAATCGCGCGATCTCCCGGTATCAGTGATCGAAGCCGCGCTGATCGCGAAAAATCCCGGCATGACGCCGGAGACGATCGCTGTTACCTGCGAAGCCAGGCTTCTCGAAGAAATCAGAATCTGCTTCGACAAGACACTTAAATTTAGGGCATGCCCCGAAGTGGATCGCCAAGCCTGCAGAAGGGGCGCGGTTTCCCTTCCCCCTGCCCCATGACAACGGAAAGACTCGAATGAAGATACTCTATTCGCCTGCCTCCCCCTACTCGAACAAGGTCCGCATGGCCGCGCATCACCTGGGCCTCGACGCAGAAAGCGTGTTGACGGACACGAACGCCAACCCGCCGGAACTGATCGGCAACAATCCGCTGGGCAAGATTCCGACCCTGATTACTGCGGACGGCAAGGCGATCTACGACAGCCGGGCGATCATGCATTTCCTCGACCGCGAAACCAAGGGCAAGCTCTATCCGAAAAACGCGGACAAACGTACCGAAGTGGAAATCTTCGAGGCGCTTTGCGACGGTGTTTGCGACAGCCTGCTGGCAATCGTCTACGAGAAGCGCTTTCACCCACCGGAGAAGGTGCACCAACCCTGGATTGACCGGCAATGGGAAAAGGTCGAACGCGGGCTGGATTACTTGAACGCAAACCTCCCGAAGACCGGAGGCAAGCTCCATGCAGGGCATTTCGCGCTGGCAGCCCTGTTGCGCTACATCGAATTGCGTTTCGCCGGCGAGTGGCAGCGAGGGCGGCCGAAGCTCAAGAACTGGCCGGCGAAGTTCGAAAAGCACTTTCCGGATTATTCCAATTTCAAAGCATAAAAAAAGGCCGGGTCACCCCGGCCTTTTCGACTTTGCGATGTCAGCCGATCAGAACTTGACGCCCATACCGACGCGGACGCTGTGCTCGTCATAACCAGACGTAACGGTGCTGCCGCCAACATTGAAGTCCTTGGAGGCATAATCGGTGTAACGATATTCAACGCGCGCTGTGACGTTGTCCGTGACAAAGGTTTCCGCGCCGGCACCGGCCGTCCAGCCAACCATCGTATTCTTGTCGGAACCGTCCGGGGTCGAAAGCTTGGCCTTGCCGACGGCGAGACCGGCCGTACCATAGAGGAGAACCGGGTTCACATCGACGCCCACACGGCCACGGATCGAGCCGTTGACACCCTGCTCGACGCGACGGCCGCTGGAGTGAGAATCGTTTCCGGCATAGCCGATATCGGCTTCACCGCCGTAGACGATCTGGCCGCTCTGCACGTTGTAACCGCCGTAAAGACCGCCGCCGAAACCAGCGGAGGTGTTGCTGCCCGTGGCGTCAGCCTCGCCATGGTGCCAGTCGGCCGTGCCGCCGACATAGGCGCCCGACCAGTCCTTGGTCGCCGGTTCGGTGTATTCGGCAGCCGGAGCAGCCGGAACTTCATCGACGGCGTCTGCGGCGTGGGCGGCCTGCAAGGCAACGAAAGCCATGGCCGAAGCCATGAGGGTGGTGGTCAGCGTACGCATACTATTCTCCTTTTCAACCGATGCTCCGACGCAATTGTATCTCTGCGGAACACCGGACATTCTGTGATTAACCCGCCCGGTTGACCGGAAATTGGCCAGAAAATGCGGAATCTCAAGAGCTAAATTGTGAAATTTTAGCGGCACGAACACGGCCGAAATTGGATGTTGCCTTCACGACACAGGGTATTTGTTAACCATAGTTTTAGATTAATGAAATCTATACTATGATACTTCGAAATAATACAATTTATCCGCTTTGCATTAATTTTTCTGAAATGATTCCACCGGGAGAGTTTCAGGCCGGCCATTCTTGCCTATATCTTCGTCCAGCCAGAACAGGATTCGAGGGACGGAAAAAAGTTGACGAGAACACTCAAGGCGGCGCTCGTAACCGGCGGCGCCCGACGCATAGGCAAGGCAATAGTCGAGGATCTGGCCGCGCACGGCTTCGCAGTCGCCATCCATGCGAACGGCTCATTCGCCGAAGCAGAGGCACTGGCGAAGAGCCTCGCCGCGAATGCCGTCAAGGCTGTCGCTCTGAAGGCGGATCTCACCGATTCCGCCGCCGCGTCCCGGGTTATCACTGAGGCGACGGCCTTGCTTGGTCCGCTCGACCTGCTCGTCAACAACGCCTCGGTCTTCAAGAAGGACAGTCTGGATGCGTTCGACGAACAGGTCTGGGAGCGCCACTTCGCGCTGCACGTCAAGGCCCCTTCCCTGCTTGCGCGCGACTTTGCCCGGCAGCGTCCGGATGACGTTTCCGGCCTTGTCATCAATGTCATAGACCAGCGCGTCTGGTCTCCAAATCCGCGCTTTTATTCCTATATGCTTTCCAAGTCGGCGCTGTGGACGGCAACCCAAACGATGGCACAGGCGCTTGCCCCTCACATTCGCGTCAACGGCATCGGACCGGGGCCGACACTGCCGAACGAACGGCAGAAACAGAGCGACTTTCAAGCGCAGGTCGACGCACTGATCCTCAAGCGCGGTCCGGCGCTCGACGAGTTTGGACGCGCGATCCGCTTCCTTTTCGACACGCCGTCGGTTACCGGACAGATGATCGCGCTTGACGGCGGCCAGCATCTTGCCTGGGAGACGCCGGATATTCGGGAGATAGTGGAATGAACGGGCAGACGCCCACCGATGGCGGCATCCTTTATGACGGCAGCGAGACCGATGAAGACGACGATCTGCTCGAGGTGACAGAAGGCGAGCGACCGGCGCCAGCGATCGATTGGGCGGAGAACCGCGCCGAGACGCAGGGCCTCAAGGGCGCGGAGCTCATTCAGGCCTTCGTCAAGCTTTTGCCGAACGGCCCCGGCGTCTACCGCATGTTCAACGACGCCGGCGACGTGCTCTATGTCGGCAAAGCCCGCAGCCTCAAGAAACGGGTGAGCAACTACGCCCAGGGCCGCGGCCATTCAAACCGCATCGCGCGGATGGTTCGCGAGACTGCGAACATGGAGTTCGTGACGACACGGACCGAGATCGAGGCGCTGCTGCTCGAAGCCAACCTCATCAAGCGGCTGCGCCCGCGTTTCAACGTGCTGTTGCGCGACGACAAGTCGTTTCCCTATATCGTCGTCACCGGCGACAGCAGGGCGCCAGCGCTGTTCAAGCATCGCGGGGCACGCAGCCGCAAGGGAGATTACTTCGGCCCCTTCGCATCGGCCGGCGCCGTCGGACGAACCATCAACTCGCTGCAGCGCGCCTTTCTTCTCAGGACCTGCACGGATAGCATCTTCGAGACACGCACACGCCCCTGCCTGCTCTACCAGATCAAGCGCTGTTCGGCGCCTTGCACCGGCGAAATCAGCGATGCCGACTATGCCGAGCTCGTTCGCGAGGCAAAGGACTTTCTCTCCGGCAAAAGCCAGGCCGTGAAGGCAACGATCGCTGCCGCCATGAGCGAAGCCTCCGAGAACCTCGATTTCGAGCGTGCCGCACTCTACCGCGACCGCCTGGCGGCGCTCAGCCATGTGCAGAGCCACCAGGGCATCAATCCGGCAGGCGTCGAGGAGGCGGACGTCTTCGCGATCCATCACGAAGGCGGGATTTCCTGCATCCAGGTTTTCTTCTTCCGCACTGGACAGAACTGGGGCAACCGCGCCTATTTCCCGAAAGCCGACCCGTCGCTTCCTTCGACAGAGGTGCTCAGCGCCTTTCTCGCCCAGTTCTACGACGACAAGCCCTGCCCTCGGCAGATCCTGCTCTGCGAGGCGGTCGAGGAGCAGGAACTGCTCGGCCAGGCGCTCACGGAAAAATCCGGCTACAAGGTGTCGATCCTGGTGCCTCAGCGCGGTGAGAAGAAGGATCTCGTCGACCACGCGCTCGCAAATGCGCGCGAGGCCCATGGCCGCAAGCTTGCCGAGACCGCATCGCAGTCGCGGCTGCTCGAAGGTTTTGCCAAGACCTTCCAACTGGAACAGGTGCCGCGCCGCATCGAGATCTACGATAACTCGCACATTATGGGGACCAACGCCGTCGGCGGTATGGTCGTCGCCGGTCCCGAAGGTTTCGTCAAAGGCCAGTATCGCAAGTTCAACATCAGATCGACCGACATTACGCCGGGCGACGACTTCGGCATGATGCGCGAGGTCATGACGCGGCGCTTCTCGCGCCTGCTGAAAGAGGAAGGCAAACCCGACCGCAGCGCCGAACCAGGCGATGACGGCGCATTCCCGGCCTGGCCGGACGTCATCCTGATCGACGGCGGCCAGGGCCAGATGACCGCGGTCCGCGCAATTCTCAAGGAACTGGACGTCGAGGATTGCGTGACCGCGATTGGCGTCGCCAAGGGTGTCGATCGCGACGCCGGCCGCGAGCGCTTTTTCGCGGAGGGGCGCGAAAGCTTCACTCTGCCGCCGCGCGATCCGGTTCTCTATTTCATTCAGAGACTGCGCGACGAAGCACACCGTTTCGCTATCGGCTCGCACCGTGCCCGGCGAAAGAAGGAGATGGTCAAGAACCCGCTCGACGAAATCGCTGGTATCGGGCCGACGCGGAAACGGGCGCTGCTTACGCATTTCGGTACGGCCAAGGCCGTCTCCCGAGCCGGCATCAACGACCTGATGGCCGTCAATGGCATCTCTGAAGCCGTCGCCCGACTCGTCTACGAGCATTTTCACGAGGATAGCGTGAAATAACTGCCCACAGCAGCCGCGCGCCGGACGCGCAAAGGCCGCTGTAGCGCCTTGAACTGCTGCGGGACTTGTCCTCAAAACGATTCAGTGGCGGCGCAATTCAGCCTGCGTTCAGATGAAATCCGCCAAATATGACAACCGTTGTGCAATGTCCTGTTGACCTTATGGTCGCAAAGTCATTCTGTACACATGAAACCCAGAGGGGATGGGAAAGGTGGCCGCCGCTCCTTTCGCGTGCTGCTCTGCCGTCGTCCAGAGAAACCGAGTTCATGTCAACGCCCATTGCCTATAGTGTCCCGAACCTGCTCACCTATTTCCGCATCCTGATCGTGCCGCTGATCGTGCTTTGCTTCTTCATCGAGGGCCGGCTGCACAGCTCGGACTTCGCGCGGTGGACCGCGCTTGTCCTGTTCGTCACGGCGTCGATCACGGATTTCTTCGACGGCTATCTCGCCCGCATCTGGAAGCAGACGTCGAACATCGGCCGGATGCTGGATCCGATTGCCGACAAGCTGCTCGTCGCTTCGATCCTGCTCCTCGTTGCCGCCGACGGCACGATCGCGGGCTGGTCGATCTGGGCTGCGATCATCATTCTCTGCCGTGAGATTCTGGTGTCCGGCCTGCGCGAATATCTTGCCGCGCTCAAGGTGAGCGTGCCGGTGACGCGCATCGCGAAATGGAAAACGACCATCCAGATGGTGGCGATCGCCTTTCTGCTGGCCGGTCCGGCCGGCGACAAGATCGTCCCCTACATCACCGAAGCCGGCATTGTGCTTCTGTGGATCGCGGCTGCAATCACGCTCTATACGGGCTATGATTATTTCCGCGCCGGTTTGAAACATGTGGTCAATGAATGAGCACGGTCAATCTCGTCTATTTTTCCTGGGTGCGGGAGCGCATCGGCAGGGGTGAGGAAACGCTGGAGCTTCCCGCGAATGTCGTCACGGTTGCCGATCTGCTTGCGCATCTGAAAACGCTCGGCGAGCGATACGAGGCGGCACTCGAACACCAGAACGTCATTCGCGCGGCGATCAACCAGGAACATGTCGATCATGGCGAGCCGATCGCCGGAGCGCGCGAGATCGCCCTCTTTCCACCGATGACGGGCGGCTGAAGACATGAACGCCGCCGTCACCGTGCGCGTCCAGCGCGAAGACTTCGACCTCGCCGCCGAAGTCGCCTCGCTCTCCCGAGGCCGCGGGGACATTGGCGCGGTCGTGACGTTTTCGGGGCTTTGCCGCGATGAGGCCGGTGTGCTTGGCGCGCTTGAACTGGAACACTATCCCGGCATGGCGGAAGCCGAAATCGAACGCATTTGCCACGAGGCGGTGACGCGTTTCGGATTGCAGGCGGCAACTGCCATTCATCGCTACGGCAAGATCATGCCGGGCGATAACATCGTGCTTGTGGTGACGGCCTCGCCGCACCGGCAAGCGGCGTTCGACGGCGCCAATTTCATCATGGATTTCCTGAAGACCTCGGCTCCCTTCTGGAAGAAGGAGCATCGTGCCGATGGCAGCACCGGCGGCTGGGTCAGCGCCAAGGATGCCGACGACACGGCGCGGGGCCGCTGGTCTTCAAAGAACTGATCAGGGAATGACCTTTTCCCGGCGTGTCACGACCAGCACGATGACGAGAAAACCGAAGATCGCGAAATCCCGCCAGAGAATCGGGCCGTAAGCGGACCAAAGCGTTTCAAGCAGACCGACACCGGCGGCACCCAGAGCGGCAAGCAGCGGCGCCGTTTGCCCGCCGATTGCGGCGATGAACAAAACTTTGACGCCGAAGGTCAGGCCCGTGCCGAAATCCATGTTGCCATAATAGGAAGCCGCAAGGATTCCGCAGAACGCTGCGATCAGCGACGCGGTGCCATAGGCAACGATGTAGACGGTTGCGGGATCGACGCCGCATAGCGCCGCTGCCTCGCGGTCCTCGGACACGGCGCGCCAGTAGCGCCCGATAAAGGAGTGGGTTAGCAGGAAATGCCCGCCCGCGACCAATGCCGCCATCAGCGCGGTGTTCAGCAGTTGAATGGTCGTCAGCGTCACCGGGAACTGCGGATCGGGCCAGAACACGATGACACTGTTGAGGAACGGCGGCATCCATAGGCTTCGGGTGTCCGAGGCAAGACGCGCCGTTTCCATCAGCACAAGAAGAGTGCCAAGCGAGGCGACGACCACGGCGTTGGCCGAGGAGAAGGCCAGGGGTCGCATCACGTAGCGCCCCGCGACGAGCCCGGCGCCAAGTCCGAATGTCAGCGCCGCCGCCGCCCCGAGGCCAAGCGCAGCCGGCAGGACCAGCCAGAGCCGGTTCCAGCCGACATCCGCGAAAAGCACGAACATCTGACCGGCAAAAGCGAAGAGCGCTCCGTAGGTGAGGTCAGCCCTCCGCGTCACGGCAAAGGCGATGGCATAGCCGAAAGCAAGCGCCGCGTAGAGCGCCGCGACGGGCACGGCATTGGCAATCTGCTGAAGAAAATAGGCCATTGCACATCCACAGGGTGACAGAAGCAATATAACTGGTAAAATCAGTTTTACCAGTTAGGAATTTGGGATGACCTTCACCTGGACTGAACATAGATTTTCGGGCGGCGTACTGGCCTTGGATGTCGCGAACTCGGTGGTCCTGCGCTTCGATCCGGAACGCCGGGTCGATCGCTTCGCCGACGCCGCCGCGATGGACTCCTTTGCCGGGGCCGCTAGTCTCTACAGCGCCGAAAGAGAGCGTTTCGGCACGCTTGTTCCGGCGCCGCCCGAGAACCGGAAATCCCTCATCGGATTGCGCGAGGCGACGGACCGCCATTTTCGGGCGCAAGTCGAGGCCCAAGACCGGCCCGATCTGCTGGCAGACCTTCTGGAGGCGATTGCCGCCGTCTTGCGTCAGCCAGCGGGCAACGGCCAAGGCACATCACTCGATGTGGCGACCGCGCATTCGGCACTCAGTCTTATTGCCAACCCCGAGCCGGATCGCCTGAAAATATGTCCCAATTGCTGCTGGCTGTTTCTCGACCGCAGCCGCAACAGAAGCCGCACCTGGTGCGACATGGCGGTTTGCGGCAACCGCACGAAAGCGAGACGGCATTATCGCCGCAACAGGCAGGGAGTTCAGCAATGAAACGAGTCATCATATCCGCTCTCTTTGCCGCGGCGGTACTTGTCGGCTGCCAGCGCGAAACCGGACCGGACCCGCTGGAGCTGACCGGAAAGATGTTCGTCTTCAACTACCGGCTCGCCTATGCCGCCTACATGATCACGCTCAATAAGACAGAACCGGTGCCGGACGGCAGCGTCGTCGTCGCCAGCTTCGAGAACCCGGCCGGCGGCGAACCGCTGACGCTGACGCGCAAGCTCTTTCCGAAACTTGATAAAGTGACGCTGGAAAGCCCGGAGATAAGCTGCGTCAAGAAAGAGAGGCCCTACGCGGTGACGATCGAGGTCAAGGGACCGGACGGCGCGACGCTGCAGAAATTGGAAACGACGGTGACGTCCGACGTCGATCAGGATGTCCTGCCGGCAAAGCCCCTCGTCGAAGGGCCGGCCTACGACAAGAACCCGGAGGTCTTCGTGGGCGGCAGGGCACCGGAGCGCTTCGAAACGGCGGCCTGCCCGACGTAAAGGGCGCGTCATAAATATCGTTGCCCCAAAACCGCTGCACACTTTCGAGCGACATGCATTACAGCGCCGCGCGTCCAGTTTGATGCTCATAGGTCGTTGTAGACCTTGAAACTCTGCATGATTTTGTTCCTAAATCGATTTCGATTTAGGAACAAAATCATGCAGTTAAAAACCGGGGCGTTGCCGCCCCGGTTTTTAAGAGTCGTTTCAAGCCTTTGCAGGCGTAAACGAAGAACGTGAATCAGCCGACGATCTCGGTGCCGGAGAACCAGTAGGCGATTTCCTCGGCGGCCGTTTCCGGAGCATCCGAACCATGAACCGAATTTTCGCCGATCGACAGCGCATGGACCTTGCGGATGGTGCCTTCGGCAGCGTTTGCGGGATTGGTGGCGCCCATGACTTCGCGGTTCTTGGCAATGGCGTTCTCGCCTTCGAGAACCTGAACAACGGTCGGGCCGGAGGACATGAACTCGACCAGTTCGCCGAAGAACGGGCGCTCCTTGTGTACGGCGTAGAAGCCTTCGGCTTCGCGGCGGCTCATCCAGACGCGCTTCGAAGCGACGACGCGCAGGCCGGCGTCTTCGAGCATCTTGGTGATGGCACCGGTCAGGTTGCGCTTCGTCGCATCCGGCTTGATCATCGAAAAAGTACGTTCAATCGCCATTGGCTCAATTCCCTTGTTTCTTGGAAAGTGGCGGTTCATTAGCCGCCAATTCCGTGCAAAACAAGGGGGCGCGGCGATGTTTCGACCCCGCCGGCGAGAGTTTCATGCCGCTGTCACGGAGCGTTCCAAACAGTCATGAGGCTCAAGCCAGCGTACCATCGGCAGGGCAGCCGCAGATCAATCAACAAATTTCATTGGTGGCATTCGACACCCGGATACCGATTTGCGCTAGGCTCGGGCGACTATAGGGGAGATCGCCGATGCTCGACCATTACCGCATGTTTGCCGATTACAACCGCTGGGCCAACCGGCGGCTTTACGCCGCCGCGGCTGAACTCTCGGACACGGAGTACCGCCAGCAGAAGGGCGCGTTCTTCGGCTCGCTCCATGGGACGCTCAATCACCTCCTGGCGGCCGATCGCATCTGGATGAGACGCTTCACCAAGGAGGGCGAAGCCCCCTCCGCACTCGACGCGATCCTGCACGATGATCTCGCGGCGCTGACGGCGTCGCGCGTGGCGGAAGACGAACGCATCATCGCCTGGATCGACAGCCTCGATGAAGCTCGCCTGGCAACGAAGGTCACCTATACACCACTTAGTGCCCCGGGCGAAATCATCCAGAGACTCGGGCCGACGCTCGCCCATTTCTTCAACCACCAGACCCATCACCGCGGCCAGGCGCATGCAACCCTGACCGCGCTCGGGCGCCCGTCATTGACGCTGGACCTGGTTTTCTTCCTGCGGTCCGATGGCGAGAAGTGGGCGAATTGACGGAACCCGCCCGACGAACCGGTTCTGCCAATCGATGAGACCGCCGCCGTGCCTGGTCTGCGCCCAGAGTTTCATGAAATACCGCTGGGCAAGCCATGCCGCCATGCCGAGCGCTATCCCGCCGACGATCGAGCACAGCGAATAGGCAGCCGGCGACATCAATGGCTGCAGTGGAGGCAGCAGAAGCTCCGGCACGAAACGGTGCAGAATATAAATGTGAAAGCCGGCGGCCGAGATCGGCAGGATGAGCTTCGCAATCCATTGCGGCATCCTGATCTGCGGCAGGAAGAGCAAGGCAGCCAGAACCGGAATCTGCAGCAGATATTTGATCTTCGTCCCGATCCATACGCCCTCATAAAGCCCGAAGAACAGGAAGATGGCCGTTCCGGCCAGCATCAGCACGCCACGCTCAAGCCTCGTCTCGGCAACAGCAGCGCACCAGCCGATGACCGCCAGGTGGAATATCCACGGCAGCGTGAAAATCTGGCGGTTGCCCATATCGACCACCAACGGCAATGCCAGCCGGGCGACGAGAGCTGCCGCGAGCAACGCCATTCCGAGCATGAAGGGCTTCGAGGCAGCCGCACGTCGGACCGATGGCACAGCGAACAATGCCGCAAAGACGACAAGCATCTGGCAATAGGCCTCGATGAACCAGTAGAGGTAAGGCACCATGCTGTGGTGTTCCGGATCGGCAAGACCGAGATTGCCAAGGAGGAAAACCGACGCCCAAGGTATCTCCCCCCAGGCAAGGGTGTAGCCCACCACGATCAGATAATAAGGCATCAGAATCTGCGTGAGGGGCCGCAGGAGGCGCAGCACCGCGCCCGATAGCAAGGCGCCGCGTTGGAAGCGCGCAACGCCGAAACCGGCAAGGATGACCATCGCCGCCGATCCGCCGGGGATGGGCCATAAGATCTCGTGGTGCAGGACGACGAGCAGGATCGCCAATGCCCGAATGAGGAGATCGGTGCCGATCCGTCTGCTTTTGGTTTCGCGCTTTCCCAATGCCGCAAGTTCAGCGACCGACATCTTTTCCCAAGCCTCGGGTATTTCGCCGAGAAGCTTCTCCAGGCCGATCGAAAGCTGGACGAAACGCAGCGAGTCGCCGCCAAGCGAAAGGAAGCTGTCGTCGGACCGAACCTTTTTCGGGCCGAAGATCTGGTTGAAGAGCGCCGCGATTCCGTCTTCCTCCGCGACGGTACCGGTGTCCTTCTTCATCGCGTTGCGGAGAGCCTGATAATCGATCTTGCCGGATGGAAGCCTCGGCAGCGCGTTGACGCGCGAAGCCTTCACCTGCAAGACGGTCAAACCACTCGCGGTGGCCAGGATGCTGCGGATGTCGTCGCGATCGCGCTCTCCCACATAGAAGGCGTGAACGCTCGTATCGTCGCCGACGACGGCGGCTGCGATGCCGTGTCGTTCGAGGGCGGCCTCCAAACCGTCGTGCCCGATGCGCAGGCCGGCGATCTTCGATATGCGCTTCGTCCGCCCAACGATCCGGAAGTACCCGTCGACGTCTCTCGTCGCCAGATCGCCGGTGCGCAATTCTGAAAGGTCGCAGCCGCGTGCGAGATCGGCGCGCGACGAGGCATAGCCCATCATCACGTTCGGCCCGCGATAGACAAGTTCGCCAGGCGTATCGGTGCCCGCGATCAATTGCCCCTCGTCACTCTCGATGGTCAGGCTACCGCCCGGGATGGCGATGCCGATCCGATCTTCCCTGCCCCTGAGGCGATCAGGGGGAACATAGGCCATACGGGCGGTCGCCTCCGTCTGGCCGTACATGACGAAAAAGGAAGCGCCGCGTGCCGTGAGGTGCTCGTTGTAAAGGCGAATCTTCTCGGACGCCAATCTCCCTCCGGCGACGGTCATGAAGCGCAGATCGGGGAATTCCCGCTCACGGACTCCCACCTTTTCCAGAAGTTCATAGGAATAGGGAACGCCGGAAAGATTGGTGCTGCCGCTTTCCGCAAGTCCATCGAGAAAGCCGTCATCCAGAATGGAGCCACCCGGGACATAAAGGCTTGCACCGACCGACAGGTGGGCATTCAGCACGGAGAGGCCATAGGAATAGTGGAACGGCAGAATGAGACAGGCTCGATCCGAGGCGGTGAGGCCGAGATAATCGGCGATCGAACGGGCGTTCGACTGAACGTTCGCGGCGGACAGTCTCACGCATTTTCCGTGGCCGGTGCTGCCGGATGTCGAGAGCAGGACCGCGAGATCCGGATGGAGTTGCAAATTGCTCCCCGGCAGACGTTCCGTCCGCCATCGGCCATCACAACGGCGATAGCAATATTCAGGCTCGAGAATTTTTTGATCGGGGGTACCGGAGCCCTGGATGGCAATCGCGTGTCCGGCGCTGAGCGCCGCGAGATAGGCGATGATTGCGTGCTCCGAAAGGTCGGCCTCCAGCATGACCAGTCCTCGCTCGCCGCGCCAGGATGATGCCTGACGATCGACGCGCGCGGCCAGTTCGCTATAGCTTATTATCCGCTCTCCGGGAAACAACAGCGCCGGCCGCTCGTCCCAGGCAGCCAGGTTCGCAGAGAACAATGGAAACTTCGACAAATCGCCTGCGCTCAAGACCGCCTCCTATTTCAGCAAGGCGGCATATAATTGCTGACTCAAGCAGTCAAGTATAAGAACGCAACCGAAAGCGGCTACTCCTGTGACGATCGGTGCGGCAAACAGCAGCACACGACCGCCTCTCTGCAGAGGATCATGTTTCAGCAACCATATCGTGCATTTTCCTTCCGCTGCTCGGGCGTATTCAGGATCTCTTAAATTCGCGCCGGGATAGTGCGAGGCGAGTTCGACGAGTTCGACATTGGTATCAAGGCACCGCAATGACCCAGCATTCTCCACCACCGCGCGGCCAATCGCAGGCACGAAATGCGGTGATCATCCAAAAACTGGCGCATTCGATGATGCGGCTCGGCGTGGCTGCCCTCCCCCGCAACTACGAGCTGATTTATGAAGCTCTGTCCGGCCACATGCCGCAACTGTCGCACGATCTCGCAACGCTTGGTCCGGAGCCGACGCAAGAAGCTCTGGATCACCTTGGCATCAAGCACAAATTGATCGGCCACAGCGCGCTTGCGGCAGACCGCGCGCGTGCGGAGGCGCAGGCTGCGCTCGGTGATTTGACGGCGATGTTCCGTGATGCATCGGCACGAAAGTACGCCTTCAACGATCAGATGA
This sequence comes from Sinorhizobium sp. 7-81, assembly GCF_030124405.1. Lineage (NCBI taxonomy): Bacteria > Pseudomonadati > Pseudomonadota > Alphaproteobacteria > Hyphomicrobiales > Rhizobiaceae > Sinorhizobium > Sinorhizobium sp. 7-81. The sequence continues at coordinate 1,225,397 of NZ_JASKLT010000001.1, read as the reverse complement.
AGCGGTTCGTCTCCCGGCTTGCCTCCGATCCGGTCGCAACCATGTCGGAGTTCGCCGACGAAGCGGCACAGTTGCGTGATGCCGCGGGGCTGCTGATGAATGAGGAAAGCGCGCTTCGCGCAGCGCTGGAGACGCATACGCAACGCTTGGCCGAGCTCGAAGGCGATCTGGAAGAAAGCCGCATGGGCCTTAACCGGGATCGACTGACCGGCCTGCCGAACCAGGCGGCCCTTTCAAAAAAACTTGCAGCCCTATTTGACGTTCCGCCGTCGGGTCAGTCCGCCGCACTTGTTCTGGTGACGGTTGAAGGATTGCGAGATCTTGGCGAGCAGCATGGGAGCGCGCTCGCTCAAAAGGTATTGAGCAAGCTCGCCACCTCTTTCCGCAAGACGATCAAGAAAAACGATTTCGTCGCGCGCGTTGGCCCACAGGAATTCGCGTTCGTCTGCGATGACGTCACCGCCGAAAACGCCGAGACGATCGCCCGGCGCATCCATCAAAGTGTCACAGACTTGGCGATCACGCCGCCGGGCCGCGCTTTCACGAGCGAAACCCTTTCCCTTTCTGCCGGGATTGCATTGACTCCCGCTGCAACGAGCGCGGCCGAGTTGCTGGGCCAGGCTGAACTTGCTTTGGCCGCGGCGCGGACGCAGAGAGGCATTCAGGTCTATTCGGCAGACATCAACAGGACCCACGGCAAGGCCAGTGTGGCGGATGCGGCCTGACGGCGCCGCTTCAATCATGCAGCAACCGTTACCTCGATTTTTCTTGTCATAGACTCACCTCACAGGTGTTGCCAAAACATGAAACGACCCGGCTCCGCGCGCAGCGGGACCGGGTCGCTCGGCTCGCCTCCCGGCGTGGATTAGCGGTTGTCCTGCTCGGTTTCACCGGAGACGTTCACGCCCGCGCGGCCATTGGCAATAGCGCCGGTCGACGCCGCATCGACGGACTTGTTATCCACACCGGCATAAAAATCACCGTTGTCGGCGGTGCTCGCCGAAACGCCGGTGCCGGCGGAGGCTGCCGCGCGCCCTGTGAAAAGCGGCGTCGAGCTGACGCCCTCGTAATAGCTGCCGCCGGCGCTCGCGGTGGAGGCGCCGCCAACCACGGCGGCCGCAACGAGAAGGGCTGCGATTGATTTGGTCATAGGATTGTTCCTTGCTGAAAAAATGCGGGCGCGGCGCTCTCACACCGTGCCCGCTCTTGGGAGGCGGCCTGCCTTAGCGGCTGATGCCCTGGTAATATTCACCTTCACCGCCCGGAATGACGGCCGGCCTCGAACCGTAGTCCGACACAGCGCCGGTGGAGGTGCGGTCGAGGGAGCCGTTGTAGCCGCCACGGACGGCCGAGGCTTCACTGCGCGCCTTGGGTGCGCGGTCGGTAAAAAGCGGCTTGTCGCTGACGCCTTCATAGTAGCTGCCGCCGGCGAAGGCGGCGGATGCGCCGCCGAGAACGGCAGTGGCAACCAGGGCTGCAGCAAGCGCAGTATGAATTGCATTTCTCATGATCATGACTCCTGAGCGGTCGTTGCTTGAACGACGATTTGGTAAAGACTACCTCTGGCCGGACCGATCTTCCTTCGAACGCGGCGGCCTCGCCGATGGCGTTCGACCCGGTCCGGGTAATCGGAAGAGCATGGGAGTGCTCTTCGCCGATAGATGTGGTCCCTCATGATGATGATGTGAAGTATTGATTATCGGAACACCTTGTCCACGATTCGATAACAATCCCCTCTTGAAAACAGCAAGCGGAACGCACAGGGAACAGCCCCGGATCTCGCCGCCGACGCACCCCTTGCCTTCCCGGAAAAGTCCGGGCAAAAGGCCCGCATGATCCAGATCGCCGGTCTCTCCGCCCGCATTGCGGGCCGCCTTCTCATCGAAAATGCTTCCGTGACGCTTCCGGCGGGCACGAAGGCAGGGCTCGTCGGACGTAATGGAGCAGGCAAATCGACGCTCTTCCGCGTCATTACCGGCGAGCTTTCGGCGGAAGCCGGCAGCGTCTCGTTGCCGAAAAACGCGCGCATCGGCCAGGTTGCCCAGGAAGCACCCGGCACCGAGGAGCCGCTGATCGAGATCGTACTCAAGGCGGACAAGGAGCGCACCGCGCTCATCGCCGAAGCCGAGACCGCGACCGATCCACACCGGATCGCCGAGATCCAGACGCGACTTGCCGACATCGGCGCCCACTCGGCGGAAGCGCGCGCGGCAAGCATCCTTGCCGGTTTGGGCTTTGATCACGACGGGCAGCGGCGTCCGGCATCCTCCTTCTCCGGCGGCTGGCGCATGCGCGTGGCTCTGGCAGCCGTTCTCTTTTCCGAGCCGGACCTGCTTCTTCTGGACGAGCCGACCAATTACCTCGACCTTGAAGGTACGTTGTGGCTCGAGGACTATATTCGCCGTTATCCGCACACGGTCATTATCATCAGCCACGATCGCGACCTCCTGAACACGGCCGTCAACGCGATCGTTCACCTCGACCAGAAGAAACTCACCTTCTATCGCGGTTCCTACGACCAGTTCGAGCGGCAGAAGGCGGAGGCCGACGAATTGCAGATGAAGGCGAAAGCCAAGAACGAAGCGGCACGCAAGCATCTGCAGAGCTTCATCGACCGCTTCAAGGCCAAGGCCTCGAAGGCCCGCCAGGCACAAAGCCGCGTCAAGGCGCTGGAGCGCATGGGCACCGTAGCGGCCGTGATCGAGGATCACGTCCAGGGTTTTTCCTTTCCCGATCCGGAAAAGCAGGTGGCGTCGCCAATCGTCGCTATTCAGGGCGGCGCGGTTGGTTACGAACCGGGCAAGCCCATTCTCAAGCGCCTCAATCTCCGCATCGATGCAGACGATCGCATCGCCTTGCTCGGTTCCAACGGCAACGGCAAATCGACCTTTGCGAAATTCATCTCCGGTCGCCTTCGGGCGGAAGCCGGCGATGTGCGGATCGCCCCGGGACTGAAGATCGGTTTCTTCGCCCAGCATCAACTCGACCATCTGGTACCGACGCAGAGCGCGGTGGAACATCTTCGCCGGCGCATGCCCGATGCTCCGGAAGCAAAAGTTCGTTCGCGCGTGGCGCAAATGGGCCTCGCAACGGAAAAGATGGATACGGCCGCGAAGGATCTTTCCGGCGGCGAGAAGGCGCGGCTCCTGATGGGGCTCGCCGCCTTCGACGCGCCGAACCTGCTGATCCTCGACGAGCCGACCAACCATCTCGATATCGACAGCCGCAACGCACTGATCACCGCGCTCAACGACTATTCCGGTGCGGTCATTCTCATCTCGCACGACCGGCACCTGATCGAGGCTACCGCCGACCGGTTGTGGCTCGTGCGTGATGGTACCGTCGCCACCTACGACGGCGATCTTGAGGACTACCGCAGCCTGATCGTCGGCGGCCCAAAGCCCAGGGACGACAAGGCGAAGGTCAACGGATCGGACGAGGCCCTCTCGAAGGCGGATCAGCGCAAGGCCAATGCCGACAGGCGCACATCGCTGGCGCCTCTCAGGAAAAAGATCAACGAGATCGAATCGTTGACCGGAAAATTGGAGAAACTGATTCAAGCTCTTGATGCCGAGCTTGCAGATCCCGTTCTTTACGAGAAAGCTCCGGCAAAGGCCGCGCAGAAAGCCAAGGAACGCTCGGAAGCGGCCGCGAAGCTGGCCGAGGCGGAAGAGCAGTGGTTGGAGCTGTCAACCGAATACGAAGAGGCGATGATCAGCTGATCAGCCAAGCTCGAATGTCGTGATGCCGTAAATCCGTCCCAGCGGAAGATCCGGTGCCGGACCCCGATACATCCGCGCGGTTTCGAAGACCGGCTTCATGTTGTGGCGTTCGCAAAGCGCTCGGGCCGACACGTTCGGTTCGGGAATGTCGAGATAGACCGGACCACCTTTCACCTCGGCCGCGAGCTTCCGAAAGATAAGATCGGCGCCTGTCTCCGTGTCGGCGAAGAGCGGACCGATCTTGTACCCCTCGCGGCAGGCACGCAGCGTTCCATAACCGGTGATCGTCCCATCGCGCAGCAGCACGACGCTTCGGCGCGTCTTCAATTGTTTCGTCCACTCGCGCAGAAAAGCATCGCGACTTGCCGGGTTGAAGCCGCGATCATACGCGATCAAGGCAGGCGCATGGACGGGCGCTACGTCGATCAGGTTCGTGCCGGGCGGCTCCTTCACGTCGACTACGCCGCCGTACCGAATATTCGCATGGGATCGGACGAAGCCCGACTTTCGATAGTTCTCCTGTTGCGCCACGACACCATCGAGCCCAACGGTTCGGTCCCCTGCCTCCGCGATCGCTCGCTTCCATAGCGCGAGGCCGATGCCCCGGCCGCGGTAGGCGGGGCGAGCGACGTAAAAGCCAAGAAACGCGTAATCGCTACCGTAGCGTACGAGCGAGATCGCGGCTGCGAGCGTGTCCTCCTCGGTGGCGACCCAATATCCTTCAGGATCGGCCGCCCAGAACGCGTTGGCGTCCTCCAATCCGGGGTTCCATCCTTCTTGCGCAGCCCAGTCGATGATCGTGTCGAGTTCGGCGCGCGTCGCATGACGAATGGTTTGTGTCATTGCAAATCCCCAACAACTCGCTCTACGGTACCGATATCCTGGGCAAGCGAAACCATTTTTTCGCTCCGACCACAAAGGGGCGCCGACATCTTGCGTGACCAGGGTGACGACGTGAGAAGCGCCGGGAGCGCGCTTGCCCGCTGCCCCCAATCTGCTACAAGGATCGAGAATAAATCATACTAATCCGAGCGAAACACCATGACCCCCATTCAAATTGCGATTGTCGGCGTCGGCAAGATCGTGCGCGACCAGCACCTGCCGGCTATTTCAAAGAATGCCGACTACCGGCTGATTGCGGCGGCGAGCCGCCACGGAATTGTCGACGGCATCGATAATTTCAAGTCCATCGAGGCGATGCTGGAGGCGGTACCGGCGATTAATGCCGTCTCGCTGTGCATGCCGTCGCAATATCGTTATGAAGCCGCGCATGTGGCGCTCGAGGCCGGCAAGCACGTCTTCCTCGAGAAGCCGCCGGGCGCGACCTTGAGCGAGGTTGCCGATCTCGAAGCGCTGGCGGCGGCCAAGGGTGTTTCGCTCTTTGCAAGCTGGCATTCGCGCTATGCGCCGGCGGTCGAGGCCGCCAAGGCGTTTCTCGCGTCGACGGCGATCCGCAACGTCAAGATCATCTGGAGGGAGGATGTCCGCCACTGGCATCCGAATCAGGAGTGGATCTGGGCCGCCGGCGGACTCGGCGTCTTCGACCCGGGCATCAATGCCCTCTCGATCGTCACTCATATCCTGCCCCGCCCGATCTTCATCACGTCGGCGACGCTCGAGTTTCCAGAGAATCGCGATGCGCCGATCGCTGCGACAATCGCTTTCAGCGATGCCGACAAACTCAGCGTTTCGGCGGAATTCGACTGGCGCCAGACCGGCAAGCAGAGCTGGGACATCGTCGCCGAAACCGACGCCGGCGAGATGGTTCTGTCAGAAGGCGGTGCCAAGCTGGCCGTCGATGGAAAGCTGGTGCATGAAGAGCCGGAGCAGGAATATTCGATGCTTTATCGGCGCTTCGCCGAGCTCATCAAGACCGGCAAGTCCGATGTCGATTTGGCGCCTTTGCGCCACGTAGCCGACGCCTTCATGCTCGGCCGGCGCAAGTTCGTCGAGGCGTTCCACGACTGAGAATGTCGTTTGCTCCTCGCTGCCATTGCTGACTGACCCTCTCCCCCTGATCCTCTCGCCGCGCGCGGGGAGAGGGGGCCGAGAGCTTGCGGCGAGTCCCCTTCGCCCCGCTTGCGGGGAGAAGGTGGCCGGCAGGCCGGATGAGGGGCAGCCTTTCCGCTTGACGAGAGGGTCGCTCAGGCCTTCTTTTCCCAGCGCCCGTCTCTGTTCTGCTGCCAATAGGTGAGGTTGTGCCCCTCCCCTTTGAGCCGCTTCCATTGGGCACGCGCGGCTTCGAGCTGCTGCTGATCGTAGCCGTCGAACATGAAGACCACGCGCTCGTAGTCATTCACCGGCGGCGGCTCCGCGCCATCCACAAGGAAGCGCACGGTCGCGGCATTCTGATTGCCGTGATCGGCGACGATCAGGATCGGCTGGTCTGCCGCAAAGTCACCGGCATCCGTGCCATGCGGCAGAAAGCTGTCGTCCCGATAGACCCAAAGGTGCGTGTCCAGCGCGTCGCGCCGCTCGGCATCGACCGTCTGCACGGCCACCCGCCACCCGCGCTCGATGCTCTTGTCGAGCAGCGGCGGCAGTGCATCCTCAAGCTTCGATTCCGTCAGGTGATAGAAAAGAATCTCGGTCATACCGCCCTCTCCCGGACACCTGCCGCGCTAACGGTCAGGACTCGTAGCTCGCGCGGACCAGTTCGTCGAGGAGGCGCACGCCGAAACCGGATCCCCAGGACTGGTTGATCTCGTCGGTCGGCGAGCCCATCGCCGTTCCGGCGATGTCGAGATGCGCCCACGGCGTATCCTTGACGAAGCGCTTGAGGAACTGCGCCGCCGTCACCGAGCCGCCATGGCGACCGCCCGTGTTCTTCATGTCGGCGAACTTGCTGTCTATCATCTTGTCGTATTCTTTGCCGAGCGGCATCCGCCAGAGGCGCTCCTGCGTCGTGGAGCCGGCTGCGAGCAGTTGTTCGGCAAGGCGGTCGTCATTCGAGAACAACCCCGCATAGTGGCTGCTGAGCGCCACCATGATGGCGCCGGTGAGCGTCGCCAGATCGATCATCGCCTGCGGCTTGAAGCGATCGTTGCAGTACCAGAGCGCATCGCAGAGGACGAGCCTGCCTTCGGCATCCGTATTGATCACCTCGATCGTCTGGCCAGACATCGACGTCACGATGTCGCCCGGTCTCTGGGCACTGCCGTCCGGCATGTTCTCGACGAGCCCGATGATGCCGACTGCGTTGACGTTTGCCTGCCGCGCGGCGAGCACATGCATGAGGCCGGTAACCGCGGCGGCGCCTCCCATGTCGCCCTTCATCTCCTCCATGCCCGAAGCAGGCTTGATCGAAATGCCGCCGGTATCGAAAACGACGCCCTTGCCGATGAAGGCGATAGGCTTCTCTTTCGCCTTTCCGCCTTTCCACTGCATGATGACGAGGCGCGGCGGCCTGGAAGATCCCTGGGCGACGCCGAGCAACGCGCCCATTCCGAGTTTCTTCATCTCCCGCTCGGTCAGGATTTCGACGTCGACGCCGAGCTTTTCCAGTTCCTTCGCCTTGGCCGCGAACTCCACCGGCCCAAGTACGTTGGCCGGCTCGTTGACGAGATCGCGTGCCAGAAACACGCCTTCGCCGATCGCCTGAGCGGTAACGAACGCCTTCTTCGCGGCGATCACCATGCCGGTAACGATGGTGACTTTGATCGGCTTTTGCTGGGGCTTCGAGTCGTCGTCGGATTTCTTGGTCTTGTAGCTGTCGAAGGAATAGGCGTTCATCTCCATGCCGAGGGCGAAATCCGCGGCAGCCTTGCCCGTGACGTCCACACCCGGCGCATCGAGAAAGACCGTGACCTTTTCAGCGGAGCGCAGCTTCGCGGCAACCGCGCCGCCCGCCTTCAACCAGTCGTGATCCGTCAGTGCCGCCGCGTCGCCGAGGCCGAAAAGGAGGATTCGGTCGGCCGGCGATCCGTGAGGAGCGACGATATCGAGTGTCGAAAGCGCCTTGCCCGTGAACTTGCCGACCTTCGCAGCCTTCGGCAAAACGCCTTCCGGATCGGCGACTGTCGCACCAGCTGCTTCCTTGCTACCGGCGACCTGAAGAAGGACGGCGACGCCGCCAGCCGGGCGATGGGACTTACTGAAAGCGAACTCGAATTTCATCGGCATATAACACTCCGGGCAGTTCTGATTTGGGCCCGCCCGCTCTGTTACCGGACGGTTACAGTGGCAAACATTCGCGACGCCGGCCACCGTCAAAGTGGTGGCGCGCACCCTTCTCGCTTTTGAACCGCTTGGCAAGATGCTCACACGTGTTTACATGCGGTTAACCGCAGTTCTTCGCCTTATATTAGCCTTGGCGTTCGAGAATCGGATTCGAACGGAGCAGCCGGCGGAGAGCCGGTCGGGGCGCAAAGCGAGCCAGTGAACGGGGTCGTGAAGGCGGAGGGGCACGGAAACTTGAGCAGGATTTTGGACCGGATACGGACATGAAGCTGATCGAACGCTACATCTTCCGACGCGCCGCGACCATGTTCCTCGCAACGCTTCTGCCGCTGATGGGAATCGTGTGGACGACACAAGCGCTCACGAACGTGAACCTGGTCACCGACAGCGGTCAGTCGATCTTCGCTTTCCTGAAACTCGCGACACTGATTCTCCCGTCTGTCGTTCCGATCATTCTCCCGTTCGCACTTATTATCGGTGTGACACAGACGCTGAGCGCGATGAACACCGATTCGGAACTGACCGTACTGAACGCGGCCGGCAGTTCCCGCATGTCGATTATCCGGCCCGTCATCTATCTTGCGGCCGGATTGAGCGTGCTATCCTTTGCCATCGATAACTTCGTCGAGCCCTATTCTCGCGTCGCCGTGCGCCGGATGATAGCGACGGCGCATGCCGACCTGCTCTCCGCCGTCGTGCAGGAGAACTCCTTCCGAAAGATCACCGACGGGCTTTATGTGCAGGTCGGTGCCCGCCGCAGCGGCGGCGTCCTGCAAGGCATTTTCGTTGCCGATTCGCGCAATCCGAATTTCGAGCTCGTCTATTACGCTCGCGAGGGCGCCGTCGACGAGGAGAGCTCGGCCTTGGTGATGAAAGACGGAGAGGTCCACCGCAAGCTGCCGGATGGCGGCGTCTCCGTCATCAAGTTCGACTCCTATGCTTTCGACCTGACGGACATGACCAGGATGGCTGGCGAGGCAAATATCCGGGCCAAGGATCGCGACCTTTTCTACCTGCTCAACCCCGATCCGAACGATCCAGCCTATAAAAGATCGCCGTTGACGTTCACAGCGGAACTCAATCGCCGCTTCACCGAATGGACTTTCCCGCTGCTGTTCGGCCTCATCGCGCTGGTCGTCAGCAGTGATGCGCGCTCCCACCGAGAGGCGCGCGTACATCCGATGATCAGTGCACTCGGAGCAGCGCTTGTCATTCGATGGATGACGTTCTATGCGGGAAACAGTGCCGAGGATTCCTTCTGGTTCGTTCCGCTCATGTATTTCATTCCACTGGCGACTGGGGCATTCGCGATTCATCAGCTTGTCAGCAATCGCCGCCTCGACATACCGACGACATGGCGGGAAAAGCTGTCCGAACTCCTGGTTCGGCTGCGCTTCATGCGGCCGGCGGGTGCTGACGGGGAGCAGGCATCATGATCCTCGACACCCTCGGGCGTTATTTCTTCAAGCGCTACACGATCACGACATTCTGGTTTCTCGTCGGTATCTTCGCGCTGATCTTCATCATCGATTTCAGCGAGCTTGCCAGCCGCATGTCGGCGTTGCCCCACTATTCGGTGAGCGGCGCATTGCTGATGACGACGTTTCGCATCCCGACGATCATGCAGCAGACGGTTCCCTTCATCGCGCTTTTTGCCGCGATGGCCGCATTGATCTCGCTGAACCGCCGCTACGAATTGGTCGTGACACGGGCGGCCGGCATTTCCGTCTGGCAATTCCTTCGACCCTTCGTCCTCGGCGCATTTCTTTTCGGCTTGCTCGCCGTCGCCATACTCAACCCGCTTGCCGCCTGGGGCACGAAGAAGGCTGAGGCGCTCGAAGCCGAGTGGGGCTCGTCCCGTTCCGCAGAAACGAATTCGATACCCTGGCTGCGTCAGATCTATGATGGCACCGATACGATCATCGGAGCGCGCTCGGTTCAGAAGGGCGGAACGGAGCTGATCAACGTCACCGTCATCCACTTCGATCCACAGGGTACGATCACCAAGAGGCAGGACGCGAAGTCTGCGAAACTCGAAGATGGTTACTGGCTTCTTAACAATGTTACGGAAACCGGCGGCGGTCAGCTGCCCCGTCGTCAGGAAACGGCACAGCTGCCCACGAATCTGAAGGCCGAGTTCGTGCAGGAGCGTCTGGCAAAGGCTGATTCCATTCAGTTTTTTGACCTTCCGCGGAAGATCGAGGTGGCCCGATCCTTCGGCTTTTCGACCAACGGCATGGAAACGCAATTTCACTCCCTGCTGTCTCTGCCGCTATTGCTCGTGGCGATGACTTTGATCGCTGCATGCGTCTCTTTAAAATTTAGCCGGTTCAACCAATCGCGCTCCGTAATTCTCGGTGGAATCCTCTCAGGCTTCGTGCTTTATGTCGTCACCGTGCTTGTCAAAGCATTCGGGACCAGCGGTATCGTGCCTCCGTTCGTTGCAGCCTGGTTGCCAGTTGTTGTAGCGATGGCGCTGGGCTCGACGATTCTACTTCATCAGGAGGATGGCTAGTGGCGGTAGGCAACCGCAAACGCATGAAGCTGATCAATGCTACCCTGCTCGCGGGCGTGGCGTTGCATACACTTGCCATGGGAATCAATGCGCCTGCCCTGGCGCAGGACACATCGGCACGAATCGATTCGCTGCAGCCGAACATTCCGGCTGACGAAAAGCTGCTGCTGTCCGCGAATGAGCTCGTCTACAATCGCGACGCGGAAACCGTTACCGTACGCGGCAACGTTCAGATCGAATACGGCGGCTACAAGATGGTCGCCCGTCAAGTCGTCTACGACCAGAAGTCGGGGCGGATCATGGCGACCGGCGAGATCCAACTGATCGAACCGGATGGTAACATCGTCTACGCCGACAAGATGGATGTCACCGACGATTTCGGTAATGGTTTCGTCCAGGCCCTGCGGATCGAAACGACCGATCTGACGCGGCTGGCGGCGGAAAGCGGTGAACGCCGCAACGGTGAGGAGTTCATTCTCAACAAGGCCGTCTATACCGCCTGCACGCCCTGCAATATCAAGCCGGAACACCGTTCCCTGTGGCACATCAAGGCGGAGCGTGTGATCCAGAACGGCAGGACGCACACGATTCGGCTTGAGAACGCCCATTTCGAGCTCTTCGGCAAACCGATTGCCTATATTCCGGTGATGGAAATCCCGGACCACACGGTCAAGCGCAAGAGCGGTTTTCTGTTTCCGAAGTTCCGGTATGCGCAAAAGCTGGGCGCCGGTGTGGGCGTGCCCTACTACTGGGCGATTTCGCCCTATATGGATGCGACCCTCACCGCGACAGGATTGACCCGGCAAGGCTTTTTGCTCGAGGGCGAGTTCCGCCAATCGTTCCATAACGGCTTGCACACGCTGAACGTGGCCGGCATCAGTCAGCTCGACAAGGATCAGTTCACGCCCGGAACGGTCGATGCCGAGGAAACCAACCGCGGCATGGTGGCTTCCAAGGGTGAATTCGAGATCAATCCGCGCTGGACCTTTGGCTGGAACGTGCTCGTCCAGTCCGACGCCAACTTTGCCAAGACCTACGATCTGGAGAGCTTCGACGGCACCACCTATGTCAATCAGGCCTATCTGACCGGTCTCGGCAAGCGCAACTACTTCGACTTGCGCGCCTTTTATTTCGACATCCAGGACGCCGACCCGAACAGCATTGAGGAGAATCAGCAGCCGGCGGCGCAGGTCCTCGATTACTCCTACACCGCGCCGCAATCCGTTTTGGGCGGCGAGCTCAATGCAGACGTCAATCTCACGAACATCAAGCGCAACCGGCTGGACAACATCAACGTCCTTGGCGTCGAGCGCTTCCGCGGCCTCGAGGGCACCTCGCACCGCCTGACAGCGGAACTCGAATGGAAACGGACATTCATTGCTCCGGGCGGTCTCGTCCTGACGCCGTTGCTCGCTGCACGCGGCGATGCCCTGGGCCTCAGCATGGACGACCCTGGCCCTGACTACACCGGTAACTACATCGACAGCGACGCGGCAACGCGGCGCATGCTGACTGCCGGTCTCGAGGCGCGCTATCCGATCCTCTTTGCCGGTGAGAACAGCAGCCACGTGCTGGAGCCAATCGGGCAGATCTATGCCCGCCCGGACGAACAGCATGCCGGTGGCCTCCCCAACGAAGACGCACAGAGCTTCGTGTTCGATGCGACCAACCTTTTCGATCGTGACAAATTTTCCGGTTTCGATCGCATCGAAGGCGGAACACGCGCGAATCTCGGCATCCGCTACACCGGAAATTTCGACAACGGTTACGGTTTGCGCGCGATCGCCGGCCAATCGTTCCACCTCGGCGGGCTCAATTCCTTCGCAACCGACGATCTCGTCAAGGTCGGAGCGGACTCGGGACTGGAGACCAAGAGTTCCGACTATGTCGCGATGTTCGGCATCGACGCGCCTTCCGGTCTGATGGCAAGTCTCTCCGGGCGACTGGACGAAAGCGACTTCGATCTGCGCCGTGCCGATGCGACGGTCGGCTATCTCGGCCTGACGTGGCAGGCGGCTCTGACCTACACGCGCATCGAAGCGCAGCCGATCTACGGATCGCCCTCCGACCAGGATGAAATCCAGACGGCAGCCGCCTTCAGGTTCCACGATTATTGGTCGGTGTTCGGAGCATTGACCTATGACATCAACAACGACGTGATATCGCGCAACGGCTTCGGCATTACCTACGATGATCAGGATACGTTGTTCTCGATCGTCTACCAGCAGGAGCGCGATACCGACAGTTCAGTGGCGAACGATTGGTCGATCGGCGCTCGTATCAGCTTCCGCACGCTCGGCGACATCGACATTGGCGATACGACATTCGAGGAACTGGACTACTACTGAGTTCTGGGCCTGAGCGCCGTAGCCTGTCCTTTGCTCTATCGGCTGTAGCGACGTTGCGCGTCTCGAAGACGCGCAACACTCAAGGTTTGACCATGTGGTCTTGTCATCGTTTGGCCGCATGTATTATGCATTTCCTCCAACTGACGTAGGGAAGGCGCAGGCTTGCGGTCCAAAGAAGGCCGCGGGCAATTGGGGCGCGGGACGGACAAGGAAAGACTATGGGCGGGAAATCTATCTTGCGGGCGCTGTCGGCGCTGGTGCTTGCCGGCACGCTGAGCGTCGCTGTGTGTGCAGCGGCACAGGCCGCGAGCGCGGTCAAGGTGATCGTCAACAATGTCGTGATCACTTCGGGCGACATCGCGAAGCGCGTAGCCTTCATTCGCCTTCAACGGCAGCGTGGCGGCGCAGAGGAAGCTAAGCAGCAACTTATCGACGAAGTGCTGAAGCGCTCCGAGATCGCGCGCGTCCAGCAATCGGTCAGTACGCAGGACGTTGACGCGGCTTTTGCGCGTTTTGCCTCCGGAAACAAGCTGTCGCCCGAGCAACTCGGCAAGATCCTTGATCAGTCCGGTGTCGGCGTCGATCATTTCAAGCAGTATATCGCCGTCCAGATGAGTTGGCCGCGCGTCGTCAACTTCCGCTATGGCAATGCCAACCGCCTGTCCGGAGGCGATCTTGTGAAGCGCATGATGGAGGGCGGCGGCAACAAACCGGTCACGACGGAGTATTTCCTGCAGCAGGTCATCTTCGTCATTCCGGAATCGAAGCGCGGCGCGATTACGGCAAAGCGACAGGCTGAAGCCAACGCTTCGCGCTCGCAATTCCCCGGTTGCGAAACGTCCAAGGCCTTCGCAGCCAACTATCGCGACGTCTCGATTCGCAGCCTTGGCCGGGTGCTTGCCCAGCAATTGCCGGAAGATTGGAAGCCGCTCGTCGAAAAGGCTGGCGACGGCACGACGACCGGCACACGCGTCACCGAAAAGGGTGTCGAATATCTTGCCATCTGCAAGAAGCGCCAGGTCAACGACGACACTGCCGCCGAAATCGTCTTCCGCGCCGAGGATCTCGGCAAGAAGAAGTCCGGCGGCGAAGACCCGAACAGCGCGAAGTACCTCGAAGAACTGCGTGAGAAGGCGCGGATCATCAACAAGTAACACGGGCTATCATGAACAAGACGAGCGGCAGGCCGATCGCCCTGACGATGGGCGACCCGGCCGGTATCGGCCCGGACATCAGCCTGACCGTGTGGGCAAGGCGCAAGACGCGGGCGACGCCGCCCTTCCTTTTGATTGGCGATCCTTCGGTGCTTTCGGACCGCGCAAAGGCGCTCGGCCAGACCGTGCCGATAACGGAGACCGATTGCCTCCATGCATCCTCCGTCTTCGGGGGGGCCCTGCCTGTATCGCCGATCCGCTGCACCGCTCCGGTCGTCGCCGGCGAACCCAATGCGGCCAACGCCTCCGCAGTCATCGGCGCCATCGATGCCGCAGTGCGGCTCGTCATGGCCGGCGATGCGTCGGCCGTCGCCACCAACCCCATTGCGAAAGCGGTGCTTTACGAAGCCGGCTTCCGCTTTCCCGGCCATACCGAATATCTCGCGCATCTCGCGGAGAAGGCGACCGGGGCGCCCGTGCTGCCGGTCATGATGCTGGCCGGGCCGAAGCTGCGGGCGGTTCCCGTGACGATCCATATTCCGCTCAAGGATGTTCCCGGCGCACTGACGTCGGAACTGATCTACCGGACCTGCATGGTAACGGCCGCCGATCTCCGAGGCCGCTTCGGTTTGGCGGCACCGCGCCTCGCCGTCGCCGGTCTCAACCCGCACGCGGGCGAAGGCGGCGCACTCGGCCTCGAGGACGACGCGCTTATCCGCCCCGTCATCGACCGGCTCCGCGCCGAGGGACTGGATGTCGTCGGTCCGCTTCCGGCCGATACCATGTTTCACGACCGCGCAAGGGAAACCTACGACGTCGCCATATGCATGTATCATGACCAGGCATTGATACCCGCCAAGGCGCTTGGTTTCGATGACAGCGTCAACGCCACGCTCGGCCTGCCCTTCATCAGGACGTCGCCGGACCACGGCACTGCATTCGGCATCGCCGGAAAAGGAATTGCGCGCGAGGATAGCCTGCTGGCGGCACTGCGCCTGGCTGCGGAGCTCGCTGCCAATGCGGAAGGGACGCATCGCTGATGGCGGCGCTCGACGGCCTGCCGCCACTCAGAGACGTCATCCAGCGTCATGGCCTCGACGCAAGGAAGGCGCTTGGTCAGAATTTTCTGCTCGACCTCAATCTCACCCAAAAGATCGCGCGCACGGCCGGTCCGCTCGATGATGTGACCGTCATCGAAGTCGGCCCTGGGCCCGGCGGCCTCACGCGGGCGATCCTGGCGTTGGGTGCCAAGAAGGTCGTGGCGATCGAGCGCGACGCCCGATGCCTGCCGGCCTTGGCCGAAATCGCCGCCCATTACCCGGGCCGGCTCGACGTAATCGAGGCGGACGCTTTGAAGGTCCCGTTCGAGGCGCTGGCCAGCGGCCCGGTACGGATCATCGCCAACCTGCCCTACAATGTCGGCACGCAGCTCCTGGTCAACTGGCTTCTGCCGGAGCGCTGGCCACCCTTCTGGCAATCGATGACGCTGATGTTCCAGCGCGAGGTTGGCCTGCGGATCGTGGCGGGTGCCGACGACGACCACTATGGCCGGCTGGGCGTCCTCTGCGGCTGGCGGACAAAGGCGCGCATGGCCTTCGACGTCCCGCCGCAAGCCTTCACGCCGCCGCCCAAGGTCACCTCGTCGGTCGTCCATCTGGAGCCGATCTCCGATCCGATCCCCTGCTCCGTGTCAGCGCTTGAAAAAGTGACGCAAGCCGCCTTCGGCCAGCGCCGCAAAATGCTACGCCAGAGTCTGAAAAGTCTGGGTGGCGAGGCGTTGCTGGCAAGGGCGGATATCGATCCCCAAAGACGTGCCGAAACGCTGACGGTCGAGGAATTCTGCCGATTGGCGAACTGTCTCGGTGGTTAAAGCCATTCCGGGAAAAGTGTGTAGCGGTTTTTCCGTCCGGAATTGCCTAAGTTCAAAGAGTTAGATCATCATTTCACTGTTTCAATGGAACACTGAAATGATCTTGTCAGCCAAGTCAGAGATGCCTCCGCCCCGCTCGATTAAAAGGGGTTTTCCGTCAGCAGCCGGTTGACGAACTCGAACAGGCCGGGACGGCGGTCGCGGCGCAGGCGTTCGGCCTCCACAATCGCCCGGACGGCAGAGAACGCCCGATCGAGATCGTCGTTGACGACAATGTAGTCGTACTCGCGCCAATGCTCGATCTCGGCGCGTGAATTGGCCAGCCGGGTCGCGATGACGTCTTCGCTGTCTTCGGCGCGGCGGTGCAGCCTTGACTGCAACTCGGCCATCGACGGCGGCAGGATGAAGATCGAGACGACATCGCCTCCCATCTTTTCCTGCAATTGCTGGGCGCCCTGCCAATCGATGTCAAAGAGCATGTCCCGGCCTTCGGCCATCGCCGCCTCGACAGCATCGCGCGGTGTTCCATAAAAGTTGCCGTGCACCTCCGCCCATTCGAGCAACGAATCCGTCGCACGCAGGGCCTCGAATTCGCGGATCGACTTGAAGAAATAATGCCGCCCCTCGATTTCACTCGGCCGCCGCGCGCGCGTCGTCACGCTCACCGAAATGCTGAGTTCCGGATCGGCCTCGAGCAGGTTGCGGGCGATCGTCGACTTACCGGCACCCGACGGCGACGAAATCACGAGCATCAGCCCACGGCGGGCGATCTTGATGGGCGAAGCGGTCGCCGATTTCATGTCTTACTCCAGATTCTGAACCTGCTCGCGAAATTGATCGATCACGACCTTCAACTCGATTCCGGCGGCCGAGACGGCAGCGGCATTCGACTTCGAACAGATCGTATTCGATTCGCGGTTAAATTCCTGTGCCAGGAAATCGAGCTTGCGGCCAATAGGACCGCCCTTCGCAAGAAGATCGCGGGCAGCGGCGACATGCGAACCGAGACGGTCGATTTCCTCCCTGAGGTCCGCCTTCGTCGCAAGCAGCGCAACCTCCGCATACAGCCTGTCGCGGTCGAGCGAGGATGCGCCCTCCATCATCAGCGCCACCTGCTGCGCCAGCCTTTCGGCAATCGCCGAAGGGCTGCGGGACGGGTCGCCCTCGACCGTGGCCGCCAGGTGCGCGATGCGATCCACCTGCGCAAGCAGGATCTGGCCAAGCGCGCTTCCCTCCTCTTCACGCATGGACCGCAAGTCATCGAGGGCAAGCGCCAGGCCGGCGAGGATATCGGCGTCGCGCGCGGCGCGCTCGCTCTCACTTTCTTCCGGCTCCCGGAAGTCGATGATGCCGCGGATGGAAAGCAGCGTGTCGAACTTCAGCGGCGCTGGATCGACGAGATCACCGAGCTGCTCGCGAAGCTTCAATACGGCCGACAACGCACCCTGATTGACGACGGCCTCCACGGCGGCCTCGCCGCCACTGACGGTGAGGCCGATTTGCAGATTGCCGCGGGCAAAATGTTCCGATGCGAGGCGCCGACAGTCGGGTTCGAAGCGCTCGAGCCCCTGCGGCAGGCGGAGGCGAATGTCGAGCCCCTTGCCGTTGACGGACCGCAATTCCCAGGCCCAGCGATGCCGACCGCTGCTGCCCTCTCTCCTCGCAAAGCCAGTCATCGATTGGAGCGGCATCATTACCTCCGTTCGCTGCTGCATCTCTCCTCGAAATCAGAGCTGATTGAGGAAACATGCAGCGATCCAAAAGTGCTGCGGCGACGTTTGCGCGTCTGAACGCGGCGCTGTAGTTGCAGAAGCAATAGGTCGGCGGCGCGGGATCCCGCAAGGGATATCCGCACCGCACTCCATCCGTCCACAATAAGGGCCTGTTACTGCGCCTCGGCCGGTGTCACCGTCGGCTCGGCAGTTTTGGCCGCCTCCGCCGCCTTGGCCGCCTCTGCAGCCTTCTCGGCTTCGAGCTTTCGCCAACGCCTCACGTTGGCGTTGTGCTCGTCCAACGTCGCGGCAAAGACATGGCCGCCCGTTCCGTCCGCCACGAAATAAAGTTCCGGCGTGCGGGAAGGATTGGCGACGGCTTCGAGTGCCGCACGGCCCGGATTAGCGATCGGCGTCGGCGGCAGCCCCTTGATGATATAGGTGTTGTAAGGGGTTTCCTTATCGAGGTCCGACTTCAGGATCGCCCGATCCGCCGGCTTCCCCTCCCCACCGAAGATGCCATAGATAATCGTCGGGTCGGACTGCAGCCGCATGCCTTTTTCCAAGCGGTTTATGAAGACAGACGCCACGCGTGGCCGCTCGTCCGCGCGGCCCGTTTCCTTTTCAACGATCGAGGCCAGCGTCACGAACTCCTCGACAGACGAGACCGGGAGATCGGGATCGCGCTTTTCCCAGATCTGATCGACCAAGGCTTTTTGCGCTGCGACCATCTGCTGGACGATCTCGGCACGCTTGGTGCCGCGGGTGAATTTGTAGGTGTCCGGCTTCAGCGAACCCTCCGACGGCAGATCCGACGGCAAATCGCCGACGAGCACCGGATCATCGGCGAGTTTGCGGAACATCTGCTTGACCGTCAGTCCCTCCGGAAGAGAAACGGAGTATAGGATCGACTTGCCGGACTTCAGCAGTTGCATGATTTCCTGCATCGACGAGCCGGCCTTGATCTCGTATTCACCTGCCTTCAGGGTCTCATTGTCGAGATAGGCTTCGGACACGAAACGGAACACACGGCTGTCCGTGATGATGTTATTGCGCTCCAGGCCGCCGGCAATTTCGCTGATGCCGGCGCCACTGCGAACGATGAAATTCTTGTTCGCCTCCAGCGGGCCGGGCTTTTCGTATTCGTGCATCGCATAATAGACCGCGCCGGCGGCTGCGAGCGCCACGAAAACGATGACCGTCATCAGGAAATTGAGAAAGATGACAACCTGGCTGCGCGCCTTGCGGGACCGCTTGGGCGGTTGCGGAACCTTTTCCGGGCGCAGGGCCTCGTTTGCCGATTTCGGGATGATCGGCCCGTTGCTCCCGGTTTCATTGCGGCCGAACTGTACCGCGCCGTTATCGTTTGAGTCGCTCACGATTATCCCGAATCCGAAATTCGCAATCTCAATCAAGCTGCCACCAATGCGAATTTCGGCTTAGACCGGCGGCAAGCTGAATGTGTCAGAGCAATGGATATTCTACAAATTGTCAGAAGTGCCTTGCGCGAACATAGTCGGCGGCGCCGCGCGGCGGCGACTCCTCCAGTTACAGCTTGTAGCGAGCAATGCGGCAAAAAGCAGGATCACCAACCGGTGTTTGAACGGGACCAGTACGCCGGAAGCGGTTTTCCGACATCACGACGATCCTCGGCCAACGTAACCGAGAATCGTCGTGGAGAATCATCATTATCGATCCTGTCGTGTCGGCGATCTTAGTTGCCGTTGTAGCGACGCAGAACCAGCGAAGCATTCGTGCCGCCGAAACCGAAGGAGTTCGACAGTGCGATGTTGATCTCCCGCTTGCGCGCGACATGCGGCACCAGATCGATCTTCGTCTCGACGGAGGGATTGTCGAGGTTGAGGGTGGGTGGAGCGATATTGTCGCGAATCGCCAAGGCCGAGAAGATTGCCTCGATCGCGCCAGCGGCGCCTAGCAGGTGTCCGATTGCCGACTTGGTCGAAGACATGGATATCTTCGAAGCGCTGTTGCCGACCAGCCGCTCGACCGCGCCAAGTTCGATGGTATCGGCCATCGTGGACGTTCCGTGGGCGTTGATGTAGTCGATGTCGGCGGCCATCAGGCCGGCTCGCTTCAACGCCATCTGCATGCAACGATACGCGCCATCGCCGTCCTCGGACGGAGCGGTGATGTGGAAGGCGTCACCGGACAGGCCGTAGCCGACGACTTCGGCGTAGATCTTGGCGCCGCGTGCCTTCGCATGCTCCAGTTCCTCGAGAATGACGACGCCGGCGCCTTCCCCCATGACGAAACCGTCGCGATCGGCATCATAGGGGCGCGATGCCTTTTCCGGATTATCGTTGTGCTGGGTCGAGAGCGCCTTGCAGGCGGCGAAGCCTGCGAGCGAAATGCGGCATATCGGCGATTCCGTGCCGCCCGCCACCATCACGTCGGCATCGCCGAGCGCGATCAACCGGCTCGCATCGCCGATCGCATGCGCACCGGTAGAGCAAGCCGTCACGACCGAGTGGTTCGGGCCACGAAGCTTGTGGCGAATCGAAACCTGGCCCGAGGCGAGATTGATCAGGCGGCCGGGAATAAAGAATGGGGAAATACGACGCGGGCCCTTGTCGCGCAGCGTATAGCCGGCATCGACGATGCCCTCGAGACCGCCGATGCCGGAGCCGATCAGCACGCCCGTCGCAATCTGGTCCTCATCGTTATCCGGCTTCCAGCCGGCGTCGGCCAGCGCCATGTCGGCTGCAGCCATCGCATAAACGATGAAGGGATCGACCTTGCGCTGTTCCTTCGGTTCCATCCAGTCGTCGGGATTGAAGGTGCCGTCCGAGCCGTCGCCAAAAGGAATTCGGCAGGCGATCTTGGCAGGAAGATCCTCAACCTCGAATTCGGTGACCTTGCGCGCAGCATTCTGGCCCGCGATAAGACGCGACCAACTGACCTCGGTTCCGCAACCCAAAGGAGATACCATGCCGGTACCGGTGATAACGACACGTCTCATAACCCGTGACCCACCCTGACTGTTCAGTTCTAGAGGCGGACCGGACCACGCGTGACGACCCCGATCCGTGCATCCATTGTAAATTTCTCACGTGACGATCAGAGGGAAGGCGGGAACGCTTTGCTGATCGAAACCCGCGGTCAACGCAGGCCAGCCCACTTCCCTGGGCTGGTACGGGCCGCGGCAGGCGGCCCGTCAACGGCCTAGACCGTAAAGATCAGGCCTGAGCCTTCTCGATGAACTTGACGGCGTCGCCGACGGTCAGGATCGAATCTGCCGCGTCGTCCGGGATCTCGACACCGAATTCTTCTTCGAATGCCATGACCAGTTCGACGGTGTCGAGCGAGTCCGCGCCGAGGTCATCGATAAAGCTTGCGCCTTCGCTGACCTTTTCGGCGTCGACGCCAAGATGATCAATAACAATTTTCTTCACGCGTTCTGCGATATCGCTCATGTCGGAGTTCCTCGACCTTCGTTTCTCTGCGGCGCCATTCTTGGCGCCGTCACTTTCAATCAAGCCTGATAGACCAAGATAGTCCAACGGGCAATCCATCCAACCGAACCCGCGGAAAACCCAAGGCAGCGAGGGCTGCCGGACACCTGGCCGGACCGGTCGACTGCGCACAGTCATGGCCCGATTAACATGGTTTAAGCCTGCCGCAAAGTGCGAAAATGCCCGACATTCGCTTGGTCAACATTGAATTTCAGGCATTTGGCATCGACCAATGAAGGTACCGAACCGGGTAGCGACGACGGGCGAAACACGCGCCGTCCGCCTCACCCGGTGCCGGATCAGATCATCGCCATGCCACCGTTGACGTGAATGGTCTGCCCGGTGACGTAACCCGCTTCGTTCGAAGCAAGATACGCAACGGCGGATGCGACCTCCGCACCCGTACCCATCCGCCGCATCGGGATCGCACCCATGATGCCTTCCTTCTGCTTGTCGTTAAGCTTGCCGGTCATCGCACTTTCGATGAACCCTGGGGCAACGCAGTTGACGGTAACGTTGCGGGTGGCGATTTCCTGCGCGAGCGACTTGGAGAACCCGATCATGCCCGCCTTCGAAGCGCAATAGTTGGCCTGCCCAGGATTGCCGGTAACGCCGACAACGGAGGTGATGTTGACTATGCGGCCGAAACGGCGGCGCATCATCGGGTGTGTCAGTTCACGGGTCAGGCGGAAGACCGCCGTGAGGTTGACCTCGACGACACTGTCCCAATCTTCATCGCTCATGCGGACGAAGAGGCCATCCTTGGTGATGCCGGCATTGTTGACGAGGATGTCGACGCCACCGAGCTCAGCCTCCGCCTTCTCGCCAAGCGCCTTGACTTCGGCGCGGTCGGAAAGATTGGCGGGAAAGATCTGGACGCGTTCGCCAAGCGTGTTGGCAAGTGCTTCGAGCTTCTCGACGCGCGTGCCGTGCAGGCCGACAATGGCGCCCTGTGCGTGCAGGATGCGGGCGATTTCCTCGCCAATGCCACCGGATGCGCCGGTGACGAGAGCCTTGCGGCCGGAGAGATCAAACATGGACATGTTCCTTGTAACTGGAGCGCTCAGGACTGAAGTGCGGCGAGCGCCGTATCGATGTCGGCGGGCGTATTGACGGCAATACCATTGACAGTCTTGTCGATCCGTCGAGCAAGTCCCGTCAGCACCTTGCCCGAGCCGATTTCATAAAGCGTCGTGACATTGTTGGCCGCGAACCATTCTACCGTCTCGCGCCAGCGCACCTGGCCGGTCACTTGCTCGACGAGCAACCGGGCGATCTCGCCGGCGTCACTTACCGGAGCGGCCAAAACATTCGCCACCAGTGGAACGGACGGGTCGCGCTTCTCTACCTTGGCAAGCGCATCGCGCATGGCATCGGCAGCAGGCGCCATCAGCGAGGAATGGAAGGGCGCGGATACCGGCAGCATCAGCGCGCGCTTGGCACCTTTTTCGGAGGCGAGCGCGGCAGCCTTCTCCACGGCCTGCTTCTCTCCCGAGATCACGAGTTGTCCGCCGCCATTGTCGTTGGCGATCTGGCACGACCCGAGCGCGGACGCTTCACGACAAACCGCGTCAACGTCCGCATGTTCCAGGCCGATGATGGCAGCCATGGCGCCTTTGCCGACGGGAACAGCCGCCTGCATCGCGTTACCGCGAATGCGCAGGAGACGGGCCGTGTCGGCGATCGAAAACGTCCCGGCGGCGCAGAGCGCGGAATACTCGCCGAGCGAATGGCCGGCGACGAAGGCGACCTTGTTCTTGAGATCGAGCCCCCTTGCCTCGAGCACGCGGATCACCGCCATGGAAACGGCCATCAGCGCCGGCTGCGCGTTTGCCGTCAGCGTCAGCGTTTCCTCCGGCCCGTTCCACATGACGTCGGAAAGCTTTTCGCCCAACGCTTCATCGACCTCGGCGAACACGGCTGCAGCCTCCGGAAAGGCCTCCGCCAGATCCTTGCCCATGCCGACAGCCTGACTGCCCTGCCCGGGAAACGTGAATGCAATACTCATGGGGCTGCCCTTCCCTTGATGACGAAACGACCGGAGCGAGCCAAGCTTCTCGTGATCGTTTCTCATATGATTAGAGCGGATGCCGGCGGAAAACCGCCTCACATTCCCCATCCGCCCTGTTTTTCCTCTCCATTCACATTCCTGAACAGGGAGTCAAGCGCAGAGGCCGAGCTTCACCCTTGCCAGCGGGCTTTTGCCCTTGATCTTAGTCAATCAAGGCGTAAGTTTGCCGCGCATCGCTGCCGCCCCGCTGATAAACCATGCTCCGCGGCACAACCCAATCATTGGCGGCGCGCCTTTTCCTCCCGCTGGCGCGGAACCGCCCCTCGCGAGGAACAATACTTCATGCGCTACAACATGCTAGGCCGCACCGGCATCAAGGTTTCGGAAATCTGCTTGGGCACGATGACCTGGGGCTCCCAGAACACGCAGACCGAAGCCTATGGACAGCTCGACTACGCCTTCGACCGTGGCGTGAACTTCATCGATACGGCCGAACTCTATCCGACGACGCCGCTTTCGGCCGAAACCTACGGCAACACCGAGCGCATCATCGGGAACTGGCTGGCGATGCGCGGCCGCCGCGACGATGTGGTGGTCGCGACCAAGGTGGCCGGTCCCGGCCGTCCTTATATCCGCAATGGCGAACCGACGACGCCCGAGGGCATAGAAGAAGCTTTGCACGCCAGCCTGAAGCGGCTGAAGACCGAATATGTGGACCTTTACCAGCTGCATTGGCCGAATCGCGGCCACTATCACTTCCGCAATTCCTGGTTCTACGACCCGTCCGGACAAGACAGCGAGCATGTCGCCGCAAACCTGAAAGCGATCCTCGACAAGCTTGGCGACCTCGTAAAGGCCGGCAAGATCCGCACCATCGGGCTTTCGAACGACACCGCCTGGGGCGCCATGAAGATGCTCGACCTGTCGAACAGATACGACCTGCCGCGCGTTGCGACGATCCAGAACGAATACAATCTTCTCTATCGCGCCTACGATCTCGATCTCGCGGAACTGTCTCATCACGAGGATATCGGTCTGCTTGCCTATTCGCCGCTCGCAGCCGGTCTCCTGAGCGGAAAGTATCTCGGAGGGGCGAAGCCGGCAGGATCGCGCCTGTCGATCAACGGCGACCTCGGCGGCCGTTTCACACCGCACCAGGAGCCCGCCGTCGCCGCCTATGTGGCGCTCGCCCGGGAGCATGCCCTCGATCCAGCGCAGATGGCACTCGCCTTCTGCCTAAGACGTCCCTTCACGGCTTCGGCCATCATCGGCGCGACGTCGATGGAACAATTGAAGACCGACATCGGCGCCGCCGGTATAACGCTCTCGCAAGACGTGATGAACGGCATCCGGCGCCTCCATCGGCTCTACCCGGCGCCGATCTGAGCGGCTCTTTTTAAATCGGATCCGATTTAAGAACATGCAGCAATTCAGAGGTGCTACGGCGGCCTTTGCGCGTCTGACAAGACGCGCGGCACTGTAGTCGGGGGCGCAAGGGCTTCAAGCCGCCATCTGGCGGCAGCTCTCGGCGCAGCGCCTGCAGGCTTCAACACATTCGTCCATGTCGCCGATGCGCTCACAATCCTCAGCGCATTCGTCGCAGATCTCCGCGCATTCGCGGCACAGATGAACGTGGTGAGGGCTTCCGATCAGCATGAAATGCGCCGTGGTCCGGCAGATCTCGGTGCACCCCATCATCAGCCTGAAATGAGACGGCTCAGTGTGTTTGCCGCCGACTTGAAGGCAATGGTTCATCGCGGTCGACAGACACGCGGAATAGCAGTCCAGACAATTGTCGATGCACGGTTGCATTCTTGGATCGACATGGGTCATCGTCGTCTCCCGCTCCTTTGGGTTGCGGCTATCCAACAGCAATGCCGTGCGATTGTTCCGTGCGAACACCTCGGCGAGGCCGCGAACACCCAAGTTCGGATCACGGCTTGCATTTCAGCGGAAAATCCGTATAAGCGCGCTGTTCGAAACACCCGGTCTTCTGGCTGGTGGCTGAACGGAGGGCCGGTTTCCGCGTTGGAAGCCGCCAGGAATGCAAGACATTCCGGCCTCCCGTGTCTCCGCTCTCGACCGTCTCGATACAACACTTTCTTGCCGGCTGCACTGCGGCCATAAGAACAGTCGTTGAGGCTTAGCCGCCGAGGTCCGGGCTGATTAACGCAAGAAAGGCAAGCCACAATGGCTCTTTATGAACACGTATTCCTTGCCCGGCAGGATATCACGCCGCAGCAGGTCGATGCTCTCGTCGAGCAGTACAAGGGCGTCATCGAAGCGAACGGCGGCAAGGTCGGTCGCGTCGAGAACTGGGGCCTGAAGTCCCTCACCTACCGCATCAAGAAGAACCGCAAGGCTCACTACGTCCTGATGGACATCGATGCTCCGGCACCGGCTGTCCACGAGGTTGAGCGCCAGATGCGCATCAACGAAGACGTCCTGCGCTACATGACGATCGCTGTCGAGAAGCACGAGGAAGGCCCGTCCGCGATGATGCAGAAGCGCGATCGCGACGATCGTCCGCGCGGCGAAGGCCGTGGCCCGCGTGAAGGCGGTTTCGACCGTGGCCCGCGTCCGGACCGTGGCGACCGTGAAGACCGTCCGCGCCGTCCGCGTGAAGACCGCGCGTAACCCGAAGCTTAGGAGATAAAGACAATGGCTGAAGTTTCTTCCGCTCCGGTACGCCGTCCGTTCCACCGTCGCCGCAAGACCTGCCCCTTCTCGGGCGCAAATGCTCCGCGGATCGACTACAAGGACGTCCGCCTCCTGCAGCGCTACATTTCCGAGCGCGGCAAGATCGTTCCGTCCCGCATCACGGCCGTTTCCCAGAAGAAGCAGCGCGAACTCGCCCAGGCGATCAAGCGTGCGCGCTTCCTCGGTCTGCTGCCCTACGTCGTTTCGTAAGGCGCTTGACTCTCCGTCAGTCGATTGACTCGACGGAGACTCGTTCCGAGGCAAGGCATTCCGCACCGTGAATGGCTTGCCTCTCTCCCTTCCGCGGTGGGCGCGGATCGGAACCGGCGCATGCGCCAAAATCCCATGTTGGGGCCAAAGCTCGACGGCGACCCCTAACTGCGTTTCAAGCAGGACAGCGAACGTGAATATCTGGAACAGGACATCGCTGATCACCGGCGCGCTCGCCGGCATTACCGCCGCCCTTCTGTCGATGGGCGCGAACACGCAGTCGTCCTTTGCGATCGTTCTCTACGCTGCGTCGGCACTACCGATCCTGATTGCCGGCCTCGGATGGGGCAACGCGGCCGCGATCATTGCGATCGTGGTTGCCGGCGCGACCGCCGCCGCGCTCGTTTCCTCCTACTTCGCGCTGCTGATCCTGCTCGTGACGCTTGTTCCCGCCGGCTGGCTCAGTCACCTCGCAAATCTTGCGCGCCCAGCCTCCGAACTCGGCGGCCCCGAAGGCGCGCTTGCCTGGTATCCGCTGTCCGACATCCTCGGCCATCTCGCCGGGCTCGTCACCGTCGGCATGATCATCGTCGGCTACATCGTGGGTTACGATTCCGGCGTCTCGGACCGGATGATCGACATGGTGATCGAGGCGGTAAAGGCGCAGGAACCGCTCTATAATCCGGACGCCGCCGCCATCGCGCAGATCAAGGCGATGTTCACGCTCGCCCTGCCGCTCGTCCAGGGCGCGATCTGGGTGCTTATGCTCTTTGCCGCCTACTATCTCGCAACGCGGATCGTCCAGTTGTCCGGAGGGTCGCTGCGTCCCCGCGAAGACATTCCGTCGGCGTTGAGGATGCACCGCAACGCCATTTTCGTCTTTCTCGCCGGCCTGATCCTCGCATTTCTCGGCGGGGCGCCGGCGGCGATCGGCGCCCTCATCTGCGGCACGTTCGGCGCAGGCTTCCTGCTCTCGGGCTTTGCCTCGTTCCATTTCCGCACGCGTGGCAAGTCCTGGCGGCTTCCCGTGCTGTGGATCGCCTACCTGTCGGTATTCGTCTTCACGATCCCGGCCGTGTTCTTCCTCCTGTTTGGCTTGACCGATACGCGACGCACCATCGCGGTCACGCCGACTGGAAAAAGCTGACCAACGAAACAACGCTAAACTGAAAGGAATCAAAAATGGAAGTCATTCTCCTCGAACGCATCGCCAAGCTCGGCCAGATGGGCGAAACCGTAAAGGTTCGCGACGGCTTTGCACGCAACTACCTGCTACCGCTCGGCAAGGCGCTGCGCGCCAACGCCGCCAACAAGGCCCGCTTCGAATCCGAGCGCGCAACCCTCGAAGCCCGCAACCTCGAGCGCAAGTCCGAAGCTCAGCAGATTGCGGACAAGCTGGACGGCAAGTCCTTCATCATCGTCCGCTCCGCCGGCGAAACCGGCCAGCTCTACGGCTCGGTTGCTGCCCGTGACGTCGTCGAGGCGCTTGCCGCCGACGGCTTCAACATCAACCGCAACCAGGTCGACCTCAACCATCCGATCAAGGCGATCGGTGTGCACAAGGTAACGCTGCACCTGCATGCGGAAGTCGAAATCGCCGTTGAAATCAATGTCGCCCGTTCGACCGAAGAAGCCGAGCGCCAGGCGAAGGGCGAAAGCCTGACGTCCGCTGATGCCATCTACGGTGTCGACGAAGACGCCCTGAAGCCGGAAGACTTCTTCAACCCGGAAGCTGAGTTCGAAACCGAAGAAGAATAAGCTTCGCGGCATACCTGAATTGAAGGGCCCGGATCCATCGATCCGGGCCCTCTTCATTTTGCGCGTCGCGCTGCGTCGTTCCGCACCAGGCTCTCGACCGGCGGTTCATAAAAGACGTTTGAACGCGAATCAGATACCTTTCGCTCGGGTCGCGGCGTCAATCGCCGTCATCATTTTTTCGCCATTTGTGACGCTCGCCTGTGGAACAGTCGAACAACGGGCAAAGACCGCGAGCACGGTTGCATGGTTCACGACTGTTGCGCAGCAGCACTTGACCCACAGAACGACAGGCAGCAAATCGGATAGCTCACACGAACTACACGCGGAAATGGAACGATCGATGAACGACGCAGCGCGCAAGCTCGCCCCCTTGGCCAAGGATCAGGCGGATCAGCACTATCGCGAAGCGCCGAACAATCTGGAAGCCGAGCAGGCGCTGCTCGGCGCCATCCTGGTCAACAACGACGCGTTCTACCGGGTATCCGACTTCCTCAAGCCGGTACATCTTTTCGAGCCGCTGCACCGCCGCATCTTCGAGGTGGCCGGCGATATCATCCGGATGGGCAAGACCGCCAACCCGGTCACGATCAAGACCTTCCTCAAGGCGGACGAAAAAGTCGGCGACCTGACCGTTGCCCAATACCTCGCGCGCCTTGCGGCCGAGGCCGTTTCGATCATCAATGCGGAGGACTACGGCCGCGCCATCTACGATCTGGCGCTGCGTCGTTCGCTGATCACGATCGGCGAGGACATGGTCAACATCGCCTATGACGCGCCGCTCGACATGCCGCCGCAGAGCCAGATCGAGGACGCGGAGCGGCGCCTTTTCGAGCTTGCCGAAACAGGACGCTATGACGGCGGCTTCCAGTCGTTCAACGACGCGGTCGCGTTGGCCATCGATATGGCAGGGGCGGCGTTCGAGCGCGACGGCAGTCTCTCCGGCATCTCGACCGGCATTCATTCGCTCGATGCCCGCATGGGCGGTCTGCAGCGTTCGGACTTGATCGTTCTGGCCGGGCGTCCCGGCATGGGCAAGACGTCGCTTGCGACCAACATCGCCTACAATATCGCCGCAGCTTACGAGGGCGAAGTGCAGCCCGACGGATCGATGAAGGCGAAGAACGGCGGCGTCGTCGGTTTCTACTCGCTCGAAATGTCGTCCGAACAGCTCGCCACCCGTATCATCTCCGAGCAGACGGAAGTCTCCTCCTCGAAGATCCGTCGCGGCGACATTTCGGAAGCCGACTTTGAAAAGCTCGTCGCTTGCTCGCAGATGATGCAGAAGGTACCCCTCTACATCGACCAAACGGGTGGCATCTCCATCGCCCAGCTTTCAGCCCGAGCCCGGCGTCTGAAGCGACAGCGGGGCCTCGATTGTCTGGTAGTGGACTATATCCAGCTCATGACCGGTTCGGGGAAATCGAGCGACAATCGCGTGCAGGAAATCACGCAGATCACCACCGGCCTGAAGGCGCTGGGCAAGGAGTTGAACGTGCCGATCATTGCGCTTTCACAGCTCTCGCGCCAGGTGGAAAGCCGTGAAGACAAACGACCACAACTCTCCGACCTTCGTGAATCGGGCTCGATCGAACAGGATGCCGACGTGGTGCTCTTCGTGTTCCGCGAGGAATATTATGTGAAGAACCTGGAGCCGCGTGACGAGCTCGACCCGAAATACGAAGAGTGGAAGATGAAGATGGAACAGGTGAAGGGCACGGCCGACGTCATCATCGCCAAGCAGCGTCACGGACCAACTGGTACGGTAAAACTGGCATTTCAGTCGGAATATACCCGCTTCACTGACCTTGCAGACCCCTCGTTCACGCAGTACGAACACTGACAATTGGCTTCACGCCCCGATCAGCGCTCTCGCAACGGCAACGACAATAACACCGGTTGCCACCGCCGCTAGCAGCGGCAGCCGCGTTGCGGCGAGCGCCGTCGCGAGCGCCGCAAGAGTCTCGGCCGACCCTGTCACGAGCGCGGTCGGGGCGATGACGGCCATTAGGACAGCCGGCGGTATGGCCTCCAAGGCCCTTCTTTGTTGCGGTCCGATTGTCACGAAACGGATGAGAAGCAAGCCGCTGATACGTGTCAGCACCGTCGCTGCGGCCATGGCAAGAATCGCGAGAACAGCGCTCGGATCGACTGTCATGCACAGGCCTCCCGGCGCTGATCGGCGACGAGCGCTGCAACGACGCCGGCGGCGGCACCCGCCGCGATATACCAGACGCCGGGCAGCAATTGGTGTGTCAGCACCGCTGCGGCTGCACTTGCCGCAAGCACGACACCGGTCTCCCGCCCTTTCCAGAAACCCATCACCAGAACCACAAAGACGGCGGGAAAGGCAAAATCGAGGCCCATTGCCTTCGGGTCTCCCAGGAGGGCGCCGACAATCGAGCCGGCGAGGCTTGTCAAAACCCAGACGAAATAAAAAGGCACCGCGAGGCCGGCATACCAGGCAGGGGACAGACGCGCCTGTGCTGCCCGGGACTCGGCCATGGCCCAGATTTCATCGGCCAACAGCAGCATCGCGGCATATTTCGCGGGGCCGGAGAAGGCTGGCATCTTCGCGCCGATCGAGGCACTCATCAGCACGTGGCGGATGTTGACGAGCAGCGCCGAAAAACCGAGCGCACCCCAGGATGCCGGATGAGTCCAGATATCCATGGCGACGAACTGCGAACCGCCGGCGAAGACCAAGGCACTCATCAGCGTCACTTCGAGACTGGAAAGACCCTTACTTGCCGCGACCGCGCCGAAGACAAGGCCGATCGGCATGACGGCGACAATGAGCGGCGCCATGGCCCTGACGCCGCCAGCAAACTCCCGAAAAACATTCTTCGTGTTCACGCCCGTCACTCCGCATTTCAATTGCATCAACGCAATAGATGTGGAGGAGCCGGCGCGTCTTGAACGAAAGTGATCAGCCGGCTCGGAATGCACCAGGGGTGACACCGGTTCTTGCCTTGAAATGCCGGCTGAAGTGCGCCTGATCGGCGAAGCCGCAATGATAGGCGGTGTCGACGGCCGACCAGCCCTGCCGCAGCAGTGTCTTTGCTTCGCGGACCCGCTTGTCGGTCAGGAAGGCGTGGGGCGTGATGTGGAATTCCTTGCGGAACGCGCGGATCAGGTGCGCCCGGCTAAGCCCGGCCACCTTCGCGAGCTCGTCGAGGCCGATATCGCAGGAATAATTGGCGATGAGATAATCCCGAGCGCGATGCACGGCAGAAGGTTCGCGCGTCTCCACGGGAAGGATGATCGCGCCGCCGTGCCGCCGGAACAGTTTGGCCAGGAAGCCGAACATTCCTTCGTCCGCTTCCAAGGCGCCCGCATTTCCCTCGAGCGCCCGATGGGCGCGATGAAAGGCGATGGCAAGCTCGGGGTCGCGAAGCAGCAGTCGCGAGAAGCAGGGTGTCCCTCTAAAGGTCCGACCGGTAACATCCTCGAGGACGTCGACCAGCAGTTCGACAGATGGATAGATCATCCGATAGCAGTAACCATCGAGGCCTGGATGCCCATCGTGGATCTCGTCGGGATTGATGAGGTAGAGATCGCCGGGCCCTGTCTGCGATCGTTCGCCCTTGATCGTGCTGATCTGCGAGCCCGCCTCGATTGCGCCGATGCTGAACGTGTCATGGGCATGCGGTGCAAACTCATGTGTGATGAAGGTCGCGCTCAGGCATTCCATGCCCTTGAACCGCGCATCACGCCAGAAGCGCGTGTGCTCGGCACCCTTGAGCGGCATGGCCTCGATAGCCTGTTCCTGCGAGATCGTCTGCATCGAGCAAATGTTAGCGGCAGCGGAACTGTGCGTCTTGCACAAAAGTGCTCGGGCTCTTCTCCCGCCGGCCGGATGGGGGACCGTTTGCGACCTTCGGCGCCAGGATGTATTGCTGCAACATCAATCACACAGAGCGTCCGGTATGCACATTCCAGAATTCCTCTCCGCCTCCAGCAGGCTCACCATCGACCTCACAGCACTGGCCGACAACTGGCGTGCCATGAACGAGCGCTCCGACAAGGCTCGCGCGGCCGCCGTGCTCAAGGCGAACGCCTATGGGCTCGGCATCGAGCAGGCGGCCCCCGCCCTTTACGCCGCCGGTGCACGCGACTTCTTCGTCGCCAGCGCGGAGGAAGGAGTGGAGCTTCGCCCGCTGGTTCCCGATGGGCGCATCTACATTCTGGCCGGCATGTGGCCAGGCAACGAGGAGCTCTTCTTCGACAATGACCTCGTGCCGATCATCAACTCGGAGGAGCAACTCGCCGTCTTCATGGCTGCGCTTTCCGAGCACGGCGACCATCCGTGCGTGCTTCACGTCGACACCGGCATGAACCGGCTTGGACTGTCGGTCGAGGAAGCCGTCGCGCTCGCCAACGACCCGGCGCGGCCGGCAAGTTTCTCGCCGGTGCTGATCATGAGCCATCTTGCCTGCGGCGACGATCCGAAGCATCCGATGAACCTCTATCAGCTCGACCGCTTCCGCGAGGTGGCGACCGCCTTCGAGGGCATCCCCGCGAGCTTGGCCAATTCCGGCGGCGTGTTCCTCGGCAAGGACTACCACTTCGACCTTACCCGCCCGGGCATCGCCGTCTATGGCGGCGAAGCAGTGAACGGAGCGGTGAACCCGATGAAGGCGGTGGTGACGGCCGAAGCACGCATCATCCAGGTGCGCACAGTTCCCTCCGGCGCGACGGCAAGCTACGGCGCATCGGCGCGCTTCACCCGTGACAGCCGCATCGCAACGGTCGCGATCGGCTACGCCGACGGATATCACCGTTCGGTTTCCGGCGGCGGTGTGACGCTCAGGCAATCGATGCCGTCGGGCGCCTATGGTTTTCTTCACGGCAGAAGGGTGCCGCATGTCGGCCGGGTAACCATGGACCTCAGCCTGTTCGACGTTACCGACCTGCCGGAAAAGGCCGTCCGCGCCGGCGACTACATCGAGCTATTCGGCCGCAACATCGCGATAGACGACGTCGCGCGCGCCGGCGGAACGATCGGCTACGAGTTGCTGACGAGCCTCGGTCATCGCTATCATCGAACCTATATCGGCGGCGCCTGAGCGCGGAGCGTCGCTGCGTCGACAGTCGGGTCGCCGAAAAACACCCTTTCAAGCCGAATTTCGCGGCATTATGTGATCGCTGGTGGTGATTCTCGAACCACCGCCGTTCGCAGTCTCCCGGAATATCCGAAAGCTAGTCTCGATGGCGAAAGCCCGCACCCAGTTCATCTGCCAGAATTGCGGCACCGTTCACTCCCGCTGGGCGGGCAAGTGCGATGGCTGCGGCGAGTGGAACACGATCATCGAGGACGATCCGACCGCGGGGATCGGCGGCGGTCCGTCGCGCGCGCCGAAGAAGGGACGACCGGTCGCACTCACCACGCTTTCCGGCGAGATCGAAGACGCGCCGCGCATCCAGACGGGGATATCCGAACTCGATCGCGTCACCGGCGGCGGCTTCGTGCGCGGCTCGGCATTGCTCGTCGGCGGCGACCCCGGTATCGGCAAGTCGACCGTGCTGATGCAGGCGGCCGCGGCCCTTTCCCGCCGCAAGCATCGCGTCATCTATGTGTCGGGCGAGGAGGCCATCGCCCAGGTGCGTTTGCGCGCCCAGCGGCTCGGGGCTGCCGACAGCGACGTGCTTCTTGCCGCAGAGACCAATGTCGAGGACATTCTGGCGACCCTTGCCGACGGCAAGCGCCCCGATCTCGTCATCATCGATTCGATCCAGACGCTCTGGAGTGACATCGTCGATTCGGCGCCCGGAACAGTGACCCAGGTGCGCACCGGCGTGCAGGCGATGATCCGCTTTGCCAAACAGACCGGCACGGCGGTCGTGCTCGTCGGCCACGTGACGAAGGAAGGCCAGATCGCCGGCCCACGCGTCGTCGAACACATGGTCGACGCCGTGCTCTATTTCGAAGGGGATCGCGGACATCACTACCGCATCCTCAGAACGGTCAAGAACCGCTTCGGCCCGACCGACGAGATTGGCGTGTTCGAGATGTCGGACAAGGGCTTGCGCGAAGTCGCCAATCCGTCGGAGCTGTTTCTCGGCGAACGCAACGAGAAGTCCCCGGGAGCAGCCGTCTTTGCCGGCATGGAAGGAACCCGGCCGGTGCTGGTGGAGGTGCAGGCGCTCGTCGCGCCGACGTCGCTCGGAACACCGCGCCGTGCGGTCGTCGGCTGGGACTCCGCGCGTCTGTCGATGATCCTCGCGGTGCTTGAAGCCCATTGCGGCGTCCGCCTCGGCCAACATGACGTTTATCTCAACATTGCCGGCGGTTTTCGTATTTCCGAGCCTGCGGCCGACCTCGCGGTTGCTTCCGCGCTGGTTTCGTCGCTGGCCGGGCTTGCCCTTCCGGCCGATTGCGTCTATTTCGGCGAAGTCAGCTTGTCGGGCGCCATCCGGCCGGTTGCGCATACCGCCCAACGTCTTAAGGAAGCCGAGAAGCTCGGTTTCTCCCAGGCCGTATTGCCGTCTGCATCGACCGAACTGCCGAAGAACGGCAACGGCCGGTGGAGCGAGATGGAGAGCCTGCCGGATCTCGTGGCGCGCATCGCCGGATCGCGGAGCGCTCTACGGCAGGCGGAAAGCGAAGACGAATGACCTCGGCGACGATTGGCCGTGGAAAGATGTTCAGAGCGCGTGCGGAGAGGACCGACCGCAGCTAAGCTTGGTGTGGCCCGGATCAGGACGGGGTCGGAGTAAGGACAACATGCCCATTACAATTCTCGATGGTATCGTTCTCGGCGTAGCGCTGTTTTCGGCCATCCTCGCCATGGTCCGCGGATTCTCGCGCGAGGTTCTGTCGGTCGCGAGTTGGGTCGGCGCGGCGGCAGCGGCCTATTTCCTCTATCCGTACCTGCTGCCCTATGCCTCGCAATACACGAGCAGCGACACGGTCGCGATGATCGGTTCGGCCGCTGTGGTCTTCCTGGTCGCGCTCATCATCATTTCCTTCATTACGATGCGGATCGCCGATTTCATCATCGACAGCCGCATCGGCGCGCTCGACCGGACGCTCGGCTTTCTCTTCGGTGCCGCCCGCGGCATCCTGCTTGTCGTCGTCGCCATGCTGTTCTTCAACTGGCTGGTCGCGCCGCAACAGCAGCCGATCTGGGTAACCCAGGCGAAGTCGAAGCCGCTGCTTGACAATCTCGGCAACAGGCTGATCGCGCTTTTGCCGGAAGAGGCCGACGCCACAATCCTCGACCGCCTTCGCGGCAAGGATGCGACGGGCGAAGGCGAACCCGAAACCCCTCCGGGCACGACCGAACAGCCCCCCGTCGAGGATGCGCCGACGAACGGCTGAGGCAGACATCAGTTAGTGACAAGGCCCGCTGCGCGGGCTTTGTCCATTTGGAATAACGCTTGCTAGTGTTTTCGGCTAAGATTGCTTGAAGACGGGCAGCCTGATCACGATATGCGCACCGGCATGGAGCAAAGGCGAACTTGTGATGACCGATCTCAGATCCAGTGAAATCCACGACGAACTCGATGGCGACACTCTGCACGA
Source organism: Sinorhizobium sp. 7-81 (assembly GCF_030124405.1). Classification (NCBI taxonomy): domain Bacteria; kingdom Pseudomonadati; phylum Pseudomonadota; class Alphaproteobacteria; order Hyphomicrobiales; family Rhizobiaceae; genus Sinorhizobium; species Sinorhizobium sp. 7-81. The sequence goes on along the minus strand of NZ_JASKLT010000001.1, from coordinate 1,190,220 downwards.
GGAGTGCGGGGTCTTCGGTATTCTCGGGCATTCGGATGCGGCCACCCTGACGGCACTTGGCTTGCATGCGCTCCAGCATCGCGGCCAGGAAGCGGCCGGTATCGTCACCTTCGACGGCAAGCAGTTCTATACCGAAAAGCGCATGGGTCTCGTCGGAGACCACTATACGGACCCCGCAACGCTGGCCAAGCTGCCAGGCTATATTTCCATCGGGCATACGCGCTACTCGACGACCGGCGAGGTGGCGCTGCGCAACGTCCAGCCGCTCTTTGCCGAGCTTGAAGTCGGCGGCATCGCTATCGCCCATAACGGCAACTTCACCAATGGGCTGACGCTCCGCCGCCAATTGATTGCAGACGGCGCGATATGTCAGTCGACCTCGGACACCGAAGTCGTCCTTCACCTCATCGCCCGCTCCAAGCAGACCTCCTCCTCCGATCGCTTCATCGACGCCATCCGCCAAATGGAAGGCGGCTATTCAATGCTGGCGATGACGCGCACCAAGCTGATTGCCGCACGCGACCCGATCGGTATCCGCCCCCTCGTCATGGGCGAACTCGACGGCAAGCCGATCTTCTGTTCGGAAACGTGCGCGCTCGACATCATCGGCGCCAAGTACATCCGTGATGTCGAGAACGGCGAAGTGGTCATTTGCGAGATCCAGCCGGACGGCTCGATCTCGATCGACGCACGCAAGCCGGAATCAACGCAGCCTGAAAAACTCTGCCTCTTCGAATATGTCTACTTCGCCCGCCCGGATTCGGTCGTCGGCGGTCGCAGCGTCTATGTGGCGCGCAAGAACATGGGCGTCAATCTCGCCAAGGAAGCTCCCGTCGAGGCGGATGTGGTCGTTCCTGTGCCCGATGGCGGCACTCCGGCCGCGCTCGGCTATGCACAACAGAGTGGCATTCCCTTCGAATACGGCATCATCCGCAACCATTACGTCGGGCGAACCTTCATCGAGCCGACGCAGCAGATCCGCGCCTTCGGCGTCAAGCTGAAGCATTCGGCCAATCGCGCCATGATCGCCGGCAAGCGCGTCGTGCTCGTAGATGATTCCATCGTGCGCGGTACGACGTCGGTCAAGATCGTACAGATGATCCGCGAAGCCGGTGCACGCGAAGTGCATATCCGCGTCGCCAGCCCGATGATCTTCCACCCGGACTTCTACGGAATCGATACGCCGGACCGCGACAAGTTGCTCGCCAACCAGCACGCCGATCTCGCCTCCATGTGCCGATTCATCGGCGCCGACTCGCTTGAATTCCTGTCGATCGATGGGCTTTATCAAGCCGTGGGCGGTGTTGCGCGCGATCCCAAGGCACCGCAATTCACCGATCATTACTTCACCGGTGACTACCCGACCCGCTTGCTCGACCAGGAAGGCGCAAGCAACGTCCGCAAACTCTCGGTTCTCGCCAGCAACGGATAAAGACAACAAAATGACGCCCAATCTGAAAGACCGGGTCGCCCTGATTACCGGTGCATCGCGCGGTATCGGCTATTTCACTGCCCTCGAACTTGCCAAGGCTGGCGCGCACGTCATCGCCTGCGCACGCACGGTCGGCGGTCTCGAAGAACTGGACGATGCCATCAAGGCGATTGGCGGGTCGGCGACGCTCGTCCCCTTCGACCTCGCGGATATGGCAGCGATCGACAAGCTTGGAGGCGCGATCCACGAGCGTTGGGGCAAACTCGATATCCTCGTTGCCAATGCCGGTGTGCTCGGCACGATTTCGCCGATCGGTCATGTCGAGGCCAAGGTGTTTGAAAAGGTGATGACGATCAACGTCACCGCGACATGGCGGCTGATCCGGTCGGTCGAGCCGTTGCTCGTCAAGTCCGATGCGGGCCGCGCGCTCATCCTCTCCTCCGGCGCTGCGCACAAGTGCAGGCCCTTCTGGGGGCCCTACTCTGCGTCCAAGGCGGCCGTGGAGGCACTGGCACGCACCTGGGCGCACGAAACACAGCGACTGCCGCTTCGCATTCTCAGCGTCGATCCCGGAGCGACGCGCACCGCAATGCGGGCGCAGGCGATGCCCGGCGAAGATCCGGCAACCCTGCCACATCCATCCGAAGTTGCGGCCGCACTGATGCCGCTTCTCGGACCTGACCAGACCGAAACCGGCAAACTTTTCGTCGTCCGCGAAAACAACATCGTCGACTATCGGATGCCCGAATAATCGGGAATCCTTGTGTTACAGGGGCGTTTCAATGTTTTGAAACGCTCTGGCAATCGAAGCCAAAAATTAAGTCACCACGGTGATCCGCGGTGGCTTTCTTCGTTCATGGGGAGGCTTGTGCCTAATCGTTGTCGCCGGGCAGTCCATCGCCTCCCTGCGCCGGATGGGCCGGCCAGTCGCCATATTTGCGCTGCCAGGATCGGGCGCCGAAGGGCAGGCTGATCAGATAGGCGAGCGCCGTCACTACCATCGTTTCCCAGGTATAGGTCATCAGCGTCGCGACGTAGAAGACGACAACGAGAATGGCCGGCAGGACGAGATCGCGGCGCAGACGGCTGTTCTCCGACTTGCCGGACCAGACCGGCAGACGGCTGACCAGAAGGAAGGCGATGAGCACCGTATAGGCGGCCGCGATGAGCGCGAACAGCCGCTCCGGCGCAAGGCCGAGCAGACCGAGATAGACCGGCAACAGCACCAACATGGCCCCCGCCGGCGCCGGAACGCCGACGAAATATTCAGACTGCCAGGATGCCTTGACCTGGCGCTCGGCCATGACGTTGAAGCGCGCCAGTCGCAACCCAGTGGCGATGGCGTAGATCAAGGCGGCGATCCAGCCGATCGACCGCGCCTGGTCAAGCACGAAAACATAAAGAACCAGTGCCGGAGCGACGCCGAAATTGATGATGTCCGCAAGCGAATCCATCTGGCCGCCGAAGCTCGATGTCGCCTTGAGCAGGCGGGCGACCCGTCCGTCGATACCGTCGAGGAATGCAGCGAACAGCACCATGGCGACGGCAAGCTCGACGCGGTTCTCGAAGGCAAGCCGGATGCCGGAAAGGCCGGCGCAGATCGCCAGCACAGTGATCATGTTGGGGATCATCAGGCGCAGCGGAATTTCGCGCAGACGCGGCCCGCGCGCCTTGTCGTTCGATCCCTCACCCTCCGCGGCCGGTTGCATTGCTTCTGTCGGCTTTTCCTGCTGAGGCTCTTCCATGATCGCTCCTTATGCCCGGCGGCTGATGACCGGCCCCTTCGCGGAGCCGAATTCAGCAAGCACCGTTTCGCCGGCGACTGCGGTCTGGCCGAGGCTGACGCGCGGCTCGGCCCCTTCCGGCAGAAATACGTCGAGGCGAGAGCCGAACCGGATGAGACCGAAGCGCTCGCCCGCTTCAAGCGGCGCGTTTTCCGCCGTCCAGCAGAGAATGCGCCGCGCCACCAGCCCGGCAATCTGGACTACACCGATTTCGCCGTGCGCCGTCTCGATGACGAGGCCATTGCGTTCGTTCTCGTGGCTGGCCTTGTCGAGCTCGGCATTTACGAACCTGCCGGCCCGATAGGCGACGCGGCGCACGGTTCCACTCATAGGAGCGCGGTTCACATGGCAATTAAAGACGTTCATGAACACCGAGATGCGCAGCATGGGCGTCGATCCCAGGCCTAGTTCATCCGGCGGGGTAACCACTGCAATCGAGGAGACGCGACCGTCAGCCGGGCTGATGACGAGATCGTCGTCGATCGGTGTCATGCGTTCGGGATCGCGGAAGAAATAGGCGCACCAGGCGGTCAACAGGAAGCCGATCCACATCAGCGGCTCCCACAGCAAGCCAAGCACCAGCGACACAACGAAGAAAATCGCGATGAAGCGATAACCTTCCTTGTGCACCGGAACGAGCGTGTTACGCACCGTGTTGACCAAGCTCATGAACTCTACTCCAGATTTGACGTGGAAGGTGACCTACAGCGCGTGCGTCTTTTCAGACACACAAAGGTCGCTGTAGCACTTTGAATTGCTGCATGTTTTTATCCTCAAAATCGGCCCCGATTTTAGGGAAACATGCAGTAGCGCGAATCCAGGAGTCCGGCAACGTGGAAGCCGCAAAACAAATGGCGCCGCGCACTCACCTGTTATGGTCAAGCAGCCGGCTGACCTCGGTCGACGATACCGAGGTCGTCGCTCTCGCGCACCCGCTTCAACTGCTCTTCCGCCTGTGTTGCCTCGCGCTGGCGGCTCCACATGGAAGCGTAAAGGCCATCGCGGTCGATCAGTTCCCCGTGCGTGCCGCGCTCCGCGATGACGCCGTCCTTGACGACGATGATCTCATCCGCGTGGATGACCGTCGATAGACGGTGGGCGATGACGAGCGTCGTGCGGTTGCGGGACACGACATCCAATGCCGCCTGAATTTCCTGCTCCGTCTTGGTATCGAGCGCGGATGTCGCCTCATCGAGGATCAGAATCGGCGGTGCCTTCAGGATCGTGCGCGCGATCGCCACGCGCTGTTTCTCGCCACCTGAAAGTTTCAGCCCGCGTTCACCGACCATGGCGCGGAACCCCTCCGGCAGGCCACGAATGAAATCGGCGATCTGCGCCGCTTCGGCGGCCGCCTCGACCTCGGAGTCGGACGCCTCGACGCGACCGTAGCGAATATTGTAGGCGATCGTATCATTGAAGAGCACGGTATCCTGCGGCACCATGCCGATCACTGCGCGCAGGCTTTTCTGCGTCACATCACGAACGTCCTGCCCGTCGATGGTAATCGATCCCTCCTGGACGTCGTAGAAGCGGTAGAGCAGCCGCGACAATGTCGATTTGCCCGCTCCCGATGGCCCAACGACCGCAACCGTCTTGCCGGCGGGAACGTCAAACGAGATCCCTTTGAGGATCGGACGGGCGGGATCGTAGGCGAAACGCACGTTCCTGAAGGCAATGGCGCCACGGTCGATCTTGAGTTCCTTCGCATTCGGGTGATCGACGACCTCCGCCTGAACATCGAGCAGATCGAACATGTGCTCGATGTCGGTCAGGCCTTGCCGGATTTCGCGATAAACGAAACCGATGAAGTTCAGCGGAATGGCAAGCTGGATCAGCATCGCGTTGACGAAGACGAAATCACCGATCGTCTGGTCGCCGCGCTGTACGGCGAGCGCCGATATCGTCATCATGACCGCGGTGCCCGCGCCGAAGATCAGCGCCTGGCCGAAGTTCAGCCAGCCGAGCGACGTCCAGACCTGGGTCGCAGCGCGTTCGTAGCGTTCCATTGACCTGTCGAACCGCTTTGCCTCCATCTCTTCGTTGCCGAAATACTTGACGGTTTCGAAGTTGAGAAGCGAGTCGATCGCCTTGGTGTTCGCGTCGGTGTCGCTGTCGTTCATCGAACGGCGGATGGCAATGCGCCAGTCACTGGCGCGCACCGTGAACCAGATGTAGAGCCAGACCGTCACGGCCGTCACCAAGAGATAGCTGAAGCCGTAGCCCCACCAGAAGATCACCGCCGTCAGCAGGAATTCGATGAGCGTCGGCACGCTGTTCAGGATCGTAAAACGGACGATCGTTTCGATGCCCTTGGTTCCGCGCTCGATGATACGCGAAAGCCCGCCCGTGCGCCGCTCGAGATGAAAGCGGAGCGAAAGCTGATGCATGTGGACGAAGGTTCTGTAGGCGAGTTGCCGCACGGCATGCTGACCCACGCTCGCAAACAATGCATCACGCAACTGGTTCAGGCCTGCCTGCAGCAGACGCGCAAGATTATAGGCGAGCACCAGCATGACCGCGCCGGTCAAAAATTGCGGCAGGGAGGCCAGCGCGTCCGGCCTGCTGTTGAGGGCATCGGTTGCCCACTTGAAGAAGTAAGGAACGAGAATAAGGACGACCTTCGCGATCACGAGGATCACCGTCGCCCAGACGACCCGCAACTTCAGATCCGCGCGATCTGCCGGCCACATGTAGGGCCAGAGGTTCACAATGGTCTCTAACGGATTGCTCGTGCTGGCAGAAACCGTCTTTTTCTGGTTTTGGGATGCCACGTCTCGTTCCGTTTCCAGTTCTGCTGCATGTTTCCTTAAATCGGAACCGATTTAAGGATAAAACATGCAGCAATTCAAAGTGCTGCAGCGTCCTTTGTGCGTCTGAAACGACGCACGGCGCTGCAGATCGTCAATGAAAAGCGGCGCCTTTTTGGAGACGCCGCGTTTGCTGACAAATCAGATAGGCTCGCATGCTCCTCGCCGCAATGGAATTGCGGCCAAAAAGGCGGGCTATTATTCGTGCTTCACATGCTTGCGGTGCATTTCCCGCGATTCGTCCTCGGACATCGCCTCGTCGGGAACACCGAAAACCTGGCCGGGACGGATCAGGTCGGGATTTTCGATCTGCTCCCGATTGGCAAGATAGATCGTCGTGTAGCGAACCCCTGCCCCATAGACCCGGCGCGAAATCTGCCAGAGCGTGTCGCCGCGGCGGATGATGACCGAAGTCTTGCTCTCCTTGAGCGGAGCCTGCTCGATCGTCGTGGGTTGTCCAGGCGCCTCGACGGATGCTGCAGCCGTAGCCTCATCGGTCGCGGGCGCTGCCGCAGCGCTGCCGGCACCTTCGGCCATCGACGGCTCCGACGGCTTGGCGGCGTCCGTAGCCGTCTCGGCGTCAGGCCTGACAACTGCCTCGGCAACAGCACTCTGCCGCGTCAGCGCGGGGCCGACCGTGCCCTCGACCTTTGTCAAGGCTGCAGCGACGCTGGCCGGGTCCCGCTGGGAAGACTTGAGTACCGTCAGTGCATCTGCGGCCGCCTTGGAAGCCTCTGCGGCGGCTGTCGCCAGCGCCCGGTTCTCATTGTCCGCCGGCTTGAAGTCCGCGAGCGACTGGAGGGCGAATTCCGTCGCCGAGCGGGCCGCCGCAAGCTGCTCGGCAGTGGGCCGTTTGCCATCGGCGAAAAGTCCCCTCAGCAGGGCAAGCGCCTTGCCCGCCTCAGCCTTCAAGCGGTCGAGCCCGTCGCTCGCGACCGCAGCCTGCGGGCCAGCGACGGCAGAAACCTGCGTGCCCGCCGGCCTGTCGAAGGGCACGGAAGCGCGCATCGCAACCTTAACGCCGTCCTCGTTCAGCATGTCGGCCCGGATGATGTGGCTGCCGACCGCCAGGTCGATCGAGCCATCAACGACGAATTTACCCTTCTCGTCGGCCTTCATCTCGCCGACGAACTTGTCGTCGGCATAAATGCGCACCAACGCGCCGGGCTTTGCGTTGCCCGCAACGAACATCGTTCCGCCCTCAATCTCGACAGCGGTGACCTGAAGACCCGCAACGCCAGCGGGTTTGGCCGGCGTCCCGAGCGTGCCTGCAGGCTTGTCCGCTTGTTCCGCATTCGGCTGAACTGCGGCCATCGCCGGCTTTTCATCGATCTTCGGCGTCGTGATCAGGCGGCTCGCTTCACCAGGTTTGGATACCATCGCCAGCAACTGGCCGCTGGCGTCCTTCGGCACGGACACTGTCGCCACTTCCTCGGACGTCTTGGTCGCGCCGCCCGCACCGACGCTGCGCAGGGTCAGTTGGTGGTCGCCGGCACCAAGCGGTTTGTCGAAGACGGCAGCGAAGTCCCCGGCGGCCCCGACGTCGGCCGTGCCGATAATCGTGTTGCCGTTGAGAATTTCGAGTTTGGTCCCGGGCTGGGCACGTCCCGCAACGACGGTCGACCCATCGGGTTCGACGCGAAGAATGTCGAAGCCCGGAACAGTCCAGTTCGCTGGGTCGGACGCATCGGCAGCCTTGTTGCCGGTGACATTCGTCGCCGCCTGTCCTTCCGGTGCGGCCGGGGTGGTTTCGACCTTGGCCGCTGGCTTGGTCTCGGCCGGTTGGCCACCACTGGCGGTTGGCTGTGCTGTCTGTTCCTTGCCGTCGTCACGCAGATTTGGCTGGACCACGAAAACCATCAATGCGGTCGCGGCCGCCAAAACACTCAGCGCCACCCAGCCGGCTTTGTTCTTCATCATGCTACTCTCCACACGGAGCGGAGCAATACAACGCCCCGCGCATGCCCGTTTTTATCGCCCTGCGGCGCGGGCCTTTTTCGCCATTATAGCGCAACAACGGCCTGCACGTCCGAATTCTTCAACGTATTGCTGAAATTGCTAACGTTTCCTATAGTTTCATACAAGCTCCCGCGTCTTATGCGGGGCTCATTGCCGCAGCTTTTTCCCTCATTTTTCTTGACCGATGCTGCGCTGCAATGTCTTTTGGCTCCATGACCAAGCAAATTGCCCCGATTCGATCGATCTGCGTCTATTGCGGTTCTCAGCCTGGACGAGATGCAGCCCATATGCAGGCCGGTCGCGCACTTGGAAAGTCGATCGCCGATCATGGTCTGCGCCTCGTCTATGGTGGCGGTACGCGCGGCATCATGGGTGCGGTGGCAAGCGGTGTGCTTTCCGCCGGCGGCGAGGTCACGGGCATCATTCCGGAATTCCTCATGGACAAGGAAGCGACGCGCCATTCACTGGGGCAGCTCAACGAGCTTGTTGTCACTGCCGACATGCATGAGCGCAAGCACAAGATGTTCGAGCGTGCCGACGCGTTCGTCGCGCTTCCTGGCGGTATCGGCACGCTTGAGGAAATCGTCGAGATCATGACCTGGGCGCAGCTCGGTCGCCACAGGAAACCGATGGTCTTCGGTAACATCAACGGCTTCTGGAACCCGATGCTGGAACTGTTCCAGCATATGCGCGATCAGGGCTTCGTCCACACGGCCCACCTCGTCCAGCCGCTGGTGATCGACAGGGCCGAAGATATCGTCCCGGCGATTCTCGCGTCAGCCGGCGCCAAGGGGCGCGAAGGCGAGGCAGATATTATTTCCAGGCTTTAGGGAAATTCCGGGAATCGCGTAATTTCAAACAATTAAACAGCGCCTGCGTGGCTCGCACGTCTGAAGAGACGCGCCGTGATAAATCTACTCAGCCGGAGCGGGCGGCGCGGCGCGGCGAGCCCTGCTTTCGACGAGCATCGCGCCCGAGTAGACGATAAGTGCGGCCCAAATCAATGCAAAGGCAATGAGTTTCGCCGTCCCGAAGGGTTCGTGAAAGACGAAAACCGCAATCACGAAGATCATCGTCGGAGCGATGTACTGCATGATGCCGATGGTCGAGAGCCGCAACAGCTTCGCGCCGTTGGCATAGATCATCAGCGGCACGGCGGTGACTATGCCGCAGGAGAGCAGCCATAGGACGTCGGCCACACCGGTATCACCGAAGTGACCCTGGCCGGTGGCTTCAAGCCAGATGATGTAGCCGATCGACGGAATGCTGAGCAGCAGCACCTCGAGGAAGAAGCCCTGGTTCGGCCCGATCGGCAGCGTCTTGCGAAAAAAGGCGTAGAAGCCCCAGGAGATGCAAAGCCCGATCGAGACCCATGGCAGGCCGCCGGCATCGAACGCGAGCACAGCGACGGCGATAGCGGCGAGCGCGATCGCTACCATCTGCGCCGTGTTCGGCCTTTCCTTGAGCAGAACGGCTCCGAGAAAGATCGAAAATAGCGGATTGATATAATAGCCGAGCGCCGTTTCGATGGCGCGGCCGGCACCGATCGCCCAGACATAGATGCCCCAGTTGATCGTGACGAGCACAGCGGTCACTGCCGCCATTCTCAGCATGCTCGGGGACCTGAGCGCCGCCTTCACCTCGTGCGTGCGACCGAGCCACAACAGCACGAGACCCGCGAGCGGCACGGACCAGACGATGCGGTGGGCGACGACTTCCGCCGCGGGGATGTGTGCTACGGCCTTCATGAAGAACGGCAGGAAACCCCAGAGCAGATAGGCGGAAAGCGCGAAGGCGAAACCCTTGGCGGAATCGGTGTTTTCAGAGGGCATCTTCGCGTTGGGCTCGGCCATGGTTTCGTTCCTGACATCTCGGACACAGCGGAACTGGCGGTCTGGTCCTTATCGATGGCCTGGTCAATGGACCAATGCCTCCTCATTCGAGGCGTCCTACTCCAACGCGCGGTAATGCACCAATTCATTTCCGTGAACGAAGAGTGAAACTCTCTGATCGAACGGCGAACCAAAGCGCACCCCCGACGTCATTCGGCCGCGATCAATCCGATCTGATCGCGGTTCTTGAGGAGCTTGTAAACGATACTGTCCATGAGAGCCTGGAACGACGCATCGATGATGTTGTTGGAAACACCAACCGTCCACCAGCGCGCGCCAGTGCGATCAGTCGATTCGATCAGCACGCGCGTGATCGCCTCGGTACCGCCATTGAGGATACGCACCTTGTAGTCTGCAAGCTCAAGATCGACGATTTCCGACTGGTATTTGCCGAGGTCCTTGCGCAAGGCAAGGTCGAGCGCGTTGACCGGGCCATGGCCTTCGGCAACGGACATCATGACTTCCCCGTCGACCACGACCTTCACCACGGCCTCCGAGACCGTCTTCAAGTTGCCGTTCGCATCGAAACGCCGCTCGACCATCACGCGGAAGCTCTCGACGTGGAAGAAATCGGGGACGGTCCCAAGCGTTCGGCTCGCGAGCAGGGCAAAACTCGCGTCCGCACCCTCGTAAGCGTAGCCCGTGGCTTCGCGCTCCTTGACGATGGCGATCAACTTGTCGAGCCTCGGGTCGTCCTTGGCGACGCTGATGCCGCGCCGCTTGAGCGCATTGATGAAATTGGCCTTGCCGCCCTGGTCCGAGACCATGACCCTGCGCAGATTGCCGACGCTTTCGGGCGCGACATGCTCGTAGGTTCTCGGGTCCTTCAACAGCGCCGACGCGTGGATCCCGGCCTTCGTTGCAAAGGCCGACGCGCCAACATAGGGAGCCTGCGGATCCGGCGAGCGGTTCAGAAGCTCGTCGAACGCATGGGCGAGCGTCGTCAGTTCCTGCAGTTTCTCGGAATCCGCTCCGGTCTCGAAACGGCTGGAATAGGTTTCCTTCAGCGCCAGGGTCGCGATCAGCGTCACCAGATTGGCATTGCCGCAGCGTTCGCCGATGCCGTTCAGCGTTCCCTGGATCTGGCGGACGCCGGCCTCGACGGCGGCAAGCGAATTCGCCACGGCCTGGCCGGTGTCATTGTGGGCGTGAATGCCAAGATTGGCGCCGGGCACGCCTCCGGCGATCACGGCGGCAACGATTTCGCGCACCTCCGGCGGTTGCGTGCCGCCGTTGGTGTCGCACAGTACGACCCAGCGTGCTCCCGCCTCAAGCGCCGTCCTGGCACAGGCGAGCGCATAGGCCGGGTTTGCCTTGTAGCCGTCGAAGAAATGCTCGCAATCGACCATGGCCTCGCGACCGGAGGCGACAACGGCCTCGACCGACGCGCGGATGTTGTCGAGGTTCTCCTCATTCGAACAGCCGAGTGCCACCTCGACATGATAGTCCCAGCTCTTGGCAACGAGACAGATCGCATCGCTCCTGGCGTCGAGCAATGCGCGCAGGCCCGGATCGTTGGAGGCGGAGACGCCGGCGCGCTTGGTCATGCCGAACGCTACGAAGGAAGCCTTCTGTGTGCGCGTCTGCTTGAAGAACTCGGTGTCCGTCGGGTTGGCACCCGGATAGCCGCCTTCGACATAGTCCATGCCGAAATCATCGAGCATGGTCGCAATCGCAATCTTGTCCTCGACGGAAAAGTCGATGCCGGGCGTCTGCTGCCCGTCCCGAAGCGTGGTGTCGAAGAGATAGATGCGTTCTCTGGTCATGGCTCAGTTCCAACGTGCGATGCTAATAAGTCAGCGCGGGATGCCGGCGAAAAACCGCAGACACCTGCCGCTCTATTCGGCCTTGCCTGCAAACTTGTCCGTTGCCCGGATCAGGCGGTCGAGAATGCCCGGTTCCGAATAGGCGTGCCCCGCTCCTTCTATCAGGTGGAACTCCGCCTGCGGCCAGGCCTTGTGCAACTGCCAGGCATATTTGGCCGGGCACGGCATGTCGTAGCGGCCGTGCACGATCACGCCCGGAATGCCGTGGAGCTTATGCGCGTCACGCAGCAATTGTCCCTCCTCCAGCCAGCCAGCATTGACGAAGAAATGGTTCTCGATCCGGGCAAAGGCGTCAGCATACTCCTCCTCCTCGAAGCGCTCGCTCGTTGCCGGTTCCGGGAGCAGGGTAATCGTCTCACCTTCCCAGATGCTCCAGGCCTTTGCGGCGGCTAGCCGCGTCGCGCGGTCCTCGCTTGTGAGCCGCCGATGATAGGCCAACATCATCTCGTGGCGCTCTTCCTGCGGGATCGGAGCAACGAAGCGTTCCCACTTATCGGGAAACATTTCCGAGACGCCGAATTGATAGTACCAGTCGAGTTCGGCCCTGGTTAGCGTATAGATGCCCCTGACGACGAGTTCGGAAACACGGTCGGCGTGGGTTTCGGCATAGGCAAGCGCCAGCGTCGAGCCCCAGGAGCCGCCAAAAACCAGCCATTTGTCGACGCCCGCCAATTCACGCAAGCGTTCGATGTCGGCGACGAGATGCCATGTCGTATTCGCCTCGATCTCCGCATGCGGCGTGGACTTGCCGCAGCCGCGCTGATCGAACAGCGTCGCATCGTAAAGTGCTGGATCGAAGAGGCGGCGGTGGTTCGGCGAGATCGTGCCGCCCGGTCCGCCGTGCAGGAAAACCGCCGGCTTTGCGCCGGGCGTACCCACGCGTTCCCAATAAATCACGTGGCCTTCGCCCACGTCGAGATGGCCGGAGGCATAGGGTTCGATTTCGGGATAAAGGGTACGCAATGTGACGCTCACAACAGGTCTTCCTTGGGTGGCCAATGAACGGTGTCGTAGTCGGGATGCTGGCGGTTGGATTCCAGCACGCGCAAATGACGCGCAGCAGATTCTTCGCTGCCGTCATCAGTCTCCTTTTCAGGAAGGCGCGGCAGATGAGAAAACCACAACACGCGTGACTCGATTCCGGACTGATAGACGGGCTGTACGTCGTCCGGATCGTCCAGCGAGCCAAGAGCGATGTTCAGGAAATCCTCGCCGGGCATGTCGTAGAAGAGCGGCGTACCGCAGTCGCGGCAGAAGCCGCGTGTGACGACATCCGACGATTGGAACCAGGATGGCTCCCCGCGGGTGATGAGAAAATCTTCCCGCTTGATATTGGCGAGCGGCAGGAAATAGTTGCCTGCCGCCTTCTGACACATGCGGCAATGGCAAAGATGCGGATCGTCGAGCGTGCCCTCGGCGCGGTAGCGCACCGCGCCGCATTGGCAGCCACCCGTAAAAATTCGTCTGATCATCACTACCAGGCCCCTGCCGCCGGCCACTGGTCCGTCTCGTGATCGGGATGCTGGAAGGAGATGATCTGTTCCTGCCGGGCATAATAGTCCGGATCGTCGTGCACCGGCTGCTCGAAGATCGTTTCGACCCACGGCAACCGCGCGGCGTAATTGACCTGGATTTGCGGCGCAAGGTCGGAGCGGTCATCAAAGGCGCCGATCGCGATTTCGAGCCCGCCCGGATGCCGGTAAGTCAGCGGCGTTCCGCATTTCGGGCAGAAGCCCCGGTCGATATTGACCGAAGACTGAAAGTAGCTCGGCTCGTCGCGCGTCCATTCGACCCCATCCTTCGGAGCCGTGACGAGCGCCGAAAAGAACGATCCGAACTGCTTCTGACACATGCGGCAATGGCATATGGACGGGCGTCCGAGCTTTCCATGGATGCGGAAGCGCACGGCTCCGCACTGGCATCCTCCTGTTCGTACAGCATCGGTCATCGCTTTGCCTCCGGTGGCCAGGTTTCGGTATCGTGATCGGGGTGCTGATAGGAAACGAGATCGGTGAGAAACGAGCCCGCCGCCACATCCGCCATCGTCTCTTCGCCCGGAAGGTCGGGCACATGGTCGACATAGGGCAGCTTCGCCTCGATACCCCACTGGACCGTCGGCACGATACCCTGGGGCTTGTCGAAGGCTGCAATTGCCAGCGCCATGCCATCCGGCGCCTCGTAGGTCAGCGGTGTGCCGCAATCACCGCAGAAACCGCGCCAGACGGCGTTCGACGACTGAAAGCGCCGGCGCTCGCCGCGCGTCCAGGTGACCGTTGCGCCGCGCACGGAGACGAGCGGCAAATAGAAGTTCCCGCTCGCCTTCTGGCACATGCGGCAATGGCAAACGGAGGCGTCGCCGAGCTTTCCCTCGACGCGAAAGCGGATCGCGCCACATTGGCACCCGCCAGTATGGATCTCGTCCGTCATGTCACGCTCCTCTTCTTTCTGCGGCGATTGTCGCCTGTAACGGTCACGCCTGCGACCGCTTGACCTCCCAGGTCGTCACCCGTTCCCCGGTTTCCGGGTCCTTGGCGTCCTTGAGCTGGATGCCTAGGGCCTGGAGATCGTTGCGAATGCTGTCCGCTTCGGCAAAGTTCTTCTCCTTGATGAGTTCGAGACGGGCACGCACCCGTGCGTCGATCTCGTGTACGACTGCCTCGTCGAGTTCGATTTCCTTCGGCGCGACGCCAAGCAAAGCTGCACTTGCGGCGAAAACGCCTGCCTGACGCGAATCGACGGATGCCTTCTGGGCAAGTGCATGCAACGCCTGAATGGCCGCGACGGTGTTGAGGTCATCCGCCAGTGCCGCAACGATCGCGGGATCCGGCTCGTCGGCTGTCTCCCCGGGTACAGGCCATTTGGACAGCAGGTGCTCGGCCTCCTCCAGCCGCTTGATGGAGAAGTCGATCGGCTCGCGATAGTGCGTCATCAGCATGGCAAGCCGCAACACCTCGCCCGGCCACTTGCGGCCGCCGAACTTCTCGGTGTGGAGGAGTTCGTAGATGGTGACGAAATTGCCTTCGGATTTCGACATCTTGCGGCCTTCGACCTGCAGGAAACCGTTGTGCATCCACACGTTCGCCATCACGTCGGTCCCGTGGGCGCAGCGCGATTGGGCGATCTCGTTTTCATGATGCGGGAAGATCAGATCCAGTCCGCCGCCGTGAATGTCGAACACTTCGCCGAGATAGCGCCTGCTCATCGCCGAGCATTCGATGTGCCAGCCGGGGCGACCACGTCCCCAGGGGCTCTCCCAACCGGGCTCGTCGTCCTCGGAAAGCTTCCAGAGCACGAAATCGCCGGGATTTTTCTTGTGGGCATCGACGGCGACACGGGCGCCGGCCTGCTGTTCGTCGAGGTTGCGTTTCGAGAGCTGGCCATAATCGGTCATCGACTTCGTATCGAACAGGACTTCGCCGGCGGCCTGGTAGGCATGCCCCTTGGCGATCAGCGTCTCTATGATCTCGACCATCTGGGCGATATTTTCGGTGGCGCGCGGCTGCACGTCCGGATCTAGGCAACCGAGCGCCTTCGCATCTTCGAGAAACTGTGTCTCGGTTTTCTCGGTCACGCGCCGGATCGCCTCGTTCAGCGGCAGCCCCGGATAGTCGCGCAGCGCCCGCGCGTTGATCTTGTCGTCCACGTCGGTGATGTTGCGAGCATAGGTGACATGGTTCGCGCCGTAGACATGGCGCAGCAACCGAAAAAGAACGTCGAAGACGATGTTCGGACGCGCGTTGCCGATATGGGCATAGTCGTAGACCGTGGGGCCGCAGACATACATACGGACGTTCGCCGGGTCGATGGGCCGGAAATCGGCCTTGTCCCGCGTCAGTGTGTTGTACAGCTTCAAAGTCGGCATAGCGCCCATCCCAAATCTCCAAGCCTGCGTGCAACCGTCGGAATATACAGCGTCCGGGCGGCCCGCACGTTTGTCATCTTGGATTTTAGGAGACGAAAACGGCCAGGCCAGCGGATCGCTAGCGAATAATCTTCCGGCAAATAATGCAGATAACCGTTTTCATGGCGACACTTATCGCGCTTCACATCACGCCGGTCAAGAGGTCAACCACGGGCAAGCAACGACCGGCATCATAGAATGATGGCGGCCATGGTTTTGTCATCATTAGCTTATCTGGATCGCCACAACGGGAAGGAGATTCGCGATTGCAGATTGGCCCTGCATTCCGATTCCTGTTTCCGGAGGAACAAGGAGGAGCTTTGTTTTCGCGCATAACGGGAAAACAAAGTGTTTCCGGTCAGGGAAAGCACCATGGAGAGAATAGAAGTGAAGGCCGCCAAGACCACCGACACCAAAGCACCCGCCGCCGATCTGGTAGCGCTTTACCGGCCGCTGGGCCTCAGGGCCGTGCTCGCCGCCGCACTGCAGATCAAGGTCAAGCCGTCAGGCAAACTCGTCAAGCGCCCGGCTTGATCTACAGCGCCGCGCGTCCTGTCAGACGCGCAAAAGACGCTGCAGCGCTTTGGATTGCTGCATCTTTTGCCCTCCAATCGGCTACGATCTAGGGGGCCATGCAGCAGACTCCACCAAGGGGCACCCCGCTAAAACAAGGACATCTGCCCGCTGCCGTCGTTACGGTCGTCAACGCGTTTTCGGCGCGCCGTTTCCGGCGACATTGCAGGAACGACCTCATCCTGAAGCTCGGGTCCGGTATTGGTGACCTTGTTGACCTTGTCGGACACGGGGATCGCCTCGAAATAGTCGTCCGGGACCGGCGTCATGAGATCGGCGATTTCGCGCGGCTCCTGGGTTCTGCAGTCCAGCCAGCGGGCAAAGTCTTCCGGCTGGATTACGACCGGCATGCGATCATGGATATGCCGGATCACCGTGTTTGCGCCGGTGGTGAGGATCGCTGCCGTGTCGACCTCCGAGCCGTCGGCCGAAGACCAGGTCTCCATGAGGCCGGCAAAGGCGACGATCCCGCCCCGCTTCGGACGGACCCAGTAGGCCTGCGAAGCTTCGCCGCTGCCCTTTGCCGGGCGGTGCCACTCGTAGAAGCCCGAGGCCGGCACCAGAATGCGGCGATGCCGCATCGCTGCGCGGAAAGCAGCCCTTCCGACCGCCGATTCCGAACGGGCGTTGATGAGCAACGGGAACTTGCGTGGATCCTTCACCCAGCCGGGCGTGAAGCCCCAGCGGACAAGCAGGGCCTTGCGCTCCGGCAGGTTGCTCCCGGGTCTCGCCCGATCCGAGGCAACGACCACGATGATCGGCTGCGTCGGCGCGATGTTGTAGCGCGCCGGAAAGTCTTCCGCCTCCAGCAGCCCAAACAGTTCCAACAATTCTTCCGGCGTCGCCGTGAGCGCAAAACGTCCGCACATGACATGGATGTGGCACTTCACGTAGGATGGGTCAACGATCCAACGCCATTTTGATTCTGCGATGCAAAAGCGGCCCGAACTTGCCTCCTCCGCCATCCTCGAACGGGATGGGCGCTATCTCCTCGTCCGACGCGCCAATCCGCCGTCGGCCGACATGTATGCCTTTCCCGGCGGGCGGGCAGAGCCGGGCGAGACGTCGGCAGAGACGGCGCTGCGCGAGCTTGCCGAGGAGACCGGCATCAGTGGCCGCGACCCGGTGCTCTTCGAAACCTACGATCTGCCGGGAAAGGAATCGGAAGGGCGGCATTTCCTGCTCTCAGTTTTCACGGTCGATGCGGATACCAATTCTGTCGCGATCGCCAGCGACGATGCCGCAGGCGTCGGCTGGTTCACGCCGCAGGAAATCTTCGAACTGCCGATTCCGGAGAGCGTTCGCCAATGCGTCGAAAAACTGTCTGGCCTCTCGCCAAGACACAGCGTGGCTGATCCCTGCCACAAAACCGACGTTGATTCGGATTTGATGGGACCATGACCAGCGCCCTGCCCCCTCTTCGACTTGCCCTGATTGGAGCCGTTCTCGTCTTCGCCGCGGGCGCCGCCGCCCAAGAAGAGGCACAGTCGCAACAGGACAAGGCGCCGGAAGCGGCGACGGAGGAAAAGTCGACGCCCTACGATCAGCGGCTGATTCGCCTCGCCGAAATTCTCGGATCGGTCCATTATCTGCGCAATCTCTGCCTCAAAGCGGAAGAAGACACCTGGCGACGCTCGACGCAGGAATTGCTCGACAAGGAGACGGGCGACGAACCGAAACGGCGCGAGCGTCTGACGGCTGCGTTCAACCGTGGATATCGAACCTTCGCGTCGGTCTACACGACCTGCACGGAGCCGGCCACTCTCGCCGAGCAGCGATACCGTGCCGAAGGTGCAACACTTGCGTCAGAAATCGTCGCCCGCTTTGGAAATTAGCAATAAATTAACCTCTTTTCCCGGGACCCCGTGTCGTTTCGGGAAAAGGCTGCTAAGTTTGTTAAGAGAGTGGTAAGAAGTGACCGGCGTATCCGCCCCGTTCAGTTGCGGTTCAGCGGAGCAGCGTTAGATTGAGCCAAGTGCACGTATTGGAAGTCGCATGGAACGAATGATGGAACCAAGCCTGACCGACATCGACGACATGATCGTCCACGAGAAAATGCAGGCGGCCCTCGAACATCAGAACGAAGCCTGGGCGGACGGCATGGCGGACGGCATCGAGCCGGAGATCATCGCCGATGCGGCGATCGCGCTGGCCATGCGGGAAACCATCCGGCTCCATGGCGAAGAAGGCGCCGAAGCGATGTTGAATTCGCTTCGCGAGCGGATGCTGGCCGGAGAATTCTCGCCACAGCGAACAATCCAGTAATATCGGGACTGCCTCAATGAGACGGAACCTTGCAAACCGGGTTTCCCCGGTTCGCCTCGCTACGCTGCTGCTGGCCGGCGTAACCGCGTACACACCGATCATCGCATCCCCCGCGCTTGCCCTCAGCGAGTTTCAGAGGGTTCCTGGCCCTATCGCCAGCGACCAGAACACGGCGCCCGCCGGTCAGCCCGAAGAGATCGAGCAGGAGGAGAGAGCCCCTCTCGAAATTCCAATGCCCGATCCGCTCGTCGACAAGGCCGTAAGCAAAGACGATGAAATCGAGGCGCCGCAAGTCGTTGAGCCTGTCGAGGTGCTGACGGATGTTTCCACGATTCCAGCACCCGTTGCACGCATGCGTGAACTGATCGTCGAAGCCGCTGCCTCCGGCGACATCGAAAGACTGCGGCCGCTGCTCGGCAAGGGACCAACCCAAACCCAAGTGACGGGCGTCAACAGCGACGAGGACCCGGTCACAACACTCAAGAGCCTTTCCGGCGATCAGGACGGCGTCGAAATCCTGGCCATCCTTCTCGACGTTCTGTCGACCGGCTTTGTTCTCGCCGACAAGGGCACGCCGGAAGAAGCCTATGTCTGGCCCTACTTTGCCGAAAAGCCGTTGTCTTCGCTCACAGCGCCGGAAAAGGTGGATCTGTTCCGCCTCGTCACCGCCGGCGACTTCGCCGAAATGGAAGAATTCGGCAGCTATAACTTCTACCGCGTCGGCATCACGCCCGACGGTCGTTGGAAATTTTTCGTCGCTGGCGACTGAGAGGGATGCGCGGCAGCGACTTTTGTGCGTCTGGAAAGACGCACGACGCCGTAGAGCGGACGTGAACGGAAAGCAGCCTGGCACTTTTCCTCTTCCCGCTCCGGCGGCATGCTTGCCGATGACCGGCGAACATCCTACCTCTTCGACAAAGAGAACAGGATTCGAATGATGCCGAAGGTTTGCCTCAATGACCGCGCGATCATCAGCGTTTCCGGTAAGGATGCTGAAGATCTTCTGCAAAGCCTGATCACCACCGATATCGGTGCGCTTGGTTCCGACGAAGCGCGCCCGGGCGCCTTGCTGACGCCACAGGGCAAGATTCTGTTCGACTTTCTGATCTCCCGCGATGGCGAAGCACTCAGGCTGGAGACGACGAGCGATCAGGCCGAACCGCTCCTGAAGCGGCTGACCATGTATAAATTGCGCTCCGCGGTCGAACTCTCGCTCCAGTCGCCGGCGCCTGTCACGGTCGTGTTCGAGGAAGAGCAGCCCGCCGCGAGCTTTCGCGATCATCGATTCGAGAAGGCCGGGAAACCGGTTTTCCGTCTCTATCAGGACATGGGGAACCCGGAGGCAGACGTCAGCGAACTCGAGCGGCTCAGGATCGCGAGCGGCGTTGCCGTTTCCGGGCCGGACTTTGCCTTGCAGGATGTCTTTCCGCACGATGTGCTGCTGGATCTCAATGGCGGGCTTTCGTTCCGCAAGGGCTGCTATGTCGGTCAGGAGGTCGTTTCACGCATGCAGCACCGCGCCACGGCACGACGCCGCGTCGTCATTGTTGCCAGCGAAGCGCCGCTGCCTCCGACCGGCGCAAGCATTACCGTCAATGGCCGATCGATCGGCTCCCTCGGCACTGTGAGGCACAAAGCTGGCCTTGCCATCGTTCGCATCGACAAGGCCGGTGAAGCGATCACCAAGGGGGATACCATTCTCGCAGGCGACGTGCCGGTGACATTGACCCTGCCCGGCTGGACCGGCCTCTCATTCCCGACCGAGGCCGATGAGGCAAGCGCATGACGAATGCGCGTGCCTGGCAGCGTATGCTTTCCGGCCGGCGGCTCGACCTGCTCGACCCCTCGCCGCTCGACGTCGAGCTTTCCGATATCGCCCATGGGCTCGCCCGCGTGGCACGCTGGAACGGCCAGACCTCGGGGGATCACGCTTTTTCCGTCGCCCAGCACAGCCTTATCGTCGAGGACATCTTTCGCAGGACCAACCGTTGCAACGCGGACGAATGCCTGATGGCGCTGCTGCACGACGCCCCCGAATACGTCATCGGCGACATGATTTCGCCGTTCAAGGCTGTCGTCGGCGGTGGGTACAAGACCGTGGAAAAGCGGCTCGAAAGCGCCGTGCACCTGCGCTTCGGCCTGCCGCCTCATACGCCCAAGGAACTCAAGGAGCGGATCAAGAAGGCCGATCGTGTCGCAGCCTATTTCGAAGCGACCGAGCTTGCCGGTTTTTCGGCAGAGGAGGCCCGGAGGTTCTTCGGTCAACCGCGCGGCATTACGCGGGAAACCCTGCTGATCGATCCGCTGCCGGCCGTCGAGGCACAACGACGCTTCGCCGAACGGTTCAACACGCTCGAAGGGGAGCGGACCATGGCAAAGGCGGAAGCCTGAAATGACCGGCATTGTCGTTTCGCCGCTCGCGCGCATCGCGGAAATGGCCGTTCGCCACGGTTGCCGCGAAATGCTGAGCCTGCTTGCCAAGGGGCAGGATTTTCACCGCCCTGCCGTGATCGACCGGGCGAAACACCTGACGATCGGCGTCAACGACATCAGCTTCGTCGGAACGGGCGACCTCATTGCTCCGCAGGAGGAACACGTCCGGCGGATCATCGATTTTGCCCGCGACTGGGACCGTACCCGCCCACTCCTCATCCATTGCTGGATGGGCGTCTCCCGCTCGCCGGCAGCCGCGCTGATCGCAACCCTTGCGGTCGAGCCGGACCAGGACGATGATGCCCTGGCGGCGCGGCTGCGGCGGGTATCGCCTTTTGCGACACCGAACCTGCGGCTCGTCGAGATCGGCGACGAGGCGCTGTCGCGACGGGGAAGGCTCGTTGCCGCCGTGCGATCCATCGGCCGCGGCGCCGACGCCGACGGCAATGCACCCTTCATGCTCCCCACCCGACCCGAAGGCGCACAGCATGCCGACTGACGTGCCGGCAATTACGGTCGAGATCGGGCTAAATGCGGCGATCGTCGCCGTCGTCAACCGCAGCCCGCATATTCTCGCCGTCAGCGAGGCCGATGGCGACATGCGTGACAGCTTGCCCTTCGGTCCTTTTGATCCGGCGCGTCACCGCACCTTCGAGACGGGCCTGCGCGATCGTGTCGAAAAACGCATCGCTCTCAAGCTTGGATATATCGAACAGCTCTACACCTTCGGCGACCGTGGCCGGCAGCGGCTGCCCGGCGAGGAAGGCAAGCACATGGTCTCCGTCGGCTACCTGGCGCTGACCCGCACCGACGCCGAGAACAATGAGCGATTGGCAGAGGCCGGCGCTCACTGGCGGGACTGGTATGGCTATCTGCCGTGGGAGGATTGGCGGCGCGGACGCCCCGCCCTGCTGGACCAGGTAATCCTGCCGGCGCTCGCTCGCTGGGAAAGCAGCCCGCCGGAAGATGAACGATCAGCTTCCGCCTTTCAGCGCCGCTCCCGTGTTCGCCTAGCCTTCGGTCTTGACGATTTCCCCTGGGACGAAGAGCGCGTGCTGGACCGCTACGAACTGCTTTACGAGGCCGGTCTTGTGCGCGAGGCCGTGATCGACGGGCATTGCCGCAACCTCGGCAATCCCACCGTCGGCCTGACGATGCGACACGACCACCGCCGCATCGTCGCGACGGCTGTCGCCAGATTGCGGGGAAAGATCAAATACCGGCCGGTGGTCTTCGAACTGATGCCGCCGGAATTCACGCTTACCGATTTGCAGGCGACCGTGGAGGCGATCTCCGGCCGCCATCTGCACAAGCAGAATTTTCGACGTCTGGTCGAGGGGGCCGAGCTCGTCGAGCCGACCGGCGGCACGCTTGCTTCCACCGGCGGTCGCCCGGCCGCGCTTTTTCGCTTCCGCCGCCAGATACTCGACGAGCGGCCGGCTCCGGGGCTGAAGGTCGGCGGGCGTTAGACTATTCGATGACGGCACAGGCGAGACGGCCACCCGCGTCGCCCGCCGGTTGGCTGCGGTTGTCATCGGAGCCTGCATGGATCACTAAGGCCCGTCCGCGAACGGCGGTGCCCTTGTCATCGAGAGAGATAAAGCTGTTGAACACCTGGGCGTGCAGCGTCCCGTCGGCGCCGACATATTGGTTCGGCATGTCGCCGGCGTGCGGACCTTTCGCCGCCAGGAACCCATGTTCGGCGCTCTCGTCCTCTCCGGCAAAATGCTTGCCGGCAGACTCGTAACCGCCTGCAGCGTCGCAGCTCCCGACTTCGTGAACATGGAAGGCAACCCAAGTGCCCTTTGGCAGGCCGGTGACCTCCATCTCGATCAGCACGCCTTTCCCGGCCGCCGTCAACATCGCGCGGCCCGTCTCCTTGCCATCCTTGCCGATGAAATTAGCGGCGGCAGTCTGCGATGACTCTTGCGCAGATGCAGTGGCTGCCGCGCCGATTGCCAGCGCAACTACAGCTAAGATTCTGATCATCACCAAATCCTTCCTCGCTCGCGGGATAGAAAGAGCAACGCGCGGGTGGTGATGTCGTTCCATAGGAGCGCGGAAGAGTTGTGGTCTGTGATTCCGCGCCTAGATCGTCACGTCGAGCCCGATGTCGAGCGTCGGCGCCGCCATGGTGATCTTCGAAGTGGAGATGTAATCGACGCCGCTCTCGGCGATTGCCCGGATCGTGTCGATCTTCACGTTTCCGGACGCCTCGAGCCGCGTGCGGCGCGGGTCGGCGGCATAGTCGGCCGGGTTCAGCCGCCAATGTCCGGCATTGACCGCGACGGCCTCGCGCAGCAACTCCGGTCCCATATTGTCGAGCAGGATCACGTCCGGAGCAGCGGTCAGCGCCTCGCGCATCTGCGCAAGCCCGTCGACTTCCACCTCCACCTTGACGAGATGGCCGCAATAGGCGCGCGCAGCGCGAACGGCATCGGCAACACCGCCGGAAACGGCAATATGGTTGTCCTTGATCAGCACGGCATCGTCGAGGCCGTAGCGATGGTTGGAACCTCCGCCGAGACGGACGGCGTATTTCTCCAGGGCACGCAGGCCAGGAATGGTCTTGCGGGTGCAGCAAACCTTGGCGGCCGTATCCGCGATCTCATCGGCGAATTTCGCCGTGTAGGTGGCGATCCCGGAGAGATGCATGAGGAAATTGAGGGCGACACGTTCGGCAGATAGCAGCCCCCTTGCGCGACCCGATATCCGGGCAATGGTGATACCAGGCGCCACACGATCGCCGTCTGCAGCCAGCGCGTCGAAGCGGATTGACGGGTCGATCAGCCGAAATGCCGTCCGTGCCAAATCCAGCCCGGCGATGACGCCCGCATCACGGACGCGCATTTCCGCCACCGCCGCCATGTCCGGGCCTATGGTCGAGAGCGTCGTGATATCGCCGGCTCGGCCGAGGTCCTCCAGGAGAGCGGCCCTCACCTGTTCTTCGACCATGAGGGCGGGCAGTTCCGGGCGTAGCGCGGCAGTCATGGGCTTGGTTCCTGCTCTATCGTCGATAACGCTTGGAGATATCCGGCCGGCTGTCACGCCGGCTCGGTTTCGGCCACCTCCGCGGCCAGGCGCTCGGCCTGCGCCAGCGTCAAGTAGGTGCGGCGCTGCCATTCGGGGCGCTCGGCCGGGCAGTCCGCGCGGAAATGGCCGCCGCGGCTCTCGGTGCGCTGAAGCGCGGCGACAGCGATGAGCTTTGCAGTGGTGATGATGTTGGCGAAGCGCAGGCGGCTGTTGGAACGCTCCAGCGTTGCAATCTCGCGGATCGCCCGCGTCAGGCTCTCGCGGGTACGGATAACGCCAACGCAGTCGCTCATCAGGCCGCGCAGGATCTTGAACGGCGGGCTGTCCTCGACCGTCACCGGATCGTCGTTCTCGCCGGCATTATCGCCCCATTCGGTGAGCTTCGGCGCCGGCAAGGTGCCCTTGATGCTTTCCGCGATGCGCGCGGCGAAGACCACGGCTTCGAGCAGTGAGTTGGAAGCGAGACGGTTGGCGCCGTGAACGCCGGTCGAGGTCACCTCGCCTGCCGCCCAGAGACCATCGATCGAGGTGCGGCCCTGCCCGTCGGTCAGCACGCCGCCCATGTGATAGTGAACCGCCGGAACAACCGGGATCGGTTGCGTCACCGGATCGATGCCGGCCGCGACACAGGAGGCATAAACGGTCGGGAACATTTCGGGGAAATGTTTGCCCACCGCCTTGGTGCAATCGAGGAAGGCGCCACGCCCGGCCTGCACTTCGGCGAAAACGCCGCGCGAGACAATGTCCCGCGGCGCGAGCTCGCCGTCGGGGTGAATGTCGAGCATGAAACGATGACCCGCGGAATTGACAAGCACGGCGCCGTCACCACGCAGCGCCTCCGTGGCCAAGGGCGCCGGGTCCTTGCCGATATTGATCGCGGTCGGATGGAACTGGACGAATTCGGGATCGGCGATGATCGCGCCCGCCCGCGCCGCCATGCCGACACCCTGGCCACAGGCCTCCCACGGATTGGTGGTGACGGCGTAGAGATGCCCGATGCCGCCGGAGCACAGCACGACGGCGCGCGCGGGGAAGGAGACACGGGTCTTCGACTGGCCAGCATCCGGCCTCGCGATGACGCCGGAGATGAAGCGCCCCTCACGAACCAGTTCCTCGACCACATAGCCTTCGATGATGCGGATAGACGGAGTCCTGCGCACGGCGGCGATCAGCGCTTCCATGATCGCCTTGCCGGCCATGTCGCCCCTGACGCGAACGATACGCCGCTCGGAATGCGCCGCCTCGCGCGAAAGCAGAAGCTTGCCTTCGAGGTCCCGGTCGAAGGGTACCCCATATTCGAGCAGATCGTGAATGCGCGCCGGGCCTTCGGCGACCATCATCCGCGTCATCTTCTCGTCGACGATGCCCGCACCGGCGGTGACCGTATCGGCGACGTGCTTTTCGAAAGTGTCGCCCGGGCTCATTGCGGCAGCAATCCCGCCTTGCGCCCAGGCGGACGAGGCGCCGTGCCCGATAGGCGCAGCGGCGAGGATCGTAACGGGACGCGGCGCCAGCTTCAGGGCGCAGAAGAGCCCCGCGAGCCCGCCGCCAACGATGACGATATCATCGATGCCGTTGAAAGATTGCGGGCGAAAATGGTCTTTCAGCATGGCTCGGTAGCTCCTCCAACGCATGCATGAGTGCCGGGCTGTGGGCCCGGGCATCGACTACTGCTTGAGGTTCACCATGCGCTCGACCGCAAGGCGCGCGCGACCGGCGATAGCCGGATCGACCAGAACCTCTTCCGTCATGTTGAGCAGGCTGTCGAGGATCTTCGGCAGCGTGATGCGCTTCATGTGCGGACAGAGATTGCACGGCTTGACGAACTCGACACCCTCGACTTCGGCCTGGATATTGGAGGCCATGGAGCATTCGGTGACGAGAAGCACCTTGGGCGGCCGCTTATCCTTGACATAGTTGATCATGCCCGAGGTGGAGCCGGCAAAATCGCAGACGGCAATGACATCCGGGTGGCATTCCGGATGACCGATGATCTCGATGCCCGGATTGGCTTCCTTGTAGGCGAGGAGTTCCGCCGCGGTGAAACGTTCATGAACCTCGCAGTGGCCCTTCCAGGTGAGGATCTTCTTGTTCGTCTGGCGCGCGACATTCATCGCGAGATATTCGTCGGGAATGCAGAGGACCGTATCGGACGCGAGGCTTTCGACGACCGCCAGCACGTTGGAGGAGGTGCAGCAGATGTCGGTCTCCGCCTTCACTTCGGCCGAGGTGTTGACGTATGTAACGACCGGAACACCGGGATAACGCTCCTTGAGCAGGCGTACATCCGCGCCGGTGATCGATTCGGACAACGAGCAGCCCGCCTTGGCATCGGGGATCAGCACGGTCTTTTCCGGATTGAGCAACTTCGAGGTCTCGGCCATGAAATGCACGCCGCATTGGACGATGATTTCGGCGTCGACCTTGGTGGCGTCGCGCGCGAGCTGCAGCGAATCCCCGACGATATCGGCCACACAATGGAAAATATCGGGAGTCTGGTAGTTATGCGCCAGGATGACGGCGTTGCGCTCCTTCTTCAGACGATTGATCGCGTGAACATAAGGCGCGTAAGCGGGCCACTCGATGGCCGGGATGAAATCCTTGACCTTCTCGTAGAGATGCGCGGTTTCGCGCGCCATCGCCGGCGTGTAGGTGAGGTCCGGTTTTTCGATGACACCGAAGCGCGCAGCCGCGCTGACGAATGCCGGGGCTGGCGCTGCGTCTGCACGAAGGTCAAGATTGGTCATCGTCTCTCCTCTCCCGCCGCTTTGGGCGGCTACTAATTATGCTCACATTGAGCATAATTAGGTCAAAACAAAAGCGGCGAAGCCGCGGCGATTGATTTAGAAAGTTTTGTGACAGATTTCAAGAAGGACGCGCCCATTTCGGGCGCATCCATATTGTCGTCTTCGGTCAGGCCATCGCCGGTCTCGCGACACCACGCTCCTCGATCGGCCAATGGACGATGGCAGCAAACACGCCGAGCGCGACGCCCAGCCACCAGACCGGATCATAGGAACCGAAGCGGTCGTATAGATAGCCGCCCATCCAGACGCCGAGGAAGGAACCGATCTGGTGGGAAAGGAAGACAATGCCGCCAAGCAGGCCGAGATGTCTCGTTCCGAACATGATCGCCACCAGCCCGTTGGTCGGCGGCACGGTCGACAGCCAGAGCAAGCCCATAACGATTGCGAAAATTATGACCGAGGTCGGCGACTGCGGCAGCAGCAGGAAAGCTGTAACGGCGATCGAGCGGGCAAGATAGATCAGCGCGAGGAAATAGGGCTTCGAATAGCGCTGACCGATAATGCCGGCTGAGAACGAACCGATGATGTTGAAGAAGCCGATCAGGGCGAGGGCAATCACCGCATAACGCGCATCGATGCCGATGTCGCCGATATAGGCGGGGAAATGCGCGGTGATGAAGGCGACCTGATAGCCGCAGACGAAGAAGCCAGACACCAGCAGCAAATAGCTTCTATGCCCGAATGCTTCCCTCAAGGCTTCGCCGACTGTCTGCTTGTACTGCATTTCCGACTGGCGACCGGATGAAGCGTTGCCGCGCAAGGGGATTGCGACGAGCGGGACCACCAGCATCAGCACGCCGAGATAGACAAGGCTGTCGGACCAGCCATAGGCGGAAATCAGCCCTTGGCTCAGCGGCGCGAACAGGAACATGCCGGCCGAACCAGCAGCCGTGCCGATGCCGAAGGCGAGCGAGCGCTGCTCGGGCGCGACATTGCGCGCAAAGGCCGAAAGCACGATGCCGAAGGAACCGGACGCAACGCCGAGACCGACGAGCACGCCGCCGCCGATATGCAGCCAGATCGGTGCATTGGCAAAGGCCATGATGAACAGACCCGCCGCGTAAACAAGACCGGATAGCGCCAGCACGCGCCAGGTACCGAACTTGTCGGCTATGGCCCCGAAGAACGGCTGGCCAAGCCCCCAGCAGAGATTCTGGAGCGCCATTGCGAGGCCGAAGGTCGTCCGGTCCCACCCCGTATCGGCGAGCATCGGCAATTGGAAGAAACCCATGGCGGATCGAGGACCGAAGGTGAGCATCGCAATCATGGAACCGGCGGCGATGATCAGCCACGGCAGGCTGCTATCGGCTGGACGTGCGGCGGCTGAGGAAATCGCGGACATAGGATAGCTCCGATTTGTGAGGGCGCATCCTATGGCGGCGCTCATATTGAGGAAAGCCAATTAATTTGACGATGTGATCACAGGAATTGATAGCGCCTGCCGGCAAAGCCGCTCTTGCGGCGCGTGAAGGCGCATCATTTAGCGTTCGCGCACCTTCATAGGCCAGCATTCGCCGCGCCGCCGAACGACCTTGGCGTCGTGCCCGAGCTTGACGGTCCCGTCGCCTCGCGGCACGGCATTCCAGCCGAAAAGAACGCCCGCGACGCGCCGGTCCGCGGACATGCGCTTTTCCGACAGGCCCTGGATCGGATTGCCGCCGGTCCGCTCGCCGGTGGTTTGATCTTGCGTGGTCATGATGCATCGGGCGCAGGGCTTGACGAGGTCGAAGGTGACGCCGGCGATCTCCAGGCTTTCCCACCAATCTTCTTCCCAAGGTTCATCGCAATCGATCAGGATATTGGTGCGGAAGCGCTCCATGCCGACTGGCTGCTGCCCCTTCGCGATCAGCGTGCGGTTGAGGTCCGCAAGCGATCCGGTCGTGGTAATGAGAATCGGAAAGCCGTCGGCAAAGCCGACTGGAGCTGCCGCGCCCGCCCATTCGGCCCCGACGAAGCGTTCTGCCTGTTCGTCCATGTGGACCAGTTTCACAGCACGCCCGAACCAGCGGGAAAGCACGTCGTTGGCGGCATCGTCGGCGACCGCAGCGTCGACGTCGCTCGACCAGACGCGGACATCGAGCCGGCGGCCTGGATCGAAGCGCACGGACAATTCGTCGCCGTTCATCTTCAAGTGCACGCCGCCGTCGATGAGCGCCGCCTCGACCTGTGCCAACGCCTGCAACTCGCGCTGGGTAATGAAGTGGCCATCCGGTTCGACCACCATGAAGCGCCGATCGCCGACGAGCCCATCAATATTGACCGTCACGGCGGCTTGCGGAATGGCGCGACCGCTCTTCAGCGGATGGATATTGAGGCCGGTCACTTTCATGTCGATCTTTCCGAGTTCAGAAACTGATTCAGGCGGCTCGCAATCTGATTCGGCGAGCGGCGCCAATCATTTGAAAGATCACATCATTTTGGTCGAGACAATCGGGAATGGCTGTGATCGATTTTCATGGGGAGCGGGATGCGGGGCGAGACCGCTTCGCACCTTTCCCTCCTGCTCTAGATTTCATCGAGCAGCATGGCAAGTATGCTGCGCAGCCGGGCTTGCCGCTCCTTCGCATGCCGACGCCCCGCCGCAGTCTGGAATCCGTCCGCAAGGCGAAAGAGCTTCGTCTCGAAATGATCGATTGCGAAGGCCTTGTCGTCGAGCGGCCGATCCTCTGCCAGAGGATCGAGCGGATCGTAGAGCCCGCTGCCCATGCGTCCGGCGATATAGAAGCAGCGCGCCGCTCCGACCATGCCGATCGCGTCCAATCTGTCGGCGTCCTGGAGGATTTTCGCCTCCAGCGTTTCAGGCGGCAGGTTGGCGGAGAAGCTGTGCGTCAGGATGGCATGCGCGACAGGCGAGATGTCCGCCGTGCGCCAGGCGAGAGCGTCGAGGATTTGCCAGGCCTTCTCGGCCGCAAGCCGGGAAGCCTCGGCACGCTGCGGCGAGTTCTTCTCGACCGAAACGCAATCATGAAGCAGCACGGCGGCCGCGAGAACGTGGGCGTCGCCGCCCTCCTCGGCCTGTATGCGCGCTGCATTTTTCCAGACGCGAATGAGGTGCGACGCATCGTGTGAACCGTCGTCCTCGGCAAAGGCATGCGGCAAGAGCTTTCTTGCGAGCTCGTCATGAGGCGCGAAAGCGGCTGCCAGTTCCGGAAGGCGTGTCATGCGCGGCTAGTCCCCTCGTCCGGTCCAATTGTAGCTGCCCCAGCGTCGCCCCGGCCGCCATTCCCCGTGTTGGACAATATTCTTTGGTAGAAAAGGCCGATACCGATCAGTACGCCACCGAGACCGATGAAGGACAGGGCGCGCAGGAATCCTTCCAGATTCGACATGTCGATGAGAAAGACTTTGAGCACGGCAATGAAGACGAGCACGGCCGAGGCAATGCGGATGCTCTTCGCATCGAAGCGCGAGCCGGCGACAAGGAGCGACACACCAAGCACCAGCCAGACGACCGAATAGGTATATGTTTCCCCCTGGAGGAAGCCCTTCCAGTCAGCGACGTTCTCTCCCTGCCAGAAGCGGCGAACGCTGAGGCTTGCCCAGGCGAAGGCGAGGACTGCACCGCTAACAGCAAGTGCGGCCACATAAGGCCAAGGGCGCTTGTCGCGCGCATACCAGGCGAGGCCGGCGTAAGCGACGCCGGGCAGCAGATAACCGATGAAGAGCAGATCGAAGACAGGGATCCTGCCGAGCAGTTCGCCGCTGAAATAGGGATTGAGACCGGCAAGGTGGGCCGAAAGCACCGAGAGCATCGAAAGCGCGCCGAGCGCCATCCCGCCGTAGCGAAACACCGGACTTGGCGACTTGGTGTCCAGGGTCATGAATATGCCGGACGCGCCGATTGCGAGAAGCGTGTAGATCGACTGCTCCGCAAGCGTCGGAACGGAACTGTCGAGAACGCCGCCATTCATCGCGTGGCGAACAAGGATCGCGAGCGTCAGCAGCACGAAAAGACTTGCGAGCGCCTGCAGCAGGTTGCGCACGCGCGTCGCCGATGAGGCGCGAAGCAGATAGGCGGATGCCACCAGCAGCAATGCCGGAATGCCGTAGCCTGGCAAAAGCGCATTAAAGACTGGTGTCGTCGAGAGATTTCCGGCGCCGACGATCGTCGGCTCCCAGGCGATCCGTGCCAGAACCACGATAGCTGATCCGACGGTTATCCAGGGAAGAACGGGCCAGGAGCGCGCCCGCGTTGCGAAGGTATATCCCGCGCCCAGCAGCGCGACGGCAAGGGTCGTGGCGAGACCATCCGTCCAGGCATGCAGGCCGATGACGAAGAGACCGAAGGAGCCCGCCACCAGCAGTCCGCTAGCGATGTCCATGTCCCTTGTATTCATGTCTCTTGTCTCTGCGCTCCGGCGGTAACGCCACTCGACGAAAGCGAGAAGAAACAAGCCGCCGATAAAGCCGGCGAGCCCGTGCAACAGATCGAAGGCGAATTTTCCCGTCATGAGGAAGGACATGGCCAGCACGGCATTCGGCACGACGCCGCCGATACCTGCCCACAGAATCGCAAACTGCGAGTGCGTCCCAAGCCGCCGGTCGAGCACGAAGGAAGGGAGCAGCACGAAGAGCGCCGCCAGCGTCATCGCGGCCAGCATCGCCGTGCTGCCGGGAACGACGACTTCCGGTGAAAGTTGCGGGAGTGCAGGGTCGAGATAGGCAAGAACATCGCTGAGCGCGGTCAGGCTCCACGTGCCGGCGATCGCGCCGAAGGCGGCAAACAGCGCCGGATAGACCGCCGTTGGCCTCAATGCGCCGACCAGCGCGAGCGCTGCGATCACCACGACAAATTCCTGGACCGGGAAACGCTCTGCGGTGACTGCCGGGCTGATGAAAAGAAGCGCGAGAACGGTTGCCGCGATCGCAGACGAGACGGTGACTGCCGCATAGGGGGGTGCGAACAGTCTTTCCCATGGTCCGGCCGCGGCGGCGTCAGCGCGACCCGCCCCCGGCGCACTTTCTGCGCGTTCGCCGCCGCCTGGCCAGATCAATCCGACGCCAGCAATCATCACCAGCAGCGCAAAGGTGACCGGCAACGCCTCGAAGGGTGTCACACCCACGACATAGGCGAGCCCCCAGAGACCTAGCCCGGCATTGGCGAGCGTCGGCACGACAGTCCACTGGCGGAAGCGCGAGGCGAAGAGCGTCGCAAGCCAGGCAATCGAGAGGAAGCCGAACAGCACCCAGGGTCGGGGCGCTTCGCTTGATACGAACAAGGGCGTGAGCAGTGAAGCGAGGAGACCAAGCCCGGCGAGGGCCTGGCCATGCAACAACGACAGTCCCACCGTCGCCAGCGAAATCAATGCCAGCAGTACGAATGCCGCCGCAGTGCCTATGAAGCCGTAGATGCCGTGGGCAGCATAAACAACCCCGAAAAGCGTGGCGGCACCGGCCGCCGTCAGCACGCCCGGGATCATGGCATGACGGAACCTGTCGGCAATCGTCGGCATCGCACGCCGGCGGATCACGTCGCCAGCGATCCCAAGCGCGAGACCGAAAGCCGCCGCCAGTGTCAGTCTGACGGTCGGGCTCAGCAGCCCCGCATCGATAGAATATTGCACCAGGAAGTAACCGCCGAGCGCCAGCGCCAGACCGCCGACCCAAACGGGCCATTGGCCGCCAATTCGGCTTTCGAGGCTTTCTGCCGAGGGTGTTGGAGCCTCCGCGATGGCTGCAGCAGCGACTTGACCGTCGCGGCCACCGTCCTCGGCCTGCTCCTGTCCTCCCGCCTCCTCGCGGGCGCCTCGCGCCGCCCGCGACCAGGGGTCTTCCTTGCCTTCGTCTTCAACTTCGATCGTACCGGGAGCCTGCGCCTCATCGGCCCGCGAAGGAGCAGGCTCGACTGGGGTCTGTCGTTCGCTCAAGCGAGCGATCTCGGCCCTCAGAGAAATGATCTCGGCTTCCAGCCGCTCCGCGGTCTTGCGGCCACCGAGAAAAGCGGCAAGCGCCATGGCAAAGGCAACAAAGGCAATGACTTCAAGCATCTTTTCCCCTGCAGCGCCGCGCTTCCGATCGGACGCGCAGAGGTCGCTGTAGCACTTTGAATTGCTGCATGATTTTGTCATTAAATCGATTCCGATTTAAGGAATCATGCAGTGGCGGCAATCTTCGCAGGCTGCTGCGACCATACAGGTTTTCATTCAAGCGCCAAATGCATTGACAATCGGGCGCAGCAATCTCTTCACTGAACTGTCGCGGAACTGTCATGAACTTGCTGCTACAGCGACGGACGGACGTCGCATGATGCGCGGCGGCTCTATCGTTCAACGTGGAGAACCCGGCAATGGACAAGCATCTCGCCTCAACGGAAGAAACCGAATTCAAGACGCTGACGGAACGCAGGGAGGAATTGGAGGACGTCGGTCAGAACTGTTCCGCCAATCCGACCATGGGCGACATCATCAATCGCCGTTTCTCGCGCCGCTCATTCATCGGCGGCTCCTTGGCTGTTGCCGCTATTTCCACGACAGTCAGCCCGCTCGCGCTTTTGACGGCCGATGAAGCGCGCGCCGACGACGCCTCGCGTTTCGACTTCACGGAAGTCGAAGCCGGTATCGACGAGAACCATCACGTGGCCGACGGCTATGATGCCGATATCCTCTTGCGCTGGGGCGACAAGGTTTTTGCCGACAGCCCGGACTTCGACCCGAAGAACCAGACGGCCGCGGCCCAGGAAAAGCTCTTCGGCTACAACAATGACTATGTCGGGTTCATTCCGCTCGAGGACAATCCGGACCACGGTCTGCTGGTCGTCAACCATGAATACACCAATGCGGAACTGATGTTTCCGGCCTTCGCCTCGATCGTGAAGGAGAAAGTGACCAAGGACGGTCAGGAAGTCGAGGAGGAAAAGGTCACCCTTGGCGAATACACCAAAGACCTCGTCGACATCGAAATGGCCGCACACGGCGGCACGATCATCGAAATCCGAAGGGTGGACGGCAAGTGGCAGCCGGTGCTCGGCGGCAAGTACAACCGCCGCATCACGCTCAACACCGAAATGCAGCTTTCCGGGCCGGTTGCCGGCCATGACCGTGTGAAGACCCCGTCCGACCCGACCGGCAAAAAAGTCTTCGGCACGGTCAACAATTGCGCCGGCGGCGTCACCGCCTGGGGCACCTACATGATGGCCGAGGAGAACTTCAACGGCTACTTCGGCGGCGAAATCGCCGAGGACCATGCGGAATTCAAGCAGTTGAAGCGTCTTGGGGCGCCGGGCGGACAATATGAATGGTCCAAGTTCTACGATCGCTTCGACGTGTCGAAGGAACCGACCGAGGCCAATCGCTTCGGCTGGATCGTAGAAGTCGATGCCCTCGACCCGACGTCTATCCCGAAGAAGCGCACGGCGCTTGGCCGGTTCAAGCACGAAGGCTGCGAATCCATCGTCAACAAGGACGGGCGCGTCGTGCTATATACCGGCGACGACGAGCGCTATGATTATGTCTACAAATTCGTGACCAAGGGCAGCTACAACCCGAACGATCGTGCCGCCAACATGGACCTCTTCGACGAAGGCACGCTCTATGTGGCGAAGTTCGATGAAGACGGCACCGTCACCTGGCTGCCGCTCGTCCATGGCGAGGGACCGTTGACCGCCGAGAACGGTTTTGCCTCGCAGGCCGACGTGCTGATCGACACCCGGCTTGCTTCCGACGCGCTCGGCGCCACCAAGATGGACCGTCCGGAGGACGTCCAGCCCAATCCGAAGACCGGCAAGGTCTACGTGATGCTGACCAACAACACCAAGCGCAAGGCCGAAGAAATCAACGCCGCCAATCCGCGCGCAAAGAACGCCTTCGGTCATATCATCGAAATCACCGAAACCGATGGCGACTTCGCCTCGCTCACCAGCCGTTGGGACGTGCTTCTGAAATGTGGCGATCCAAGCGTTGCCGAAGTCGGTGCGTCGTTCTCGACAGCAACGACCAAGAACGGCTGGTTCGGCATGCCGGATAACTGCGCGATCGACGCCGACGGCAGGCTTTGGGTTTCGACGGACGGCAATAACGAAAAGGAAACCGGCCGCACCGATGGCGTCTGGGCGATCGACACCGAGGGCGGAGCACGCGGTACTTCCAAGCTGTTCTTCCGCGTTCCGGTCGGCGCCGAGATGTGCGGTCCCTGCTTCAATCCGACGTCCGACACTTTCTTCCTCGCCGTGCAGCACCCGGGCGACGCAGGTCTTGCCACCTACGAGAAGCCGGCAACGCGCTGGCCCGATTTCAAGGACGACATGCCGGTACGCCCGGCGGTGGTGGCGGTCACCAAACGTGGCGGCGGCCGGATCGGCTGACCCGCATACAACGGACGCCGCGTCGCCGACGCGGCGTCTGGCTTCATCGTCCCTACTGCATGATTCCTCAAATCGGAATCGATTTGAGGACAAAATCATGCAGCGATTCAAGGTGCTACAGCGACCTTTGCGCGTCCGATTGGACGCGCGGCGCAGTAGTTGCCAGCAGACCTCGATCAGGCCGCAGACGGTGGAGAAGATTTCAACGCCTTAAGCGCGGCGTGAACAAAAGCGTCACGCACGGAGGAGGCGTCGAGGCCGCGTGGCTCGTAGACATGGCGGTTGAGGAAATAGGCGGTCAGGCGAAACGCGGCGGCGAGGCTGTCGTGGTCGGCCGCCTGGTGCCCACCGGGAGACAGGAAATCCGGAAGGGCGAGCATGCGGTCGGCATAGCGCGCGCCCGCCTCCCGACTGACGGCGCGGCCGGATTTGGGCGAGACATAGACGAGGCCCTGACGCGCGCCGGTCGCGGCGCATTCCGACAGATCCAGACCGAAGCCGAGGTCGTTCAAGACGGCGAGTTCGAAGCGTACGAACAGTTCCCCGGCATCCGCCGGGTCCTGAAGATGGTCGACGATGACGGCAAGCGCCTCGTAGAGATGCGGGTGCGGATCACGCTCCGGCAGCAGCCGCAGCAGCGCGCCCAGGGCCTGGATGCCATAGACGGACGTTGCCGCCTCCATCAGCCTTGCGGCACGCAGTTGAAGCGGCTCCACCCGAAATTCGCCGAGATGTTCGTCAAGCCGCGCCCGCCAGGTCACTTCGACAGAGTTTCCGGGCTGCAGCACGGGCTGCATCGTACGCGATCGGCCGGAGCGCACGAGGCCAAGATGCCGCCCATGCGCGGCGGTCATGACTTCCGCGATGACAGAGCTTTCGCCGTGCCGCCGGATGCCGAGTATGATAGCTTGATCGCTCCACTGCATGGAACAGGCATACACCCGGGTTTGAAAGCGGATCAAGCACAGATATGTCGGCTTCGGATGGGGCGGCGAGAACGGTTCTGGACGAAACTGTCGCCTTTTCGCTACACCGCCGGCCGGCCACATTTCTGCCTTAGCGCCGCCTCCCCGCGGACATTTTTGGGCCTCAAGCCGGGCCACTCGTTGGAACGCTTCCGAGTCCAGGAATTATTGCAGTCAGCAGGATCAACTATGTGTGTGTCCCGGAACAGCGCCGGCCGCCTGGCGCGGCTCTTCGCCCTTCTCCTCGTTTCGTCAGTTCTCGCCAACTGCGCGACCAGCGGCCAAAGCGCCAGGCAGAAAGGGCCGGATCCATATTACCTCGCCATGTACGGGCCGAAGCCGGAGGAAAAGTTCCCGCTTCCCGCAACCGACATCAGCAAGGTCGAGCCCCGCTATCTGCGCCAGCAGGTCGCCTATGCCACTTCCGAACCGCCGGGCACGCTCGTCGTCGACACCCAGAATCGCTTCCTTTACCTCGTGCAGGATGGCGGCATGGCGTTGCGATATGGGATCGGCGTCGGCAAGGCGGGGCTGGAATTCCAGGGTGAGGCCCGTGTCGGGCGCAAGGCCGAGTGGCCGCGTTGGACGCCGACGTCCGACATGGTTGCACGCGAGCCGGAACGCTACGGACCGCTTGCCGGCGGCATGGAGCCGGGGATCCGCAATCCCCTTGGCCCGCGCGCGCTCTATCTTTTCCAGGGCAACCGCGACACGCTGTTTCGCATCCACGGCACCACCGAGGCCTGGTCCATCGGAAAGGCCGTTTCGAGCGGCTGCATCCGGCTTTTCAATCCGGACATCATCGACCTCTATAGCCGGGTGCCGACGGATACACGCGTCATCGTGCTTCAATCCGAGCCACCGATGGGTGGGCCGCTCGGTGCGCCAATGGCGGCGGCCGCTGATGAGGGTCAGCCGCTTTCGATGTGACGACTGGCCCATGTGAGGCGCATTTGACACTCAGGCGCCTACCAGGCATCCGGTTCCCGCACCAGGTGCACGATGTTCGCAGGGTTCATGATCCAGCCCCCGCGAAAGCCTTCACCCAGATCCTCGACCGCGTCGCAGCGGACGGCTCCGTTCGCCGCGAGATGGTCGAGCGCCTTCTCATAATCGCCGGTGAAAAGCTCCAGCCAGATTTCCGCCTGGCTGTAGTTTGGCACCTCATCTATCCAGAGGCGATTTGGGCCGAGAACGAACCCCATCGCAGGCGCCTTCTCATCGAAGGGCGGAAGCCCGACGACGTCGCGGTAGAAGGCAATCACGGCTTCGTATTGATGGCTAGGAACCTTCATGGCGATGTTGAACCCGCCCTTGATCTCCGTCGGCATCGCACGCCCTCCTATGCTTGCGGCTCGAGTGCAGGATTGCCCGAGAGTTCGCTCACGTAATAGCCCTCGCGCAAGTTGATCCCATATTCGAGCCAGGCCTTCATGCAGGCGAGCATCTGGGACCAGCCTTCGCAGTTCATATAGGAGCTCTTCTGTCCCTGTTCGTTTTCGCGCCAGCCGGTTTCGGCAATGGTGATCATGGTTGCGCCGTCATCAAGGGACTGGAAGCGCATCTCTACCTTCGTCCGGTACGGGGCTTCGCCCTCGCCCACCTTGGCGTCCCACCGGAATACGATTCGCTGATTGGACTCGACGGTTTCCACCTCCACCGGCACCTCCCCCCACCAGGTGACTGTCGTACCGGCGACCAGAGGCGCGCTAACACCACCGAGGGTCACGAAGTAGCGGCTGAGCTGATCCGGGTTGACGACAGCGTCGAACACCTCATCGACAGGCCGGGCGATCCGGCCATTCACACGAAATTCCAAGGTCATGTCTTCCTCCTCGCCATTGTGTGACACGATGATATGTTATAAAAATATAACATGTCAACCGATTCGAAAGACGACGCCGTATTCAAAGCACTGGCCAATGGCCTGCGCCGGCAGATCCTCGACGCTCTGAAAGCCGCGCCGCAGACGACCGGCATGCTCTGCGAACAATTCTCGCAACTCGACCGCTGCACCGTGATGCAACACCTGAAAGTGCTGGAGGACGCTAACCTGATCCTCGTCCAACGAGAGGGGCGCGAGCGATGGAACTATCTGAATGCTTTGCCGATCCAGGCCATTCATGATCGCTGGATCAGCCAATATGCGGACCACGCCATGTCCGTACTGACGGCCCTGCACCGGGGGCTCGAAAGCCCGCCCAAGTGATGGATTCGGCTTTCCATTGCTCAGCTTTCTTCGTATGAACTGTCCGACTATGCAAATTTGGGGATACCGTCGTGCGCTACCTCATCACCGGCACAGCAGGCTTCATCGGTTTCCATGTCGCCAAGCGGCTTATCGACGAGGGACATTTCGTTGTGGGCTTCGACGGCATGACGCCCTATTACAACGTGACGCTCAAGGAGCGTCGCCATGCGATCCTGAAGCGCTCCAATGGCTTCAAAGCGGTGACGGCGATGCTCGAGGATCGGGCGGCACTCGACCACGCTGCAGAGCTTGCCGAGCCCGAGGTGATCATTCATCTCGCCGCACAGGCGGGCGTTCGATACAGCCTCGAAAATCCCAAGGCCTATGTCGACTCGAACCTCATCGGCACGTGGAACATGCTGGAACTTGCGCGCGCAATTGGTCCCAAGCACCTGATGCTCGCGTCGACGTCCTCGATCTATGGCGCCAACGACAAGATCCCCTTTTCCGAGACGGACCGGGCCGACGAGCCCCTGACGCTGTACGCGGCGACGAAGAAATCGATGGAATTGATGGCGCACAGCTACGCCCATCTCTACAAGGTGCCGACGACCGCCTTCCGCTTCTTCACCGTCTACGGCCCTTGGGGACGTCCCGACATGGCGCTGTTCAAATTTGTGGACGCGATTCACAATGATCGGCCGATCGACATCTATGGCGAGGGCCGGATGAGCCGCGACTTTACCTATATCGACGATCTCGTCGAAGGCATCCTCAGGCTTTCGCACGTTGCACCGGCAGAGGAAAATCGCGTGCCGGCGGAAAAGGCCAAAGACACGCTCTCCTCTCAGGCACCGTTTCGCGTCGTCAATGTCGGTGGCGGCCAGCCCGTCGAACTGATGACCTTCGTCGAAACGGTCGAGAAGGCAGTCGGCAGGCCCGCCATCCGCAACATGCTTCCGATGCAACAGGGTGACGTTCCCCGCACCTACGCGTCGCCGGACCTGCTCGAAGCGTTAACTGATTTCAAGCCGTCGATTTCGGTCAAGGAGGGCGTTGCCCGCTTTGTGGAATGGTATGAGCAATATTATTGTAAAACCGGCCAGATCGCATAACGTATTATTAGCCACGAGGCTGGGCCAAAACCTCAGATCCGGCTCAAAATGGCCGCAAATAGGTCTATTTCGCTTTTAATACACGGATTTATCTAACCGACATCCAATAAAACCCAACAACAAAGGAAGAACCGATGAAAATCACGATGATCGGCGCCGGCTACGTCGGCCTTGTTTCGGGCGTCTGTTTTGCGGATTTTGGTCACGACGTGATCTGCCTCGATAAGGACGAGCGCAAGATCGAGGCGCTCAAGCAGGGGCAAATCCCGATCTTCGAGCCGGGCCTCGACCATCTTGTCGCCAGCAATGTCGCGTCGGGACGCCTGAGTTTCACGACAGACCTCAAGTCGGCCGTTGCCGAAAGCGACGTGATCTTCATCGCCGTCGGCACGCCGTCGCGGCGCGGCGACGGGCATGCCGATCTCTCCTACGTCCATGCAGCCTCCCGGGAGATCGCCAGCAATCTCACCGGCTTCACCGTCGTCGTCACGAAGTCGACCGTTCCTGTCGGAACCGGTGACGAGGTCGAGCGTATCATCCGCGAAACCAATCCCGAAGCCGATGTCGCCGTCGTCTCCAATCCGGAGTTCCTGCGCGAAGGCGCGGCGATCGAGGATTTCAAGCGGCCGGATCGTATTGTCGTCGGCCTCAACGGCAACGACCAGCGGGCACGTGAAGTCATGACCGAGGTCTATCGCCCGCTCTACCTCAACCAGGCGCCGCTTGTGTTTACCACGCGCCGCACCTCCGAACTGATCAAATATGCCGGCAATGCCTTCCTGGCGATGAAGATCACGTTCATCAACGAAATGGCCGATCTCTGCGAAAAGGTCGGCGCCGATGTTCAGGATGTCGCCCGCGGCATTGGCCTCGACGGCCGCATCGGCTCGAAGTTCCTGCATGCCGGGCCGGGTTACGGCGGCTCGTGCTTTCCCAAGGATACGCTGGCACTCGTCAAGACCGCTCAGGATTACGACAGTCCGGTTCGCCTCGTCGAGACGACCGTTGCGATCAACGACAATCGTAAACGGGCGATGGGTCGCAAGGTGATCACCGCCGCGGGCGGTGATGTGCGCGGGCGCAAGATCGCCGTCCTCGGCCTCACTTTCAAGCCGAATACCGACGACATGCGCGACAGCCCGGCGATCGCAATCGTGCAGACCCTGCAGGATGCGGGCGCCAAGGTAACCGGCTACGATCCGGAGGGTGTCGAGAATGCCCGCAAGCTGATTGAAGGGCTGGATTACGCGGCCGACCCCTACGATGCGGCAGCGGACGCCGATGCGCTGGTCATCGTCACCGAGTGGAACGAATTCCGGGCACTGGATTTTGCGCGGCTCAAAACCGTGATGAAGACGCCGCTGCTCGTCGACTTGCGCAACATCTACCGCAGGGACGAAGTGGCAAGGCACGGTTTCGGCTATGCCAGCATCGGCAGGCCGGACTGACCAGACGTTCCGAGAAACGGGATAAAAGTGCGGACGCTTTTTGACGTGACGGCAGATTAATTGTGCCGTCACGTGATCGTTCGCAAAGAGCGGTCACGCGTGATCTTTCGCGTTCATGCCTTCGGCCCGACCTGCGGCATCGGGTCCCAGCTCTTTCCGGCGAGAATGACACAGCTTCGGCCCGAGACATCCGTGACGATCAGGGTCCAACTGCCGTTGTCGGCGGCAAAAACCTCCATGACGGCCTGCGGGTTGATCAATCCGACTGCCGCGGGCTTTTCGTCATATTTTTGCGCAAGGAACTCGATCACCTGGGATCGTTCGGCGCAATTCGCGACCGTCTGCGAACCTGCCGGATAGGGATGTGCCGACACCACTACAGCCAATATGATGGCTCTCGTGAGCCCGCGGATCACATTGCGTACCATGACGCTCCTCCTTTCGCCGGGAGCCCCGGCGGAAGAGGATTTCCGCTGACCTGTTCCGCCGTAGACCGGCATCCTATGGTCGACACCTGCTCGCGACACGAAGCCGGTGTCGCCACGAGAGGAGTATGACGGAAAGCAGAGTATATGTCAGTTAACTAATTTATAGATCACTCACCTGAAACCGTCATGCCAACAGTCGATGAGGGGGAAACGATCGTTGGCGCCGGCCGTTCCACTTAGCTGGTCATTTTTGTTTCATTGCCGCCAACAGTGCCGCGCCAAGAGCACCCTGGGCGGGCGCTTGCGGGCGCGGCTGACGCTCGGCTGCGTTGCGCGTGCCGCCGCCATTCGATGCGGATCCTCGCGCCTCGCGCCCCCCCTTTTCCGCACCACCGTCCTTGCGCATCGTGAGGCCGATGCGCTTGCGCGCAACATCGATTTCGGTGACGCGCACCTGCACGACATCGCCCGCCTTGACAACCTCATGCGGATCCTTGACGAAGCGGTCGGCCAGTTGCGACACGTGGACGAGGCCGTCCTGGTGCACACCGATATCGACGAACGCACCGAAGGCCGCGACATTTGTCACCGTACCCTCGAGTTGCATCCCGACTTTCAGATCCTTGATGTCATCGACGCCGTCGGCGAAGGTTGCGGTCTTGAAGCTCGGGCGCGGATCGCGGCCCGGCTTTTCCAGCTCTGCAAGAATATCCTTGATGGTCGGCAAGCCGAAACGCTCGTCGACAAAGGCGCGCGGCTCGAGCTTTTTCAGGGCGGCGCTGTCGCCCATAAGGGAGCGGACGTCGCGACCGCAAGCGGCGACGATCTTTTTCGCGACACCGTAGGCCTCCGGGTGCACCGAGGACGCATCGAGCGGGTCGGTTCCGTTCGGTATCCGAAGAAAGCCGGCACATTGCTCGAAGGTCCGGGCACCAAGACGCGGTACCTTCAAAAGTTGCTGACGACTGGAAAAAGGTCCGGTCGCGTCACGGTGCGCGACGATCGCTTCCGCGGACGATTTGCCGAGACCAGATACGCGCGCCAGCAGCGATGCCGAGGCGGTGTTGAGATCGACGCCGACGGCGTTCACCGCATCTTCGACGACCGCGTCGAGCGAGCGGCTGAGCTTCGACTGGTCGACATCGTGCTGGTATTGACCGACGCCGATCGATTTCGGCTCGATCTTGACGAGCTCGGCGAGCGGATCCTGCAATCTCCGGGCGATCGAAACGGCACCGCGCAGTGAGACGTCGAGCGTCGGAAATTCGGCCGCCGCCGTTTCGGACGCGGAATATACCGATGCCCCAGCCTCGGAGACGATGACCTTTGTGGGTTTCGGCGCTGGGAGCTGCTGAAGCATGTCGGCCACAAGCTTCTCGGTTTCGCGGCTGCCGGTGCCGTTGCCAATGGCAATCAGTTCGACCCTGTGCTTGCGAATGAGCGACGCGAGTTCCGCCTGGGCGCCGCGAACATCGTTCTTTGGCGGAAAGGGATAGACCGTTGTCGTATCAAGCAATTTGCCCGTGCCGTCGACGACCGCGACCTTCACTCCGGTGCGGATGCCCGGATCAAGACCCATGGTTGCGCGCGAGCCGGCGGGCGCGGCGAGCAGCAGATCCTTGAGATTGCGAGCGAAGACGCGGATTGCTTCCTCTTCCGCCCGCTCGCGCAGCTCACGCATCAGATCCAGCGAGAGCGACATGGAGAGCTTGACCCGCCAGGTCCAGCCGATCACGTCCAGGAGCCATTTGTCGCCGGGCAGGTGCGCGCCGACATTATAGGCGGCCGCAATCATACGCTCGACCGGTTTCATCGGTGATCTGTCGTCCTGGTCAACGACGATATCGACCGAGAGGATCTCCTCGTTCCAGCCGCGCAACATCGCAAGCGCCCGGTGGCCGGGCGCCGTCGCCCAGCGTTCGGCATGATCGAAATAATCCGAGAACTTCGCACCGGCTTCCTGCTTGCCGTCGACCACTCTGGCACGCAGGAACGCGGCGTCCTTCATGTAATTGCGCAGGCGCCCCAAAAGATCGGCGTTCTCGGCCATGCCTTCGGCGATGATGTCGCGCGCACCCTCGAGCGCCATCTTGACGTCCGTGACATCGGCCGTCAGATACGCACCGGCGCGATCGGCCGGCGCGATCGAGCGGTCGGCAAGTATTGCCTCCGCCAGCGGTCCCAGCCCACGCTCCCTGGCGATCTCTGCTTTGGTGCGCCGTTTCGGCTTGTAGGGCAGATAGATGTCCTCAAGCTCCGCCTTGGTGGCCGCAGCGGCGATCTTGCCTTCGAGCTCGTCGGTGAGCTTGTCCTGGCCGCGGATCGAATCGAGGATCGACGACCGGCGCGCCTCGAGTTCACGCAGATAGGTGAGCCGTTCCGAAAGCACGCGCAGTTGCGTATCGTCGAGACCGCCGGTTACCTCCTTGCGATAGCGAGCGATGAAAGGCACCGTCGCTCCCGCGTCGAGCAGGTCGACGGCGGCGGCAACCTGCGCGGTGGTTGCCTTGATCTCACTTGCGATGAGGGCGGCAATGGGCTTTGCGGTCATTCTGCTTTCCGTATTCTGTTTTCCGAGCGGACCATACTGGCGCAGACCATCAAGGCCAAGTGAGGGCGGATGATCGCCCGACCGCGCTCCACAGAAGATGGTCGATTGCGGAAATGCTCACCGCACCCCTCACCCGCATTGGGATGAGGGGCGGAAAAGACGCTCGCCGGATGACCGGCACTATGCTGCGTTAGACCGCGACGAGTTCCAGGCGCCGGCGGGTTCTCTCGAATTCAAGCAATTCGCGCTCCTTTTGAGCGATATAATCCCGTGAGACCGGCACCGACCTGAGCGATGGCGAGAGCTGAAGTTGGAAGACGAAGTGCTTGTCATGGAGAAAGGCGGTTTCCGAGGCCGCAAGATAGAATTCCCACATCCGGAAGAAGCGTTCGTCGTAGAGCCTGACCGCCTCCTCCCGCCGCGCCACGAAGCGCTCGCGCCACGCCCGCAGTGTCCAGGCGTAGTGCATCGGCAGGATTTCGATGTCCTTGACGAGCAGCCGCGTGCTCTCGACCGACGGCAGCACTTCGGAGAGGGCCGGGATATAACCGCCGGGAAAGATGTACTTCTCGATCCACGGGTTGGTGGCCCAAGGCTTGTAGATCTGGCCGATGGAGTGAAGCAGCATCACCCCTTCGGGTGTCAGCAGCTCTTTCATCTTGCGGAAAAAATTGCCGTAGTTGCCGATGCCCACGTGCTCGAACATGCCGACGGAAACGATTCGGTCGAACTGCCGCCCC
Source organism: Sinorhizobium sp. 7-81 (assembly GCF_030124405.1). Classification (NCBI taxonomy): domain Bacteria; kingdom Pseudomonadati; phylum Pseudomonadota; class Alphaproteobacteria; order Hyphomicrobiales; family Rhizobiaceae; genus Sinorhizobium; species Sinorhizobium sp. 7-81. The sequence continues at coordinate 1,145,771 of NZ_JASKLT010000001.1, read as the reverse complement.
TGCATCGTGCGGTAATCCTGCAGCTCGAAGCGCACGCGATCGGCGAGCCCGCGCCGCTCCGCTCGTTCGCGCGAGACCTTCAGTTGCTCCTCGCTGAGCGTGATTCCGGTGACTTCGACGTCGGACGCTTCGGCAAGATACATCGCCATCCCGCCCCAGCCGGAACCGACTTCAAGCACCTTCTGGCCGGGCTCGAGCAAGAGCTTCGCCGCGATGTGCCGCTTCTTGGCGCGCTGCGCCTCGTCGAGCGAAATTCCCGGCGGATGGAAATAGGCGCAGGAATATTGCCAGTCCTCATCGAGGAAGAGGTTGAAGAGCTTCCCGTCGAGATCATAGTGGTGGGCGACATTGTAGCGATTGCGGTTGACCGGCAGCCTGCTCTTCACCTGCTGGCGCAACACATGCCCCAGCGCCACGATGGAATTGGCGAAGGTCGCAACGTTTGCCAGATCATTGCTCTTGATAATGGATAGCACGTCGAAGATGTCGCCTTCCTCAACGAGAACGCGACCATCCATATACATTTCACCAAACTTTAGCCCGGGGTCCCGCACAATGGCCGTTTCCGCCGCGGCATCGGCTATCCGTATGGTCGCCGGCTGGCCCGTACCATCACCCAAGACTACCTTTTCATCTGATGAGAAAACGACCGTCAGTTTGCCCTTCTGGACAAGACGGCGAAGCAGATTCAACAATGCCGCACTCATATCCTACCTCAGCATCAGACCTAAACGGACATATAGTTCCTCCGCACAGGAGACGCTGCGAGCGGTTCGATCGGCTTTCGGAGGATACGCGCAGGCATGCGCTTGGGAAACGACGCCGGACGCATCCTGAAAAACGAGAACCGACTTGGCTAAGCCCACGGCTTCCGTCAGGCAGCGGCGCCGCAAGGTCGCCGCGCACCGGGAATTTCGTCAGGCTGGCCCACCGGGCTCCTATCCATCAGAACTTCCATTAACTTAGCGGTGTTCCACGGTTTATCAATGGGCTTCTTTGTGGCCCCTCATTGATCTGCTTCCTTAGTAAATTCGAAGAAATGCGGATTGGAGTGGCCAGCGGCCCCTCGCCGATCGGCCAGAGCGCGGCCAATGTATCGGCCGCGGGACGAACCGAAAATTCTGAGGTTTTCTCTTCCGCTCTAGCTGCCGAACACGCCAAGCCCGCGAAGCCTGTGGCGATCATGCGGGCGATCGAGATCGAGCACCGGTCCCGCCGCAACGATCCCGGTCGGATTGACATGCCGGATGCCGTAATAGCCGCGCTTGATGTGATCGATGCGCACGGACTCGCGGATACCGGGCCATTGGTAAATTTCGCGCATATAGTTGGACAGCGATGGATAGTCCTCGATCCGGCGGATGTTGCATTTGAAGGCCCCGTGATAGGCGGCATCGAAACGAATCAGGGTGACGAACAGCCGGATGTCAGCCTCGGTGAGATGGGCGCCGGCAAGATATCGATGCGCCGCAAGATGCCGCTCGAGTTCGTCGAGCATGTCGAACAGTCCAGAGACCGCCTCGTCATAGGCCGCCTGCGTCTTTGCGAAGCCAGCGCGGTAGACGCCATTGTTCACGCGCGCATAGACCGGCTCGTTCCAACGATCGATTTCCGCGCGCAACGCGGCAGGGTAGAAATCCAGGCGATTGCCGGTCAGATGGTCGAACGCCGAATTGAGGATGCGAATAATGTCGGCTGATTCGTTGTTGACGATGCGCCCCTCTTTCATGTCCCACAGCACCGGTACCGAGACCTTGCCGGTGTAGTGCGGGTCGCTCGCCGTGTAGAGCTGATGATGATAGCGAATCTCGCCCACGCGGGCGCCGGCATCGACAGGCTGGTCGTAGGTCCAGCCATCTTCACCCAGAATGGGGTTGGAGACTGTCAAGCCGACAACGGCTTCAAGGCCCTTGAGGTTGCGCATCGCGATCGTACGCGAGGCCCAGGGACACAGATAAGAGACGAAAAGCCGGTAACGCCCTGCTTCAGCCATCAATGCCGGTTGGCCGTCCGGACCGGCCCGCCCGTCGGGCGTGATCCAGTTGTGGAACCGAGTCGGCTCGCGATGGAAGGCACCGTCCTTCATCTCGCTTGCGGCGACATCGCCCCTGACCCATTTTCCATCGACGAGCTGCGGCATGCGTGTTCTCCTGTAGGCGTTGCCTAAACCGGTACCGATGGCTTACGTTCCACAGGGTTGATTTCCGGTCAATTGCGCGCGGGGTGACAGATCGTTCGCAAACCGCGCGCCCGGCGCTCGCATCATCTTCGCCCATATTGCCGGTGAAGCGGGCGCCAGAGGAGAAGTCACGATGAAGACGCTCATCGTTGTCGTGTTTGCCGTCGCTGCCGCCCTCTGGCTTCTCAATACCTCCCTGCTGGTGACGCCACCGTCAGATACGGCCAAAATTCTCGCGCACCGTGGCATTCACCAGGTTTTCCAACAGGAAGGCGTCGAAAACGACACCTGCACGGCCCAACGCATCGAGCCGCCGCGCCACGCCTATCTCGAAAACACGATAGCCTCCATGCAAGCGGCAATGGACAGTGGCGCGGAGGTCGTGGAACTCGACATCCACCTAACGCCGGACCGTCAGTTTGCCGTATTCCACGACTGGACGCTCGATTGCCGCACGGACGGAAAGGGCGTCACCGAGCAAACGCCGATGACGACGCTGAAGACGCTCGATATCGGCTACGGCTACACCGCCGACGGAGGCAAGACCTTCCCCTTCCGCGGCCGTGCGCAAGGCCAAATGCCGACGCTGACGGAGGTATTCACTGCGCTGCCCCACGGCCGCTTCCTCATCAACTTCAAGAGCGACCGGCGGGAGGAAGGAGCGACGCTTGCGGTCCTGTTGCGCGCGCATCCCGAATGGCGAAAATCGGTTTTCGGCGTCTATGGCGGCAGCGCTCCGACGCAGGAAACCCTGCGGCTGGTGCCTGGGCTGAGAGGCTATGACAGGCAGTCGACCCTCGCCTGCCTTGGCCGCTACGTCGCCTATGGCTGGACAAGCATCGTGCCGGAGGCCTGCCACAACACGCTCGTGGTCGTACCCGCCAACTACGCGCCGTTTCTTTGGGGCTGGCCAGACCGCTTTGCCGCCCGCATGAAGGATGCGGGCAGCGAGGTGATACTTCTCGGGCGCTACGGCGGCGGCGATTTTACCTCCGGCATCGACAGCGCAGATGACCTGACGCTCGTGCCCAAGAATTTCGCGGGCTATGTCTGGACCAACCGCGCAGAGACGATCAGTCCGCTTCTCGGGAAAAGGATGGCGGCAACGAACAGCCAGGCGAACCGCGAATAGGCCAAGACGTTTGCCGCGCCGATAACTCGGTTATCGCGGGAATTCGAGCCCCATTTCACGGAAGCGCTCCGGATCGTCGCCCCAGTTCTCGCGCACCTTCACGAAGAGAAAAAGGTGCACGGGCTGCTCCAGGATCTCCGAGATCTCCTTGCGGGCCGCGGTCGAGATCGCCTTGATCGCCTCCCCGCCCTTGCCAAGCGCGATTTTCTTCTGGCTCTCGCGTTCGACATAGATCACCTGCTCGATGCGCACGGACCCGTCCTTGCGCTCCTCCCATTTCTCGGTCTCGACGTGAGACGCATAGGGAAGTTCCTGGTGCAGCCTTAGGAACAGTTTTTCGCGGGTGATCTCGGCTGCGAGCTGGCGCATCGGAAGGTCCGAGATTTGATCCTCGGGATAGTACCAGGGGCCTTCCGGCAGCGCCTTCGCAAGATAATCCATGACATCGTCGCATCCGGATCCGGAAAGTGCCGAGATCATGAACGTGCGCTCGAATTTGACCGTTTCATTTGCCGCAGCCGCAAGCTTCAGCAAATCTTCCGGGCGAACCTGATCGATCTTGTTGAGCACCAGAATCTTCGGCTGATGCACTTCCTTCAGGCCCTCGAGGATCGCTTCCGCGTCGCCCTTCAATCCGCGTTCGCTGTCGATCAGCAGCATAATCAGATCGGCATCCTTGGCGCCGCCCCAGGCGCTCGTCACCATCGCGCGGTCAAGCCTGCGCCGCGGCTTGAAAATGCCCGGCGTGTCCATGAAGACAATCTGGGCATTGTCATGGATTGCGATGCCGCGCACGATCGCGCGCGTCGTCTGCACCTTGTGACTGACGATCGAGACTTTCGCACCGACGAGGCGGTTGACGAGCGTCGATTTACCGGCATTCGTCGCGCCGATCAGCGCCACGAAACCCGAGCGGGTCGGCGCGCCGGTGGCGGCCGTATCATGTTCCATATCCGTCATAGCTTCCGTCAATTTCCGGCAGGCTTCTGCTGCCAAACGCCTTCACGCTCCAGCAATCGTGTCGCGGCGACCTGTTCGGCGCCGCGTTTGGAGCGATCGGTTCCCGTCTCCGGTGCAAGCCCCATAACCTCAACCGTCACCGTGAAACGCGGGTCGTGATCGGGACCGGAGCGATCATCCGTCCTGTATTTCGGTGCAACGCCGAATCTGGCGTGCGCCCATTCCTGCAATTCTGTCTTCGCGTCGCGGCGGGCGCCATCGGCACTGGCCGCCCGAGCCGTCCAGTGGAGCAGCACGAAGCGCCGCGCCGCCTCCAGACCGCCATCGAGATAGATCGCCGCGATCAGCGACTCTACCACATCGGCGCGCACATTCATCATGTGCTTGCCGGTGATCTTCTTCACGTCCGAACCGGTGCGGATGAACTCGTGCAGTGACAGGTCGTCCGCGACCTTGGCGCAGCTTTCCGCGCTGACCAGTTGGTTCAGTCGGACGGAAAGCTCACCCTCGTTCGCGTCGCGAAAGGTCTGGAACAGTAACTCGGCCACGCACAGGCCCAGCACACGGTCACCCAGGAATTCGAGACGCTGATAGTTGCTGCCCTTGGCGTTGCGAGCGCTCGAATGCGTCAGCGCCCGGTCCAGGCGTTCTTTCTCGACGAACTGATAACCGATCACGGCCTCGAGTCTTGCCCGATCCTCCGCGCTCAGCGGTCGCCCCTTCATCATTCGACGACCTTGAACAGGCGGTCGTAACGCAGGTTTGCCGGCCATTTCCAGACCTCGCGGAACGACGTGTCGTTGCCGAGCGAGAAGAAGATCAGGCTGGCGCGGCCCACCAGGTTTTCCGCCGGCACGAAGCCAACGTCGAAGCGGCTGTCGGCGGAATTGTCGCGGTTGTCGCCCATCATGAAATAGTGGCCGTCGGGAACTATGAACTCACGCGTGTTGTCGCCGCGCGAATCCGGAAACTGGTCGAGCGTGTCATAGGAAACGCCGCTGTCCATCGTCTCGCGATAAACCGGGACATCGCCGCCCGTATCGTACTGGTCGTCAGCGCGGAATGCGCCGTCCGGAACGCGATCGACGGCCTTGTCGTTGACGTAGAGAACGCTGTTTCTCACCTGAATCCGGTCGCCGGGAAGACCAACAAGACGCTTGATGTAGTCGATGTCCGGGTTCGGCGGGAAGCGGAAGACCACGATATCGCCGCGTTCTGGCTCGCTTGCGAAAATCCGGCCGCTAAAAAGATCAGGCGAGAAGGGCAGCGAGTACTTCGAATAGCCGTAGGCAAACTTGTTCACGAAAATATAATCGCCGACAAGCAGGGTCGGCATCATAGAGCCTGACGGAATCGTAAAGGGCTGGAAGAAGACTGTTCGGATCACGACGGCCAAAAGCAGCGCCTGGATAATAACCTTTACATTCTCCCAGAGGCCGCTCTGCTTCGTTTCTGTCTTTTCTTCCACGCTGCTGTCTTCCTTTGTCATCCGCTTCGGATGCCCGACACTTGCGCTCGGGCTCCGTACTGCGCGCCGCCGCGCAATTCGATCCTATATGTTGCCGGAACTTTGCTCTTCAAGCGACCGCCGGTCCGTGTTTCCAGCAGAATGCTCTAAACCGTTCCCTCCACCGGGGCAACGGGCAGCGCCTCGATAATCACGAAGGCTTGTGCCAACGGGAAGTCGTCCGTCATCGTCAGGTGGATGGCAGCACGGTGACCCACGGGTAACATTTTCTGGAGCCGCTCGGCCGCGCCGCCGGTCAACTGCATCGTCGGCTTTCCGCCCGGCATATTGACGACACCCATGTCCTTCCAGAAAACCCCCTGCGCCAAGCCGGTGCCCAGTGCCTTCGAACAGGCCTCCTTGGCGGCGAAGCGCTTGGCATAGGATGCGGCACGATTCTTGCGGCCGTCCGATTTGGCGATCTCGATGTCGGTGAAGCACCGATTGACGAAGCGTTCGCCGAAGCGTTCGAGCGAATTCTCGATCCGGCGGATATCGATGAGATCGCTGCCGATGCCAATGATCATGATGAGTGCCCGACCTGTTGGGAACGTGCTCGCCTGCGCCTCCGTTGGAAAAGCCGGGCCGCTTGGTAGGCGAGCGGATAGAAGACAAGCGCGCCAGCGACGGCGAGCGGAAGTGAACCGATGAGCATCGGCTTGAACACCGGTCCCCAGAGTTCCGCGAGTTCCAGGCGCTCGACCATATCACCGATCTCGGCGCCGCTGACAGCCGTGCCATCCTGCGGCCCTGTCAGGACGGTGCCGATTTCATAAGAGGCCGTCAGGATGATCGGAATGGTGACCGGATTGGCGAGCGCCGTCGTGATAGCGGCAGCAAGAAGATTGCCGGAAAAAATCGACGCGAGGGCGACTGCCAGGAAGATGTGAAGGCCGAAAAACGGCGTGAACGACGATGCGGCGCCGGCCGCAACGCCGACCGCGATCGAATGCGGCGAAGACGACAGGCGCAGGACGCGCAAGGCAATGTATCGCAACCCGCGCGAGAGGCCCTTGCGTGGCCATAACAAGGCGCGGAGCCTCTCGGAAATCGTGACCGGTTTTCTGCGCCTGAATAACATTATGCCGTCATGATCGCATCTCGAAGCGGCCCATGGGCGCGAGATAGCGCTTCCGCCTCGTTGTGGGCCGCAAGATAGGCGTCATGTCCATTGCAGACAAGTCAGGCGCGGCACCACAGAAATTTGCAACGGAGCTATTCGCCTGATGCATGGCTTTAGCGAGCCGCCAACCGCTGCTGCATGCATCCTTAAATCGGGCCGGTCAAGGATGAAACATGTAGCAAATCAGAGTGCTACAGCAACCTTTATGCGCCTGAAAAGACACGTGGGAGCGTCGGGCCAGCTATCGCGGTTCGAGGGCCACGCGATAAAATCAGAAGCTGCTGCGGAACAGGCCACGGTCGATCTGGCGCTGACGGTATTCGAGATCGATGCGATCGACGGAACCGTTCAGATAAGCGATCTCACGCTCTTCAACGGTCGGAACGTGCAGGGCACGGGTGAGTTTCTTCAACTGCTTGAACATGGCAAACCTCTTCGCTTACCTCCCAAGCGAAAGATAGTTTAGCGACCGCTGCCCTACCAGCGTCAGGATAAGGCGGCAGCCATGCAACTAACGCATGACAGCGGACTTTCCCTCCCGCACCATGCCTATTCCATAGGCAAATGCATGGAGAACGTATCCGTCGGAACAACTGCCATCCATATATGCGGCTTGAACGACGCGCGACTCGATCGCGCGAACGGGCCATCCCCGCCGAGAAATCGCAGTGCTGGCCGGCCTCTTTGCAGCTTTTTGACGTGCCTATTCGAACAGCCGCTTGACCATGGAAATGCTCGGCAACTCTTTGAGCTGTGCGATCAGATGGTTCAACTGACGCAGATCCCAGACTTCCAGGTCGAATTGCAGCTCGCTGAAATCCGCCGCGACTCGCCCCATGGAAAGCGTGCGGATGTTGACATCGGTCGTCGCGATCGCCTGCGCGATCTCCGCCAGCGTGCCGGGCTCATTCAGCGCGCTGACCGCGATCCTTGCGATGAACCGGCTGCTGTTCGCTTCATCGAGGTCCCAGCGCACATCGATCCAGCGCTCCGGCTCGTCATCGAAGTTTTGCAGAATTGGCGACTGGATCGGATAGATGGTGATGCCCTTGTCGCTGTCCATGATGCCAACAATGCGGTCGCCCGGAACGGCGCCGGCCGGGCTGAAGTGCACCTCGGCATTGCCGGAAAGGCCACGGATCGGCAAAGCTTCGGGGCCTTCGGCCTGTTGCGCTCCGACCGTCTCTTTCGAACGGCCGGGAAGCTTGAAGACCATGCCTGCGGCGCTGCGCATGTTGAACCAGCCGTCGTCCGCGCTGGGCTTCACCGTGACGCGCTCGTCCTGATGATCGGGGAATACGGCGCGCAGGACATCGAGCGAGGACAGCTCACCCCGCCCGACCGCGGCGATCGCGTCCTCGACCTCTTTTTGCCCGAGCCTGTGCAGAGCGGGCTTCAGCGCCTCGCGCGAAAAACTCTTGCCGGCCCGTTCGAAGGTCCGCTCAAGAATACGGTAGCCGAGACCGGCATACTGCTTGCGAACGGCCGCACGCGTCGCACGACGGATAGCGGCGCGCGCCTTGCCGGTAACGACGATTTCCTCCCAGGCGGGCGGCGGCACCTGAATGCCGGAACGGATGATCTCCACCTCGTCACCGTTGTTGAGACGCGTGACCAACGGCATGATGCGGCCGTTGATCTTTGCACCGACGCAGGTATCGCCGATGTTCGTATGCACGGCATAGGCAAAATCGATCGGCGTAGCGCCACGTGGCAGCGCGATCAACTGCCCCTTGGGCGTGAAACAGAATACCTGATCCTGAAACAGCTCGAGTTTCGTGTGTTCCAGGAACTCCTCGGGATTGTCGCCCTCGGCCAGCGACTCGATCGTGCGGCGAAGCCAGGAATAGGCGTTCGATGTGGGTGATCGCGGCGCATCCGTCGCCACGGCGTCACGATCCTTGTAAAGGGCATGCGCCGCAATACCATATTCCGCAATGTCGTGCATGCGTTTCGTGCGGATCTGCAGCTCGATGCGCTGGCGTGACGGGCCAATGATCGTCGTGTGAAGCGATTGGTAGTCGTTCTGCTTCGGCGTCGAGATATAATCCTTGAAGCGTCCCGGCACGACGCGCCAGCGTGTGTGCACGATGCCGAGCGCACGGTAGCACGAGGGAATGTCGTCGACGATGATGCGGAAGCCCCAGACATCCGACAGCTGCTCGAAGGAAAGCGATTTTGACTGCATCTTGCGGAAGACCGAATAGGGCTTCTTCTGACGTCCCTTGACCAGCGCCTGCGTCAGCCCCTCGGCCTGCAGCAATTCGCTCAGCTCCTCCTCGATCTTCTTGATCAGGCCCTCGTTGCGCTCTGAGAGTTCCTGCAGTCGCCTGGTGACTGTTTCGTAGGCCTCCGGGTTGATATGGCGGAAAGCGAGATTTTCGAGTTCCTCGCGCATGTCCTGCATGCCCATGCGCCCGGCCAGCGGCGCATAGATGTCCATCGTCTCTTCGGAAATGCGCGCGCGCTTCTCCGGCGACATGTGGTCGAGCGTGCGCATGTTGTGCAGGCGATCGGCAAGCTTGACGAGGAGAACGCGGACGTCGTCCGAAATGGCAAGCAACAGCTTACGCAGGTTTTCCGCCTGCTTGGCCTTCTTGGTGACGAGATCGAGCTTCTTGATCTTCGTCAGTCCCTCGACCAGGGCACCGATGTCCTCGCCGAAGAGATCGTCGATTTCTTGCCGCGTCGCCGTCGTGTCCTCGATCGTATCGTGCAGCAGCGCAACGGCGATCGTGGACTCGTCCAGATGCATTTCGGTAAGAATGGCCGCCACCTCGAGGGGGTGAGAGATGTAGGGGTCGCCGCTTGCCCGTTTCTGTTGGCCGTGCTTCTGCATGGCGTAGACGTAAGCCTTGTTCAGCAGGGCTTCATTGACGTCGGGCTTGTATTTTTGCACGCGCTCAACGAGCTCGTATTGGCGCATCATCCGCTGGCGGCTCCGTGGAAAAGACAAACAAAAAAAGTGCGCCAATCATAGGAGTGGCGCACTGCTTTGAAAACAGACCGGAACACACGTTCCGGAACGGATCTTAGTAGTCGTCGCTCTTTTCCGGAGGCACAAGTCCTTCGATACCTGCAAGCAGTTCCTCTTCGGACATGCGGTCGAAGGTCAGCGCTTCCGGCTGATCTTCCTCTTCCGCCGCATCCGCGAAAGCGGCGGCGGCTTCCGGCTGCGTCAGCGAAGCCGGATCCGGCTCGGGTTCGTCCACCTCGACATGCTTCTGCAGCGAGTGGATCAGGTCCTCCTTCAGATCGCCGGGCGAAAGGGTCTCGTCAGCGATCTCGCGCAATGCAACGACGGGGTTCTTGTCGTTGTCGCGATCAACGGTGATAGCGGCACCCTGCGAAATCAGGCGTGCGCGGTGGCTGGCGAGCAGAACGAGTTCGAAACGGTTGTCGACTTTGTCAATGCAGTCTTCGACGGTGACGCGGGCCATAGCCTGTCCTTTGCGACTCAAAGCGCGGCGGCGTTGCCGCTGCACAGATTAAACGACACGAGACCGGAACAGCCGTCGGTTGACGACTTCATCAGCTCCGATTTCTGGAATTATCCGCTCGGATACAATCAAAACAGCATAAGTTCAAGTTTTTCCTGCATTCAGTGCTCACATCACCCAGTGACACATGGTAGAATATGACGCCTGAGCGCCGCAAGTGTTGGCCACATATGCTGATTGCATTGCGCAATGCGCTAATCGAATTTGCAGCGGCAATCGCAAATTGAGGTGTGGACCAACTGCAGCAACTGCTAAAACTAGCTATATGCGTCGTGCGCTGGTTGGATTAATGCGTGGTATAACCTACATTATTTGCAATATCAGCAATTATTAATGTAATCCACCTATTTTCTGCGCACCCTTCGGTCGGAAGGTTCAAGATGCGCCGGGCATGGAAAAAGGAAATTACGATGTTCGATCCCCGCGAGAAAATCGCACTTTTCATTGACGGCGCCAATCTCTACGCCGCGTCGAAAAGCCTCGGCTTCGACATCGACTATCGCAAGCTGCTGAAAGCTTTCCAGAAACGCGGATACCTGCTCAGGGCCTACTATTACACCGCGCTTATCGAAGATCAGGAATATTCGTCGATCCGTCCTCTGATCGATTGGCTGGACTACAATGGCTACAAGGTCATCACCAAGCCGGCCAAGGAATTCACCGACTCGCTCGGGCGACGCAAGATCAAGGGCAACATGGATATCGAGCTGGCGATCGACGCTATGGAGCAGTCCGAGACGGTCGATCATCTCGTCATCTTCTCGGGTGACGGCGACTTCACCACGCTGGTCGAAGCGCTGCAGCGCAAGGGCCGCAAGGTTTCCGTGGTCTCGACCATGTCGACCCAACCGCCGATGATAGCCGACGATCTGCGACGCCAGGCGGATCACTTCATCGATCTCGTGACACTCAGAGGCGAGATCGGCCGTGAGCCCTCGGAACGCACACCGCGTCCGGTCGAGCCCGTCGCAGACGACGTCGAACTTTAAGAATTCGAGCCCATGCAGGGGCGGCGCGAGCGCCCCTGACCCGGCCGGATCAGCCGCGCTCCTTGAGCAGGCGGTTCTTCTGCCGATTCCAGTCGCGTTCCTTGGAGGTCTCACGCTTGTCGTGCAGCTTCTTGCCCTTGCCCAGGGCAAGCTCCAGCTTCGCCCGCCCGCGGTCGTTGAAATAGATCCGCAACGGAATCAGTGACATGCCTTCACGGTTGACGGCGCCCTGCAGCCGGTTCACTTCCCGCTTCGACAACAGCAGTTTGCGACGCCGACGGGTTTCGTGGTTGAAACGGTTGGCCTGCAAATATTCCGGTAGATAGGAATTGATCAGCCAGATTTCGCCGCCTTCGTCGGTCGCGTAGGATTCCGCGATATTGGCCTTTCCTTCGCGCAACGACTTGACCTCCGTGCCGGTCAGCACGAGACCGGCCTCGTAGGTATCGATGATCTCGTAGTTGAAGCGGGCCTTGCGGTTCTCCGCCACGACTTTCTTGACCGTGCGCTCGCTACCTTTGGGGGCCATCAGTTCAACAATCCCGCATGCCGGAGCGCCGCATCGATCGCTTCCTCCGTGCCCGGCTCGAGCGTCGCCAACAGCGGCGAACGAACGGCGCGGCTCATCCGCCCGAGGCGATGAAGCGCATATTTGGCGCCGCAGAGGCCGGGCTCCATGAAGATAGCCTTGTGGAGCGGCATCAATTTGTCCTGATACTCCAGCGCCTTTGCGAATTCACCGGCAAGTGTCGCTTCCTGGAATTCCGCGCAAAGGCGCGGCGCGACATTGGCTGTGACGGAAATACAGCCGACCCCGCCATGCGCGTTGAAGCCAAGGGCGGTCGCGTCCTCACCCGAAAGCTGCACGAACTCCTTGCCGCAGGCCATGCGCTGCTCGGAGACGCGCTCGATCTTGCCGGTCGCATCCTTGACGCCGACAATCGTCGGATAAGCCCTTGCCAGCGCAGCCATGGTCTCCACGCTCATGTCGACGACCGAGCGACCGGGAATATTGTAGATTACGATCGGCAGCTTCACGCTTTCGGCGATTGCAGCATAGTGGGCAAAGAGGCCCTTCTGCGTCGGCTTGTTGTAATAGGGCGTCACGACCAGAATGGCGTCGGCGCCAGCCTTTTCGGCATGCTGCGCAAGCTCGATTGCTTCGGTCGTGTTGTTCGAGCCGGCACCGGCAATCACGGGCACGCGCCTCGCCGCTGCTTCCACACAGAGTTCGACAACCGTCTTGTGCTCGTCATGGGACAAGGTTGGCGATTCCCCGGTCGTGCCCACCGGCACCAGCCCATGGCTGCCTTCTTTTATCTGCCATTCCACATGCGCGACGAAACTATCCGCATCCACTGAGCCGGTGGCGGTGAACGGTGTTACGAGTGCGGGAATGGAACCCTGGAACATGCACAACTCCTGACGGCCGCAAGGAGCACGAACTCTCACGCTTTGGCCGCAATCGACGGTTAAAAAACTGCCGCACCATAATCATGTGAAGTGGTCGCGGCAAGCGTCGTGAAGACGCATTTCATGTCGGTTTTCACCCAAACGATAGCTCTAAGGCACTGCGGCGGTTAGAGCCCATGCTCGAGCGGGCCTCATGAAAACACCGTACCCACGATTTGCGGTCATCGGCAAATGCCGCTAACTTTTCGGCAAGCGGTCCGGCGGAGAACGAAGGGGAACACGGGGGCTCTTGATGCGCAGACCACTCTTTCTGCCTGTCGCCATCATGGTCGGCGCCGCGGTGCTCGCTTCTTCGGCTCCCGCCAGCGAGACCCACCGGACAGCGGTACCGGCAAACAGGTCTGATTCCCCCAGCAAGACGGGACGCGTTGCGGATATCACAGCCGCAATATCCGCGGCCGTAGCGCCGATCGGCGCAGATTTAAAGACAGGCCTCGACGCGCTTTCCAATCGCGAGCCCGCCAAAGCAATCGCAGTTCGCGACGGCATGCCCTCCGGAAAGCTCGAGCGCCACATCCTCACCTGGGCCATTGCCGTTTCAGGTCAGAAGGGCGTTCCATCCTACGAGATCGCCGAAGCGCAACGGGAGCTTCAAGGCTGGCCCGGCTTGAAATTGCTGCGGGCGCATTCGGAACGGGCGCTCTATCGCGAAAACCCGAGTGCCGCGGATGTGGTCGTCGCCTTCGGCGCGACCCAGCCGGAGACGGCGGAGGGGACGATCATTCTTGCGCGGGCGCTCGTGGCTCAAGGGCAAAGCGCAGCGGCGGCCAAGCACCTGCGCGCTATCTGGTTGAAAGAGGCGCTCGACAAGGACACGGAAACAAAGATCCTCTCGGAATTTTCCAATCTACTGACCACCGCCGACCACAGGCGGCGCATGGAACTGCTGCTCTATCGCGCTCGTGTCGAGCAGGCGGTGCGTTTCAGCGACCTCGGCAAGGCGCAATCGCTTTATCGCGCCTGGACCGCGGTTATCCGCGGCAGCGACAACGCGGCGGCGCTGATCAAGGCGGTCGACCCGTCGTGGCGCGATAGCCCCGCCTTTCTGTTTGTGCGCATCGAGCATCTGCGCAAGCAGGACAAATACCAGGAGGCAGCCAAGCTTCTGGCCCAAATGCCGAAGGACAGCGAAGCTCTCGTCAATCCGGGCGAATGGTGGACGGAGCAGCGCATTGTCAGCCGCGGCCTGCTCGACGAAGGTGATTTCCGTGGCGCTTACCGCGTCGCCGCCAGCCATGCGGCAACCGAAGCGACGGACATCGTAGACGCGGAGTTTCACGCCGGCTGGTACGCGCTTCGCGGCCTGGAAGACCCGACAACTGCGGCAGGCCATTTCCGGAAGATACTGGAAGCGTCGACCCGGCCGATCTCAGCCTCGCGTGCCTGGTACTGGCTCGGACGCGCCGCCGAAGCGGGCGGCCCTGGCGATCCGAAGGAGCATTTTGCCAATGCGGCGCGCTATCACGGCACATTCTATGGCCAACTCGCAGCCGCGCGGCTCGGCCGCTCGACGCTTGACGTAAGCTACCCCTCCCCCACGCCGGAGGATCGCATACGGTTCGAACGTCGCGAGGCCGTCAGGGCCATCTCCCGCCTGGATGCCGCCGGCCACGGCTGGCGTGCGGACAGCGTTTATCGGTCGCTGGCCGAGGAACTGACCAGCCCCGGCGAACTCGCGATGCTTGCTGCGCGGGCGGAAGAAACAGGCGATCACCAGCTTTCGCTGCAAATCGGCAAGATTGCTTTCGCCCGAGGCGTCGATGTCGCCGCGCTTGCCTTTCCGATCGGAGTGATCCCGTCTAGCGCCGATATCACCGGTGCCGGCAAGGCGCTGGCCTATGCGATTGCCCGCCAGGAAAGCGCTTTCAATCCGGCCGCCGTCTCGGCCGCCAATGCCCGCGGACTGCTGCAGCTTCTGCCGGGCACCGCCAAGGGCGTCGCGAGCCGATTCGGCCTTGCCTATTCCAAGGACCGCCTGACGACTGATGCAGGCTACAATGCGACCCTGGGGGCGCACTATCTCGGCGAGCAAATCAACAGTTTTGGCGGTTCCTACATTCTGACGTTCATCGCCTATAATGCCGGCCCGCGCCGCGTGCCGGAATGGCTCGACCGTTATGGCGACCCTCGCGGTAAGCCAATCGATGACGTGGTGGACTGGATCGAACGCATCCCCTTCCAGGAAACGCGCAACTATGTCCAGCGGGTCATGGAGAACTATCAGGTCTACAAGTCCCGGTTGGGAGAGCCCGCCGACATCGTCGCGGATTTGAGAATGGGGCGGAAATTGCCCTGAGTTCAATCGACTTTGGCCCCTTGTCCCCCGGCGAAAGGCGCGATCAAATGGTCGTGATCGGCCGCCGGAACATGGCACAAAATGCGGTCCCAACCATTTTCTTCGGGAAGGGATGCGTTTGTCTCGAAAGGAAATGGTGAAGCCAATGAAGACGTTAGCAATTGTCGCCCTGTCGCTGGCGACGGCGATAAGCAGCGTTCCGCCCGCAGAGGCATTTCCGATCGCTCCGGCGGTAAAGCCGCAAGCCACGGACATCCAGCACGTGCAGTTCTCTTATGAGCGCGGCGAGCACGCGAAGGGCGTGTGCCGCTTGCCTTCGTGCCGACGCGATCGCTATCGTGAGTCTCGGCGCGGCTATCGTGACTACCGGCGCAGTTTCTATCGCGATCGCTATCGTGATCGCCGCTACCGCCGCTACTATCGCGACGATGACAACGATTTCGGCGCGTTCATTGGCGGTTTGGCGACCGGCGCGATTGTCGGCGGCGTGCTGAGCCAGCGACCGAGATATTCCGGCGGCAGCGCCCATACTGAGTGGTGCTATGCGCGCTACCGGTCCTATCGGGCTTGGGATAACACCTATCAGCCGTATGGCGGCCCCCGTCGCCAGTGCTATTCGCCCTATAGCTAAGGCACCTCACCGCAGCAATAGGTC
The DNA here is from genome assembly GCF_030124405.1 of Sinorhizobium sp. 7-81. Classification (NCBI taxonomy): domain Bacteria; kingdom Pseudomonadati; phylum Pseudomonadota; class Alphaproteobacteria; order Hyphomicrobiales; family Rhizobiaceae; genus Sinorhizobium; species Sinorhizobium sp. 7-81. The sequence goes on along the minus strand of NZ_JASKLT010000001.1, from coordinate 1,129,957 downwards.
ATTTCACTGTTTCATTGAAGCGGTGAAATGATCTAACTCTTTGAAACTGCGCAGCTCGGGACGGAAAGCCGTTACACACCTTTGCACGAATTGTGCCAATTCCGAGCTCTCCGCCAGCGTATAATTGCGCGCGAAGTGACGCGGAGCTGCGCGGGACGATCCGGCCCTAAAGTGACAATCTTCCGGTTTGATAAAGTCCTTTGCCGGCTTGCCGTAGCACATACAGAAGCTACCATTTCACTCCGCGCGACCGAATGGAGCCGATCATGGACCGGAGTGAATTTCGGGAACATCTGTTTCGAGTACAGGATGGTCTGCAGCTTTATGCCAGGTCCTACGGCCTCGCGGCATCGTCACGCGGTACAAAGGTTCCCGTCGTCTGCTTGCCCGGCCTGACACGCAACAGCCGCGACTTCCACGAGCTCGGGGGCTTTCTCGCCTCCCCGGCGGGAGGCGGCCATTTCGTCATCTCTCTTGATTCCCGTGGGCGCGGTCGTTCGGAGCGCGACGACGACAAACGCCGTTACACTGTCGCTATGGAAACCTTGGATCTCATCGCCGCCTGCGCGCATTTCGGTGTCGAGAAGGCAATTTTCATCGGCACATCGCGCGGCGGCCTGATTCTGCATCATCTCGTGGGCCTCGCCCCTACCTTGATAGCAGCCGTCATTCTCAACGACATCGGCCCGGTCATTGAAATCGAGGGGTTGCTTCGAATCCGGGAGTACCTCAACGCAGCGACCGGGCCGGCAAGCTGGCTTGCGGCACCTCGCTATCTGCAATCCATACATGGGGCAGATTTCCCGATCCTTCGTGAGGACGATTGGCACGGGATGGCGAAGGCGATCTATCGCGACGAAGGCGGACTCCCGGTCGCCGACTTCGATCCGGCGATCGCGGCGCAAATGCAGGCGCTCACAGCCGACACGTCATTGCCGGAACTTTGGCCGCAATTCGATGCGCTCGCTGGGCTGCCGATGATGGTCGTTCGTGGCGAGCACTCCAGCCTCCTGTCCGAGATCACAGTCGCGGAAATGAAGCATCGCCATCCGGACTTGGTGACGGTGACAGCGATCGGACAGGGCCATGCACCGCTTCTGCATTTCGATGGCCCGAGACAGGCTATAGCGGCTTTTGTTCGACGGTAGACCAGCTCGCCGACGGCGGAGCGGAAACACTCTCCCCGCAACAGGCCCAAAAATGGAAAAGCCCGGCTGGAGAGCCGGGCTTTCCCTAACTGACCGAGGTCAGGCCAGATTAGAAGTCACGCTGCAGGCGGAGGAAGCCGAATACTTCGTCGTCGCCGTTGTCTTCATCCTGGTACTGAACCGACAGACGAGTGGCGAGGCCTTCGGTGACCTGATAGTCAGCCGTTACACCAACGCGCCATGCATCGTCGTTGCCGAAGCCGTTGTTGCCGTCATTCAGGCTACCAAAGTACTGGGCGCCGGGGGTGATTGCAAACTTGTCGGTCGCATTGAAGCGATACGAAGCAGCAACCGTCCATTCGGATTCAGCCCAGTATGCGTTCGGGTCGGATGCCCAGATACCAGCGACCTGGAAGACGCCCGGACCGAGGTCAGCCGAAAGCAGAGCGCGGATCGCGCCTTCTTCAACTTCCGTGTCGAAGCCGCCGAGCAGGTCGAAGGAAACGCCGCCGAGGGTGGCCGAAACGATACCAGCAACGCCAACGCCGTTAGCCTTGGTGCTTGCACCTTCGAGTTCGTCGACCGAGATACCGGCCTGGAACGTGCCGCCGTCATAGAGGTAAGCGAGCGAGTTGAATTCGGTGAAGTTGCCGAGCGTATCGGTTTCACCGTTCAGACCCTTATCCCACCAGCTGTAGAAGAAGCCGGCCTTGAAGCCGCCGAGCTGGATGTAGGCTTCATCAACGTCGATGAAGTCGCTGTCGCCAGAGTCGGTGTCGTTGTCGGCGTTGAACTCAGCAGCGAAGAAGCCGGTGAGCGTGCCGTACTCGGTGTCGCTCTTGGCGTCAAACGAGATGTAAGCGCGGGAGAAGACATCCCAGTCCGACGTGGACTGATTGTTTCCACCGAGGGCACCCTGGTCGAAACGGCTGTCAGCTTCGTCACGACCGAACGAGCCCTGAACGCGGATGAAGCCGCCGATCTTGAGGCAGGTTTCCGTGCCCGGGATGTAGAAGTAGCCCGTGCCGAAAGCGTCGCAGACGCGAACGTATTCCATGGGCTCCGGCTCGGCGGCGACGATAGCGTCGGCTGCCTGCGCGCCGGATACTGCTGCGAGAGCAGCAGCGGAGCCGAGAAGAAGGCTCTTGATGTTCATTTCTGACCTCCAGTCAAAAGTTTCAAACGGGTCTGGGTTTCTTTGCTGAAGGACAGCGTTCCCTGCCCCATCCCCAACGTTCAAGAAGTCGGACGATCAACCGCCCTTGCTTCCGGAGTTGAAAATACAAAACCGGGTGGGGCACGCAACGACCAACTTACCAGATCACCTCCTTTGCGCTGCCCTTCCCTGATCCCTGTTGCTGAAACGACACAAAATCGCCTCAGACCACCCGAGAGAATTAACAAAGCGTTAAGAAAATCCTTTTGTCACAGGGGGTTATCATGGAGGCGGAGCGAGCCGCCTGTCTCAGAAAGGGGCAGAAAATGGCCGAAAAGGGGGGCAAAACCGGGCATCCGCGGTCCCGCCTCCCGCTCTTCTCACAAACAAGATGTCGCCCAAGAGCCGCTACGCGAAGTGCCCGCGGGAGCTTTTTCGCCGATTCACAGGAGAATCAACAAGCTAGATTCGCGAATCTTTTGGGCCCAAGGACCTCGCCGATTCTTCAGGGAACCGGCCGACTTGCCGGGACAGGTGAACGATGAAAGGAAAGACTGGAAGGACGGAGCGTTTGTGTACGCGCAGACTAAGCGCCTTGCAAAGCGTCCTTGTCGGAATGAAAAATCCGCGAGCCGCTATAGGCGGACGATAAGATGGCGGAGAAGAAGTCTTTCGAATACGTCTGTGTAAGCGATTGAAATACCGCTTGGAGCAAGCGGCATTTTTTGGTCCATGCCCGCAATGGTACCCGCAAAAAATTTCTCGAGGAATGGCTTACGAGAGCATTCGTCAGCGGCGCACCACACCATGCCCTGATGTCTTCCTGGTACCGAAGCAATCACGCAAACGTCTGAATATAGGAAGGCTGGTAGTGTACTGAAGGTTCTACAAATTCTCTAAGAGGGAACGGTCATGGCAGGCTGGGGATGTCCACGTCACCTGATTCCCTTGCGAGGAACGCCACCATGACCAAGATTCAAGGTAAGAGCGCCAGCAGCGCTCAAATACATTCTGCTTTCGAACCCCCGATGGTCTTTGCGAGGTGATCCGCACGGTGATGCAGGAGGTGCTCGAGGCGGAGATGGACGAGGCTTTGGGAGCCGCGAAAGGCGAGCGAACGCCGGAACGGCTCGGTTATCGCTCCGGCTCCTACGGCCGCACGCTGATGACACGGTCGGCAAGCTGGAACTGCGGGGGCCGCAGGACCGGCAGGTGCACTTCTCGACCGAACTGTTCGAGCGCTATCAGCGTTCCGAGCGGGCGTGGTGGCCACCATTGGTGGACATGTATGTGCAGGGCGTGTCGACACGCAGGGTCGAGGCGATCACCTAGGAGCTGTGCGGGCATGCGTTTTCGGCCTCGTCGATCTCGGCGATCAACAAGCAACTCGATGACAGCCTGAAGGTCTTTGCAGAGGGCCCGCTTCAAGACCCCTTCCCCTGTATCATCCTCGATGCCCATTACGAGAAGGTGCGCAAGGCGGCGGCGTCAGGAGCCAAGCGGTGCTGATCGCCGTCGGCACCGATTGGGACGGCCGGCGGCAGATCCTCTCCGTCGAGATGGGCGGTCGCGAGAGCCGTTCGGCCTGGAAGGACTTCCTGCTGAAGCTCAGGCTCGCGGCCTCAAGGGCGCCGAATCCGTCGTCTCCGACGACCATGCCGGGCTCGTCGCGGCAATCGGCGAAGTGATCCCGGAAGCGGCCTGGAATGCCCTCAATCATCTGCCGCGCAATACGGCGATGATTGCCTGCAGGAACGCCGTTGGATCGACGATCGTCGTGATCGCGACGAGGCGAAGGCCGAACTTTCCCGCTGGCTCGGCAAATGGTCGGGTAATTATCCGCCGCTGACCGGCTGGGTCGAGGAAGCCACCGAGCAGACGCTTACCTTTTTCCGCCTTGCCGCGCACGCATCACAAGCACCTCAACACGAGGAGATCCGCCGCCGCACCCATGTCCAGCGCATCTTCCCCAATGCCGAGAGTTGCCTGCGCCTGGTTGGGGTGCCGGCCGTCGAAACCCACGAGAACTGGATGGAGGCCAACCGCTACATCAACATGGACGACCTGAGAGAGCACAAGAAGCTCGCTCTCCGTCACGCCTGATGACCAGCGCCATGGCCGCCCCAATTTGCTGAACTTGACGCACAGAACCGGAAAGCCGCGCCACGCCCCACAGACAACGAAGGCACGCAGGTTTTGGGTGCGGGTAGGCGGTGCAGCCTGCGCGCCCTTGGGTTTGAACACAAATGAGGTTCCGGTATAATTGCATTGGCTTGCGGCGAGGCTGGCGCAGGTCTCCGGCCACCTCACAAGTCATTGAGACGGCGTGAACTTCTCTCAATGCGCCGCGCGTCGATCTCACAATGCTTTAGTAGAAGCGCGGTACAGCTATTCGCCGCAATGTCTCGCGGTCGTTCTGATTCTCCACCTGTGGGCCGGTTGCATCGTTTGGTCCACGTCCGCACTTGCTCCAAGCCCACGAAGGTAGGACGGGACGCGGCTTTCCTTAGTTGATAGTGGACGGAAGGGAGCCAAGGCGGTTGTACCAATTCCATGTCGCTGTGTGACCTTAGGGAATAAGTAGGCTTGGACTTCCTTGTTTTTCACCCGTATATCTTGGTCGCCGGTTCGTCGGCTAGCGTTGGCATCCGACGATTCAAAAGTGGCGGTGTCTGGACTGGCGCCACTGCCGGTCCCTGTGGCGACGGGGAAGCGTCTTCGCCGATTTCGAGAGCCCCCTCCGGAAATCAACCAGTGTGAGTCGACCCAATTCGTGAGATTCGGACTGGTCAGGTTTATCCGCTGCGACAGACGGCTGCCTCTGGGGCCAAACCGCGTGACAAGACGCTGAGCGGCTGCTTGAGTTTAGCGAACGCGGCCTTCTTTCGCTCTGGCCGCCTTCCTAACAAGATCAAGCAACCACTCCCTGGGGCGGACCAAATACCTGAGACCAACGTCACGCCACGTCCGGCGCTAATCGCATCAATGGGTTAGAACGATTTGTCGCAGCCTTGCAGATGCTTTGGCTCCCGGCTCTGCACTGCCGACTTCCTTTAGGTGTGAAAAAACCTCCGACGCTGCGTCTTTTTTTGCTGTCATCGAATGCGCCGCCATCTCGTCCTCGCTAGGCGTCACGCAGATGTCTGGCTGAACCTCGCGGCGATAGGCCATCTGCTCGGCGGCGACGTTGTGCGCACCCTCGAGAGGAACATCAGCCGGGCGGTGCTCACGAACCGCTTCTGAAACTGCGCGCGCCCTTCACCACGCGTGTTTCAAGAAGTCGTGACGGCTGCTCTGGGCGGGGCTTGCGGAGTGCGTCCAGCTTCTCCCGCATCTCGTCGGTGATGCCTTGGTGGGGCTGCCCGCTGTGAGCCTTAGCCGGGCTAGCTCGGACTGACCTCATGAGGGCGGCTGTGCGTTCCTTCAGCTTCGGGTCGGCCCGCTCCATCTCGATCCGAAACCGCCGCGCCTCGTCCTCGGCGCGTTGCAGCAGCCTCGCGGCTTCGTTCTTAAGGCTGGCACGCTCGGCGATGAACGGCCGGATGATCCAGCGGGCATGCCGGGCAAACTCGGCGCAGGTGGGCATGAATTGGCCGGTATGGTTCTCGACACGCCCGCCGAGATAATCGTTGGTCGTCTCCGATATCGCCCACTCCGGCAAGTCCGAGCATGCGAGGCGGAACTCGCTGGCTACCTCAGTCAAGGCGATGTCCGGCTGCGGGCGGAGCTGGCCGCGCAGGCGCAGCACAGCGTCGCGCACTGCCGTCGGCTGGGCCCGGGCAAGAACAGAATCGATTTCCGCGACTCGAGCGGCGATTTGCCGAGCGCGGTTCTGGTACCGCTCGGGAAGCCGATTGAATACGTCGTCGGTGACTAGCTCAGACATCGCTGAAAGCCTTCAATATTTCTTCTCGTGGTGATTTTTTCTGCGCACTAGCGCCCAAAAAGAAATCGCTAGATTTCTTACTGGTTATGGTATCTGGAAAATGCCTGAGCAACCCTGTGTCATTTGCTACAGGTCTCTGCTTGTTTTTCAATGACTTAGCTGCCCCTCCCTTCGCCCCGGCGGCGGCCCTCGAAGTGGATTTCCTCTCGCTTTTCTGAAGCTCTTTCGTCAACCGATTGTGGGAGATTTCGTGCTCCCCGACTTCGAAAAACGCGAGCAAATCCGCCTCGATGGTGCGCCACTTTTTTAGGCTCATGCGAGCGATAAGCGCGAGCTTCGACGGTTCGCGAGGGAGCTTGCCACCAGCGTTCCACATCGCCATCAAGAGCAGCATGTAGGCGCCGATCTTCTCCGTGTTGAGGTGCAGAGTGTCGCCGATGAAATCGGACGCGTAGAACTGCATGAATGGGCGTTCGCTCATGGGGTCCCTCCTGAGAGCAACGATGATGGTGAGGCTGCCGGCTTGCGAGGCGCGGCACCAATTTCGGAATAGGGCGCAATCAGAATGGAGTGTTGCCGGCGCCCCGAGCGCAAATTTTCTGCCCATACCCTCACAGCATGCTTTGCGCGCAGGCTCGCATCAACCCGGCCAGAGCAATTGTGGGATGCGATCGTCGGGATCGGAACATCAGGAGCGAAAGTTTGGTGGCGCTTGGCACTTCCATTTCGTGTATTTCGGTCGAACATTCTATTCTCTGCAAACTGCGTCCGTGACCCTTCCGCGTCGGCGTTGGGCATCGTGACTCGGCGACGGAATGCCCGCCGCAGTTGAGGTGGAATAGACAGGAAGGTCGCCGATTAATCCGCGACAGACATCGCGAGACGCATCACGGTATGGCGATGACGTGCGTTAAACCAAGCGGGTATGAAATGGGAAGATCACTCAGCGGTATGCACGGAATCGCCGACCGACCTAAACCGCGCGCATGATCGATCGCGATCATGCGCGGGTCAGCCTGTCGTCATATTCCCCGTCCGCCGGAATAAGAACCCGAAACGAATCGAAGTGGCTCGACCGTTACAAATCACTTGAAGCGGTAAGGCAGGCGCGCAGAAAAGTCCAACACGTGGGAGTTGATTTCCAGGTTGGCTAACATGAAACTTGCTTGCTGAGACTTCTCCGACGTGTCAGCCGCTTGTAGTGACAGTCCACGATGGCTAATTCTTGAGCGTGACACTTTCGACCCGCATGGCCGAGCTATGCTTGGGCCATTTGGCTGCACCGCACCCAAGCGACGAGCTGCCGAATCTTGTCTTGCCACCCTCCTCCGATCTTTGATCAACGCTAAAAATCGACCCAATGCGGCCGATGGCCGGTCACACATGGAATGTCCGGTGCCTGCGCGCGAAACAGACATACTTTGCCGCCGCCGAAAGTCTTGAAATCCGCCATTTCGACGCCGATATTTTCGTCACTTCTTTTTCATCTGGCGTGAATGCGAAAGGAGGACATCATGCTCAACCCGGAATTAGTTTGGATGACGCCCGTGACCGTCCGCGTCAAGGACGGGGCGCCCCAGGTCTTTGCTTCTATCAACGACGCACTCGAATTCCTCGAGGAGGATTGGGTGAATCGAGGCAGCAAATACAACCGAGCCGTTCAAACGTGTCGTCGCGCTCTAAACCGAATGACGCCAGTGGCCATCGCGCGCGAAGCCTTCCTAGACTTCTGCCGTGATGCAGGCATGTCGACAGACACGGATGGAATCTTTGGGCCGAAGACAGGCGCCGGCGGTCAGCACTCGCTCGCCTAGGATGGCGAGAAAGGGGCACTCTTGGTGCCCCTATTCGTATTCCTCCTCGCGCGCGGCCACGTACCATTTCTTTTTATTTCCAGCCTTCGCATTCCTCTTCGGTTGCCGCCCAGGACACAGGTTACCGGGCACCTTTGGAACCATGCTGGCCGTTTGTCACTCGAAGAGTCATCCTCTTGAAGATCAATTTGCCCAAAATTACATCATATTACGTAGCGTGCGCAGCACGCAAAAACACCGTCAACAAGCTTCATTCGTGGAGGTTGTCATGGCAAACGGACTGATGGAGGGCAAGAAGGCACAGGATTGGCTCAATCTTGTGCTCGCGTCGCCCTGTTCGTCTCGCCGTGGGTGATCAGGTTCGCCCCTGAGACCATGCCGGCGTGGAACGCATGGATCGTCGGCATAGTGCTTGGCGCTCTGGCAATTGCCGCGCTCGCGGCGTTTGCCGAGTGGGAAGAGTGGGCCAACCTGGTGCTCGGGATCTGGCTGATCGTCTCGCCCTGGCTGCTGCAATTCGCGACCAACATCAACGCGATGTGGACCCATGTGGTCCTGGGTGTGCTGGTCGCGGCCGTGTCGGCTTGGGCGCTCTGGGACTATCGGCAGAACCCCCACGCCCATGTATGATCCGAGAGTACCGCCCGCCGCTGCAGCGGCGGGCGGTTCCGGATTGATGATGGGAACCGAACATTCGCCGCCAAGAACAGTACAGCGCTTCGGCCAAAGCCATTTACTACTCCCCCTAAACACTAGCGGCTCCTGTCATCCAGGACGATGTAGTCGAGTTTCTGTCGTTCTGCGTAGGCAACCGCGGCATCGCGAGACGGGAAGCGCAGTTCGACCTGAGTGAGCGTATCACTCCCGCCGGTATAGCCCATGAGATGATCGATCGTCGGCGGGACTCTCCGTTCGAACACCAGCAGCCAGGGTCGTCTAGAAACGCGCGCTGACGTCATCACGGAACGTGAGGGCCGAAATATGCGCGCTACCGCATCGATGCTCGGCCGTGGCTGGTCCTTGTCAGCCGCGGGGTGCTGGCTGTCGCTGACCTGCTCTGCGAACTTCCGGGCAGCGCAACCAGATTTTTCCTGTCGAAAGCGGAGTTCCGTCATGACGTCGGCTGTCGTCACTAGAATAGCCAACCGGGCAATCGGTGCCCGGTCGGCGGGCGGAGGTATTATATGGCTCTATCGATGCTGATCCGCTTGACGTTGGCTCGCGCCTTCTCGGTCTTAGGCAGCGTCACTGAGAGCAGGCCGTTTTTGAACGTTGCGGCGGCCGTGTTCTCATCGACCTGGCCACCAAGAGCCAGCCGCCGCTCGAAACGGCCGTAGTAGCGCTCTGTGAATCGGCGATCCTTATCCTCGGTTTCTGATTTCTTCTCGCCGCGAAGCGTAAGCACACCATCGTCCAGCAACACCTCGACATCGTCTGGATCGATGCCCGGGACCTCCGCTATCACGCGGATCTCGTCGTCGTTCTCCTCGACCTCCACGGTAGGCCACGATCCGTTGAAGGGGGTCATGCCACCGAACGCCGATGGCTGACCGAAGCCGCGGAAGACGTCGTCCAACAGACGGTTTACATTGCGGTGCAACGACAGGAACGGATCCATGTCTTCGCCGCGATAGACGCTCGGTACCTGGCTGCTGCCACGGTTCCACGGGATCAGGTCACGTACATTCATGGCTTCATCCTTTCTTGGTTCATTCTCTCCTTTTGGTTTGGCGCAGTCGCCCTCCCCTCGCCTGTTCGGCGACAGGCGAGGGTTCGAGCGGTACGCGCCGTCTAGGCTGCCTTTTCGCCTTCGATCTGCTTCGAAGCGGGCATCGTCGTCTCGGTTTGGATGGTGATCCGACGCGGCTTCATCTCTTCAGGTATCTCCCTCCTGAGATTGATGACGAGCAGCCCGTTTTCGAGCTTCGCGCCCTCGACGAGGACATGATCGGCGAGTTCGAATCTGCGCGCGAACGGACGTACGGCCAAGCCCTGATGGAGGTACTCTTCCTCCTTATCCTCGGACTTGGCGCCGTTGACCACGAGCATGTTCGCCTCGTGGGTGATCGTAAGTTCGTCCTCGGCAAAACCTGCCACCGCGATGACAATGCGGTACGCATCTTCGCCGAGTTTGACGATGTTGTAAGGCGGCCAGTTGTCAGCGTTGAGGCTGGCGTTTTCAAGCAAGTCGAACATGCGGTCGAAGCCGATGCTCGACCTGTAGAAGGGGGTAAAGTCGAGGTTTGTTCTCATAGCTACATCCTCCGTAGAGCAACATAGATACGAGGGAACGCCAAGAAGCTCGGCGCCCCCTGACCATGCCGACCCCATATGGGCGTCAACGACAATGAGTTGGGGATTTCATTTTACGGCGTCAAGAGGGTACTCAAGACTATTGGAGCGGGATCGGCGCGAAATGACTATATGATTTCATAGAGTTAGCACTCTATAGGAGCGAGTGCTAAAAAAATCGCACCACCCTCTTGAAACTCGAAAAATCAGAAACCAGATCGATTGGCGCGTGATGCCGAAAGGATCGCACGCCCCCGCGCCGGATTCTTCGGATGCGGCGCGGAGGAGCCTCTAAAAACCTGTTTGTCAATGAGGAGAACGACATGTTCCGTCCATTGCACGACCGCATCCTGGTCCGCCGCATTGAAGCCGAGGAAAAGACGGCCGGCGGCATCATCATCCCCGACACGGCGAAGGAAAAGCCGCAGGAAGGTGAGGTCATCGCCGTTGGTCCGGGCGCACGCGATGACAGCGGCAAGCTGTTCGAACTCGAGGTCAAAGTGGGCGACCGCATCCTGTTCGGCAAATGGTCCGGCACAGAGATCAAGCTCAATGGTGAGGACCTCCTGATTATGAAGGAATCCGACGTGATGGGCGTGATCGAGAGCGAAGCATCCGCGAAGAAGGTCGCCTGAGCGAGCCCGACCGATTGAAGGAGTAGAAAAAATGGCTGCCAAGGAAGTGAGATTCCACACCGAAGCCCGCGAGAAGATGCTGCGCGGCGTCGATATTCTCGCCAATGCCGTCAAGGTCACGCTGGGCCCCAAGGGGCGCAACGTGGTGCTCGATAAATCGTACGGTGCGCCCCGCATCACCAAGGACGGTGTAACCGTCGCCAAAGAGATTGAGCTTGAAGACAAGTTCGAGAACATGGGCGCCCAGATGGTGCGCGAAGTAGCCTCGAAAACCAGTGACATCGCTGGCGACGGCACCACCACGGCAACGGTTCTCGCCCAGGCGATCGTCAAGGAGGGAGCGAAAGCCGTCACCTCCGGCATGAACCCCATGGACCTCAAGCGTGGCATCGACAAGGCAGTCGAAGCCGTGGTCGCGGAACTGCGCGGCAACGCCCGTAAAGTCACCAGGAACGACGAGATCGCCCAGGTCGGTACGATCTCGGCCAATGGCGACGCGGAGATTGGCCGTTTCCTTGCAGAGGCGATGGAAAAGGTCGGCAATGAAGGTGTGATTACCGTCGAGGAAGCCAAGACCGCCGTAACGGAACTCGAGGTCGTTGAAGGCATGCAGTTCGACCGCGGTTATCTCTCGCCTTATTTCGTCACCAATCCCGACAAGATGCGCGTCGAGCTGGAGGAGCCCTATGTGCTCATCCACGAAAAGAAGCTCTCGAACCTGCAGGCGCTGCTTCCGGTGCTCGAAGCGGTCGTTCAATCCGGCAAGCCGCTGCTGATTATCGCCGAGGATGTTGAGGGCGAGGCGCTGGCGACCCTCGTCGTCAACAAGCTGCGCGGCGGCCTGAAGATTGCGGCTGTCAAGGCGCCGGGCTTCGGCGATCGCCGCAAGGCCATGCTCGAGGACATCGCCATCCTAACTGGCGGAACGGCGATCTCCGAGGATCTCGGCATCAAGCTCGAAAACGTCACGCTCAACATGCTCGGCCGCGCCAAGAAGGTCGTCGTCGACAAGGAAAACACGACGATCGTCGACGGCGCAGGCTCGAAGAGCGAGATTCAGGGTCGCGTTGCCCAGATCAAGGCGCAGATCGAGGAAACGACCTCCGACTATGATCGCGAGAAGCTGCAGGAACGGCTGGCCAAGCTCGCTGGCGGCGTTGCGGTGATCCGCGTCGGCGGCTCGACCGAGGTCGAGGTGAAGGAACGCAAGGACCGCGTCGACGATGCGATGCACGCCACACGGGCGGCCGTCGAGGAGGGCGTGCTGCCCGGTGGCGGCGTCGCTTTGCTGCGGGCCGTCAAGGCCCTGGACAGCGTTCAGACCGAGAACCCCGACCAGAGACATGGTATCGAGATCGTCCGCCGTGCGATCGAAGCGCCGGTGCGCCAGATCGCCGAGAATGCGGGTGCCGAAGGCTCGATCATCGTTGGTAAGCTGCGCGAGAAATCCGAATTTGGCTATGGCTGGAACGCCCAGACCAATGAGTTCGGTGACCTCTACGATCAGGGCGTGATCGATCCGGTCAAGGTCGTTCGAACCGCCTTGCAGGACGCCGCCTCGGTCGCCGGGCTGCTGATTACCACCGAGGCCATGGTCGCCGAGAAGCCGAAGAAGGAAGCACCGGTTCCGCCGATGCCGCCTGGAGGCATGGACTTCTAACGCGAGCGATAGGTCCGCGCCCGACGGGCGCGGACCCCGTGAATGAATGCCTTGCCCCTCGATGGGCAAAGCGTTCGAAACATCGGTTTGGAGCAGGTTGGCGGGAGTCCGAGACGGGGCTCCGACAGGCTGGACCCAGGCCCGTTAGCCGGCTCCGAAGGAGGATCTAGAAAAAAACGGGGCCAAAAATGACCACGCGTTCGTCGAAATATGTTGGCGTATTCGCCGCGCTCGTCCTCGTTATGGTTCCTGGGCCGCTACAGGCGGCGCAGCCTCAGGCCGCCATTTCACCAGGCACCCAACAATCCCTCGCTGACGTCCTGGAGGAGATCACCCCGGCGGTCGTCAACATTGCGGTAAGGTCTCGCGTCTCCGCTGAAACCAACCCCCTCTACAACGATCCGTTTTTCCGTCGTTATTTCAACCTGCCGGAACAGCAGCAACGGCTAAGCGCCGGGTCCGGCGTCATCGTTGACGCCGACAAAGGCTTTATCCTCACCAATCACCACGTCGTCGCCAACGCCGGCGAGGTTGTCGTAACCCTGAAGGACCGCCGCCGCTTTCCCGCTGAGCTGGTGGGCAGCGACGAGGCAACCGATATAGCCTTGCTGAAGATCGAGGCTGACAAGCTCAAGGCACTGCCGCTCGGCGATTCCAGTGCGCTCCGTGTTGGCGACTCCGTCGTCGCGATCGGCAACCCGTTCGGGCTTGGTCAGACCGTGACCTCCGGCATTGTCAGCGCCCTTGGCCGTGGCGGCATCAATGTCGAGGGCTATGAGGATTTCATCCAGACGGATGCTTCGATCAATCCCGGCAACTCAGGCGGCGCACTGGTGACGGCAGACGGGCTTTTGGTCGGCGTCAACACCGCCATAATTGCGCCCGCCGGCGGCAACGTCGGGATCGGCTTTGCGGTTCCGATCGCGATGGCGTCCGCGGTGATGCAGCAACTGATCGAGCATGGCGAGGTGCGGCGCGGCCGCATCGGCATTTCCATTCAGGACCTGACGCCGGAGCTGGCCGAAGCGCTCGGAATAGAGAAGGCTTCCGGCGCCGTCGTCGGAAGCGTCGAGCAGAATTCGCCGGCAGCGCGTGCCGGCCTTCAGGCTGGCGATGTCATCATCGCCGTCAACAAACGCAAGATCACAGGCTCGGCAGATCTTCGGAATCGTGTCGGCCTGGCTCAGGTCGGATCGGAAGTCGAAATCGAATACTTGCGCGATCGGGTTCGCAAAACGGTGACAATGCGCATCGAACCGGACGAAGCAAACGCTAACCCCGGCGACATTGGCGCCCGCCTTGAGGGCGCGCAGTTCCAGGATGCGGCCGGCAACGTGGTTGTTTCCAACATTGAAGACGGAAGCGCAGCCGCTCGATCGGGTTTGCGGCCGGGCGACGTGATCGTTGCCGTTAATCGCCAGCCGATCACAACCGTCGCGGAACTCGCCGCAGCCTTAAAGGACGCCGGCGGCACGATTGCGCTCGATCTGTTTCGCGGCGGCTCAAAATTCTTCCTGGTGATCGGTTAGCGGCCGCCGCGAGTGGATGTTGAACGTTGAAGGGAGAACGAGATGAGGACAATTGCTCGATGGATCACTGCAGGAGCATTGGCCCTTGGAGCGACATTTGCATGCACACAGGCTATTGCTCAGGACCAGCAACAGGGGGTGGCCAAGCTTACCGGCTTCTGGCTCACGACACCGCATCCGGAACTCGCGATCCGCCCGGGAGAAACCGAAACAATTCCGCTGACGCTGCGCAATGCCAATCTGCCGCCGCAGCGGGCGTCACTTGATGTTACAGGCATTCCTAATGGTTGGGAATGGTCGCTGAAAGGCGGCAACCGCGAGGTCTCGGCTGTCATCGTGGCGCCAGATTCGACACAGGAAATCAACCTGGAACTGACACCGCCTGAGGGCGCCAGCGGTGAAAGCGTTCCGATCAGTGTGAAAGCGCGATACTCAAACCAGACAGCCGAGCTTCCTCTTGTGGTGAAGCTATCGGAGGCGGCGGAGGGTGGCTTGGAGCTGAAATCCGAGCTGCCGGCGCTGAGGGGTACGGGCAGTTCCACGTTCAGTTTCAAGATTGAAGTCACCAACGACGGCGCGGAAGAGAACCTGTTCAGTCTGGCTGCCAATGTGCCCCAGGGATTTCAGTCGCGCTTCAAGAGGGGCTATGGCTCGGAAGAGATCACAGGCTTGCCGATCGAGGCCGGGGCGAGCGAGAACCTGGCATTGGAGGTCACACCGCCGAGGTCAGCGCCGGCTGGCCGCTACCCGGTCGTGGTCGAAGTAGCGGGTGGTGGAACCAGCGCCACGACTGAGCTCAGTATCGAAGTGACCGGCCAGCCGGACGTTACCCTGACTGGCCCGCAGGAACGCCTTTCCGGGCAGGCGGAGGCCGGCAAGGAAGCGAGCTTCCCGTTCACGCTCGCCAACAATGGCAGTGCGCCTGCGAACGACATCGAACTGTCGGCCAGCCCGCCGTCAGGCTGGAAAGTCGAATTCGAGCCTGAGCGCATCGATTTGCTCGGGCCCGATGCTACGAGACAGGTGAACGTCAGGATCACCCCTTCTGAAAAGGCAATAGCCGGCGACTACATGGTCTCGGTGCGCGCGAGCGGCGGACCCGTGTCTAAGTCGGCTCAGTTCCGCGTCACCGTCAATACGTCGACGATTTGGGGCATGGCAGGGCTTGGCGTCATCGCAACCGCGGTGTTCGTCCTCGGCCTGGCCGTTATGAGGTATGGACGGCGATGAGCACGACGGTCATAGAGGCAAAAGGACTGGTGAAGCGCTACGGCTCCGCCGTGGCTGTTGCCGGAATCGATTTGTCGGTTCGGGCCGGAGAAGTCGTCGGCTTGCTCGGACCAAATGGCGCCGGCAAGACGACCACGATCCTGATGCTGCTGGGCTTGACCGAGCCGACCGAGGGGAGCGTGCGTATTCTCGGTAAGGACCCGCTGCACCAGCCGCTCGAGGTAAAGCGAGAGGTAGGCTATCTGCCAGACGCCGTCGGATTTTACGACAGTATGTCCGCAAGAGAAAACCTCGCCTATACCGCTCGCCTTGCCGGTATGTCTTCCGAGCTTGCAAGGGAACGCATTGCCGCGGCGCTCGACAAGGTGCGGCTGACTGAGGTGGCCAACCGGCGTGTCGGCACGTACTCCCGCGGCATGCGTCAGCGGCTCGGTCTGGCCGAAGTTCTGATGCGCAAGTGCTCCGTCGCCATCCTGGACGAACCGACCTCGGGCCTCGATCCACAGTCGACCCAGGAATTGCTCGATCTGATCCAGGCGCTGAGCCGCGACGGCATGACGATCCTGTTGTCGTCGCACATGCTCAACGTGGTGCAGACGGTCTGCGATCGCATCGCTTTGTTTAGCAACGGCAAGATCGGTTTCCTCGGCACAATCGAAGAGCTCGCCGATAAAATTGGTGGAGGCGCATTCATAATCGATGTCGAAGCCGATGGCATCGACCTTTCCGAACTGGGCACGTCGGCCGAGGGCGTGAAGTCGATCGTAGCCAGTCGCCATGGCCATTGGCTGGTCGAGGCCGAACGCGACGTTCGCCCGGAGCTCGCCCGCCTCGTCGTCGAGGCTGGAGGTTCCCTGAAGAATTTGGACCTGCGCCGGGCGCGGCTCGACCAGGCCTATAATCGGTATTTCCGGGAGGTTGTCCATGACGCGTGAAGGCTCACCCTTCAAGGGCACGGCAACGATCGCCTTCAAGGAAGCGGCCGATCATATGACCAGCGCGCGGATGCATCTGATCATGCTGCTCGTTCTGCTCACCGCGATCGGCGCCGTCTATGGCGCGATCGGGCGCATCACCGCGACGACAGCCGAGGATCCTTTCCTGTTCCTGAAGCTGTTGACGGAGGCGCGCGAGCCGCTTCCGTCCTTCGCCGCCTTGCTGGGCTTTCTGTTGCCGCTGGTGGCGATTGCGCTGGGCTTCGACGCGGTCAACGGCGAATACGCCCGGCGGACAATGAGCCGGCTCCTGGCGCAGCCGATCTACCGCGATGCGGTGCTGTTCGGAAAATTCCTCGGAGGCTTGCTTGTCATCGCCATCGCGCTGCTGACGCTCTGGCTGCTCATGACAGGCCTCGGCATCCTGTTCCTCGGTCTGCCTCCGTCGGCCGCCGACATCGTGCGGGGGGTGGCGTATCTGGCCGCGACGCTTGCCTATGCGGGTGTCTGGCTGGCGCTGGCGATCGCCTTCTCGACCTTGGTCCGCTCGCCGGCGACCTCGGCGTTGGCTGCCCTGTCGGTCTGGCTGGTGCTCGCGGTGTTCTGGGACATGATCGCGCCGCTATTTGCAAGCGCGCTGGCCCCCATTGATCCGCTCGATCCGATGACAGTGGTCACGCAGTTCGAAACGCAGCAGGCCGTGGCCCGGCTGTCCCCGCAGACCCTTTACGGCGAGGTCACCGCGATGCTGCTGAACCCCGCGGCGCGCTCGGTCGGCCCTTTGTTCTTCGATCAAGTCCAAGGCGCGATCGCCGGCGCACCGCTACCGACCGTGCAAAGCCTGCTGGTCGTATGGCCGCAGCTTTCGGGACTGGTCGCTGCGATGATCCTGCTGTTCACCCTGGCTTATGTCGTCTTCCAGCGTCAGGAGGTCAGAGCATGACCGTTGCCGGGCGCCTCGTCACCCGCAAATTTGATGTCGCGTGAATGGAGGAGAACGATGGAGCACGATTGCTTTCGACAACCCGTCACAATCTTTGTTGGCCTTGGATTTCCGGCTGAGATCCACGGCGTAAGAGAGGCCTATGCCTGGCTGAACGAATGGCCGCCGTCAAAGCGGAATCCGGCTCACGCGATCGCCCTCAATGCCTGCAAAGCGGCACTCGCGGGTGAGATTGATGCAGAGATCGCTCGCACGGCGCTTGTTGCCTGCGCGCGACGGGCCAATCTCCTCGCGCCTGACGCCGGCACGATCGTCGGCGCGAACAGACCGACGCAGTCGACGCCGTATCGCAGGCCGGCGGCTGTAAACTGACCCTGTTATAGAAGGAGGGTCGACGCCGAGCACCGCCGAGGGTTATTTGGCAGTGCCCTTGTCCGCCGCGCAGCACAAAACGGCGTTCGATCTTGCCATGATGTTGCCTATGTAAAGCGCCTTGCCGAAAACAGCGCTCATTTGTGAAGCATTCGGCTGGCGCCGCCGCCCGAGGGCGTTTTCCCGCGGTCGACAGCGGCAGCCGCCATCGCTCCCTGCGACGTTCCTGCCAAAAGCGCCTGCAGAAGCAGCAGGTAAGCGAACAGCAGCGCAATCGCCGTCGCCGTTATCCCGTCCCCTACTATGCGCCGCATGGTGATCATGCGCATCCCATCGCACAGTTGCAGCGAGAAGTCACCGCTCCCTGCCTGCTTATGCGTGTCGACGTTCGTGACGGCTCTATAATGTTATCACGTAACTTTCCATTTGACGAATGTAATAACGTAACATATCGAGGTCGAGACACATGCACTCTGCACCCATCTTCGCCACGGAAAGCGGCCGCCTGTGCCTAGGGCTGGAGGTGAATTCGTACGCGTCGCCCTTCTCCCCGCAGCCCTGCAGCCGTCGGCACGCCTTTTTTAAAGCGCATCCCGGCAAGCGTAGCGAAAACTCTCGATGTATAGGCGCCAGTCGCCTGGATAACCTGGCAAGCGGTAAGCGAGCCGCTCGCCGTTGTCAGCCCCCACCCCCCGGCAAAAATGGAACGGAAGCATCATACAGATGGAACGGAAGCATCATACAGTAAGAGGCGAATTTCATAGAGACATGATCAAGGACCGCGGCGGCGAGATCACGCTCTCAAAACTGGAAGCTCGTCACCTCGCTGGTCCGCTGAAACTTTCGGAGGAGTCCACGTAGATCAATCGAAGTTGGTCGGGCGAGCGCGGAAGCGGCGGTTTGACAGGCCCGCACATCAATACCCGATCCATCGCGCCTCACCTTTATTCAGCCCGGTGAATAAGCTCCTGACGAATACGTGCAGAAATGCTCTCACAGCCAGTTCGAATTTTCTATCGTAGGGAGTTTTCAAGTCCGTTCTGGAACCGCTTACTCAGCAGATTTGTATATCTCGGCAAGGTCGCGTAGATCCCAGTTCCCGCCGGACAACACCGCACAGACTTTTTCATCGGGCTTGACGTCTATGCTGCCCGCCAACAGTGCTCCGACGCCAATCGAGGCGGCTGGTTCAGCGATCAATTTTGCATCCTTGGCAAGAGCGCGCATCCCGGCGATGATGTGCTCGTCTTCAACAAGAACAATCTCGTCAACATACTTTTCGATAATCGGATACGGGTTTTGACCCGGAACGCTTATTCTCAAGCCATCCGCAATGGTGTTCTTCAAGGGAAGCGATGTGCGTTCTTTGTTGATCCGGCTGTGAAAATACTTCGGTGTCAAGGCAGGCTCTGCCCCGATAACGCGAACCGATGGTTTCGTTTCTTTTATGGCGGTCGCGATTCCCGAGATTAGGCCTCCGCCGCCTACGGGTACGATGACCGTATCTACATCGTCCAGGTCCTGCAGTATTTCACACCCGATCGTTCCCTGACCGGCCATCACGATGGGGTCCTCAAAAGCGTGAACAGCCGCGTATTTGTTTTCTGCAGCGATTTCATACACCCTTTTCCATCTGGCGGCGGTGTCGCCATCGAAAAGAATGACTTCTGCCCCGAGGGCTTTTGTATTTTCGACCTTGATTTTGGGCGTGGTGATCGGAAGGACCAGTATCGATTTTACGCCCAGCATCCTGGCGGCATAAGCAAGCCCTTGGGCATGATTGCCCGACGACGTCGCAATAATGCCGTTTGCGATCTCTTCTCGCGAGAGCGAGAGAGCCTTGTTCAGGGCGCCGCGGATTTTGAATGCGCCAGTAATCTGCAGGGTTTCGGGTTTGAGATATAGCTGACAACCAACGGCTTTCTCTATTTTGTCCGCACGCAATAACGGCGTATGTCTGATGTGGGATTCCAGCCTTTCCTGGGCTTCCCGAATGTCCTGAATGGTTGGGTAGTTGCGCATGCTTGCCGCCTTTCACGTTCCTTTGAACATCAGAGGAAAGTTTTGGTCGATGGTTGATTTGATTTTTGAGGCCGAGCCTAGGATTTGCTCACGAGTTCCGCGCACTGCCCCCTTGGCGCGCCTTTTGACGTCTGCGCTGTCTCTTCAATCATGAAGCAAAGAACTCGAAGAAAGTTCCAACGTTTCTCTCTATTGCGTTCCGATAAATTTTGCTCGCCGTAGTATTGTCCTGTATGGCCATTCCTGTGGCGTCGAAAATGGTCACTTCATCATCATTTTCTCTTCCTGGCTTTCTGCCCAGCAATATCTCGCCAATTTCTCCATGGATGTCGTCTTTGGTGATGATGTTTTTATTCAAAGGATGCCACGTTTCACCCTTTTCGGTGCACTGCGCGATTGAGTCCACGACTACCTTTGCACCCCTGAAGATCTCCGGATCCAGTTCCTGTTTGCCTTGTTGATCTGTACCGATCGCGACGATGTGCGTGCCGGGTTTTACCCAATCCGCTTCCACAAGCGACCCTTTCCCGCGGGTCGTCGTAATCAGGATATCGGCCTGCTCAACCGCTTCTTTTTTGGAGTTGGCCAACATCACAGGAATTCGAAATTCGCTTTCGATATCCGTCTTGTATTTGGAAAGCGTATCCGGGTGACTGTCCCATGCATGGATCGCTTCGATCTTCATAACCTCATTGATCGCCCGGATTTGCATTCGTGCCTGGTTTCCCGTCCCGATCGATGTAATTTTCCTGGCATTTTTCCTTGCCAGTGCTTTTACGGAAACGGCTCCAGCCGCGCCGGTTCGGAGGCCGGTGATCAAGCTTCCGTCCATTACGCAAATCAACGCACAGCTCCTGGCATCAAACAGGAGGATGGTCCCCATGCCACTAGGTACGCCGTGTGCTGTCGGGTTATCAATGAACCCTCCAGAAGACGCTTTCATGGAGATCACTTCATTGCCTTTATAGTAGCCAAGCTTGAAGTCAATTTCCCCACGAGGCGATGGGAGATGCATCCCGATATAGTCGGGTTGTTCCACCTGATCGCTGTTAAAGGCTTTGTATGCCTCTTCCACCGTACCGATGACTTCGTTCATGCAAATTAATTTGCTTACTTCCTCTTTCTTCAGCAGTAGGGTTTTCATGCATTGCCTCTCTACTGTTTAAACTCATGGCACGCGCCGTATATCGGTTGTCGAAAGCTTGATACTCTTCGGGTAGAGTCAAGAAGGCTCATGTTCAAAATCGGTAGGACATGGTGAGCTGGGGCCGCCAGGATCGACAAGAACGTGATCACGTTGGTTAAGCGGGAAGCGATGCTCATGCTCATCTCCCAGAATGCACTACCTGAATCTACGTGCGATTATAATTGCCTCGGGTACGCAGCAGAAAATGTCGAGTACTCCCCAAATACACACTTTCCGATGATTTCCACCGCCGTCTGCGAAAGCTAACGCTACGACCTGGCTAGGTGCTCCTGTGCGAAATTTTTCGAACACTGGTAGGATTATCGTCGACGGTGTTCTCTGAAGCGGCAAGATAAACAGCTTGCCGGTAGCGTCATCAGGGCGCATTTAGGACCGCGCTTCATCAGTCTGAATGGTTCGCCGAAGCAATCGCGCCGCCCAAGTGGCTTGATGAAAGACGCCGTTAGCTGCTCGCGCCAAATGCTGGCGTCCATCATCATTGGCGCGGCGTCTTCTCTGACCCTAGTGCCATGCTTGGCCGGAAATCCCGGCACCACTTGCGCACCGGGTCAAGTACCGTGTTGCTCAAAGCCTCGCTGTGGCTTCGGTTGTCCGGCTATCCGCGCTTCGTCAAGACAAGGTCGGCGCGGTCATTGGGCTGGACCTTCCGCTACGGAGGACAGATAGCGCACTCTGAGTAACGGCATCTACGTCTTGCAAGCCGTTGATTGCCTTGAGTATACCCATGTCCTGGTAATATTTTGAAAGCGGAGCGGTCTCCGCCGCATAGGCGTGCAACCTGACATTCAAGGCTTCTGAGTTATCGTCGCGGCGCACTGTTCTTCCGCTCAGCCGGGCAACTTCGGCCCGTTTCAGAATGCGCTCTAAAAGAACGGCATGATCAACCATTAACTCCAGAACCGAGTCGATTGCGGATCCGGATTGCGCCAAGATAGCGTCAAGTGCCGACGCCTGACCGGGGGTCCTTGGGAAGCCATCCAGGATGAACCCCATCGACGCATCGGCCTCCCTGATCCTTTCGTCAACGAACGTTACGATCAGTTCATCGCTCAGTAGCTCGCCTCTTTCCATAGCAGCCTGGGCGGATATCCCAACCGATGTTCCAGAGGCGATCGCGTGGCGGATCATGTCGCCAGTTGAAAGGTGGGGAATTCCAAAATGATCGGCTAACCGTGCTGCTTGCGTACCTTTTCCCGCTCCCGGCGGTCCTAACATGACGATTCTCATGAGTGCTTCTCCTGGCGCTATGATCGATTCTGGCGATTGGCGATCAGATCGTCGACCACCGCCGGATCGGCAAGCGTCGACGTATCGCCGAGCGAACCAAAGTCGTCCTCGGCGATCTTGCGGAGAATGCGGCGCATGATCTTGCCGGATCGCGTCTTCGGCAGGCCGGGCGCGAACTGGATCTTGTCGGGCGTGGCGATCGGTCCGATTTCCGAACGGACATGCTTGACGAGCGCCTGGCGAAGATCGTCGTTGCCGGTCTCGCCTGCCATCAACGAGACATAGCAGTAAATGCCCTGTCCCTTGATCGGGTGCGGATAGCCAACGACGGCGGCTTCCGAGACGAGATGGTGCGAGACGAGCGCCGACTCGACCTCGGCCGTGCCAAGGCGGTGGCCGGACACATTGAGCACGTCATCGACACGGCCGGTGATCCAGTAGTAGCCGTCCTCGTCCCGGCGGCAGCCGTCACCGGTGAAGTATTTCCCTTTATAGGACGAGAAATAGGTCTGAATGAAGCGGGCATGGTCGCCATAGACGGTGCGCATCTGCCCCGGCCAGCTATCGACGATGCAGAGATTGCCGTCTGCCGGGCCCTCGAGCACGTTACCCTCATTGTCGACGAGCTGCGGCTGGATGCCGAAGAACGGACGGGTCGCCGAGCCAGGCTTGAGATCGGTCGCGCCTGGCAGCGGCGTGATCAGGATGCCGCCGGTTTCCGTCTGCCACCAGGTATCGACGATGGGGGAGCGCTCCTCCCCGACGACACGATAGTACCACTCCCAGGCTTCCGGATTGATCGGCTCACCGACCGTGCCGAGCAGGCGGATCGAGGAGCGGGAGGAGCGCTTGACGAACTCGTCGCCGGCACCCATCAGCGCGCGGATCGCCGTCGGCGCCGTGTAGAAGATGTTGACCTTGTGCTTGTCGACGACCTCCCAGAAGCGGCCGGCATCCGGAAAATTCGGCACGCCTTCGAACATCAGCGTCGTGGCGGCGTTGGAGAGCGGCCCGTAGACGATATAGGAGTGGCCGGTCACCCAGCCCACGTCCGCCGTGCACCAGTAGATGTCGCCGTCGCGGTAGTCGAAGACATATTCATGCGTCATCGACGCATAGACAAGATAGCCGCCGGTCGTGTGCAGCACACCCTTCGGCTTGCCGGTCGAGCCTGAGGTATAGAGGATGAAGAGCGGGTCCTCCGCCTTCATCTTCACCGGCGGGCAATCCGGCTTCACCGTGGCGATTTCCTGGTGGTACCAGAAGTCGCGACCTGGTGCCCAAGGGACCTTGCCGCCGGTGCGGCGCACGACCAGGACCTTGTTGACCATGACATGCTGCTTGGCGGCGATATCGATCGCCCTTTCGGTGTTTTCCTTGAGCGGCACCGGCTTGCCGCCGCGCACACCCTCGTCGCAGGTGATGACGAAGGTGGACTCGCAGTCGACGATGCGGCCGGCAAGCGCGTCGGGCGAGAAACCACCAAAGACGACCGAATGAATCGCACCGATGCGTGCACAGGCGAGCATGGCATAGGCCGTCTCGGGGATCATCGGCATGTAGATGGTGACGCGGTCACCCTTCTTGACGCCGTGCTTCTTCAGCACGTTGGCGAGACGGCAGACCTGATCGTAGAGCTGGTTATAGGTGATCTTCTTGTCGATATAGGGGTTGTCCCCCTCCCAGATGATCGCGGTCTTCTCGCCATGTGTCTTCAGATGGCGATCGATACAGTTGTAGGAGACGTTGGTCAGTCCGTCCTCGAACCATTTTATCGGCACCCTGCCCTTGAAGGAGGTGTTCTTGACCTTGGTGTAGGGCTTGAACCAATCGATGCGCCTGCCGTGCTTGCCCCAGAACTTGTCCGGATCGGACACACTTTCCTCGTACCATTTCAGATAGGTCGCGTTGTCGAGCAGCGTCCGGCTCTTGGCGGGCTTGAGCACAGGATAAGAATTAGATGCCACGAAATACTCCTTGAATTGTGTTGTTCGCGGCGCGCTTGGTCACAGAAGGGAATGGGTGTGCCCCAACTGCCGCCGCTTAGGGTATTCAGGAAGAAAACTGGCCGCGGATCATGTTTTCCGGAAGAAGCAAATCGTTGAGTTCGCCGGCATTCAACAACCCCTCGTCCAAGACAACATCGGCAATGGGACGCCCCGATGTCTGCGCGAGCTTGGCAATACGTGTAGCGTTTTCGTAACCAATCCGCGGGTTAAGGGCCGTGACGATAGCGAGACTGTTTTGCACAAGCTCCCGACAATGTTGCCCATTTGCAGTGATGCCTTTGACGCATCGCTCTGTAAGCAACTCGATTGCGCGCCCGAGCATCGCCATGGACTGTAGGATGTCGAAAGCGATCACCGGTTCGAAAGCGTTCAGCTGTAGCTGCCCGGCCTCGGCAGCAAATGTCACGGTCAGGTCGTGCCCAATGACCTGATAGGCGACCTGATTCACCACCTCGGGAATTACCGGATTGACTTTACCCGGCATAATCGACGAACCCGGCTGCACGGCCGGTAGGCAAATTTCGCCCAGGCCGGCTCGGGGTCCGCTTGAAAGCAGGCGCAAGTCGCTGCAGATTTTCGACAGCTTTACGGCGATGCGCTTGAGTACGCTCGAGAAACTGACGAAAGCGCCGGCGTCAGACGTCGCTTCAATGAGATCGGGGCAAGGCACCAGCTTCTCGCCGCTAACGTCCGACAGCTCCGCGACCACTATTTCAGAATATCCGATAGGGCTGTTTATTCCCGTGCCGATCGCAGTGGCGCCCATGTTCACTTCGCGAAAAAGGTGTACAGCCTCATCGAGCCGGACAATATCCTCTGCGATCGTGGTGGCAAAGCCCGAGAATTCCTGACCGAGTGTCATTGGCACGGCGTCCTGAAGCTGGGTCCGCCCCATTTTTACGACATGCCGGAACTCGTCGCCCTTGGCCTGCATCGCGACGCGAAGTTCGTCCATCCGGCGCCCCAAGTCGCCATAGCTTCGCAGAATGCATAGGCGCACGGCCGTTGGGTAGACGTCATTCGTCGATTGGGAGAGGTTGACATGATTGTTCGGATGGAGGGCGGCGTATTTGCCCTTGCCATAGCCGAGTAGTTCGAGGGCGCGGTTGGCAATGACCTCGTTGGCGTTCATGTTGGTCGATGTGCCCGCGCCACCCTGGATCATGTCGACGACGAACTGGTCGTGCAGCTTTCCGGCGATGATCTCGTCGCAGGCAAATGAAATAGCCTGTTCATTTGCCTCGCTCAAAATGCCGAGCCTGCGATTGGTCCGGGCCGCGGCCTTCTTCACCATCGCCAACGCAGTCACGAGATGCGGAAATTGCGAAAGCGTAACACCGGTGATGTGGAAATTGTCTAAGGCACGCGCCGTCTGCACGCCGTAATAGACCTCTGCCGGCAAGGCGAAGTCCCCGAGCAAGTCTTGCTCTATACGTATGAACGAATCTTGACTCGGGTCGGCGAGCGGTTCGATCGCCATGGATATTCCTCCCTGATTACCGAGATTGACTTGTGTCAGCCGAGCGCATGCCCAACAAGAGCGTATGTTCTCGGCACGCGCGGCGCTTGGCGTCCCGGGCCAATAAGCCACGGGCGACCCCGCGACATAGTCGTGACGGTGTCGTAAACAGGAAGACCGCAATGGGCCAGGAAGTCGGAAAAGGCTCCGCCCTGCTCACGTGTGTCGAGGCGCAGGAACGATCCTGCATGTTTGGCCACGTGCGGGCGAACGACCGCGATCGCATCGGCGTCATTTGCTGCCACCACCGGCCCGATGACCCGGCCGCGCCCAAACCGCCGGCAGAGCGAAAAGCCTTCGATCTTACCGTCGCGGATCAGTCCAACGCTCTCGGAACATGCAAGCAATCGAGCGAGAAGCATCTTTCGGTCTGCGCCGAACGCCCCGCTGTCCAATTCAGCGATTGCCTGAAGATCTGTCGGCGCGAGCGCGCGGAGCACCGTACCGGACGAAGATTGCACATCGGGCGGGAGGGTCGATTCGCCCTGGCATTGGAAGACGAGCGCTTCTGTGCTGAAGTTCAGAGAACGATAGAGGCGCCGCGCGGCCCGAGTTGCGTTAAGCCCTAGGTTGCGTCCACCGACACGATCCAGAACATGGCCCATCAGCCATTTCGCGGCGCCGTTGGCCTGCAGGCGCGGTGTGGTTATGACCAAGCCAATCGTGGCAAAATGCGCACCGTAAGGAAACCACATCGCAGAGCCTTGTATGCGATCGATTTCATCAAGCGCCACGATGCCGTTGCCGACCTCTCGCGCGAACTGCCAATCCTCAGCGCGATGCGGCCAGCCGACAGCAATCGACAATGCGTGCAACTGCTCGAGATCTGCATTGTTGATATCGCCAATGCGCATCTCGAAGCTATCGACAACTCTCGATTTTCCGGCGACCACCCGCTTCCTCCCCGGACTTAAAATTCATGCCAAACGCACCGAAATGGCGTCGCATCTGATTCACGTCTGCCTCAAGATACGGCAGGGCGGCCGATAGAAATCGCTTGAGAGGCGGCCACATACACAACATTCATCCAAATCAACCCGCACATTCGGCACGTAAAGCCAGGGCGGGCTTCTAAAGTGGCCAGGCATGAAGCGAACCGGTAGTCGCTGCCGATTCTCCGCAGGAGCCCAGAGATGTTGCCTCCCGTCAGCCCCGTCGCAAGCGCCTCGAAAATCCCGCCCCGTGCAGATGTCGTCGTCATCGGCGGCGGCATGGCCGGCGTTGCCGCCGCCTACGAGCTCCCGCGCCGAGGCACACCAGTGGTGGTCATCGAACAGGGCGTCGTGTCGGGCGAGCAGTCGAGCGGCAATTGGGGCTGGTGTCGCCAGGACCGCGCTCGGCACGAATTGCCGCTCGCTCAGCTTGCGATCCGCATGTGGGCCGGCCTCAACGAGGAGATAGTGGAGGAAACCGGCGTTCGCCGCTCGGTCCTCGTCTACGGCTCCAACACCTACGGCACCGACCTCGGCAACCCGGGCATGCTGTGAGGACACCGATGCAGGCAGTCGAAATCCTCGAGAAGCTTGTTGGCTTCCCATCCGTCGTCGGCACGTGCAATGCCGACATTGTGGCCTGGATACGCGACTATCTGCACAGCCACGGCATCGCCGTCGCTGTGCTTCCCGGTCCTGAGGGTGACCGGTCGAATCTGTTTGCGACGATCGGTCCGAAGGAGGTGCCGGGCTACATCCTCTCAGGTCACATGGACGTCGTCCCCGCCACCGAGAGCGGCTGGACGAGCTATCCTTTTCGCCTGCGCGCCGAGGCGGGCCGGCTCTATGGTCGCGGCGCCACCGACATGAAGGGTTTCCTGGCCACCGTTCTTGCGGCGGTCCCGGGGCTCGCGGCCGCGCCGCTCCGCAGGCCTATCCATATTGCCTTCTCCTATGACGAGGAGGCCGGCTGTCGCGGCGTGCCGCACATGATCGCCCGCCTGCCGGAGCTCTGTGTGAGCCCGCTTGGTGCGATCATCGGCGAGCCGAGCGGCATGCGCGCGATCCGCGCGCACAAGGGCAAGGCCGCCGCTCGGCTGACGGTCAGGGGCCGCTCCGGCCATTCCTCAAGGCCCGACGAGGGGCTGAATGCGATCCATGGCATTACGGGCGTGCTTTCCCGTGCCGTCGCGGAAGCCGATCGGCTGACGCGCGGTCCCTTCGAGAACGTTTTCGAACCACCTTACTCCTCCCTCCAGACCGGAACGGTGAAGGGCGGCCAGGCGGTCAACATCATTCCCGACAGCTGCGAGGCCGAGTTTGAGGCGCGGGCCATTTCCGGCGTCGATCCGGCCGCGCTGCTCGCGCCCGTGCGCGAAGTGGCCGAAGGGCTTTCGGCGCGCGGCTTTCAGGTGGAGTGGCGGGAACTCAGCGCCTATCCGGCGCTTTCTCTGCCCACCGATGCGCCTCTCGCAAAACTTCTTGAGGATTTGACCGACCTCGAGCCTCTGCCCGCCGTCAGCTACGGCACCGAGGCGGGACTCTTTCAACGGGCGGGTATCGACGCGATCATCTGTGGTCCCGGCGAGATCGGCCGCGCCCACAAGCCGGACGAATTCATCCTCGCCGATGAACTCGTGGCCTGCCAAGCCATGGTCGAGGCGCTCGGCGAGCGCTGCCGCGCCTGAGAACCCAAGAAGGAGAAACCGCGATGACTTTCTTCTTCAACTCCGACGCGAAGCGCGGCGCGATCTTTGCCGAAGCCTTTTCGCGTGAACTGCCCGACATTCCCTTCTCGATGAACCCCGCGGGGGTTGAGCCAGATGAGGTCCGCTACCTGATCACCTGGACGGTTCCGGAAGATCTCGCGCGCTATCGCAACCTCGAAATCCTCTTCTCGATCGGCGCTGGCGTCGACCAGTTCCGTATCGACGCGGTGCCGCCGCATGTGAAGGTGGTGCGGATGGTCGAAGACGGCATCGTCCGGATGATGCAGGAATATGTGGCGCTCGGAGTACTCGCGCTCCATCGCCACCTACCGTCCTATCTCGACCAACAGCGGCGCCAGAACTGGCAGGCCATCGCGCCGATCCAGGCATCGGAACGCCGCATCGGCGTGCTCGGCCTCGGCATGCTCGGCATCGCGGTGCTCGAACGGTTGAAGGCCTTCGGCTTTCCGCTATCCGGCTGGAGCCGCAGTGCGCACGAACTCGAGGGTGTCAGATGCCTGCACGGTCCGGACGGTCTCGACAGTCTGTTGGGCTCCACCGACATTCTCATCTGTCTCCTGCCTTTGACCGAGGAGACGCGTGGCTTCCTCGATGCTGCGCTTTTCGCTAAGCTCCCGACCGCGGCGGGGCTCGTTCATGTCGGCCGCGGTCCGCAACTTGATCACCAGGCACTTCTTGAGGCACTCGACACCGGCCATCTCTCCGGCGCCGTCATCGACGTCACCGACCCCGAGCCGCTGCAGGCAGGACATCCCTTCTGGCGCCATCCGAAAATTCTGCTGACGCCACACATCGCGAGCGTCACCCAGCCGGCAAGCGCCGCCGAAGCCGTGATCGAAAACATCAAACGTCACCGGGCCGGGCTCGATCCGATCGGCCTCATCGATCGCAGACGCGGCTACTAAGTTCTCAATCCCAGGAAAGGAAAGCCATGCCCCTGTTGAAGACGATCGACACCAGCCCCTCCTTCGCGCCGCGCAAATCCGGTCCGCCCCCGGAGCGGCTGATCTCCGGCAACCCGTCCTTCAAGAGCTGGGCGCAGGACGTCGCCCGCGGGGAGATGAT
The DNA here is from genome assembly GCF_030124405.1 of Sinorhizobium sp. 7-81. Lineage (NCBI taxonomy): Bacteria > Pseudomonadati > Pseudomonadota > Alphaproteobacteria > Hyphomicrobiales > Rhizobiaceae > Sinorhizobium > Sinorhizobium sp. 7-81. Next base: position 1,100,646 of record NZ_JASKLT010000001.1, on the reverse strand, counting down.
CCATACCGGCGTCTGGGAAGCGACCCCCGGCGAGACGCGCTCGATCAAGGGCGAGACCTTCGAGTTCTGCCATATCCTTTCGGGTGTTGTCGAGCTCACGCCGGAAAGCGGCGAGCCGGTCGCCTACAAGGCCGGTGACAGCTTCGTCATGAAGCCAGGCTTCGTCGGTGTTTGGAAGACGATCGAAACGGTGCGCAAGATCTACGTGACGGTCATGTAGTGCTCGCCGCGCGATGCGATCGGGGCGCTTGAGACAGGCCTATCCGCCACGGATCGCGCTCGGACTGGTTTCGGCGGAAACTTGCCGGCAAACCGGCATCCTCGCCACCACGGCACGCTCGCGGCTTTCTGGCGTGTCGTCGCTGCTCCAGACTGGCAATCGCTTTCTCGTGCCCCAGTCAGATTGCCGGTGCATCGCCGATACGTCACCGACCGGCCCATCTCAACCTCCGAAGATTTCGCTGTTCCGTCACCGAAAACGTAATTTTCGGCCGTCGCCGCATCGCCACTCGATGCATGCTGCTCGCGTTCTTCCGGTAGCCTCGCATGAGCTTATCCGAGGACCCGATATGACTCTCAGCTTTGACCCCGACACTCTTCCCCTGCCCGTCGGGCACTTCATCGGCGACCAGCTGCTTCCGGCCGAAGGCGTCATCGACATCCATCGGCCATCCGACGGCAAGGCCTACGCGGGATGCCCGCTCGCCGACGAAGCCCTCGTCGACCGCGCAGTCGAGACCGCCCAGCAGGCGCTAAAGGCAAGCAACTGGGGCGGCGTGCGGCCGCGTGAGCGCACCGTCGCGCTGCAGCGCTGGGCGGACCTGATCGAAAGCGAGGCAGAGACCCTCGCCAAACTCGAAGCGCTTTCGTCGACCCGGCCTGTCGGTCATCTGGTCGCCGGCGATATCGCCGTCAGCGCCGAGCAGATCCGATTCTTTGCCGAATTCGCCGACAAGGAAGGAAGCGACCTCGTGCCGACCGACGACGGTAGTCTCGGCATGGTCATGACCGAGCCCTATGGCGTCGTCGCCGCCATCACCCCGTGGAATTTTCCCGTTTCGATGGCCGCCTGGAAGCTCGGCCCCGCGCTTGCCGCCGGAAATGCAGTTGTCCTGAAGCCATCGGAAATGACGCCGTTTTCGACAGTCTACCTCGCCGAGCTCGCGATCCGCGCCGGCCTGCCGGCCGGTCTCGTTAATATCGTGCTGGGCAATGGTCCGGTGACCGGCACTGCCCTCACCGGCCATCCGGACATCGCCAAGGTGAGCTTCACCGGCTCGACTGGCGCCGGTTCGGCCATCATGGCCAATATCGCCCGCACCGGCGTCAAGCCGATGACGCTGGAACTCGGCGGAAAGAGTCCTCAACTCGTCTTCGCCGACGCGGACCTCGACAAGGCTGCCGCCGCGATCGCACAAAGCATCCTCTCCAATGCCGGCCAGGCCTGTATCGCCGGCTCGCGGCTGATCGTCGAAGAAAGCATAGCCGCCCCGCTCACCGAGGCGATCGTCAGACGCATGAGGGTGGCAAAGGCCGGGCCGACTTGGGACGAGGCGACCGACTACTCGCCCATTATCTCCAATCGCCAATTGAACCGCATCCACGGCATCGTCGAGGCGGCCGTCTCGGTAGGCGGCGAATGTCTGTTTGGAGGCGGCCAAATGGATGCGCCAGGCTATTTCTACCAGCCGACGCTGATCGCCGTCCGTGACGGCTCCTCGCCGGCAATCACCGAGGAGATCTTCGGACCGGTCCTAACCCTGCAGACCTTTGCCGACGAGGAGGAGGCCCTGGCGCTTGCCGACCACCCGACCTACGGCCTTGCCGCCGGTCTCTTCACTCGCGACCTGTCGCGCGCGCTGCGGCTAACGCGACTGCTGCAGGCCGGCACAGTCTGGGTCAACCGCTATAGCCGCTCGCGCGACCACATCCTGCCGACCGGCGGCTACAAACGCTCGGGCATCGGCAAGGATCTCGGCCGCGAGGCATACCAGGCCAACCGCAAGAGCAAGAGCGTTCTCATCAGCCTCTAGGAGCTTTCATGAAATCCTATTCGATCGCACTCATCCCCGGCGACGGCATTGGCCAGGACGTAACGGATGCAGCCTGGCAGGTTCTTTCGACCGTTGCCGGGCATTCCGGCTTCTCGCTCACCGGCACGCCCTTTCCCTGGTCCTGCGCCTTTTTCAAGGAGACCGGCGCGATGATGCCGACGGATGGCATCGAAATCTTGCGCCGCTTCGATGCGATCCTTCTCGGCGCCGTCGGCTGGCACGCCGAGGTGCCGGATTCCGTCTCACTGCATGGCCTGCTCCTGCCGATCCGCAAGGCCTTCGTGCAATATGCCAATATCCGGCCGCACCGGCTGCTGCCGGGAGTACAAGGTCCGTTGAAGGCGGAAAATTTCGACATCCTCTGCATCCGCGAGAATACCGAGGGCGAATATTCCGGTGCCGGCGGCCGCGTGCATCAGGGAACAGGCGATGAAGTCGCGGTCGAGACCTCGATCTTCACCCGCACGGGCGTCGAACGGATCCTGCGCTTCGGCTTCGAACAGGCGCGACAACGCCGCGGCAAGCTCGCTTCGGTGACCAAATCCAACGCCCAGAAATACTCCATGGTGTTCTGGGATGAGATGACGCGACAGCTCGCCGCCGAATACGCGGATGTCGAGGTGACGAGTTATCACATCGACGCCATGGCCGCGCGCATGGTGATGACCCCCGAAAGCCTCGACGTCGTCGTCGCCTCGAACCTTTTCGGCGACATCCTCACCGATCTCGGCGCCGCCATTCAGGGCGGTCTCGGCTTTGCGGCTTCCGCCAACATCAACCCTGATCGAAGCGCCCCGTCGATGTTCGAGCCGGTACACGGCTCCGCACCCGACATCGCTCATCTCGGGATCGCCAACCCCATCGCCGCCATCTGGTCCGGCGCCATGATGCTCGAGCATCTCGGGGAAAGAGAGGCAGGGCGGAGGGTCATGGAGGCGCTCGAAAGAACGACTACCCGCGGCATCGGCACGGTGCCGGGAAAAGACAGAACCGAAACCATTACCGCGGCGGTTGTCGCCGCGCTCGACTGATTCCAGGAGGGAGAGCACATGAAATTGAAGGACAACGAACTTTTCCAGCAATCCGGGCTGATCGGCGGTGAGTGGATCGGCGCGGCATCAGGCGACGTCGTCGAGGTCATAGATCCGGCCAGCCAGGCCGTCCTCGGTACCGTGCCGGACATGGGAACGGCCGAGACCCGGGCGGCGATCGACGTTGCCAGTGCCGCTTTCGGGCCCTGGAAGAAAAAGACGCACGCTGAACGCGCCGCGCTACTGGAGCACTGGCACGCGCTGATGATCGAAAATCTCGAGGATTTGGCACTGCTGCTGACGATGGAGCAGGGCAAGCCGCTCGACGAGGCACGCGGCGAGATCCGCTACGGCGCTTCCTTCGTCAAATGGTTCGCGGAAGAGGCCCGCCGCATCGGCGGCCACACCATCCCCTCGCCGACCGCGGACCGCCGCATCGTCGTTTTGAAGGAAGCGGTCGGCGTCTGCGCCATCGTCACGCCGTGGAACTTCCCGAACGCGATGATCACCCGCAAGGTGGCACCTGCCCTCGCCGCCGGCTGCACCGTGGTCATCAAGCCCTCGGAGTTCACGCCGTTTTCGGCGCTCGCCCTCGGCGTGCTTGCCGAGCGCGCCGGCATTCCGGCCGGCGTCATCAATATCGTCACCGGCATGCCGGCTGCAATCGGCAACGAGTTCATGGCGAACGAGACGGTTCGCAAGATCTCCTTCACCGGTTCGACGCGCGTCGGGTCGCTGCTGATGCGGGGCGCCGCCGACAGCGTCAAACGGCTCTCCCTCGAACTCGGCGGCAATGCCCCCTTCATCGTCTTCGACGACGCCGATCTCGATCTCGCGGTCGAAGGCGCGATCGCTTCGAAGTTCCGCAATGGCGGTCAGACCTGCGTCTGCGCCAACCGCATTCTGGTGCAGGCCAGCGTCTATGATGCCTTCGCCGAGAAGCTCGGCGCCCGCGTCAATGCCATGAAGGTCGGCCCCGGCACGGAGCCCGGTATTGCGATCGGGCCGATGATCAACGCGGCGGCGATCGACAAGATCGACCGCCATGTGGAGGATGCTCTCGCCAAGGGCGCAAAAGTCGCGGCCCGAGGCACATCGCTGCCGGAGGGTGCGCAATACACCGCGCCCATCGTGCTGACCGGTGCGACCCCCGACATGCTGCTCGCGACCGAAGAGACCTTCGGCCCCGTTGCCCCGCTCTTCCGCTTCGAGACGGAAGAGGAGGCGATCGAGATTGCCAACGGCACCCCCTTCGGCCTCGCCGCCTATTTCTTCACGGAAAGCCTGAAACGCTCCTGGCGGGTTGGGGAAGCGCTCGAATTCGGCATGATCGGCCTCAACACCGGCGCGATCTCCACCGAAGTCGCTCCCTTCGGCGGCGTCAAGCAGTCCGGTCTCGGTCGCGAGGGCGCTCAGGCAGGGATCGAGGAATACCTCGAGATGAAGAGCTTTCACATCGGCGGGCTCGAGTAGCCCGCGGCGCATTGAATAACGCATCTGCCGAGGTCTATCAGGTGTCGGCAGATGACGATCTCGTCGGGCGGCCCCTCACCCCCCGCCCGCCATCCGTTTGTCTGTCGGCGCCTTCGAGGCGCGTTGCCTGTGCAGCAGGTAAAGCGAGGAACGGCCGCGGCATTCCGCACCAGCTTTTAAGAAGTGATCACTTCCTGTGGGCTTATCCGCCCAGGAAGCGTTGCGATCCAGGATGGGGCTTCTTCGCGAGGAAAGCGCTGGGAGCCTCGAGCATGCGCCGGGATAAGCGCACGCGCCTATGCTCCTGACAGCAAGCCTACTGAATCCTGTCCAGCATCTTGTAATACATGCCGACCAGCGGCAGGAACCAGGGCTTTCCGAAATGTCCAGGCACGGCCGGCCAGTCGAGGCCCTTCAGCGGATTTCGGTCGGGCCGGTCGAGAATGGCATCCGCCATGATCATGCCGAGATGCGTCGAAAGCTGCGCCCCATGGCCGGAATAGCCCATGGCATACCAGACCCCGTCATGATAGCCGGCGCGCGGGAAGCGGTCCTTGGTCATGTCGACGAGGCCACCCCAGCAATAGTCGATCTCGACATTGGCCAGTTGCGGGAAGATCTCGGCGAGGCTTGCCTTGAGAATTGCGCCGCTCTTCGCATCCGAGCGCTGGTCGGAGGTGGCCGAGAAGCGGGCGCGGCCGCCGAAGATCAGTCGGTTGTCCGGCGAGAGCCTGAAATAGTTGCCGATGTTCATCGACGTGACGCAGGTGCGGTTGCCAGGCATCGTCGCTGCGATCTCCGCTTCGGTCAGCGGCCGCGTGGCGATGATGAAGCTGCCGACCGCGATGATGCGACGGCGGAAAAAGCCGAAGGTCGAAGGCGTATAGGCACCGGTGGCGACAAGCACTGCATCCGCAGTGACGCTGCCCCGCGCTGTTCTCAGGTGATGACGGCTGCCCGCCTGTCGATGTTCTGTTACGGCTGCCTGCTCGAAGATGGTGGCGCCGTGGCGTTGGGCCGCTTCGGCGAGGCCGACGACGTAACGGCCCATATGCATCATAGCGCTCTTCTTCGAGAGCATGGCGCCGAAGAAAGGCGCGCCGACTTCCTGCTTCAAATCGTCTGCACTGAGAAGCGCGGTATCGGGGTCGACCTCCGCGTGCACGGCTTCGAAGTTGCGCGCGACAGCGTCAAAATGCTGCGGCTTGGAAGCGAGCTTCAGCTTTCCGGCGCGGCGGAAATTGCAATCGATCCCTTCCTCGGCGATCAGCGCCTCGAGCATGTCGATCGAGTCGTCGAAGGCCTTATAGAGCGCAATCGCCCGCTCCTTGCCGAGTTCCGCCTTTGCCGCCAGATAGCTGTGTGCGAGCCCGTTGTTCAAGTGGCCGCCATTGCGGCCGGAGGCGCCCCAGCCGACGTTCTCCGCCTCCAGCACGACGACCTTCGCACCCGCCTTGGCGAGCTGGCGGGCGGCGCCGAGGCCGGTGAAGCCGCCGCCGATCACTGCGACGTCGTGGTGGCCATTGACCGGACCCGAAGCGGCCCCGGCGAAGGCCGGGGCGGTGTCGTGCCAGTAGGACAGGAATTTCATGGCGGTGTGCCTTCTCTCTAAAGACCGACGACGCCCGGTAGGCCGGAGATGTCGGTGATCTCGACGTAGCCGTAATAGGGATTGGCCGGCTCGTGGCCGCGATTGACCCAGACCTTGTTCTTGATGCCGAGGTCATGCGCCGACATCAGGTCATAGCGGAAGGAGGACGAGCAGTGGAGAATGTCCTCCGGCCCGCAGCCGAGCATGTCGAGCATGTATTCGAACGCCTTGAACCGCGGCTTGTAAGCCTGTGCCTGTTCGGCGGTGTAGACGGCGTGGAAAGGAGCGCCCAGCTTTTCGACATTCGACATGATCTGCGAGTTCATCGCATTCGAGAGAATGACCAAAGGAATCTCCTTGGCGACCTTGGCGAGACCGGCAGGTACGTCGGGATGCGGACCCCAGGTCGGGACGCGCTCATAGACCATGCGCGACGCTTCCTCGCGGAATTTTATGCCATTGCGCTTGCAGGTCCGTTCGAGCGAATTGTGCACCACCTCCGCATAGGGCTTCCAGTCGCCGAGAACCTGGTCGAGGCGATAGGCAGCGAAATTCTTGATGAACTCCTCCATGCGCAACTCGTCGAGTTGTTCGCCGTAGAGGTCGCGCGCTGCTTCCGCCATCTGGAAGTTGGTCAGCGTGCCGTAGCAATCGAAGGTGATGTATTTCGGCCGGAAGGTCGACATGTGAACTATCCTTGAAAGAGCGGGACCAGGGTTTACGTGTAAGATCATAGGCGCCAGCTATTCCTCGGCTCACCTGATTTCGCGCCGATCGAAGCAGAATCTATCGTATCCAGAGTCGGCTTTGGCAGAAGGTTGCGAGCTTTGCCCGCCGCCCCTGCTCATTGCCGCCCACATTCCGCTTCCGCTCCTGCCTGCCAGCATAAGATGCGGCGGCCCGTGAGAGCAAAGCTATAAGATATCGCGTGGGACGCGGCCTTCAGACGATCTGCCCGCTGCCACTCCTTCAGACTTCAGGGCAGGAAATGAAGGACATTCCCATGCAGTCAAATCAGATCGACATCACCGCCTTCGGTCCAGAGCATCTGGAAGCCGCCGCCAGTCTCTCCCGGCAGGCCGGCTGGCCGCATCGCCTGGAGGATTGGCAGATGGCGCTCACCTTGAGCGAAGGCGTGGTGGCTATCGAGGATGCCCGAGTTGTCGGCACCGTGCTCGTCACGCCCTATAAGGCGGACTGCGCCATGATCAACATGGTGATCGTCGACGAGACGATGCGCGGCCGCGGTCTCGGCCGGACGCTCATGGATGCCGCGCTGCGGATCGCCGGCGACCGGCCGCTGCGGCTCGTGGCGACCGTCGAGGGATTGCCGCTCTATGAGAAACTTGGCTTTCGGGAGACCGGGCGCGTGCTGCAGCACCAGGGCGTGGTCGGCGACGTCGCCGTGCCGCCGGGGATCGAGGCCGCAACCGCTGCCGACATCGACGCTATCGCTGGACTTGACCGCCGCGCCTTCGGCGCGGACCGCGAAGGATTGGTCGCTTATCTCGCCAAGGCCGGCGAATTCGCCGTGCTTCGCCGCGGCGGCCACGTCTCCGGGTTTGCTGCGCTGCGCGCCTTTGGCCGCGGCGAGGTCATCGGTCCCGTTGTCGCCGCGGATCTCGACGACGCCAAGGCGCTCGTCGGCCATTTCATCGCCATGCGGCCGGGCCGTTTCTTGCGCGTCGACACCCCCGCGGACGCCGATCTTTCCGGCTGGCTTGCCGAACAGGGCCTCGCCCATGTCGGCGGCGGCATCGCCATGATGAAGCCGCCAATCCACCGCGCCGCCGAGCCCGCCGCCACCACCTTCGCCCTCGCCAACCAGGCGCTCGGCTGATCCGGAGATCGTCATGTACAGCAATTCCCTCATAGAACTCGACCGCGCCCACCTCATCCATCCGGTCGCCTCCTATCGCGGCCATGAAAAACTCGGCGTGCGCATCCTCGCCTCGGCCAAGGGCGCGACGGTCACCGACGCATCGGGCAAGCAACTGATCGATGGCTTCGCCGGTCTCTGGTGCGTCAATGCCGGCTACGGACATGAGAGCATCGTCGAGGCGGCGGCAAAGCAGATGCGCGAGCTGCCCTACGCGACGGCATATTTCGGCCTCGGTTCGGAACCTGCGATCCGCCTTGCCTCGGAACTGGCCGAACGCGCGCCGGGCGACCTCAACCACGTCTATTTCACCCTCGGAGGCTCCGACGCCATCGATAGTACGATCCGCTTTATCCGCTACTATTGGATTGCCCGGGGCGAGCCGCAGCGCGATCAATTCATCTCGGTCGAACAGGGCTATCACGGCTCCTCGACCGTCGGCGCCGGCCTGACCGCGCTGCCGGCCTTCCATGCGGGGTTTGGCATCCCGTTCGATTGGCAGCACAAGATCCCGTCGCATTATGCCTACCGCAATCCGGTGGGTGGGGACCCGCAGGCAATCATTGATGCATCGCTGGCGGCACTCCGTCGCAAGGTCGCGGAGATCGGCCCAGAGCGCGTCGCCGCCTTCTACGCCGAACCTGTCCAGGGCTCGGGCGGCGTGCTGGTGCCGCCCAGGGGCTGGATGAAGGCGATGCGCGAACTATGCCGCGAGCTCGGCATCCTCTTCGTTGCCGACGAGGTGATAACCGGCTTCGGCCGCACGGGCCCGCTCTTTGCTTCAACCGAGGACGAGATCGTCCCGGATTTCATCACCACGGCCAAGGGTCTCACCTCCGGCTATGTGCCGATGGGCGCGGTCTTCATGGCCGATCATGTTTACCAGACGATCGCGGACGGCGCCGGAGCTGCCGCCGTCGGTCACGGCTACACCTATTCGGCGCATCCGGTGAGCGCCGCTGTCGGCCTCGAGGTGTTGAAGCTCTACGAGAACGGTCTTCTGGACAACGGCGTGAAGGCCGGTGCTCGGCTGATGGAAGGTCTCGAAAGGCTGAGGGACCACCCGCTCGTCGGCGATGTGCGCGGCCGCGGCATGTTGGCGGCCGTCGAGCTCGTCGCCGACAAGGCAAAGAAGACGCCCTTGCCGGCGGCCGCGGAACCGGCCCGGCGCATTTTCGATCGCGCCTGGGAAAACGGTCTCGTTATCCGCGCCTTCGCCAATGGCGTGCTGGGCTACGCGCCGCCTCTCTGCTGTAGCGAAACGGAGATCGACGCGATTATCGAGCGCACCCGCCAAACACTGGATGAGACCCTGGAAGACCCGGATGTTCGCCGGGCTCTGAAGACCTGACGGATGACGGTACGCGATATATCGCGAAAGTGTCATATTCGGAATTTTGTGCCGCAGCAGAATGTCTTTTCGGACACTTCCGTGCGGCACAAGTGCCAAACTCAAGTCAAGGAAAAGGGTCGGATCTCAGCAAATGCGGGCCTTTTCACCAAGAGCGGAAAGATCATCCGCCGCCGGGAACAGAACAATCTTCTTCACGAAGCCGGCGCTCCCGAGCGAGCGCCCGAAAACTGGGGAATCGACGTGCGCAAGAGCCTTCCGGAATTCAAATACATGACCTTCGACGTCGTCGGCACGCTGATCGACTTCGAGACTGGCATCAAAGACTGCCTCGCCGAGATCGCCGCTGAGGCAGGTGTCGCGATCGCCGGCGAGCGTCGCCACGCACAGAAGGGCTATGGCAGCACGATCGAGCCGACCGAATTCACCGAGCCCGATTACCATTTCACCACCATGGCCGGTCTTGCCGATGCCGTCGCACGCAACTGACCAATTCACCGGATCGGGTCCAAGCCTACGCAAGAAGGGCAGCCCGCCAACAGACGAAAAGGGGAATGACATGAACGACAAGATCACCAATTGGACCAGATCCGACGACGCCATGGTCGAAAACGCCATCCGTCGCGGCGCCACCCGCCGCGAACTCCTGCAGATGATGCTCGCGGGCGGCGTCGCGATATCAGCAGGCGGTGTTATTCTCGGCCGGGCCTCTGACGCGCTGGCTGCAACGCCGGTCACCGGAGGGCAACTAAAGGTGGCGGGCTTCACATCTTCGACCGCGGACACGCTCGATCCGGCCAAAGCTTCAAATTCGACGGACTATTCACGTTGCTGCGCGGTTTATAACCGGCTCTCTAACCTCGACAAATCCGGCGCCACGCAGATGGAGCTAGCAGAAAGCATCGAAAGCGCCGATGCCAAGGTGTGGACGGTGAAGCTACGCAAGGGCATTAGCTTTCACGATGGGAAGCCGCTGACATCCGCAGACGTGATCTTCTCGCTGAAACGCCATCTGGATCCCAATGTCGGTTCCAAGGTCAACGCCATCGCGAAGCAGATGATCGGTTTCAAGTCGGTTGACGATCTCACGGTCGAAATCACGCTTGCCAATGCCAACGCAGATCTGCCGACAATTTTGGCGCTGCATCACTTCATGATCGTCGCCGACGGTACTGCCGACTTCTCCAAGGGGAACGGCACCGGACCTTTCGTCCTCGAAAGCTTCGAGCCGGGCGTGCGCTCGCTCATGCGGAGGAACGAAAACTACTGGAAGTCAAAAGGACCATTTGTTGACGCCTTTGAATTCTTCGCGATCAGCGACGATAGCTCGCGCGTGAATGCGTTGTTGTCGGGAGACACCCATGTCGCCGCCGCCATCAACCCCCGTTCGGAGCGCCTTGTCGGGAGCCAGCCAGGCTTCGTTCTCTCGAAATCGAGCGCCAACAGCTACACCAATCTCAACATGCGCCTTGACGCGGCCCCGGGTCAGAACAAGGACTTCGTGGCCGGTATGAAGCACTTGGTCAATCGCGAACAGATCCTAAGGGCGGCCCTACGCGGGCGCGGCGAAATCGGCAACGACCAGCCGGTCTTTCCGGGCAACGTCTACCGCAATGACGATCTCAAGCCGAAGCCGTACGATCCTGAAAAGGCGAAGTTCCATTTCGAGAAGGCCGGCGTTTTCGGCCAGTCGATCCCCGTGGTGGCTTCCGAGGCGGCCACCGGCTCGGTCGATATGGCGATGGTCATCCAGGCCGCCGCTGCCGAGATCGGCCTGAAGCTGGACGTCCAGCGCGTACCCTCGGACGGCTACTGGGACAATTACTGGCTGAAGGCGCCCATCCACTTCGGCAACATCAACTACCGGCCAACGCCTGACATCCTGTTCTCGTTGCTTTACGCCTCCGGGGCTCCCTGGAACGAGAGCCAGTACAAGTCGGACAAATTCGACAAGATGCTCGTCGAGGCGCGCGGCGCGCTCGATCAGGAGAAGCGCAAGGCGATCTACAACGAGATGCAGGTGATGGTCGCCGACAATGCCGGCACCATCATTCCGGCCTATCTGACGGGTGTCGACGCCATTACCGAGAAGCTCAAAGGCATGGAAACCAACCCGCTCGGAGGTATGATGGGTTATCGCATGGCCGAGCATGTGTGGTTCGAAGCCTGATTGAGCAACTGGGCTCGGGGGCTGCAGGTGCAACACTGCGGCCCCTGGCATTATGGTTTGAACCTGTCTTGAAAGCCGAAAGGGAGCGCGCGTGAACAACCGGGTCCTATCCCTTGTGTTGAGCAGATTGCTCATCGCCCTGATCACCCTGGTGATCGTCTCCTTTGCCGTCTTCTTCGCGACGACGCTGCTGCCGGGGGACACCGCGTCGATCCTCCTCGGTCAGGCCGCCACGCCGGAGGCCGTCGAAGGTCTGCGCAAGGCGATGCATCTCGACGAGCCGGCAATCTTCCGTTTCCTGCGCTGGATCGTTGGTCTCGTGCAGGGCGACCTCGGTACCTCCTATGCGAACGAGATGCCGGTCGCAGATCTGATCGGCGGGCGCTTTGTCAACACGCTGATGCTCGCGGGCGTCACCGCGCTCTTCTCCGTGCCGATCGCGCTCACCCTTGGGATTACCGCGGCCATGCTGCGCGGCTCGCTCTATGACCGCGCCGTCACCGTGTTGACGATCGGCGTCATCTCGGTGCCGGAATTCATGATAGCGACCTCAGCCGTGCTGATCTTCGCCGTCTACCTGAAATGGCTGCCGGCGCTCTCCTTTGCCAATGAAGTCACGTCGCTGACCGATCTGCTGCGCATCTATGCCATGCCGGTGATCACGCTGACCTTCGGTGTCTCGGCGCAGATGATCCGAATGACACGGGCAGCAGTGATCGAGACGCTGAATACGCCCTATGTCGAGATGGCACTGCTCAAGGGCGCCTCGCGGCCGCGCATGGTTTTTCGCCATGCGCTCCCCAACGCGCTGGGGCCGATCATCAATGCCGTTGCGCTTTCGCTCTCGTATCTGGTCGGCGGCGTCATCATCGTCGAGACGATCTTCAACTATCCGGGAATCGCCAAGCTGATGGTCGATGCCGTCGCCACCCGCGATCTGCCGTTGATACAGAGCTGCGCGATGATTTTCTGTCTCGGCTACCTGCTCCTGATCACGACAGCCGACATTATCGCCATCCTTTCCAATCCGAGGCTCCGATGACAATGACCCATTCTGAGACCAAGTCTGCCCGGATGTCCGGAACCCGGCTCGGCTATCGCTTCAATATCGTCGGGATGGTCGGCCTTTCGATCATCCTTTGCTGGGCGCTCGTTGCGATCGTCGCGCCGCTGATCATCCCCTACCCGGTCGGGGAGATCGTCGACCTCGATTACTTCGGACCGATGAGCCGCGACTTCTGGCTCGGCTCCGATTACCTCGGCCGCGACATGCTTTCGCGGATTCTGATGGGTGCCCGCTATACGGTCGGCATCTCGCTTGCGGCAGTCACCATCGCCTGTTTCAGCGGCGTGGTCCTCGGTATGATCGCGGCGGTCGCCGGCGGCTGGCTCGACACGGTGCTGAGCCGCTTCCTCGACGCGCTCAACTCGATCCCGAGCAAGCTCTTCGGTCTCGTGGTGGTCGCCGCCGTCGGCTCCTCCATTCCGGTGCTGATCCTGACGCTGTCGGTGATCTACATACCTGGCGCCTATCGCTTCGCGCGCGCCCTCGCCGTCAACATCAATGCGATGGATTTCATCACCGTCGCCCGCATCCGCGGCGAAAGCACCCTCTATCTGATCCGCTCGGAAATCCTGCCGAACATCGTCGGGCCGGTGCTCGCCGACCTCGGTATCCGCTTCGTCTTCATCGTTCTCCTGCTCTCCGGCCTCTCCTTCCTCGGCCTTGGCGTCCAGCCGCCCTATGCCGACTGGGGGGCTCTCGTGCGCGAGAACATCGGCGGCCTGCCCTTTGGCGCACCGGCGGTGATGGCTCCCTCCTTTGCGATCGCCAGCCTCACCATCAGCGTTAACCTGCTGATCGACAACCTGCCCAAGAAGATCCGCGATCGGAGCGAATGATGGTCAATCTCGTAGAAATCCGCGACCTGAAGGTCGAAGCCACCACCGATTCCGGTCGCCGCGTTGAGATCATTAACGGCGTCAGCTTCGACATCGCCGAGGGCGAGATCGTGGCGCTGATCGGCGAAAGCGGCTCCGGCAAGACCACGATCGCGCTCACGCTAATGGGCCATGCCCGCCCCGGCTGTCGTATATCCGGCGGCAGCGTCTCTGTCGCCGGAAAGGATATGGTGACGCTGAGCGAAAAGCAGCGCGCGAGGGTGCGCGGCACCGAAGTCACCTATGTTCCGCAATCCGCCGCCGCCGCATTTAACCCGGCCGCCACCATCATGGACCAGGTGATCGAGATCACCCGCATCCACCAGCTGATGTCGTCCGACGAGGCGCGCGCCAAGGCGGTCGATCTCTTCCGCGCGCTGTCGCTGCCCGAACCGGAGACGATCGGCAGCCGCTATCCGCATCAGGTCTCCGGCGGGCAGTTGCAGCGCCTCTCCGCCGCCATGGCGCTGATCGGCGACCCGAAGCTGGTGATCTTCGACGAGCCTACGACAGCGCTCGACGTGACGACTCAGATCGAGGTGCTGCGCGCCTTTAAGTCGGTCATGAAGGCCGGCGGCATTGCCGGCGTCTACGTCTCGCACGACCTCGCGGTCGTCGCCCAGATCGCCGATCGCATTGTCGTCCTGAGGGGCGGCGAAATGCAGGAGACCGGTACGACGCAAGAGATCCTCAACGGCGCCAAGCACCCCTATACGCGCGAGTTGCTTGCCGCCTTCGAGCCAAAACCACGCGGCGCCGCGGACGCGGCCGATACCGTCCCGGCACCACTTCTGACGATCGAAGACCTCGTCGCCGGCTACGGCCCGCGTCAGGCGGACGGCCTGCCGCTCGTGCGCGCGGTCGAGCATGTCACCCTCAAGGTCGAGAAGGGCCGTAACCTCGGCATCATCGGCGAATCCGGTTGTGGCAAGTCCACGCTCGCCCGTGCCATTGCCGGCATCCTGCCGGCCGCTGTAGGCAAGGTCGTCTTCGACGGCAAGGAGCTCGGTCCGAGCGCCCGCGAACGCTCGCGCGAACAGCTGCGCGAGATGCAGATCGTCTTCCAATATGCCGATACGGCGCTCAACCCCGCGAAATCCGTCGAGGACATCTTGGCCCGGCCGCTTGCTTTCTATCACGGGATGAATGCGAAGGCGCGTAGCGCTCGCATCGACGAGCTGCTCGACATGGTGCGCCTGCCGCGCAACCTGCGTCATCGCAGGCCGGCGGAGCTTTCGGGCGGGCAGAAGCAGCGAGTCAACTTCGCCCGCGCGCTCGCCGCCGAGCCGAAGCTGATCCTTTGCGACGAAATCACCTCGGCGCTCGATACGGTGGTCGCCGCCGCCGTCATCGACCTGCTCAAGGAATTGCAGCGCGAGCTCGGTCTTTCCTACATCTTCATCAGCCATGACCTCTCCGTGGTGGAGGCGATCTGCGACGAGATCGTCGTGATGTATGGCGGCAGAAAGGTAGAGGAAATCACGCCGGCCAATGTCAAGACACCTCAGCACCCCTATTCGCAACTGCTCTTTTCGTCGGTGCCAAAACTCGATCCCGCTTGGCTCGATGGGCTCGAGCAGGATCCGGAGCTGGTCCGGGCCTATTGCCGGCGCTAAGGCGCGGGCACGCTCCGCGAGACGTGCCGACTCATCCCAAGCTGCTGGCCATCCCTCTGAACCGAAAGCGGACCGAAGACGACGCATGACGACATCGTGCTTTGTCGCCTGGGCTCCGGAGAAGCGGGCAAAATCGCGAGCGCCGGCTGCGCAAGCCGGTGCAAACCGATCCGAAGATCCTACAGCCGAAACAGGCTGGTCAGCGGCATGTGCGCCTTGACAATCGGCGATTTCAGCACGACGAAGCTGAAATATTTGTCGATGCCGACGTCCATGTCGGTGAGACGCTCCATGATCGTCTGGTATTCGCCGATCCCGGCGGTGACGAATTTCAGCAGATAGTCGTAGCCGCCGGACACCAGATGGCATTCGATCACGTGGTCGACCTTCTCGATCGCCGCAAGGAAGCGGGCGAAGTCGATCTGCCGGTGGTTCTTCAGCGTGATCTCGGTGAAGACCGTCAGTGTCTGCCCCAACTTGCCGACGTTGATCTGTGCCGAATAACCCTCAATATACCCCTCCGACTGCAATTTCTTCACCCGCATCAGGCAGGGGCTCGGCGACAGGTTGACCAGCTCGGCGAGTTCCACATTGGTGATGCGGCCATTCTTCTGCAGTTCGTACAGAATCTTGATGTCGATCCGGTCGAGTTTCATCGCACGCGCCTCCCCGCGGTTGTGAGGTCCGAGCCGCAGCAGATTATGCCGCGATCTTCCCGATGATGACCCTAACACATTGCCGTCACGTGTCGATTCCGTTTCGCTTGTTCGCCCTAAGCAGGAAGGACTGTGATCCTCCAGCAAGACAGAATCTTCTGCTGCCGGGTCGCCGGTCTCCGGCAGCGACGAGGCAATAGAATCTGTAGACTGCACTCATAACGGAGACCGACCCATGCCCGCACCGCTGAAACTTGTCGATACATCGCCGGAACTGCCCGAGGCCGCCGATGCCGTGGTGATCGGCGGCGGCATTGTCGGCGTATTTGCGGCCTATTACCTTGCTCGCCGCGGAATGAAGGTCGCCCTCGTTGAGAAGGGACGGATCGGCGCCGAACAGTCGAGTCGCAACTGGGGTTGGTGCCGCCAGCAGAACCGGGACGCCCGCGAATTGCCGATGGCGACGAAGAGCCTCGATCTTTGGGAGCGTTTCGCCGCCGAGAGCGGCGAGGACACCGGTTTCCGCCGCTGCGGGCTGCTCTACCTCAGCAATAGCGAAGAGGAACTGGCCGGCTGGGCACGCTGGCGCGATTTCGCCCGGACCGTCGGCGTCACCACCCATATGCTCGACAGCGCCCAGGCGACCGAGCGCGGCCGCGCAACCGGTAAGCCATGGAAGGGCGGCGTCTTTTCGCCGACCGATGGCACCGCCGATCCGGCAAGCGCGGCACCCGCGGTCGCGCGTGCGATCCTGAAGCTTGGCGGCACCGTGCACCAGTCGTGCGCCGCCCGCGGCATAGAGACAGAAGGCGGTCGCCTATCCGGTGTCGTCACCGAGCATGGCACCATTCGCACGAAAACGGCCGTCCTCGCCGGCGGCGCCTGGGCCTCCTCCTTCTGCCGCCAGCTAGGTATCCGCTTTCCGCAGGCCGCTATCCGCTCGTCGATCCTTGCCGTCTCGCCGGGCGCCATCGGCCTTCCGGATGCGCTGCATACAGCCGCTGTTTCGGTGACGCGCCGCGCCGACGGCGGCTATACACTCGCCATCAGCGGCCGCGGCCGCGTCGACCCGACGCCGCAGCAACTCAGGTTCTCGCCGCAATTTCTGCCGATGTTCGTCAAACGCTGGCGCAGCCTGGCGCTAGGCGGGCTTGAGGGCTTCCGCTCCGGCCATGAGACCTTGGCCCGCTGGCGACTGGACGCCCCTACGCCGATGGAGCGCATGCGCATCCTTGATCCCGCGGTCGATAAGGCCACCATTCGTCTCACCCATTCGCGCGCACTCGACCTCCTGCCTCCCCTGAAGAACACCAGCATCGCCGCCGCATGGGCGGGCTATATCGACAGCACGCCGGACGGGGTCCCGGGCATCGGCGAAATCGCCGCCGTACCGGGTTTCATCCTAGCCGCCGGCTTCAGCGGGCACGGCTTCGGTATCGGTCCGGGCGCCGGCCACTTGATCGCGGACATTGTCACGGGTGATGAGCCGATCTCCGATCCCCGTCCCTACCATCCAGAGCGCTTTCAAAAATCTGCTTGGGGCAAAGTCGCTGATTTTTAAAGCCAGCCTCGAGCACATCGAAGACGAATGCGGCGGAAACCCATTCCTGGTCGTGCAATCGAGTCGGGGCTTCGCCTGCAATGCCTCATGGATGCTTTTCCTCCCCTATGCGGACAAATCCGAACGTGTGGCCGATCTCGTCTGTCAGCAGCCATGACTGGCTCGGCCAAGCGAGAAAAATGCCCACAATTCTATATCAACGGGGAATGGATCGAGCTCACGACATCAAGAGCACTCGAGGTCATCATCCCTCGACCGAGCAGCCGGTAGCGACGATCGGACTTGGCAGCGCCGCAGGGCTGTGGCCAGCCATGTGATCAGCATTTTGTACCGAGGGGAGGCCACCTTCTGGGGGAAATCAAACGCGTACGCTCTGACTTTACAAGAAAAGCGTTAGCTAGATTAGCTTTAGATCGCCCAGCTGCCGCAGCCCAACCCGCATATATGCGTCTAAGATATCAATCGTTGGATGGAGACCTGAACGCAAGCACAGCAAAGCCGTCCACATGCATGTTCCCTTCCCCTCCTCCCAGTGTAGATTGGCTGCCGTTGAAGAGGTCCGCGGCGTCGTGTCGTGCAAGGCGGCGGTAGAAACGATGCGCGTCCAGAGGAGGGATCGAAGTCGGAACGGTCACCGTCGCGCCTTCGAACGAGTGGCCAGCACGTTGCGAATGGAGAAGCTTGAATGGATTCTCAGGACGCCCGGCAGCGTCGAGAGAATTTCCTTATGGATTCTCTCGAACTCACTCGCGCCCGCCACCTCCACCCGAAGCAGATAGTCCGAGCCGCCGGTCATCAGAAAGCATTCGCGGATTTCCGGATGCTTTCGCACGGCGGCTTCGAAACGATCGAGGTGTTCCTCGGTCTGCCGCTCGAGCGTGATGTTGATAATTACCGCCATCGTGTCCTCGGAACTCCCGCTGTCCACCAGGGCCGTGTAGCCGCGGATGACGCCGGCTTCCTCGAGCAATCTTATGCGCCGCAGACAAGCCGAGGGTGAGAGGCCAACTTCCTCCGCCAGGCGCGCATTGCTCATTCGGGCATTCAGCCGCAGCAGGCGCAGGATATTGCGGTCGATCGCATCAATCGCGGCCATGCATAATCTTCCATTTGTTCGCAGGTTATTCGCTCGAAGGTCATACAATGAAATGATCGATCAGAACTAGATGGGATATTCAACGAATGCTTCAATATGTTCCCATGCAACGAGAGGGTTGCGCATGGACGGTCATGCTTTGCATGTTCAAAGTCGGGAAGCAGACGCTGGCGCTGGGGCTTCCGGCTACCTGACCATTGACCTTGCCGCATTGCGTAGGAACTACCAGAAGCTTTCGGCGACAGTCGCACCTGCAACGGCCGCCGCCGTCGTCAAGGCCGACGCTTATGGCCTTGGTGCTCAGCAGGTCTCCAAGGCGCTCCATGCGCAGGGCTGCCGACATTTCTTCGTTGCGCAACTCTTGGAGGCGATCAAACTCAGACCGCTGTTGCCGAGCGACACGCAGATATTGGTTCTCAACGGGCTGCAGCCCGGAGCAGAGATCAGCTGCGCCAAGGCCCACATTGTTCCGGTTCTCAACTCTCTCGAGCAATTCCGACGGTGGTCACTGACGGCGCAGAAGCTCGGATGCGTACTTCCGGCCGTCCTGCAGTTCGACACCGGCATGTCTCGTCTGGGCGTCCCGCCGGAGGAAAGAAGTGCGCTTGCAGCCGAACTCGCGGCTTGTGGGAACATCGAAATCCGCTTCATCATGAGCCATCTCGCCTGCGCCGACGAGGTCGACAACACGCAGAATGCCGATCAGCTCGCTGAGATGCGCCTTATCGCCGCCGAGTTTGCAGACCTCGATGTCTGCTTTGCCAATTCGGGCGGCGTCTTTCTTGGCGGCGACTATCATGGCGTCCTCACGCGCCCCGGTATCGCCCTCTACGGTGGCGCGCCCATTGCCGGCAGACCCAATCCCATGGAGCCGGTCGTCCGGCTCGACGCGTCGTCATCCAGACAAGGACGGTTCCCGCTGGAACCCGTGTTGGATACGGCGGTGCGCACGTGACCTCCGCAGAGACCAGGCTCGCTACAATCCCCGCTGGCTATGCCGACGGTCTTCCCCGCAGTCTCAGCGATCGCGGCGCCGTTTTCTACGATGGCTTTCGCCTGCCGATCGTCGGCCGTGTCTCGATGGACAGCATCACGGTGGATATCACCACGGTGGATATCACCACCCTGCCCGAGGGCATGCTGTCCCTCGGTAGCCTTGTCGAGGTTGTCGGCCCCCACCAGACGCTGGAGGACGTCGCCCAGGCCGCCGGCACGATCTCCTACGAAATCCTGACCAGCCTCGGCCATCGCTACGAACGTCGGTATCGCTGAGAAGACATCATCGAGGAAACCATGAAAGTCATCGTTCTCGGCGCCGGCGTGATCGGCGTGACCAGCGCCTACCAGCTTGCCAAGGCCGGACACGAGGTCATCGTGGTCGACCGCCAACAGGGCCCGGCTCTTGAAACCAGCTTCGCCAATGCAGGTGAAGTCTCTTTCGGCTATTGCTCGCCCTGGGCCGCACCGGGCATCCCGGCGAAGGCGCTGAAATGGCTCTTCATGGAACACGCGCCGCTGATCCTGCGCCCGAAGCTCGATCGCCCTATGCTCGCCTGGATGGTGCAGATGCTCAGAAACTGCACCGCTGAACGCTACGCGATCAACAAGGGCCGGATGCTGCGTCTTGCGGCGTACAGCCGGACCTCGCTGGCGGAAGTGCGGGCGGAGACCGGCATTGCCTATGACGAGCGCATGCAAGGCACTCTGCAGCTCTTCAGGACGCAGCAGCAGCTCGACGCCTCCCGCAAGGACGTCAAGGCGCTCGCCGCCGACGGCGTGCCTTACAAGGTGCTCGACCGTGACGGCTGCATCCGGGTCGAGCCCGCCTTGAAGCATGTCCGCGAGAAAATCGTCGGCGGGCTGCTGACACCGAAGGATGAGACGGGTGACTGCTTCAAATTCACCAACGCGCTCGCCGCCAAGGCAGCAGCACTTGGCGTCCGCTTCGCCTATGGAACGCAAATCAAGGGACTGGGTGTCGAGAATGGCCGCGTGCGCGGAGTTCTGACCCACCGCGAAACGATGACCGCGGACGCTGTCGTGGTTGCCCTCGGCAGCTACTCGCCCCTGCTCCTCAAGCCGCTCGGCATCAAGCTGCCTGTCTATCCCGTCAAGGGCTATTCGCTGACGATCCCGATCACCGACCCGTCGCGCGCACCGGAATCGACGGTCATGGACGAGACCTACAAGATCGCGATCACCAGGCTGGGCGACCGTATCCGCGTCGGCGGCATGGCGGAAATCTCAGGCTACACGAATGACCTCGGCCACGCTCGGCGTCGCACCCTCGATCATTCGGTAACGGACCTGTTCCCGGGTGGGGACCTGCAAAGGGCTTCCTTCTGGTCGGGGCTGCGGCCCATGACCCCCGACGGGACGCCAGTGATCGGCCCAACGAAAATCGCCGGCCTCTTCCTGAACACCGGCCACGGGACGCTGGGTTGGACGATGAGCTGCGGCTCGGCGCGGCTCATCAGTGATCTGGTCAGCGGGCGGAAGCCGGAAATCGACGCGGCCGATCTCGCGATCAGCCGCTACAGGTGATCCCTTGTTGGAAGCAAAAGTGAACTGGAGGTATGAATGATTGAGGCGGTAACAACATCTGACGCACCGGGCGCCATCGGCCCCTTCTCGCAGGCAATCAAAGTGGGCAGTTTGCTTTTCGTCTCGGGGCAACTGCCGATCGATCCGGCAACCGGAGAGTTCGTCTCGAACGATCCTGTCGAGCAGGCAAGGCAGTGTTTGAAAAACATCGCCGCTATCGCCGAAGCGGCGGGATCGGGAATCCAGAGGACCGTCAAGACGACCGTGCTGTTGACGGACCTTTCCCGGTTCGCCGACATCAACAATGTCTACGCGACCTTCTTCCCTCCTCTACGGATGGCATCGCCGGCTAAGGCAGCCGAACGGCTGCCTTAGGTGCCTTATGTCCACGGTGTTTCTCTGTAGCTTGGCATCTAACTTAGATATTCGCCCAGAGGCCAGCCGACTTCGTGGCCTGATGTCCTCCCCGAGCTACGCAAGCATGGAGCCTGGACGCGGAGGGGCTAATACGCGCTGAAAACGGACTTGAGCTCAACCACGTTTTCATCCGACAACAAGCGCGTTGGCAGGCCACGCAGCATGAGGAGCAGTTTCGCGGTCTCTTCCAGTTCCTCCGCCGCATAGACGGCCGAGGAAATATCTTTGCCGGTGACGACCGGGCCGTGATTTGCGAGAAGCACCGCAGCATATTTCCCCCCGAGCGCCCGGATCAAATCTCCCGCCTTCTCATCTCCCGGCCGCACGTATTCCAAGAGTTTGACCTGGCCCACGCACATCACCACGTATGGGGTGAGCGGCGGGATGCAATCGTCAGGATCGATGTCGGTGAAACAGGAGAGCGCGGTTGCATAGGTTGAATGAAGGTGAACCACCGCTCCGGTCTGTGGCCGCGTTTCATAAAATGCCTTGTGCAGAGAAATTTCCTTGGATGGTCTGTCTCCTGATAGGTGCCGACCATCACGCGTGACTTTGCTGATCTTGGCGGGATCTAGAAAGCCAAGACAGGAGTTCGTGGGTGTCATGAGGATGACGTCATCAACGGCCGCGCTGATGTTGCCTGCGGAACCGACCGAGAACCCACGTTCATAGAGCGACCGCGACAAGCGTACGATATCCTCGCGGATTCTGTTTTCAGAGCTACTCAACTTGCTTTCAACCTTTCCAACGCTTTGACGAAGAAATCGGCAGAGCCGAAGTTGCCGGACTTCAGGGCAAGAGCGATCGGCTTGTCGCCATGGGAAAGGAGGACTGGCACGCCTGGATCAATTTCCTGCCCGATCGTCAGCGCGCCAAGATCCAGAGCCGATACGATTGCGCCAGACGTTTCGCCGCCAGCAACGACCAACCGTGTCACACCCGATCGAACCAGCTTGATGGCTGTGTCGGCAAAGAGGGCGTCGAGCTTGGCGGCGACTTCTTCGCGACCATACTTCGCCTGCAGGGCCTTGACTTTTTCAGGCGTACCGGAGGAGTAGGCGAGCGGAGCTTGGCCGTGATTGCGCGTTATAAATTCTACGAGGTGGTCGGAGGTGGTTTCGCCGCTCATCACCTTGTCGACGTCGATGGCTAGCGTCGGGTGGTTTTGCTTATGGACATCGATCTGGCCGCGGGTCGCACCAGAGCAGCTTCCCGCCAGGATGGCTTCCGGCCCGTTTGTTCCAATCAACCTGCCAGAGTTTCCTGAAGCGAGGCCGCGCCGAATGAAATTCTCAGCTAGACCAATCGCTATGCCAGACCCGCCTGTTACCAGCTTGTGGTCGGCAATCGCTGACCCGATTGTGATCAGATCCTGATCGGATGTCGCATCGACGATCACCAACGTATCATCCTTCGCGGCAAGCGCAGCGGCGACTTCTTCGGCACCCTTGCGAACCGTATCCAGCGCGACGTGCCCAACGGACGATCGGGTCTGGTATCGCAGCCATCGGCGAATGTCGGGGTCCGTCATGGGTGTAAGCGGATGGTTCTGCATGCCGGATTCACTCAGAAGCCGGTCATGGACGAACAGGTGCGCCATGTAGACAGTGCGGCCAGCACCTGGGAAAGCCGGGCATGCAACAACGCTTTTCACATCGAGCGCGGCCGCAAGCGCTTCGCCCACGGGTCCAATGTTGCCTTCACGCGTGGAATCGAACGTCGAGCAGTACTTGAAGACGATCTGACGGCAGCCTTGAGCCAGAAGCCAGTTCAAGGCATCAATGGATTGCGCTATCGCCACCTCGACTGGAACAGTTCGGCTTTTCAGGGCAACCACACCCGCCTCGACGTCGGCAGCTGCAGCGGTTTTCGGTACGCCGAGAAACTGCGCGGTGCGCAGTCCACCGTTAGGCGCCACGCCCTTTGCAATTGTGTTTGCAATATCGCTTGCGCCGGTAAAATCGTCGGCGATCACTCCTAAAAACACTTCCTTTCCCTTCTCCCCGCGCACACCACCCGATGGGGCGGCTTGCAGCAAACTGTCTCTTTCCGCCGATGCCGCGCCGCCTGATGCGCGAAGCCTTCTTTGGTCACTGCTTTGCGATCAGATCGCGCAGGTTCACGACGGCCTGTTCGGAACTGCTGAAAACCGGCAAACCGCTGCTCTAACTTTGCGCACTTTCCTGGACGCGGGAGCGCGCGTTTAGTGCGGAGGACATGTGCAGCACACCAAGTTCAGGGCTAGTAAGTACTGGCACCGATGCCTCGCTCATCTCATTTAGAGCATTTGCCATTGATGCTTGAGCAAGAACAACCACGTCGACGCTGCCCACGAGCGAAGCGAGGCCTTCACGTATCATCGCATCATGCGCCGCCCTGTCCCCGTTTCGCAATTTATCAAAGGCTCCTTCACAAAGACGACCGGTCACGGAAACGTTATGACCTATTCTTTGAGCATGGCGTTCAATTAGGCGGGTTGTGGGGTTCATTGTTGTTGCCAGAGTTGCAAGGACGCCAATTCGGTTCCCGCGCTGGATCGCCTCAATCGCCATCCCATCATCTATACGGAAGAGGGGTACGGGGCAGAGCGGCACTGCCGCATCCACTGCAGGACCGAGCGAGGAACAGGTGACGAGGACCGCCGAAGCCCCCGCATCCACCGCCGACCAAATGTGAGTCGCAAGCCGCCGCATAGTTTGACGTGACAGCACGCCTTCGCGAATCGTGTTCCCCAGCAGGCTCTCATCTAACATGTTGAACGTGCGCCAACCGGGCAGATGGAGACCAACGAGTTCGTTGAACGCGGGGATGATCCCGTGGACCGTGTGGATCATGGCAAGCGCAGGGGACGCATGAATGTCTGTAGTCATGGCTTACATCTCTATTTTTGATTGTGCACGCTCTTCAATTTGAGCCTGTAACAGCAGGGGTGATATGAACCCGATCGCGGCGTGCTACGACCGGAAGTCGATTCAAAACCACTGTCGTCAGACGATGCTCCGTAACTTACCTGCTCAACAGCCGAAGTTTTGACTGTCGTGCCGCCGAACACGGAACTTTCCGCCGTCCCCGCATTCTCATTCGATGCATGCTGCTCGCCTTCCTCCGGTAGCTTCACATGAGCTCACTTCGAGGACGCGCCATGACACCAATCTTTGATCCAGGTAGTCTGCCCCTGCCCATCGGGCATTTCATCTGCGACCGGCTGCTTCCGGCCGAAGATGTCATCGATATCTATCGCCCGTCGGACGGCAAGGCCTAGGCGCTTCCCGCCCGGCTCGCACCGTCGTTCCAAGTCGATGCGATTGCCGTCATTGCCTCAGATGCTTCTGCCGGAGGGGCAGCAAACAGTGCGGTACAGATCGGCCGCCAAAATAAGTTCAGGTCAGCCTCTATGTCTCCAATTGTCAAACGCATACAGAACGATCAACAGCTTCCCGCCAAGGCGGATGTCGTCGTCATCGGCGGCGGCATCATTGGTGCAACGGCAGCTTTCTTTCTCGCGGAACGGGGGCTGTCGGTCGCTCTGGTCGAAAAAGGCCATGTCGGCTGCGAGCAGTCGAGCCGCAATTGGGGTTGGTGCCGCCAACAGAACCGAGATGAGCGCGAACTGCCGCTTTCGGGTGTGGCGCTGCGGCTATGGGATGAGTTTGAGTCCAAAATCGGAGAGGACGTCGGCTTCCGCCGATGCGGTTTGCTTTACGCTACGGACAATCCCCGGCAACTGGCGGAATGGGAAGCATGGCGTGATACGGCCCGCCAGTTCAACGTCAATACCAGGATGCTGAGTGCCGGAGAAGCGGCTGCTGCAATTCCGGCGAACGGTCGCCGATGGCTGGGCGGAGTGCATTCGATCGATGACGGCAAGGGCGAACCCGCCATCGCCGCGCCGACGATCGCGAACGGCGCTCGCAAATTCGGGGCGACGATCCACCAGGAGTGCGCTGCCCGAGGCCTCGATCTGGTCAATGGAGCGGTAGCGGGGGTGATCACCGAAAAGGGGACCATCCGGACACAAGCCGTTCTTTGCGCAGGCGGTGCCTGGACGTCCATGTTTTGTCGCCAGCACGGAGTTCTGTTTCCGCAGGCGAGCGTGCGCCAGACAGCACTTCGTACGCGGCCAACAGCGGATCTGGGCGAAGCGATCTATACGCCGGAGTGTGCGCTGACCCGCCGGTTGGATGGCAGCTACACGCTTGCGATCAGCGGCAGGGCGATGCTCGATATCACCCCACAAGGCATTCGCTACGCCCCCTGGTTCATGCCGATGTTCATGAAGCGCCTGAAAGCGGTGCAGTTCGGCATCGGCAAATCCTTCCTCCATGGTCCGGAGGCATTCGGTAGCTTGAACAAGAGTAAACCGTCGGCCTTCGAGCGGATGCGCGTTCTTGACCCGCCGCCGAGCCGTCGCACGATCGCGGCTATTTTGAAACGGGTCACCGAGCAGTTCCCTGCGCTGGCAGGCGTCGAAGTCGCCGACAGCTGGGGGGCGTACGTGGATTTCACGCCGGACGCGGTGCCGGTCATCTCGCCGGCCGATGGTGTGAAGGGCCTCTACCTGGCCGCGGGCTGCTCCGGCCACGGCTTCGGCCTTGGCCCGGGTATCGGACGCCTGGCGGCCGACTTGGTTGCCAATGATACACCCTGTGTTGACCCCACCCCCTTCCGCCTGTCGCGCCTCCTTGATGGTTCGAAAGTCAAAGTCGGCGCCATCTGAGGCCAGATCCGGAGAAGGCCGTGGGGATACGCGCCGAGGGAAGCTAGCGGAATGGATTACGACGTAATCGTCATCGGCGGCGGGCTGGTAGGCGT
This sequence comes from Sinorhizobium sp. 7-81, assembly GCF_030124405.1. Lineage (NCBI taxonomy): Bacteria > Pseudomonadati > Pseudomonadota > Alphaproteobacteria > Hyphomicrobiales > Rhizobiaceae > Sinorhizobium > Sinorhizobium sp. 7-81. The sequence continues at coordinate 1,074,454 of NZ_JASKLT010000001.1, read as the reverse complement.
ATCGATAGCCTGGGGTCTGGCGAAGTGCGGGCAAAGGGTTGCAATCGTCGACGAGGGCGACGTGGCAAACAGGGCCGCCCGGGCGAATTTCGGTCTCGTGTGGAGCTCAAGCAAGGGCCTCGGCAACGCCGCCTATTCGCGGTGGTCGCGAACCTCGACGGCGAACTGGCACCGGCTGGCAGCCGAACTCAAGGCCGAAACCGGTATCGATACCGGCTTTGTCCAGTCGGGCGGCTTCTCAATTCGGCTCACGCCAACGGAACTGAAACGCGGGATCGCATCGATGACGAAGCTCGCCGGCCAACCAGGAATGGACGCGGAAGGAACGCCGCCGCTCGAATATGAGATACTCGACCAGGCGGAGACGCGCCGCCGCTTGCCTCTCGTCGGGGAGACGGTGGCAGGCGCGATTTTCAGCCCGCTCGATGGACACGCAAACCCGCTGCGGCTGTTCGCTGGATTTCACAAGGCGCTGCAGCAGCGTGGCGTTCACTATTTTCCGCATCGGAAGACGACCGCGCTCCGCCATCGCGGCGGCGCCTTCGAACTGGCTGGGGACGGATGGAGGCTCGGTGCCGGCAAGGTCGTGCTTGCGGCCGGCATCGGCAATACTGCTCTCGCCCCGATGGTTGGGCTGAGCGTTCCGCTCTCGCCCAGCCGCGGCCAGATCATCGTCACCGAGCGGCTGAAGCACTTCCTCAGCCATGCCACCGGCTTTCTGCGGCAGACAGACGAGGGCTCTGTACTGATCGGCGAGAGCAAGGAGGCGACGATCGATCATCAGCGACCGCGAGGACCTATCACCGCAGTTCTGGCCGAACGCGCCCTACGCACCTTCCCATTGCTCAGGGACGCCAAGGCGGTGCGGATCTGGGCCGCGTTCCGTGTAGTGACGCCCGACGGCTACCCCATTTACGAGCAGTCGGAGAGGTTTCCAGGTGCGTTTGCATTCGCCTGCCATTCCGGCGTGACGCTGGCGGCGAACCATGCGCTGGTCCTGCCGCGGCAAATTTCGGCCGGGGCGCTTTCTCAGGATCTTTCCGTATTTCATTCCCGGAGGTTCCATGTTCCGGCGGCTGTCTGACAGAAAAGAGAGCTCGGTCTCATTCACATTCAACGGCGTGCCGACCATGGCCCGCCAAGGGGATAGCGTTGCCGCTGCACTGTTGGCCGCGGGACATTGCAGCACGCGGCGCACCCCGGTGTCCGGCGCCGCCCGCGGTCCTTACTGCATGATGGGTGTGTGCTTCGAATGCCTGGTCAAGGTCGATGGCCGGCCGAACCGGCAGGCTTGCCTGACCACCGTGGTGGAGGGCATGCGGGTCGAAACACAGGATGGCGCGGCCATACCGGGGCAGGAAGAATGATTCAAAACATTCAGTCTGCCGCCGATCTCGCTCCTGCCTATGACCTCGTCGTCGTTGGCGCCGGGCCCGCCGGTCTTTCGGCAGCGATCGAAGCGTCGACCCACGGCCTCGCCGTATTGCTGGTCGACGAAAACGAAGCGCCCGGCGGCCAGATCTATCGGTCGGTCGACCGTGCTTCGGACGCCGATCTCGCGCGCATGGGGCCGGACTACGCTGCCGGTCGGATGCTCATCGAGCGGTTCCGGGGCGCAGACTTGAGCTATGCCCGCCGGGCGACGGTGTGGAACGTCGGGCCCGCTGACGAGGAAACTGGTGACGGCGCGCATGCGCTCGAGGTCGGGATCTCGCTCGGCGGCATTGCTCGGCCGATCGCCGCCCATCGAGTGATTCTCGCGACCGGCGCGCTCGAGCGTCCGTTCCCATTCCCGGGGTGGACCATGCCCGGCGTCATGGCGGCGGGAGCGGCGCAGATCCTGATGAAGTCGTCAGGCCTGGCGCCCGCGGGACGGACCATCCTCGCCGGGACCGGGCCGCTGCTGTATTTGCTGGCAAGCCAACTTCTGCGGGCAGGCGTGTCCGTGATAGCGGTCGTCGATACCACGCCGGTCGAGAACTGGCGCTTGGCCCTGCCTCACGTGCTTAGCTTTGCCATGTCGGCCTATGCACTCAAGGGCCTGAAGCTCCTCATGGACGTTCACCGTCGAACCCGTGTCATCCGCGGCGTGACCGCGCTCGAGGCGGTCGGTTCCGCACAATTCAGCGCCTTGCGGGTCCATCGCGGCAACAAGTCCCTGCACATTGAAGGCGACCTGCTCCTTCTGCACCAGGGGGTCGCGCCGAACCTCAATCTCACGCTGGCAGCCGGGTGCGACTACGTCTGGGACGAGCGGCTGGCAGCCTTCCGCCCGGCCGTCGACGTTCGCGGCGCGAGTTCGGTCCCGGGGGTTTCAATCGCTGGTGATGCGGCGGGAATTGTCGGGGCGGTTGCTTCGGCTCACCAAGGAGAACTCGCGGCCCTGTCTGCGGCGCTCGACCTAAATCGCATTGGCCAGGGTGCCTACCAACAGCGCCGGAACCAACTCGCGCGAAAGCTCGCGCGAGCCCTCAGGGGCAGGACTTTCATCGAGCATCGGTTCCGTCCCGGCAAAAGGTTTCGCGTGCCCGAGGACGGCGGCACCATCGTCTGCCGCTGCGAAGAAATTGCAGCCGGCAAGCTGCGTGAAGTTGCTGCGCTCGGCGTGCCGGGCCCCAACCAAATGAAGGCGTTCACACGATGCGGAATGGGACCATGTCAGGGCCGGCTGTGCGGTCTGACCGCGGTTGAACTGCTGGCGCAATGCCGTGGCGTTGCGCCCGGAGAGGTCGGTTACTATCGGCTACGCCCACCCATTAAACCTGTGACGCTCGGCGAGCTCGCCGCTTTGCCGCACACGGAGGCAGCCATCGTCGCTGTCGCCGGATTCGTGGAACGGGCCGCAGATGGGGCGCAGGACGTCATACATGGGAGCGACCAATGAAACATGCCGACAAGTTCTATATCGACGGTGAGTGGGTCGAGCCGTCCGTGTCGAAAACACTTGAGGTAATCGATCCCTCGACGGAGCAGCCGATGGGTACGATCGCACTCGGCAGTGCCGCCGACGCGGACAAGGCGGTCGCGGCCGCGCGGCGGGCCTTTGCCTCCTTCTCGCAGACGTCCAAGCAAGAGCGCGTCGAACTGCTGAAACGCATTGTAACGATCCTGAAGCGCCGCAATGACGAGCTCGGCGACATCATCTCGCGGGAAATGGGCGCGCCGCTTGCCATGGCCCGGGCCGAACAGGCCGGCCTCGGCGCCGCTCATTTCGAGCAGACGATCAAGGCCTTCGATACCTTCGCCTTCGAGTATATGCAGGGCTCGACCCGCATCGTGCACGAGCCGGTCGGCGTCGTCGGAATGATCACGCCGTGGAACTGGCCGCTCAACCAGATCGCCTGCAAGGTGGCTCCGGCGCTCGCCGCGGGATGCACCATGGTGCTGAAACCCTCGGAGATCGCCCCGTTCAGCGCCATCCTCTTCGCCGAAATCATGGATGAGGCCGGCGTACCGAAGGGTGCCTTCAACCTCGTCCAGGGCGACGGGCCGACGGTCGGTGCGATGCTCGCCAGCCATCCGGACGTCGACATGGTGTCCTTTACCGGCTCGACGCGCGCCGGCGTCGCCGTGGCGCAGGCAGCGGCCCCGACCGTCACGCGGGTGCATCAGGAACTCGGCGGCAAGTCGCCAAACATCATCCTGCGGAGCGCCGACTTCTCAGCCGCGGTCGGCGCCGGCGTGCGCCGATGCTTCGGCAATTCCGGCCAAACCTGCACTGCGCCAACGCGGCTGCTGGTGCCTGCGGAGCGAATGGAGGAAGCAAGCTCAATCGCCGCGAGGGAAGCGGCTGCGCTCGTTGTCGGTCCCCCCTCGGATCCGCGCACCGACCTCGGACCAGTCGCAAGCGCCGCCCAGTTCGACAAGATCCAGGCGTTGATCGAACGCGGCATCGCGGAAGGAGCGGAGCTCGTCGCCGGTGGCCCTGGCCGCCCTTCGCATCTCAATGCGGGCTATTACGTGCGCCCGACGGTGTTTGCCCGCGTCACCAATCAGATGACGATTGCGCGGGAGGAAATCTTCGGCCCGGTGCTGTCGATCATCGGTTATGACAGCGAAGAGGAAGCAATCGCGATCGCCAACGATACGCCCTACGGCCTGGCAGCCTACATTCAGGGCGATCCGAAGGAAGCGCGGGCGCTCGCAGGCAGGCTGCGCACCGGCACCGTTCGCCTTAACAGCTCCGCCTGGGACAGCGCCGCCCCTTTCGGCGGCTACAAGCAATCCGGCAACGGTCGGGAATACGGGAAGTTCGGACTGCACGAGTTTACCGAGATCAAGGGCATCGTCGGCTTCTCGAACGAGTGAATGTTCAAAATAGGTGTGCCCGGTCCGGATGCCTGGCGCACATCGCGCCTGATATTGGCCCCCTCGCGCGCATAAGCAGGAGATGCTCGCGAGCCACGGCGGTTACACGGCCGGCATGACAGCACCGGGAGCGCCGTCTTTCGGGCACTCACTGCGCGCCGAACCGCGTCAAGGTTTCTGAAGTCGCCTCATCCGGAAGGCTCAGGTGCGCCTATAGTCGGGCGCACCTGAGTTTTGCTGTCACTCGTAAACACAAACGTAGATCTTGCGTACAGTCTCGATCGTACGCCAAACACCGACGAACCCCGGCTTCATGACGAAGCTGTCACCAGCGCGATAGGTCTTCGTCTCGCCGCCCTTCTCCTCGATTTCCACGAGGCCTGAAATGATGTGGCAGAATTCGTAGGTGGTCCCCTTGATCGAATGATGCTCGCCAGGCGTCGCCTCCCAGACGCCGGTCAGCACCTTCTCTCCCTTCGAGGCATCCTGTGCCCAGGTCTTGAAGAATGGATTCCCCGAAATGAGCCGTTCCGGTGCGGGAACCGCGTCCTTTGGGGTGAAGTCCGGATTCGTGTCGATAGTAATCAACAGTGACATGTCATGGTCCTTATTTGGTTCGCGGGTTGCCGGATCGAAAGGGCGATTAAATATTTTCCGGCGCGGCGCGCCGGATGTTTTGAATGACGATGCTGCCTTGGCGGTTGAGCCAGCGATGTGCCTCTGAGCTGGGTCGGGCGTCACTCAGAATAGGGCGATGCAGGAGTTGGCTTTGCCAAATAGAGCGTCGGTTTAGCAGATAATTTCAAAAATTCGCCGCGAACCAGCGAACCTGCCCGCCCCTTGCGCCAGCTGTCGCCGCGCCTGCGACACAGCGGCAAGTTTCTTGCCCGAGCTCCGCGCCGGCCACGGCATCGTCGCCGTTGAGGGCATCGCTCCTTTTTGCACAACGGTGCAGTCCAGTTTCAGCATGTAGCCTGACCTCATCTGTTGCCGGGAACACCGTGAACCGGCAGTGCGCAATGACGGCTCTTGTCTGCAAACGCCGCCATTTAGCGCTTTAGGCGCCTAATTACGCTCCCCACCCATTCGAGACGCTCGGTGGCCGACCGATGCGCCGGCCCAACGGTGCCTTGAGGGACGCAGGCGGCGCTGAGAATTCGCAAAACGAGCTCGCGGCAGACCGCCATGATCAGATTTAGGGTGCGACAACTGCAGGAAGCGGCTCGGCCGCAAGTGGGAGTCGTCATCGCGGCGACAGTTATCCTCGCCGTCTGGCTCTTGGCTCTAAAGTTACAGCCTCTACCTCCTTTAGGTTTTTCCTCGGTCCGTGAAGCAACTCCTCGGCCGCAGGCATATCCTTGAGGATCAGGTCGGCCCATAGCTGCGCGAGTTCCTTGCGGCGATGCAAGTGCTCCGCCCGGTTATACGCGCCCTCGACCTTGTCTTTCGGCGTGTGAGCGAGCATCAGGTCGATAATCTGGCGATCAGCCGGATATCGTTCATTCATGATCGTCGAGAACGTCGAGCGGAAGCCATGCGGCACGTGCTTGTGATGGTAGCCGGCCCGGTTCAAGAGGTACCCCAGTGCGTTTTCGGACATCGCCTTATGCGCGTGCCGTCCGTTCGGCAGGGCGAACGGGCACCTGCCTGTGATCGAGCGCAGAACCGCAACGGTTTCCATCGCCTGGCTAGACATCGGAACGAGATGATCGCGTTCCTCATCGTCCTTGTGCTGCAGCTTGAGCTTCATGCGGGCGGCAGGTATCTGCCAAACCGGATCGTCCTCATCGAGGCCGTTCCACTCTGTCCAAGGCGTCGTAATCAGCGTGCCCGGGCGCACTGCGGTCAGCACCAGTAGCCGCAGGCCGAGTTTCGTCACGGGATGCGATGGCGTCTTCCACGCCGCCAGCAGCATCTCACGCGCCTTCCATGTCGGTAATGGCGGGCTGCCGACCCTTCTTCATGGGCGCCAACGCCTCACGAACGACGGCGGCTGGATCTTGTGTCGCCCTGCCCGATACGATCGCATACACGAAGACAGATGAGAGCCGCTGCCGGATTCGCCGGGCCGTTTCCTTTGCGTCCCGCTTCTCCACCAACCGAAGAACCGCCAGCACGGTCGGTGCATCGATGTCGCGGATCGGCATCTTGCCGATGATCGGAAACACATCCTTCACCAGCGAGTCCAGAACGTCTTCCGCGTGCCTTGGGACCCAGTGCGGCTTTTGCAGCTCGTGCCACTCTCGGGCGATAACCTCAAAGGTGTCGGCCGTCTGCTTCTTGCCAATGAGCTTTTCGACCTTCTTAACGACGCTGGGGTCCCGCCCGGCTTTGAGCGTATCCTTGGCGCTCTCCCTCTCAGCCCGCGCGTCGGCGAGCGATACGTCGGGATAATTTCCGATGACGAGCGTCTTTTCCTTCCCGTCGAAGCGGTACCGCAGACGCCATGATTTTGTGCCGGTGCGGAGAACGAAAAGGTTAAGTCCGCCGCCGTCGGCGAGTTTGTAGTCCTTTTCCTCTTTTTTTGCGTTCTTGATCTGCTTGTCCGTTAAAGCACTCATGCGCCCTGATACCCACATTTTCCGAATCCAGTACCCACAAAGATACCCACAAATGCGCGGGTAGCAGTCGAGATCGATGGGAACCGATAGGAAACTAGAAGCAGCAAAAAACGCGGCAAATCAAGGCCGTGTGGGTGTGGATAAGAAGCTGTAGGAAGAGTCGATGGCGGAGAAGAAGGGATTCGAACCCTCGATACCGTTTCCGGTATACTCCCTTAGCAGGGGAGCGCCTTCGACCACTCGGCCACCTCTCCGTTAGCGCCTGACTAGTGTCACCGCGTCATCAATGCAAGATTTTTTTGTCAGATTTCAGGAAATCACACGATTTTCATCCTTGGCGGCGCATTGGTCGACGCTTTGTCAGGACGCATGAACACCGGCTCGTCGTGGGCAGCGTCGTCGGGCTGCGTCTCGGGAATAAGCCCAACACCTTCGAGGCAACGACCGATCTTATATATTGGCGCGTGCACCCGTGTTTGGAATATCCGGGCGCCGGCTCTCGCGGGTCGTAGCCCCTGGGGAAACATTGCTCTTGCCGGCGAGACAACGTCCGGCCCCGCGAAATCCGAAGCTCTCGCAAAGGGCGCCGCCTTCGCAAGGCCGAAGCAAGGCCGTCCGCGGAAAATAGCCGCCACGCCGTCGAGCGGTCATTCCGGCGGAAGCCGACCGCAACCGCGTGGTGGATAGAAGAATCGGCATTTTCGGAGGCTGCGATGTCGATGATCATGCATGTCGCGCTGGCAAAGCCCGGCCAAGCCGCGGCCGTGTACCAGCATTATTTCATCGAGCGTCCATGCCGCATCCTCGTGATCGGTAAGCAACTGAAGGCGAAGACCAAATATCAATGCCTGCTTCGGCATATCTCGATTGGTGGCGCGATGCTCGACTTCAATGCCGCAATCATGCTGCCGAAGCACTTCTTCCTGGAAATCGACGGCTTCAAAGAGGAGATCGGCTGCGCCGAGGTCCATCGTAGCGGCACGGAGCTTGGCGTGCGCTTCAATATGCTACTTGCCCAAGACTTTCTGCGCCGGCTGATCCGGTTGCAATTTTCCAGCGGCGGCCTCTAAGCGCCACGCGACGTTCCCGTCGGGAACTTGCGGCGTCACTCAATTAAGCAAGCTCATTAGATTCTTATCGATTGCCTTCAAGGGATTGCAAGTTTCCCGCTGGAGACTGTTGAGAAGCCCTCCTGCCTTTTGCAGGCAGTGGGAGGCACCGGCAAATGACTTGTCCGGGCTTCGTGGAAACGCAATCGCCGCTTCATGCGGGGCTTCCGGAGTATGACGCATGCTGCAGTCGACCATGTATTCGCTCGCGCCCTCGCTGCTCTACGAGCGTCGATACGAGCGCTTTTCGATCGGCCAGGCCGGCACGCTGATGTCGGTGCGGCCGGCGCTCGGCGGCGTCTCCATACGCGCCTGCAAAATGATCGACATCTCGCGCGGCGGAGCGAGCTTTTCCGTGAGCACGACGATTGGGCTATCGCAGCACTATTATCTCCATATCGTCGGGACGAAATTTCGCATCGGATGCGCCGAAGTCTACCGCAAGGGAGAGCGCATCGGCGTGCAATTCATCAAGGCGATCGACGAGGCATTCCTGCACGAAATCGTGCGCGGCGAGTTTTTCACCGGTCAGAACAGGAAGACTCAATCCGGTCTGGCGTCGGTTTCGCGTCGTCCTGCATCCGTCAACTGGGGCTTCGTCGAGTAACGCCGTGCCTAAGGTGCAGGCAGGTCGATCTTTTCCGCAAAATCGATTCCGGTTCCCGCACATATGCGATAAGTTCCGCGGCGTTTTGTTCGAACGGGGTTCAGTTTCTCGCATGTCCGCATTCTCACGCTTCACGCCGCTTATCCAGTCTTTGCCAGCAACCATCCCCTTCGTTGGGCCTGAAGCGATTGAGCGTCAGCGCGGCCGTAAGGTCGCGGCACGCATCGGCGCCAATGAAAGCGGATTCGGTCCGGCAAATTCGGTGCTGCTCGCCATGCAGCAAGCGGCCGGCGAGACGTGGAAATATGCCGACCCCGAAAACTACGACTTGAAGCAGGCCCTCGCCGGGCATCTGGGAATCTCTCCCGCCAACATTGCCATCGGCGAAGGCATAGACGGGCTGCTCGGCCAGATCGTCCGCCTTATCATCGAGCCCGGCATGCCGGTCGTGACGTCGTTCGGAGCCTATCCTACATTCAACTATCATGTCGCCGGGCACGGCGGGCGCCTGGTCACAGTTCCTTATGTCGACGATAGGGAGGATCTCGATGGCTTGCTCGCCGCCGTCAAGCGCGAGAACGCACCGCTCGTCTACTTCGCCAACCCGGACAACCCGATGGGGAGCTGGTGGCCGGCCGATCGAATCGTCGAATTTGCACATGCCTTGCCGGAAACGACGCTGCTCATCCTCGACGAAGCCTATAGCGAGACGGCGCCGCCGGAATCGATACCCACGATCGACAGCTTGAGCGACAAGCCGAACGTCGTACGCACGCGCACCTTTTCCAAGGCCTATGGCCTTGCCGGATCGCGCGTCGGCTACGCGCTTGCGACACCCGGCACGGCCGCGGCGTTCGACAAGATCCGCAATCATTTCGGAATGAATCGTGTCGGCGTGGCCGCAGCGATTGCTGCTCTCGCCGACCAGCACTACCTCAGACAAGTCATTGCGAGGATAACGGAGTCACGCGATCGAATCTCTGCGATAGCGCGCGACAACGGGCTCAAACCATTGCCGTCGGCCACCAATTTCGTGGCCATCGATTGCGGACGCGACGCGACCCACGCGCGAGCGATCGTCGACCGCCTGATGAGCGATCACGGTGTTTTCATCCGCATGCCGGGTGTTGCCCCGCTCAATCGCTGCATCCGGGTCAGCACCGGACCCGAGGCTGAAATGAACCTGCTCGAGGCTGCCCTGCCCGACGTTCTCGGGAGCCTGGCAGCGAGCAGCTAGCGCTCAACTGATCGAGCAAGGAGGCCAGCGGGTGTCCCCGCAAAGTCTCTGCGCGGTCAGGAAAAAAGCACGGCCTGCGCGTTCATCAATGTACCGTCATCCATTCGCGTGCCGCGCGCAATGCGTGGGCTAGATCGGTTTTGCTCATCGTTGCCGCCAGGTCGGCGCGCAGGTCCGCGGCGCGGTCCGAGCCCTTGATGGCGGCAATGTTCAGCCACTTGTGGGCGGCAACCAGATCGACCGGCCGTCCACGGCCCGTCGCGTAGGCTAGGCCCATTTCACAAAATACGTCCGCTTGGTTTTCACCACCCATTGCGGCATCTGAAGCGAGCTGCATTTCAAAGCGTGCCATTGTCTTGTCCCTGTCTTGCCTGATTGATGTCTTGCCTGATCCGGCTGAAGCGGCCCGCCCCTTGGGGCGGACCTTGCTCCAGATCAGCATTTGTTTTTGTCCCTGTTCAGTCGCGCCTCTTTGCGGGCCTTCCGAAAAACGCACCGTCTTTTGCAGTGTCGCTTTCGGCGGTTCGGCGGGTTGTTTTCTCCGCTCGTCTTATGGATTGAAGTATGCCGTACGGCCTTCAATGCTCGCTTAAAATGCATGCTTAATTTGACGCAAACAAAGTTCAAACGGTTGGTAAATTTGAGTTTTCATTAAGCATCGGATCGCCTGGAACAGCGTGGATTTGCCTCAAAATTTACGAAATATTCAACTGCGGATTTCAACCAAACGCTAACCACACAAACAGCATCAACCGGCCGAACCAGCGACCTTCGCCAATTTTCCGCGGCTCTCCGGCACGCGACAAACGTAATTCCAGCGACGTTGCGGATATTTACCTTTACGTACGCGTAAGCTACGGTTTCGCCCGGCGGTGGGAGACCGCTCGTTATAAGGCGTTCAGGGTGAGCCGGTACACGCCACAATACCGGCCGCTTTTCTTATCGGAGGAATTGAATGATTCGCACATTGCTCATCGCAGCGGCCGTTGCCTTCGGCACCGCCTGCTCGGCCATTGCCGCAGAACCGATCGTCGGCAACTGGAAGACTGCAAGCGGCGCCACGGCCGAAATCGCACCGTGCGGCGGCGCATATTGCGTTACCTTGAAAACCGGAAAGCACGCGGGCAAGCGCATCGGCAATCTCACCGGAACCGACGGCAGCTATAGCGGCGAACTCACCGATCCGGAAAACGACAAGACCTATAGCGGCTCGGGTGCAGTCAACGGCAATTCGCTGAAGATGAAAGGCTGTGTGCTGAAGGTGCTTTGCAAATCGCAGACCTGGACGCGTCTGTAACGCGTCGAGATCATGAGGGGCACCGCTCATCGCGGTTCCCCTCTTCATTTCAACGGGCGCGCTGCCCAAACAAGATCTTCTGCGCTTCCTGATCCTCGGCCAGGCTCTGCTGGCGGGCGCGCTCCTCCTTGCCCACTTCGATCGCCTTCTGGACAGCCGGTCGCGCAAGCACCGCCTCGAACCAGCGCTTCAGATTCGGGAAATCATTCAAGTCCTGTCCTTGGTTCTCGTGCGGGATCACCCAGCCGATGCAGGCCATGTCCGCGATGGAATAGTCGCCGGCGAGGAACGGCCTATCGGCAAGACGCTTGTTCATCACGCCATACAGACGGTTCGCCTCGTTGGTATAGCGGTTGATCGCGTATTCGATCTTCTCCGGAGCATATTGGCGGAAATGATGGGCCTGTCCCGCCATGGGGCCGAGGCCGCCCATCTGCCAGAAGAGCCATTGATCGACTTCGACGCGGGCCCGCTCGTCGGCAGGATAAAACTTGCCGTATTTGCGCCCGAGATATTGCAGGATCGCCCCCGACTCGAACACCGATATCGGCTGGCCGCCCGGACCATCGGGGTCGATGATCGCCGGCATTCGATTGTTGGGTGCGATCTTCAGGAAATCCGGAGCGAACTGTTCGCCTCGTCCGATATTGATGTATTTGACCACGTAAGGAACGCCGAGTTCCTCCAGCATGATCGTGATCTTCCAGCCGTTTGGGGTCGGCCAGTAATAAAGCTCGATCGGAGCAGTCATCCTGTTTCTCCTGAGGTTGCAAGAGTAGAGAGGTAGGCATGCCTGCTGCCGCCGGCAAGACTACAGCTCCGTGCGCCTTTTCAGACGCGCAACGGTCGCTGTGGCATGTCTGAAGTGCTGCATGTCTCCGCTAAATTCACTAGGATCTGAGGAGACATGCAGTACGGCGGCTTGCGAAGATGAACCGGAGATGAACGGACATCTCAGCATAAATTCAGTTTGGTTGTGCGAAAAGGCCATTATCGCTTTCAACGTGCCTCCAGCCAACGGACAGAACCATGGATATTCTCGCTCGGCGCCTCACCATCATCAGTCTGCTGATGGTTGTCTTCGCGATGACGCTCGCTGCCGCGGTCAGTGCCGATACGCAGCGCCGCCGCCAAAACACTTATCTCGGCTCGCTGACCGACTGCACCGCCCACACGGCACAATATTGCCAGGCCAAGCTCTAGATCGCTGAAACTCACGCAATTCCGGGTGGAAAACCGCTATTCACTTTTCCTGGAATTGCTCCAAAGGAACCGAAAATGGCCGCTCTCGCCACTTCCGCTATTCTCTCGCTCCGGGTCCTCTTGCTCACGAGCCTGCTGATGGCGCCGATCGGGGCGGTCGCTTACACCAAGGCCGCAGGCCTCGGCATCGGAAAACACGGTGCCGGCCTCGTCCTCTTCGTGACGCTACAGCGTCAAGCCATGAGCTGACCGCAAGCTCGCGACCCGCTCCCTCTTGCACGTGGACTGAAATTCCGATCCCTTCCCAATGAAAGGATTCGGAAAACCATGCCATCATTCGCAATCTATCTCGCGGCGGCACTTGCCGAAATCGCCGGGTGCTTTGCCTTCTGGGCGTGGCTCAAACTCGGCAAATCCATCTGGTGGCTTATGCCCGGCATGGGGTCGCTCGCGCTTTTTGCCTGGCTCTTGACGATGATCGATGCGGCTGCCGCGGGCCGCGCCTATGCCGCCTATGGCGGTTCTATATCGCCGCTTCGCTCGCCTGGCTCTGGCTCGCCGAGGGTGTGCGCCCGGATCGCTGGGACGTGACCGGCGTCGCGGTGGCGCTCGCCGGCAGCACTATCATCCTCGCGGGCCCGCGCTGAGCGTGCAAGCGAAAGATGCGAAAGGCCGAGTTGGGCTGCTCCGAGCGCTTTTGATTCCAGATAGTTGGAGGGAGGCCACGGGAAATCGCGCATGTTTTTCCGCATAGCCCTGCAATCTTGTCGTTTGCTTGTCAGGAGCCGCAGCTTATAATGCGACATGAACAAACGAATCTCGTCAAACTCCGTTCTCTCCATCGCAACCCCTGAAGCAATCGAGCCGCAACTCTTCGAGCATCCGGCCGAGGCCGTTGATTGCCTGGAGGCTCTCTACGAACGCAACACCCGCTTCCTCCGCGAGGCGTTCGAAGGGCTTGGAAAGAACGATGCGCCGCTCACACGTTTCCGTGCCTGCTATCCGCAAGTCAGCATCGAGACGAGCAGCTTCGGCCACGTCGATTCCAGGCTTTCCTTCGGCTACGTCAGTGCGCCCGGTGTCTACACGACGACGATCACCCGGCCCAAACTCTTCCGCCACTACCTGAAGGAACAGCTCGGGCACCTGATGCGCAATCATGGTGTGGGTGTCACCGTATCCGAATCGGCGACACCGATACCGTTGCATTTCGCCTTCGGCGAGGCCGCTCATGTCGAGGCCTCGGCCGCCGAGACCATTGACATCCCGCTGCGCGACCTGTTCGACGCGCCGGACCTCACGACGACCGACGACGAGATCGCCAATGGTTCCTACGAGCCGGGCCCCGGCGAACCGTCGCCGCTCGCTCCGTTCACGGCGCAGCGCATCGATTATTCGCTGGCCCGGCTCAGCCACTACACGGCGACCAGTCCCGCGCATTTCCAGAATTTCGTGCTCTTCACGAACTACCAGTTTTATGTCGACGAGTTCTGCGCCTGGGCCCGGCAGCAGATGGCAGAAGGCGGCAATGGGTACACCGCCTTCGTCGAGCCCGGCAACATCGTGACCCCGGCAGGTGCCGACAAGCCGGATGCCGACTATACCCTCTCCCGTCTGCCGCAGATGCCGGCTTATCATCTGAAAAAAAAGGGGCATGGCGGCATCAGCATGGTCAACATCGGCGTCGGCCCGTCTAACGCCAAGACGATCACTGACCACATCGCCGTGCTGCGCCCACATGTCTGGCTGATGCTCGGTCATTGCGCCGGCCTCAGAAACAGCCAGCGCCTCGGCGACTATGTGCTGGCACATGCCTATATGCGCGAGGACCACGTGCTCGATGACGATCTGCCGGTCTGGATCCCGCTGCCGGCGCTCGCGGAGGTGCAGGTTGCGTTGCAAGACGCCGTTGCCGAGGTGACGGGCTATAAGGGGTATGATCTCAAGCAGATCATGCGCACGGGCACGGTCGCGACTATTGACAACCGAAACTGGGAACTGCGCGACCAGCGCGGCCCCGTCAAGCGCCTCTCTCAGGCGCGCGCAATCGCGCTCGACATGGAGTCGGCAACGATCGCGGCCAACGGTTTCCGCTTCCGCGTGCCTTACGGCACGCTGCTTTGCGTGTCGGACAAGCCGCTGCACGGCGAGTTGAAGCTGCCCGGCATGGCGAGCGCATTTTACCGGACGCAGATCAGCCAGCATCTGAAGATCGGCATCCTGGCCTTGCAGAAGCTCGCGGCGATGCCACCGGAGAAACTTCATTCGCGCAAGCTCCGAAGCTTCTACGAGACCTCGTTCCAGTAGATCACGCTCTCCGCCGCAGCAGGAGCGACAGCATCGTGCCGGCGACTGCCGAGACGATGACGAGCAGATGCGCATTGACGCTGGCTCGGCCGAGCAGTTCAAGTGCGCCGCGACCGCTAGGCGCTCCGAAGGAAATCGCTCCGGCCGCAATCGCCGCCGGGTAGGTTCCAACCCCCGCCGGCGCATGAACCGGCAGCACGGAGGAGAGCTCGCCGCCAAGAGCACCGCCGAAGCTGGCAGCAAGCGGCGCCACGCCCATGATGGCAAGCACCCAGGCGAGAACCACGACCTTGACAGCCCAGTTCAGAATGGTCATCGCCCATGCACGCAGAAATCCTGGCACGTTGCCCGGGAGGCCTGCCTCCACTTCATCCAGCACGGTCGCAAGCCTCCCGCGCGCCAAACGCCGCGCAAGCGCGAGAACCCTTCCCTTCAGCAGAAAGAATGCGAGCGGCGAGAAGAATGCGAACGTCCAAACGAGCCAGCCGATCGACGCATCGCTCCTCTCGATCACAAGGCCGATGGAGGCAACCGTCAGCAAGGCATGCAGATCAAGCAGCCGCATGACGAGCAGCGCCGATGTGCCGTGCACGAGCGGCACGCCGAATTCGGAGCGCATCAGCAGAGGGAAGCTCGTTTCGCCTGCTCGAAACGGCAACATGATGTTGAGCAGATTGTGGACCTGTGTAACGCGAAACAACGGCAGGAAGCGGTCTGTGGTATGCCCCGGGAAATAATCATAGATGCGGTAGCAGCGGATGAAATAGGTGGAGATCAGTAGGGCGAGCGCGGCAAGCACGGCCCCGATGCCAATCTCGGCCCACTGGCGCATCAGGGTCGACCAGCCCCAAACCCACTCGACGAAGATCGCGTAGGCCGCGATCGCGACTACGGAAATCAGCATCATGCGGTTGCGTGCAAGCCACGATCGCTGACTGAACTGCCAGTCCGAATTCATCCGATGCCGATTTCCTGTGCTGAACCACGCAATTCGACGTTGGTTATCACCGTTAACTGTGCAAGAAAACCTGCGACAGTACGCCGGAGATCATCCTTGAACCACACTGAAGAACCCATGGCGGCGCTTGCCGATAAATTGGAGGCCATCGAGCTGTCCGTCGTCGTCCCCGTGTTCAACGAAGAGGACAGCGTCGGGCCGCTCGTCACACGCATTCACGACGCAATGGCCGGCTTCAGCAAGCCGTGGGAACTGATCCTTGTGGATGACGGCAGCACCGACCGCACGCTACCGAATGCCCGCGCCGAACTCTTCCGCCCGGACCTGAGATTGAAGATCATCGAACTGCAGAAGAATTTCGGTCAGACTGCCGCCATGCAGGCCGGTATCGATGCGGCCTCCGGACGATTGATCGCGACACTTGACGGCGACCTACAGAATGACCCCAATGACATTCCGCGCATGGTCGTGGCGATCGAGGAACGCCAACTGGACCTGCTCGTCGGGTGGAGAAAAAACCGCCGGGACGGACTGCTGCTCAGGAAAATTCCCTCGTGGTGCGCCAACCGGCTGATCGGCAAGATCACCGGAGTCAAGCTCCACGACTACGGGTGCAGCCTGAAGGTCTATCGCGCCTCGATCATCAAGCAAGTCAAGCTGATGGGCGAGATGCACCGCTTCATCCCTGCATGGGTCGCCGGTGTCGTGCCCAGCAGCCGGATCGGCGAGATGCCAGTCACCCATCATGCCCGCCATTTCGGTGCATCGAAATACGGCATCTCACGCACTTTCCGCGTCATACTCGACCTTTTGGCCGTGCTCTTCTTCATGCGCTACAAGGCGCGCCCCGGCCACTTTTTCGGATCCATCGGGCTCGCGACCGGCGGTTTGAGCGCACTTATCCTCTTCTATCTGGCCATCGACAAATTCATCCTCGGCAACGACATCGGCACACGCCCGATGCTCATGGTTGGTGTGATGCTGTTCCTGTCGTCGATCCAGCTCATCACCACGGGCATACTGTCGGAGATGATGGCCCGCGCCTATTTCCGCGACGACGAGACGACAAGCTACATCGTGCGCCAGGTCTTCGAGCAGGAACAAGCCGATGCTTGACGCCGTCAATCGACGCCCGGACACGGTCTTCCTTGCCGTTTCGGGTTATTTCCTGCTGTGCGTTCTGCTGCGCCTTGCCGTTTCCAACTCCCTCGAGATCGACGAGGCGGAACAGGCTTATCTGTCGCAGTTCCTGCAACTGGGTTACGGACCGCAGCCTCCATTCTACAACTGGCTGCAATACGGCCTGGGTCAACTGCTCGGCACGTCGCTTGCGACCATGACGATCCTCAAGAACGGGCTCCTGTTCCTTTGCTGCCTCTTTTACGGCCTCGCCGCACGCCTTGTCCTTGCCGATCGGCGGCTTTCGGCCACCGCGATGCTCGGTGTGCTGACGTTGCCGCCGGTTTTCTTGCTGGCGCAGCGTGATCTTTCGCACACGGTCGCCGCGCTTTTCGCCGTGTCGCTGTTCCTTTACGGCTTCCTGCGGACACTCACGCGACCGAGCCTCCTTTCCTATCTGCTTACCGGGGCCGCCGTCGGCATCGGCGTGATCTCGAAGTATAATTTCGTCCTGGTGCCGGTCGCCGCGATCATTGCCGTGCTCCCCGAGCGCGACCTGCGTGCCCGCATCTTCGATTGGCGGACGCTGGCAGCCGTTGTGGTTGCCTGCCTTATCGTCCTGCCGCACGGCTACTGGGTGCTTCAGAATCTCGATTCCGCGTCGAGCGGTACCTTGAACGAGATGAAGGAACGCGAGGTGGAGGGGCGGCTCCTGCAGGCGGCCCACGGTGTCCTGGCGCTCGGCTCGGCGATCATCGGCGGCAGCATCGTCACGCTGCTCCTCTTTGGCCTTGTCTTTCGCGCCAGGATCCGGCTGATCTGGCAGGCCGAAAGCCAGTGGACCCGGATCGTCGGACGCATGATTTTGCTGTGCCTCTTTGCCGTTCTGCTGATCATTCTAGGCGTAGCGGCGACGCATGTTCGCGAGAAATGGCTGGTGCTTTTTCTCGTCCTGCTTCCGCTCTATCTCTGTCTCAAGATCGAGGCGGCGAAGATCGATTTGTCGGGCCATCTCGGCCGATTCTTCCTGCTGGTCGGAATCATCGCCGTCGGCGCACTCACGGTCGTCTCGGCCCGGGTCATCGTGCGGCCCTGGTACGGAGATTATTCGAGGCTGAACATTCCTTACGGAGCATTTGTCGAAGCCGTCGCGCAGAGCGAAGGCAAGCAGCCAGCGCTCGTTCTGACGGGCGACAAGCAGCTGGCAGGCAATATCCGCACACAATTGCGCGATGCACTGGTTGCCATTCCCCATCTTTCGAATGTGCCTGCGGCCGATATGTCCAAACGACCGCTTCTGGTGGTCTGGCGCGACGGCGAGGCCCAGGCACAGCCGGTTCCGGAGCTTCTGAAAGGGGCCTTGAAGGCTTTCAACGTCCCGGAGACAGGAATGTCACCACGCTCGCTAGCCCTGCCCTATCTCTACGGTCGCGATTCGCAGCGATATGGTTTCAGCTACATCTGGATCGGGGAACAAGGCACCGTCGCCGGACAATAGCCCCGCCGGAGCAGCTCCAGGAAAGTATGCAACGGCTTTCCGCTCGAAACTGCGTCCTTTCAAGGCGGCTGCATCTATTGATTGCCGACCAGCAGCTTCAGTTCGCCGGGATGGACGCGCAGTGCCACGTCACGTCCCATCGGCAGAAGCTCGCCGTCAACGACGCAATTGATCTTTCTGTCCACCTTCGGGAAGTGCAGATCGACAGCGATGGCGCTCATCTCGGTGATCAAGGGGCTCGCGCGGAA
This sequence comes from Sinorhizobium sp. 7-81, assembly GCF_030124405.1. NCBI lineage: Bacteria > Pseudomonadati > Pseudomonadota > Alphaproteobacteria > Hyphomicrobiales > Rhizobiaceae > Sinorhizobium > Sinorhizobium sp. 7-81. The sequence continues at coordinate 1,056,002 of NZ_JASKLT010000001.1, read as the reverse complement.
CTTTCCGCGCAGGATATCGAAGGCAAGTTTCGCGACCCCGGCCGGTTTCAGCGGCGGCGCCGTGTAGAAACCGAGATGCCCGCTCGTCACGTCATCGGCGTACATCAATGTGGCATGGCCGAAGTGATTGTTCGAGACCGAAATGGCCGAGACATGCCGGCGCTCCCGGTGACCGTCGGCATCGAACTCGATCTCAAAATCCGGGGGGTTGAAAATCACGCCGATCGCCGCACGCGTGCTTGCGCCGATCTTTCCGAGCCTTGAGGCGAAACGGTAGGATTCGCGATAGCGTACCAGGCGGGCATGCAAGCCCATCGAAAACTGATGAACGAAGGCGCGGCCGTCCGCGCTGCCGATGTCGCCATCGATGATCCTGCCATAAGCAAGGACCTCCGGCGCCTTCCAGATATCGAGCGGCAGTTTCAACGAACGCGCGAAAAGGTTCATCGTCCCAGCCGGGATGACGCCGAGCGGCATGCGGTTTTTCCACGCGACGCCGGCAGCCGCCGAAATCGTACCGTCGCCGCCGCCGGCGACAATCGCATCGAGATCGTCACGGTGGCAGGTTCTTTCCAGCATATCGCGCATGTCACCGGCCCCGACAGCGACGACTTCGATCTGATGTCCGGCACCGCGAAAGACCTCTTCCACCCACCGTCCGTAGGCCTCCATTTCCGTCGTCCGGAATGTTCCCCCATCTCGATTGAAGATGGCTTTGACTTTCATGAAACGTCGTTTTCTCCCGGACCTCGATCAAACATGTAGGTCACAGATAAGCGCGATGAGAAGGGTTTCCAGAGGAGCCGGTCAGGCGTCCTCGAATTTGGCTCGCGAAGACGATCGGTTTTCGAGCGGTTTCAGCGTCATACGATCGCCGTCGCAAAGGACATTTTCATCGCCCCACGCTTTCAGCGCCATGATCACTGGCCTCAAGCTTTCTCCCCTGGGCGTCAAGGCGTAGTCGACGCGCGGCGGGACGACCGGAAAAACAGTGCGTGACAGAAGCCCCGCCTCCTCCAGTTCGCGCAACTGCTTGGTCAGCATCCGCTGCGTCACGCTTGGCAATCTCCGCCGCAACTCGTTGAAGCGCAACGTGCCCTCGAGCATCAGGTGATAGAGGATGACCCCCTTCCATTTGCCGTCGATGAAGCTCAGCGTCGACTCCACCGGGCAACCCGGGAATGTGTTCGTCAGTTTCGCGCGCGGCCTGGACATAACAGTATCCTTTTCGACACTATGGGCCAAATTTGTGCATTCTTGTGCTTATCGACTATAATGCTCATGTAGCTCCTGTTCAATTCTGCAAAGGAGCATTCGATGCGTGCCGTCGCCTACAGGATACCGCAAGCCATCTCCGCCGAAACCGCCCTGATCGACGTCGATCTGCCTGTGCCCTCGCCGGAAGATCGCGATCTTCTGGTCGAGATCAAGGCTGTCTCCGTAAATCCCGTCGACACGAAAGTGCGCGCCGGCGTTCAGCCGGAGCCGAACCAGCCGAAGGTTCTCGGCTGGGACGCCGCCGGCGTCGTCAAGGCCGTCGGCCCGAAAGTCACACTGTTCCAAGTGGGCGACGAAGTATTCTACGCCGGCGCACTCGACCGGCCAGGCACCAATGCCGAGTTTCATCTGGTGGACGAGCGCATCGTCGGCCGAAAGCCGAAGTCGCTCGGCTTTGCCGAGGCCGCCGCGCTGCCGCTGACCGCGATCACCGCCTGGGAAACGCTGTTCGACCGTTTGAAGGTCGGTGAGCCGGTGCCGGGGGCTGCCAATGCCGTGTTGATCATCGGCGGCGCCGGCGGCGTCGGATCTATCGCGATCCAATTGTTGCGCGCGTTGACGAACCTCACCGTGATCGCCACCGCCTCTCGACCCGAAACCCGCGACTGGGTGCTGAAGCTCGGCGCCCATCAGGTACTCGACCACGGTCGCCCGCTTGCCACCGAGATCGAGCAATTGGCGCTTGGCGCGCCTGCCTTCGTCTTCTCGACCACCAACACCGACAAGCATATCGGCGAAATCGTCAAGCTGATTGCACCGCAGGGCCGGTTCGCCCTGATCGATGATCTTCCTGTGCTCGATGTCATGCCGTTCAAGCGCAAAGCTGTGTCGACGCACTGGGAGATGATGTTTGCCCGTCCGATGTTCAAAACGCCAGACATGATCGAGCAGCACAACCTGCTCAACCGCGTCGCGGAACTGGTCGACAGCGGCAAGATCCGCACGACCTTGACGGAAACGCTGGGTCCCATCAACGCGGCCATGCTCAGGAAGGCGCATCAAATGATCGAGACCGGCCGCACGCGCGGCAAGCTCGTTCTGGAAGGGTTTTGAGCAGACGTTTCGAAAGGGGCGCGCAGCCTTCCCGCGGCAGTCAGTGCCGCGGGAAATCCTTCGCTACAGCGACGGCAGCTTCAGCGGACCGCCCGTCTTGATTGAGCGGATGGCGAAATTCGATCGGATATCTGTCACGCCCGGCAATGCCAGCAGGGTTTCAGTCAAGAGCTTCTCATAGGCCGAGAGGTCCTCGACCACGACCTCGGCCAGGAAATCGGCATTGCCGGAAATCAGAAAGCACGAGACCACCTCGGGAATGGCGAGCAGCGATTCCTGCTGGCGGCGTGCGTTCTCCTGGCTGTGATGGCCAACCTTGATCTCGACGAACACCGTAAGGCCAAGGCCGACCTCCTTGCGATCGATGTCGGCGCGATAGCCGCGCAGGACACCGGATTTTTCGAGATTGCGAATGCGCCTCAGACAGGGTGACGGCGACAGGTTGACCCGTTCCGCAATCTCGACATTGGTCGCTCGCGCATCCTCCTGGAGAATCTTCAGGATGGCGATATCGAATTTGTCCAGCTTTGGCATATTCAGAAACTCAATGGCGGCAGATTGGCAGATTGTTGCCAAACATACGGGTTGTGAGGCGGAGATAGCAAGGACATACCCCCGCACTCGGCGCTAGTTTCTTCCCGATCCTCTTTCGCAAACCCCTTCGGGAAGGAACATGAAAATGGTTGCGCTCGCTCTCGATCGCGGCTCCGCCGCACCCGCCGCCGGCTATGCCGGCGCGTTTATCACCGTGATGATTTGGGCGACCTGGATTCTCGCCACGCGGCACACCGCCGCGACGGCAATCGGGACGATCGACCTCGGGCTCATTCGCTACGGAATACCGGCGCTGGTACTCGCCCCGGTCTGGCTGAAGACGGGGCTCTTGCCCAAGGCGTTGCCGCTTTCCCTTCTCGTTCTGATGGTCGCGGGTTCGGGCGCTGTGTTTTTCCAGGTGGCCGCCTTCGCCATCCACGCAACACCTGCTTCATCCGTCGGTATTCTGCTCGGCGGCTCGATGCCGCTCGCCGCGGCGTTGATCGGCGTCGTGTTTTTCCAGGAGCGCCCCGACCGCATGCGCATCATCGGCTTTTCCGCCATCGTCGTCGGCGTCGCTATCCTGCTTGGCCGCAGTCTCGGCGCATCGGATCCATCCGCCTGGACGGGCTATGGGCTGCTGCCCGCCGCCGCGACGCTTTGGGCAATCTATACCCACGCGTTCCGGCGCTCAGGTCTGAGCGCCGTCGAAGGCAGCGCCCTGATTGCCGTTTGGTCGTTTCTGATCCATCTCGCCTTGGCATCGGTCTTCGGCAGCACGCTTGCGAGCGTCCCGCTCGGCGAGATCGGCCTCCAGGTCTTGAGTCAGGGCGTTCTTTCGGGCCTCGCGGCAACGGTTGCCTATGGCTTTGCGGTCCGTCGCCTAGGCGGCACGCAAGCGGCCGCCTTCACCGCCTTGACGCCCGTGCTTGCCATGTTCGGCGGTGCAGCGTTGCTTGGCGAAACGATCGGTCCGTACGAGATCGTGGCCGCGGTCGTCACCTCGGCTGGCGTTGCACTCTCGACCGGCATCCTCTCCCATAGGCAGGCTTGATCGTATAAGAAACGGCCCGGAAACGCTGGTTTCCGGGCCGGTCTTTCTATCCGTGAACGATCTCGCGATGTCTCTGCAGGCGATGACCATAGGCCTGGCTGACGCGATCGAAGATGATCGCGATGCCGACAATGGCGAGGCCATTGAAGATGCCGAGCGTGAAATACTGGTTTGCGATCGCCTTCAATACCGGCTGGCCCAGCCCTTGAACGCCAATCATCGAGGCAATCACGACCATGGCGAGCGCCATCATGATCGTCTGGTTGATGCCGGCCATGATCGTCGGCAAGGCAAGCGGCATCTGCACGTTCTTCAGCTTCTGCCAGCTCGACGAACCGAAGGCATCCGCCGCCTCCAGCACATCCTTGTCGACGAGCCTAATACCGAGATTGGTGAGGCGGATCATCGGCGGGATGGCGTAAATGACCACGGCGATCAGGCCAGGAACCTTGCCGATGCCGAGCAGCATGACGACCGGGATGAGATAGACGAAGCTTGGCATCGTCTGCATGACGTCGAGCACCGGATTGACGATGTTCTGAAAGCGATCCGAGCGCGACATTATGATGCCGATCGGTATGCCGACCGCAATCGACAGAACGGTACAGACGAAGATCATCGAGATCGTCTTCATCGTGTCGTCCCACATGTCGAAATAGCCGATGAGGAGAAGCGTACCCATGCATCCGGCAACGATCTTCCAGTTGCGGCTGGCGAACCAGGCGATGACGGCGATCAGGATCAGAATGATCGGCCACGGCGTCCGCGTCATGAACCGCTCGGAGTGGATCAGAAAGAACTGCAGCGGTTCGAAGAAAGACTCGATGCCGTCGCCATAGGCGCGTGTGAATGCCCGGAAACCCTCGTCGATCACTTTCTTCAGCTCTCGAAGCCGGTCATCGTCCATATGCGGAAATTTGGTCAGCCATTCCATGTCTTCATTCCCCTTCGCACTCTTCCAGGCGGCTCATCTTTCTTTTTTTTCACCGCCGACCCACAAACGCTCGATGCGCCGTGTAACCAATGGAGCTGCGCAATCTTATTCTCAAACCGACATGCGGTGAAGGAAATCGTGCGCTTCTGAAACGAGAACGGCGCGCTTTGCGCGCGCCGTTCGTTGGAAAGAGTCGATCAGAGAGCAGCCTTGACCTTCTCCGCAACCTCCGGAGAAACCCACTTGGTCCAGAGGTCTTCGTTTTCCTCCAGGAAGTGCTTCGCACCTTCTTCACCGCTCGCCTGATTGTCGGTCATCCAGGCCATCAGCTTGTTGACCGTGTCGTTCGTCCAGGCACGGGTGTTAAGATACTCCATTGCCGGGCCGGCACGGTCGGCAAAGGTCTTGGTCACCAGCGTCTGAACCTTGTCCTTCGGCCAGTCGTTCTTCTTCGGATCCGGGCAATCGGCAACAGTGTTGCAGCGCTTCCATTCGGCCATGTCGCCGGGCACGCCGTGTTCGAGCTTGACCATCTCGTACTTGCCGAGCAGCGCCGTCGGAGCCCAGTAGTAACCGACCCAGCCCTGCTTGCGCTCATATGCTTTCGCGATCGAGCCGTCGAGGCCGGCGGCCGAACCGGTGTCGACCAGCGTGAAGCCCGCGGTCTCGGCGCCGTAGGCCTTGTAGAGCTGAGTGGTCACGACCGTACCGCCCCAACCCTGCGGACCGTTGAAGATTGCACCCTTGCTCGGATCCTCCGGATCCGGGAAGAGTTCCTTGTGCTTCAGCACGTCGTCGATCGTCTTGATGTCCGGATTGGCATCGACAATATATTTCGGTACCCACCAGCCCTGTACTGCGCCGTCCGAAAGCGCAACAGCAGCACCGACGAGTTTGCCTTCCTGGAGGCCGCGGTTCACCACATCCGGCAGCAGGTCGACCCAGCCTTCCGGTGCAATGTCCGGCTCGCCCTTCTCGATCATCGAGGTGATCGTCGGCACCGTATCACCGACGACCAGTTCGGCGTCGCAGCCATAGCCTTCCGTCAGGATGAACTTGTCCACGTTCGCCAGCACTTCGGCGCTCTGCCAGTTCATGTTGGCGATCGTCACGTCGCCGCATTCTGCCGCCGACGCCGCGCTACCTAGACCGAGAAGGCCGGCAGCCAGACATGTCGTTGCAAGGAATTTTTTCATTTTCAGTTCCCTCTGTTTGGCGGTGTACCCATGGCGAACTGTCAGCCTCACCGCAACGGCCGGCAGCGAACGGAACAAGGCCCCTGCCCCAATCCGAGAGGAATGGAAGCAACAGCTTACGACGGCCGTCAATGCCTATTCGGATCGACGCCCCCATCATTGCTACTCAGTCTTTCCGGCAAACACTTTTCCATTTGCGTCAGCCAGTGCGCTGACTCACTTCCCGGAGACACAAAAAATTGATGGGTTTGGAGGCCCGGCAACCGTGCCGCGTTTATTAAAGCCAAGGATCAACCGCGGAGGCGACGTCGGCCTGGACGTCCCAGCGCCAGGCCGTCTGAACCGGCAAATGCCGGCGCCTATCGGCCGGCATGACCGCACATGTCGAAAGACCGGCCGCCGCTCTTTCCCGACGCGATTTCGGGCGGCTCGCCTCTCGAACATTACATGTTCGGATAGACCGGGCCCTCGCCGCCTTGCGGCGGCACCCAGTTGATGTTCTGGTTCGGGTCCTTGATGTCGCAGGTCTTGCAGTGCACGCAGTTCTGGGCGTTGATGACGAAGGTCGGCTGGCCGTCCTTCTCCACCCATTCGTAGACGGCGGCCGGACAGTAGCGGCTCGACGGGCCGGCATAGACGTCATATTCCGAGCGCTTCTGCAGTTCGGGGTCCTTGACCTGAAGATGGATCGGCTGGTCTTCCTCGTGATTGGTGTTCGACAGGAACACCGAGGACAGCCGATCGAAGGTCAAGACGCCGTCCGGCTTCGGATAATCGATCTTCTGGTGCCGGGCCGCCGGTTCGAGCGATTGCGCATCGCTCTTGCCGTGCTTCAGCGTGCCGAAGAAGGAAAAGCCGAGGAGCTGGTTGGTCCACATGTCGAGGCCGCCGAGCGCGACGCCGATGGCGGTGCCGAACTTCGACCACAGCGGCTTGACGTTCCTGACCCGCTTCAGGTCCTGGCCGATGGCGCTGTCGCGCCAGCCGCGTTCGATCTCGATCGGCTCGTCATTGGCGCGGCCATCAGCGATCGCTGTAGCGAGCTTTTCCGCCGCCAGCATGCCCGACAGCACCGCATTGTGGCTGCCCTTGATGCGCGGCACGTTGACGAAGCCGGCCGAGCAGCCGATCAGCGCGCCGCCGGGGAAGGACAGTTTTGGCACCGACTGCCAGCCACCCTCGGTGATGGCGCGTGCGCCGTAGGAAAGCCGTTTTGCCCCTTCGAACGTGCCGCGGATCGCCGGATGCGTCTTGAATCGCTGGAACTCCTCGAACGGATGCAGATAGGGGTTCTTGTAATTGAGGTGGACGACGAAGCCGACCGCGACGAGGTTGTCCTCGAGGTGATAGAGGAAGGAGCCGCCACCGGTCTTCATGTCGAGCGGCCAGCCAAAGGAATGCTGCACCAGGCCGGGTTTATGGTTTTCCGGCTTGACCTCCCAGAGCTCTTTCAGCCCGATGCCGAATTTCGGCACGTCGCGGCCCTCGTCAAGCCTGTATTTGGCGATCAGCTGCTTGGCCAGCGAGCCGCGCACGCCCTCGCCGATCAGCGTGTATTTGCCGAGCAGCGCCATGCCGCGGGCAAAGTTCGGCCCCGGCTCGCCAGAGCGTTCGATACCCATGTCGCCGGTGGCAACACCGATGACCGCGCCCTCGTCGTTGTAGAGCACCTCGGTTGCGGCAAAGCCCGGATAGATCTCGACGCCGAGCGCCTCGGCATGCGTCGCGAGCCACCGACAGACATTGCCCAGCGAGACGACATAGTTGCCGTGATTGTTCATCAGCGGCGGCATCAGGAAATTCGGCAGGCGGACCGAGCCGGCGGGACCCAGGAACAGGAAATGGTCGTCGGTGACTTCGGTCTTGAGCGGATGGTCGGGCTCGTCGCGCCAGCCGGGCAGTAGCCGGTCGATGCCGATCGGATCGACGACGGCGCCGGAGAGGATATGGGCGCCGACCTCAGCACCCTTTTCCAGCACCACGACCGAGAGCTCCGGATTGACCTGCTTCAGCCGGATCGCCGCGGCAAGCCCGGCCGGACCGGCGCCGACGATCACCACGTCGAATTCCATGCTCTCGCGTTCCGGCAGTTCCTGTCGCTCGGTCATTCTAATGCTCTCCAGTCTCGCCGGTCTTGCGCCGGTTCTCCGTTCCCAGCCAAATCATCCCGTCATGGCAAATGCGGCCAGGATTGTCGAGCCGAGATGCGACAGACTATCTCCGCATTTGCGCATAACTTCATGAGTTTACCACACGTGCCTTATATTACTTGTACGTAAACGTAAACATAGCGTACGATTCCGGTGGTCGATGCGGCTTGCTTTTATGGTCTCCGCATGCGAGGAGGCCCGCCCTCCCCTGAGAGTGACGCAATTCCGGACGGATAACCGTTACCGCCCTCTTCCTGGAATTGGTTTAGATACGGAGAACGTCATGGCATCGGCCCTCGGCCTAGATTTCGGCACGACCAATTCCGTGCTGGCACTGTCACAGGACGCCTCGACACGCTCCGTCGTCGTCGACAGTCCGGCGGGCAAATCCGACACCACGCGAACCGCACTTTCGTTCCTCAAAGGCGCAGACCGCGGACGGTTACAGATCGAAGCGGGACAGGCGGCAATCCGCGAATTCATCGACAACCCCGGCGAATGCCGCTTCCTCCAGTCGATAAAGACGTTCGCAGCGAGTTCGCTCTTCCAAGGGACGATGGTCTTCGCCAAGCGGCACGACTTCGAAGACCTCATGTATGCGTTCCTCGCGCGGTTGAGGGATTATGCGGGAAGCGACTGGAGCAGCGAGCTGAAGCGCATCGTCGTCGGGCGCCCGGTGCAGTTTGCCGGCGCCAATCCCGACGAAAAACTGGCGCTCCAGCGTTACAATCGTGCCCTCGCACGCTTCGACTTTCCGGAAATCCACTACGTCTACGAACCGGTCGCGGCTGCCTTCTATTTTGCGCGGACCCTCGACAGGGATGCGACCGTGCTGGTAGCCGATTTCGGCGGCGGGACGACCGACTACTCGATCATCCGCTTCGAGAGCGAGGGCGGGCGACTGACTGCGACGCCGGTCGGGCATGGCGGTGTGGGCATCGCCGGCGATCATTTCGACTTCCGCATCATCGACAATATCGTCTCGCCGCTCATCGGAAAGGGGAGTCTGTTCAAGAGCTTCGACAAGCTGCTTGAAGTGCCGTCGAGCTACTATGCCAATTTCGGCCGCTGGAACCAGCTGTCGATCTTCAAGACGCTGAAGGACTTTTCCGAACTCAAGAAGCTCGTCCGGGCGAGCCTGGAGCCGGAAAAGCTCGAGGCCTTTGTGGACCTGATCGAACATGATGAGGGCTATCCGCTCTACCAGGCGGTTTCAGCCACCAAAATGCGGCTGTCGCAGGAGGAGGAAACCGAGTTCTTCTTTGCACCGCTCGGCGAGCGGGCGCGCAGGACGGTCCGGCGAGCCGACTTCGAGACCTGGATCGCGCCCGATCTTTCCCGAATCGAACAGGCGCTCGATGACGTGCTTCAAAAAACTGCGACAGCACCGGCAACGATCGACAAGGTTTTCCTAACTGGCGGCACGTCCTTCGTACCGGCGGTAAGACGGATATTCGACAACCGTTTCGACCGGTCAAAGATCGAAAGCGGCGGCGAACTCCTGTCGATCGCGCACGGGCTTGCGTTGATCGGCGAACGGCAGGACATTGAGACCTGGACGGCAGAAGCCGCCTGATGCCGCTGGACCGCTTCCGCCGATCTGCTACATTCGCGCCATGATCCCGGCCAACGACCTTTCCCCTGCAGAGCTTGCCGCCCTTCTCGCCTTCCATGCGGACGCGGGCGTCGAATGGCTGCTGGAAGACGAAGCCGTCGACCGGTTCGCGGAATTCGAGATGATGAAGGCGAGGCGTGCGGAAGCGCGTGGCGCACCTCAACGCCCGGCCGGCACCGGGCAAAGTCAAGCTGCAGGATCGCAGCCAACGGCATCCACTCAGTCCCGCAATGCCGTTCCGGCCGCGCCGACAGCCTCCCCTCCGCCTGTCGCAGTCCCCGACGAGCAGGCCGTCAAGGAGGCCAGGTTCGCCGCGGAAACCGCGCGCTCGCTGCCGGAACTGCGGACGGCTATGGAGTCCTTCAATTACTGCAACCTGAAGAACAGCGCCCGCAATCTCGTCTTCGCCGAGGGCAACCCTGCTTCCCGCATCATGATTGTCGGACCGATGCCCTATCCGGACGACGATCGCGATGGCCAACCATTCGCCGGCAAGCTCGGCGAAATGCTCGAGCGCATGCTTTCCGGGATCGGTCTCGCGAAGCAAGATGTGCTGCTGACAAATGTCGTGCCATGGCGGCCGCCCGGAAATCGCGTGCCGACCGCGCGGGAGGCAGATATCTGCCGCCCCTTCATCGAGCGGCAGATTGCGCTCGCGGAACCCAGGCAGTTGTTGCTTCTCGGAAACTTCACCGCTCGCTTCTTCTTCGGCGGCGGCGATACGATCCATCAGTTGCGGGGGGAATGGCGCGAAGTTTCCGCCGGTGGTCACCGCGTCGCGACGCTGGCCACGCTGCACCCCCAGGATCTCGTGACGGCACCAGTCAACAAGCGGTTTGCTTGGCAGGATCTGCTGGCCTTCAGGGCCAGATTTAGCGGCTAAGCACGCTCAGCGCTCAACTCATGAACAGATCGTGAAAAAAGCCATGCGAATTGCGCATGTCAGCGCCGCATTTTAATGCATTGCAAAATCAATGCTGCATCGCAATATGAGCGGACGGGAGGAATGGAAAAGGAAATGAACCATGACTGCCCGCTTTCGTCCGATCCACAGCAGCTTTGAGACGCTCCGCCATGCCGGCGCTGCGCTGCGGACGCCGTTCAATAATTTCGGCACGGCAGCCAACGAGCAGATGACCGCAATCGGCCTTTCCCGGACCACGCGTCCGGCACAGCTCTACGCCGAATTCATCCAGCGTTGACGCAGAGCGGAGCACACAGCTCCGCATTGCTTGTTCCAGACCGCAGATAGGAAGAGAATTATGTCCAAGCCGCTCGATAGTATTCGGGGCCTGCTCGACACGATCTCCGACATCGGCACCGCCGTGCGCGCCTCGCGCGAATACAGCCGCCTGAGCACGATCAAAGATCCACGGCGTGCTCACAGGGTCGCCGTCAGCCCGCTGCTGCCGAACTAATCCGGCTTCCTGCGCCTTTTCGCCAAAGACTGTCGCAATCGACAGCGTCCAGAAATTTCGATAGAGCCACTCTCATTCCGATCCGTGGAGTGAGCTGACGAGGACTCGATCGACTCTCCTTCCCCGTATCCCGGACGAGTCTCCGCCAAGGCTGAAGACGACACCGGCAACGTCCAGGAGCGCCGATGCTGGCCAGTCTCTCTTCCGTTTTCAGCCTTATGCTGTCCACCTTGCTGATGATGGTGGCCTTCGGGCTGCAAAGCTATGTCATTCCCGTGCGCTCCGTGGCAGAAAGCTGGTCCACCCTTACAGTGTCGATCTTTGCCACCGGCTATACGCTCGGCTTCACGCTCTCCTGCATCGTCACACCGAAATTCGTGCTGCGCGTCGGACATGTCCGCGTCTTTACCGCGCTGATCACGCTGCTCTCGATTGCCATCCTGATGTGCGGGCTCTTTGTCGACTGGCGCGCCTGGATCTTCTTCCGGGCGATTTCCGGCTTTGCCATTTCCGGAAGCTATCTCGTCATCGAGAGTTGGCTCAACGAGCGTGTGACGAACGAAAATCGCGGCCTGCTCTTCTCGCTCTACCTCATAACGACCATGGTCGGCACCATCGGCGGCCAATATCTGGTGCCCCTCGGCGACCCCACCAACACCTCGCTGTTCATTCTCTGCGGCGTGCTGTTTTCGCTGGCGCTGCTGCCGACGGCGCTTTCCTCCTCGCCCATGCCGGCGCCGCCGGCGCAAGCGAAATTCGACATTCCAGGTCTATTCCGCCGCTCGCCCGTCGCCGTCGTCGGCGGCGTTCTCGCCGGCGCGCTTTCCGGTGCCTGGCTCAATCTTGGCGGCGTTTTCACCCAGAGGATCGGGCTTTCTACGGCTGAGGGTGCGACCCTCCTTGCATCGCTGCTCGCCGGAAGCGCGATCATGCAGATACCGATCGGCCGCGCTTCGGACCGAATGGACCGCCGCATCGTCATGGTCGCCTGCGGCATTGTCGGCGTCATCTCCTGCCTTGCCATGTCGGCTTCGATCGGCAGCAGCCCGGCGATGCTCTATCTCATGGCCGCCTGCATCGGCAGCGTGCTCTTCCCGATCTATGCGCTCAATGTCGCGCATGCCAACGACCTCGCCCGGCCGAACGAATATGTCGAGATCTCGTCGGGCCTGATGATCACCTACGGCATCGGCACCATCGTGGGGCCGTTAATGGTCGGCCCCGTGATGGACCGCTTCGGTCCTGCGGCGTTGTTCATCGTCCTTGCCGTCTACTTCGCGCTCTACGGTGGCTACGCCGCCTGGCGCATTCTGAGGCGCGAGCAGCACCAAGGGCTCGTCGCCAAGACCGATTTCCAGGCGACCACCGTTATGCCGACGCCGGGGCCCGATGTGACGAGCCCGATCGCCCAACAGGCAGATGCCGATGCGCTCATCAGCGACGACACCGTCCCCCTGTGGGAGCGGCCCTCGGAATAAGGGCTTGGCGAAATCGTCACCCTTGCGGCGTCACATGCTTGCGGGCGCCTCTGCGCTCCAATCCCAACTGGTGCTCTCGAAAGATGATGAAGATGCCCGCGCTGACAACGATCGCCGTGCCCGCCAACATGGTTTCCGTCGGTATATCGCCGAAGAAAAAATATCCGATGGCAATGCCCAGCACGATCGATGTGTACTCGAATGGGGCGATCGTCGACATGTCGGCATGACGGTAGCTTTCCGTCAGCAGGATCTGCGCGACGCCTCCGCAGAAGCCGGCGACCATCAGCAGCAGGAAGGACGTCCAGGACATTGTCGCCCAGCCGAAGGGCAACGTCGCAAGCGAAAACATCGAGGCCGAGAGGGAGAAGTAAAGCACGATCGTGTGCGTTCGCTCGGTCTTCACCAGCTTGCGCACGAGCACCATCGCGATCGCCCCAAGCGTCGCAGAAAGTAATACGCCGACCGCACCAAGCGCCTCGGATGAGCCGAATTCTCCATTGCGCAGCAGCGTCAGCCGCGGCCAGGTGATGATCAGCACGCCCATGAGCCCGATCACGACCGCGGACCACCGGTAAAGCCGCACGGTCTCCCGGAGAAAGACAGCTGCGAAGATCACAGCGAGCAGCGGCATGGCGTAGCCGATCGCAATCGCCTCCGGCAGCGGCAGATGAACGAGCCCGTAGAACCCGCAACTCATCGAGAGAATGCCGACGAAGCCGCGCGCTAGATGTCCAGTGATGTCCTTGGTTCTGAACGCATCGCGCAACTGGCCGCGAAGCGCCAGGAAGCCCAGGATGGGCACCATCGCAAAGGCGGAACGGTAGAAGGTGATTTGCCCGGTGGCGATGTCGCTGCCCGCAGCCTTGATGCACGTGGACATGCAAACGAAGATGACGACCGAAAGAACCTTGAACAGGATCCCCTTCATCGGGCTTACGATGTCCGCATCCATCGAACGCACTTTTCAAACGCTGCCGGCCAATGCAGGAAGGATGTCAGCCGAGGAAGACGCGGCGGAAAGCCGCAGGAAGATCGCGCTTACTCTAGCGGCGCCATGTCGGAATATGGATCAAATTTCTTGATGGAAAGCATTTTTTCTTGATGCATTCGCCATCGAATCCGCAGCGTGCCAAGATTCTTTAGCAAGCGCGAAAAAATCCTTGCCGATTTAGTTCTTGTTAGTGACGCTTCTGTAAATCACTGATCGATACGGGAGCGGGAAGAATACCGGAAGCCACGTCTTCGCCGGAGTGCGGCCACCGGCATCACAATCATGTGGCAAGGCTTCGCTTTTCGCCCCTTGGGCTTTTCACCATCACAGGCGCCCTCTACAAATCGAATGTACAAGGAAGGCGCAAGCGAGACTGATCATGCGGACAAATACTGGCCAGACCATTCGTCTGGAAGACTACCGGCCTACCGACTTCGTCCTTGAGAGAGTGGATCTGACTTTCGAGCTCGACCCCAAGGAAACGAAGGTCGAAGCGCGCCTCATTTTCCACCGGCGCGAAGGTGTAAGCCGGGCGGCACCTCTGGTCCTGGACGGCGACGAACTGCGCATGGCCAGCCTGCTGCTCGATCAGGTGGACATACCGCCAGCGCTCTACGAGGCCACCGACGATACGCTGACGATCCGCGATCTCCCGGAAACGGCCCCGTTCGAGATCACGGTAACGACTCTGCTCTCGCCTGAGACCAACACCAAGCTGATGGGCCTCTACCGCACCAACAACGTCTATTGCACCCAGTGCGAGGCGGAGGGGTTCCGTCGCATCACTTACTTCCCGGATCGCCCGGATGTGCTTGCCGTTTATACGGTCAACATCATCGCCGACAAAACAACATCACCGCTTCTGCTGTCGAACGGCAACTATCTCGGCGGCGCGGAAATGGGCGACGGTCGTCATTTTGCCGCCTGGTACGATCCACACCCGAAGCCGAGCTATCTTTTCGCACTGGTCGCCGGCGACCTCGGCGTCGTGGAAGACACCTTCACGACCGTGTCGGGCCGCACTGTCGCGCTCCGGATCTATGTCGAGCATGGCAAGGAAGCCCGTGCTTCCTACGCCATGGACGCGCTGAAGCGCTCGATGAAGTGGGACGAGGAGGTTTTCGGCCGCGAATACGATCTCGACATCTTCATGATCGTCGCGGTCTCCGACTTCAACATGGGCGCCATGGAGAACAAGGGGCTCAACGTCTTCAACGACAAGTACGTGCTCGCGGATCCGGAGACGGCGACGGACGCGGACTACGCCAACATTGAAGCGATTATCGCGCACGAGTATTTCCATAACTGGACAGGCAACCGCATCACCTGCCGCGACTGGTTCCAGCTCTGCCTCAAGGAAGGCTTGACCGTCTACCGCGACCACGAATTTTCCGCGGACATGCGTTCCCGCGCCGTCAAGCGCATCGCCGAGGTGCGCCACCTGAAGTCGGAGCAATTCCCCGAGGATGCCGGTCCGCTCGCCCATCCGGTGCGCCCGACGACGTATCGTGAAATCAACAACTTCTATACGACGACCGTGTATGAGAAGGGCTCCGAGGTGACGCGGATGATCGCCACCATCCTCGGGCGCGATCTCTTCAAGAAGGGCATGGATCTCTATTTCGACCGCCATGACGGCCAGGCGGTGACGATCGAGGATTTCATCACCTGCTTCGAGGACGCCAGTGGACGCGACCTCAAGCAATTCTCGCTCTGGTATCATCAAGCGGGGACACCGCTGGTCACCGCTTCGGGTTCCTACGATGCGGAAAAGCAGACCTTTTCGCTTTCGCTGGAGCAGACCGTGCCTCCCACTCCGGGGCAGAGCATCAAGGAGCCGATGCATATTCCGCTGCGGCTCGGGCTTTTGCTGGAGGATGGCAGCGATGCGAAAGCTGCAAAGGTTTCCGGCGCCGACATCACGGACGATGTCGTCCATCTGACCGAACGCAAGCAGACGGTTGTCTTCTCCGGCATTCCCTCGCGCCCCGTCCCCTCCTTGAACCGCGGTTTCTCGGCGCCGATCAACCTCCACATGGAGCAGAGCGCAGAGGACCGCGCGCTGATCGCGCGCCACGAGATCGACCTTTTCGCCCGCTGGCAGGCACTGAATGCCATCGCGCTCGACAATCTGGTCGCGGCAACGGCGCAGGCACGCAGCGGTCAATCGGTCACCTGCGACGGCGCTCTCCTTGATGGCCTTATTGCCGCGGCCGCGGATGATCGGCTGGAACCGGCGTTCCGCTCGCAGGCGCTTGCGCTGCCGAGCGAATCCGATATTGCCCGGGAAATCGGCAGCAACAACGATCCGGATGCCATTCACGCCGGCCGTCAGCAGATCCTGGCTGGTGTCGCCGCAGCCGGACGGGATACGTTCATCCGACTGACGGACGAAATGGCATCGCCCGGCCCATTCAGCCCGGATGCCACCAGTGCCGGTCGGCGGGCGCTGCGCAACAGCGCCCTTACCTTCCTCGTCTATGGTGACAAGGGACCGGAGAAGGCGGCGGAGGCGTTCCGTGACGCCAACAACATGACCGATCTCAGCCTCGCGCTGACGTTGCTTGCGCATCGCTTCCCGGACACGAAGGAAACGACCTCCGCACTCACCGGCTTCAAGCAACGCTTTGCGGACAACGCCCTCGTCATCGACAAATGGTTCGCAATCCAGGCGACGATCCCCGGCCCCGAGACCCTCGACCGCGTCAAGGCGCTGATGTCCGACCCGCTTTTCAACGGAAACAATCCGAACCGTGTGCGCTCGCTCGTTGGAACCTTCGCCTTCTCCAATCCCACGGGGTTCAATCGGGCCGACGGCGAAGGCTATCGCTTCCTCGCCCGACAAATTCTCGACATCGATCCGCGCAATCCTCAGCTCGCGGCGCGCATTCTGACCTCGATGCGTTCATGGCGCTCGCTGGAAGATGTCCGGGCCGATCATGCCCGCAACGCGCTGAACGAGATCGCCGGCGCATCCAACCTCTCCGCGGACGTCAGCGATATCGTCGACCGCATGCTGAAGGCCTGACGGGCCCTCCCGTCATCATGAATCACTGCGGCTTCGGCTCGAATCAGGCCAAGGCCGCAGTGAACGATTCCAATGAATTAAAGCTCACCTCGCACGAAGAGCCGTCGCCACCTACAGCGCCGTGCGTCTTCTCAGACGCACAAAGGTCGCTGTAGCACTTTGAATTGCTGCATGTTTTTGTCCTCAGATCGGCTCCGATTTAAGGAAACATGCAGACGCCATCCGGCCTATGATTTCCCAACGATGAGAATTGGTTAAGAAATCTTTACCATCCCCTCTGGACAAGGCGAATCGCCCTGTGATTCATTGAGTCAGATTCGGGCGAGCGGCGCACCGAATCACTGAGACAACCATCCTCCAGCCGAATGCCGGAGCGGCTCATGTCTCAGATTTAGAGGATCAGGCGTCTTCGGCACATTCATTGCGAATGCGAGGCGCTTTCGAGGATGACAAGATTGGGAAAGATGGCGGACGCGCGACGGGGAAGCGCAGCCGACGGGCGGTTGCGACTCAAGTTTCCGGGCTTTTCCAGCCTGGAGCGGGAGTTCATCGAGCAGGCAAAGCTGTTTGCCGAGCCCGCATCTCAGCGGCTCGCGAGCGCCGAACCTATTCTCAAGCGCTCCATTCCCGTCCTGATCATTGCTTTCCTTGTCATCGTGGCCATATCCCGCATGTCGGGCATCATGGGCGAGCATGCCCGTATGGAAGGCAGTTCCCGCCAAGCCGTCAGCCTCGCAGCGGCCGCGGCCGCTGCAGCCTTCCAAGCCGACGGAGCAACGGTTTTCGACGGCGGTCTGCGGTGGGAGGCCGAACAGCGGCTCGGCGAATATCTTCCGGCAGGCACTCTCGACGGCGGCATGTTTCTGCTGACGGTTCGCAAGGACGGGCGGATATTCGCAAGCACGGCGGACGGCGTTCACTTCATCGGGCGCACGCTGGCCTCGATCGCTCCGGACCTGGCAACGCTGCAGTACTATGGCGAAGGATCGAGCGTGGTGAAGACGCCGGTCGGCGACGTCGATCATCTTGTCGCCTTGACGCAGCTCCCGGACGCCGCCGGCGTCATTCTGGCGGCGAGGCCGATCGCGCAGCTCGAGACGGCGTGGCGCGACGACGTCTCGCTCAACGTCACCCTGTTTGCAGGCATATCGGCCATCCTGCTCGTCGTCCTCTATGCCTACTACATTCAGGCAAAGCGAGCGCGCGATGCTGACGCGGTTTTCGCGGAGTCGAACCTGCGTGTCGAAACTGCGCTCTCGCGCGGTCGTTGCGGCCTGTGGGATTTCGATCTGGCCAACCGGCGCCTGTTCTGGTCGCGGTCGATGTACGAGATGCTGGGGATGCCGGGGGACAGCAGTGTGCTGTCCTTCGGCGATGCCGCGCGGCTGATGCATCCGGAGGACCGGGGCATTTACAGCGTGGCGCGGGCGATCGCCCGGGACAACGCACGCCAGATCGACCAGGTATTCCGCATGCGCCATGCCGACGGCCACTACGTATGGCTCCGCGCGCGCGCGCAAGTCATTCGCACAGTCTCCGGCCGCACGCACCTGATCGGCATCGCCATGGATGTCACCGAGCAACACCGGCTTGCGCAGCGCTATGCGGAAGCGGACCAGCGTCTCGCCGACGCCATCGAGTGTACGTCGGAGGCTTTCGTGCTCTGGGACAAGCAAGACCGCCTGGTCATGTGCAACACCCACTACCAGCAGGCCTATCAATTGCCGGACCATGTGCTCGTGCCCGGCACGGAACGGACAGTCGTACACGCCGCCGCGGCACGGCCGGTCGTCGAGCGCCGGATCGCCGATCCGGATCGCAGCAACCATTCGCAGACGAGCGAGGTGCAACTCGCCGACGAGCGATGGCTCCAGATCAACGAGCGCCGCACCCGCGATGGCGGTCTGGTTTCGGTCGGCACCGACATCACGCTGCTCAAGCGCCACCAGGTGCGCCTGCGCGAATCCGAGCGTCGGCTCATGGCGACGATCGGCGACCTTTCGGCATCACGCATCACGCTGGAGCAGCAGAAGGCCGAACTGTCGGTCGCCAACTCCAACTATCAGGCGGAGAAGGAGCGCGCAGAAGCCGCAAACCGCGCCAAGTCCGAATTTCTGGCGAACATGTCGCACGAACTGCGCACGCCGCTGAACGCTATCCTCGGGTTTTCGGAGATCCTGCAGAACCAGATGTTCGGTCCGCTCGGGTCCGAGAAATACCACGAGTATTCGCGCGATATCCATGAAAGCGGCAAACATCTGCTCAACGTCATCAACGACATTCTCGACATGTCGAAGATCGAAGCCGGGCACATGCGCATCACGCGTGAGAAGATCGACCTCGCGCCGCTGATCGAAGAGACGCTTCGCTTCACCACAATTCCAGCCGAGCAGAAGAATATCCGCGTCGTCCAACAGATTTCCTCGGGTCTCACGATGGTGGCCGACCGCCGCGCGATGAAGCAGGTGCTGCTGAACCTCCTGTCGAACGCGGTCAAATTCACCAACGAAGGAGGCCGCATCTCGCTCAGGGCGCGCAAGGTCACCGGGGCGGTGACGCTGACGATCGCCGATTCGGGTATAGGCATCCCGAAGGACGCGCTGCAGAAGATCGGCCAGCCATTCGAGCAGGTGCAAAGCCAGTATGCCAAGAGCAAGGGCGGTTCAGGGCTCGGGCTTGCAATTTCGCGCTCGCTGACGCGCCTTCACGGCGGCACGATGAAGATCCACTCCACCGAAAACGTCGGCACGATCATATCCGTCCGCATCCCCGACCGCGTCGGCGGCTAAGCAACCGTCCGGGAATTGCGCAGGCTTCAAATCGCGCGACCGCCGACCTCGCAGATCACTCGGCAACAATGGATTGGAAGATCCCGCGGACCGCCTTGGAGAGGCTTCGAATATCCGCCTCGAGATGCTTCAGATCCGGATAGTCCCCTGCCCCGCAAACGAGATCGACCAGGCCAGCGGGTGCATCCTTCGGATCGAAATCCCCGTCGATGCAGAGGCGCACGATCTGCGAGACTTCGGTGAAAAGCGTCAGCGCGTCGACGGCCACGTCCAGATCGTTGGCATTCATCATGGACGCGCCCAGGCTCTTCAACGCCTCAAGGGTATGCGTTCCTGCCGGTGGCGGCGTCACCCCTTTTGCCGGAGCAATCAGCGCAAGATATTGCGCGATGAACTCGAGATCGACGAGACCGCCGGGGATGAGCTTGAAATCCCAGATGGCGTTCGGGGGCTTCTCCTTGTCGATCAGGTCGCGCATCTCCTCCACGTCCTTGCGGACCTTCTCGATCTTGCGCTTCTCAGAAAGGACCTCGCCAAAAATCGCTTCCGCCTCGTCGACCAGACTTTCATCACCGCAGATGCATCGCGCGCGTGTGAGCGCCAGATGCTCCCAGGTCCAGGCCTCCGCGCGCTGATATTTGGCGAAGGCGGTGATGCGCGTCGCGACGGGGCCCTTGTTGCCGGACGGTCGCAGCCGCATGTCGACATCGTAGAGAATACCTTCGGCAGTCGGCGCAGAAAGCGCCGCGATCAGCCGCTGCGTCACCCGGGTGAAATAGCGCACGGGGTCTAACGGCTTGGGGCCATCGGACTGCGCCGCGTCGTCATCATAGTCATAAAGCAAGATGAGATCGACATCGGAGCCCGCCGTCAGTTCGTGGCTGCCGAGCTTGCCCATGCCAACGATGGCGACTCGACCGCCCGGAAAGCGTCCATGTGCCGAGCGAACTTCCTCCAGCACCGCGTCGAGCGCCGCGGCGATGATGAGGTCAGCAAGATCGGTGAAGGCGCGCCCCGCCTGGATGCCGGAAATGGCGCCGGTCAGGAGCCTAATGCCGATCAGAAAACGCTGTTCGGCAGCGATGATACGCAACCGGTCCAACACGTCCTCGTAGTGACGGCCACCGGCAACGAAATTTGCGATCCTCGGTGCCAGATATTCCCGTGTCGGCAGTTCCGCAAGCAGGCCCGGGTCCAGCATGCCGTCGAAAACATGGGGTCTGGCGGCGATGATGTCCGCCAGCCGCGGCGCCGATGACATGACGTTGACGATCAGCGAAAGGAGCCTGGGATTGTTGCCGAGCAACGAGAAGAGCTGGATGCCGGCGGGCAGTCCCGAGATGAAATGGTCAAAGCGAAGCAGCGCCTCGTCCGCGCGACGGCTCTCCCCGAATACCCGCAGGAGTTCTGGCGTCAGTTCGGTCAGCCGCTCGCGCGCCTCCACCGACTGCGTCGCCCGATAGCGCCCGTAGTGCCAGGTGCGAATTGTCCGGGCTATATCGGACGGGCGTTGAAAGCCAAGCTTCTTCAAGGTCTCGAGCGTGTCCGGATCGTCCTGTTGTCCGGTGAAGACCAGATTTCCGGTCTCGGTCGAGAGCTTTGCCTCCTGCTCGAAAAGCTGCGCATAGCGCCGCTCGACCGTGCGCAGCACGCGGGAAAGCTCCGTTGAAAAGGAGGCAGTGTCCTCGAAGCCGAGCATGTAGGCGATCCGCTTAAGCTCTGCCTCCGTCTCCGGCAGGACGTGCGTCTGCTCATCGCGCACCATCTGTATCCGGTGCTCGACGTCGCGCAGGAACCAGTAGGCATCGATAAGCTCGTCGGCGGTCGACTGATCGATCCATCCTGCCTTCACGAGCGCGCGCAGCATTGGCTCCGTTGCGCGCAGCCTAAGCTCTGGCATGCGGCCGCCGGCGATCAGTTGCTGCGTCTGGACGAAAAACTCGATCTCGCGGATGCCGCCGCGACCGAGCTTGATATTGTGTCCCTTCACGGCGATTTCGCCATGTCCCTTGTGCGCGTGGATCTGCCGTTTGATCGAATGAATGTCGGCGATTGCCGCGTAGTCGAGGTACTTGCGGAAGACGAAGGGCGTCAGCTCCTTCAGGAAACGCTCGCCAGCCTCCAGGTCGCCAGCCACCGGCCGCGCCTTGATGAAGGCGGCGCGCTCCCAGTTCTGTCCCCTGCTCTCGTAATAGAGCATCGCTGCCTCGATCGGGATCGCAAGCGGAGTCGACCCCGGATCGGGGCGCAGACGCAGGTCCGTGCGGAAGACATAACCGTCGCCGGTCCGTTCCTGCAGGATGCGGATCAGACGCCTGAGCAGACGCGCGAAAACATCGGACGCGTCGTCGCGGTCGATGATGATGCCGGACTGCGGATCGTAGAAGATGACGAGGTCGATGTCGGAGGAATAGTTGAGTTCGCAAGCACCGAGTTTGCCCATCCCGAGAGCGACGACCCCGGAACCGATGCTCGGCGCCGACGGATCCTTCAACCTGAGCTTGCCGCCTTCATGCGCGCCAAGGAGCAGGTGATCGATCGCGGCCGCGACCGCGGCAGCGGCGAAATCGCTCAGCCAACGCGTCGTTTCCCGGCCGTCGAAGAGCCGAGACAGATCCGCCAGGGCGACGGCAAAGGCAACCTCCCGTTTTGCCTTTCGCAGCCTGGACATGATCTCCGCGTCGGGCAGTGCGGCCGCTTCCGGCTCGGGCCGCCATGCGGACCGGGCCGCCTCGATCCGGCGCTTGAGGAACGCGCACAAAGGCGTGGTGAGCAGATTGTCGAGGATTGCTGGATTGCTGCCTGTCGTATCCCGCAGAAACGGCGAGAGCGCGAGGGCCGAGACGACAAAGTCCTTGGTCGGTGTGCTCGAGGCCAGAAGATCCGCGATGCGAGCGTGCCCCTTGGCCACGTCCTTCAAAACGGACAGAGCGGCCTTCGCATCCGCCTGGCTCGTCGGACCGATTGAAACCACTTCGATATCGGACAGACGCCGCTCATCTGCGTCGAGCATCGACACTTCCTCCCAATCTCGGTCTATCAGGTCGCACGAGCCGGGAAAACCATGCGGACGGTCAGTCCCTTGCCATCTTTGCGGTCTGGTTCGGTCGCAGTAAGCGTGAGCGATCCGCGATGCATCTCCATCACTGCCTCGACAAGGGAGAGGCCGAGGCCCGTCCCCGGTTTCGAGCGGCTTTCATCCAGGCGGACAAAACGTTTCAGCACTTCGCGGTACATGTCTTCCGGGATGCCGGGACCATGATCGGCGACGGTCACCACCGCCTCGTTTCCGCTCTTCGTCATCGCCACCCGGATCAGAGGATTGGTCGATCCCTCGGCATACTTGATGGCATTGTCCATCAGGTTTCCGAGTGCCTGGCCAATCAGTTCGCGATTTCCGGAGATCACGACGTCCGGGAGGATATCCGCTTCGACCTTCAATGCCTTGTCCTCGGCCGCCGGTTCGTAAAGCTCGACGCAATCGGCAACGATCCGGGACAAATCGACGTCGCTCATTTCCGCGGCGGCGGAACCCGCCTCGACACGGGAAATCGTCAGCAGCGCATTGAACGTGCGGATCAACTGGTCCGACTCCGCAATGATTTCCTCCAGAGCGCCAGTTTGGCTTCCGTCCTCCTTGCCGGAGAGTGCCGCTTCGGCCTTGTTGCGCAGACGCGTCAACGGCGTCTTTAGGTCGTGGGCGATGTTGTCGGAAACCTGTCTCAGCCCCTCGTCGAGCTTCTCGATCCGCCCGAGCATCGCGTTGAGCGATTCCGAAAGCCGGTCGAATTCGTCTCCCGACCCGCTTGTCGGCAGGCGCTGTGAAAGGTCCCCCGCCATGATCTTCGTGCTGGCCTCGGACATGCGATCGATGCGCTTCAAGGCGTTGCGACCGATGACGAACCATATGATGAGCGCACCGAGCCCCATCACTCCAAGCGCAACGACCAACGCCTGACGCACGAGCATACGGAACTTTTCCGGTTCCTGGAGGTCGTGACCGACGAGAATCCTCAAGCCATTGTCGAGCAGCAGAACCTGGGCCAGCGCCACGTGACTTTCCTCGCGGCTTTCATCGGTAAACCGCCGGTAGCGGAACGGCTCAGATTTCCAGCCTTCATCGTCAAGCAGGCCCGGCTGCAGGCCGGCGACGTTGCCCGCGAGGATTTCGCCGCTCGGACCGGCGATGACATAGAGATTGGCACCCGGCTGGCGCGCCCGCCGTTCGAGCGAGCGAAGCAGGCCGCTCATGCCGGCGCGCTCGTAGACGGCTTCGATCTGGCTCACTTCGGTCGTAATGGCGTCGCGCGTCTGCTGCTGCAGCAGGCGTTCGGACATGCCTGTCACGTAAAAGACGAGAAAGATCGCACAGAGGGAAAAGAGAACAAGATAAAGTGCGGAGAGCCGGACCGCCGTCGTCCTTAACAGAACCCTGAGTTTGCTCATGTCTCGGTCCGGTCGTCCTTGATCATGTAGCCGGCACCACGCACCGTCCGCAGTAACGGCGTGTCGAAGTCCTTTTCGATTTTCGAGCGCAGACGCGAGACATGCACGTCAATAACGTTGGTTTGCGGGTCGAAATGGTAATCCCACACGTTTTCAAGCAGCATCGTCCTCGTCACGACCTGACCCGCATTCTTCATGAGGTATTCGAGCAGTCGGAATTCGCGCGGTTGCAACGGGATTTCCTTGCCCTGCCGCCGAACCGAATGGGCGAGCCGGTCGAGTTCGAGGTCGCCGACGCGGTAGACCATATCCTGTTCGGGCGTCCCCTTGCGGCGGCCGAGCACCTCGACACGCGCCAGAAGCTCGTTGAACGCGTAGGGCTTCGGAAGATAGTCGTCGCCGCCGGCGCGCAGGCCAGTGACGCGGTCGTCCACCTGGCCGAGCGCCGAGAGAATGAGCACGGGCGTGTGGATATCACGGCGCCTCAGTTCGCTGATCAACGACAAGCCGTCGCGACGCGGCAGCATCCGATCGACCACCAGCACGTCATAGGCATTCTCGCTTGCCATGAACAGACCGCTTTCGCCATCGCTGGCGTGGTCGGAAACAATGCCGGCCTCGCGAAACGCCTTTGCCAGATAGGCAGCGGCCTCAAGGTCGTCTTCAACGATCAGAATCTTCATGCGCGTGACCATAGTCCCGGATCCCTATCTGTCTCAACCGGTTTCGGTTCCGACACCTCCAGCGCCGCTTCTCTGATGGGACGCGCAAAGGTCGCTGCAGCATTTTGAATTGCTACATGATTTCGATCGAAGCCGTCATGCCGTAGCGTCGTAGCAACCATCGCTTCGGCCCGAATGAAAAGCGCCGCGAAATCACTCGGATGTCGTGGCGCCTTTGGATCATGGTGATTGCGGATTGTGTCGATCCATTCACCTCGATCAATCAGAATGGATCGGTGCGGGCGACCCACTCCAATCCTTCGAGAGTCGCGACATCAGCCCTGATCGATCGGAAGCGCGACAAATCGGCTGCCGTCCTGAGTTTCGATCTGGAAGAGCGCCTTGGTCCGCCCATCCTTCTTGGCGTTGTTCATCACCTTGACGATGTCGTCCGCCGACTTCACTTCCTGATTGTTGACGGTGACGATCTTCTCACCTTCCTTGAGGCCACGGTCGCCGGCGTCGGAGTCCGGATCGACGGAAGCGATCGTCACGCCGGTGCCGTCCTCGGAAGGCGTCACCGTCACGCCGAGACCGGCAAGCGCTTCATCACTGGCTGTCGGTCCCTGCTCGGAGCGCTCGTCCTTCGGCTGCACGGCGTCGCTGGTGTCGCTCGGCAGATTGCCGATTTCGAGCTTGACGCTTTCAGACTTACCATTGCGCCACAGGGTCACGTCGGCAGAAGAGCCCGGACGCAGTGCCGCAACCTTGCGGGCGAGATCACGCGGATCCTTGATCGGCTCACCGTTCAGTGCCGTCACCACATCGCCCTTCTTGATCCCGGCCTTTTCTCCCGGAGAACCGGCCTGCGGTTCGACGACCAGAGCGCCGCTTGCCTCGGAGAGGCCGAGCGAATCAGCGATGTCCTTCGTTACCGGCTGGATCTGAACGCCAAGCCAACCGCGCGAGACGGTGCCGTCCTTCATCAGATCGTCGACGACGTCCTTGGCAACCGAAGCGGGGATCGCGAAGGCGATGCCGACATTGCCGCCCGCGGGCGCCAGGATGGCGGTATTGATGCCGACGACCTCACCGGAAAGATTGAACGTCGGACCACCGGAGTTGCCGCGGTTCACGGCGGCATCGACCTGCAGATAGTCGTCATAGGGGCCTGAGCCGATGTCGCGACCGCGAGCGGAGACGATGCCGGCCGTCACGGTTCCACCGAGGCCGAACGGGTTACCAACTGCGACGACCCAATCGCCAACACGCACCCTGCTGTCGTCCGCAAAGGTCACATAGGTGAACTTCCTGTTGTCGTCGACCTTGAGCACCGCGAGATCGGTGCGGCTGTCCTTACCGACCAGCTTGGCATCGAGCTCCGTGCCGTCATTCAGGATGACCGTGAAGGCGGAGCCATCGGAAACGACGTGGTTGTTCGTGACGAGATAGCCATCTTCGGTGATGAAGAAGCCGGAGCCCTGGGCGCGCGGACGGAGGCGACCCTCGGCGCGCGGACCACGACGACGGTCTGCACGGTCATCGCCGCCATCGCCACGCGGGCCGCCGAATTCACGGAAGAAGCGCTTCAGCGGATGATCGTCAGGCAGGTCCTCGAAGCCGCGACCGCCGAAGTCGAAGCTGAAGTTGCCGGCCTGTTCGTCGGAAGTGTTCACGCGCGACTGGACGCGCACGGAAACGACGGCCGGTGAAACCGCATCGACGACGTTTGCGAAGCTCGGGACCGCTGGAGCTTCCGTCTTCACCGCTTCGGCGAAGGTCTGCGAAATCTCAGTCGGCAGGCCGCTGGTCAGCAGGACGGCCGCGAGACCGGCGACCGTGGAGGTCTTCAGGACCGTCTTCAGGGATGGACGCAGAGTTTTGATCTTGGACATTCGTTTTGCCTTCTCTCTTCCATGAAGCCCCCGCCAATCGGCAGAAGGCTTCGAAACCTTGAGACCACGAGCTTGTTCCGAACGTATCGGCGTCTGGAACCGCTCGTCTGGCTGTGACTGGAGGAACAGCCGATGATGAAAGGTGTAACGGATGGGACCTTACTGAGTTCTGTCCGGCAGATGAATTTTTGGTAATGTTCGCGCGGAAGCGGAAGGGCCACTATCAGCCCCATGCACATCCCTTGAACGTCTTGAGTTACCGCGCGAGGTCAAATCGCGACATGGATCCGAGATCCTAGGATCTCAGGAGCTTATCCAGCTTTTCCTTTTCCTCGTCGGAGAGCGGCGCGCCGGGCGTCGTGGCGCTGCGGCGGCGCGCAGCCACGACAAGGGCAGCGCCTCCGCAAAGAAGCAGGATGACCGGCATGCCCCAGAGGAACAGGGTCTTCGCCTCGAAACGCGGCTTCAACAGGACGAAATCGCCGTAGCGGGAAACGACATAGGCAATCACGGCTTCGTCCGTGTCGCCATTCGCCAGCCGCTCGCGCACCAGCACCCGCAAATCCTTGGCGAGTTCGGCATTGGAGTCGTCGATCGACTGGTTCTGGCAGACCATGCAGCGGAGCTTCGCCGAGATTGCCCGTGCGCGCGCCTCGAGTGCCGGGTCGGCAAGCACTTCGTCCGGATTGACCGCGAAGGCGGGCGCCAAGGAAGAGAGGCAAAGAAAAAGCGCGAGAAGCAGACGGATCATTCGGCGGCTCCCAATGCAATCTGCGGGGCTCTCCTGGCGCGCGCCGGCGCGCCGACCCGCAAGCGGCGGTCGCTCAGGGAGACGATGCCGCCAGCCATCATGATCAGCGCCCCACCCCATATGCACAGAATCAACGGCTTCCACCAGATGCGCACGACGATCCCGCCACCAGTCATCGGATCGCCGAGGGAAACATAGAGCTGGCTGAGACCGAAGGTCCGAATTCCCGCTTCCGTCGTCGGCATCCGGCGTGCCGTATAAAGCCGCTTCGACGACCAGATTTCGGTGACCACGACACCTCCCCGGCTGACCGTGAAATGGCCGGTTTCCTCGGTGTAGTTCGGTCCGCGACCCTGGCGCATGCCGTCAAATCGCAGGGCATAGCCGCCGGCGTCCACCATCATTCCCGGCTTCATCTCGACGACTGTCTCGGTCTCGAAGGCGGTGACGGCGACGATGCCGATCAGCGTGACGCCGAGCCCCGCATGGGCAAGCGCCGTTCCGAAGGCAGAGCGCGGCAGGCCCGCAAGCCGCTTCCAGGCAACGTTGGCCGCCACTTTGCCGATACCCGAACGCAGGATCAGATCGGTAAACGCGCCAGCGATCAGATAGGCGCCAAGCGCGATGCCGAAGAGGGCGAGAACAGGGCCGCCGTTCATCGCGTAATAATAGAACGCACCGGCAAGAAGACCGACCGCGGCCGCAACGAACAAACGCTGGGCGACACCCGTGAGATCACCGCGCTTCCAGGCAAGCAGCGGGCCGAAGGGAACTGCAAAGAGCAGCGGCAACATCAACAGACCGAAGGTCATATTGAAGAACGGTGCACCCACTGAGATCTTGTCTCCCGTCAGCGCCTCGAGCACCAGGGGATAGAGCGTGCCGGTGAGCACAGTCGCGGTCGCCGTCGTCAGGATCAGGTTGTTGAGAACGAGTGCACCTTCGCGCGAGATCGGCGCAAAGAGTCCACCGGACTTGAGGCGGGATGCCCGGAACGCAAAGAGCGAAAACGCGCCGCCGATGAAGAGGACGAGAATGGCGAGAATGAATATTCCGCGCGTCGGGTCGGTCGCGAAGGCATGGACCGACGTGAGCACACCCGAGCGGACGAGGAAGGTACCGAGCAGCGACAGCGAAAAGGTCATGATCGCCAGCAGCACGGTCCAGATCTTCAGCGCCTCACGCTTCTCCATCACCAGTGCCGAGTGCAAGAGCGCCGTGCCCGCAAGCCACGGCATGAAGGAAGCGTTTTCGACCGGGTCCCAGAACCACCAACCGCCCCAGCCGAGCTCGTAATAGGCCCAGTAGGAGCCCATGGCGATGCCGGCGGTCAGGAAGGTCCAGGCGGCAAGGGTCCATGGCCGTACCCAGCGCGCCCATGCCGCATCGATGCGACCTTCGATCAGCGCCGCGATCGCAAAGGAAAAACAGACGGAAAAGCCGACATAGCCGAGATAGAGCAAGGGCGGATGGATGGCGAGGCCGACGTCCTGAAGTACCGGATTCAGGTCCTTACCCTCTCCCGGCGCCGGAATGAGGCGGGCGAAGGGGTTGGACGTCAGCAGGACGAAAAGCGCAAAGGCAGCCGCGATCCAGGCCTGTACGGCAAGCACGGTCGCCTTCAACGTTTCCGGCAGGTTGCGGCCGAAAACCGCCACGAGGGCTGAAAAGAAGACGAGGATCAGCAGCCAGAGCAGCATCGACCCCTCGTGATTGCCCCACACGCCGGAGATCTTGTAGATCAAGGGCTTCAGGGAATGCGAATTCTCCCAGACGTTCCGCACCGAGAAATCGGAGGTCACGTAGGCGAAGGTCAGCACCGCGAAGGAAAAGGCAACGAGCAAGGCGCAGACGAGCGCAGCGCTCGACGCGAGTTCCATCAGCGCGCGGTCGCCACGCCGCGCTCCAACGATCGGCAGCATTGCCTGGACGAGCGCGGTCGCGAGCGCCAGCACCAGGGCATAATGTCCGAGTTCGATGATCATTGAATGTTTTCCTTGCCGCCGAGCGTGACGCCCTGGGCCTTCAGGCGGTCCGCAACATCCTTCGGCATATACGTCTCATCGTGCTTGGCGAGCACCGTATCCGCGACGAAGACCGGGCTATCTGCAACGAAAGCGCCTTCGGCCACGACGCCCTGTCCCTCGCGGAAAAGGTCCGGCAGGATGCCGGTATAGGTTACCGGCACCGTTCCCAGCGTGTCGGTGACATTGAAGGTGACTGTCTTCCCCTCGCCACGCTTGAGCGATCCGGTCTCCACGAGTCCTCCCAGACGGATGCGCGTCCCAGGCGCAAGGCTCGCCTTTTCGAGATCGCCCGGAACGTAGAAGTAGGCGACCGCCTGGCTGAAGGCGAACATGACCAGGAATACGGCGGCAATCAAGAAGCTGACGCCACCGCCTATGATCGCCAGTCGTTTCTGCTTGCGTGTCATTTCTCTTCTCCGCCCGCGTCGATTCCGAGTTCGCGGCCGAGAGCCAGCAATTGCCCCCCCTCTTCTCCGGTCGCTGGGAAGGCCTTGAGCCCTTGCTGTAGAGCGTCGCGTGCCTTGTCTCTTTGATCGAGCACAACGTAGGAGCGGATCAGGCGCATCCATCCTTCGAAGTTTGCGGGATTTTCCTTCAGTTTACTCGACAGGCTGTCCACCATGCCGCGGATCATGGCCTGGCGATCGCCGGCGTCCATTTGCGCGGCCGCCGCCATGTCCTCGGACGTCGGGTTTGCAGGCATCGTGTTGCCGGCGGGTGCCTGGCCGGCGGAGAGCTCCGCGATATGCTGGTTCACCAGCGGCAACCAGGGCGCATCGGCGGGAGAATTACCGGCAAGCTTGCGGAATGCGGCGAGCGCATCCTGCTGCTTACCTTCCTGCTTGAGGCCGAGAGCCAAGTAAAATTCCGATCGCGGGTCATTGGGATCGAGGGCAAGCGACTTCTTCAAGGCCTCCTGCGCATCGGCCGTCACCAGGCCGCCGGACTGCACGATCAACGCCTCCGCATAGCCGCCGAGTCTGGCGGGCGTCGGTCCGATCAGGCGGATCGCGTGATCGTAGGCGGCAACGGCGTCCTCGACCCGGCCGCTGCGCATGTAGATCGGCGCCAGCAGGTCCCAGCCCTTGCCATCGTCCGGGTTGAGCGCGAGGTGGTTCTCGGCCCTTGCAATCAGGATGTTGATGTCGTCACCGGGATTGGCAAGCCTGGCCGCAAGCGGCTGCGCCGGGACGCCCGGGCTGCCGGTCACGAGATAGAGGCAAAGCCCAACGGCGGGAAGACAGAGAAGAACGAACAGCTGCGCCACGCGGTTCGAGCGCAGACGTTTAGGGCCACTCTCCTGGGCGGGAGCGTCTGCGGCGCTGGCCGCTAGCAGCCGGCGCGCGATCTCGGCCCTGGCGAGTTCTGCGTTCTCACTGGTGATCAGGCCAGACTTCTGATCTCGCGTCACTTCCTCGAGTTGATCGCGATAGACCTCGATGTCATGGCTGTGGGGAGACGAAAGCGGCGCCGCTGCCCGCATCAACGGGAGAACGAGCACGACAGCGACTGCCGCTGTCAAAATAGCGACGAGGATCCAGAACAACATGCAGGGGAAATACTATGAGCCCCGTGTCATTCCAACTCGAAAACAGGCAATGACGGAGATTTGAGGCGTTTCGCCGCAAGGTGCCCCCGCGTATTTGACTGATTTAGCAGGTCGAAGACGCCGCGATCCTGCCCGGATGACACCGCTGGCTCAGGTCAGCGGCGTCCAGCTGCCATCAGGATTACGGCATGCCGCGCCGCGTGCCGTCGTCTGCTGCCCCTTGACGGTTACGGTGTGGCTGTATTGGCGGCAATTCTGTGAACCGACCTGATAGGGTGCCGCGGCAACGACGGAACCGCTGACGCCGCGTCCTTCCCAGATGACGGGCTGCCCGCCCGGTGCGGCCTCCAGCGCTCGGTACTCGGCCTCTAGCGCCCTCTGCCGATCGGATTTGCCGAGGTCGATACCATCGAGGCGCGCGATGACGCCACCCTGCAGAGCGGCGATATAGGACGTCGACGACGCACCTCGCGTTGCTGTCGCAGCGAGGCCCGAGACGGCTCCACGCTGGCCATTAGACGCAGTGCCGCAACCGGCCAGTGCGACGGCCGACGCGATGACGGCGATCCTACCGCTGGCGACAAAGGTTCGTGTCATTACTGCGTGGTTCCTCATGATCCCCCGACAACTCAACTCACCGCCCTTTCCGCCTTCCGAACATCCGGCGGACGGGTGGACCCTCGTCGATTTTCTTTTTGCACTCCCCGGCGCATCAGGCAACCATACCCTCTAAAGGCAGCGGCATTTTCAGCCCCCGGTGTGGCCACTAAACCGCAGCCGGCAAAACGAGCTGGGCGCGCAAGCCGCCTTCGGCGCGCCGCGAGAGTTCGATCGTGCCCTGATATTCTCCGACAATCTCGTTCACGATCGAAAGTCCAAGCCCCGTGCCGGGCTTGCTTTCATCAAGCCTCTTGCCACGCTTCATTGCCAAAGCGATCTGGTCCGGGTCGAGCCCGGGACCATCGTCATCGACGTCGAGCACGATCCAGTGCCGGCCCTGATCCTTGCCGCGTACGTCCTCGGGGGCCGGCCGGACGCTCAACCAGACCTGATCGCGTGCATGCCGCGCGGCGTTTTCGAGCAAATTGCCGACCGTTTCCTCGACGTCCTGCTGTTCCATCGCCAAAATCAATCCCTGCGGATTAATCGACAGGCTGAACTGCTTTTCGGGATTGAGTCGCCTCATCACCCGGACAAGCCGTTCAAGCGCCGGCTGGGCCTCTGTCCGCGCGAGGATCGAGCCTCGTTGCGCGGCAATGCGCGCGCGGCTCAGATAGGTTTGTACCTGGGTCTGCATCGCATCCACCTGCGTCTTCACCAGATCCCCATGAGGCACCTCCAGCACGCGCGCTTCGTTGAGCAGCACGGCGATCGGCGTCTTAAGGGAATGGGCAAGGTTGCCAACCTGCATGCGCGCCCGCTCGATGATGCGGCGATTGCTGTCGATCAGAGCGTTCACCTCGTTGGCAAGCGGCTGGATCTCGCGCGGGAACGCGCCGTCCAGGCGCTCGCTCTCGCCCGCGCGGATCTTTTCGAGCGACCGGCGCACCTGGTCGAGTGGCTTGAGGCCGAACAGAATGGTCAGCGCGTTAACGCCAAGCCCGCCGAGACCGAAGATCGATAGCGCGATGGTAAGGTTGCGGGTGAAGCGATCGATATCCGCTTCCAGCACGTCGCGATTGCCCGCGACGCGGAAGCGGGCGGCATGCCCCTGAATGTCGAGCACGACTTCGGTTTCGGCCACCTCGACCTCGTTTCCGAACGGATCCTTGGTCGTATAGAAGCGCTCGTAGCGGATATCGAAGGGAACCTCGTCGACACTGGCGATCGGCAGTTTGGCGGAGCCGAGTGAAGTCGACAACAGCGGCGGCGTGTCAAATTCGCCGATCGGCTCGACAATCCAGTACCACCCTGTTTGAGGCTGGGAGAAACGCAGGTCGCCGAGTTGCGGACTTCCGGCCAGAACGGCCTTCTCGTTGACGGAAATCGAGTTGATGACGTTGTAAAGTTGCGCGCGCAGCAGGTCCTGAAAACCGCGCTCCGATCCCTGCCTGTACAGGGCGGAGATAACCACTCCGATCACAACGAGGGCGACGACGGCCCAAACGGTCGAAACCGCCAGGACGCGGGCCGTAAGCGATCTAATTGCCATTGCCGGGCGCTTGCATGCGATATCCGAGGCCGCGAACCGTTTCGATCAGGTCGTTGCCGATCTTCTTGCGCAATCGACCGATGAACACTTCGATTGTGTTGGAATCCCGGTCGAAATCCTGATCGTACATGTGCTCGACCAGCTCCGTGCGCGATACCACCTGCCCCATGTGGTGCATCAGGTACGAAAGCAGACGGAATTCGTGCGACGTCAGCTTCAGCGGCACGCCACGGACGGTCGCCTTGGAGCCCTTGGTATCGAGCCGCACCGGACCGCAGACGATCTCGGAACTCGCATGTCCCGCGGCACGACGGATCAATGCCCGGATGCGGGCAAGAACTTCCTCCACATGGAAGGGCTTGGCGACGTAGTCATCGGCGCCGGCGTCGATACCGGCCACCTTGTCGCTCCAGCGGTCGCGGGCAGTCAGGATCAGGACCGGCATGGTCTTGCCGTCGCCGCGCCATTTTTCGAGGACCGTGATACCGTCCATTTCCGGCAGACCGATATCGAGGATCACCGCATCATAAGGTTCTGCATCGCCAAGATAGTGGCCCTCTTCACCGTCGAAGGCCTGGTCGACGACGTAGCCGGCTTCTTTCAATGCGTCGGCCAGCTGCCTGTTCAGGTTGGCGTCGTCCTCGACTATCAGAATGCGCATCTGCGTTCATTTCCCTTGCTCGTAGGTCACGCGCAAGCGGCCTACATCGGCACTTTCACCGTTACCTTCTTCGGCCGCCCACCGTTACCCGGGATGAGCACCGTGATCACGCACTGACCGTCGGATGTCGGCTGGGCGGAGAGCAGTTCTCCACCCGTCTCGGCAACCACTTGCGCGGCGGCAGCACTGCAATCGCCAGCCGCGCGGACAACAGCCGAAGGCATGTTGATGACGGGCGGCGAGAAGCCCGCGAGACCTGCGGCAAGCGCGGCGATGATCACTGGTGAAGACATGAACGCACTTTCGACTTGGGAAGCATCATGGCAAAATCATTAACCGATACAGGCTGAATGGCAAATGAATGTCGGATCCTGACGCCGTGCAGCATATACCAGAAAAACGACCATAGATTGCAACGATTCCTCCGGCCGTGAAAGATTGCCCGGCGTGACCGGCGCCGCTTGTCGCCGATGGTCACATCAAGTGGTTTGCTAAGACCTGCCTGCGCGAATATTACTGCGCGGCGCGTCTTGTCGGACGCGCAAAGCACACTGCAGCGCTTTGAATTGTTGCATGTTTTTGCCTTAGATCGGCTGCGATCCAAGAAAACCTCCAGCGATACCCGCGACTGAACGTGGCCGCCTCATTGAAAGGGCAGGAACGCTGCGCTTTAGCCGTCGTGGATTCGCGATTCTTCCGAGTCGCTTACGATAGTTATTTCAGGAATTGAGTCCGATCTTTCAGAAGTTGCGTCAGCGAATTTTGAATGCGAGTTCGTGTCTTCGCCGAGGGACCTGAAAAGCGTCATTTTCCCCTTGCCCACGACCAGCTTTAATCCGGCGATTCTTCGTCGAAGGCCGGCAGGACAAATTTGTGGATCAGCCGGAGATTAATCGATTTAAAGATTTTTCAATCGTTTAAATGATTTAAACCACTGATTTACATCGCATTTATGATGTGAAATGGTTTTGCATCCTTGAACCGTAACGAACCAGGAGAAACGGATGCAGACGTTCGCGAACAAACAGCCCGCACCACCGCAATCCAGGATTCCGCAATCGCTTCTCGATCGCTTCGAGAACGAGTGGCGCGAGATGCGCACGGTTGGCGAACCTGCACCAAAGCCCGTTACGCCTGCAGAATGATACCCTTGCACCGCTGAGGCGAATGCCGTTCGTCCAGCGGTGCCACACTTTGAAAAACGGCGGCGGAACGCTTCCTGGCGTCGACGACAGGGCCGTCGCGGCCTTTTTTGTCAATCCGCAATTCCATGCTACTCTTCCACCATGCTGACCGAAGAGATCGAAAAGCTGGCGCTCAGTCTGCCGGGAACGCAAGAGAATGCCCATTTCGGAACGCGGGATTTTCGCGTGGGCAAGCGGATTTTCATGACCCTGCCAGAGGCGGGCCGCGCGGTCTTCAAGTTCACGCCCGATCAGCAGCGCATGTTATTGGAAATGGAGCCCGGAGTTTGCGCCGCAGTCCCCGGCGGCTGGGGAGCGCGCGGCTGGACGTCGTTCTATTTCGTCGACGCTGACGAAGAGCTTATCCGGCAGTCCATGGAAACCGCGTGGCGCAACGTCGCACCGAAGAGCCTCGTGAAGAAAAACGGCGGCGTTTGACGGGACCGCATTCTGCGCCGCCCCTCCACCTGAGCAACAACTCCTAGCGCCAACTCAGCGGGCGGTTTCCAGTCCCACTTCCAGCGGCCAGGTAACCAGGTAGTCTTCGTAATCTTCAACGTCGATGCCGTCTTCCGCGACAGTGCGCCCGCGTACGGATATTCCTGCCGCATGGACGGTTTCCGGATCGCCGGAAACGAGCGGATGCCACCAGTAGAGATCCCTCCCCTCGCCGATCAGTCTATAGGCGCAGGTCGGCGGCAGCCATGAGATCTCATGCACAACCTTCGGTGTCAGCTGGATGCAATCCGGTACGGTCGCCTGCCGGTTATCGTAATCCTTGCAACGACAGCTTCCACCATCGAGCAGCGTGCACCGGATCGACGTCCAGGCGATCTCGCCCGTATCCCAATCCTCGAGCTTGTTCAGGCAACAGAGCCCGCAGCCGTCGCAGAGGCTTTCCCACTCGGCATTGCTCATTTCTTCAAGGCTTTTGGTTTTCCAGAAAGGCATTTCGCCCATCATGTCACACTTTCGTCTGTTCCCATGCCGACATGGAACATTTACAGAAAATTGCCGGTTTTTTAAGGCCGGCAGCACGATATGCAAGTAGATTGGAAATTCGCCCCGTGCAAATATCGTTGTGGGGCAGTCAACCTTCGGGACAAGAACGCCGTGCAGGAACCGAGGAAAGAGGACAACCGGCCGAAGAGGCGACACACCTTTCTCAGAATCGATTCCTGGATCGACTCGACGGTGTGGAATGCCGGATTCCGGCTGGCCGAATGGTGGGAAGAGACGACCATCTTCTTCCGGCGCTTTCGCATGCGCGGCTGGAAAAGGGCACTTTTCGAAGTGCTTGGAGAAACGGCGACGTGGGGGACGGCGGGTTCCGTGCTGATGCTGGCCTTGGCCTTGCCCGCTTTCGAGGAAACCAAAGGCAATTGGCGCGCCCAAAGCGACTTTGCCGTTACCTTCCTCGACCGCTACGGCAGTGAGATCGGCCACCGCGGCATCATCCATGAGGACTCTGTTCCGATCGACGAACTGCCGGATCATCTTATCAAGGCCGTTCTCGCCACCGAGGATCGGCGTTTCTTCGATCACTGGGGCATCGATTTTCTGGGCCTGGCACGAGCCATGACCGAGAACGCCCGAGCAGGCGGCGTGGTCCAGGGCGGCTCGACGCTTACCCAGCAGCTTGCCAAGAACCTGTTCCTGTCGAACGAACGCACGATCGAGCGCAAGATCAAGGAGGCCTTCCTCGCCGTGTGGCTGGAATGCAACCTTTCAAAGAAGGAAATCCTGCGCCTCTATCTCGACCGCGCCTATATGGGCGGCGGCACCTTCGGAGCAGCGGCGGCCGCGCAGTTCTATTTCGGCAAGGCGATCACCGATGTCAATCTCGCCGAATCCGCCATGCTTGCCGGTCTCTTCAAGGCGCCGGCCCGCTATGCGCCGCACGTGAACCTGCCAGCAGCACGCGGCCGCGCCAACGAGGTTCTCACCAACATGGTCCAGGGCGGCCTGATGACCGAGGGCCAGGTGATTGCCGCCCGCCTCACGCCTGCAACGGTGATCGACCGCGCCCAGGTGAAGGCTCCCGATTTCTTCCTCGACTGGGCTTTTGACGAAGTGCAGCGTATTGCCGCGCCCTTCGCGCAGCACTCGCTTATCGTGCGCACGACGATCGACATGGGTCTGCAACACGCAGCCGAGGATTCGGTCGAGTCGAGCCTTCGGCAGTATGGCGAAAGCTACAATGTGAAGCAGGGCGCCCTCGTCATGGTGGAAAACGGCGGTGCCGTACGTGCCATGGTCGGCGGCCGCGACTATGGCGAAAGCCAGTTCAATCGCGCAACCCGGGCACTGCGGCAGCCGGGCTCCTCCTTCAAGGTCTATACCTACGCCGCGGCGATGGAAAAGGGGATGACGCCGGAGACGGTGGTCGTCGACGCGCCGATCACGTGGCGCGGCTGGTCACCGCAGAACTACGCCCGCAAGTATGCCGGCCGGGTCACCTTGATGAATGCGCTGGCGAGATCAATCAACACCGTGCCTGTCCGCCTGGCCAAGGACAAGCTCGGCACCGAGATCATCGCCGCCACCGCGAAGAGGATGGGTGTCGAAACACCTATCCGCACCGACAAGACCATGCCGCTCGGCACCTCGGAGGTGACTGTGCTCGACCAGGCGACCGCCTACGCTGTCTTTCCTGCGGGCGGCCTGCAGTCGCGACGTCACGGCATCAGCCAGATTCTCAACTATGACGGCGACATCCTTTATGATTTCGGCCGCGATGCACCGCCGGCGCGACGGGTCTTGAGCGAGCAAGCGATCTCATCGATGAATCGCATTCTCACCCAGATTCCAGTGATAGGGACAGCACGGCGGGCGGCCCTCGACAACGGTATCGTCACCGGCGGAAAAACCGGGACCACGCAGGCCTACCGCGATGCCTGGTTCATCGGTTTTACCGGCGACTACACGACCGCTGTCTGGTTCGGCAATGACGACTATACGTCGACCGACGAGATGACGGGCGGCTCCCTGCCGGCGATGACCTTCAAACGGCTGATGGATTATGCCGAACAGGGCATCGAGCATCGCGCGATCCCCGGCATCGACAATCCGCTTCCCGACGCGAGCAAGGAGCCGGAAGCCGTGGCGGATGCCAAGCCCGATGAAAATGCACTTCCGCCGCTCGTTCGCCCTCGCTCTCTCTCCGCCGAGGTGACCAGGCTATTGAAAGCGATCGGCGCAACGTTCGAAAAAGCCTCCCCGCTCAAAGCACCCGACAAGAGCTCCGGCAGGGTCGCAGTCCTCGATACGCCGACGGACAATCCCCCGAACCGCGTTACGACGAGTGCCACAAGCAATTGACTTTGCGGCTATAAATTCGTTCCTTGACGAATGAAGATCATGCCGCATGGCTTTCGCAAAATTGCCAGGCAAACGAGATAGAGCCGCTCCTTGTTTCGCATCCCCCTCCTTGTCGCTCTTGCTCTGATCGTCGCCTTCGGCGGCGGAATCACCTCGGCTGTCTGGGCGCTGAAGGCGACCGTTGGCTTCGGCTCGATTGCGATCGGTCCCTGGGTCGCATTCCCCGAGGCGCAGACCGCCTCGGCGGACCCTTACGCAAAGGCGCACCGCGCCCGGGCCGGCGAGCTGCTCTTTGGCGGCGCAGAAGGGCTGATCTTCACGGCTGCAACCGACGACAGCGGCGCCCGCCTGTCGGCCAACTGCTCCTACGATATCTCGGGCATCACGCCGCCTGCCCGTTTCTGGAGCCTCTATGCGACGACCTCCGAAGGGGCAACCTTGCGACCCGGCCCGGATCTGCCTTCGGCCGTAAACTCCTGGACTGTGCTGCGCGCTGAAGACAGCAGTTTCGTCGTTCACGCTTCGCCCGTCGCTCACCCGGAAAATTGGCTCGCAATCCGCCACCGCGGCAGCTTTAAACTCGTGCTGACCCTCCTCGATACACCGACGGCCGGCTCGTCCGGGTTGATCGATCTTGCGATGCCGAAAATCGTCAAGACGGGATGTGAAAATGCGTAGCACGCTGTTCGCCATTCTCGTCGGACTGTTTGGTGCGGCGCTGCTGCATATCGTCATCGTGCTCGCGCTGCCGCAATTCACCGGTCGGGACGCCCATACGCGCGTGCTCGGCCTCCTGGAGATGGACAGCTTCTTTCCATTGACGGCGGAACCGGGGATAACTGGGCTCGACAACAGTGATCCGTATCTGCGGACTGCCGTCTGCAGCTTTTCGATCGCGGAGGCGCCGGCGCGTTTCATCGCCCGCGGCGCGGTGCCGTTCTGGTCGCTCTCGGTCTTCGACAGCAGCTCGAACGAGGTGTTCAGCATGAACGATCATACCGCCGTCAACGGCAGTCTCGATCTGGTCGTCGCCACACCTATCCAGCTTGTCGAATTGCGCAAGTCGCCGCCGGAGGCGCTGGCTCAATCTATCATGATTGAGATGAAGGACGACGAAGGCTATGCTGTTCTGCGAGCCTTGGCCCCGCTCGAGAGCTTCGAGGAACAGGTACGCAATTTCCTGACAGAGTCGAGCTGCGAGCCGTTCCGGCGCTAGGGCCAGAAAAAGTGTGTAACGGTTTCTGTCCAGAATTGCGTATTTTCAATGCGTTAGATCATCTCACTGCCCAATGAAAACAATAAAACAATCTAACGAGCTCCGCACAGCCGGAGCGTCCGGCGTCGATCCGACGCTTTTCGGATCGCAGTATCGTATGATGGTTGGTGGAGGTGCCCGGCATACCGGGTTTTGAGGTGACGACCTTGCTCACGCGGCCGCATCCGCGCGGGCGGCAATGCCGCACGCCGCAATGAACTACTGCTTCTTGATCCGCCGTCCTGCCGGTGCGTTGGGCTGTGGTCCGCGACCGTCGAGACGCTCGTAGCGGATACCTGTAAACAACAGCACAGTGGCGCTGCCCGACTTCACGGGCGGCCTTCGCGGCCTTTGGACCTTGCGATCCTGCATTCTGATTACGTCTGCCATGCTCGTCTCCGTATTTCCATGAGACGGATGAACTACCGTACCGATTTCACCCTGCCCGCCGTGGGGCTGACGCATTTTCCAAAGGCTGAGCTCCCTGGACAGACGCGCCCTTCTCATCTGCTCCTTCTTCCGGTTACCCGGACGTTGTTTCGGTTCATATCAGATGCCGGACCGATGATAGCCGGTCCATCCCGATTGAGCCATAGCCTAGTTAACACTATCTTAAACTCATCGTGCTTCCCCCCTTTTTGGTGCTCTATTCCTCTGACGGCACACGTGCCCCGTGCCGATAGGTCATTCGACTTGCATACGGGCATGTCTGGAATTGTGGTCAGCGCCTCGCAAGCACTCCGAACAGGAAGGCAACACCCGCGACCGTCAGCAGGGTTGAGATCGGTTCCTCGCGGACGCGTTCCCGTACGCGCTCCGTCATCAACTCGGCTTCTCCCTGCACGACCGCCCTAGCACCGGTGCCGATTGCCGATACCGTCTCCGTCAGCCGGGCAATCTCGGTTCTGAGGTCTGCGATCTGCGCCTCTAGTTCCGCCTGCGCACCCGCAGTACGCGTTTCAGCATCCGCTTCCGCCCCGACGGCTGCCAACTTCTTCTCCGCCATTTCATCGCTCCTTATCTTCGCGCGATGTCAACGCGCCGAAACTGGATTTGGTTCCCGCCGAGGCAACGCAAATAGAGCGAACAAAAAAGGCCGGGCGGCAGTTGCCGCCCGGCCCTTCAAATCGTGTCAGACCTTCTCTCTATCAGCGTGTCGCGCCCGACTTCCGGCGGTACCCGCGATCGCCAGGAGGGCTGCGCACTTCAGTCGTTCTCACACGAGACGCCGTTGAAGTCACACTCCGGAACCCTTCTGATTTCATCGCGTCCGGCGTCGCGCAGTTGGCGCTCGCCCTCGCGCCTGCGGACGCCTCGATAATTCGCATCGAACTCGTCCCATTGCGCATCGTCGCGGTCGCGGTCCCATTCCCGGCGCTCCTCGCTCACCTGCCTGCGTTCCCACTCACGACGATCCCACGCACGCTGCCGCTGCCAGTCTCGCCGGTCCCTTTCCTCGGCCCAATCGGGACCACGGCGCCAGCGATCACGGTCACGATAGAAGTCGCGGCCCCGGTAATTGCGATCCCAATAGCGATCGAATTGGAAGACGACCGTAGGGATCCCGAGGGGGCGATAATATTCCGGCTCCAGATAAACCCTGTTGCTGCGGTAGACGGCCTGTACATATCGGCCGGCAACCCAGCCACGCCCGCCGTAGAACGAAACATCGCACCAGGGCAGGTCCGCCAGGCAGCCGTGGATTTCCACCGATTCGCCGGCGGGAATGACGGTCACGGCCGGATAGCGTGTGCTCGGCCCGGATCGCATGTTGACGTTGGCGGTAGCAAAACCTCCCGCAGCTTCGGCAACCGCGGGGATGAGGAAGAGCGCACAAACAGCCGCCGCCCGAAAAAACGCATTTTTCACAGATCTATCTCCCATACGAGGCCGACCTTCGGCCCCTTCGGCGGGCACCAGCCCTTCACCGATCTGCGGATCAAATAGAAGAGCATGTGGAGTTTTTAAGGCTGAATGTGGCCCCGGAATGCCACCTCTGTGGATCGAGCAAAATTCCGCATCGCCACGACAGCGCCGCAAGCCTGAATAAAGCCCCAACGTCCATAGTTAATGCTACGCTAACGTTTTAGATCTATTTTGAATGACGTGTGCCGTTCCGGGCCATCGGCGATGGCGATCGTGTTTTGCGTGCAAGGATCAATTGTGACGAACCGGTTTCGTGAGTTGGAAAGGCCGCAGACGGGGCGGCTGAAGGACGTCGTGCTGATGGCGACCGTCACCGGCTTCGAGAGCCTTCGCATCCCGCGCAAGTCGGACATGAAGCAGTTTGCCGAGCTGTTCGAACCGCTGTTCCTTGCCTCCAGCAACGAGGCCCGTCGTCAGGCGGCCGCCGCGCTTTCACAGTGTGCGCATGTGCCCGAACCTGTCGCCCTGCTGATCGGCAGCATGCCGATTTCCATTGCGGCTACCTTCCTGACCCGGTCCAACGCAATTTCCGATCGAGTGCTGATTTCCATCATCCGCCGGCAAGGACCGGCCCACGCCGGAGCAATCGCGCGCCGGGAAAGTCTTTCGACCTCTGTGGTCGATGCCCTAGTCGAGCATCATCAGGCAGGGCATCCGAGCGAGCAGTCCGGCACGAGTGCGAATCAGTCGAAAACAAACGTCGAAGTTGCATCGGCACCGGCTGAGGAGAGCTCCTCCTTCTCCGATCGCATCGCCCGCGAAGACAAGCTGCGCGAGGAAATCAAGGCATTGGTGCGGGCCGAGCCGCGGGAGGCCACGTCCCTCATTCGACCGATCGACGAACTCCATCAGGCGTTGCTCATGCGATTTGCCCGCAGCGGCGAAGCGGTTCTCTTCGCGAATGCTCTCGCCGACGCACTGCAGTCGAGCCGCGCGCTTGCCGAGCGGATCCTCTTGGACGTTTCCGGCCAGCAGCTCGCCGCGAGCCTTTCTGCGCTCGACTTCCCCGCCGGTGAAATGGGTCCCCTCCTCGAGGCGCTCTATCCCGACCTTTCCGAAAGACTCGGTGGCGGCACGCGCGCCACAGCCTTGATTGGGACCGTTGCGAGGAAAGCCAGCATCGAACGGGTGGAGTCCTGGCTGCGTGCGGATGGTCATGGCGGCGCCGAGCGGGTGCGCCATGAGCCCCATCTCGCCGACAACCGTGTCTCCGACCCTCGTCAGCAAGACGCTCGCCCGGCTTTCGGCCATCGCAGCACAGCCCAGCCCGTGAGAGGCATCGGCATACGGTAAATCATGGAACTCTGCTGACAGGCCGCGGCGTTATCGCCGGGGATCGACGTCGTTGGCCACGATCTCGAACAGGCCATCGCAATCGTCCAGTTCGATTTCTACGATCCAGCAATCAGGATCGAAGCGGATCTCCGAGGAAAGCGCACCGTCGACGCGTTCCGCATCGGCATTCTGCAGCCGCATCTCGAACTTGCGGCCCGGATTGGCTTCCTCCTCGAAGAAGTTCTGCGGCGCGGGCGCATAGAGGGTCTCCAGACCAAGCCGCGAGCGCTGACGGATAAAGATTGCACCGGC
The DNA here is from genome assembly GCF_030124405.1 of Sinorhizobium sp. 7-81. Taxonomy (NCBI): domain Bacteria; kingdom Pseudomonadati; phylum Pseudomonadota; class Alphaproteobacteria; order Hyphomicrobiales; family Rhizobiaceae; genus Sinorhizobium; species Sinorhizobium sp. 7-81. The sequence continues at coordinate 1,013,065 of NZ_JASKLT010000001.1, read as the reverse complement.
CTCTTGCGCGCCCTTGCGCAGCACGGCGGCATAGCCACCGAGCGCAAAGACGCGGCGCAGCAAGGAGGATACGAAGATATCGGATTTCAGGCGCATTCAAGGCTGATACACGCGAGATCACCCGCATGCAATTGGCCGGCAAATCGCCGGCAGCCGATAAAAGTCACCATTTTAGACGTCGATGCGGCTCAAAGGGCGCCGATTTCCTTCAGTTTCTTGAGAACCTTCGCATTGGGTTCACCCGTCTGCGGCAGGCGGTAGTGCTTTTCGAAATGCCGGATGGCAGCGCGCGTTTGATCGCCAGCGACGCCATCGACCACGATGTCGGCATAGGCAAGATTGCTGAGCCCCTTCTGAATGCTCACCACCAGTTCGCTCGAGACCGGAATCTCGGCCCGAGGAAGGAGCGTCTTGTCCTCTTCGGCGGTACGGATCGCCGCGGCGACGGGATCGACCTCGGCGGGCGCGGTCTTAGGATCCGAATAAGGACGATCGGCAGGGGTGGCGACAGCACGCCCGGAATTGTCCGTTGCTCGCAGCGCCTGCAGCAGATCGCTGCTCGCTTCGCCGGTTTGCATGCGCCCGGCCTGCTTTTCAAAGCGAAGGATCGCGGCTGATGTCTTCGGGCCGCTCCGCCCATCCGGCGCTCCCTCATAAAGCCCGAGGCGCGCCAACTCTCTCTGAATGTCCGCGGTAAGGGTCGAGGCGGCCGGATGTGCCGGCGACGCCGTTTCCAACTGCCCGCTTTGCTGTTCGGTCACTTCGCCCTGAGCAGCTGCCGCGCCTTCACGTTCGATGACGAAGGTCGTTACGTTGCGCGGCTCGACCGGCTCACCATTGGCAGCCGCCAGACGCTCGGCAACTTCAGGGCCGACCAGCGGGACGCGGGTGCGCAGGAGCGGCGACGGGTGCGCGCCATGCTGATACCACATGGCGTTCGCCGCAACGAAGCTGAAGACGACGATGAAGGCAGCCGATCCGCCAGCGCCAACAGGGTGGCGCGCCATCATCCTGCCGGCAAACGCAACCCCGCGAGCAGCAGCGGCCAGGCCGCGCAACGCGAGACCCGGTCGAGTGTGTGCCGCCCTCTTCCGCTCAGGCTGTTTGCGCTTGCGCGGAGCCATGTCCCCGGTCCTTGTTCATTCCCTCGCCTTGAAGACCGATATCCCGCAGACGCGTCGTCCCTTCGCCGCGCTCTTTAAGCCGCGGCGGGAATTCCACCGTGACGGGAATGCTCGCCTGCTCCCGTTCGCCGTTCGCAATGCCGGATCCGTCACGCGGGATCGAAATGACGATGACCGTCCCCTCGCCTTCGGAACTGCGGATCGAAACATTGCCCCCGTGCAGTGTGACCAACCCCTTCACCAAAGACAATCCGAGCCCCGTACCCTCATAACGGCGTGTATAGTCGTTCTGAATCTGGACGAAAGGTTGGCCGAGCATCTGCAGTTTGTCTTCGGCAATGCCTATCCCCGTGTCGCTCACGGTGAGCTTCAGCATTGCACCCTCGGTTTCGGCATCGATGGTGACCAGTCCCCCCTGATCGGTAAACTTGATCGCATTGCCGACGAGGTTGATCATTATTTGCTGAAACGCGCGTTGATCGGCATTGATTTCGCCAACCGCACGCGTGACGCGGCTTGCCAGCCTTACGCCCTTTTCGCGCGCCTGATGGGAAAGCATCGCCTCGCAAGCAGCAACGGCATCGGCCACACGGAAGGGCTCCGGAATAAGCTCGTAGCGGCCGGCCTCTATCTTGCTCATGTCAAGCATCGTGTTGACGACGGAAAGGAGGTGGGCGCCGGACTTGTGGATCAGCGAGACATACTCGCGCTGCCTGTCGTTCTCCAGCTTCCCGAAATATTCGCCGGCGAGAACATCCGAAAAGCCGAGGATGGCGTTGAGCGGAGTGCGCAACTCGTGGCTGACAGCCGCGAGAAAACGAGTTTTCGCATCATTTGCCGATTCGGCATACGCTGTCTTGGTGGCCGCTTCCTCCCGTAGCCGGGCCTCCTCGGAGACGTCCCGGGATTGGACGACGATGGCCGTCAGCCGGTCCTCGGCATCCCGCACCGGGGTCATCTCGCAACGCATGTGCACAAACTGTGCTCCCTCGGCGGGCGCCGACAGCCGCTCAAGGCGGATATCGACCGCCGACCTCTCGCCATTCTGGCGCAGCGCATCGATTGCACGCAGAAAGGTAATCCGATCGGAGACGTGGATCTGCTCGATGAACCCGCGACCGCAAGGATCGCGCATCAGAGTCAGGTACTCAGCAGCATCGCGACCGTGAACGGAGAGCACGTTGCCGCGCAGGTCATGAACCGTGACGAGACCGGAGAAGAGATCGTAAGCCGCTGAAATATCGGCAGGCGCCATGGTGATCTTGGGCTGTCCACCACCATATGACTCCAACGAGCGGTCCCCCCCAATGGCAGCGGCCGAGGCCAACAGCGATGCCGAAGCCCAGAGCGCGGTTCCCACCGGCAAGGCGGCGGAAACCGGCAGCACAATCATCAGCGCCAGCGGCACGACCGGCAGAGCCGTCAGAGAGACGGCCGCGACCGCACGTAGACGCTTGAAGTCACGGTGCGGCAGCCACGCGGCGGCAGCTTCATCCACACGGGATGCCCATCTGCCAGCCATGTCACGCAATACACTCACGCTTTGCCCTGCCACCTTTGTTGTTTCTTTCGAGCCGATCCGGAACGCCTGTTACGCTTCGCAGGAGGTTTGGCCGGGCTGTCTCGTGATGGTCCGAATCTCGCATCCCCGACTTAATGAAAGAATAAACCGGTCACCCGCGAGCGGCCGCCAAACGAGCGAAAAATCCTGTTTTGGAGCAATTCCGGTGAGCTTCGTTCCTTGTGGTTAACAGGGCGTAAGCGACGGATTTCCGTAGATTTTTCGGTTTCCGTTAACCATTTGGGCGGAGCATCGAAGGCCCATCGCCCGCGCCGCGGGCGGTCAGTGCCGCGAGCCTTGCCACGAACCTTAACGGTATTCGCTAAAATTTGATGTAAATGCAGTCTCGGATACCCAAATCGCGCATTTCATTAAAATTCGAGACAAATTCCACTAATTTTGGAAAAGCGCCCTTGTGATTCCCACTCTAAAGTCTGTGTCAACACACGGAGGAGCCGGACGGTGACGGTTCCGAACGTGAAGCAGATGCAAGCGGGCGCGTGTAGATACTTGGCGTCCAGGACTGCCGACAAGCCAAAACCGGCTAAAAGACCGGAAACTGCGGCAGCCGAACAAAGGATGGGCAGAACATGTGGTTTCTCGTCAAGGCAGCATTCTGGTTTTCCCTGGTTCTCGTCCTCCTGCCGTTCCTCGATCCCTCGAGCACGGAGAAGCTGCAGCACGGACCGAAGGTGGAGATCGGCGACACCTTCTCCGCGGCCAACGAGGCGTTCCAATATATCAGCGCCATCTGCGTCCAGAAGCCCGACATCTGCGAGAAAGGTGCCGAGACTTTCGTTGCGCTCGGCCATCGTGCCCGTGAGGGCGCGCGCATCGCTTACGAATTCCTCGACACGCAGTTCGCGGAAACCGGTTCCGGCGCGCCGGACGCCAAGATAATGACGGGAACGGTCGCCCCTGCAGACAATTTGCATGAAGAAGCGATCGAGGGCGCGCCGACCTTCAAGCGCACGCCGGTTCCGGAGAAGCGTCTCAATCCCGACGCCGCTCTGGCCCAGTAACAGCGGCTTCGACAGTCGCATACCGCGAAGTTCCAACTGCCTGATTAGCCGTCCCGTTTCGGCCGCCGCGAGGGGTTCATCCTTCGCGGCGTTTCTTTATGAACGCAATGGGACGAAAGTCGTCAGTTCCCGACGTCCGTGCGACGCGCCGTCCCGGCCGCTTATCAGCCTTGCGCTTCCCATCGCGGCAAATGGCGTTGTTCACGCCCGAAATGCTATTGGATGTTCTCTTTGCCCCCTCCATCTCCTATATGAAGGGGTGAAAGAGATCCCGATGACCCGGAGGGCATGGGATCAAGCAAGGCGCGACTCTCGCGCGGCGACAGCCGGCCGCGAAAAGGTGCCGAGAATCGGACGGACCATGACTTCACTTGACCAGATCATCGACGACTTTTCCTTCCTCGACGAGTGGGAGGACCGCTACCGCTATGTGATCGAACTGGGCAAGAGCCTGCCGGAGATGCCGGAGGCGCTGCGAACGAGCGAGAACAAGGTGCAGGGCTGTGCGAGCCAGGTGTGGCTTGTGACGCACACGGCCGGTGATCCGGGGAACCCCGTCCTCACCTTTGAGGGGGAATCCGACGCCCATATCGTCCGGGGCCTGGTGGCGATCGCTCTCGCCATCTATTCTGGCAAGCATGCCTCCGAAATCGCGCAGCTCGACGCCCTCGAGGTCTTCGGCAAAATCGGCCTTATCGAACATCTGTCGGCGCAGCGCGCCAATGGCCTGCGTTCGATGGTCCGGCGGATCAAGAGCGAGGCGGAGGTCCGGCTCGCAGCCTGAGACCGCTCGGTGTCGCTCAGTCATAGCCCGTAACGAAAAAGGCCGGGCTCGTTCAGCCCGACCCTTTCCCCGAGATGAAATCCCGCGCATTCGTCCATACGCAATTCCGGACGGAAAACGGTTACGCTCTCTTCCTGGAATTGCCCTACTGCATGATTCCTGAAATCGGAATCAATTTAAGGACAAAGTGCTACAGCGACCCTTGCGCGTCCGATTGGACGCGCGGCGCCGTGACAGGGCTTCACTTGCCGCGCCGCTTGCGACGCTGTCCGAGGCCCATCTCCTTCGCGAGGCGCGAACGGGCTTCCGCATAGGCGGGTGCAACCATCGGGTAGTCCGCGGGCAGGTCCCACTTTTCGCGATACTCTTCCGGCGAAAGATTGTGATGGGTCATCAGATGGCGCTTCAGCGACTTGAACGTGCCGCCGCATTCGAGGCAGGTGATCTGATCATCCTGAACCGACTTGCGCACGGAAACGGCAGGCTTCGGCTTCTCGACCGGAACCACCACCGGAGCAGGAGCCGTCGTGTTGTTGAGCGCCGAATGAACATCGGCAATGAGCGTCGGAAGCTCGGCAACGGGAACCACGTGATTGCTTACATAGGCGGCAACGATTTCCGCCGTCAACTCAACCAGGAGTTCATGGCTCGCGCCGGGCGTGGTTTCTATCATTTCTTTCTCCTATCGGAATCCAGCAACAAATCTGAAACAATGTTTCAGAGGGAGGAATTCGCGAAAATGCCGCCGAACAGCGTCGGCTGCCTTGGAATTGACCGATAACTGCACGGCGAGGACCAATGTTCTGCCGCAACATCAAGGCTCGAATTGGGATAGCGAAACCCGTCACCAAGGCATCCAGACAACCGACACCTCAAAGCAACGGATAATATTCACAACTCAAGCTGGAATTTCAGTTCAAAGTATTTTCCACGACGACACTTTGCATTTACTGCATTAACACTGATCGTCGAAAAGTCCAAACATAATTTTATGGTACCGCAGCAACTTTATTCCGAACTGCTAAAATTGTCACCGCGCATGGTATTGTTCTGAAATACAGACACAGCAACGATGCCGATCAAAGCCGCCGCGCCTCTTCCTTTTGCGGAAGCTGATCTATCACCGACAGTTTCGTCAGTCTGTAACCCGCCTGGTGCGCGGCCTTGGCCAAAAGATGGGCGGAGATCGGCGCCGTCAGAATGAAGAACACAAAACCGGCAAGCGCACGCACGAAAATCGCGCCGTCAAGGGAATGCAACCCAGCGGCAAGGAGCAGCAGGCCGGAACCGATGGTACCCGCCTTCGACGCCGCATGCATGCGCGTGTAGAGATCAGGAAACCGAACGATCCCCAATGCCGCCAGCAGAGAGAAGGCGGCACCGACGACGATGATCAGCGCGACGACGAGAGCAACTGCGGCATTGACTTGCGCTTCCATCAACGTGTTCCTCGGCGTTTGCGGCGTGGCGCCTGGACGGCCTTGCCGCGCTTCGGGGACCCCTTGGCCGACGCGCCCTCCGCGGCCTGTTCCGGCGCGAGTCCGCGCGCCAGAACGAAACGGGCAAAGGCGACGGTCGCGAGAAAGCCGACCAGACCCAAGGCGATTGCGATGTCGATGTAGAGGCTGAAGCCAGTCTTGATGGCGATCACTGCGATGAAGCCGATTGCGATCGCCACGAGCATATCGAGCCCGAGGACGCGGTCCGGCAAGGTGGGGCCCCGAACGATGCGCAACACCGTCATCAGCAGCGCGACGGACAGGAGCACCAGCGCGAAGTCGATCGCCACGGAAAGCACAGCATCGGGCGTCACCATCCGAAGGCCTCCCGGATACGGCGCTCGAAGCCACGCGCGATGTCCTGCCGAAGAGCGCCGGGGTCGGCGCAATCAAGCGCATGGACGTAAAGGGTCTTGCGATCGTCGGAAACGTCGACCGAAAGGGTTCCCGGCGTCAGAGTGATGAGATTGGCGAGCAGGGTGATCTCGAAATCGCTTTTCAGCATCAGCGGATAGGCGAAGATGCCGGGCTTCAGCACCATCTTCGGCTGCATGACGAGAATGGCGACCTTGGTCGCGGAAACGGCAAGCTCCTTGAAGAAGAGCAGCATGAGGAGCAGCACCCGCAGAGGTCTTATCGGATACGTGACAGGCTGCAACTCACGGCGGATGAGCGCGAGCGACAGCGCGCCGGCCAGAAAGCCGAGTATGAGATTTGCGGGGCTGAAGCTTGAGCTGATGGCGCCCCAAACGATGGTGAATATCAGGTTGATCGCAAGAAACTTCATTGCAGGCCTCCCGCGGGAAAGACCGAATTCAGATAGGCAGAGGGCTCCGCAAGCCCGGCGGCGGCACTCTGGATCGTCGCCAGCAGCGGCTCCGGATAGAGGCCGATCCCGAGCGTGAGAAGGGAGAGTGCCGCAAGCGGCGCTAACAAGGTCGAGGGCAATCGCACAGCCTCGACCACCGGACCGGCTTCGTCACGCCAGTAGGCGAGCAGGAACAGCCGCCCGGTCGCAATCAGCGTGCAGAAACCGGCGAGAAGGAGCGCCGCCGCAAGCCACCAGGCGCCGATGTCGAGCGCCGCCTTGACGAGCATGACCTTCGGCCAGAAGCCTGAAAAGGGTGGCAGCCCGGAAACGGCGAAGCACAACATCAAGGTCAGCGCGGCAAATCCCACGTTCTTGCGATAGAGGCCCGACAGGGCCGCGATGGAAGAGCCCCCGCCGAGCCGCGCGGCGATCCCGGCGGCGAAGTAGAGGCCCGTCATAACCAGCATCGAATGCAGTGCGTAGAAGATCGCGCCGCCGATGCCGCCAGGGCCGCCGATGGCAACCCCCGCCAGCATCGATCCGATTCCTGATACGACGAGATAGCCGAGGATGCGGCGGAAGTCCGTCTGCGCCAGAGCGCCGATTACGCCGACGATCATCGTCAATGCTCCGGCAAGTGCCATGACGAAGCTCAGCTCTTCTCTTTCCACCGGGAAAAGCATGACCATCACACGGATCAGCGCGTAAATACCGACCTTGGTGAGCAGGCCGGCAAAAAGCGCCGACACGACGACACGCGGCGTATGGTAGGAGGCAGGCAACCAGAAATTCACGGGAAAAGCCGCGGCTTTCATGCCGAAGGCCAGCACGTAGAGCGCCGTCAGCGTCATCAGCGGCGCGCTGCCCCGTAATCCTTCCGCCTTGCGCGCGATGTCGGCCATGTTCAGCGTCCCGAACACGGCATAAAGATATCCCGTCGCAACCAGGAACAGCGTCGTTGCCACGAGATTCAGGAAGCCATACTTCACGGTGCCGTCGATCTGCTCGGGCTCCGAACCGAGAACCAGAAGACCGAAGGACGAGATCAGCAGAACCTCGAACCAGACGTAGAGATTGAAAACGTCCCCTGTCAGGAAGGCGCCGGAAACCCCCGCCATCAGCAACATCAGGAACGGATAGAAGCCATAACGCCGGCCACTGTCGTTGATATCGGCGAGCGAGAAGATACCGCCGGCGAGCGCGACGATCGCGGCGACCAGAGCAAAGAGCGCTCCCGTCAGATCGACCGTGAAGGCGATGCCGAAGGGCGGCAACCATCGGCCCATCACCATGGTCACCGGCCCGGCCGTCGCCACATGGCCAAGCAGGAGGCCGTCGATCAGCACAAGTCCCCCAAGCCCGGCGATCGCCATGGTCGGGTGGAGGTTGACCGCGCGGCGCAGCATGACCAGCAACGCACCGACTGCGAAGCACCAGGCAACCGGCAGGATCACCAGCCAATCGGCGGCGGTCGCCGGTCCGAGAACGAGCGCGGCGGAAAGATCGACGGATGATGAGGTCGGGACAGCCATGAGATCGATCAATATCCAAGCGGCGGCATCGGTTCCTTCACCGGTTCCGCCACACGCATCTCGTCCGTGTTATCGGTCGAGAGATCCTCATAGGCGCGCCAGGCGAGAACCAGCAGGAAGGCGAAGAAGGAAAAGGAAATGACGATCGCGGTCAGGATCAGCGCCTGCGGCAACGCATTGGCCGCAGGGCCGTCAAGCGCATCGGCACCGGCGGTTATGACCGGCGGAACATCGCGCGTCAGCCGGCCACCGGTGAAGATCAGCAGGTTGACGGCGTTGCCGAGGACCGCCACGCCGAGGAGCACGCGGATGATGAACTTCGACAGCATCAGGTATACCGCAACGGTGAAGAAGATACCGACGAGCAAGGCAAACCAGGCTTCCATCACTCACCTCCCCGTTCTTCAAGCGAGAGCGCGACCGAACTGATCGCCCCTACAACGACGAGATAAACGCCGGTATCGAACAGCATGACGGTCGAAAGCGGGATCTCGACACCAAAGAGAGACGGATAGATCCACAGGCCTGTCATGAAGGGGACGCGCGCAAAGACCGAAATCAGGCCGGCGACGGTAGCGGCAAAGAGCCCTGCGCCCGCGATCGCCATCGGATGGAAATAGATCGCCCGTCTTACGGTCTCGACGCCGTGGGCGATGCCGTAGATCGCGAGCGCCGAGACGGCGATCAATCCGCCGATGAACCCCCCGCCCGGTTCGTTGTGGCCCCGCAACAGGACGAAAATCGAGAACAGCATCATCAGGCTGGTCAGGAACGGCGCGACCGTGCGGAAAATAACCGATTTCATACGCGCTCCTCCGCAGCCGATCGATCGGCGCCGCGCTTGAGCGAGCCCGCCCTCAGCCGTACCAGCGAGAGGATGGCAAGGCCGGTGATCATCACGACGGCAATTTCACCGAGCGTGTCTGTGCCGCGGAAATCGACGATGATGACGTTGACGACATTGGCCCCATGCGCGATCGATTTCGAATAGAGATTGTAGAAATCGGTCAGCGTCGCATCGAAAGGCGCCCCCGTGGCCCGAAGCAGGAAGAGGCCGAAACCGAGCCCACAGGCGAGCGCTATCATCGAATCGGGAAGCTTCTGGCGCAGCGGTCGATGATCCGAAGGCGAAAGCCTGAGCCGGGTCATCACCAGCGCCAGCACTACCACCGACAGCGTCTCGATCATGAACTGGGTGAAGGAGAGGTCCGGCGCACCATAGAGCAAGAAGATAACGGCGATCGCGAAACCCTGAATGCCGAGCGAGACGATCGCCGTCAGTCGATCGGCCGCCAGCACCACGGCAAAGAGGCCCGCGACAGCAATGGCCATGATCGCAAGCTCATGGGCTGGAACGTCCGCGGCAAAGAACGGCGCGCGCGGCAATTCGCCATAGCGGACGGGAGTTGCGAGAAGGACGATCGCGATCAGCACGAAGGCGACGGTCATGTAGACATCGAGCCTGCCGCTCTGCAGCCGGCGAGTGATGGCCACGGCGAGCCGCAAAAGCCCGCGGATGAACTGATCGAAACCCCGATCCGGCCCCCAGCCTATGTCCGCAAGGATGAGCGCCATGACCGCGCGGAGACGATCAAGATTGAGATAGAAGACGACACCGACGAGCAGCGTGACAGCCGAAAGGACCAGCGGTACGCCGATATGCGGCACAAGCGAGACCACCACCGTTCGCGGTTCGCCCGCAATGGCGGAAGACATTGGCGAAGAAATCACCCGATGGGCAAGGCCGGACATCAGCGCAACCGACAGACCCATCAGTGCCAGGATCGCCGGACCGAGCCAGAGGAGAACCGGCGCCTCGTGAGCATGCCTCGGCGTCTCCACCTTTGGCCCGAGGAACGGTTTCAAGGCTATCGCGAAGGCGACCGCAAACATCAGGGCGTTACCCAGAACGGTAAGCCCCGCAAAAACCATCGAGCGCCGATCGAAATTCGATAGGGCTTCGTAGATTTCCTCCTTTGCGAGGAAGCCGAAAAAGGGTGGCAAGCCGCCCATCGAAAGGGCAGCTGCAAGGGCGACCGCGAAGGTCAGCGGCATCGCCGAGCGCAGGCCGCCAAGCCTTGTCAGATCGCGTGAGCCCGTCTCGTGGTCGATGATGCCCGCAACCATGAACAAGGCGCCCTTGAACAGCGCGTGCGCCACGAGATAGAGCGCTGCCGCTTCGACCGCGTGCGGCGAACCGAGGCCCGTCAGCAAGACCAGAAGTCCGAGCGAGGCCATCGTCGTATAGGCAAGCATCAGCTTGAGGTCCGTTTGGCGCACTGCCAGCGCTGCACCGCTCACGAGCGTCGCAGCCCCGAACAGTGGCAGCAGAAACTGCCATTCAGGCGTATCCCCGAGCACCGGATTGAGCCGCATCAGCAGGTAGACGCCCGCCTTCACCATCGTCGCCGAATGAAGATAGGCAGAAACCGGCGTCGGCGCCTCCATGGCATTTGGCAGCCAGAAATGGAACGGAAACTGCGCAGACTTTGTGAAGGCTCCGCCCAGCACGAGAAGAAGTGCCGCCAGATAGAACGGGCTCTCCCTCAACTCCGTGCCGAAAGAAAGAAGCAACGAGAACTGGGTGATGCCACTCACGTTCCAGAGGATGAGAAGGCCGGCGAGCAGCGACAGGCCGCCTCCCCCCGTGACGACCAATGCCTGCAGCGCCGCACGGCGCGCGGCCTCGCGACCATGATCGAAGCCGATCAGCAGGAAGGACGTAATCGACGTCAGTTCCCAGAAGACGAAGAGCATCAGGAAGCTGTCCGAAAGGACGAGACCCTGCATGGAGCCCATGAACATCAGGATGAACGAAAGGAACCGACCCTGATGCGGATGACCTTTGAGATAACCGCCCGAATAGAGCACGATCAGAGTGCCGATCCCGGAAATCAAAAGTGCGAAGGTGAGCGACAGGCCATCGATCAGCCACGAGAAGCTGACATTGAAGGAAGGGATCCAGGCATAGCCGCCGGTGACTACTTCGCCGGCAGCGATTTCCGGAACGAAGCCGAGGAAATGCACGAAGATCGCAACAGGTGCGAGAGCCAGGAGCCAGGCGGCATTGTGACCCAGAACTCGGGTCAGGACCGGCGCCACGAGCGCCGCGACGAAGGGGAGACTGAGGGCCAGAAATGTCAGGGCCGCGACATCCATCGTCTTGGCAAGCTCCTTTGTCGTTTTGACCATTCGATCAAACTGTCGCCGGACATAAAAGAAGGCCCGTTCCGCCTCAAGAGTGAATCGGCACGAATCGTAGTTGCGCGACAGTAATACAATGCAAAGTGCAGGCAAATCTTGGCCTGTCGAGCGTGCCGGCCGCTATCGCCATCCAGGCAAGCGCTATTTGCGGGCGCGCCGTCCGAATCCTATATAATCGCCGCGACCGAATGGAGATCGACGATGGCCGATGCCGCTTCTCCGAAAGTGAAGAGGACAAACGAGGAATGGCGGGCACTATTGACGGCACGGCGATGACTTTCGAAGAGGATTGACAGCGCGAGGCGGAAGCGGTGCCATGTGCGTGAGCGCTTGCTTTTCGTGTTGTGTTGAACGCGCGGCGCTCCGGCTGTTCCAGCAGAAACAGCAAGGGCTTCGGGGGCCGGGCTACGAGGAGCGGCAGATCGAAGCAAGCCGAAAGGATGCCCGCATGCGCCGTGCTTTCTTCGCCTTCGCCCTCGTTTGGGGGCTCGCGCTCCCCGCAGCCGCGGAGGACGACTGGCACCCTTATGCCAATCCTCGCTTCGGCTATACGGTCGACATCCCGCCGGGTTTCGAGATGCGCCAAGGGGCTGCCGATGATGGAGACGGCGCAAGCTTCCACGCGGACGACAATGGAGCGACGCTTGCCGTCTTCGGAAGTCATCCGCCGGACGGTGATTTCGAGACCGATGTTGCCGACCACATCAGCCTTGAGACGCAGAACGACTGGAGAATGCTGTTCTCACGCGTTACACCCGCCTGGGCGAGCTTCTCCGGTGCCCGCAACGGCGAAGTCTTCTATGCCCGTGCGATCGCCCTATGCGACGGCAGTGCCGCGTATTTCAGGCTGCAATATCGCAAGAATCCGCTGACGAGTTTCGATGGCATCATCTCGCGCATGGCCGAGGCACTCAGGCCGTCGGACGGTTGTCAGCTTGCGCCGGAATGACTACAGCGCCGTGTCTCTTGAGACGCGCAATGGCTGCTGCAGCACTTTGACTGCTGCTGTTTTTGTCCTCAAATCGGTTCCGATTCAAGGAAACATACAGTTCCTCAGCACGAGAGAAATCAGGATATCGTGGTGCCGCTGAAACAGGTTACGACCGCCGAATAGTGTACTGCCGAGCCAGCAACGACGAAGCCGTGCCATATTGCGTTCTGGAACCGCAGGCGTTCCCAGACGTGGAAGATAACTCCCGCCGAGTAGATGATGCCACCGATCAGGATCAACACCAGCGTTGTCGCCGTCAGCATTGACTGAAGCGACCGGGCGGCAAGCACGCCGCTCCAGCCCATCGCAAGGTAGAGCAGGATTGCAAGCCGGTCGAAGCGTCCGGGGAAGAGGCACTTCATCACCACCCCCAAGGTGGCAATAGCCCAGATGCCGATCAGCATCTTGAAAAGGAACGGGTTGTCCCAGCCGCGCTGGAGAAACGGCGTATAGGTTGCCGCGATCAAGACGAAAATCGAGGAATGATCGAACCGACGCAGAAGCCATTTCATCCGGCAAATCGGGAAGAGATTGTAAAGGAAGGAAACCGAGAGGGTGGTAACGAGCCCGACGCCGTAAATCCAGGCTGCCGCGAGTTGACCGGACGTACTCCAAAGCGTTGCATAGAAAATCAGCGCCGTGACACCGCAGAGCGCTGCAGCAAGACCGATGCCGTGAACGATGCCATCCGCAATCAATTCGGACCGGTCATAGGTCCACTTGACGCCGTTGATCTCCACGCGATCCCTCCCCTCGACGCTGCATCCTTCGGACGCACAAAGGGCCCGCTCGTTCCTACGGCGCCGTGCTTCTTATCAGACGCGCAAAGGTCGCTGTAGCACTTTGAATTGCTGCATGTTTTTGCCCTTGAATCGGCTCCGACCAGGAAACATGCAACAGGTCCGCGCACCACCCGGAAATCGATCCCGATTTCCCCATCGGCGGCTGTCGTTCGGTCCGCGCAGGCACGTGTTTACCCGCTTAACGTGCCACAGCAAACGGCCGCAGAAAAGAGCCGCCGGGACCGCGAAAGGATCAATTTTTGCAACCTATCACAACAGTCGGCTAACGCCGTGCAAAACGGACGCGATTGCCGCAGCCCGAGCTGCTGCTTGAAGGAAGCGATTGAAGGCAGCCTGCGGAGTGCCCAATCTCGATCGTTATAATGCTACCCATCACGGTGATTACGCCATATGGATAGCAACGGCGGCCCTCGACGGTCGAACGCTTCAGCGGTCAAGTGCACAGAGAACCGCCGCGCCGCCGAAAATGCATGAGTCCAGCCTATCTTGCGCGTGCTACTTCCGCTGCGCAGGTCTGGCAGAGCGGTGCGTGCGGCACCGCGTGCAGTCGTTCCGGCGAAATCTGTTCGCCGCAGCGCACACAGGTGCCGAAGGTTCCGGACTCAATTCGGTCCAGGGCAGCGTCGATGGCGCGGATTTCACCCTGGCCCGCGAGGCCGAGGCCCTCCAATACTTCGTCGCCTTCTCGTTCGGTGACACGATCGGGCACGTCGGCATTCATCGGTTGATCGAGGTCCTCCTCGATCTTCACCAGCCGACCATAAAGTTCGCGTTTGCGGCGGAGAAGCTGTTCGCGAAAGTCTTCAAGCGCGTACTTATCCATTGCAGGGCTCCTTGGTCGCGGCGTGGTTCGACAACGCCGCCTTCTTGTTCATTTTTAGCGGTCGACGAGAACCGCGCATGGGCAATGGCTAACGACACGGCTGGCGGTCGAGCCGATAAAGTAGTCAATCAAACCCGGCCGGTGCGAAGCAATAATCACGAGGTCCGCGTTCTCTTCCTTCGCAAGAGCGTTGATCGTGCCGGCGGCTCCGCCGGTGCGGATTTCGATGCGACCCTTGATCCCGTGCTTGGCCTTCAATGCTTCCAACGTCTTGACTGCATGCCTGCGCGATTCCTCGATCATCTCGAGCGGAAAATCGACGATCATATATCCTTGTGCATAGGCATTCAGGTCCTCTACGACGTTGAGCAGGACGATTTCCCCCTCGTCGTCGATCAGCTTCTCTGCGATGCCGAGGACGGATTCGCCGTGCTCCAGCTGATCCATGGCGATCGGAACGATGATTTTCTTGTACATGCTGCACTCCTTCTCTTGCGTTCCCCGGTCGCCGTGCGGCGAGGCCAGCCCCTACAGCGCCGCGTCTCATTAGACGCGCAAAGATCGCCGTAGCACCTTGAATAGCTGCATGTTTTCGTCCTTGAACCGATCGAGGAACACGCAGCAAGCACGGATCGAGGGTAAAACCGGTCTTCACTTCCCCCGTCCCGCGCCAACATGAAATTGCGCGGAGGCGATGTTCCAGCATTGATTGAAATCAAATCGGCCGCCACCGTCGTATTAGCATCACTGAAAGATCAGGTAGCGCGGTGGTCATGGCTGTCAACGCTCATCGAACACAACATCAAGTAATATAATAGCTTTCCTGAACGCGGTCACGAGCCCATATTAAGACAAGTTTCAAGAAACTGCGATCGGCGGTCAACGGGGCGCCGGACCGGCCTGAAAGGCTATTGCAATGCAAGATTCAACCCTTTCGCGCTCGACACAGGGCATGCCCGCGGACCATGCCGTCGCGATGCCGGCCTATGTCGACCAGTCCCATCTCGTCGTTCAGGATCTGCCGATGGTATCCGCCTGGTACCAGAGGATCATGGGCCTGACGCCGATCGAAACCGGCGCCAAGGGCGAGACGCTTGGCGTCGCCGGCCGGCCTCTGCTGACGCTGACGACCGAAAGCGACGCGGCAAGGGCACCGCGCAATGCGCCGGGCCTGTTTCACACGGCTTTTCTCGTTCCCGATCGGCGCGAACTCGGCCACTGGCTTGCCCATGCGGCGCGCAACAACATCCGCCTTCAGGGCGCATCCGACCACCTGGTCAGTGAGGCGATCTATCTCGCCGACCCGGAAGGCAACGGCATCGAGATCTATCGTGACCGCTCCCGCAGCGAATGGAACTACCAGCCGGACGGCATGGTAGCGATGAGCACGCTACCGCTCGACCTGCAGGCCCTCTACGACGAAGCGCCGAAAGGTGATTGGAACAGTCTCGCGGAAGGCACGACGATCGGCCATATCCATCTGCAGGTTTCCGACATCCCCCAGGCGGACGCATTTTTTCGCGACGTGCTCGGACTGGACCTGATGGCGCGCTATCCGGGTGCGAGCTTCTTTGCTTCGGGCAAGTATCATCATCACGTGGCGGCCAACATCTGGAATTCTCGGGGCGCTCCCAAACGCCAGCACAACATGACAGGCCTGGCGGATTATACGATCCGCTTCAGCGATGCCGCGAAGCTCGCAACGGCGCTAACCAAGCTGGACGAGCTGGAAATGGCGGTAACGAGGCAAGGCGACGTCCACAGCCTCGTCGATCCGTGGGGCATCGGCCTCAAACTCTCCACCTGACAAGCAGTCGCCGAGCCCTGCAGCGGTCGCGCCAGCGTGCCGTCCCGGCGGCGAACCGGCGCGTTCGAGCAGGAAAGTTCTCCTATTTGGCAACATTCCGCCTTCTATTTGGTTTCCGTAATAAACCTGATCTCAGGGAACGGAGGCGAGAATGCCGGGGAAAATTCTGGTTCTTGGCGCCACCGGCACCGTTGGCAGCAAAGTGATACGGACGCTTGTCGCCAGGGGCGAGCCCACCAAGGCTGCATGCCGCAAATCAATTTCGATACCGGGTGTCGACGCAGTTGCTTTCGACTATCTCGATGCTTCGACCTATGGCTGCGCGCTCAAGGGGGTCGATCGCATCTTCGTCATCACGCCGACCGGGTGTCTCGACCCCGTCAGGCTGCTGACGCCAATCATCCAGGCGGCGGCCGCGCGCGGTATCAAGATCGTGCTGATGACCATGCTCGGCGTCGACACCGGCGGCAGCAATTCCTACCGGACGGTGGAGCTGTTCCTCGAAGAGACCTGCGCGCCATTCGTCATCATCCGGCCCAACTGGTTCGCCGACAACTTCCACAGCTACTGGCTCGACGGCATCCGCCGCGGCGTGATTGCGGTGCCGGCGGCAGACGGGAAGACGAGTTTCATCGACACGCGCGACATCGCCGAGAGCATTGCATGCACGCTCACGAGCGATGCGTTCAACGGACAGGCCTTCGATCTCACCGGTCCCGAGGCCTTGAGCTATGCCGAAGCGGCGGCGATACTTTCTCGCGCCATCGGCAGGACCATCGCGTACACGCCTGTCGATGACGCGATCTTCATCGGCCTGCTAACCGAAGCAGGTATTTCCGCGACCTACGCCCATCTCCTTGCCGAACTATTCCGGCCGGTGCGCGAGGGGCGTATGGCCGCGCTCAGCAATGGCGTCGAGACCCTGACCGGCAAGGCGCCGCGTTCGCTCGAGACTTATGCGAAGGACAATATCGCAGCGCTGACGGGGTGAACTCCGCAAGGCACAGCACCATCTCGTCAGCTCGCATCCGGCCACCGCGACAGAAGCATTGATTGAACGAACGGGCTCCGGTCTTTCCGCTTGATCGGTGCGATGGCGCTCTCTATCTCATGATCTCCCACCGAACAGATCGGAGACACGCCTTGTCCGCTTTCAACAATCTGCCCGCCGCCCCCGTCGCTCCGAAGAAACCGGTTACCGATACGCGTCACGGCATTACCCGGACCGATGACTATGCCTGGCTCCGCGCGGACAATTGGCAGGCCATGTTCAGGGACCCCTCGATCCTCGATCCGGAGATCCGCAAGCATCTCGAGGCGGAAAACGCCTACATGAGCGCCGCCATGGCGGACACCAAGGAATTGCAGAAAACCCTGTTTGCCGAGATGCGCGGCCGCATCAAGGAGGACGATTCTTCCGTTCCGATGAAGGACGGCGCTTTCGCTTACGGCACCTTTTACGTGACCGGCGGCGAACAGCCGCGTTATTTCCGCATTCCGCGCGACGGCAACACTAAGGACGAGACGATCCGCCACGTGCTGCTCGACGGCGACAGGGAAGCCGAAGGCAAGGCCTATTTCCGCCTCGCCGGCATCGACCATTCAAGCGACCATTCCCGCGGCGTCTGGGGCTATGACGACAAGGGGTCGGAATATTTCACGCTGAAAGTGCGCGATCTTTCGACCGGCGAGGATTTGCCCGATCTGATCGAGAATACGGGCGGCGGCGGTGCATGGGCACCGGACGGCAAGAGCTTCTTCTACACCGTTCTTGACGAGAACCATCGGCCGTCGAAGATCTTTCACCACGTCATCGGCACACCACAGAAGGACGACCGGCTCGTCTACGAGGAAAAAGACCCCGGCTTCTTCATGTCGGTCGGCGGGTCGCTGCTCGACGACTTCATCTACATCGATATCCATGACCACGAGACCAGCGAGTACCGGCTGCTCACGACCAAGGACCTGACGGCAGAGCCGCAGCTCGTGGCGGAGCGCGTAACCGGTCTCGAATACTCGATGACGGAAGGCGGTGATGTTTTCTACATCCTCACCAACGCCGACGGCGCCAAGGATTTCAAGATCATGGAAGCGCCTGTGGAGGCGCCGCAGAAGGAAAACTGGCGCGAGGTCGTCCCGCACCGGCCGGGCACGCTGATCCTCAATCACATGGTCTATGCCCGCCATCTGGTCTGGCTGCAGCGTCGCGAGGGGCTGCCGGAAATCGTCATCCGCGACCGCAAGACCGGCGAAGAGCACGCGATCGCCTTTGCAGAGGAAGCCTACTCGTTGGGACTCTCGGGCGCTGCCGAATACGACACCGACGTCATCCGCTTTTCCTACTCGTCGATGACGACACCGTCGCAGCTCTTCGACTACGACATGGCAACGCGTCGACGCACGCTCTTGAAGACCCAGGAAGTGCCCTCCGGCCACAATCCGGACGATTACGTCACCCGTCGCGTCTTCGCGCCGTCATGGGATGGTGTCGACGTCCCGATCACACTGCTCTATCGCAAGGATACGCCGCTCGACGGTTCCGCCCCTTGCCTGCTCTATGGTTACGGCGCCTACGGCATCACCATTCCGGCGGGCTTCAACACCAACTGCCTCTCGCTCGTCGACCGCGGCTTCGTCTACGCCATCGCGCATATCCGCGGCGGCAAGGACAAGGGCTTCCAATGGTACGAAGACGGCAAGATGGCGAAGAAGACCAATACCTTCAAAGACTTCATCGCTGCCGCTGACTATTTGAATCAGGAGAAGTTCACGTCCTATGCGAACATCATCGCCGAGGGCGGCTCAGCCGGCGGCATGCTGATGGGGGCGGTCGCCAATATGGCACCGGAGAAGTTCAAGGGCTTCATTGCCGCCGTTCCCTTCGTCGACGTCCTGAACACGATGCTCGACGACACGCTGCCTCTGACCCCGCCCGAATGGCCGGAATGGGGCAATCCGATCGAGAGCGCCGAATTCTACAATATCATTGCTGGTTACTCCCCCTACGACAACGTGGATGCGAAATCCTATCCGGCGATCCTGGCGCTCGGGGGCCTGACCGATCCTCGCGTGACCTATTGGGAGCCGGCAAAGTGGGTGGCGAAGCTCCGGGAAAAGACCACCGGCACCGCGCCGATCCTGATGAAGACCAATATGGATGCCGGCCACGCCGGCGCCTCCGGGCGTTTCCAGCGGCTGGAGGAAATCGCCTTCGAATACGCCTTCGCCATCAAGGTCGCGGGAAAGATGTAACGGGCTGGAGGAAGCGAATGCCGGTCTATGTCGCACTGCTGCGGGCGATCAATGTCGGAGGGACCGGCACGCTTCCGATGGCGGAGCTGAAGGCTATTTGCGAGAGCCTCGGCTTCACCGACGTGAAGACTTATATCCAGAGCGGCAATGTGCTCTTTCGTTCCGACCTTTCCGAAGCCAAGGTACAGAAAGGGCTCGAAGATGCTTTGGCGGAACGGATGGCCAAGGCGCCCGGCGTCATCTTGCGCAGCCGCGGCGAACTCCACAAGATCGTCGACGAGGCGCCGTTCGCGGACGCCAAGCCGAATTTTCTGCTGGTGACCTTCCTGCCTGAGCCGCCGCCGGCCGATGCGCTTGACAAGCTCGTCGCGCCGGACGGCGAAGAGGTGCAGATCAGCGGCAGGGAGATCTATATCCATTTTCCCAACGGCTCGGGAAAGTCAAAGCTCAAATTGCCCGCCCTCAAACCGGGTACGGCCCGCAATCTCAATACCGTGCGGAAACTCGCCGAACTTGCAGCCGAGCTCGAAGATAGTCGGGCCTGAACGCCATCAAGCCTGCGCGATTGGCTGGAACAGCAGCCGCACGAAGGTGCGGAAGACCAGGTCGGGCAGGCTCTTCGGCTCCTTCAACGCCTTTGAAAGCACGATGCCGCCTTCGAGCACGGTCGAGACCATGTCGGCCAATTGGTCGGCTTCGAGCGCTTCGCGCGGGCGGTAGTGGCGCATGATGTCCCGGAACATGCCGCCGAAGCGCCGGCGCCACATCAGTGCCGCCTGCCGGTTGATCTCCTGGATCTCGCGGTCAAAGGCGCGCTCCTGCGTGCACATGGTCGCGACAAGACAACCGGGATGGCCGTTCGGCAGGTCCGAGAGCAATTCAGACAGCAGCTTCAGGCCGAGCAAAAAGGCTTGCAGTGGATCATCCGAGAGTTCGTGTGCCCGGCTGAAGATCTCGTCGTAGATCCGTTCGTCGTTCTCGATGTAGCGTTCCAGGAGGGCCTTGGCGAGTTCGTTCTTGTCGCGGAAATGATAGAAGAAACCGCTCTTGGTGATGCCGGCTTCGGCAATCAGTTCATCGATCGAAGTGGCCCCGAAACCTTTCGCCAGCACCGCGGCTTCGGCGATATCGAGGATCCTCGTTCGCGTTTCCTCACCCTTCCGCATTATCCGCTCCTGTACCGCCGGTACGGTTTTCGACTCTGAAAACGCCCATCACGTCCTCCGCCGCAACGGAAACAACACGGCAAGTGTTTGTTTTCACATCGATATCAGGATATTCCGCAAGTAGTATACCGCAACTCCTCTAGTTTAGCAGATGATAAAACGGCAGAAATTCATCCGATCCCCGACGCGGGACACCTCGCGGAAAACCGGGTGGAAAAGGGTGGAGCAACACATGGCCAAGTACAGATACGCCTTGCCGCTGCTAAACGGAGGAACATTCCTTAGTGATGGCGGCATGGAGACGACGCTGATTTTTCACGACGGCGTCGAGCTTCCGCATTTCGCTTCCTTCGTGCTGTTGTCGTCGGCCGAAGGCCGCCGGAAGCTTGTGCAGTACTACACGCACTATCTCGACGTCGCCCGGCGTCACGATACCGGCTTCGTCCTCGACACTGCCACCTGGCGAGCCAATGCCGATTGGGGCGAGAAACTCGGCTACGACGCGGACGCA
Source organism: Sinorhizobium sp. 7-81 (assembly GCF_030124405.1). Lineage (NCBI taxonomy): Bacteria > Pseudomonadati > Pseudomonadota > Alphaproteobacteria > Hyphomicrobiales > Rhizobiaceae > Sinorhizobium > Sinorhizobium sp. 7-81. The sequence goes on along the minus strand of NZ_JASKLT010000001.1, from coordinate 992,175 downwards.
TTGGCGGCGGCCAACCGCGACGCTGTCGATCTGCTGACCGGGCTCCGGGCCGAATACGAGCGGCCGCAAGCACCCATCGTCCTCAATGGCGCGATCGGCCCGCGCGGCGACGGTTACAAAGCCGGCAGGATGAGTGCTGACGAGGCTGAGGAATACCATGCGGCGCAGATTGCCACCTTCGCCGCAAGCGAAGCCGATATGGTATCAGGTGTTACCTTGAACAATGTCGACGAGGGTATCGGCATTGCTCGCGCGGCCAGAACGCATGGCATGCCCTGCGCGATCTCCTTCACGGTCGAGACCGATGGCAGGCTGGTGACCGGCCGTTCGCTACAGGATGCAATCGAGAGCGTGGATGCGGCAACCGATGGCTATCCGCACTACTACATGATCAACTGCGCCCATCCGAGCCATTTCGATGGCGCGCTCGAGCAGGGCCAATCCTGGGTCAAGCGTATCGGCGGCATTCGCGCCAATGCTTCGATGATGAGCCATGCCGAACTCGACGAGAGCGAGACGCTCGATGCGGGCGATCCGGCAGATCTCGCCCGGCGCTATCGGACGCTGACGGGCCGCATGCCGCATCTACGTGTGCTCGGCGGCTGCTGCGGCACCGACCACCGCCACATCGCCGCGATATGCGAAGTGTGCCTTCCTCGCGCAGCGCTCAGCGCCTGACGAAGACAACCGTCGTTCCTGCCCTCCGGCGGTACCTACCGGAGGGCAGGTGGATAAAGTCTCGGCCTCGCGGAACTATCGGCGCTCGTGTAGACTTGTCCCGATAGCAGTGACCCGTCGGCACTGCCCGGCGCGCGCAACGGGACAGAGAATGATGAACTACGTGCCCCCGCAACCGGCCTCCGAGACGGCCCCCTTCCCCTTCGACAACAGCTATGCGCGGTTGCCGGCGAACTTCTACGCCCGTGTCGAGCCGACGCCGGTTGCGGAGCCGTGGCTGATCAAGTTCAACCGAAAGCTCGCCGAAGAACTTGGCCTCGAGGCGGAAGCGCTCGAACGCGACGGCGCGGCGATCTTTTCGGGCAACAAGATCCCCCCGGGCGCGGAGCCGCTTGCCATGGCCTATGCCGGACACCAGTTCGGCACATTCGTCCCGCAACTCGGCGACGGTCGCGCCATCCTGCTTGGCGAAGTGATCGACCGCAGTGGAAAGCGACGCGACATCCAACTTAAGGGATCGGGGCAGACGCCCTATTCCCGCCGCGGCGACGGGCGGGCGGCACTCGGTCCGGTGCTGCGGGAATATATCATCAGCGAGGCGATGCACGCGCTCGGCATACCGACGACCCGCGCGCTCGCCGCCACCGTCACCGGCCAGCCGGTTTATCGCGAGCAAATTCTCCCCGGTGCTGTCTTCACCCGCGTCGCCGCCAGCCATATCCGTGTGGGGACGTTTCAATTCTTCGCCGCCCGCGGCGACATGGAATCGGTCAAAACGTTGGCCAACTACGTGATCGAACGCCATTATCCCGAGTTGAAGGACAGCGAAAAACCCCATTTCTCACTGTTCAAGGCAGTCGCCGCGCGCCAGGCGGAATTGATTGCGCGCTGGCTCCACGTCGGCTTCATCCACGGCGTGATGAACACCGACAACATGACGGTGTCCGGCGAGACGATCGATTTCGGCCCTTGCGCCTTCATGGATGCCTATGACCCGAAGAAGGTGTTCAGCTCGATCGACCAGTTTGGCCGCTATGCCTATGCCAACCAGCCGGCCATCGGCCAGTGGAACCTCGCGCGGCTCGCCGAAACGCTGGTGCCGTTGTTCGATCCGGTCGCCGACACGGCCGTCAATCTCGCCAACGATGCGCTTACCGAATACGGCTCGATCTTCCAGAAACATTGGCTCGACGGTATGCGACGCAAGATCGGACTCGCGACCGAAGAGGATGGCGATCTCGATCTGATCCAATCGCTCCTCACACTTATGCATGAGGGCAATGCCGATTTTACGCTTGTCTTCCGACGCCTCGCGGCATCCGCCGAAGATAACGGCGCCGATCCGGCACTCGTCGAACTTTTTGAGAAGCCGGGTACAGTTTCGTCCTGGCTTGGCGACTGGCGCGAGCGCCTGACCCGCGAAACACTCGACACCAGTGCGCGCGCCGCTGCGATGCGCACCGCAAACCCGGCTTTCATTCCTCGCAATCACCGCGTGGAACAGGCGATCGACACGGCCACACGGGATGCAGATTTCTCGCTGTTCGAAGCACTGCTCGATGTCACGTCCAGACCCTATGAGGACCGACCCGAGCACGAAGCCTACGCCGCACCGCCGCAGGCTGGCGAGGAAGTGCTGCAGACCTTCTGCGGTACCTAAGCGGTAGCCCCCGACCGGTCATAAACATTCGCGACTCGTTGCGACCTCCGTATTCTTGCAACTCCGCGGAGTGGGGCCATTGAAAGGCACGCTCCATGCGTTAGCTCCACAGGTGGAGTCGTCCGATGGCGGTTGACTGCGATCAAGACGACCCGCCATCGGGCTGCTCGGGTCCGCCCGCAAGATCTTTAATTCGGGGATTTGAACACATGCTCATCGTACTGACGGCCATTCTCTTCGCCCTGATCGGTCTTGCGATCGGTGCCGGAGGAATCAGGCTGCTGATGCTGGGTGGCAGCCCCTACTACCTCCTTGCGGGCCTGGGTTTCCTGCTGACCGCGTTTTTGCTTTTCCGCCGGCAGGCCGCCGCTCTCTGGGTCTATGCGCTCGTCGTCGTGGGTTCTCTCGCCTGGGCCGTCTGGGAGGTCGGCTTCGACTGGTGGCAACTCGGTCCTCGCGGCGGCATCATCATCCTGCTCGGTCTCTGGTTGCTTACTCCCTGGATCCGACGCCCCCTCGGCTTCGTCAGTCCCTCCGGCGCGCACTACAGCGCGACTGCATGGCCGCTCGCCGTCGCCAGCCTTGTTTCCATCGGCGTCGCCATATTTGCGATGACGCAGGATCCGCACGATATCCGCGGCGAGTTGCCGAGCGACGCGGTCGCGGCAAACGCCAACCTCGGCGGAGATGTGCCTCCGGGCGAGTGGCACCAGTACGGCCGCACGCCCTTTGGCCAGCGATACTCGCCGCTCGACCAGATCAATGCGGAAAATGTCGCCAACCTCAGGGTCGCATGGCAATACCAGACGGGCGACGTGAAGCGACCGGATGACGTCGGCGAGACCACCTATCAGGTCACGCCGCTCAAGGTGAAGGACACGCTTTACCTCTGCACGCCGCACAACTGGGCGATCGCGCTCGACGCGGCGACCGGAGAGGAAAAGTGGAAATACGATTCCAACTCCGGCATGAACCCCGACCGCCAGCACCAGACCTGCCGCGGCGTCACCTATTGGGCCGATCCGGCGGCCGCTCCCGGCAGCCCCTGCGCCGAGCGCGTCTACCTGCCGACCTCCGATGCGCGCCTGATTGCGCTCGACGCCGCAAACGGCGAGGTCTGCACCAGCTTTGCCGACAATGGCGTCCTGCATCTGGAACAGGGAATGCGGTACAATCCGGCCGGCTATTACTACTCGACGTCGCCGCCGGTCGCGGTCGCCGGCAAGATCATCGTCGGCGGTGCCGTCAACGACAATTACTCGACGCAGGAGCAATCCGGCGTCATCCGCGCCTTCGACATCAACAGCGGCGCGCTGCTGTGGAACTGGGACAGCGGCAACCCCGACCAGACGGCGCCCCTGCCAGCCGGTCAGTTCTACACGACGAACTCCCCGAACAGTTGGTCTGTTTCGTCCGTCGACGAAGGTCTTGGCCTGATCTATGTGCCGCTTGGCAACCAGGTGCCGGACCAGCTCGGCATGGGCCGAAGCGAGCATGTCGAGAAATATTCCTCCTCGATCGTCGCCCTTGATATCAACACCGGTGCGATGCGCTGGGTACGCCAGACGGTCCACCATGACCTGTGGGACATGGACGTGCCCGCGCAACCGTCGCTCATCGACATCACCAAGGACGATGGCACGGTCGTGCCGGCGCTCGTCGGGCCGACCAAGCAGGGCGACCTCTATGTGCTCGACCGGCGAAGCGGCGAGCCGATCATTCCGGTCGAGGAAGTGGCCGCACCCGGCGGCGCAATTCCGGAGGACTTCACCGCTCCAACGCAGCCGGTATCCGGCCTCACCTTCATGCCCGCTCCGCTCGAAGAGCACGACATGTGGGGCATCACCATGTTCGACCAGCTCGCCTGCCGCATCGCCTTCCGGTCGCTGAAATACGAGGGCCGGTATACGCCGCCTTCGCTCGAGGGGACGCTGGTCTACCCCGGCAATTTCGGCACCTTCAACTGGGGGTCGGTCGCAGTCGACCCGGAGCGGCAGGTGCTGTTCGGCATGCCGACCTATCTCGCCTTCACGTCCCGGCTCGTGCCGCGCGACCAGATCCCGCCGAAGCAGGAGGGCGAAACGGGCAGCGAACAGGGCTTGAACCGCAATGAAGGTGCGCCCTATGGGGTCTACATGGGCCCGTTCCTCGGTCCGCTGCAGATCCCGTGCCAGGCTCCTCCATGGGGCTATGTCGCGGGCGCCGATCTCAGAACCGGCAAGATCGCCTACAAGAACAAGAACGGCACCGTCTATGACATGACGCCGCTACCGATCCCCTTCAAGCTAGGTGTGCCGGGCATCGGCGGACCGATCATCACCAAGGGCGGCGTCGCCTTCCTGGGTGCTGCGGTCGACAACTATCTGAGGGCATACGACGTCACCACAGGAAGCCAGCTCTGGGAGGCACGGCTGCCGGCAGGCGGGCAGTCGACGCCAATGACCTACACCGTCGGCGACAAACAATACGTGCTGATGGTCGCAGGCGGCCACGGCTCGGTCGGCACCAAACCGGGCGACTACGTCATTGCCTATACCCTGCCCTGACCTCGCCGGGTGGTTGCATCGAAAGGCTCGCGCAAGCCACTGTAGACAGGCTCCCCTGGAACATTAAATCCGGGAATCCCCATGAAAATCGAAGGCAGCCTTTCCAACTACTACCTTTCGCAGCGCCGCCCCGTCGCAAGCAACCTTCCCTCGCTCGAAGAAACCGGCGGTGATCAAGCGCAGCGTCGTTCGCCACCCACCATTGCACCCGCCTCGCCTTCCGCCTCGCTTTCAAGCGCACTCTGGCTATCGCTCGCCACGGACGAAACGGCCGCTTCCTCGATCACCGAGGGCAAGTCGCCGTTCGGCTCGAGCGTTGCGGACGAGTTCCTCGAATGGTCGAAAAAGTCGTTAGCCGAAAAAATCAGGGCGCAGTATCTCGAAGCACATGGGTTGACGGAGGAGAGCCTGGAAGCGATGCCGTCCGAGGAACGCGCAGCTATCGAGGAAGAAATCCGCAAGGCCGTCGCTGAAAGCCTCGGCATCGAGGAACAGGCGAGCGACACTGCATCGGACATCGCCGAAAACGCTGCCGAAGCCTGACTATCCCGGATGCCGTCGGTTATTCCAGGAAAAGTGTGCAACGGTTTTCCTGGAATTGTGTAGCTTCAAAGGGTTAGCTCAAACCATTCCTGCAACAATCTTTCCGACTTCGGCGAAGACGGGATTCAGTTCCTTCACTGGCGCCTTCGCCTCGGCAATGTAGACCGTTATCAGGATCGGCCCGCGATCCTTTGGCCAGACGACGGCGATGTCCGATGCCGCGCCGGTCGCGCTCGTCCCGGTCTTGTCGCCGATACGCCAATCCTTCGGCATGCCGGCACGAAGGCGGGCGTCACCGGTCTTGTTGGCGACCATCCAGTCGATGAACTGCATGCGGGAAGTCTCCGACAAAACCGGGCCGAGCGTCAGGCGGCCGAGGGTTTCAAGCATGGCACCCGGCGTCGTCGTGTCGCGCGGGTCTCCCGGCTTCGCCTCGTTGAGCACGGGCTCGGTACGATCAAGCCGGGTCGTCTGATCGTTGATCGATCGCAGCCAGGCCGTCAGCCCTGCCGGTCCACCGAAACTTTCGAGCAGCAGGTTGCCTGCAGCGTTGTCGCTGATCGTAATCGCCGCCTCGCAGAGCTCGGCGACCGTCATGCCATCGCCTCCCACGTGCTTCTCCGTTACCGGCGAATAGGGGACCAGTGCGTCCTTGCCGAATTTGATTCGCCGGTCGAGCTTTTCCTCCCCTCGATCCACACGGGCCAACACACAGGCCGCGGCCAACGCCTTGAAGGTCGAGCACATGGCAAAGCGCTCGCTTTCCCTGTGGCCGAAGGAGATGTTCGTTTCCGTGTCGAGCACCGCAACGCCGAGGCGGCCGCCGGTACGCTTTTCGAGTTCGCCGAGCTGCTTAGAAACATCGTCGTTCGTTCCGGCAACGGCGCGCGCCGTGCTCGCCAGAACGAGCGCCGGATAGAGCATCGCAGAGCCGACCAGCATGGTGCGGCGATTGATGAAACAGGGCACGTTCTTCCTCCGTATTGGGCGTGCGGCTTTCGCTACGCACACCTCTAAATTATTGATAGTGAATATGTAATTCCCGCCGAGCCGGCCACGACAAGCGGCCGTTGCGAAGCAAGTCGCTAAGCGGCAAATATGGCGGCCTTGTGCTCGCCCACCTGTATCGGGACCGCCTTCCCGCCGTCTGGTTGCGGGGCGTCGAAAGAAAATGCTATGGCGAAGCCGTTGAAGTTGAAGGACGAGATCCGTGCGCCTCGTTAGCGACGTTAACTGGCAAATCCGAACCGCCGCTGTACGCGCCCCGCCTCGCGGGCGCTTTCGTGCGGCTGCTTCTGCCAGACCGCGCTGAGGTGCATAAACAAGGACGTGGGCCCCCGGCGGTCGCTTCAAGGATCAAATTCATGACAATCGACAACGGATATTCTTCCGAGGCGGGTCATCTTCGTTCCGGTCCCTTCGACCTCGGCTACAAGATTGAAGGCAGCGGTCCGACGCTGCTCATCATCGGCAGCGCCGTCTATTATCCAAGGACGTTTTCACAGTCGCTTCGGCGTCACCTGCGGCTCGTCTTTGCCGACCATCGCGGTTTCGCGCCCTCTCAAGGTAACCTGTCGACGGTCGATGCCAGCTTCGAGGCCGTCATCGAGGACATCGAACGCATGAGGGAGCATCTCGGGCTTGAGCGCTTCGCTATCCTCGGCCATTCCGGGCATGGCTACATGGCGCTCGAATATGCGAAGCGTCATCCGGACCGCATCAGCCATGTTGTCATGGTCGCGACCGGTCCGAGCCATTCGCCACGGCACATGGCCGCCGCGGATCGGCTCTGGGCGGAGACGGTAGCGCCTGAACGCAAGGCCATTTTCGACCGCGAGATGGCCGTCCTCGGCGGCGACATTGCCGAAAAGCCGGACGAGCGGTTCAAATCGCTGCTGATCAGGCTTGGTGCGAAAAGCTGGTACGATGCGGCTTTCGACGCCCGACCGCTCTGGGAGGGCGTCACGGTCAACAATCTCGTTTTCGATCATCTATGGGGCGAGGTCTTCCGCGATATCGACTTAAGGCAGGGGCTCGATCGGCTGAAAATGCCGATCATGCTTGCACTCGGCCGCTTCGACTATCTCGTTGCCCCCGCGAGCACTTGGGACGAATACCGCGCGGATATCGCCGATCTAACCATCCGCCTTTTCGAAAAGAGCGGTCACACGCCGCAACTGGAGCAGAGCGCGGCTTTCGACGACGCACTTCTCGAATTTCTGGGACGCCGTTGAGAAGCAGGGAGACCTCCACTGCATGTTTCCTTAAGTCGCTGCCGATTTAAGGATAAAAACATGCAGCACTTCAAAGTGCTACAGCGTCATTTGCGCGTCTGATGATACGCGCGGCGCTGTAGGCCCCTCCCCACTCTATTGCTGGGAGAATGCCGCCGCCCTATCTAGATACTCTAGCGACTATAGATATGAGGCGACAGCATGTATTCGATCGGCGACCTCTCCCGCCGCACCGGCGTCAAAATCCCGACCATCCGCTATTACGAACAGATGGGATTGCTCGAGGCACCTGAGCGCTCGGAAGGCAACCAGCGGCGTTATGAAAAACGCGAGCTCGAACGACTGGCGTTCATCCGTCATGCGCGCGACCTGGGCCTCTCGATCGAGGCGATCCGCGATCTTTTGGCACTCAGCCAGCATCCGGAACGCCCTTGCGGCGAGGCGGACCGCATCGCCACCGAACACCTTGCCTCGGTACGCGAAAAGATCGCCAGACTGCGGAGGCTGGAAAGTGAACTGGAGCGCATCGTCGCCTGCCATGGCGACCATACGATCGGCGACTGCTACGTGATTCGGGCACTGGCCGACCATTCAATGTGCGGCACCGACCACTGAGATCAGATCCGGAGGCGCGAGAAATCCCCGTTGACAAAATCGCGGAAATGGCGAATCTACGCGCATGATCAAGAACGCACCCATTTCCCGCGTGTATTTTTGGCTGTTCCGATAGGAGCGGCCTGCTGATCATATTCAACAAGGCCGCCATCAGGCGGCTTTTGTTTTTCACGGCACCTGATGGCGGCAGAACCATAGGAGCCGAGAATGCTGCAGACCGCCGTCCCTTCCCTTCCTCCCATACCAACGACACGTCCACCGATGGTGACGATCCGTTGCGCCAAACCGCGCGATCTTCCCGAGTTGCACGAAATGATTGTCGAGCTCGCCGCGCATCACGGTGAAGCCGCGCCGATCACGCCGGAACGGCTTGAACGCGACCTCTTCGGTCGCGCCCCCTGGATCACGGCACTTGTCGCAGAAGCCGGCAACCGGTTGATTGGCTACGCCATTCTCGTTCCGACCTACCGGGCGGCCGAGGGCGTACGGGGCATGGAACTGCACCACCTCTTCGTCCGGCCCGGCCATCGTGGCACGGGCATCGGCCGCCACCTCGTTGCCAAGGCACGCGAACAGGCGCGCATGGCCGGCTGCGACTATCTTTCGGTCAGCGCGGCCACCGGCAATTTCCAGGCGCATCGCTTCTACGAATCCGAACGCTTCGTACCTCGACCTGTCACCGGCATGCGCTATATGCAGAAACTTGGCTGAACGGGAGGGCTCATGCGCCTCGCAATCGTTCTGACAGAAGGCTTTGCCGACTGGGAATGCGCGCTGCTGATGGCTACGGCGCGCACCGAGCTCGGCCTTGATGTCCTGATCGCCACGCCCGGTGGCACAGTGGTGACGTCGATGGGCGGCCTTCACATCACGCCGCACCTGCCGACGAAAACCCTGGCGCCGGCGGAGTTCGACGCTCTCGTGCTCTGTGGTGGTTCAACCTGGGAAACCGCCGCCGCCCCAAATCTCACCGCGACGATCCGCGCCTTCCATGCGGAAGACCGCGTCGTCGCGGGGATTTGCGGCGCAACGCTTGCGCTTGCCGCCAGCGGCATTCTCAACGAGGCGGGCCATACGGGCAACTCGGCGGAAAGCCTTTCGGCGGTGGCCGGCTATCACGGGCACGAGCACTATCGCGAGCAGCCGCAGGCTCTTCGAAGCGGCCGGCTGGTGACGGCTGCGGGCACTGCCCCGATCAGCTTTACGGCCGAGATTTTCCACGCCCTCGGTGTCGGCTCCGAGGCCCTTGACGAATATCTCTCCCTCTACGGCAAGGAGCACGCGGCCGTTCAAGCCGCACGATAGTGCCGTTCCAGAACCTTCAAAGCGCCGGGATGGCCTTCAGGTAGGCGGCAATAGCCTCGCGGTCGGAGGGCGAAAGCTTCGCCAGGTTCTTCTGTACATCGACCATCGAACCGCCGACCGTATCGAATTCCGGCGTGAAGCCGGTCTCCAGATAGGAGGCAATGTCGGATGCACTCCAACTGCCGATGCTCCTCGAGCCCGGCGTGATGTCGGGAATACGACCTTCCCCTTCGGGATTCGGCGCGCCGGCCAACCATCTATCCGGCTCGAACCCGCCGAGCACGTTGCGCGGCGTGTGGCACTCGCCGCAGTGGCCGGGCCCTTCGACGAGATACTGCCCGCGGGCGAGCTTCGCGTCAGCCGTATTCACCTCGGCGCGCGGTTCGTCGGTTAAGAACAGCAGCTTCCAGGCGCCGAGCGCCATGCGGATATTATAAGGGAACGGCAAGTCATGCGGCGGCGCCACGTTGCTGCTCTTCGGCAGCGTCTGCAGATATCCCCAGAGATCGTTGATATCCTTGGCGGTCATGCGCGCATAGGAGCCGTAAGGGAATGATGGGTAAAGGTGCTCGCCATTTTTTCCGACACCGCGCGTCATGGCGTTGCCGAACTCCGCAAGCGTCCAGTCACCGATGCCGGCGCTTTCATCGGGCGAAATGTTCGGAATATTGAAAGTACCGAAAGGACTTTTCAGCGCCCGACCGCCCGCAAGCACGAGCCGGGCGTCATCCTTCGCTCCCGGCGCGGCGTGGCAACTGACGCAGCCGCCGGCCCAGAAGACCTGCTCGCCATTGGCGAGATCCGGTTCGCCAAGTCCTTGCCAATGGGCTTCATTCCACGGCGCCGGTTTCGTCAGCCACCAAAAAACGCCGGCGCCGGCAAGCGCCAGCACGACCAGACCAGATAGCAGTTTCGTTGTTCGCCGGCCCATCAGGCCTCCCCGATGCTGGAAAGACAGACAGGATGCGCCAGCAGAGCCGGCGCATCGCAACCGATCAGAATGAAGGAACGGCGTCTCAGTCCTTTTTCAGCCGGTAGCTCTCATGACAGCTGGAACAGTCCTTGCCGAGGATGCCAAGGGCGGCGCCAACACCGGCCTGGTCGGAAGGAAGCTGGGCAAGCAGCGTGCTCGCGTCAGTTCCAAGCTTGGCGGCCTTGGCCTTGAAGTCATCCATGTTTTCCCAGATCTTCGGGCTGGCTTCGGTTTCCAGGCCGGTTTCCGAGCCCGCCGGGAAATGATTCGGGAAGACCTTCACCGTCTCGCTGATCGTCGTCAGCGATGCCTTTACGATTTCCGCATCGTAGGGTTTTTCACCCTTGGCAATGCCGTTCAACGCACCGGCAGCTTGCCCTACCTTCTTCATCAGTTGCTGGCGCACTGCCTGCGGCTCGTCCGCCGCAGTGACGGCAGTCACACCCAATCCCGCGAGGGCCGCAGCAAGCATAAATGCTCGTATCTTCATCATGATCTCCCGGTCATTCGAACCCGCATCTGCGGCTTCCTGTTGAGGCGCGGGCATGATGGCATTTTGGTCTTTCGACGGAAGTAACATTTTTTTGATGTTCTTGTCATTCCAGCATAATTTGGCTCCAACAACCGCATTGCCGCCGTCTGCCGCGTGCCGGAAAACAGCGTGAACATGACAGCCATGTTTTTAATACTTGGGAGCGATCTGCCGCCGGCGTCCTACCGGGCACCTGTCCAACCCTGCCATACGGTCAAGACCGCAACTATGACCAGCACGACGCCGGCAGCCCGTCCGATTGCCACTGTTGCGCCCGGACTGCCGACAAGCAGGTCACGGCCGCGCCCGGCGGCAAGGGCTAGCCCGCCATAGACGGCAAGCTGCGTAAACGCGATCATCAGCGCCATGACGGCCGCTTGCGACCAGACCGGACCGAATTGCGGCTTCAGGAACTGCGGATAGACAGCCAACATGAAAAGATAGGCCTTGGGATTCATCAGGCTTGTCAGCGCGCCCTGGCGAAAGCTCGCCCAGCGCGACAGGTGCACAGCCTTTTCGATGCCGCCGATCGTGATCGAACTGCGTAAAAGCGAGAAGCCGATCCAGGCGATGTAAAGGGCACCGGCGACAAGCAGTACGTTGAAGAGCTGCGGCACCAGATGCAGGACGACGCTGACGCCGAGCGCGGCATAGAGCGTATGCAGCACGCCGCCGGCCATGATGCCGGCCGTTGCCGACAGGCCGGACGCCCGTCCGCCGGTTAACGAATTGGCCAGGACGAAGACCATGTCCATGCCGGGCACGATGATGATGCCGAAGAGAAGGGTGAAGAAAAGCCAGAGGTTTTCCGTGTAGCTCATGTCAGTTGTCCGTGAGATTTCCATGTGACGGGTGGGCGGATTGTCGATTCTTCAATCCGTTGACACGTGTTATACCGCCCTACAACTGACAGGGAATTGTCAGGAGCCTTTGAGGCGACGGAGGTTTTTTCGTGCGCAAGGCATCGCGCCTCTTTGAAATCATCCAGATCCTGCGGCTCGCCAGGAACCCAGTAACGGCTGCGGAAATTGCCGAAGCGCTGGAGGTTACGCCACGCTCGATCTACCGCGATATCGCGGCCCTCCAGGCAATGCGGGTGCCGATCGAGGGCGAACGCGGCATCGGCTATATCTTGAGACCGGGCTTCGATCTGCCTCCTTTGATGTTCTCCATCGAAGAGACGGAGGCGATCGTGCTCGCGCTTGCGCTGCTGGCACGCACGGGCGACGAGGAACTGAAGGCGGCCGCGCGACGCGTGAACCAGAAGATCACCGGCGCCGTTCCCGAGCCGCTCCGCCGAGCATTCCAGTCTCAGGCACTGCACGCCTGGGGTAGCATAGCACCGCCACCGCCCGCGATCGATCTTGCCATGGTTCGCCGCGCGATCCGTGACGAGCAGAAGCTTGCGCTGGATTATCGCGATGAGCTCGGGCGAGCGACGGAACGCACCGTGCGCCCGCTGGCGCTGATCTATTATTCGGAGCACGCGATGATGGTCGCCTGGTGCGAACTGCGCCACGACATCCGCAACTTCCGCGCCGACCGGGTGGAGCACTGCGAACCGGTGGACGATTTCTTCCACGACGAGGGCAACCGGCTGAGGCAAATGTGGATCGCCGGTTGGAAAGTGAATGCCGTTCCGTCGCTCGAGACGGGGGATGCGTAAGAATTTGCCCCTCATCCGGCCTGCGGCCACCTTCTCCCCGCACGCGGGGCGAAGGAGACTCGCGGCGGCGTTTCGGGGCAAACTGCAGGCCTCTCAAACACGAAAAGACCCGGCGCAAGCGCCGGGCCGAACTCGCCGAAAGACGATGCCGCTTACTTCGCCGCAGCTTCGTACATTTCGAGCACGTAATCCCAGTTGATGAGATTGTCGACGAACGCCTCGAGGTACTTCGGGCGGGCGTTGCGATAATCGATGTAGTAGGAGTGCTCCCAGACATCGACGCCGAGGATCGGCGACGCGCCGTGAACGAGCGGGTTTTCGCCGTTCGGGGTCTTCGAGATTTCAAGCTTGCCGTTCTTGACCGAGAGCCATGCCCAGCCGGAGCCGAACTGGCCGGTGCCCGCAGCGATGAAATCGGCGCGGAACTTGTCGTAGCCGCCAAGGTCGGACTTGATGGCCGCGTCGAGCTTGCCCGGGAGGCTGGTGCCGCCGCCGCTCTTCTTCATCCACTTCCAGAAATGGATGTGGTTGTAGTGCTGGCCGGCATTGTTGAACAGCGGCTGATTCGTCCCATAGGACTTCTTGACGACTTCCTCGAGCGAAAGACCGGAAAGACCGGCTTCCTCGGCGAGCTTGTTGCCGTTCGTCACGTAAGCGAGGTGATGCTTGTCGTGATGATATTCGAGCGTTTCGCGCGACATATAGGGGGCGAGCGCATCGTAGTCATAGGGAAGGTTCGGCAATTCGAAAGCCATTGTGGCATCTCCTCTTGGTATGGATTTCGTCAAGGAAATCTGTGAGCGGGAACATAGGCACCGGCATAGACCGAGGCAACCGATGCGGTGCCAAAATTTCTCTGCCACACGCAAAATACTTTCGTTGCGTTTCCAGCGAACCCCTCTCCCTGGCAAATTCTCGTCAAGACCGGCACCTCGCAGCGGAACGGACTCGCCGATCATCAAGACGGTCGTGAGGCCACGCGCAGAGGCACGGTGAAACGCCGTTCGCCCTTCCCTCTCCCGTTGATCCCGGGGGGGTCGCGTCGCCGCCACCCGCGCCAGACCTCCCATACGGCTGGCATATCGACATCCCGCACGGGCGCCCTATGTCTTCGAACGTCTAACTCTTGAAGCGACGCAATTCCGGACGGAAAACCGTTACACATTTTTCCTGGAATTGCTCCATGCAGCAAGCGGAGGATCTTATGGAATTTCACCAGGGCCGGTTGCTAGACCATGTGCATCTTCGCGCAAGAGACCTCGCTGCCAGCAAACGTTTCTATCGCGCTGTTCTCGCCGCTCTCTGCCACCAGCCGACCTTCGAGACCGAGCAGGCGATTGTATTCGACGAACTCTACATCGATCAGGCCGAAAGCTATCGCAGCCATGTTCACATCGCCTTCCAGGCGGTCGACCCAGTTGCGGTTCACCGTTTCTACGAAGCCGGCCTTGCGAACGGCGGGAAAGACAATGGCGAGCCGGGCGAGCGCCCCTACCATCCCGGCTATTTCGCAGCCTTTCTCCTCGATCCCGACGGCAACAACATCGAGGCGGTCTATCATGGGCCGACGACGCGCTCGTCCGCCGATGTCGTCATCCGTCCGCTGGAGACCGACGCATGACGGCCGGCACGGCTGACCTTCAGACGCGCGACCCAGCCGATGCCGGATGATATCTCCACGCGGCTACGCGACAGCGGGCTCGAAGCAGCCTATGCCGCGCGCCCAGCCTATCAGCGCAACGACTATCTCGGGTGGATCGCTCGCGCCAAGCGCGACGAAACCCGCGAGAAGCGCATCGCCCAGATGCTTGCGGAACTCAAGGCTGGAGACGCCTATATGCGCATGCCCTATCGCGACCGGGGCGACGAGAAATAGCCATACCGGAGGCGGCCCATGCCGCCCACGGGAAGCCCGGCGACAAGACAACTACGTGTCCGCGCCGTCAAACGTCCTGGCTCGAATGCGCCCAGTCCATGTAAAGGTCGCGCGCCTTGCCGGCGATCGGCCCTGCCTGCAGGTCGCGGTCATCAAGACGAGTGACCGGCAGTACTTTTGAATAATTGCCGGTGGTGAAGATCTCGTCTGCCGCTTCGAAATCGGCCATGGTCATCGTGGTTTCCACCACTTCGAAGCCGGCCTCGCGCAAAAGCGTCATGACGCGGAAGCGGGTGATGCCGGCAAGAAAGGTCTTGTTGGCCGCCGGCGTGAACACGACACCGTCCTTCACCATGAAGATGTTGGATGATCCGGTCTCGGCGATATTGCCGAGCATGTCGCGCACAAGCGCGTTGTCGAAGCCGCGCGAGCGTGCTTCGTTGAGGATCCGGGCGTTGTTGGGATAGAGGCAGCCGGCCTTTGCATCCGTCGGCATGCACTCGATCGTCGGCCGGCGGAAGGGCGACAAGGTCAGCGATGAGCCACCGTGGGCGTTGCCCATCGGCGCCTCGAACAGGCAGAGCGCGAAACGCGTCGATTCCGGATCCACCGCCACGACGCTCCAGGAGCCGTGCTCGCCCCAATACATCGGCTTCACGTAGATCGCCGTCTTGCCGTCGAACTTCTTCACGCCCTCCCACGTCAGCGCCTCGATCTCTTCGGCGGACATAGTGGGTTTCAGCCCAAGCGATGTGGCCGAACGGTTGACGCGCTGGCAATGCAGGTCGAGGTCCGGCGCGATACCGTCGAACCAGCGGGCACCGTCGAAAACCGTGGATCCGAGCCACATCGCGTGCGAGGTCGGCCCGATCAGCGGAGGATTGCCGGAAAGCCATTCACCGTCGACATAGGTCCAGGTGGTTGAGCGGGGGGATGTATCGACGGCCATCGGCGTCTCCTCTCGTTTATCGTCCGTTCGGAATACGATTAAAGGAAACATGCAGTAGCCGAAAAAAACAGCACCGGGGTGAATGGGTACATAAAAAAATGTCATGGCATCCATTCTGGAACCGGCCGGACCGCCATGCCAGAATGGCCCCGACAGCATGGAGTAAGACCCGTCATGAAAGCGATGTATTACGACGCGTTCGAAAAGACGCCGGAGATCAAGGTTTTGCCGGATCCGAAGCCGAGTGAAAACGGGGTCGTCATCAAGGTCGAGGCGACCGGCCTTTGCCGCAGCGACTGGCACGGCTGGATGGGACACGACGCGGACATTCGCCTGCCGCATGTGCCCGGCCACGAGCTCGCCGGAACGATTGCAGCCGCCGGACGCAGCGTCGTGCGCTACAAGGTCGGGGACCGCGTGACCGTTCCGTTCGTTTCCGGCTGCGGCCGTTGCGCGGAATGCCGCTCGGGCAACCAACAGGTTTGCGAGGCACAGTTCCAGCCGGGCTTCACCCATTGGGGTTCGTTTGCCGAATACGTGGCGATCGACTTTGCCGACCAGAACCTCGTGCACCTGCCGGAGAGCATGGATTTCGCGACCGCCGCAAGCCTCGGCTGCCGCTTCGCAACATCCTTCCGGGCGATCGCCGACCAGGCCCGCGTCGAGGGCGGTGAATGGGTGGCGGTGCACGGCTGCGGCGGCGTCGGCCTCTCCGCGATCATGATCGCCGCGGCACTCGGCGCTAACCCGATCGCGATCGACATTTCCGAGGAGAAACTCGCCTTCGCCCGCAAACTCGGCGCAGTCGCCGCGATCAATGGCAAAGAAACGGGAGATGTTGCCGAGGCCGTGAGGGAAATCACCAAGGGCGGCGCCCATGTCTCGATCGACGCTCTCGGCTCGCCGGTCACCTGCTTCAATTCGATCAAGAACCTGCGCCGGCGCGGGCGCCATGTGCAAGTCGGCCTGATGCTCGCCGAACATGCGACGCCGCAGATCCCGATGGCCCAGGTGATCGGCCACGAACTCGAGATTTACGGCAGCCACGGCATGCAGGCCTGGCGCTACGACGCGATGCTGTCGATGATCACCGCCGGCAAGCTCAACCCAAAACAACTGATCGGTCGCGAGATCACGCTCGAAGAAGCCGTGCCGGCGCTGGTGACGATGGACCGGGCGACAGACCTCGGCATCAGTGTGATTACGCGGTTCTGAGTGGGGATTCCGATCGCCGCCTTGCGCTGTTATGGTTTTCGCGAGCAAGACGAATCAACGAGGGTCCCGTCATGGCGCTTGCGGCTCAGACCACCGAAGGTGAGCTTTACCGGCCTGTTCTCGGCAGCAATCCGGCGCATCCGAACGGTTGGCCGATACGCGTGATCGTCAGTTCGCAGACCGAGGCGCGCCACAACCGCCACCTTTGGGCGCCGACGCATCTCGTCTCGATCCGCGCGCCTGCAAGCCGCCTGCTCTCCATGATCGAACTGCCGCCCGAGCGGCATCTGGAGCTTTACTTTGGCGATGCGACCGACCCGGACGCACCGGACGCCGCACGGGCGGAGGCGATCGAGGCAACCTTCGCCTTCATCGACACGCTGCCCGCGGATGCGCATCTGCTGGTCCACTGTCTCAGGGGTATCGGCAGGTCGACCGCGCTCACCCTCGGCATTCTGGCGCGCTACATGGCACCCGAGGAGGCGGCCGCGGCCCTTCACGCACTTCGCCCCGAAGCCAAACCGAACCGCCACGTCGTCGGGCTCTGTGATGCCGTTCTCGGGCTCAAGGGGAAGCTTGCGAAACAGGCGCTGCGTTTTCCGGCAAAAGTCTGGAAAGCTTAATTAAATTCGTATTGCCATGCATGATGGCATTGTGCGCCGCACAAAGTTTTGACATGATCCCAGAAAGAACTGACGAAGCGTTGCGCCTACCGCACCGGGCTCGAAATCGGAACCGATTTTCAGCGAGCACGTTGCGTGATTTCAAAGAGATAAAGCGTCCTTTGTGCGCCGCTGAATGGTCATGACGGGAGGGTTCGATGTCTCTGGCGGCCTATGTCTTCGATGCCTATGGCACGCTTTTCGATGTGCATGCGGCCGTGCGGCGCCATGCCGAGGCGATTGGTCCCGACGGCCAGGCCTTTTCCGAACTCTGGCGGGCCAAACAGCTCGAATATTCCTGGGTACGCTCGCTGATGGGCGCGTATGTCGACTTCTGGCAACTGACCGAGCAATCGCTCGACTACGCCTTTGCGCGTTTCCCCTCGGCCGATCCGAAACTCAAGAAACGGCTGCTCGATGCCTACTGGACCCTCGACTGCTATCCCGAGGTGCCGGCCGTGCTGAGAGGACTGAAGGAGCGCGGCGCCCGCATTGCCATCCTTTCCAACGGGTCGCCGGCCATGCTCGCATCGGCGGTGAAGAACGCCGCTCTCGACATCGTGATCGACGACGTGTTCTCGGTCGATGCGGTCAAGGCGTTCAAGACGGCGCCCGCCGTCTACGACCTGGTGACGACGCAATACCGGCTCTATCCGCACGCGGTTTCCTTCCAGTCGTCGAACCGCTGGGATATTGCGGGAGCGACAAAATTCGGCTTCCGCACCGTCTGGATCAACCGCTCCGACATGCCGGACGAATACAGGGACTATGGTCCTGCACTCATCCTCCCCTCGCTCGAGAGCCTGCAGTTCGGCATCTGAAGAAACTCCCTCATGGCCTGGTCGGCAGCGCAGTATGTGAAATTCGAAGACGAGCGGACACGGCCTGCGCGCGACCTCCTGGCGCAGGTGCCGGATCTTCCCGCCGGCCCGGCCTTCGACCTCGGCTGCGGGCCGGGCAACTCGACCGAGTTGATCCTCGAGCGATTTCCGAATTCCGCTGTCGTCGGCGTCGATAGCGACGCGGACATGCTGGCGGCCGCGCGCAAGCGGCTTCCGGCTCTACGCTTCGAGAAGGCCGATCTAGCGACCTGGGTGCCGCCGACGGAAACTGCGCTCTTCTTCGCTAACGCGGTGTTCCAGTGGTTGCCGGAGCACATCGAGATTTTCGATCGGCTGATCGAGGCGCTTGCGCCCGGCGGAACGCTTGCCGTGCAGATGCCGGATAATCTCGACGAGCCGACGCACAGGCTGATGCAGGAGACGGCGGAGGTCCCGCTCTTTGCGCAAGCGTATGGCGGCCGTGAGCTTCGGCGGGCGCCGCTGCCGCCGCCGCCGACCTATGTCGAACGGCTCACAGCGAAAGCGGTGCGCGTCGATGTCTGGCACACGGCCTATCATCATCAACTCGCCAGCGCAGAAGCGATCGTCGAATGGGTGAAGGGCACCGGCTTGCGGCCTTATCTCGACGCCCTGCCAAAGGATCGGCGCGCAGACTACCTCGCCGTCTACATGGAAAAGATCCGAAAGGCCTATCCGCCGATGGCAGACGGCCGGGTTCTTCTGCGTTTCCCGCGCTTTTTCATCATTGCAACCAAGGACCGGTAGATGAGGCCGGCGACGTTCGCGCGATGCAAGCGACATCGCTTCCCGTCCTAAATTCTTTCAACCAGGAAATCGATGAAAGCGCGGATGCGGGCGGCAAGGTGCTCATGCCCGGCGTAGACCGCGTGCACCCGTTCCATGTCTTCCGGATTATATTCTTCCAGCACCGGCACCAGCCGGCCCGCATCGATATCCGGCTGCACGTGGAACTGCCCGACGCGGCCGAGGCCCAGACCCGAAAGGCAGAGATTGCGAACGATCGCGCCGCTGTTTGCCTGCATATTACCGGTGACCGGGCGCACATACACATTTGACGAGCCGGGATCGCGGAACGGCCAGCCGTCGAGACTGCGGCGGAAATTGAAGGTGAAGCAATTGTGCTGGGCGAGGTCATCCGGCGTCCGCGGCACGCCATGAGCCTCAAGATAGCGCGGTGCGGCAACAATCACCTGCCGGCTATCGAGCAACTTGCGTGCCATCAGGCTGGAATCGCGCATCGGACCAGACCGAATGGCGACGTCGGTCCGCTCCTCGATCAGATCGATGATACCGTCGTTCAAGGAGAGGTCCAGTTGCACATCGGGATAACGCGCGAGGAATTCGGCAGCAAGCGGCAGAATGTAGCGCTCGCCGAAGCCGACAGACGCGTTCACCCGTAGCGGACCACGCGGCTGCGCCTGACCGCCGCCGGCGACCACCTGTTCCGTCTCGGCAATCGCCGCCAGGATGCGCTGTGCGCGGTGGAGGTAGATTTCCCCCTCCGGCGTCAGTTGCAGCATGCGGGTGGAGCGCATGACGAGCCGCGTTCCGAGCCTGTCCTCGATACGCGAGACAAGCTTGCTGACGGCGGAGGGCGACAGTTTCAGGCGCCGGCCGGCGGCTGAAAAACTGCGCAGTTCGGCCGCAGCAACAAAGACTTCCATTTCGCCGGCGCGGTTGTCCATTTTGCATCACCTTTGAATTCAGTTCACAGGCATTTATCCATTCCTCAGGATTATCGCGCAAGCCCGATCGATCCATATTCCCGGTCATCAATCAAGCAAACCGCGGCACGGCCGCAAAGTTCAGCCCGTATCGCATGCGGGCGGGGAAGGTATTTCTATGCCCATCGCTCTCTTTGCCTTGACGATCGCGGCCTATGCGATCGGAACAACGGAATTCGTGATCGTCGGCCTCCTGCCGACGGTCGCCTCCGATCTTCACATCTCCCTGCCGCTCGCCGGCCTCATCGTCAGCGTCTATGCCCTCGGCGTCACTTTCGGCGCGCCTGTGCTGACGGCGCTTACCGGTAGGATCGAGCGCAAGCCCCTGCTCCTCGGCCTGATGGCCCTCTTCATCATCGGCAATGCCGCCGCGGCGCTTTCGCCAAACTACGAGTTGCTGCTCGTCGCACGGGTCCTGTCGGCGTTCGCCCATGGGGTCTTTTTCTCCGTCGGCTCGACGATTGCCGCCGATCTCGTGCCCGAAGATCGCCGGGCGTCGGCGATCGCCATGATGTTCATGGGACTGACGGTCGCAATCGTCACCGGCGTGCCGCTCGGTACCTATATCGGCCAGACCTTCGGCTGGCGCGCGACGTTCTGGGCCGTTACCGCGCTCGGCGCCATTGCCTTTATCGGCATCGCAGCCCTGCTGCCGAATACGCTGAGCAAGGCCGCCGCGGCACGTCTCGTCGATCAGGTCCGGGTGCTCGGATCCGGCCGCCTGCTGATCGTCTTTGCGATGACGGCGCTCGGCTATGGCGGCACCTTCGTCGCCTTCACGTTCCTCGCACCGATCCTGCAGGAAATCACCGGTTTCTCGGAAGGCAGCGTCAGCCTCATCCTGGTGCTCTATGGCATCGCCATCGCGATCGGTAATGTTGTCGGGGGAAAGATTGCCAACCGCGATCCGGTGAAGGCGCTGATCGGCCTCTTTCTCGCCCAGGCAGCCGTGCTCGTGCTCTTCACCTTCACGGCCCCTTCTCCGGCGCTGACGCTGGTCACGCTGGTGGCGCTCGGCTTCCTTTCCTTCGCCAACGTGCCCGGCCTGCAGCTCTACGTCGTCCAGCTTGCCAAGCAGTACCGTCCCGGCGCCGTCGACGTCGCCTCGGCCCTCAACATCGCCGCGTTCAATCTCGGCATTGCGGTCGGCGCCTGGCTCGGTGGCCTTGTAGTTTCCTCACCGCTGGGCCTCGCTTCGACACCGTTCGTCGGAGCGATCCTGGTTGTCGCCGCCCTGATCCTGACGTTGTGGAGCGGCGTGCTCGACCGGCGCGCGGTTCCGGTCGGGCAGCCGGCTTGAACCTTCGTTCTGCCACCACAAGTATAGAATGTCGAATTCGCCCGGCATCTTGCCGGGCCTCTCCAAACCAAGGAGCTTTTCCATGCACGCAGTCAATTCCAACGGCGCCAATATTCCCGCCCTCGGTTTCGGTACCTTCCGCATGCCAGGCGCCGATGTCCTTCGCATCCTGCCGGGAGCGCTGAAACTCGGCTTCCACCATGTCGACACGGCGCAGATCTATGGCAACGAGGCCGAAGTCGGCGAGGCCATCCACCAATCGGGCGTTCGGCGCGCGGATATTTTTCTGACGACCAAGGTCTGGGTCGACAATTATCGCCATGACGCCTTCCTCGCCTCCGTGGACGAGAGCCTGAAAAAGCTGAAGACGGACTACGTGGATCTTCTGCTCCTCCATTGGCCGGGCAGCGACGTGCCGATGGCCGAGCGCATCGGCGCGCTCAACGAGGTGCAGAAGGCCGGCAAGGTACGCCATATCGGCGTCAGCAACTTCAACATCGCCCAAATGGAGGAAGCCGTCCTGTT
Source organism: Sinorhizobium sp. 7-81 (assembly GCF_030124405.1). Lineage (NCBI taxonomy): Bacteria > Pseudomonadati > Pseudomonadota > Alphaproteobacteria > Hyphomicrobiales > Rhizobiaceae > Sinorhizobium > Sinorhizobium sp. 7-81. Next base: position 970,309 of record NZ_JASKLT010000001.1, on the reverse strand, counting down.
GAGCGACGCGCCGATCGCGACCAATCAGGTGGAATATCACCCCTATCTCGACCAGACGAAGGTCCTGCAAGCCGCGCGCCGGCTAGGCATGTCACTGACAGCCTACTATGCCATGGCCAACGGCAAGATACCCGCCGATCCGCTGCTCAAGGACATCGGCGCGCGCCACGGCAAGACGGCGGCACAGGTGGCCTTGCGCTGGCTCGTGCAGCAGAAGGATGTGGTCGCGCTGTCGAAGACGGCGACTGAGGCCCGGCTCAAGGAAAATTTCGCGATCTTCGATTTTGCACTGACGCCGGAGGAAATGGCGGAGATCCGCAAGCTTGCGCGTCCGGACGGCCGGATCGTCAGCCCCGCGGGTCTGGCCCCTGAATGGGACAGAGCAGACAAAGCGGCTTAAGCGACCGCATCGGTGGGGCTTACGACCAGGCAATAAAAAGCACCCGTCGGATCACTCCGGCGGGTGCTTCTGTATGGAGACCATACCGATCAGACGAACTGGCTGAGACCCGGAACGGAGGCGACGACCTCATCGACAACCTCGTCGCCGGCCTTTTCCTTGGCGAAGGCGATCGTTTCCTTGGCGAGCGAAGTGATTTCGCCCATACCGAGGCCCTGGCTCATCAACTGCTGGCCGAGCGCCATGACACCGCCGCCACCGATCGCAGACATCAGGCCGCCGAGCAGACCGCCGCCGTTGCTGCCTTCGCCATTGTACTGGGCGACCAATTCCGGCGCGCCCGGGATCGCTTCGATCATCTTGGCAACCGGACCTTCCGCCGCCTCGCGCTGCAGGAAGCCGAGAATCATGCCAACTGCCTTCTCGGCCGTTGCAGGCTCGATACCGACATTTTCCGACACGCGGGTGACCAGTTCACTCATGGAAATCTCCTCGATTGTTTTTGACGTTGACGTCAAGGTAAATGATCGCCTCCGAATTAACAAGCGACGATGAACAACTCATGACGAGGCTGCGGCCATCACCGTAATCGAGAGGAGGCGCGCATCCAGGCGTATCGTTTCACGGACCGTCACCATTGGCAACGCACTCGATCGAGCAACATGTTGCCGCGCCTGATAGCACCGCCTATAACAGAAACCAGCACTATTTCTGTGACGGCGCAGCGCAACGAAATGCCCGCTTTCATAGGCAAAACGGAGATCAGGCCCACATGCTGCAAGAAGGCAAGCTCTATATCGGAACCAGCCGCAAGCCGGACGATTCGATCAACAAGGGCGAATATCTGGAGCTGAAATTCGGCAACCGCCACGGGCTGATCACCGGCGCGACCGGCACCGGCAAGACCGTGACGCTGCAGATCCTGGCGGAAGGATTTTCCAATGCCGGCGTCCCGGTCTTCTGCGCCGACGTCAAGGGCGATCTTTCCGGCATCGGCGCGATGGGCGAACCGAAGGATTTCCTTCTCAAGCGCGCCGAACAGATCGGCCTTTCGCCATACGACTTCCAGGAATTTCCGGTAATCTTCTGGGATCTCTACGGCGAAAAAGGTCACAGGGTACGCACGACCATCTCCGAGATGGGACCGCTGCTCCTGTCTCGCTTGATGAACGCCAGCGACGCTCAGGAAGGCGTGCTGAACATCGCCTTCAAGATCGCCGACGAAGGGGGGTTGCCGCTCCTTGACCTCAAGGACCTCCAGGCCCTGCTCAACTACATGGGCGAGAATGCAGGCGAGCTTTCCAACCAGTTCGGCTTCATTTCCAAGTCGTCGGTGGGTTCGATCCAGCGCGAGTTGCTGATTCTCGAGCAGCAGGGCGCGGAGCATTTCTTCGGCGAGCCGGCGCTGAAGATCACCGACATCATGCGTACCACCAATGACGGGCGCGGCGCGATCTCGGTGCTTGCCGCCGACAAGCTGATGATGAACCCCAGGCTCTACGCGACCTTCCTGCTTTGGCTCCTCTCCGAACTTTTCGAGGAACTGCCGGAAGTCGGCGATCCGGACAAGCCGAAGCTGGTGTTTTTCTTCGACGAAGCGCATCTGCTCTTCAACGACGCGCCGAAGGTGCTCGTCGAGCGCGTCGAACAGGTTGTGCGCCTCATCCGTTCCAAGGGCGTCGGCGTATACTTCGTGACGCAGAACCCGCTCGACGTACCGGAAACGGTGCTGGCGCAGCTCGGCAATCGTGTCCAGCATGCGTTGCGCGCCTATTCACCGCGCGAACAGAAGGCGGTGAAGACCGCGGCTGATACCTTCCGCCCCAACCCGGACTTCAACTGCGCCGAGGTGATCACCAATCTCGGCACCGGCGAAGCGCTCATTTCGACGCTCGAAGGCAAGGGCTCGCCGTCTATCGTCGAGAGGACCCTGATTCGCCCGCCGGCATCACGCCTCGGTCCGCTGACGGAGGCTGAGCGGCAAAAGGTGATCGATGTCAGCCCGGTGCGCGGACTCTATGACGAGAATTTCGATCGGGAATCGGCTTACGAGCTGCTAGCCAAGCGCGCTGCGAAAGCCGCCGAGCAGGCCGAAGCCGCGCGGCAAGCGGAGGAACAATCGGCGGAAGAGGTGTCCGGCGGCGGACGCTGGACCCTGCCCGGTTTTGGCGACGACGAGCAAAAGGAGCCCTCCGGCAAGCAGGCACGGCCGCGCTCCTCCGGCTATCAGCGCGAAACGATCGTCGAGGCGGCGATGAAATCCGTGGCCCGCACGGTCGCGACACAGGTCGGCCGCGCCCTGGTGCGTGGCATTCTCGGCAGCCTGAAGCGATAGCACGCCAACGATGAGAGCGCCCCCGCTCGCGCGCTCCCGACGCATTGACCCAGGCCGCATCCGGCGGCCCAGAAAGGATTGACTGTGGAAGCCAAGGATTCGAACGGCGCCGTCCTCAAGGACGGCGACAATGTCACGTTGATCAAGGATCTGAAGGTGAAAGGAACCTCCACCACGCTGAAACGTGGCACGCTGGTGAAGGGCATCCGCCTGACTGGCGATCCCGACGAAGTGGAATGCCGGGTCGAAAAGATAAAGGGGCTGGTGCTGCGCACCGAATTCCTCAAGAAGGCTTGAGGCGGCCCCGCCGTCTGACATCTGAAGCCCGGAGTATCCCCCGGGCTTCAAGACGAGAACTGCAAGCGCGTTCGCTTCAAGCCACCGTCAGCTTTACATCGATATTGCCTTTAGTCGCATGGCTGTAAGGGCATACTACGTGCGCCTTCTGGACCAGATCCTCGAGCACGGCCTTGTCGACGCCGGGCGAAGAAATTTCGAGCGCTGCATCAATGCCGAAACCCGTGCCGTCTTCACGCGGGCCGGTTCCGACCGTACCCGTCACTTTCGTGTCTTCCGAAAGCTTTACCTTTTCCTTGCCGGCAACGAATTTCAACGCGCCGAGGAAGCAGGCGGAATAGCCGGCTGCAAAGAGCTGTTCCGGGTTGGTGCCACGGGCGCCGTCGCCGCCAAGCTCCTTCGGGACAGTGAGGGTAACGTCAAGGATACCGTCGGCGCTCTGGGCCTGGCCGGCGCGGCCGCCAGTTGCCGAGGCGGTGGTGCGATAGAGGATGGGCATGGCAGTCTCCTTCGTATGGTCGTTGCTGATGGTCAGTGCATATCGTAAAATTAAATTGCGCGCAAATTAATTTTGCAAATTGCATTACCGCCTTGAATTTGCGACAATGCAATCATGACCAGCAAGGCGGCAAAATTTGAGGCAATACCCGATGAGGCGTTGACGCTTGGCCAGCAGCTCTGCTTCGCAGTCTATTCGGCGGGGCACGCTTTCAACCGCACCTACAAGCCGCTGCTTGACCGTTTTGGCCTCACCTATCCGCAGTATCTCGTCCTGCTCGCTCTCTGGCAGCAGGACCGCATGACGGTGAAACGGATCGGCGAGGAAATGGGCCTCGATTCCGGCACGCTTTCTCCCTTGCTAAAGCGATTGGAGGCGGCCGGTTATGTAAGTCGGTTGCGCGATCCAGGCGACGAGCGACAGGTAATCGTCAGTCTCACCGAAAAGGGCCGGCATCTGAAGGCCGAAGCCTTTGGCATACTCGCCGAGATCGGCAAGGCAAGCGGATGCACTTTGGAGGAGATCCGCGACCTGCGTGAGGCGCTGCATCGTCTGACCCAACGACTGGGCAGTAGCCAACAGGAAAGCTGACCGGGCTCGCGCCGTCGCCTCTTAATCGAATGACGGACCCTCTGGCGCTAGATGACGAGGATCGGGGCCTTGCCGCGGACGCGATCGTAGAGATCCATCACGTCCTGGTTGAGCATGCGCACGCAGCCGGAGGAAACGGCCTTACCGATCGACTGCCACTCCGGCGTTCCGTGTACACGATACAGGGTGTCCTGGCCGTTCTGGAAGATATAGAGCGCGCGTGAGCCGAGAGGATTGTTCAAGCCCGGCGACATGCCGCCGGCGCTTTCCGAATAGCGCGCGAGCTCGGGCTGGCGTTCGATCATAGAACCCGGCGGCGTCCAGCGCGGCCACTTCTGCTTCCACTGAATGACACCGCGTCCCGACCAGGCAAAACCCTCACGACCGAGGCCGACGCCGTAACGCATTGCCCTTCCGCCCGGCTGGACCAGATAGAGAAAGCGATCAGCGGTATCGACCACGATCGTGCCCGGCTGCTCGCCAAATGGATCATCGACTTCCTGGCGATAGAATCGAGCGTCGATCTGCTGGTAGGGCACCGCCGGAACCTGGTAGCCGCCGTCGTCTACCGCCGCGTAAATTGCCGAGTAGTAGGGGTCTTGCGGCGGCAGGCCGGTCGGCAGCGACCCCTCGTCAACAGGCCCTTCCAGGAACGCTCCTGTACGTGGATCGATCCAGCGTCCCTCCAGCGCGGGATTGCGGAAAACCGGCGCGGTTTGTTGCCGAAAGCGGTCCGTGTTCATTGACGACGTGCAACTCGCAAGCCCGGCGGAGACGACTGCTAGTCCGGATGTGCGGAGAAACTGGCGGCGGGAAAAATTGGACAGCGTTGGCATCGAACTCTAACGGGTTTGAGTGCAGCAAGCGGAAGGGGACGGCGCGACGTCAAACGGCGATTCGCGCCTCTCCGCTCTGGTCAGGAAGATCACGATGATTTCGCATTAAATCAATCCAAAATCATCGTGATCGATTCTCGAGGCGGTTGCGAACTGAACGGTGTTAATGCTTGTCCTCGCCCTATCGAGTGGCGGGCTATGCATCTACGGCTGGAACGAAGCTGATGTCAGCAAACTTCCTATCACAATCGTGGCACCGGCGCTCTGCAACCACCGGTACACAGCTCAGACGCCCTCAGCGTGGAGCCCGGACTGGCGGAGCAGTGCCTCGAAATCCCTGGCGACCAGCGGCGGACTGAAGAAATAGCCTTGGATCTCGTCGCAACCGCTTTGCCGCAGGAAATCGACCTGCGCCTCCGTTTCCACGCCTTCGGCGATGACCCGAAGACCGAGATTCTGCGCAAGCGAGATGATCGCCGAGGTGATCGCCTTGTCATCGACATCCGAAGGAATGTCCTCGACAAAGGAGCGGTCGATCTTCAGCCGTTGCACGGGGAATCGTTTAAGTGCGCTGAGGCTCGAATAGCCGGTTCCGAAGTCGTCGATCGCGAGATGTACGCCGATCGCCTCCAGTTCATGCATTGTCGCTATTGCGCCCGGCACGTCCTGCATGATCAGGCTCTCGGTCAGTTCGAGTTCAAGGTAACGTGCCTCCAATCCGGTTTCGGCGAGCACGGCCGCCACGCGGGCCGCCCAGTTGCGTTCGAGGAACTGCCGAGCGGAAACATTGGCACTGACAATCAACGGCGGGAGGCCGGCTTCCTGCCAGGCCTTGCACTGACGGCATGCGGCTTTCAGCACCCAATCGCCAATCGGCACGATCAGGCCGGTCTCCTCCGCCAGCGGGATGAAGGCACCGGGCGACATCACACCATGCACGGGGTGCTGCCAGCGCAACAACGCCTCTGCGGCGAAGACACGGCCGGTCACAAGGTTCATCTGCGGCTGAAAATGCAGGAGGAATTCATTGCGGGCGATCGCTTCGCGCAGTTCCTCGTGCCGCAAGAGCTTCTCGTGGGCCTTGGCGGCCATCTCTTCGGTAAAGACCTGGAGGTTGTTGCGACCGAGTTCCTTTGCGCGGTACATCGCCGCGTCGGCATTTGCAAGCAATTCGCTGACTGTCCGGCCCTGATTGGGAAAGCAGGCGACACCCATGCTGCAGGTCACCTGCAGGCTGCGGCCGTTGAGTTGAACCGGCGCGGCAATGGCCGCCCGGATGTCCTCCAGACGGGACAAAACGATGTCGCGCTCGGTCGGCAGGCCGTTCAAGAGAAGAATGAACTCGTCGCCGCCGACCCGCACGACCATGTCCGACTTGCGCACTGCGGCGCGCATACGGTCGGCAACCGCCTTCAGCAGATCGTCGCCGGCCGTATGCCCAAGACTGTCATTGATGAGCTTGAAATTGTCGAGATCCAGAAAGGCCAGCACGGCCCACTGATCGCGGCCGCGAATTGCCTCGAGCACGCCCGCCACCTGCGCCTCGAACAGGACGCGATTGGGAAGGCCCGTCAGCGCATCGTGGTGCGCCATGAAGCTTATTCTGTCTTCGGCTCGTTTGCGTTCGATCGCGATCCCGGCGAGATGCGTCGCCATGGCGATCAGTTCCTTCTGCTGCTCGCTCGGAACGCCGACCTCCTGCGAATAGAGCGCGAACGTGCCAAGCACCTTGCTTTCGTGAGAATGAATCGGCGTCGACCAGCAGGAACGGAAGCCATGAGGCTTCACGAGATCTGCATAGCCCGCCCACAAGGAATCAGAATATACGTCCGAGACGATCACCTGTTCACCGCGCCACGCCGCCGTTCCGCACGAACCGACTGCTGGACCGATTTCGACGCCGTCGATCGTGGCGCAAAATACCTCGTCCAGGCTTGGGGCAGCGCCATGCACAAGATGCCGACCGTCCTCGGAGAGGAGCAGGATGGAACCCTTGACGCCGGGCAACAGCAACTCGATCAGCAAGATGAGATCGGTGAAGAACTGATCGAGCGGCTCGCTCTTCGCTATCATCTCCAGCAGTCGCGCCTGCCCCTCGAGCAAACGTTCTGCCGCTTTTCGGTCGGTGATATCGCGCGAAATGCCGGGGCTGCCGGCGCTCGTGCCGCCCTTGTTGCGTAGCGGCACCTTGGACGTCATCAACCAGCGATCGCGCCCCTTCGTAACCATGGCCCGCTCTTCGATGCCGAAGATCGGTTCGCCAGTCTCGATCACACGCTGTTCCACGTCAGCGAAAGCCTGGGCGAACTTCGTCGGGTGCAGGTCAAAATCGGTCTTACCCACGAGATCCTGCAAGCTTTCAAGCCCGTTGTCGGCGACCGTCACCTCATTGGCAATAAGAAAGCGGCCTTTCGTGTCCTTGGCATAGATGTAGTCCGGGACATGATTGATCATCGTCTCCAGCCAATAATGACGATCGGCGATGTCCGGCTCGGACGGGAAAATGCGCGCCACCTCATCCGCCAGCCGGTTGCTGGCCTCGATCAGCCGACGCGTCTCCGCGTTGTCGCCAGCATTGAGGGCGGCATAGCGAGTATTGCGAGACGTTTTCCTTGCCAAGCAAAGCCTCCGGAAGAGCAGCGCAAATATCCGTTGGTCGTTCCAGCCTCAGCTCTAGCCAATAGAGGTTATACTTCTCTAAATGTTGCCGGGAAAAATCGTCTAAAGGTTGCAGCGTGGATCAGGACGTTTCATCAAAACATTTCATGAGCAACATCAATTGGGGACGCTTCTGTCGCCGCCTGCGATCGCATATGACGTTGCGCATCGAACAGGCGGAGGGCAGCCGGGATGCTGACAATCTACGGAGTTTATCGTTCGCGCGCGTCGCGCAACTACTGGATGGCGCGCGAGCTTGGCATTCCCTTCACATCTGTTCCGGTGATCCAGGCGCGCCGCGTCGCCGATCCGCTGGCCGTGGATGCACCGGTCAACACCAAGTCGCCCGACTTTCTTTCCATCAATCCGATGGGCCTCATTCCGGCGATCGACGATGACGGCCTGGTCCTGACGGAATCGCTCGCCAACAATCTCTATCTCGCCCGCAAATATGGCGGTCCTCTCGCGCCGGCCGATCTCGGCGAGGATGGGCAAATGGGCAATTGGACTATGTGGGCGGCAACCGAGGTGGAGCCGCATGCGGTCAAGATCATTCTCGCCTATGACGATGGCATCGAGAACACGCCCGAAGGTCAGGCGCGCATCGCCGCTTGCGCCCAATCACTCGAGAAAGCCTTCAGCGTTCTCGAAACGCATCTCAAAGGCCGCGACTATGTCGTCGGGAACCGCTTCACGGCCGCCGATCTCAACCTCGCCGAGGTCTTTCGCTATACCATGAGCCAGACGGCGTTGTTCGACAGGCATCCGCACGTCAAGGCGTGGCTTGCGCGTTGCCAGTCGCGTCCTTGTTTCAAGGCGATGATGGAGGAGCGGCTGAAAGAGCCGGAATAACAGCGACGGGCGGCATCACTTGCCGGAATAGCCGGCGATCTTGGCGTCAAGCAGGCGCATTCCCTCTTCCACCTCATCGCGCACCCAGCGCTTGAAAGCCAGGGCGGCCTTGCTCTCGCGCCGGGATGGCGAGCGCACGAAATAGTGGCCGAAGCCGGTTTTTGCCCGGATGTCGAAGGGCGCAACCAGACTGCCTTCAGTTACGGCAAAGCCTGCGAGCGTCTGCCAGGCGAGCATGACCCCCTGCCCGGCAATTGCCGCGTCAAGCACGAGCGAGGCCTCGTTGAAGGTGTGGCGCACCGTCATCTGCGAACCCGAAAGGCCAGCCTCCTTGAACCACACTTCCCATGTGAACATCGAGTGACCGTCGATCACCGCCGGAAGCTTTAGAATATCTGCAGGCAAACGCAGATCCGCGGCCATGCTCGGCGAACAAACAGGGAAGATCTCCTGCTCCAGCAGGAGTTCGGCATGGACACCCGGCCAGTCACCGGCGCCGACGCGGATGCCGACATCGACGTCGGAAGTGTCCAGATTGACGAGCGTCGTCGTCGCGTCGATCCTCAGCCGGATATCCGGATGCCGCTCGGCAAAGCGGTTCAACCGATAAACCAGCCACCGGGCGGCGAAGACCGGGGCCACGGAGATCGTCAACACCGATTCATCGCGTCGCCGCGCCGATGCTACCGCCTCGGCAAGCTCTCCGAAGGCGCTCGAAAGCCGTGCAAGGAACAGGCGCCCGAAATCCGTCGTGACGAGCCCGCGGGCGGTACGCTCGAAAAGCATGCGGCCGAGTTGCGCTTCCGTCTTGGCAATCTGCTGGCTGACGGCGCCAGCCGTGACGCCGAGTTCTGCCGCAGCGCTTGCGAGGGAGCCGAGGCGGCCAGCGGCTTCGACGGCACGCAGGCCGTTGAGGTGGACTGTGTTCAGTTCCTTCATGTAGTTTTTCTAAAACGAACAGCCGGCAATCTCAATTGAAATCCTGCCGTGACGAGCGGATGCTGGGCCCTATCGAAAGGGTGGTCCGCCATGCTGAAGATTCTAACGATGCTCAAGCGTACCTCGTTGACCCACGACGCTGCCGAGATGCCGCCCGACTGGCAGCGCGATCCGTTGCAGCACCCGGATCTCGCTCGCATGGAAGAGCGGGAGCTTGCCGATCTGCCGTTTCCGGGATGGCCCTGGCCACGGGCCGCGCCCGATCATTGCGATTGCGTCTGATCTGAGGATAGACTGTAGGACGGCGACTTCGATGCGCTTCGCGCAAGCGAGGTGATGCATGAGCGATGATCTCGAACGTTCTTTCGAACGTGTGCGGCGGCTGGCCGAGGCGGCGGGCCTGCCGGAAACGGCGGTCGGCACGTCCTACGGGACGCCGGCCCTCCTCGTCAAAGGCAAGAGTTTCGTGCGGATGAAGGACGCAGAGACGCTGGTGGTGATGTGCGCGCTCGATGAGAAGGAGATGCTGATGGAACTCGATCCATCCCTGTTCTTCGAGACCGATCACTACAAAGGCTGGCCGGCAATGCTGGTGAGACTCGCCGCAATCGACGACGAAACACTGACGCAACGGCTGATCGCGGCCTGGCGCGAAAAAGCGCCGGAGCGCCTCGCACGTCGCTTCGGCTCCCCGGCTCGTTGAAACGCTGAAACGCTCCAACTCCTTGAAACGCAAATGCGGACGGAAAACCGCTACACACTTTTCCTCGAATTGCTCTACGCCTGGACCGCAGCCAGCACCTTGGCGACAGCCGTTCGTGCGACCATGCGGTTGCGGTGGTCGAGCACCTTCGGGAAACGTTCCGGATCGACGCCATCCGCCTCCAGCCAGTTGGCGATGGTGAAGAGATAAGGATCTGCGATCGTATAATCCTCTCCCATGACGAAAGGGCCGGTGAACATGTCGCGTTCGATGAGCGCGAAGCAGTCGCCCATGTTTGATGCCACCTTCGCCTTCATCGCTTCATGCGCCGCCGGATCGTCTGCCCATCTGGCACCGCGTCGCGCATGCGCGTGCGCCACGTGCACGGTGGAGCAGAGATAGCTCAGGAAGGATTGCAGCCGTGCGAACGCGAACGGTTCGTCAAGCGGCGCAAGGCGGCGGTCTGGAAAGCTCTGGGCGATATAGGCCAGGATGGCCGGGGTTTCGGTGAGCACGCCGCGGTCCGTCACCAAAGCCGGAACCCGCCCTTTCGGATTGATCGCAAGATATTCCGGCGTGGTTTGTTCGGCCTTCGCGAAATCGACGCGTCGCGCCTCATAGGCGGCGCCCACTTCCTCGAGGGCGATATGCGAAGCGAGCGAGCAGGTCCCCGGGGCGTAAAACAGTTTCAGCATCATTCTGCCTCCCATGATGGTGCGGCGGCCACAAAATTCGCCAGCAGAAGAAATGAAATTGCCGCGGTTGACAAGGTCCGGAACGGCCCGGCGGTCTATGAACCGCCGGGCCTTTCGGTCACGCGGCTATCGTCCCTGCACAGCCCGGCACGTCTTCGAGGCGGTCGTAGACCGGAATGCCGCGCTCGCGGGCGATGCGCACATCATTATCTGCGCCTTTGGACTCGCCCGGCAAGCGCAGGACGGCGTCGCAGAGCGCAAGCAGCCGGCCGGCAACGGGATGAAAGATCTCCTCATAAAGATCGTCGCCCACCCGGCCTCCACCGGCCGCATGCCACACGGGCAAGGCAACCCACTCCCCGATCATCGGCACATGCCCAGCCCTGAAGAGGGCATAGGAGGGCTCCTCCAGACGCTTCAAGTTTTCCGCCATTTTCGATGGATCGTCCCCCGTCCCGGAGCGGTAGGGGCCGGCAATCAGAATTAGCATGACTCTCTCCATGTTTGCACGAAACTTCCAGATATTTCTGGAATTATCGCGAATATTCATGCAATCTCGTGAAGAATCAAGGGGGAATCGATGCTGACAACACAGAGACGAGCGATGATTTCGACAAGGCTTGCCCGCGACGGGCAAGTCGTTGCCAAGGCGCTCGCCGACGAACTCGGGCTTTCGGAAGACACCATCCGTCGCGACCTCAGGGAAATGGCGGCCGAGGGTCTGTTGAAGCGGGTTCACGGCGGCGCCCTGCCGCTGACGCCGCCGCTTCCGGATTTCGCCGCCCGCCAGGCGATCGCCAGCGACCTCAAGTGCCGGCTCGGACGACGGGCGGCGGACCTCGTCAAGCCTGGGCAAACCGTCTTTCTCGACGGCGGCACGAGCAATGCGGAACTCGCTCGCGCCTTGCCGCGCGACTTGCGGTCGACCATCGTCACGCACAGTCCGACGATCGCCGCCGAACTCGAAAAACACGACGCCGAGGTGATCCTGATCGGCGGCAGACTCTATAAACATTCCATGGTGGCGACGGGGGCGGCGGCGGTCGCCGCAATCGAACAGATCCGCGTCGACATCTTCTTCCTCGGGGTCACCGCCATCCATCCGGCGCATGGGCTTTCGACCGGAGACTACGAAGAAGCGGCGATAAAACGGGCAATCGCCCGGCAGTCCGCAGAAACCTATGTGCTCGCGACGCCGGAGAAATTCGGCGCAGCCTCCCCTCACCGCATCATGAGCGTCAGCGAACTCGCCGGCCTCGTCGTGCCGGCGGACATGGCAGCCGAGCCCCTGTCGCCCTATGGCGACGGCTCCACCGCACTGATCATGGCGTAGAGGCTCACGCCCCAAACGCCTCCGTCACGCGCACGTCGCCGACATGCATGCCGTTCCAGTTGCGCATCGGGTGGTTGGCTTGCGCCATCAGCGCCGTGTGGATCTGCGGTTCATCGGCGAAGAACCGCGCAAGCGTCGCGGCAACCATCGCCTCGGCGGCGCGGGTCGTGCCGTCCTCGCATTTGAGCGCTATGCCGACCCCCTTCTCTGGAATTGCCGCGCAGAAGACGCCTTCGGCACCGGTCTTGGCAAAGATGCGGCCCGGCGCGGCCTTCATCAGCCGCGTGCAGGCACGCTTGGTGCCGGCAACGTAGAAGGGTTCGGCCATGCAAGCCTCGACCAGACGCTTGGACGCGCGCGACCGCTCCGCCGCAAGCCCCACCCCTGTCGCCATTTTGGCGAAGCCGTGGGCGAGCCCCTTCAGGGGTACGGCATAGGTGGGGATCGAGCAGCCATCGACCCCGCAATTGTCGCGCGCAAGGATTGCCCCCGTAAGACTTTCCATGACACCGCGGATTTCCTGCTGGATCGGATGGTCGTAGCCGACATAGCCACGGACTGCCGTGCCGGAATGGCAGCAGGCGCAGACGAAGCCGGCGTGCTTGCCGGAGCAATTGTTGTGCAGGGCGCTCGGCGCCTCGATCGAACGCGCCTGCGCGATCAAGGTCTTCTGGTCGAAGGACCAGTGGGCGCCGCATTCCAGCGCATCGACGTCACGGCCAGCTGCCGCCAGCATTTCCGCCGCGAGCGCGACATGTTCCGGCTCGCCGGAATGCGAGGCACAGGCGAGCGCTAGCGCCTTGGCGTCGAACCGGTAGGCGTCCGCTGCACCGCTTTCCACCAGCGGCAGCGCCTGCATGGCCTTGCAGGCCGAACGCGGGAAGACGGCAGCATCCGTATCGCCCAACGAAAACACGGTGTTGCCGTCACCGTCGACAACGATCACCGTGCCGCGATGACGGCTTTCGACGAGATTTCCGCGGGTTACTTCGACCAGGACCGGATTAGACATGCTTGCCCTCAAAATTCCTCTTTCGCCCCTGCATTTATCAGGAATCCGATCGCTGGGAACCGGGGTGTGCGATGAAATTCATCCGCAGGCTGTTTGTCGCCTTTATGCTCATCTACCTGCTTCCGGCACTTGCCTCGGCCGGCTGGTGGTACATCAAGGACAGGCCGCAAAGCTGGCGGGAGGCGGATTGGTCATCTGCCGGTCTTCTCCCCAAACCGGCAGAAAGCCCGGAGGCGGCAGTCTATATCCTCTCGGCAACCACCGGCGGCATGAAGGGGGCCGTCGCCAGCCACGCGTGGATCGTCACCAAGGATGAAGGGGCCCAGGCCTATACCCGATACGAAAAGGTCGGCTGGGGCAAACCGGTCCGCAAGAATGCCTATCAGGCCGATGGCCGGTGGTATTCGAACGAGCCGCGCATCGTCGTCATGATCACGGGAGAGAAGGCGCAACGCCTGATTCCGAAGGTCGAGCGGGCCATTGCCGATTACCCCTACGCCTCGCCCGGCACCTACAGACTATGGCCCGGACCGAACTCGAACACCTTCGTCGCGCACGTGCTTCGTTCGGTGCCCGAGATTGGCGCGGTGCTACCGCCGAACGCGGTCGGCCGCGACTACTTGCCGAAGGGCAAGCTTTTCCACATCGATAGCGACGGCGGCGATCTGCACGCAACCCTCTACGGGCTGGCCGGCATTTCCGCCGGCTGGCGAAGTGGGCTGGAACTGCACTTCATGGGATTGGTGGCGGGCGTTGATATTGCACGGCCCGGGGTAAAAATCCCCGCGCTCGGCCGCTTCGGGATTTAGATCATTTCATTGTTTCATTGAAGCAATGAAATGATCTAACCCTTTGAAGCTGCGCAATTCCGGACGGAAAACCGTTACACACTTCGCTGAATTGCTCTGGAACGCTGCGCGAGAACTCTTGCAGAAATGGAAAAGGGCCGCCCGAGGCGACCCTTCCATGAGTTCTGGCCTAATGACGGCCGGGCCTCACAGGCCCAAGGAAGGCGGCAATCAAGCCGAGGGCTGCCTCGACTCCTTCACCTCTCCCATGCCTGTCACGAGGTTCGAAATCTCATTAGACATTGGACCACCTTCCTTTCTGTTCGTTGACGATGGCCCCAAGGTAGGTCATTCCCATCCGAATACAAGACCAACTATCGTCTTAGGGAGCGAAAGCACCGATGAGATCACCTGCTTTGGCACTCTTAGGATCGGCCCATCTTCATCACGATCTTGCCGATATGATCGCCTTCTTCCATCAGGCGGTGACCGTCGGCGACCCTTTCGAAGGGTAAGACCGCGTGGATGACCGGTGCCACCGCCCGCCCTTCCAGCAGTGGCCAGACCTTTGCCGCAAGCCCGTCGCGGATCGCCCGTTTTTCAGCGGGCGTGCGTGGGCGAAGCGCCGATCCCATGACATGCAGCCGCTTCGTCAGGATGGGTGCGATATTGGCGCTTTCCACGCGCGCCCCACTCAGGAAGGCGATGATCGACAGACGGCCGTCCTTCGCGAGCGAGCCGATATTGCGGTCGAAGTAGCGCCCGCCGACCATGTCGAGAACGACGTCGACCCCTCGCCCGCCGGTCTCTTCGAGCACGACGGCCTTGAAGTCTTCCTCACGATAGTTGATCGCTCGCTTGGCCCCCAGCGCCTCGCAGGCCCTGCACTTCTCGGCGTTGCCGGCGGTCACGAAAACCTCGGCGCCGAACGCTTTGGCGAGCTGGATTGCGGTCGTCCCGATGCCGCTCGATCCGCCATGGACGAGGATCGTTTCACCTGTCTTGAGGCCGGCCATGTCGAAGATATTGGCCCAGACGGTGAAGAAAGTCTCCGGCAGGGCGGCGGCCTTCGTCGCATCATAGCCCTTCGGCCAATGGAGCGCCTGCGTCGCCGGCACCGCGCAATATTCCGCATAGCCGCCGCCATTGGCGAGCGCGCAGACCTTGTCGCCGATCGAGAAACCGGTTGCCCCCTCGCCGAGAGCCACCACCTCGCCAGCCACCTCGAGACCGAGGATCGGGCTCGCGCCGGGCGGCGGCGGATAGTCGCCCTTACGCTGCAGCACGTCGGGCCGGTTGATGCCGGACGCCTCGACGCGGATCAGGATATCGCCGGCTTTGACGTCCGGCAGCGGTCCGCGTGCCAGGACCATGTTTTCCGGTCCACCCGGGTCCGGCAGGTCCACATAGGTCATTTCGGTCGGAAGGGTCATGAAGGCGTTCCTCGCAAAAGTGATTGCGCCTATACCTATCGCCCGCTCACAGTTCCGGAAACCCCGACATCGGCAGGCGAATAATCAATCGCCGTGAAGCAACTCAAAAACGAGGCCACTTTCGCTTTCCTTGGCGCGTGCTTTGATTTCAGCAATCCGCGCGCTGACCGTCTGGGTGTCCGATAGAATGAAGCCCTGCGGAAGCACGAGAACGGCGATCGAGCAACGCATCAGGGGAAAGTTCTTGCTTACTCCGTCGCGGCCATATCCGCTGATCCGTCCCTCGGCCTGGTGTTCCGCGGAATAGAGCTGCCGGACATCCGAGCGGAAATCCTCGGCGAGGCGCGTAAGGACGGAGCGGATTTCCTGATCGGTCCAGCCGCTGACGCCGACGAAGAAATCATCGCCGCCGACATGCCCCAGAAACTTCTCCTCGCCAATGAAGTGGCGTCTGAGCAGGGCGGCAAACAGCGTGATCGCCAGATCGCCCTTCTGAAAACCGTAGGTGTCGTTGAACGGCTTGAAGTCGTCGAAATCGCAATAGCAGAAGTAGCGCGTTTCGTCGCCGTCGAGGATCGCGTCCTGCACGTAGTCGCGGATCGCGCGGTTGCCCGGCAGGCCCGTCAGCGGGTTCTGCTCCTGCGCCATCTTCAACTGCTTCTCGTTGATGATCTTCAACAGCGACGAAGCGGAAAGAATCCCGGCGTAGCGCATGTTTTCAGTCAGGATCACACAGTCGCTGCCGTCCATGCCGGCGAAGATTTTCAGCATCTCGTCGGCAGGCGTATCGAGATCGGCGATCGGCGCCGGGCTGACGAAATGCGAAATGCGGCGCTGGTAGATGCGGTTCTTCAGCAGGTCCCGGCCGAAGGGATGATAGATCATCTCCTTGACGTGATACTCGTGCAGGATGCCGCGCGGCTCACCGTTGGCGTTCAGCACCGGAAAGAAAGGCTGGCGCGGATTGACCCGAAAAAGATCAAAGGCGGATTCGAGTTCGTCGCTCTCCCTCACGGCCGGAAGCTGTTCGATCTGCTTCCTGATGAGGATGCTGTCGAGCGTCGCGGAGGAGCGCCGCGCGGCACCGCTTAATTCCAGATGAGGGTAAGCCGGCTGCAGCTCGCTAAGATGGGTGGTCGGCCGGGCAATGAAATAGCCCTGCACCAGATCGCATCCGAGATCGCGACAGGCGAGGAACTCGGCCTCCGTCTCCACGCCCTCCGCAATCACCCGCGTTCCGAGCACGTGGGCCGTGTTGACCGTATGGCGAACGAGATGACGTTTGCGCGGGTCCCGCTCAATACCGGAGATGAAATGCCGATCGATCTTCACGTAGTCGACGGGCTGGTCGCAGAGCAATTTCAGCCCGTTGAAGCCTGCACCGAAATCGTCGATCGCGAGCTTGAAGCCGGCAAGCCGCAATTGCCGGACCAGCGCGGAAAAATCGGGCATCTTCCCACTGTCGAAGCGCTCCGAAAGCTCGAAGCAGAGGGAAGACGGCGCAATATTGGCGCGCTTCAGGTGGTTGACGAGGCGCTCGACGATATCGTCCTCGCCACCAACCAACCTCGAATCGAAATTCAGGAAAAGGGTCCGGGCCGAAAAATCGGGAATCGTCGCGAACGCGGCGACGGCGCGGCTGTTGATAAGATGTTCGAGTGCCAGAAGCTGGCCCACCTCCTCCGCCTTGTCCAGCAATTCGAGCGGCGAGGCAAAGCCCAGGCGCTGGAACCCGCGCATCAGCGATTCATAGCCGAAAACGGCACCGGTCGTCGCCTCGACGATCGGCTGGAAGGCGTTCTCGATGACAAGTTTGGCAAGCGTGACAATCTGCTCGTCGCCGAAGCGGCGAAGCGAGAGGATTTCGGCGGGGGCGACGGACATGCCGGCTCCAGGAACATACACGAACAAAGGCCGCGCCAGCATCAAGGGTAAGCGTCAACGAAACCTTTCGCGAGTGTGAAAGTTTCATGAAGCTTGGATGACAAGAGTGGCGGCTATCCTCGCACACGCCTCAAGGCCGCCGCGCATTGAAAATGCGATGGATTCTAGCCCTTGGCGAGAACGCCGAAAGCGATCAGCGCAAGGCCCTGCATCACGAGATCGACTGCGAGGAACAGCCCCAGGATCCACAGGCTGTTGACCGGCCATCCGGCAGCAATGACGAGGCCGGCAACCAGGGTGACGAGTCCGCCGATGACGATCCAGCCCCAGCCAGCGAGCGGCCTGAGCTTGAAGCCGACCCACAGGCGGGAGCAGCCGGCAACGAGCAATGCTACGGCCATCAGGAAGGTCAGGACCGAGGAGGCAAGAACGGGATTGATGAAAGCAAAGAGGCCAGCCGCCGCATAGCAGGCGCCACTCAAGACCCAATAGACGATGCTTTCCCAGCCTCTGACCTGAAACGCGTGCGCGAGGTTGAGCAGACCGCCGACGAGCATGATGGCGCCGACGTAGTAGACCGAAGCGACTGTCGCCATGAACAGATTGCCAAAAGCGATGCCGCCGCACATGATCAACAGCACGCCGAGCGCGACGAACCACGCCCATTTTCCGGCGACAGCCTCTCTACCGGCGGGATCGAACGCGTGGACCATTTTCAACCTCCAGTCATATCGGCAAGCATGAACGCCACCTCGTGATTGAGCCGGATTTCTCAGTAAAAAGAAAGAGAAAAAGCGACAAAATTTTTATTGATTGATGAGTCAATCAAAAATAAACTGAAGGCAGTCGAGGGAGTTTCGGATGCCGAAAATCGGGATGGAGCCTGTGCGGCGAAAGGCACTGGTGGACGCGGCGCTGCGCGTCATCGGCGACCAGGGCACGCTCTCGGTCACTATGTCGGATATCGCCAGAACCGCCGGCGTCTCGCCGGCGCTCGCGCACCACTACTTCGGCAGCAAGGACCAATTGTTGATCGCAACGATCCGCAGTCTTTTAGCGCAGTTGCGCGACGACGCGGTCGCTGCGCTCCAGGCGGCGAAGACGCCGCGCGAAAGGCTGAGTGCGTTGATCCGCGTGAGCTTCAGGGCTGAGCAGTTCGCGCCCGAGACGATCGCCGCCTGGCTCGCCTTTTATTCGGAGGCGCAACGTTCCGAGGATGTCCGCCGCCTCCTCGTCATCTATGCGCGCCGGCTGCGCTCCAATCTGCTGGCCAGCCTCAGGCCGCTCTCTACAGCCGATGACGCGGAGCGTATCGCCGAGGGCGCGGCTGCGATGATCGACGGGCTCTACATCCGGCAAAGTCTGAAATCGGCGCCGATCAGCATCGAAGCTTCGATCGCGCTCACGGAAGACTACGTGAATGCGCATTTGCGGGTGGGTGATGGTGAAAACTACCCCTCACCCTAGCCCTCTCCCCGCACGGGAGAGGAGACTTGGGCGCGCGCCATATCCTTCTCCCCGCGAGCGCGGAGAAGGTGGGGGCGCCGGATGAGGCGATCTCCGGTGTGACAACCGAAACGAACTGCAATTCAAACCTTCGAGGAACCGACGACGTGACTGCCGGAAAGCCGAATATCTTGATCATCATGGTCGACCAGCTGAACGGGAAGCTCTTTCCGGACGGCCCCGCCGACTTCCTGCACGCGCCAAACCTGAAGGCACTGGCCAAGCGCTCCGCCCGCTTCCGCAACAACTACACCTCGTCGCCGCTCTGCGCGCCGGCGCGCGCCTCGTTCATGGCCGGGCAGCTGCCGAGCCGCACCCGCGTCTATGACAACGCTGCCGAATACCAGTCTTCGATCCCGACCTATGCCCACCACCTGCGCCGGGCCGGCTATTACACCGCCCTTTCCGGCAAGATGCATTTCGTCGGGCCGGATCAGTTGCACGGCTTCGAAGAGCGCTTGACCACCGATATCTATCCGGCCGATTTCGGCTGGACGCCGGACTATCGCAAGCCCGGCGAGCGGATCGACTGGTGGTACCACAATCTCGGTTCCGTCACCGGCGCCGGGGTGGCGGAGATCACCAATCAGATGGAATATGACGACGAGGTGGCGTTTCTGGCGAACCAGAAGCTCTATCAGCTCTCCCGCGAGAACGACGACGAAAGCCGCCGCCCCTGGTGCCTCACCGTCTCCTTTACCCATCCTCACGACCCCTATGTCGCACGGCGCAAATTCTGGGATCTTTACGAGAATTGCGAGCACCTGCTGCCGGAGATCGGCGCGCTTCCCTTCGATCGGCAGGATCCGCATTCGCAGCGCATCATGCATTCCTGCGACTACGAGAACTTCGCGCTTACCGAGGAGAATGTCCGCCAGTCACGCCGCGCCTATTTCGCCAATATCTCCTATCTCGACGAAAAAGTGGGAGAGCTCATCGATACGCTGTCGCGGACGAGAATGCTCGACGATACAGTCATCCTCTTCTGTTCCGACCACGGCGACATGCTCGGTGAACGCGGCCTATGGTTCAAGATGAACTTCTTCGAAGGCTCCGCGCGCGTGCCGCTGATGATCGCCGGACCGGGGCTTACACCCGGCCTGCATCTGACGGCCACCTCCAACCTCGACGTGACGCCGACGCTTGCCGAACTCGCGGGCATCTCGCTGGAGGAGGTAAAGCCCTGGACGGACGGCATCAGCCTTCTGCCGATGGTGGACGGCACGGAGCGCACAGAGGCGGTGCTGATGGAATATGCGGCGGAAGCCTCCTACGCGCCGCTCGTCTGCATTCGCGAAGGAAAGTGGAAATATATCCACTGCACCCTCGATCCGGACCAGCTTTACGACCTCGAAAGCGACCCACTGGAACTCACCAACCTGGCGGAAAATCCGCGCAACTCTGTCGATGCGGCAACGCTCGCCGCCTTCCGCGACATGCGCGTCGCCCACTGGGACATGGACGCCTTCGACGCGGCCGTGCGCGAAAGCCAGGCCCGGCGCTGGGTGGTCTACGAGGCGCTCAGGAACGGCGCCTACTATCCTTGGGACCACCAGCCGCTGCAGAAGGCATCCGAGCGCTACATGCGCAACCATATGAACCTCGACAATCTCGAGGAATCCAAACGCTACCCGCGAGGAGAATGACATGAGAGCCCAACCGAAAGCCTCGCACTTCATCGACGGGGAATATGTCGAGGACGCCGCCGGCTCGGTGATCGAGAGCATCTATCCAGCGACCGGCGAGGTGATCGCCCGGCTTCATGCCGCGACGCCCGCGATCGTCGAAAAGGCGATCGCCGCCGCGAAACGGGCACAGCCGGAATGGGCGGCGATGAGCCCGACGGCGCGCGGCCGCATCCTGAAACGCGCCGCGGAAATCATGCGCGAGCGCAACCGCGAGCTTTCCGAACTGGAAACGCTCGACACCGGCAAGCCGATCCAGGAAACGATCGTCGCCGACCCGACTTCCGGCGCCGACAGCTTCGAGTTCTTCGGCGGCGTCGCGGCGGCGGCGCTCAACGGCGACTACATCCCGCTTGGCGGCGATTTCGCCTATACCAAGCGGGTGCCGCTCGGCGTCTGCGTCGGCATCGGCGCCTGGAACTATCCGCAGCAGATTGCCTGCTGGAAGGGCGCGCCGGCACTCGCCGCCGGTAACGCCATGGTCTTCAAACCGTCGGAAAACACACCCCTCGGAGCGCTGAAGATCGCCGAAATCCTGCACGGAGCGGGACTGCCGAAGGGCCTCTACAACGTCATTCAGGGCGACCGGTCGACTGGTCCGCTGCTCGTCAACCACCCCGATGTCGCCAAGGTATCGCTGACCGGCTCTGTGCCGACGGGCCGCAAGATCTACGAGGCAGCCGCAGCCGGGCTTCGCCATGTGACGATGGAACTCGGCGGCAAGTCGCCGTTGATCGTCTTCGACGATGCCGATCTCGAAAGCGCGATCGGCGGCGCCATGCTCGGCAATTTCTATTCGACGGGCCAAGTCTGCTCCAACGGCACCCGCGTGTTCGTGCAGCGGAAGGTCAAGGACGCCTTTCTGGCGCGGCTCAAGGAACGCACGGAAGCGATCGTCATCGGCGACCCCATGGACGAGGCGACGCAGCTTGGCCCCATGGTTTCGAAAGGACAGCGCGACAAGGTCTTCTCCTACATCGAGAAGGGCAAGGCGGAAGGCGCGCGGCTCGTGACCGGCGGCGGCATTCCGAACGCCGTCAACACCGAGGGCACCTATATCCAGCCGACCGTATTTGCCGACGTCACCGACGAGATGACGATCGCGCGCGAGGAGATCTTCGGGCCGGTCATGTGCGTGCTCGATTTCGACGACGAAGCGGAGGTCGTGGCCCGCGCGAACGCGACCGAATTCGGCCTTTCCGCCGGCGTCTTCACGGCCGACATCACCCGGGCGCACAGGGTGGTCGACCAGCTCGAGGCCGGCACGCTCTGGATCAACACCTACAATCTCTGCCCAGTCGAGATCCCCTTCGGCGGCTCGAAGCAATCGGGCTTCGGGCGGGAAAATTCGGTCGCGGCGTTGAACCACTATACAGAGCTCAAGACCGTCTATGTCGGCATGGGGAAGGTCGAGGCGCCGTACTGACAACATTTGCCCCTCACCCTAACCCTCACCCCGCATGCGGGGAGAGGGGACTGGGAGCGCCGTGAGCTTCCACGCGAGCGGCAGAGGAGGCTTGAGCGGGCGCCGCGAGTGCCTTCTCCCCGCAAGCGGGGAGAAGGTGGCGGCAGCCGGACCAGGGGCATCCGAATAAAGAAAGTAGCGAGAATGCAGGCAGATTTCGTCATCATCGGTTCCGGCTCCGCAGGCTCGGCCATGGCCTATCGCCTGTCGGAAGACGGCAAGCATTCGGTCATCGTGCTGGAGTTCGGCGGCTCGGACGTGGGCCCCTTCATCCAGATGCCGGCGGCTCTTGCCTGGCCGATGAGCATGAATCGCTACAATTGGGGCTATCTGTCCGAGCCGGAGCCGAACCTCAACAACCGGCGCATCACCGCGCCGCGCGGCAAGGTAATCGGCGGCTCTTCCTCGATCAACGGCATGGTCTATGTGCGCGGGCACGCGGAGGACTTCAACCGCTGGGAAGAACTCGGCGCCCAAGGCTGGGCCTATGCCGACGTGCTTCCCTATTTCAAGCGGATGGAACATTCGCATGGCGGCGAAGACGGCTGGCGCGGCACCAACGGGCCGCTGCATGTGCAGCGTGGCAGCGTTCGGAACCCGCTCTTTCACGCCTTCATCCAAGCGGGAAAGCAGGCAGGGTTCGAACTCACCGACGACTATAACGGCTCGAAGCAGGAAGGCTTCGGCCTGATGGAGCAGACGACTTGGCAAGGCCGACGCTGGTCCGCCGCTTCCGCCTATCTGAAGCCGGCGCTGAAGCGCCCGAATGTCCAACTGATCCGCTGCCTTGCCCACAAGATCGTGATCGAGAACGGCCGCGCAACCGGTGTCGAGATCGAGCGCAACGGCCGGACCGAGGTTGTGAAGGCCAATCGCGAGGTGATCGTGTCCGCCTCCTCCTTCAACTCGCCGAAGCTGTTGATGCTCTCCGGCATCGGACCGGCGGCGCATCTGAAGGAGATGGGTGTCGAGGTGAAGGCCGACCGCCCGGGCGTCGGCCAGAACCTTCAGGATCACATGGAGTTCTACTTCCAGCAGGTAAGCACCAAACCGGTTTCGCTTTATTCCTGGCTGCCGTGGTTCTGGCAGGGCGTCGCCGGCGCGCAGTGGCTGCTCTTCAAGAGGGGCCTTGGTGTTTCCAACCAGTTCGAGGCTTGCGCCTTCCTGCGCTCGGCGCCCGGCGTCAAGCAGCCCGATATCCAGTATCACTTCCTGCCGGTGGCAATCAGCTACGACGGCAAGGCGGCGGCCAACACGCACGGCTTCCAGGTCCATGTCGGCTACAATCTCTCGAAGTCGCGCGGCAGCGTCGCCCTTCGCTCGTCCGACCCGAAGGCTGATCCGGTGATCCGCTTCAACTATATGAGCCACCCCGAGGACTGGGAAAAATTCCGCCACTGCGTGCGACTGACGCGCGAGATCTTCGGCCAGAAGGCTTTCGACCAATATCGCGGGCCGGAAATCCAGCCGGGCGACAAGATCCAGACCGACGACGAGATCGACGCCTTCCTGCGCGAGCATCTCGAAAGCGCCTACCATCCTTGCGGCACCTGCAAGATGGGCGCCAAGGACGACCCGATGGCGGTGGTGGATCCGGAAACGCGAGTGATCGGCGTCGAGGGTTTGCGCGTCGCTGACTCCTCGATCTTCCCCCACGTCACATATGGCAACCTCAATGGTCCCTCGATCATGACCGGCGAGAAGGCGGCCGACCACATCCTCGGCAAGCAACCCCTCGCCCGCTCGAACCAGGAACCCTGGATCAATCCGCGCTGGGCGATCAGCGATCGGTAGGGCGGAAAGCGGGTGTGGGCAACGCCCTCGGTAGCTCTGAGATTCTACAGGCGCGACACCCGGTTGGTCGCAGCGATCCATCAGGTCCGGTCTCGCTCTGCGATCATTCCGAAAGGAAACCGATCCAGCGGCCGGCAAGAACCGCTCCGGTCCAGATCGCCATGGAAAGCAGGGCCGAAAGGCGGACTCTCCAGGAGAGCGGTCCGCCTTTGACGGCGGCGCGCCATTGCGGCGTCAGATGCAACAGAACCGCGTTGACGACGCCGAGTGCCAGCAACGTGATCTTTGTCAGGAAGGCGGGGTTGCCGGCATATTCAAGGGGGCGGACGCTGAAGAGGCAGAAGCCCGTGACCATGGCGAGGACTATGCCGGTTGCCGCGGCGCGCGAAAGATACGGGCCGATCGCCGGGATCGGCACCTTGCCGAAAAACCCGATCAGGCGCAGGTCGAGCGGCAGGATCGCGCCGACGATTATCCCGATCGACAGAATATGGGCCGCGTTCACGAAGAGGTAGAGGAGCGCGGAGCGCCGTATCGCCACCGCGAAAGGCAGGGCGCCGATCCACTCCAACGCCTCCGCCCCGCTCGTCAATTCGTCTGTATCCGTTCCGGATAGAGGTCGTAGGCCTTGCCGGCGACGGTGATCCGGACAGCCTTCATCCTCTTCTCATTGCGATCGAGCGAACGGTTGCCGAGGGCCACCACCGGATCGCCGACGTTCGCCACGCCCTCGACAAAGCCCGAGCGTTCGGTCTGGCGCGGATTGGCGAGTTCGACCCGCCAGACGCCGTCATTCTCCGTCTCGACGTCTAGCGTTGGATGCGGCGGGGCCATGGAAATCTCCCGGATCGTTCCGGAAAGCTCGATCTGATCGGCCTCCGCCCAGGACCAGCCGTGGTGCGCGTAGGCGCCTGTGACGAGAAGCAATCCGAGGACACCTCCACCGAGCATACGAGCGGAAAAGGACCTTGCCATTTCTGCCATCTCCTGTCTCCTTCGATGCGCCAAAACGATCAGGGTGAACGTGGAGCACCTGAAGCGAAAGGATAGGGCATTCAACAATTCTTGAATGGTGATGCCCTCGTTGTCGATGGTGGAGGGCTTGGACCGCCTGCAGCAAACGAAAGGGCATGCACGCTTGCCAGGGCACAGAAATAATCCATCAAATTACTAGGTTTTCTTAGAACTTTATGGATCAGAGAGATATTTGCTCTGATCCTTGAGCAATAGAAATCCGTTTTTCTGTCATTTGTCACAAACGGCTGCGATATTCCGTGCAAATTGCAACGGGATTTAGCCATGACCACGCAGACCCTCGAAGCCGAAGCGAAAGCCCTGAGCGAAGCGCTCGCGGGCCTCGATCTTGCCGGACGCCTGGCGCTGGTCGCCGATCTTGAAGGCAGAGCCGTCTTCACGACGTCGCTCGGCATCGAGGACCAGGTCATCACGGCCGCGATCGGCACGGATCAGCTCGATATCGACGTTGCGACACTGAAGACCGGCCGCCTCTTCAACGAGACCGTCGCGCTTATCGACAAGACCGAGGAAACCTACGGGATCCTGATCAAGCGTTTCTACCCCGAAAAGGCCGACATTGATGCCTATGTGGCTGAGTATGGCGTGAACGGCTTCTACGAAAGCGTGGAAGCAAGACATGCCTGTTGCGGCGTGCGCAAGCTGAAACCGCTTGCGCGTGCGCTCGAGGGGGCAAGCTACTGGATCACCGGCCTTCGCCGTGGTCAGTCAGGCAACCGGGCCGCTACGCCGTTTGCCGAAGCGGACCTCGAACGCGGCCTCATCAAGATCAATCCGCTGGCGGACTGGGATATCGAGACGATCCGCGCCCACGTCGCGACCAATGCCATTCCCGTTAACCCGCTCCACGCCCGCGGCTATCCGTCGATCGGTTGCGAGCCCTGCACCCGTGCGATAAAGCCCGGCGAGCCCGAGCGCGCCGGACGCTGGTGGTGGGAGAACGACGAGAAGCGCGAATGCGGCCTGCACGTGCCGGAAGCGGCCTCCTCTATCATTCCCAGCGCCAGCAATGCTGCCTGAAAGCGGCCGGCGCACCGAGAGACACGTATCCTCCCCGGAGTTCGAAATGCCCCATAACCATCCGGAAACGGAACTGCATAATCCGCAGAGCGCGAAGCCGCCGCTCGACCCGCATCTGAAGGCACTTGAAAACGAAGCGATCCACATTTTCCGTGAGGTTGCCGCCGAATTCGAGCGTCCGGTCATGCTCTATTCGATCGGCAAGGATTCGTCCGTGCTCCTGCATCTGGCGCGCAAGGCCTTCTATCCCGGCCGCGTCCCCTTTCCGCTGCTTCATGTCGACACCGGCTGGAAGTTCCGGGAGATGATCGCGTTTCGCGACGAGATCGTCGAAAAATACGATCTCGACCTGGTCGTTCACACCAACCCGCGCGGGGCAGCAGAGAACGTAACTCCCTTCTCGCACGGCTCGGCGCTCTACACCGACATCATGAAAACCGAAGCGCTGCGCCAGGCGCTTGACGCCGGCCAATACGATGCCGCCTTCGGCGGCGCACGCCGCGACGAGGAAGCAAGCCGCGCCAAGGAACGCATCTATTCGTTCCGCACGCCGGACCACCGCTGGGATCCGCGCAACCAGCGCCCCGAGCTCTGGAACATCTACAACGGCATGGTCCGCAAGGGCGAGAGCGTGCGCGCCTTCCCGCTCTCCAACTGGACCGAGGTCGACATCTGGCGCTACATCCAAGCGGAAGAGATCCCGATCGTGCCGCTCTATTTTGCGAAGAAGCGTCCGATCGTCGAGCGTGACGGCATGATGATCCTTGCCGAAGATCCGCGTCTCGAATTTCTCCCGGGTGAATTTAAGCGCGAGGAAGTGATCCGCTTCCGCACGCTCGGCTGTTTCCCGCTGACGGGAGCCATCCGCTCCGGTGCCACCACGCTCGACGACATCATTTCCGAACTTGAAACCGCGACCGTCTCCGAACGACAGGGACGCGCCATCGACCGGGACCAGTCCGGCTCGATGGAAAAGAAAAAACGCGAGGGATATTTCTGATGACCGCACCCGCAATCGCGAACGCCGCGCTGGACGAAGCAACCACCGTCGCGGCCTTTCCGGCGCAGGAGCCGGTGCGCGCCACGCGCGATTCCCGTCCGCTTCGCCTTATCACCTGCGGCAGCGTCGATGACGGCAAATCGACGCTGATCGGCCGGTTGCTTTGGGACACGAAGGCGGTCAAGGAAGACCAGGCCGCCACGCTCGAGCGCGATTCCAGCGGCAAGCAGAACGATCTCGGCTTGCCCGATTTCGCGCTGCTTCTGGACGGGCTGCAGGCCGAGCGCGAACAGGGCATCACCATCGACGTCGCCTACCGCTATTTCTCGACCGACAAGCGCTCCTTCATCGTTGCTGACACGCCCGGCCACGAACAATACACCCGCAACATGGCGACCGGCGCTTCGACTGCCGATCTCGCCGTGCTCTTGGTCGACGCCCGCGTCGGCCTCCTGGAACAAACCCGGCGTCACGCAACGATCGCGACGCTGATGGGCATCCGCCAGTTCGTGCTCGCCGTCAACAAGATCGACCTCACCGATTATGACCGTAGCCGCTTCGAGCAGATCTCGCACGAGTTCAAGGAACTCGCCTTGTCGCTCGGCGTGCGGCAGGTCACCGCGATCCCGGTTTCGGCACTCAAGGGCGAGAACGTCGTCTATGACGGCCGCGCCTCCATGCCCTGGTACGATGGCCCGACGCTGATCGAGGTCCTTGAGCTTGCGACAACGCGCTCTGCACAGACGGTCGGCTTCCGCCTGCCGGTGCAGCGAGTCTCGCGCCCGGGCGAGAGCTTCCGCGGCTATCAGGGTACCGTCGCCGGCGGCTCGGTGAAGCCCGGCGATTCCGTCGTCATCCTGCCGTCCGGCATGGTTGCCAACGTCACGAAGATCGTCACCTTCGATCTCGTGCGCAATGCCGCCGTTGCGGGCGACGCGATCACGCTCGTGCTCGACCGTCAGGTGGACGTTTCCCGCGGCGACGTGATCGCCGCGATCGACAGCCAGCCGATGACCGGGCTCGCCTTCGACGCCCAGCTTGTCGCGCTCCAGCCGGAAGGCATCCAGCCCGGCAAGCGTTACTGGCTGAAATCCGGCAGCCGCCGCCAGCGCGTGCAAGTGCAGCCCGCAAGCCAGCTCGATCTCAAGACCGGCAAGTGGAACCAGACGCAAGAGCTGCCGATGAACGCGATCGGCAAGGTTCACCTGGCCTTCGATGAACAGGCGATTTTCGACGCTTATGAACAGAACCGTACCACCGGCGCCTTCATCCTGATCGACCCGGACACCAACAACACGGTCGCCGGCGGCATGATCACTGCCAAACGCGCGGCGCTCGGTGGCATTCATGCGGAGGAGAGCCGGGTTATCCTGTCGCTGCCGGCAGACCTCGCCGATCAACTGATGGCAACGGAACTTTTTGCCAGCCGGCGTGAAGACGCGGAAATCCGCCGCGTCAATGCCGGCAAGGCGGCGGAAATCATCGATTCGATCGACGGCTGATCGGCAACTTTGTCGAAGCTGGAAAGGGGGCCGCTCGGCCCCTTTTTCATTTGTCCATGCCATTCGGTCGGCGGCGGCCGTCTCGCCTCGCTTCACTCTTCCAAACCGACGCTCCCGCCCTAGCTTTTCGCCAGGCATAGCAAGGAGACGCAGCCATGCTTGGCAACAATGGGAAGGAAACGCCCGATGGGGGCTTCGACGGCCGCACTATGACGATCGAAGGATTTGCGCGGAAATACCGCATGGACGAGGACGAAGCCAGCCGTCTCGAAGACGAATTCGACCCTGCCGCACCGGAAGTGGACCTGCTGAGAGCGGCAAGACGCAATGGACTTCCTGAGGAGTAAGGGAGCAGTCTGCGCCCGCAAATCGTCAGGCGGGCCGCTCGATCGGGGCAAGTTGCATCGTCAGCGGCGGCGGGTCGCCGTTGCGCCAGAGCTGGTAGCCGACGACGCTGCCGAGAATGGCGGACCAGATAGCGATCTCGCGCAGTGTGAAAATTGGTTCCTTCAACATCACAGCCTCACCGGAATGCGTTTGCCGTGAGACAGTCCGCCTCGGCAGGGCGCCGTCAGGCCGCGCCGCCCAAGAGGGTGCGATACGTCGTTCGCTCGGCTCGTCGGCGGCAAAATAGCTCGATAAGTGATTGATTTGGCTGGTCGGAGTGGCGTGATTCGAACACGCGACCCCCACGTCCCGAACGTGGTGCGCTACCAGACTGCGCTACACTCCGTGACCAGCGGCGCCTCTATAGAACAGCATTTTCGATTTCACAAGCGCCTATCTCAAAAAGAATGCAGCCTGGCGCAAAAATTCAATCGGTGGAAACCCATTGGCGCCCCTCGGCTGGAGCGGCAATAGGGCGTTTCTGCAACGCTTAATATTTTCCTGAATCCCGGCGGCCAGGGCGGATTTTCTTTCGCGTCTTTTAGCGCTAGAGGCTCAGCGGAAAGCTAGGAAAACCGGGGGATACGGGCTTCCGCGCCGCAGATTTCAGAACGAGACTCAAAGGGACAAAAAACATGAACTTCCGCATGACGACGGTCGCCGGCCTTGTGCTGGCCCTTGCCGGCTGCACGACGACTTCAGGGGTGGCAAAAAACGCCGTCGAGACCCGGTGGCTGGGCAAGCCCGCTGGTATCTTCTTCGCCCAGTTCGGCCCGCCGATTGCCGACGTCGAAACCGGTGACGACACCGTCTATAGCTGGAAGGGCGGCTACAAGACCCGCAAGATCCCGGCCGAGTATGAAAAGACAGCCGACGGCAAACGCGGCAAGCGCATCTCCGCCGCCCGTACCGAATATCTGAGCTGTTCCGTCCAGCTCACCGTCTCTTCCGACTACGTCATCCGCTCGATCCGCCTCGTCGGCGACCGCAAGCGCGCCAACGGCCCAAGCTGGTGCGAGGAATTTCTGGGTGGGGCGAAGGCGGAGTGAGAACCCTCACCGTACACCGACTATGGAACCCGTCCGCGAAAGCAGGCGGGTTTTTCGTGTGGGCTGCAGCGATCCACAGTATGGCATCCAAACAAGATGCCTCGGTTCTGGCAAACGGTCAGCCCGGATGCTTGTGGATCGGATCCACCCAGTAGATCTCCTCCGGCTTCTCGACCGGATCGATATCGGTGATGTTAACGACGACGGCCTCGTTATCGGACCGCACCAGCACGCATTCGAGCGGATGTTCAGGATCCGCATTGATTTCCTGGTGCGGCACGTATGGCGGCACGTAGATGAAGTCCCCCGGGCCTGCCTCCGCGACATATTCCAGCCTGTCGCCCCAGCGCATTCGCGCCTTGCCGCGGACGACGAAGATCACGCTTTCGAGCGGCCCGTGGTGATGCACGCCGGTCTTGGCATTGGGCTCGATCGCGACGGTTCCGGCCCAGATCTTCTGGGCGCCGACACGCGCATGATTGATGGCTGCCTGCCGGTACATGCCGGGCGTCTGGGCGGTATTGCCGTCCAATTGATCACCTTTGATGACGCGGACACCGTTGTGTTTCCACCGGTCCTCGCCGTGCTTGTCGTCACGATCATGGTCGTGGTGATGGTGGTGGTCCGACATTCTCCGTCTCCATTCTTCCGGTATGGCTAGCGCAGGCGACTCGGCACGAGATGATAGTTATGAGCAGTCCCGTGTCTGCCAGATGCGACGAACACGCCGGGACCGGTCCGGCAGACATTAGCAACATGACCGTTGAGCACAACCTGCGACGACTCCCGCTCGGCCTCTTGAACTCTGCGGGCAGCGTGACAGGGCAATCAGCGAACAACAACAGGCTGGCATTCCGCTCAACGCACCGTTTGGCCGATTTGACCACCAGCGTCAAAAAAAGAGCCTGCCGTGGGAGGAGCTGCGACAGGCCTCGACCATGTGTTGGTCGAATCAAATACGGTAACCATGATCTCGATCTTGTCGGTCACCGAACGGAGAGTTGCCTAACGGCAAGCGGTTTTCCGTCCAGAATTGCGTAGCTCAAAGTGAAATGATCTAACCCTGACCACCCTTCCGCCCCGGATCGTGAGTGTGGTGGCTGTCGTGCTCGCCTCCGCCGCCGGAAACCTTGCTGCGGGTACGCTTGTCAGGTTCGGCGGGTGGCTTCGGGATATCCAACGGAGCTTTGGCATTTTCATGCGAAGCACCTGGACCGCCTTGGCGGATGCTTGCCGGCGTCTTCTTGGAAGTGGACATGATGCTCCTCATCGATCCTGTTGGTAGCCCTGATGGGTCGTGTTGATCTTCGTATTGCCTTGCTGCCCCTTCTTCTCTGGATCCGAGGGTGTCTCTGGCTTCTTGGACTCGACCGATGCGTTTGTTGCGGGCTCTCCAGTTCCCTTCCCGCTGCGATTTTCCGGAGGAATTGGGGGTGGCCGACTGCTCATATAAAACTCTCCCGAAGTGTTTGGATTTTTCGCCAACGCACGCTGGCCTCGATTTCCAACACGTCAGATCGGATGTTGTTCCCAGGATGTCACATTTGAGGGGCGTCACCATCGCCGCAGCTACGAAGCTCGATCTGCGATCCAGATCAGCGCATCCGCGCATCGTGATGCAGGAAGGTGCCCAATGCCAGGCCCAGAGCCATGGCGACATAAGCCTTCGCGATGTCCGTTTTCGGTAAGGCCAGTTCCCAGCCAGGAGTAAGGCGTCTCGGCACCAGACCGTAATCAACGAGGGCCGCGAGTACGGTCGTGCCTGCGGCCGCCGCCACCACGCGCGGCGCGCTCGCCGTATTACTCCCCAGCAAGGCCGAAAACGGCAGCGCCCACCAGAACGAGGCAAGCATGTGCGTCACGAAACCGGTAAGCGTGTGAGAGAGGTCGAAGCGGGATACGGAGCCAGCGGCTCGGCCGTGCACCCAGTGGCTCGTCGCGTTGATCGGTCGCCAGTGACTTCGCCCTCGACGATTGGCCGAGGCCATCAGCACCAAGACCGTGGCCAGGCCAGCGCACGCTCCGCTCGCAAACACTACTCTGCCTGACATCGATATCTCCTAGGCGGCGTCGGTTTGCGGGCGGTCGTGACAATCGAAGGAGATACCGAACGGAGAGACGGCTCAAAGGTCTTCCAGTGGCATGAGGACCGCCGAGCCAAACCGCTTCGCCACATGGCAGCTACGTGCGAGTGCCGCCGACAGGCGAGCCCGCCTTCATCTCGGAGCGTACCGGTCCCTCGAACAGACCCAGATCGTCCCGGCTGAACACAGCCAAGGTCCAATGGGCGGTACTTGCCCCGTCTGCGTTTTGAGGTTGGTAGACGAGCTTGTCCGGGCTGCCGATCCTGCGCATCGCCTCATGATCGACTACTCCGGACCGGACCGCTTCAGCCGCTCTGCCGCGGTCACCATCAAAGGCATCCTCGACGAGTTCGTGCGTAAGTGTAATTCCCTTGCGCGATCCGCCGCTGTCTTCGTTGCTGGTCAGCATCACAAGCGCAACGTCGAGTTCCTTAGAGGTTTTTTGGTCAGCCATTATCTCGAACAACGCCATTGGATTCTCCGTCGACATGTTAGCCAGCAGCATCGACCATTCTCGATGATGGTCGAACCCGCGGGATGCGCCGATGTTCCCGCGTTGACCGCTTTGATCGAGGCGCAGGCAATAGGAAACATGCGAGTGACTCCCTTCGCTCGACCGCGGTTGCCGACAACATGGAGGTGGGAGAACCTGCCTTCCGCACGGCGGACCGCTCGACTTCATCCGTCATACTGCGCCTTGGAGCGAGTTTGGAACCGATCAGTTCTTCGATCGTTCGGATCGGTATTCAACCGGTTGGCGGCGGGACCATGGCCCGATGAACTCCGGTCGGATGCAGCCGGCGGGCAAAGGTTTCCCGCATGTGCTGGTCCAGGCGCGGAAGCCGGCACCAAAACCTATGGAGCATGAGATGGCAAACAAATCAGACCGTCCCAAGAACAAGGGAGAAAGCGGTACTGCCAAGAAAAACCAACCTGGTCACGTCGGAGGCGACGATGCGCGTAAGGCGCAACAGTGGGGTGGGGGTTCCAAGGCCTCGAAGGGTTCTGTCAGCGAAAGCGACAAGCACAATCCGAATTCAAGCGCGAAGACCTGACGCAAGTTCGTAGAGCATCGAGCACATAAGGCTGTCCCCAGATCTGGAGCCGTGAGAACCACCAGACCTTCGTTCGGGCGAAGTGCTACGACAGCGCCGAACATTCGTAAGGATGGACTATGAGAGTGCTTGTGGTAGGCGCTTCCGGCCTGATCGGCTCAGCAGTATGCGCAAAGCTTTCCGAGCGCGGCATGACAATCGTGCGCGTGGTTCGGCCCGGCTCGACATTGGCCTCTGGAGGAGGCGGCGAAGTCGTCGAAATCGATCTCGCGCGGGCAGTCGAACCCGCAGATTGGCTGCCTCATTTATCGGGTATTGCCGCTGTCGTGAACTGCGCAGGCACACTTCAAGACGGTCCCGGCGAAAGTACGTCCGGCGTTCATGCGCGTGGCCCGTCGGCACTATTCAGGGCTTGCGAACAGGCCGGCGTGCGCCGGGTTATCCATTTCTCTGCGATGGGCGTGGAAAAGGAGCAGCCCTCGTCATTTTCGCAAACGAAACTTGAAGGCGACAGGGCATTGATGGCTCGAGATCTCGATTGGGTCATTCTCCGCCCCTCTGTCGTGCTTGGTCCCGGAGCCTTCGGAGCCAGTGCCCTCTTCAGGGGGTTGGCGGCTTTGCCGGTCCTGCCGCTCATGCCGAAGACTGGCCCGCTCCAGGTCGTTCGCCTCGAAGATGTGGTGCGCACAGTCGAGATATTCGTCAGCCCGGATGCTCCCGAACGGCTCGTGCTGGAGATCGCCGGGCCGGAGGTCCTGTCTTTTGAAGACGTTGTAGGCACCTACCGTCGCTGGCTTGGCTGGCGGGCTGCTCGAGTGATCAGGATACCTCCTCTTTTGGCCGACCTCATCTACAGGTTTAGCGATCTTGCCGGCGCAATGGGCTGGCGCCCGCCGACACGGAGCACCGCGCAAAAGGAGATCGCACGCGGCGCGGTTGGCGATATCCAGCCGTGGCTCGAGACCACGCAGATTCAACCATTGGCATTGTCCGAGGCACTCGCCAGAACGCCGGTTTCCGTCCAGGAACGCTGGTTCGCCAAGCTCTATCTCCTGAAGCCCGTTATTTTCATCATTCTGTCGCTGTTTTGGATCGGTACGGGCATTGTCTCGCTTACGTCCGGATACGGCATCGGCGTCGATCTGATGCAACGAGCCGGAGCCGATATTCTCGCAGGACCCAGCGTCGTCGCCGGAGCACTTGCAGACATTCTTGTCGGGCTCGCGATCGCAGTCCGTCGAACCAGCCGCATCGGACTCTACGGCGCGATCTGTCTGTCGCTCTTCTATGCACTCGCCGGAACGGTCCTGCTTCCAGAGCTATGGAGCGAACCGCTGGGGCCTCTCATGAAAATCTGGCCGATCCTCGCGTTACACCTCGTCGCGCTGGCGATTCTCAAGGAACGATGATGCTTTATTTCGTGCTCAAGTACCTGCATCTTATCGGCGCTTCAGTCCTGCTGGGCACGGGAGCCGGAATCGCGTTCTTCATGTTTCTGGCCCACCGCACCGGCCGCACAGATACGATTGCTGCCGTGGCGCGTATCGTCATCCTGGCCGACTTCCTGTTCACCGCAACCGCCGTCATCCTGCAGCCCGTCACCGGGATCGCCCTTGCTTGGCACGTCGGCTATTCGTTGATGGAAGGCTGGATACTTCTTTCCCTGCTTCTGTACGCTGTTACGGGAGCGTTTTGGCTTCCGGTTGTCTGGATGCAGATGGAAATGCGCAGGCTCGCGGAAGTGGCGTGCAAAGACGTCGAGCCGCTGCCAAAACGCTACCATCAGCTCTTCCGTCTGTGGTTCGCCTTCGGCTTTCCGGCATTTGGTGCCGTTCTTGCGATTTTCTGGCTTATGATCACCCGACCGGCCATCGAGTGGTAGGGAGGCGGATTCGCGGGTGGACACAATGCTTGGGCGACGGCGGGACCTTCCCACGCGAACGCTGGTCATGCTGGGCATCCGTCGAGTTTCGGCGCGCCCCAGACACGCCAGAGCGATCGGCGAGGCCTTGACTCCATGAACCCGGGTCTTGCCGTCCGGCAATGACTCCATAAACCGACCCACCGCTTCGTTCCGCGATGATCGTTTGGATTTCGACGTACACCCGCGAGCCCGGTTTCATTCGCGGACCGATTCGCGCATTCGCTCCTTGGCGGCGTCGTGAGCTTCAAGCGCAGCATCACCCGCCTTGTCCAGGATCTCCTGCCCCGTTTCCAGCGCCTCGCCAACCGCCGCATTCGTTCTCGCCGCCAGGTTGCCACGCACCTGGTCGGACGCCTCGCCCATGGCCTCATCCTCGGTCTCGGTATGCGGCAGCGCGGCGCCTATCGCGGCGCCGACCGCGAAGGCGAGCGCGCCGCCGACCAGGGGCTGGTCGCGGAAATGCTTGAGGATAGCCGCATTGAGCTGCGCACCTTCATCCTGCAGCGATCGGCCCGCGTCCTGTGCACGGCTCGCGAGAGACTTACCGGCGTCAGCAATGGAGCCGGTCACGCGGCTTACCGTGGCACCCACCTCCCGCCATGTTCTGGATGCCCAACCGGAGGCCTCGTCGAACAAGGCACCGGTCTCGTCGCGTATATCTTCGATCTGCTTTCCGGCCGCGTCGGCAAAACCGCGATAAACGCTGCCGCTCGGGTCGACAAAGTGGCCGGCCCGACGACCTTCTGGATCCGTCAGGGCCCTGAAGCGATTGCCGCTTTCATCCGTGAAGTGGCTATACCGCTCGCCGAAGCTCGCCTCCACCGGTCCGATGCGCCTTACGGAACCCTTCACGGTCGCGAGCGGATATTCATCCGCCTCGTCGTCTTCCCTTAATCCTGGAGCGCGGGACCCCGGATTGGCGAGCAACCAAGCCAGACTGACCCCCATCAATGCGACAGGGATCGGATTTGCCTTAAGTGCGACACCAAGATTGCTGAGATATTCAGCTCCCCCGCTCGTCTTGGCATAGTCGAGCAGTTCGTCCATCAGCTGTCCTGGCGACATGCGCTCCTGAATAGCGTGGAGCTTTTCTTCGATCCGCTGGCGATCGGCCTCGATCTCTTGCTGCAACTCGGCAGCCGAATGCGTGTGGGAAGCATCGTTCATCGCACTCTCTCCTTCACCACGTCCAGGTCGCGCTGCAGCGAGGTTGCTGTTCTATCGAGCTTGAGACTGCTGCCCTTCAGTGTCGACAGGCTGCGCGAAATCATTGCCCAGGCGAGCAACCCCACGACGACACCCACAATAGCCGCTGATAATGCCTCGGCATTCGGTTCGGTTATGCCCCGAGTCACCAGAAATGCGGCCAGTCCCTGGACGACCGCAGCCAGGAGCACACCGATGGCGCCGATTGCGAAGATCAAGCCGACAAGAAGCGTTTCGAGGCTGCCTATCGCCCGGTTCAATGTCTCGGATGCCTCGGTCTTTGCCAGGTCGATTTCCTTGCGGAAAAGCCCGGATATATCCGCCACCAAACCGGTCATGAGTTCCGACAGGGGGCGGTCGTCCCGATGGTTAGCCATTGCGCTGATCCTCCTCAAAATTCCACCCGCCTTCACCTGGCCGGCCACTTGCCGACGGCGACGCGGAGGACGGCCGGGAAACGTTCCGGCGAGTGCGACGCTGAGCCGAGGCGGTCAGAAACCGACTGGCGGCCAGGCCCGCGATCGCCGCCATTCCGAGAAAGGCGAGCGGCTGCTTTCGGCCGAAGTCTTCAGCCATTCCCGCAATTTCGCCGAAGTCGCGCCCTTCGACGTCGCGCGCGAAGTTCCCGAGCGATGTGCCGATCTGTTGGGCGTAGCGGCCGAGAGCCTGTTGATCCGACTGTTGGAGTTCGGAGCCGACTTTCTCAACGGCCATTGCGACGCCGCTCAACTGGCGCGCCACGACGTTCTTCTCGTGCTCGGCGGCGCGGCTTGCGGCTTCCTTGGTGCGCTCCGCCTGCTCGTCGGCGAACTCTCTGACGTCGTTCAGATCCTCCTGCACTGCCTGCTGCAAGTTGCGATCTGTCATGCCAGTTCCGCTGGTTTGCGCGCCATGAATATCGTCGACACTTTGCGGGGCCATCGCGGGCGCTCCCAATGGGTCGCCGCGGTCATTTGGTTCATTGTTCATTTTCGGCTCCTCCCATCGCGTAACGGGATCGATTCACGTGTGTGCAATCAAACGAGCCACTTGAAGCCTTGTTCCCTGCCAGGGCCGATTCCGGAATTATTGTCGATGTTTCAGACGCCTTGCGGGGCAAGCGGCCCCATCTCGCGGGGCCATTCGTGTCGCAGCCCAGCGTTTGCTTCCGCTCCCGTGAGTTCGCCCGTCAATCGGCCGCCTTCCCCAGCGTATCGGCCACGTAAGCACCGCGTTCGCCCATTGGCAGTGGCTCACCTGTTGTGGAGTCCGTCGCTGTCTGGTGCTCGAGTTCGGCATTGAGGAGCGCGCCAACGATAAGAATGATTACCGAGATCCAGACCCACATCATGAGGCCAGCAAGTGCGCCGAGAGCGCCATATGTGGCGTTGTAGTTGGCGAAGTGTTCCAGATAGAAGGAAAAGATCCACGAGGCGGCGAGCCAGAGCAATGTGCTGAATACCGCGCCCCAGTTCAGCCATCTGAGCTTCGCCCGTTCCCGGCTTGGCCCAAAGCGATAGATGAGGACGGTGCCGATGGTGGCAAGAAGCAGAATGGCCGGCCACCTCGCCACCTTGGTCAAGACCTCCACCCACCGATCGAGCCACAAATAGGCGAGTACCGCCGGCACCACGCCAATCGCCACGATCAGCACGACGGCGAACAACAGGGCCGCGAAGGTGAATGCGAGACACAAGAGGGTTCTCGACAGGAAGCCTCTCTTTTCATTCTCTCCATAGGCAACATTCATCGCGTCGAAGAGCGCCGCAATGCCATTGGCAGCGCTCCACAACGAGACCAGCAGGCTCACAAGGAAGCCGATGCCGAGCGTGGTCGTCTTCTGCGTCGTCAGGTTCTGCAACTGATCCATGATGAGATCGTAGGATCCGGGTGGCAACACCGCTGCCAGCATGCTCATGTGTGTGCCGATCGCGGAAGGGTCCGAGACGAGTCCATAGATTGAAACCAGGGCAGCCAGCGCAGGAAACAGCGCCAGCAGAAGATAAAAGCTCACCCCCGCGGCGATCAGAACGATCCGCTCTTCGGCGATCTCCGATACGACTCGCCAGAATACGTCCCGCATCCCCTTCGCAGGTATGTCTCCCGGAGTGACGGCGTCCCTTCCTCGTCCCGGCTCCGTGGCCGCCAGCCTTTCGGCAATATCGGCTTCTTTCGCACCCATGGATCGGCATCCGCTGATTGACGAGACCGGCCGCTTCTCGCCGCGTGCATTAGCAACTCCGGAGGAAATGCCTTGTTCCGACTCTTCGGGCTCTTGCGCGCTTTTGAGCAGGCGCCGTTATCCAGGAGGAAAGCCAAGTCCAGCCGGCTGTCCCGATCATGCAGGTATCGAGATCGGGTGACCGACCAAAGCAGTTTCCTGCTTGTTCAAACGTCTTGGTCCGGAACCCGCGCATCGACCCCAGCAACGCGCAAATTGTTCCGGACGTGCCGAACCCCGTGGAAGGACAAGACGGCCAGCTCAATTTTACGAGCAATGGCGGCCGTCTCAACGGCGCCTTCGAGTATGATCGTGCCGCCACGAGCATGGACATCGATACTGTTTATGTCCAAGTCTTCCATGCTCTCCAGATATTCTGTGACACGGACCTCAAGATCGTCGCTTTGCCGGATAGGCTCCTGCTTCGATGTAAGCTGGCTATCGGTGCCCACCTCCTCCTTTCCCTCGATGCTGAAGCCGGACTTTTGCTCTCTGTCGAAGTTAGCCTCGGGTTCACCGTAGGCCCGGTTCTTTGGCTTGTTGGGGGCAGCATCGGGTTGGTCCGAATACGGCCAGCCGTCGCGGATGTTCCGCTCCTCAAAATCCCGGTAGTCTTCCTCGCGCGGCAGCGAGGTATTTTGCTTTTTCGAAGGCATCTCGAGCTCCTTGCTGCATGTCACCCCCCAACGCGCGGACGGGCGTTTTGTTCGCAAGCAATCGGCTTCGCCCGTGCGGTTGGGCCGGGCATTCATGAACACGGCTAATAGGCCCTATCAATTTTGAGGCACTATTCCGCGGCTGCCGGCGCGCTAACTCACTTGTGAACGCATGAACGGGATCGTTCTGCCGTTTGCTTTGTTTCGCCTTGGCGGCTCATCGGACAACTTTCACGCCGTCCTAGACCTTTCATCATCAAGACATGGAGCTGGATATGCAAAGTCCTGGCGCACTCGAAATCTCGCGGCGCGACCTGCTGGTCGCTTCCGCCGCCACCGTTACAGTAGCGGGCGCACCCTCGCTCGGTCATTCTCAGACGAACATCCCTGATGCATCGACAGGCACGAACGTCTCGTTCATCGTGAACGGTGAACGCCTCGAACTCGAGCTCGACAACCGGACGACGCTTCTCGACGCGCTGCGCGAGCACCTCCATCTGACAGGCACCAAGAAGGGATGCGACCATGGTCAGTGCGGCGCATGCACCGTCCTCGTCGACGGACGCCGTATCAATGCCTGTCTGACCCTCGCCGTCATGCACGAAGGCGGCAGCATCACCACGATCGAAGGATTGGGACAGCCCGGCAATCTCCATCCGATGCAGGCTGCGTTTGTCGAGCACGATGGTTTCCAATGCGGCTATTGCACCCCCGGCCAGATCTGTTCCTCCGTCGCCATGCTGGAGGAGATCCGGGCCAATATTCCGAGCCATGTGACGGGTGACCTGACGGCGCCGGCCGAGATCACGGCGGCCGAAATCCGGGAACGCATGAGCGGTAACATCTGTCGCTGCGGCGCTTATTCAAACATCGTCGAAGCCATTACCGAAGTTGCGGGGAGGAAGACATGAGAGCTTTCAGCTACGAGCGCGCCTCTTCGATCGAGGCGGCAGCAAAGGCCGCGGCCAGCACCGACGGCGCAAAATTCATCGCCGGCGGCACCAATCTGCTGGATCTGATGAAGCTTGAGATCGAGACGCCCACCCATCTCATCGACGTCAACGGCCTTGGACTGGACAGTATCGAGCCGACGCCGGAAGGCGGCCTCAGGATCGGTGCCCTCGTCCGCAATACCGATCTTGCAGCCGACGAACGGATTCGCCGCGACTATGGACTTCTGTCACGCGCCCTGCTCGCCGGGGCGTCAGGACAGTTGCGCAACAGGGCGACGACGGCCGGCAACCTGCTTCAGCGCACGCGTTGTCCGTATTTCTACGACACCAATCAGCCCTGCAACAAGCGGCAGCCCGGCAGCGGCTGCGCAGCGATCGCCGGCTTCAGCCGCCAGCTTGGCGTGGTCGGAGTGAGCGACGCCTGCATCGCGACGCACCCGGGCGACATGGCAGTCGCGATGCGGGCGCTTGATGCCGTCGTCGAGACCATGGAAGCGGACGGCACCACGCGCAGCATTCCGATCGCGGATTTCCATCGTCTTCCGGGCGAGACGCCAGACATCGAGCATGTACTCGAGCGCGGCGAACTGATCACTGCAGTCGTCCTGCCGAAGCCGATGGGCGGCAAACACATCTACCGGAAGGTCCGTGATCGCGCGTCCTATGCGTTCGCGCTGGTCTCTGTCGGCGCCATCGTGCAGCCGGACGGAACCGGCCGCATCGCCGTCGGCGGCATCGCACCCAAGCCTTGGCGCGACGAAGCTGCCGAAAAAGAGCTTCCGAGGGGAGCAAAGGCGGCCAGCACCAGGCTTCTCGCAGACGCCCGACCAACCGAACAGAACGCTTTCAAGATCACGCTCGTCGAACGCATGCTGAGCGCGGTTCTTGCCGAAGCGAGGGGATGAGAAAATGAGATTTGACACACCAGCAACGACGAACCCGATCGACCAGCTCAAGATCGTCGGTCAGCCCATCCACCGTATCGACGGCCCGCTCAAGACCGCGGGCAAGGCGGTCTATGCCTACGAATGGCATGATCCGAACACGCCCTATGCCTACGGCTATATCGTTGGCTCGGCGATCGCCAAAGGCCGGATCCGATCCATCGACGTCACCGCGGCAAAGAACGCCCCGGGAGTGCTCGCGGTCGTCACCGCCGACGGCGTGGGGGAGTTGAAGAAGGGCAAATACAATACCGCCAAGCTCTTCGGTGGCACGGAGGTCCAGCACTACCACCAGGCTATTGCGGTCGTGGTCGCGGAAACCTTCGAAGAAGCCCGCGCCGCCGCTTCGCTCGTCAAGGTCGACTATGCCGAGGAGAAGGGTGTCTTCGATCTGGCGGCAGCCAGGGACACCGCCGTCAAGCCAGAGGACGGCGAACCGGACTCCGCCGCAGGCGATTTCAATGCCGCGTTCGAGACAGCACCGGTCAAGCTCGACCAGACCTACACCACGCCGGACCAGTCGCATGCCATGATGGAGCCGCACGCCTCCATCGCCGCATGGAGCGGCGATGAACTGACTGTCTGGACGTCGAGCCAGATGATCGACTGGTGGCGGACCGATCTGGCGACGACCCTCGGGATCGACAAAGAGAAGGTGCACATCATGTCGCCTTTCATCGGCGGCGGGTTCGGCGTCAAGCTGTTCCTTCGTGCAGACGCAGTTCTTGCGGCCCTTGCTGCGCGCGAAGCGAAGCGTCCCGTAAAGGTAGCCCTCCCCCGCCCCTTCCTGATGAACAACACCACGCACCGCCCTGCTACGATCCAGCGAATCCGCATCGGCGCCGGGCGCGACGGCAGGATCACGGCGATTGCCCATGAGAGCTGGTCCGGCGATCTTCCGGGCGGCGGCCCCGAAGTGGCCGTTCAGCAAACGCGCCTGCTTTATGCCGGCGAGAACCGGATGACAGCGATGCGCCTTGCGACGCTCGACCTGCCTGAAGGCAACGCCATGCGGGCACCGGGCGAAGCGCCGGGCATGATGGCCCTGGAGATCGCGATCGACGAGATGGCGGAGAGGCTGGGGCTCGACCCCGTCGAGTTCCGGATCATCAACGATACGCAGGTCGATCCGGAGAAGCCCGAGCGGCCATTTTCGCACCGCGACCTCGTCGGGTGCCTGCGCACCGGGCCGGAACGGTTTGGCTGGAAGGATCGCAGCAAGCGACCGGGAAGCCGTCGGGACGGAGACTGGCTCGTGGGCATGGGGGTGGCCTCGGCCTTCCGCAACAATCTTGTGGTCCCCTCTGGAGCGCGTGTCCGCCTCGACCGGGGAGGTGTCGTCACCGTCGAGACCGACATGACCGATATCGGCACGGGGAGTTACACGATCATCGCCCAGACCGCCGCGGAGATGCTCGGTGTCCCGGTAGACAAGGTTGCAGTCAGTCTCGGCGATTCCCGTTTTCCGGTGTCCTCGGGCTCCGGTGGACAGTTCGGAGGAAACAGCTCCACCGCGGGGGTTTACGCCGCTTGCGTCAAGCTGCGCGAGGCCGTGGCCCAAAAGCTCGGCTTCAACAACGCCGACGATGTGATCTTCGCAGATGGCGAAGTCCGGTCCGGCGACCGCCGAATGACCCTTGCTGAAGCCGCCGGCGATGAAGGACTCGCGGCCGAGGATCGCATCGAATTCGGCAAGCTCACCGAGACCCATCAACAGTCCACCTTCGGCGCTCATTTCGTGGAAGTCGGAGTGGATGTGGCGACCGGCGAGACGCGGATCAGGCGGATGCTGGCCGTCTGCGCTGCCGGTCGGATTCTCAATCCGATCACGGCACGCAGCCAGGTGATCGGTGCCATGACGATGGGCGTCGGCGCGGCCCTGTCCGAGGAGCTCGTCGTCGACAAGGCGCGCGGCTTCTTCGTCAACCACGACCTGGCTGCCTATGAGGTGCCCGTGCATGCCGACATCCCCCACCAGGAGGTCATCTTCCTCGACGAGACCGACCCGATGTCGTCGCCGATGAAGGCCAAGGGGATCGCCGAGCTCGGCCTTTGCGGCGTCGCAGCGGCGGTGGCGAATGCCATCTACAACGCGACCGGCGTGAGGGTTCGCGACTATCCGATCACGCTCGACAAGTTGATCCATGGACTTCCGGAACTCAGCTAAGCCCAAACCGACGGGTGGCGAATTCGTCGCCACCCGAGGTTGGAGGAGATGCTGGAGCACGGGAAGAAGTGCTGGAAAGCCGCGATTCTGGGCTTGAAAAGGGAAACTTGGCTGGGGCGCCTGGATTCGAACCAGGGAATGGCGGTACCAAAAACCGCTGCCTTACCGCTTGGCTACGCCCCAACTTAAGGCGGCGAGATCACCTCGCCAAATCGTGCGCCTGATTAGCAAAGCTCGTGCGCCGTCACAATGCTTAACTTCGCTTCGCACGCAGATTTATTTCGCCGACCATAGGACGGTTCAATGCGAACAGCGACCGCCGTGTTTAAAATTCCGGAGCGGGAAGCAGTTTCCTCCTATAACCCTTTGGCCTATTGTCGCGACGCGCCGGCGCAAGCGCGCAAGATGGCGAAGGCAGGCGCAAAGAAAGACGATGGCCACTGCCGGGATCGGGTACAATTGAAAGCCAGGAAGAGACGCATGCAGGGACCGGATTTCGATCTCGACTTCAACCCGGCCCACGGCGAAGCGGTAACGGTTGCCGATGGCGTACAGCGGATCACTGTCAACAACCCCGGCCCGTTCACCTTCCATGGAACGAACACCTATATCGTCGGCAGGCGCTCTGTCGCGGTGATCGATCCGGGGCCGGAGGACGACGCGCATTTCCGCGCCCTTATGGCGGCGCTCGATGGTCGCGAGGTGACGCACATCGCCGTTAGTCATACGCATCGCGACCATTCTCCCCTCGCCCGACGGCTGAAGGCTGCGACCGGCGCCATGATCGTTGCCGAAGGCCCTCACCGGGCAGCGCGCCCCTTGCATGCCGGCGAAACCAATCCGTTCGCCGAAAGCTCGGACATGGATTTCGCGCCTGACATCGCGCTTCCCGAGGGCGGACGGGTCGACGGCGACGGCTGGAGCCTGACTGCCGTGATGACACCTGGCCACACAGCAAATCATGCCGTTTTCGCGCTTGGCGGCACCGGCATTCTCTTTTCCGCCGATCATGTGATGGCTTGGGCAACGAGCATCGTCGCGCCGCCGGACGGCGCCATGGCCGACTACATGGCCTCGCTGGAGAAACTATTGCAACGAGACGACCGGCTGTATCTGCCCGGCCATGGCGGTCCGGTTACCGAGCCCGGTTCGTTTCTCCGGGCGCTTCGGGCACATCG
Organism: Sinorhizobium sp. 7-81; assembly: GCF_030124405.1. Taxonomy (NCBI): domain Bacteria; kingdom Pseudomonadati; phylum Pseudomonadota; class Alphaproteobacteria; order Hyphomicrobiales; family Rhizobiaceae; genus Sinorhizobium; species Sinorhizobium sp. 7-81. The sequence continues at coordinate 926,244 of NZ_JASKLT010000001.1, read as the reverse complement.
CAAGATGCGCGAGCGCTCGGTGCTCGAACGCATCCGCAGCGGCGACCGGAAGATTCCGGATATGGTCAAGGTGATCTATGCCTCTACCGATCCGCGGCTCCACGGTGCAGCGGCACTTTCGGTCCTGGCGCACCTCGAAGACCTGGTCGAACAGGGTCGCGTCGAAACCGATGGTCCGCCATCGCTCTTCGGCGACTATCGGCTGGTCCCCGGCGGCGCTGGATAACCCGTTGGCGCCGCGTCAACCGCCCGCGATACCCAGGAGTTCGGCATCAAGCGCTCGCAGGAATTCTTCGGCAAAGGCGGCGCCCATGCCGAGGTCGTGCGCACCGTAGCGCGATGCCACGCGCAGGTCGACAAAGGTCGTTTCTGCCTCTTCCCGTAGCCTGATCAGCACATCGAAGCGAAAGCCGACAATCAGCGTACGCCATTCGCCCTGCAGCACGATGTCGCTGGAGAGCCGTCCGGGAAGCGCGCCGTCTATATCAGGCGCGGGACGTGCGGCCGGAACCGGAATGACGTCCGGCTCACCGTTCGTGTCCACCCCGGCACCGGGGCGGACGGCCAGATCCTCGAAGTCCGCGCGGGCGTTCTCGACACCGAGCTCCGCCGTGGTGGCGATGCGCGTTTCGCCAACCACCTTGCGCACGCCCTGGAACACGCGGTCGAGCGCGCCGTCGTAGCGCCGTCCCGTCAATCCCGGATAGGCGACGATTTGCGCCTCCCGATCCTGCGGCGTGACTGTCGGGTTGCGCGCGAGCCAGCTCCTTTCGGCCGCCGGAACCCTGATCCATGGCGGCGGCGTCACCGCGTCGGTCGTGACGTCGTAGATCGTCGGCCGCCTCAGATATTGCACGGCACCGAAGCCGAGAAAGCCGAGCGGAGCAGCGGCGTAGACCAGCGCGGACAGCGAGGCGATGCCGCCGACCGCCGCCACTTGCCACAAGCGCGCAAGCCCGATCGTCGCGAGCACCACGCCGACAAGCGCAAAGGCGCCCGACAGCAATGCCAGCGCCAGAAAATGCGGTGTGGTCAACGGGCCGAAACGATGCGCCAGCAGCGACAACGCGAAGATCGCGAATGCAATGCGGGCAAGCCGGCGCGCCCAGTGGGCGGCGTGCGAATAGGGACGCTCGTAGCGGACAATCATCTAACGGAATCAATCCCCCAAGCGGAAAAGACATGGCCTTCTTAGACCATGGCTGCGGACGTGGGAACAGAGAATGCTAGCCCATCCCTCCGACAATGCCGCACTTGAAGCTTTGCCGCAAATTCGCCATTCTCGTTAATCACCTGTTTAAAATTCCCGCCAAACGTTCCGTGGCGGAAGGAGTTCAACTGGAGGCATCAGCCGGCGTCGGCGAATGGAACGAGCGCACGGCAACCAACGGAGAGGACATCATGGTCGCATCGGAAACAACCGTGACGAAGCCTGCCCCCACCCCGCTGCCTCAGCCAGGCGACGCAGCCATCCCGATGGCCCTGCTTGAGCTGGAACTTTCTCTCGATGGATTTTCCGGGACCAAGGAAGAATTTGCCGGCTTTGTGCGTACGGTGGCCGCCGATATCGGCGGCGAACTGCTTTTCACCCTGCCGGCGTCCGGTCTCCTCGAAGATTGTCTCACGATCGCTGCCATTCGTTACAGCGATGCCGGAAAAATGCCGACAATCCTGTTCGTCTGCCTTGGCGGAGACGGAAGCGCGATCCGCGTCGAGCAGCCGAGCGAGAGAACCGCGGATCTGAAGAGCTTTGCCGAGGCCTTTGTCGGCGTGCTCGAGCGGATCTGAACAGCGGCTCAGCGACCGTTGACCGGTTGCCGGCGGCGGGCGCATGATATTGTTGTTAAATGAATTGCGCCTTGCGGATCTGCGTCATGCGTCACCCGTGCATGCCTATGGCCTCTACATACAGAGCCACGAAGCGCATTGCGCCTTTTCCCTCGTTCCACCGTGGACATGACACCCGCCTTGCGGCCGACCTCTGTTCCAACACGCCGGCACTGGCGGCCTTGACCGACGCCGCGCTGTATCTCTCGTGGCCCGTTGATCTTGTGCGGAAGCGTCGCGTGCCACTGGTGCCGATCAGGAGGCAATGATGAAACCCTTGAGACTGCTGACCCTCGCCGTGACCGGGCTATTGCTCGCCGCGTGCCAGACACCAGAGGAACGGCGGGCTGCCGACAGCAACACCTGCGCCTCCTACGGCTTCCGCCGCGGCACCGATGCCTTCGCGACCTGCCTTCAGCGCATCGAACTCGACCGCCGCGCCGAGGCACGCAGCCTGCGCTACAGCAATGATCTGATGATGTGGGGCTGGAGCCGGCCGATAGTTGTCGAACGGCGGGTGGTCGTCAGGCCGAACTGATGGTGGCCGGATATTCGAGGTTTCCAACGCCCGTCGGTCAAGCGCCAGCGATCAACTCGCCGCCGCAGAGGCTTGTGCCTCGCTGCTACTGTTGATCGCCGCTTGCGCCGCCGCCAAACGGGCGATCGGCACGCGGAAGGGCGAACAGGAGACATAGTCGAGACCCGCCTCCTCGCAGAAGCGGATCGACGCCGGATCACCGCCATGTTCGCCGCATATGCCGAGCTTCAGACCGTTCTTCGTCCTGCGCCCGCGCTCCGCCGCAATCATGATCAGCTCTCCGACGCCCTCGAAATCGAGCGAGACGAACGGATCCTGCTCGATGATGCCCTTCTGCTGATAGGTGGCGAGGAACGGGGCCGCATCGTCACGAGAGATGCCAAAGGTGGTCTGCGTCAGGTCGTTGGTGCCGAAGGAGAAGAAGTCAGCCGCCTCGGCGATGACGCCGGCGCGCAAGGCTGCCCGCGGCAGCTCGATCATCGTGCCGACGAGATAGTCGATACCAATTCCCGCTTCCCCTATCACTTCCTTGGCAACGGTCTCGATCCGTTCCTTGACGTAGTCGAGTTCCGAGCGAAGGCCGACGAGCGGCACCATGATCTCGGGGACCACAGCCGCACCGGTCTCATGCGCCGCCTCGACCGCGGCCTCGAAGATCGCGCGCGCCTGCATTTCGGCAATTTCCGGATAGGAAATCGCCAGGCGGCAACCGCGGTGGCCGAGCATCGGGTTGAACTCGTGGAGGGCATCTACCCGCTGGCGCAATTCCGAAGGATCGATCGAAAGGACCGCGGCGACGTCGGCGATCTCCTCGTCCGTCTTCGGCAGGAACTCATGCAGCGGCGGGTCGAGAAGGCGGATCGTTACCGGGAGGCCGTGCATGATCGAGAAGAGTTCGATGAAATCCGAGCGCTGCATCGGCAGAAGCTTGGCAAGCGCCGTGCGCCGGCCCGCCTCGTCTTCGGCCAGAATCATCTCGCGCATCACATTGATGCGGTCGTCCTCGAAGAACATGTGCTCGGTGCGGCAGAGACCGATGCCTTCGGCTCCGAAGGAGCGGGCGGCACGCGCGTCCGCCGGCGTTTCGGCGTTGGTGCGCACGGTCATCCGGCGGCTTGCATCGGCCCATTCCATGATCCTGCCGAAATCGCCTGAAAGTTCGGGCTGAAGCATCGGGATTTCGCCCTTCAGCACCTGGCCGGAAGACCCGTCGATGGTTATGACGTCGCCCTTCTTCAAGGTGACGCTCGCGGCAATCAGCAGCTCGTTGCGCGGATCGACGCGGATATTGCCCGCGCCGGAGACGCAAGGCGTGCCCATCCCGCGGGCAACGACTGCGGCGTGGCTCGTCATGCCGCCGCGGGTCGTCAGGATGCCCTGCGCCGCATGCATGCCGTGAATGTCCTCGGGGCTGGTCTCCACGCGGACCAGAATGACCTTGCGGCCTTCCTTGACCGCCTGCACGGCCTCCTCGGAGGTAAAGACGATCTCTCCGGTTGCCGCGCCGGGCGAAGCCGGCAGGCCGGAACCGATAATGTCCCGCCGTGCGTGGGGATCGATCGTCGGATGCAGCAGCTGGTCGAGCGAGGCCGGGTCGATGCGCGCCACCGCCTCTTCCTTGGAGATAAGCCCCTGTTCGGCCATGTCGACCGCGATCTTCAGGGCCGCCTTGGCGGTGCGCTTGCCGGACCGGGTCTGCAGCATCCACAGTTTGCCGCGCTCGATCGTGAACTCCAGGTCCTGCATGTCGCGGTAATGCCGCTCCAGCTTGTTGCAGATCGCCTCGAATTCGGCGAACGCCTCGGGCATCAGCTTTTCCAGCGAGGGTTTGTCAGAACCCGACGCAATACGCGCGGCCTCGGTGATGTTCTGCGGCGTGCGGATGCCGGCGACGACGTCTTCGCCCTGGGCGTTCACCAGAAACTCGCCATAGAGTTCGCTTTCGCCGGTCGAAGGATTGCGCGTGAAGGCGACGCCGGTGGCCGACGAATTTCCGAGATTGCCGAAGACCATCGCCTGAACATTGACCGCCGTGCCCCAGCCGGCCGGAATTCCGTGAAGATGGCGGTAGGTTATCGCACGCGGGTTCATCCAGCTCGAAAAGACGGCGCCGATCGCTCCCCAGAGCTGAACCTCCGGATCCTGAGGAAACGGCGTGCCAAGTACCTCCTCGATCGCTTCCTTGTAGCGCGATATGACGTGCTGCCATTCGACGGCCGACAGCTCGGTATCCTGCTCGTGGCCGAGCCGCCCCTTCTCGTCTTCAAGGATTTCCTCGAAGACTTCGTGGTCGACGCCCATGACGACATCGCCATACATCTGGATGAAGCGCCGATAGCTATCCCAGGCGAAGCGCGCATCGCCGGCGTCGTGGCCGAGGGCGTGCACAGACTGGTCGTTGAGGCCTAGGTTGAGAACGGTATCCATCATGCCGGGCATCGACGCGCGCGCGCCGGAGCGAACGGACAGCAGAAGCGGACGGGTCGTATCGCCGAATGTCCGGCCGGTAATCTCCTCCATCCGCCGAATACCTTCCCGCACCTGCTCGCGCAGGCCGTCGGGCATGGCTCTATCGTTCTCGAAATAGCTGTTGCAGGCATCCGTGACGATCGTCAGTCCCGGCGGGACCGGCAGGCCGAGATTGCACATCTCGGCGAGGTTTGCTCCCTTGCCGCCAAGCCTGTCGCGATCCCCCGCATGCCCTTCGGCCTTGCCTCCGCCGAAGGTATATACCCATTTCGCCATGCCTGCTCTCCACCCGAAACAGCCTTTTATGACGATCTACAGTATATGCTTCGGCGTGAAAATGCACTCTGCGAAGAATTTTGCTGCAGTGCATCAAAATTGAAACGTGAAGCTGACGCACCCGTGCGGCGGCGGCCGGTTCGGCCTGTTCGAAGCCGCTGGAAATGCCCGGGGCGGACCGATCAGACCACTTCCCGCATACGCTCTGCCGTCTGCAGATCGACGGAAACGAGCTGCGACACACCCTGTTCGGCCATTGTGACACCGTAGAGACGGTTCATGCGGGCCATGGTGATCGGGTTGTGAGTGATGATGATGAAGCGGGTCTCTGTCGAGGCCGCCATTTCGTCCATCAGGTTGCAATAGCGCTCGACATTGTGGTCGTCGAGCGGGGCGTCCACTTCGTCGAGCACGCAAATCGGTGCCGGATTGGTGAGGAACACGGCGAAGATCAGCGCCATCGCCGTCAGCGCCTGTTCTCCGCCCGAGAGCAGCGTCATCGTCTGCGGCTTCTTGCCGGGCGGACGGGCAAGAATTTCGAGGCCGGCCTCCAGCGGATCGTCACTCTCGATCAATTGTAGTTCCGCCGTGCCGCCGCCGAAGAGATGGGTGAACAGCCGCTGGAACTGCCCGTTGACCACGTCGAACGCGGCGATCAGCCTCTCGCGCCCCTCGCGATTGAGGTTCTGGATGGCGCTGCGGAGCTTGCGGATTGCCTCGATGACATCGTCGCGCTCCTTGAGGATCGCAGCCAGGCGTTCGGAGAGTTCCTTCTGCTCTTCCTCGGCACGAAGATTGACAGCTCCGAGCCTTTCCCGCTCGATCTTCAGCCGCTCGAGTTCGCGCTCGACGCCGTGCATGCCGGGCAGCGCCTCATCGGCAGCCAGTCCCGTCAGGCGCATTACCTCATGCGGGGCGCAGGCAAGCCCTTCGTGAATGCGCGCCTCGATCTCGATGCGCCGCTCGCGGGCCGAGACCAGGCGCTCCTCCGCGCGACCACGCTTTTCACGCGCCTCCGCGAGGTCCGAAAGCGCAGCCGCGGCCACCCGATCGGTCTCCCGCTGGCGACCTTCCGCTTCGGCGAGAATATCGGCCGCTTCGCGGCGCGAAGCCTCCGCTTTCTGCAATTCACTCATCAGCGCGCGGCGCTTGTCCTCGAACTCGTCGGGCGCATCGATCAGTTCCTCGACTTCTTCCCGCGCTTCCGCCTCGCGATCGCGCAGCGTGCCGATATGTTCCTCCGCGCTCGCGGCCCTCGCTCGCCACGTCTCGCGCTCCGCGGCGATCGCCGAAAGTCGGCGCAGCCGCACCTCGTTTTCGCGGGCGAGGCCATCATGAGCGGCACGGGCTTCGGCGACCGCTGCGCGATCGGCGGCGACCACGGCCGCCTGGTTGCGGAGGCTAAGCTCGAGTTCGGAGAGATCGGGCGCTGCGGCAAGCGCGTCATTAGCCGCCTCGATCTGTTCCGCCGCCTCGTCGACCTGCCCCTCCACCTGAAGCTTCGTTTCGGTAAGCACGGCACGACGGCGGGCGAGATCGCCCGAGGCGCGCTCGGCCGTAGCCAAGGCTTCCCGCGCTTCGCCGAGTTGACGGGCGATCATGCGCTGGGCATCGCGCGCAAGCCGCAGCCGTTCGTCCTCGGCACGGATGCGTGCACTGGCCGCGGTGAGGTCAGCCTCCGCCCGCCGCAACGCCTCAGTCGCATCCTCGGTCTCGCTCTCGAGCTCGATAAGCCGGTTCTTCTGCGCGAGCCGCAAGGCTGCGGCGCTTGGCGCCTCCGATCCCGTCACGTGACCGTCCCAGCGCCAGACCGCGCCTTCTTTCGTCACCAGGCGTTGGCCGGTCTTCAAAAGCGGCAGCAGGTGCTCCGCCTCCGCTTCGCTTTCGACGATACCGATCTGGCCAAGCACCCGCTTCAGCGCCTCCGGCCCGCGCACATAGCCGTCCAGCGGCACGGCACCAGCCGGCAAAGGTGGATCGGCAGAATGGTCGCCGGGCATCCGCCAGTGGGCGGGCGCCGCCTGATCCAAAGGCGAATCGAGATCGTCGCCGAGCGCTGCACCAAGTGCCGTCTCGAAACCGCGCTCGACCTTCACCTCCTCGACGATCGGCGGATGGGCCCCACCACCGACCGCCTCCAGCATCCGGCGGATCGTGCGTGCCTCGGCTTCGATGCCATTCAACGTTGCACGCGCCTGATCGACCGGCGGGCGCGCAGCAGTTTCATCGGCGCGGGCGTCGGAAAGCGCCTCTTCGATGACGAGGACAGCGGCTTCGGCTTCTTCAAGCGCAGCTTCCGCGACCTCCACCTGCCCCCGCTTTTCATGCGGATCGGGAAGTACCGCCATCTGGCGATCGAGATCATCGAGATCGCGCGTCTGGTCGGAAAGCTGACGGGCGAGACGCGCCTGCCGCTCGGAGAGGTCGCGAAGCGTTCTCTCGATCTGATTGCGGGCAGCCTGGGCCTCGGCACGCTCAGCCGTCAGCCGTTGAAGTTCGGCCTCGCTGATCGACAGCATCCCGTCGGCCGCCTCCAACCGTTCGCGCGCCTCGCCGGCGCGGTCATCCGCCTCCGCCAGAACGCCCCGGAGCTCCGCCTCTTCCTCGTCGAGGCGGGCGAGAATGCCGGCATTGTCGGCAACCAGCCGCTCCTCGCGCGCGATATCCTCGGCGAGCTGTGCCAGCCGGCGCTGCAATTCATCGCGGCGCCTGAGGATCCGGCCTGCATCCTCCTCCAGTTGCGCGCGGGCGATCTGCAAGCGCTGCAGCGCCGCCGCGAGCTTCGCCTCGTTCTCGCGCAGCTCCGGCAGCTTGAGGCTGGCGATCGCCTGGGCTTTCGCTGCCTCCATCTGGATCTGCGCCTTCTCGGCGACCAGTGCGGTGATCTGGTTCAGCTGGCTTGTCGCCTCGGCCTCAGCCTCCTTGGCCTGCACCCAGCGAATATGGAAAAGGATCGCCTCGTGCCGGCGGATATCCGCGGACAGCATCTTGAAACGGTTGGCTTGGCGGGACTGGCGTTTCAGGCTCTCGATCTGGCTTTCGAGCTGGGACGTCACGTCGTCGAGCCGCTCGAGGTTGGTCTCGGCCGCCCGCAGGCGCAATTCCGCCTCATGGCGGCGCGAATGCAGGCCGGATATGCCGGCCGCCTCTTCGAGCAGTTGACGGCGAGCCTGAGGCTTGGCGGCGATCAGTTCGCCGATCCGCCCCTGCCCGACCATCGAGGGCGAGCGCGCCCCAGTCGACGCGTCGGCAAACAGCAGCTGCACGTCCTTCGCGCGCGCTTCCTTGCCGTTGATGCGGTAAACCGATCCCTGCTCGCGCTCGATGCGGCGGGTCACCTGGATCTCGTCGCTGTCGTTGAAGGCGGCAGGGGCCGTGCGATCGGCGTTGTCAAGATAGAGGCCGACTTCAGCCGTGTTGCGCGCCGGCCGGTTGCCTGAGCCGGAAAAGATCACGTCGTCCATGCCGGAGGCGCGCATGTTCTTGTAGGAGTTTTCGCCCATCACCCACCGCAGCGCCTCGACGAGGTTCGACTTGCCGCAGCCGTTTGGCCCAACGACACCGGTGAGGCCGCGCTCGATGACGAATTCGGTCGGTTCGACGAAGGACTTGAAGCCGAGCAGGCGGAGCTTGTTGAACTTCATGGGCGAAACGCTGGGGCGGATGGCATGTACCCCCCTCCGCGCGGTTCAGAACCCCCTCTGCTCTGAACAGCAAAAACGGGCGCACGGTTGCCGCCGTCGCCCGTTTTGAGGAAAAGCGAAGGATCAGAGCTTGCTGTCGATGAGGGCCGACATAACGTCAACCGACATGTCTCCCGAATAGTGCTCACCGTTGACGAAGAAGGTCGGCGTCGACTTGACACCGAAATCCTTGGCGCCCCTCTGCATTACTGCATTCACATCATCCAGAAGTTTTTGGTTCGTCAAGCAGGCCTCGAAGCTCTCCTGTGTAAAACCGGCGAGTTTGGACATTTGCAAGAGCGCATCACGGCCATTCTGCGCTGCGGCCCATTGCTCCTGCTGCTTGAACAGCATGGAGATCATCGGGAAATACTGTCCTTCCGGCGCGCAGCGCGCCAGCATGAAGGCCGCAGCCGCGCGCGGATCGAACGGGAACTCGCGGATGATGAAGCGCACCTTGCCGCTGTCGACATATTTCGCCTTGATGGCGTCGAAGGTCTTGTTGTGGAAGTTCGCGCAGTGCGGGCAGGTCATCGACATGTATTCGACGATCGTCACCGGTGCGTTGGCCTCGCCAAGCGCCATTTCCGGCAGCGCGCCAGGTTCGAGCAGCTTCTTCACATCGACAGTGCCTTCCGGCTGCGGCAGCTCAACCTTGGCGGCAGTGGATGAGGATGCCTGGGCAACCTCGGTTTCAGCAGGCTTTGCCTCGCTGGTGGCGGCCGGTGCTGCCGGGGTGGAGGCAGTGGTCGTCGCCTCCGCGGTCGCGCTGGTTTCGGCCGGCGCAGTCGAAGCCGCCTCCTTCTTCTCCTCGCTGCAGGCGGCGAGCATCAGGGCGAGCGCGGCGACGGCAGCACCGCCCAGAAGGCGTTTCGAAAGGCTCTTTTCGGAAGCGGACATGAACTTGACCCGTGTTCTATGAGGGAAAATTGAATTGCGAATTCGATAACTTGCCTTGCCGGAGGCGACAAGGGGCGGCGTCTCAACTGAATTCAAAGAAATGTGACCGCTTGAAGATCAGGTTCTCTTCGGACGCGACGAAAACACAGCGGTCCCAAGGCGCCGGAGCGCTGCCTTCAGCGCCTCGCTTTCCACGCCTTCCACCATGGCTTCGAGCTTTCGCGCGGGCTCGCCGACGAGCGGAGGCGAACGACGGAACGGTCTCGGCGGCGCCGCAACCGGCTTCTGCACGATGCGCACCTGCCCGATCGCATGGAAACCGAAGAAGCCGTTGATCCGCTGGATCAGTTCGCCTTGGGCGTGGGTCAGGAAAAGTGCCCTCGCGCCCTCGCAGGCGATGGTCAGAATGCCCGGCTGATGGCCCCCCTCGCCGCCCATTTCGGAGGCGCGCCGCGGCCAGGCGATTTTTTCCGGTCGCGTACAGTCGGCAAACTCCGGACCGGCAATCTCGTCCCAGGAGCCCAGCAGCATGGTGTTGATGCCCGCGCGCTTGGCGAGCACCGGATCGATCAGACCGTTCGCGACCTCGCTGATCTGGACGACGCCCTTGCGGGCCTTCTCTTGATTCACCGGCACGACTTTCTGTTTGCAACTCCGATTGCGCCTTGCAGCCCAGGCTGACGTCATCCAACTATAGGCCGGAAAAGGATTCCCCGGCAAATGATGCACCACACCCCGAAGGCGGCGGAAGCCAACTTTCTTCTTCTCGACTGGTATGATCGCCACCATCGCGACCTGCCGTGGCGAGTCTCGCCGCCGATGGCGCGAAGGGGCGCGGTCGCCGATCCCTACCACGTCTGGCTGTCCGAGGTCATGCTGCAGCAGACCACCGTCCAGGCGGTCAGGGCCTATTTCAACAAGTTCCTGACGCTTTGGCCGACGGTCGGTGATCTTGCCGCTGCGGATACGGAAGACGTGATGAAAGCCTGGGCCGGGCTCGGCTATTACGCCCGAGCGCGCAACCTGAAAAAATGCGCCGAAGCGGTGGCGGGTGAGCACGGCGGGCACTTTCCGAACACCGAAGAGGGCCTGAAAGCACTTCCGGGCATCGGCGACTACACGGCGGCGGCGATCGCCGCGATTGCCTTTAACCGCCGAAGCGCCGTTCTCGACGGCAATGTCGAACGGGTAATTTCCCGGCTCCATGCCATCGAAACGCCACTGCCTGCCGCCAAACCCGAAATGCGGGCGCGTGTCCTTGCCCTGACGCCGGAGGATCGCCCGGGCGACTTTGCGCAGGCGATGATGGATCTCGGCGCGACGATCTGCACCCCGAAGCGGCCAGCCTGTTCGCTCTGTCCTTTCCGTTCAAGCTGTCTGGCACTTGCGACGGCCGACCCCGAAACCTTCCCGCGCAAGGCGGAAAAGAAGCAAAAGCCGCTACGTCTCGGCGCAGCTTTCGTGGCGATCGACAACTCGAACGCCGTCTACCTGCAGAAGCGCGCCGATACGGGCCTTCTCGGGGGCATGACCGAGGTTCCCGGCACAGGGTGGACAGCCCGTCGCGACGGCGAGACCTCGATCGATGCCCAGCCCTTCGCTGCGCGCTGGGAGCACTGCGGAGCGATCACGCATGTTTTCACGCATTTCGAGTTGCGCCTTTCGGTCTACCGCGCCAATGTCCAACGCGCCGAGACAGGCGCGAACGGATGGTGGGAACCGATCGCGTCACTCAAGGCGCAGGCGCTTCCAACCGTCATGAAAAAGGCAATCGCCCAAGCTATACCAAACGCCTTCAGGGCCGAGCGAAGCTAGATCGAGCCGATGCATGAAGCGTTTTTCGTCAATCTCCCCGCACAGAACCTGTTGGACAACCAAGGATTGCCGATGAGCAGCGCCAACATCCGCCACATCGTCTTCGACATCGGCAAGGTGTTGATCCACTACGACCCGCATCTTCCCTACTGCCGCATCATTCCCGACGAGACCGAGCGCAACTGGTTCTTCGCCAATGTCTGCACGCACGACTGGAACGTCGAGCAGGATCGCGGACGCTCATGGAACGAGGCGGAGGAAATCTTGATTCGGGAACACCCGGACCGCGAGGAGCAGATTCGCGCATTTCGCCGATGCTGGCAGGAGATGGTACCGCATGCCTATGTCGAGACCGTCTCCCTGATGGAGGGACTGATCGCCGAAGGACGCGACGTCACCATGCTCACCAATTTTGCGTCCGATACGTTCCGGGAGGCGCAGAAGCTTTTTCCGTTCCTGACGCTGCCGCGCGGCGTGACGGTCTCCGGTGACGTCGGGCTGATAAAGCCGGACGTCGCAATCTATGAGGCCCATGCCGAGGCCTTCGACCTCGAGCCCGCCGCCACGCTCTTCATCGACGACAGCATCGCCAATGTCGAAGGCGCGCGCGCTGCGGGCTGGCATGCGGTTCGCTTCATCGATCCCGAGAAGCTGAAGGTCGATCTCGCGGCATATGGCATTCATCACTAGTTTTGGACGAGACGCATCAAGACTCTTAAGTCATGACGCCGCACGGTTTTCCCATGTCCGTGGTGGCTGTGAAATCACCAAAGCGCCACAATCGGTTCAGCCGTCATTCAGGTCCCACCCTTCATGATCACGGCCAGAATTCGACGTCCACCCCGAAAGGTTCTTCTCCATGGCGACGCGTATCTACGGAACGAACTACAGCGATAAGATCGTTCAGAACGGTTACATCTCGGTTGAGATCTATGCACTTGATGGTAACGACCAGATTTACCTGAACAGGACTGACGTCTACGGCGGATACAACTTCGTCGATGCGGGATACGGCAACGACACCGTCGTGAATTACTTCGAGGGTGGCAACGATATCTTCATGGGTGCCGGCGACGATCTTTACATCGCCGACGCACGTGTTCGCGACGCAAGCTCCTATGACGTAGTTTCCGGCGGCACCGGCAACGACCGCTTCGAGATCGAGACCTACGCGAGCGACTATTATGGCGATAGCGGCAACGACACCTTCCTCTCCGTCGGTTTCAAGAACTATTTCAACGGCGGCACCGGAGTCGATACGATCAGCTATCAACTGCAGGACAGCTTCAGCTCGGAGCGCGGCAGAGGGGTGACGATCGACCTCGGCTATAAATATGCGACCACCGGCACGGGTCGTCGGGAAGACCTGATCAGCATCGAGAATGCGACAGGCACGAATTACGGCCACGACGATATTACCGGCAGCTCGGTCGCCAACGTCCTGCGCGGACTCGGCGGCAACGACATCCTCGACGGCCTCGGCGGCAACGACTTTCTCGACGGCGGCAGCGGTGCAGACGATCTCTATGGCGGCTCCGGCGCAGACATCCTGCGCGGCGGCACAGGGTTCGATTATCTGGTCGGTGGTACCGGCGCCGACGACTTCGACTTCAATTCGATCAGCGAAACGGCGGTCGGCAGCAGCCGCGATGTGATCACCGATTTCCATCGTTCCGAATACGACGTGATCGACCTTTCGACGATCGACGCCGACACGACCTGGAGCGGCAATCAGAGCTTCACCTTCATCGGCAGCAGCACCTTCTCCGGAGAGGCGGGCGAGCTCAATTTCCGCTACGGGGTCGTCTCCGGTGACGTCAATGGCGACGGCTACGCCGATTTCCAGATCAAGGTCAATGGCGTCTCCAGCTTGCGGTTCGACGACTTCTTCCTCTGATACGCCGCGTCTCTCGACAGAGGACCCTCTGCAGCCGCGGCGGGTCTTTCTTTTCCGACGTTAATTACAAACGCCCGGAATCCTTGCGGATTCCGGGCGTTTAAAGCTCTCCCCCGGGACTGAAGGTACAAAAACCGGATGGAGCGCTTTTCGAAGACCCAAGCGGAACTGGTTGATCAGTTCAGTTTTGCCAGGTCATTTCGAATGACGGATCGGAGTTCGTCGATCGGCTTCAGGCTGCTTCCCTCTTCGAAGTGCCAGAATGTCCAGCCGTTGCAGGCATCGAGCCCCTGAACTTTCGCGCCAAGGCGGTGGATGGAGCCCGCCTCGCCGCCCGAGGCGAGCGTACCATCCGCACGCACGATAGCGCTGTAGCGGCGCTTTGCATCGGTGAGTACCGTGCCGGGCTTGATCAGCCCGCTTTCGATCAGCGTGTTGAAGGCAACGCGCGGCTCCGCCTTCTTGCCGGTCATCACGGAAAGCGTCGCCTTACCGAGCGGCTCGACGGCGGCGATGCGTTCGGCGGCGGCATCAATGTAGTCCTGTTCGCGCTCGATGCCGACGAAATGGCGACCGAGGCGCTTGGCGACAGCGCCGGTGGTGCCGGAGCCGAAGAAGGGATCGAGCACGACGTCGCCGGGCTTGGTCGAGGCCATCAGGATACGGGCGAGAAGCGCCTCCGGCTTCTGCGTCGGATGCACCTTCTTGCCGTCGTCACCCTTCAGGCGTTCATTGCCCGAGCAGATTGGGAACAGCCAGTCGGAGCGCATCTGAACGTCGTCGTTTGCCGCCTTCATGGCTTCGTAATTGAAGGTATAGCCCTTGGCCTTCGCGTTCGGCGTCGCCCAGATCAGAGTTTCATGGGCGTTCTGGAAACGGCGGCCCTTGAAGTTCGGCATCGGATTGGTCTTGCGCCAGATGATGTCGTTCAAGATCCAGAAATGCAGGTCCTGCAGGATCGCGCCGACCCGGAAGATATTGTGGTAGGAACCGATCACCCAAAGCGTGCCGGTCGGCTTCAGGACGCGGCGGCAGGCGAGCAGCCAGGCGCGGGTGAAGGCATCGTAAGCCTCGAAGGAGGCGAACTGGTCCCAGTCGTTGTCGACGGCGTCGACCAGCGATTGATCCGGCCGGTGCAGCATGCCGCCGAGCTGGAGATTGTAGGGCGGATCGGCAAAAACGGCATCGACGGAATTATCGGGAAGCGCGTTCAGCGCTGCCACGCAATCTCCCTTGATGATGCTGTCGAGCCAGTTCAACGGACGGGCGGCACGGGAGATTTCGGCAAGCGAAACAACTGAAGACATTGGACAACTCGCAAATACGCTTACTCGGACTGACTATACGCTTATGGTTACCGAAGATGGTTACCAAAGGCTGAAGCCGCTCCAGAAAAATTGGCGCCCATGCTTATGCCGACCAATCCGCATCATTGGTTCACCTGTGGAGCGCCTTCCTCAAGTCGTATCGTCCCGATCATGCCACTGACGACTGTCGGGCGGCGCCTGATCGCGATCGTTGAGGCCGTAGTCCCGGACGACTGCCGCGATCCTCAGACGATAGTCGGCAAACACTCCACGCCGGCCCGCCTCCTGGGCGGCGCGATGTTCGGCGCCGTTGCGCCACGTCTGCACCGCCGCTTCATCGCGCCAGAAGGAGAGCGACAGCAGCTTGTTCGGATCGGTGAGGCTCTGGAAACGCTCGATGGAAATGAAGCCATCGATGCTGTCCAGCAGGGGCCGCAGATCGGCGGCAAGACCAAGATAGGTGTCGCGCCTCCCCTCGGCCGGGACGACTTCGAATATCACAGCAATCATCGCGTCATTCCTTTCCATGCGGCAGAGAGACGTTCCGCAAAAAGATGCGATCCTCCTTCAGGATGAAGCGTTCCCTCCGGGCGAACTCGTAGTTCTCGCGCCCGAGCGGGTCGGCGGCGAGTCGGGCGCGATAGGCTTCGTAGGCGGCGAGGCTCTCGATGTTGTAGACGCCGTAGGCGGTCGTCGCCGAACCTTCGTGCGGGCCGAAATAGCCGATGAGATCGGCGCCGCAGCGGGGAATGGCTTGGCCCCAATTGCGGGCATAGGTCGCAAAGTCGTCCTTGCGGAACGGATCGATCTCGTAACGGATGAAGCAGGTGATCATGGTTTTCTCCTTCTGGCCTGGGAACAATTATGCCTCCTTGTCCGGCGCGAATGCTTCGATTAAGATCGAAGTATGAAGGAAGGTCCGGACATTGCCTTGATCGGCTCGCTCATCGGCGATCCGGCGCGCGCCAACATGCTGACCGCGCTGATGGGCGGGCGGGCATTGACGCCGACTGAGCTTGCGGCACATGCCGGAATCACATTGCAGACCGCGAGTTCGCACCTCGCCAAGCTTGAGGTTGGCGGCCTGTTGACGCAGCGCAAGCAGGGCCGCCACCGTTATTACGCCTTGAGCGAGGATGAAGTCGGCTTGATGCTCGAAAGCATCATGGGTTTTGCCGCGAGCCGCGGCCTGACGCGCCATCAACCGGGGCCGAAGGACCCGGCGCTGAGAAAGGCGCGCGTCTGCTACAATCATCTGGCCGGCGATTACGGCGTACGCATGCTCGACAGCCTGGTCGCCGCGCGGCAGATCGAAGTGACCGGAGAAGACCTTGCACTGACTGATGGCGGTCGGGCCCACGTCGAGGCCTTGGGCATCGATTATGCCGCACTCAAGAAATCCCGCCGGCCGATCTGCCGGACGTGCCTCGACTGGAGCGAGCGTCGCTCGCATCTTGCCGGCTCGCTCGGTGAGGCGTTCCTGACCCTCTTCATCGACAAGGGTTGGGCGAACCGCGAGCAGAACAGCCGTGCCATCCGCTTTACCGACACTGGCGAAAAAGCCTTCTCAGAGCTCTTTCCGCAATAGTGATACGGCAGGCGGCGCCGGCACTCCTCGAACGAGCACGCCGTCAAATCCATCCGTCGCGACGCGTGTGCAAAGCGCGGACCATTCGCATTCATCGCAGGCGGCGCGGACAGAGCCACGCGCAAAGGCGTCGCGCAGGTCCTGAAGGCGGCCGTCATCGAGAATGAGAACCGAACCGGGACCAAGCGGCAGCCCCAGCAGGTCGGATACCGCAGCCAAAGCCCGGTTGTCGCGACAGCCGATATTTTCGTTGCGGCAATGCACCTCGGGCACATCCCGCATCGGCGCGCAGATATCGTCCGGCCCGTCGACGATCTCGATCGGCTCGCCGGCCGAAAGGCGACCGGCAATCTGGCGATAGTTGCGGGTGAACGAGGGCGTATAGCCCTCGCCCACGAAGGTCAGCAGACACAGAAGATGATGCCCGCGCAGGCGAACCATCAAAACAGGCCTGCCGGCTTGCGAATGAAGCGCTGGATTGCCTTGAGAACCGCCGCCGCGAGCGCTGATTTCAGGACCGCACCGAGCAGGAATGGAGCGGCGCCCAACATGATAGCCTCTTCGAGGCCGATCAGCGTCGCAAGCCACGCCACACCGATGACGAGGCAGAGGATATTGGCGGAGAAGTGCGCCATGAAGCTCAGCACCACCCGATCGCCTGTCCAGCCGCGCGCGGCCAGCCAACCGGCGAGGCCGCCGATCAGCGGAAACGAGGCGAGATAACCGGCCGTCGGACCGGCAAAGTGGACGACGCCCCCCGCGCCATTGGCAAGCACCGGCAGCCCGATCAAGGCTTCCGTCAGCCATGCCAGGATGGTGACCACACCCAGACGCCAGCCATAGATGACGCCGATCATGGTGATCGCGAAGGTCTGCATGGTGATCGGCACCGGCACCATCGGCACGCTGATCTGCGAGGAGATTGCAAGGAAGCCTGTGCCTGCCAGCACGAACAGCGCCTTGAGTGGCCACGCTTTTCCGTCGAGACGCAGCGGATCGAAAACGGGTGAATGCGCAGAAACAAGATCGGACATTGGTTCTCTCAAGTTGGAATTCGGAATTATAGATAATTTCTGGAACTATCTATAATTTATCCAATAGCCGTAAGCTGAGACGCGATCAATAGTCAGGGGACTGCGAATTTGCGTTCGCAACCGAAAGGAAGCTCTGGGGCGACGCATCCACGCGCCTCCGGCTGCAGAAATTATAGATAATTTTGAATGGTCGCAGCGACGGGACTCTAGCCGACGATAGAGAAGGCGTCGTGGATCTCACCGGCCGCGGTCTTCACCGGAGTCTTGCCGATCCAGCCCACGTGACGCTCGAGAATGGCTGCCGCCTCCTCGCCCTTCCCTTGACGGAGAGCCGCCAGGATGGCGCGATGATCGTGGTCGGTGCGGGCTTCCCAACTCGAACGCCAAGCCGAGAAAAGAAACCGGGCACTTGCAGCATGAAGATCGTCGATCGCCGCGAGCAAGCGCGGCATGCCACAAGGCTCGAGAATTATCCGGTGGAAGGCGCGGTTCGCCGCCTCCCAGGAGCGCACGTCCCGGGAACGGTCGGCCGCAACCGTTGCCGCCTCGGCCCGATCGAGGATCGCTGGCGTCAGGTGCGGCACAGCGTGGCGTAGTGCCAAAACCTCCAGGACGGCCCGCATCTCTGCCACTTCGCGCACTTCCTTGAGGTCGAAAGCGGCGACGCGCACGCCGCGGCGCGGTTCGCTGACCGCGAGCCCCTGCGCTTCAAGCCGGCGAAAGGCCTCGCGCACAGGAACGTGGCTGGCGCCGAACTCCTCGGCAACATGATCCTGCCGCAGCCGCTCGCCCGGCGGCAGCACTCCGGAGATGATCCTTTCGGCAAGCACGCGGCTGATGCGGCTCGCAAGCGTGTCGTCGCGTTCCTTGTTCATGCGCTACAGATAGAGGCGCATTCCGACGCTGTCGAGGAAGCCCGGGTACTCTTCCGGCGATTTCCAAAGGTTGAGCTTTGGGCCGCCATCGTATAAAGCTCTGCCTGCTGTCGCGTTCATGGCGATCCAGACTCCTCCCCTGCCAGTGGCGCCTTTTTCTCCCAAGGAACTGACTCCCAAATGACCGGTATCGATCTCATTATCTTCGACTGCGACGGCGTTCTCGTCGACTCGGAAATCATCGCCTCGGAAGTCGAGGCCGGATTGCTGACGGAAGCGGGTTATCCGATCAGCGTCGAGGAAATGGCCGAGCGCTTCGCCGGCATGACCTGGCGCAACACGCTGCTCGCAATCGAGAAGGAAGCGAGCATTCCCCTGTCGGCATCGCTGATCGACAAGGTCGACACGATTCTCGACAAGCGGCTCGCCCGCGACGTCAAGATCATCGACGGCGTCAAGCTGGCGCTTATGCAACTGACACTGCCGCATTGCGTCTGCTCCAACTCCACCTCCGAGCGCCTTGCCATAATGCTTGGCAAGGTCGGTATCAGGGACCATTTCGGCAAGCATATCTATTCCGCGCGTGATCTCGGCGCCGACCGCGTCAAGCCGAAGCCGGACATCTTCCTGCATGGCGCCGCCCAATTCGGAATTGATCCTTCGCGCGTCCTCGTCATCGAGGATTCGGTGCACGGCATCCATGGCGCCCGCGCCGCAGGGATGCGCGTCGTCGGCTTCACCGGCGGCGCCCATACCTATCCGTCGCATGCGGACAAGTTGACGGAAGCCGGCGCCGAGACGGTGATTTCCCGCATGGCGGTCTTGCCCGGCGTGATCGCAGCGCTCGCCGAATGGTCGGAGTCCATGACCGCTTGACCGTCATGCTACAGCACCGCGCGTCTTATCAGACGAGCAAGAACGTTGTAGCACTTTGAATTGCTGCACATTTTTTATCCAATCGACTACGATTTAAGGAAACATGCAGTGGCGCGATCGGCTCAATCTTTTTCGCCCCGGCTGCTGCCGGGACGGAAAATCCCGCGGGTTGCAATGGGGCGCGTCCCTTTCGGCGCGCGAGGACGCCGTGCCGCATTGATTGCGCATGACCTTCCTTCGAAAATCATGGTTTTCGCGCAGCGCCCAAGGGCTTACATCAAGCAGTCCATAAGCGTTATTTTCCAAGGAGGAGACACCATGCGTCTTTCGATATTGACCGGTTTGACTTTGGCGGCCGGTGTCGCGTTCGCACCGCTTGCCCATGCCGATATCACGATTGGCGTGATCACCCCGCTCACGGGCCCGGTCGCCGCCTTCGGCGAGCAGGTCAAGAACGGCGCCGAAGCCGCAGTTGAGGCCATCAACAATGCCGGCGGCATCAATGGCGAAAAGATCGTCGTCAAGACCGTCGATGACGGCGGCGAACCCAAGCAAGCCGTATCCGTTGCGAACCAGCTTGCCGGCGAAGGTCTGCGCTATGTCGTCGGCCCGGTAACCTCCGGCACCTCGATGCCGGCGTCCGACGTGCTCGCGGAAAACGGCATCCTGATGGTCACGCCGACGGCGACCACGCCGGACCTCACGACCCGCGGGCTATGGAACGTGCTGCGCACCTGCGGGCGCGATGACCAGCAGGCGGTCGTCGCCGCCGACTATGTCGTCAAGAACTTCAAGGACAAGCGCGTCGCCGTGCTGCACGACAAGGCCGCCTACGGCAAGGGACTTGCCGACGGGTTCAAGGCTGCGATCAACGCGGGCGGTATCACCGAAGTCGTCTACGAGGGTCTGACTCCCGGTGAAAAGGACTTCGGCGCCATTGTCACGCGCCTCAAGGCCGAAAATGTCGATGTCGTCTATTTCGGCGGCTATCACGCTGAAGGGGGCCTGCTCGTGCGCCAGATGCACGACCAGGGCGTCAAAGCGCAGCTCATCGGCGGCGACGGCCTCTCCAACACCGAGTTCTGGGCGATCGGCGGCGAAGCGGCCAGCGGCACGATCTACACCAACGCGAGCGACGCGACCCGCAACCCGGAGGCTGCCCCCGTGATCGAAGCTCTCAAGGCCAAGAACATTCCTGCCGAAGCCTTCACGCTCAATGCCTATGCCGCCGTGCAGGTCCTCAAGGCCGGCATCGAAAAGGCGGGCTCCGCCGAGGACCCGAACGCAGTCGCGGCGGCAATCAAGTCCGGCGACGGGATCGACACCGTCATTGGCAAGCTAACCTACGGCGAAACCGGCGATCTCACCTCGCCGAGCTTCTCGCTCTACAAATGGGAAGCCGGCCAGAGCGTCGCCGCAGAATAAGCGGACGGCGACGGACACGCCGGGGCATGCCCCGGCGTTTTTTTTGCGTGTTGCGGGATATCCCGTCCGCTGGCCTCACTGCGTCCGGATCGGCCCCTCGTCGAAGCCGACGAAAATCTTGGCTTCGGCGCCCGCACCAGCGGGAAGCGTGACGTCGGCCTTGGTGAAAACGAATTGGGTCGAGGCACTTCCCTGCGGGATCTCGACCGGATGTTGGGTGAGTTCGGAATAAAGCGTCTTTTCGCCGTCCGTCGCGGCAACGCGGATCGGCATTGTCAGCTTGCCGGGTCCGCCGGCGGGACCTGCCGCGACACGCCCCTGCACCACCACCGTCACCTTGAGCGCATCTGCACTCTGCACGCATTGGCGCGTCGTGTCGGCAAGTGACGCTTGATAGACGATCTTGGTCGGATCGTCTTTCGCGCCCTTCGCATAGGTGCGGTAGCTGGAGGTCCCGTCCCGAAGGGTGACCTGAGGACAAGCGGCCTGTATTACCGCCGGCGTCGCGGCGGCCGCACTGCCGCCAGATTCGATGGCGCCGCCCGTTTGCGTCTGGTTGCAGCCGGCGAGCACTGCAAGAAGAGACACGGCGAGAAGACGGCGAGATATTTTGCCAAACACGTTGCACAACCTCTGCTGAACCCGGTTAAACACCAGATCACGATGATTTTGGACTGAATCAATCCAAAATCATCGTGATCGATTCCAATAGGTTAGAGCGGGACGGGAGCGGATAATCGCATCCTTGCCCCACCACGCCCTTCTGCATGGTTCCTTAAATCGTAGCCGACTTAAGGATGAAAACATGCAGCAATTCAAAGTGCTACAGCGTCCTTTGCGCGTCTGATTAAGACGCGTGGCGCTGTAGACCGAAAAGGATCGGCCGAAGGCCTTTCACGGCCCACGGGCATCGTCTATAGCAGCGGCGTTTTGAAAAATCGATCCAGTCAGCCGTCCCGCGCAGAAAATTCCGGGGAGCACGACCAGCCGGAAATTGCCATGGTGACAAGATTGACAAGGTGTTTTGCCGGGGATTGACGCAAAAAGGCGGCCGGGGTGGGCGGACCTTTCATACGGTCGCACTCTCGCGGAACGATGACGAAGGAAAGAAGATGGTGAAGTATATTTCGACACGGGGAGAAGCGGCGCCTCTCGGTTTTTGCGACGCCCTTCTCGCAGGGCTCGCGCGCGACGGCGGGCTCTATCTCCCGAAGGAATGGCCGACGCTCTCGAAAAAGGAAATACGGGCGCTGCGCGGCAAGTCCTATCAGGAAATCGCCTTTGCCGTGCTCGAACCCTTTACCAACGGCGAAATCCCGACCGCCAAGTTTCGCGAGATGATCGACGAGGCCTATGCCACCTTCAGGCATCCGGCGGTCGTGCCGCTCGTCCAGACCGGACCGAATGCCTTCGTGCTGGAGCTTTTCCACGGCTCGACGCTGGCCTTCAAGGATGTGGCGATGCAGCTGCTCGCCCGCCTGATGGACCACGTGCTCGCAGAACGCGGTGAACGCGCGACCATCGTCGGCGCGACTTCGGGCGACACCGGTGGCGCGGCGATCGACGCCTTCGCCGGCAGGGAGCGCACCGACATCTTCATTCTCTTCCCGCACGACAAGGTGTCGCCGGTGCAGCAAAGGCAGATGACGACATCCACGGCCTCGAACGTGCATGCGATCGCGGTCAAGGGAAATTTCGACGATTGCCAGAACCTCGTCAAAGCGATGTTCAACGATGAGAGCTTCCGCGACGGCGTCAAGCTCTCGGGCGTCAACTCGATCAACTGGGCCCGCATCATGGCCCAGATCGTCTACTATTTCACCGCCGCGGTCTCGCTCGGCGGTCCCGACCGGAAGATTTCCTTTACGGTTCCAACCGGCAATTTCGGCGATATCTTCGCAGGCTACGTGGCCAAGCGCATGGGCTTGCCGATCGACAAGCTGATCATCGCGACCAACGAGAATGACATTCTCGCGCGCACGCTGAAAACCGGTCGCTACGAAATGCGCGAGGTCAAGGCGACGACGTCGCCCTCGATGGACATCCAGATCTCTTCCAACTTCGAAAGACTGTTGTTCGAGGCTTACGATCGCGACCCGGCCAAGGTGCGTGCGGCGATGGCAGGCCTCAAGCAATCCGGTTCCTTCGCGATCGGCGACAGTGCCGTGAAAAAAATCCGCAAGGAATTCCGCGCGGGCCGCGCCTCGGAAAAAGAAGTGACGAAGACGATCCTCAGGACCTTCGAGGAAAGCGGCTATCTCCTTGATCCGCATACAGCAATCGGCGTATTCGTGGCGGGCAAAAACGAGAAATCTTCTGCGCCGATGGTCACACTTGCGACGGCCCATCCGGCAAAATTCCCCGACGCAGTAAAATCGGCAAGTGGTATTGACCCCGCGCTCCCGACGTGGCTTGCTGATCTCATGAATAGGGCGGAGCGTTTCGATATCCTGGATCCGGAGCTTAAGAACGTCGAAACCTTCATCGGCGAGCGTACCCGCGTTCGGGATTAGAACGAGAAGAAACGTATGATGAAAGTTAAGTGCACCCGGCTACCATCCGGGCTGACGGTGGTGACCGAGCGGATGCCGCATCTCGAAAGCGTGGCGCTCGGCGTCTGGATCAAGTCCGGTTCGCGCAACGAAACCGTGGATGAACACGGCATAGCGCACCTGCTGGAGCACATGGCTTTCAAGGGGACCCGGCGGCGCAGCGCCCGCCAGATCGCCGAGGAGATCGAGAATGTCGGCGGCGAACTCAACGCCGCCACCTCCACCGAAACGACCTCGTACTACGCCCGCGTGCTCAAGGACCATGTGCCGCTGGCTGTCGACATCCTCGCCGATATCCTGACGGAATCTACCTTCGAAGACGAGGAACTCAGGCGCGAGAAACACGTCATCCTGCAGGAAATCGGCGCGGCGGACGACACCCCGGATGACGTCGTCTTCGACCGTTTCGCCGAGACCGCCTACCGCGACCAGACGGTTGGCCGCCCGATCCTCGGCACGCCGGAAACCGTCATGTCCTTCTCGGCCGACCAGATTCGCCATTACCTCGGCCGCAACTATACGACCGACCGAATCTTCATCGTGGCGGCCGGCGCGGTCGAGCACGATTCCTTCGTGCGCGAGGTGGAAAGACGCTTTTCTGCGCTGCCGCGCGAGCCGCATTCCTCTCCCGTTCTCGACACGGCGCTCTACACCGGCGGCGACAGTCGCGAGAGCCGCGATCTTATGGATGCGCAGATCCTGCTCGGCTTCGAGGGGAAAGCCTACCACGCGCGCGACTTCTACTGTTCGCAGATCCTTGCCAATATTCTCGGCGGAGGCATGTCTTCGCGCCTCTTCCAGGAAGTGCGCGAGCACCGGGGCCTCTGTTATTCCGTCTATGCCTTCCACTGGGGCTTCTCCGACACCGGTATCTTCGGCGTCCATGCTGCCACGGGCGGGGAAAACCTGCCGGAACTGATGCCGGTGATCGTCGACGAACTGCGCAAATCATCGATGAGCATCGAGCAGCAGGAAATCGAGCGCGCCCGCGCGCAGATCCGCGCGCAATTGCTCATGGGACAGGAAAGCCCTGCTGCGCGGGCCGGACAGATCGCCCGCCAGATGATGCTCTATGGCCGCCCCATTCCCAACGAGGAACTGATGGAACGGCTGTCCGGCATCACCATAGAGCGCCTGACCGACCTCGCCGGCCGCCTGTTCTTCGATACGGTCCCGACGCTGTCGGCGATCGGCCCGCTTGAACAGCTTGCTCCCATGAGCGACATTCTGTCGTCTCTGAACATGAAGGCCGCTGAGGCGCACGCCATGGCGATCTGACCGGGTCTGCCGCGGAACTCAACACGGCGGAACCGGAGTGTTTTTCTTGAACAATTTCTGAAAATCGGATTCGATTCAGGCGCGAAGTTGTGCAACGTTCACAGTGTGGCGGCGCCACCGGAAGGTTGGAACGGCGGCGCCGTTGACGGGAGATAATTCCTTCCGTCAAGCATAGTGGCTGGGACGGGCGAGGAAAATCCAGACGGCTTTCGCCGCCGCCCCCGCCCGCGATCCTGGCCCGGAGGTATATATGGCACGATCGGTTTTTCGGTTTCTGTCGCGGCAGCCCGAGTCGATCGAGATCGCCAACCGGAACTATCTGCTTCGCCTCCCCCGTTATGCCGATTATCGCCAATGGTATCAGTTGCGCAGCGAGAGCCGCGCTTTCCTGGAGCCGTGGGAACCCACCTGGCGTGCCGACGAAATGACCGAGAGCGCGTTTCGCAGCCGCGTCATTCGCAATGAACAGGAATATGCCTCCGGCCAGGCCGTTCCCTTGTTTCTTTTCCACAAGCCGGACGAAATACTCCTTGGCGGCCTTACCATCGGACACATCCGACGAGGCGCGGCCCAGAACTGCATGATCGGCTACTGGATGGGACAGAAATATGCCGGCCAGGGTCATATGTACGAGGCGCTGAAGCTGACGATCCCCTACATCTTTTCGACCCTCGAGTTGCACCGTATTGAAGCAGCCTGTATTCCAGAGAACGCGCGGAGCATCCGGCTCCTTGAAAAGGCCGGCTTTGAGCGTGAAGGCTATTTGAGACAGTACTTGAAGATAAACGGGCAGTGGCGGGATCATCTGATGTTTTCCCTCCTGTCCGCAGACGCCGTACCGAACAGGAATATGCCCCTTTGATGCCCCTGACCTCTAAGCCGTTCGCGCGACCAGCCGCAAAGCTGGCGGCGTTTCTGGTCGCATTCGCCGTGTTCGCCATCGGCTTTGCCGGCGGCGTCGCGCACGCGCTCGAACCGGTGAAGATCTCGCGCGAAGACACGGCGCTCGACCTGACGGCCA